>NZ_CP060718.1:392500-1592500 GCF_014396785.1 Sphingomonas lutea | reverse complement strand
ATCCGACGCCGGCATCCGCCGCCGCGGGCGACATCGCGCCGAGGGCGAAGACGATCGGAACAAGGGCTACGTCTTCGAACAGCAGCATCGCCAGTGCCGACCGGCCGACCGGCGTATGCGTGCCCACCAGGGGAATGACGATCGCGGTGGAGGACAAGGCAAGCGCAAGGCCCAGGCCAACCGCACCGGCGGTGCCCTGGCCCATCGAATACAGCACCAGGCCGATGATCGCCGCCGACACCAGCAGCTCTGCGGCGCCGACCCCGAACACCAGGCGACGCATTGACCACAAGCGCCGGAACGACAGCTCGAGCCCGATCGAGAAGAGGAGGAGGACGATGCCCAGCTCGGCGAACGGCGCGATCGCTTCGGGATTCGAGATGGTGATGAAGTTGAGCCACGGATATTGTCCCGACAGCGAGCCGAGGGCCGACGGCCCCACCAGCAGGCCGATCAGGATGAAGCCGATGATCGGGCTGATGCGAAGGCGGGCGAAGGCAGGAATGACGAGGCCCGCGGCGCCCAGGATCACCAGCGCATCACTGAACCCCGACGTGCTGAATTCGCCATGCATGCTACGGGCTTTAGAGCAGGCGCGGGGGCACCTGTCACTCGTCGAACGTTGACCGCGCGAGGAGATGCAAGATGGCGAAATCGGTCAAGGTCGGCGACAAGGTCAAATGGAAATCGAGCGGCGGCGGCTCGACCGGAAAAGTGGTCAAGAAACTGACCTCGCCGCGCATGATCAAGGGCCACAAGGTCGCGGCGTCTAAGGACAATCCCGAATATCTCGTCGAGACAAATGAGGGCAAGCAGGCCGCGCACAAGGCGGAAGCGCTGACCAAGGCGCGCTAGCCGCCATTCCCAAGCAGCGCCGTCGGCGATATCGCCGGTGGCGTCATGACGTCAGAACGCGAAGCGGACCTGATTGTCGTCGGGGGCGGACCGGCGGGCGTGATGACAGGCCTGCTGTTCGCGCGTGCCGGCGTGTCCACCAAAGTGGTCGAAAAGCACGCCGACTTCTTCCGCGATTTCCGCGGCGACACCGTCCACCCGTCGACCATGGAAATCCTCGACCAGCTTGGCCTGTTGGGGAAATTTCTCCAGCGCCCGCATAACCGCGTGAACAAAGCCCAGCTGCGGATCGAGGGGCGAGACTGGACGATCGGCGACCTTTCGCACTTGTCGACGCCGGCACCGTTCATCGCGATGATGCCGCAATGGGACTTCCTCGATTTCCTGCGTGACGAAGCCGAGCGCTTTCCTGCCTTCGATCTAGTGATGGACGAAGCAGTTATTGGCTTTGTCGAGGAGGGCGGGCGAGTCACCGGCGTGCGCTACGCATCGGGACGGGAGGAGCGGGCAGGGCGCCTGGTGATCGCGGCGGATGGGCGTGCATCGCTCGTTCGCCGGCTCGGGATGCTGCCGATGGAAACGCTTGGCGCCCCAATCGACGTCCTGTGGTTCAAGCTTCCCAAGACCGATGACGGCGGCGATGCCTTGCGCGGATCGGTCAATCCCGGGCGGATCGTCGTGCTGATCGACCGCGACGATTATTGGCAGGCGGCGTTCGTCATCGGCAAGGGCGAGGAAGCCGCAGTTCGCGCCAAGGGGTTGGGGTGGCTGCGCGGCGAGGTCGAGGGCGCTTTCCCCGATCTGCGCTTTGAAGGCGCCTTCCTGGAGCGCGACGAAGACGTCAAATTGCTGAGCGTCGCGGTCGATCGGCTGCGGCAATGGTCGCGTCCCGGCTTGCTGGCGATCGGCGATGCCGCCCACGCGATGAGCCCGATCGGTGGGATTGGTATCAACCTTGCGATCCAGGACGCGGTTGCGGCGGCCAACATCCTCGCCGCGCCAATGGCCGCGGGCGAAAACGTCGACCCGCTCCTGCACCAGGTGCAGCAACGCCGCCTGCTGCCGACGCGGATCATCCAGGCGGGCCAGGTCGCCGCGCAGGATCGGATCATCGGACCGGTGCTGAGCGGCGGAACCGTGCGCGCCCCGCGCCTCGTCCGCTTGCTCGACCGCTTTCCATTGCTGCGCCGGATCCCCGGCCGAATCATCGGCCTCGGCATCCGCCGCGAGCAGGTGCGCTCGCCGGCGGCCTAGGCGGCCACGCCTTCCTCGGCCATCGCGGTCTCGAGGTTCTGGACGATTGCTTCGAAGAATTGCTCGGTCGTCATCCACGCCTGGTCGGGCCCGACGAGGATCGCGAGATCCTTGGTCATCTGACCGCCTTCAACGGTCTCGACGCACACGCGCTCGAGCGTTTCGGCGAAGCGCACGACCTCGGGCGTGCCGTCGAACTGGCCGCGGTAGATGAGGCCGCGCGTCCAGGCGAAAATCGACGCGATCGGGTTGGTCGAGGTCGCCTTGCCCTGCTGGTGCATGCGATAGTGGCGCGTGACCGTGCCGTGCGCGGCTTCGGCTTCGATCGTCTTGCCGTCGGGAGTCATCAGCACCGAGGTCATCAGGCCAAGGCTGCCGAAGCCCTGCGCCACCAGGTCGGACTGGACGTCGCCATCGTAATTCTTGCACGCCCAGATGAACTTGCCGCTCCACTTGAGCGCGGAGGCGACCATGTCATCGATTAGTCGATGCTGATATTCGATCTTCGCTTCGGCGAACTTATCCTTGAATTCGCTTTCGAAAATTTCCTCGAAGATATCCTTGAACCGGCCGTCATAAGCTTTGAGGATGGTGTTCTTGGTCGACAGATAGACCGGCCAGCCGCGATTGAGGCCGTAGTTGAAGCTGGCTCGCGCAAAGGCGCGGATCGATTCGTCGAGGTTGTACATGCCCATGGCAACCCCGGCGTCGGGGAAGTCGAACACTTCCTCCTCGATCACCTGGCCGTCCTCGCCCTGCCAGCGCATCGTCAGCTTGCCCTTGCCCGGCACTTTGAAATCGGTCGCCTTATACTGGTCGCCGAACGCATGGCGGCCGACCACGATCGGGTCGGTCCAGCCGGGGATCAGGCGCGGCACGTTGGCGATGACGATCGGTTCGCGAAAGACGACGCCGTTGAGGATGTTGCGGATCGTCCCGTTCGGCGATTTCCACATCTTCTTGAGGCCGAATTCCTCGACCCGCGCCTCGTCGGGCGTGATCGTCGCGCATTTGACGCCGACGCCGTGCTGCTTGATCGCATTGGCCGCGTCGATCGTGACCTGGTCATCGGTGGCGTCGCGATTTTCGACCGACAGATCGAAGTAGAGCAACTCGACATCGAGATAGGGCTGGATCAGCCGTTCGCGAATCCATTGCCAGATGATGCGGGTCATTTCGTCGCCGTCGAGCTCGACGACGGGGTTCTTCACCTTGATCTTGGACATGCCTGTTCCTGCGCTTTCAGATGTTGGCGGGGCATTAGGATGCGGGCGCAGGGCAGGCAACCGCGCCGTTGTGCGCGTCGCGGGGCCGCCCTAAAGCGACGCCATGCCCGCACTCGAAAAGCCCGACGGCCCGCTCACCACCAACGTCAAATGGTGCTTCCCCTCGGTTCATCCGGAGGGGCGCAAGTTCGTGGTCGGCGCCGCGTTCATCACGCTTCTGACCTATCTGGTCGGGTGGGAATTCCTCACCGTCATCCTGCTTGCGGTGACGATCTGGGTCGCGGCTTTCTTCCGCGATCCGGTGCGCACCACCCCGCGCAGTGACAAACTGGTCATCGCGCCGGCCGACGGCTTGATCACCATGATCACCAAGGTGCCGCCGCCGCGCGAGCTGAGCGGCACGGACGGCATGGCCGACGGCCAGTATACGCGCGTGTCAATCTTCATGAGTGTGTTCGACGTCCACATTAACCGCGCACCGATTTCGGGACGCGTCCGGCGCATGGCCTATGTCCCCGGCAAGTTCGTCAACGCCGACCTCGACAAGGCGAGCGAGGATAATGAGCGGCAATATTTCCTGATCGAGGGCAGCAATGGCGCAAGCATTGCCATCACCCAGATCGCGGGCCTGATCGCGCGGCGGATCCTCGCCTTCGTGCGCGAAGGCGACCAGGTCGAGGCTGGGCAGCGCATCGGCCTGATCCGGTTCGGCAGCCGCGTCGATGTCTTCCTCCCCGCCGGGACCGGGCCGCGCGTGATGCTTGGCCAGCGCTCGATCGCCGGTGAGACCGTGATCGGGGAAATCGGCGTCGATCCCGAGCTGGTCGGGACGAGCCAGTGAAAGCGGCGGACGAAGGGCGCGGGATTGCCTTTCGCGCGTTCGTTCCCAACGCCATTACCGCGCTTGCGCTGTGCTTCGGCCTGACTGGCATTCGCTTCGGTTTTGCCGGTGAATGGGAATTGGCGATGGGCGCGATCGTGCTTGCCGGCGTGCTCGACGGATTTGACGGCCGCGTCGCCCGGCTGCTGCGCGCGCAGAGCAAGTTCGGCGCGGAACTCGATTCACTCAGCGACAATATCGCCTTCGGGACTGCGCCCGCGCTGATCGTCTTTATTTGGTCGTTGCAGCATGCACCGAAATTCGGGTGGACCGTGTCGTTGGCACTCGCGGTGTGCTGCGCGCTTCGCCTGGCGCGGTACAATTCGCGGATCGACGCAGAGGAGCAGCCGCACAAGACCGCCGGCTTCAATACGGGAGTTCCCGCACCCGCGGGCGCAGGCCTGGCCTTCGTCCCGATTTATCTGTGGCTGATTACCGGCGACGACCTGTTCCGGCAGTGGCAATTGGTCATGCCCTGGACACTGTTCATTGCCGCGCTGATGATTTCGAGCCTTCCGACCTTCAGCTGGACCGTGTTCCGGATCCGCAAGAGCTGGCGCTTGTTCGCGCTTGCGGGCGTGGCGCTGCTCGGCACCGCGCTCATCAACGAGCCGTGGATTACCTTATTGGCGGTGTCCGCGCTCTATCTTGCGCTAATCCCCGTTGCGTTGGCGAGCTATGCCCGCGTCAAGCGGCGTCGCGCCACCGCGGGCGAGCGCGCATCGGCTGCGGCAACCGCGACCTGACCCGGAGCCGCGCATAAGGCGCCGGCTGGGCGATCGACCTGCCAAGCTGTCCCTTGAACGCCGCGGCAATCTTGCCGCCGCTATGTTCGAGCACCGTCGCGACGAGGACGGCGAGGAGCCAGAGGGTCGAGAGAAAAACAAGAGTGGCCAGAGCTGCGAGCATTGCTTGGTTCCTTCTTGAGAGCGCCTAACCCATATGGACCCGTTTCGTTCCAACACGGAGCAGGCGCCTTGCCTAGGCAAGATAATGTTCCTGCTTTGTTCTCCTATGTCAAGCCTTCCGCGAGCGCTTGAAAAGTAACCCGCGCTGGGCTAGGGGCGCCGGCATCCCGCAGATGGAGCTACCATACCGGTGCTAGCCGCAAGGCTGGTCATTCGGCTCCATCAAGGCATAACCGGAAGGAGACGATCCCTATGGCGACCACCGTCGTCACGATGCAGCAATTGCTTGAGGCCGGCGCACATTTCGGCCACCAGACCCACCGCTGGAACCCGCGGATGAAGCCGTACATCTTCGGCGACCGCAATGGCGTCCACATCATCGACCTGTCGCAGTCCGTGCCGCTGTTCGCGCGCGCGCTCGACTTCGTGTCGCAGACCGTCGCGCGCGGCGGCAAGGTGCTGTTCGTCGGCACCAAGCGCCAGGCGCAGGACGCGATCGCCGAAGCGGCGCGTGCGTCGGGCCAGCATTTCGTCAATCACCGCTGGCTCGGCGGCATGCTGACCAACTGGAAGACGATTTCCAACTCGATCAAGCGCCTCAAGAGCCTTGAGGAGCAGCTTTCGGGCGACACCGCCGGCCTGACCAAGAAGGAAGTGCTTCAGCTGACGCGCGAGCGCGACAAGCTTGAAAAGAGCCTTGGCGGCATCCGCGACATGGGCGGCCTGCCCGACGTCATGTTCGTCGTCGACACCAACAAGGAAGAGCTGGCGATCAAGGAAGCCAACGTGCTTGGCATTCCGGTCGTCGCAATCCTCGATTCGAACAGCGACCCGAACGGCATCGCTTTCCCGGTGCCGGGCAACGACGATGCCAGCCGCGCCATCCGCCTCTATGCGGATTCGGTGGCGCAGGCGGCGAGCGAAGGCCGCAGCGGCAATGCGCAGGCGCGTGGCCAGGATATCGGCTCGATGGCCGAGCCGCCGGTCGAGGCCGCGCTCGAGGCTTGAACGATTCCCCTCCCGCTCGCGGGAGGGGCCAGGAGGGCCTGGTCAACCGGGCTCTCCACTTCAACATTCCCTCCCCCAACCCCTCCCCCAGGCGGGAGGGGAGCGAAAGGAACAAGACATGGCTGAGATCACGGCTGCTTCCGTGAAGGAACTGCGCGAGCGCACCGGCGCCGGCATGATGGACTGCAAGAAGGCACTGGCCGAAACCAATGGCGATATGGAAGCCGCGATCGACTGGTTGCGCGCGAAGGGCTTGTCCGCCGCGGCCAAGAAGGCCGGCCGCACCGCCGCCGAGGGTCTGGTCGGCGTGGTCGTCGAGGGCAATCGCGGCGCGGTGATCGAAGTCAATTCGGAAACCGACTTCGTCGCCAAGAACGAGCTTTTCCAGGATTTCGTGCGCAACGTTGCCAAGCTGTCGCTTGCGCACGGCACGGACATCGAAGCGCTCGGCAACGCCGCTTATCCCGATGGCGGCACCGTCACTGAAAAGCTGACCGACAACATCTCCAAGATCGGCGAGAACCAGTCGCTGCGCCGCGCGGCGATCCTCGACGTGAACCAGGGTGTCATCGTACCCTACGTCCACAATCAGGTCGCACCGGGCCTCGGCAAGATCGGCGTTCTCGTCGCGCTTGAGAGCGATGCCCCGGCGGACACGCTGACCGCGCTCGGCAAGCAGATCGCGATGCATGTCGCGGCCGCCAACCCGCTTGCGCTCAACGCCGACGACCTGGATCCGGCGCTGATCGAACGCGAACGTTCAGTGGCGATGGAAAAGGCCAAGGACAGCGGCAAGCCGCAGAACATCATCGAAAAGATGGTCGAAGGGGGCTTGGGCAAGTTCCGCAAGGAGAATGCTCTGCTGTCGCAGCTGTTCGTGATGGACGGCAAGACCCCGGTGTCCGACGTCGTGGCGCAGGCCGCCAAGGACGCCGGCACCGCAATCACGCTGGCGCAGTTCGTCCGCTTCCAGCTCGGTGAAGGCATCGAGAAGAAGCAGGATGACTTCGCCGCCGAAGTGGCCGCCGCCGCCGGCGTCAAGAAGGACGAACCGGTCGCCTGAAAGCCGTTGCGTTAGATCATGAAGGGCGGGGCGAAAGCTTCGCCCTTTCATTTCAGCTTCGCCGCTTCTTCCTTGCAATCGTAAGGCTGGTCATTCTCGAAGCAATAGTCGGGCCATTTCCCGCTTGTGCGCCAGTAATCGAGAAGGCCGGCGCGCTGCGCGACGCGGAGGAACCGCGGGTCTCGGCGAATGTCCCTGAACTCATGGCGGAAGAAAACTTCCGAGATGATCGCGATATCGTCGACGCGGGGGTAGGTCAGCAGCGTCGCGAAGAAGTCCTCTGTGCGCCCAAACTGCGCGAACGCCATGGTCGCGAAGCCAAAACCCGCGCTTGGATTCTCCATCGTCCGCAACCGCTCCTTTACGAATGCCAGGAATGCGTCGATTTTGGCTGGTGCGGGATCATGCCGCACTTCGATCAGCATCCGAACGGCGCGCCCGCCGAAATCGGTCCGTTGCTCGAAAAGCTCCTTCGCAATCTGCGGGTCGCCGTAGCGATAGTGAAAGCGGAATCGCGCGTCGTCGACGCTCGCAGTGCCGGGCCAGAGGCGCTCGGCCTTGGCGAGTTCGCGCTTGGCTTCTTCAAACGCGCCGGAATAACCCAGCTGTGCGATGTACAGGCTGGAAACGCGCGGTGATAGAGGATCCAATTGCCGGGCCCGAGCGATAGTCGCGACGGCTTGGGCGGTTCGCCCGGTCGCCGACAAGCTATTTGCCAGATAGAGCTGCAATGCAGCATCGCCGGGAGCGCGAGCGGCGGCCCGTTCGATCCGCCGAGCGCGCACGGAAAAATCTCTTGGCGGAACGAGCTGCGCCTCGGCAATCTCGATGGCCGGAAGACCGGGAAGGAATTGCTTGGCCCGAGCGATATGCGCCTTGTGCTCCGCCACTGCGGCAGAGGCCTGTTCGCCGCGCGTGAAGACCAGGCTGACGGTGTCGCTTTCGGCGAGCAGCAGGAGCGACCACGCGGACGCGAAGCGTGGCGCCGCGGAGACGACCTGTTCGAGCAACCGCAGAACCGGGCGCGGGTCGTCGTTTTGAATTTCTGAGAGCTCGGCGCAGGCAATCAGGTAAGTTTTGAACGCTTCCGACGACAGGCGGGGCGAAGCGCCTCGGCCTTCGGTCGCGCAGCTAGTGACCCTCGCTGCCGTGTACGCAAGTTGCTGGAGGAGATCGGGGCGTCTGCCCGACGGTTGCTCGAACTCGCGCGACCAGAGGAGCGCCGAGTCCTGCACCGATTTGAGGGCCAGCGTGGCGCCCGCCGGTCCGACCGCGGCCGCTTCAAAGGACAGGTCGGCATTTGCAGCGCCAGCGGCATCGACCAGCCTGAGCGAAGTTGCGGATGCCGTTTGCAAGGCGCCCAGCTTGATCGCCAGGTCGCGCGCGAGGGCTTGCGAGGCAGCGTCGCGACTTGCCGGACCGACCGACAGCACAGTTTCGCCGTTACTCGCCCATGGCCTCCACACGACCAGGCCGACACCGGTGAAAGCGATGAGCGCCGCCACGGCGAGGATCCACCATCTCGGCAGAGCGGGCGCCTGACGTTGCGCATGGGGCCTAGCCAATATGGCATCGGAAAGACCCGCCGCCGCCTCGACGGCTTTGATGAGCGCGTGGGATTGCGCTTTGCCCAAGCGGCGGCGCGGCAGGGCGATCGTCTGGAACTGGCGGAAGCCTAAGGGCGCCTCGGTGCCATCGAGGCTGAGTGGCACGAGCCGCCCGCGGTCGCGCCCGCTCGCCGCCTCATCGCGCACCCACGGGCTTTCGACCGAGACTTCCGACCACAGCACGACCACGGCTTCGGCGGCCCTCAAAGCCTGCTCGATTTCCTTGGCATATTGCGCGCCGCCGCGGATGTGCTGGTCCCACCACACATCATGGCCGGCGCGCTCAAGCGCCGCGGCGATCGGAGCCGCGACCGCCGCATCTTCCCTGCCATAGCTCAGAAATACGCGCGCCATCGCCGGCTCCCCAGGTCGCAATCGTGCGTGCAATCCGCGCTGCTGGCAAGCGGCGGGGCGCGCGATCGGGTCAAGGCAGTTGGCAAGGCGGCGGCGCTTCCATAAAGGCGTGTCGCCCCGCTTTCGCCCAAGGATCGCCCCGAAGAATGACCCGACCGCGTTTCAACCGCATCCTGCTGAAGCTGTCCGGCGAGGCGTTGATGGGCCAGAACCAGTTCGGGATCGATCCCGAAGCGGTCGAAAGCCTGGCTCGCGAGATCATCGCCGCGCGAGACCACTGCCCGGGCCTGTGCCTGGTTGTCGGCGGTGGAAACATCTTCCGCGGTATGGCGGCGGCGGCCAAGGGCTTCGACCGGGCCAGCGCCGATTACATGGGCATGCTGGCAACGGTGATGAACGCCATAGCGCTGCAGGGCGCGCTCGAGAAGCTTGGCGCGGAGACCCGCGTGCAGTCGGCGATCCCGATGGCCAGCGTGAGCGAGCCGTACATTCGCCGCCGCGCGCTTCGGCACATCGATAAGGGCCGCATCGTCCTGTTTGCGGCAGGCACCGGCAATCCCTATTTCACGACCGACACCGCAGCCGCGCTGCGCGCCGCCGAAATGGGCTGCGACGCCCTGTTCAAAGGCACCAGCGTCGATGGTATCTACAGCGCCGATCCAAAGAAGGTGGCCGACGCCAAGCGTTATGAAACGCTGACCTTCAGCAAGGTGCTCAGCGACGACTTGAAGGTCATGGACGCATCCGCGGTCGCGCTGTGCCGGGACAACAACATTCCGATCGTCGTGTTCAACGTTCGCCAGCCCGGCAATCTTGCCGAAGTGCTGGCCGGGCGCGGGGTGGCGACGATCGTCCAGCATGGGAGTGAGACATGACGACGAGCATCAGCACCGGCGATCTCAAGCGTCGGATGCACGGGGCAGTGGAGGCGCTGAAGCATGACCTCGCCGGCTTGCGCACGGGCCGCGCGTCGACCGCGCTGCTCGATCCGGTCAATGTCGAGGTGTACGGCGCCAACATGCCGCTCAATCAGGTGGCGACCGTGTCCGTGCCCGAAGCGCGGATGCTTTCGGTGCAGGTGTGGGACCGGTCGAACGTCCAGCCGGTTGAGAAGGCGATCCGCTCGGCCGGCCTCGGCCTTAATCCGATCACCGATGGGCAGATGATCCGCCTGCCGATCCCTGAGCTCACGGAGGAGCGCCGCAAGGAGCTGGCCAAGCTGGTCGGCCAATATGCCGAAAAGGCGCGCATTGCCGTGCGCAACGTGCGCCGCGACGGCATGGACCATCTGAAGCAGGACGAGAAGAAGCACGAAATCAGCGAGGATGAGCGCAAGCGCCTCGAGACTGAAGTGCAGAAGCTGACCGACGACACGATCAAGGAGATCGACGACGCGGCCGGCACCAAGGAAAAGGAAATCCTCAACAAGTGAGCGCCGTTCCGGCGCCGGACCATGCCGAGCGTGCTCGGCCGGACGGTGCAATCCCGCGCCACGTGGCGATCATCATGGATGGCAATGGGCGCTGGGCCGATCAGCGCGGACTGCCGCGCGCCGCCGGGCACAAGGCGGGTGCGGAGGCTGTACGCCGCGCGATGCAGGCGGCGGTCGATCATGGCGTCGAGGTGCTCACGCTCTACGCATTCTCATCCGAAAATTGGCGGCGGAGCCCCGAAGAAATTTCCGATCTGACGGGTCTGATGCGCTTCTATCTGGAGCGCGAGCTGAACACGCTCCTCAAGGAGAATGTCCGGCTCAAGTTGATCGGGGATTATGCGGCGTTCGGGCCCGAGTTGAAGGCGCGGCTGGAACGGGCGGTCGAGCGGACCCAGGCCAACGATCGCCTGACGCTGGTCGTCGCGCTCAATTACGGCTCACGCGCTGAATTGGTGTCGGTCGCCCGCAAGCTCGCGGCGCGGGTCGAGCAGGGTGAGATTGGCGCGGATGCGATTGACGAGGCCGCGTTCGCCGCGGGGCTGGAAACGCACGATCTGCCCGACCTCGACCTACTAATCCGGACCTCGGGCGAAGTTCGGCTGTCCAACTTCCTGATGTGGCAGGCAGCTTATGCCGAACTGCTATTCCTGGATGTCCTATGGCCAGATTTCAGCGAGCAGGCCTTCGCCGATGCGCTGGGGATCTACGCGGCACGTCAGCGCCGGTTTGGCGGCCGATGAGCGAACTCGCTGTTCGCACGTTGTCCGGGGTTGCCATGATAGCCGTTGCGCTCGCTGCGGCGGCCAAGGGCGGGAACGTGTTCGCTGTGGGCGTCGGCCTCGTCGCGATGGCGATCTATTACGAGTGGACGCGTCTGGCGCGGGGATGGGGCGCAATCTGGTGGGTCACGGGGTTCCTGTACGCCCTGATCCCAGCGCTGGCCCTGCTGTGGATCCGGGAGCGTGATGCGAGCGGGCTGTACCTGCTGCTATGGACCTTCATTGTGACATGGTCGACCGACATCGGTGCCTATTTCGTTGGCCGCGCGGTGGGCAAACGGAAGCTCGCGCCAGCGATCAGTCCGGGCAAGACCGTAGCGGGGTTTTGGGGCGGCGTGGCCGCAGCGGCCTTGCTGGGTGGTGCGTGGGCGCTGCTGACGGGACTTGGGGTCGCGCTTCTATTTCTAGCGCCGTTGTTCGGTGTTGCCGCACAGGGCGGCGACCTGTTCGAAAGCTGGATGAAGCGCCGTGCCGGGGTCAAGGATTCGGGTAGCTGGTTGCCGGGTCATGGTGGCGTCCTCGATCGCCTGGACGGGCTGGTGCCGGTCGCGGTGCTGACCGCAATGGCGCAGATCGGCGGCCTGACGTGAAGCGGCGCATCGTCATCCTTGGCGCGACGGGATCGATCGGCAAGTCTACGCTCGATTTAATCGAGCGCGCGCCGGACGCATTCGAAGTCGTCGCGGTGACCGCGGCAACCAACGCCGCCGCTCTGGCCGACATCGCGCGCCGGACCAACGCCCAGTTCGCCGTGGTCGCGCATGAGCGCCGTGCTTCGGAGCTGGCGGAAGCGCTGATGGGATCGTCGTGCCGTGCCGCGGCGGGCGAGGATGCGTTGATCGAGGCTGCGACCATGGACGCCGACCTGGTCGTCGCCGCGATTGTCGGCTGCGCCGGTCTTCGCCCGACGATGGCGGCGGTCGAGGCGGGGCGGACGGTAGCCCTGGCGAACAAGGAAGCGTTGGTGACGGCGGGCGCGCTCATGACCCAAGCGGCGAGCGCGAGCGGCGCGACATTGTTGCCCGTGGACAGCGAACATAATGCGATATTTCAATGCCTTGCCGGAAATCGCGCGGAAGATGTATCAAGGCTTATCTTGACTGCCAGCGGTGGGCCTTTCCGCACCGCCAGCGCCGAATCCCTGCAGGCGATGACGCCCGCGCAAGCCGTCGCCCACCCCAATTGGTCGATGGGTGCTAAAATCTCCGTCGATTCGGCGACCCTGATGAACAAGGGTCTCGAGCTGATCGAGGCTCACTATCTCTTCGGCTTGCCGTCGGCGCGGATCGACATCGTTGTCCATCCGCAGTCCGTGATCCACTCGCTAGTCGAATATGTCGATGGTTCGGTGCTTGCGCAGCTCGGCTCGCCGGACATGCGCATTCCTTTGTCGTACGCGCTGGCATGGCCCGCCCGGATGGCGACTCCGGCCGAGCGCCTCGACCTCCAGCAGATTGCGCGCCTCGATTTCGAAGCGCCTGATCTTGTTCGATTTCCGGCACTTCGCCTAGCGCGTGAAGCGCTCGAGGCGTCGGCGGCGGCGCCGATCGTCCTGAATGCCGCCAATGAGGTCGCGGTCGAACGCTTCCTCGCCGGCAAGATCGGTTTCACCGACATTCCCGCGCTCGTCGAACGCTGCCTCGACCGATCCGACCACACGCCGCCCGCGTCGATCGCCGAAGTCTTGGAGATCGACCGCGTGACGCGGGACCTCGTCGGTGGCATGATGGAAGCGACCTGCCCATGATCCTCCAGAATCCGCCCCTGTGGTTCATCCTGATCGCCTTCCTGTGCACGATCGGCCCGCTCGTGCTGATCCACGAGTTCGGCCATTATTGGGTGGCGCGCCGGCTCGGCGTTGGCGCCGAGGTGTTCTCGATTGGCTTCGGTCGCGAGATTGCGGGCTGGACCGACAAGCGCGGCACCCGCTGGCAGATCGGCTGGCTCCCGCTCGGCGGCTACGTCCGCTTCGTCGGTGACGAGAACGAGGCGAGCAAGCCGAGCGAGGCGCAGCCCCTCAGTGCGGAAGATCGTGCGCGTAGCTTTCACCTGCGGCCGGTCTGGCAGAGATCGCTGATCGTCCTTGCCGGGCCGCTGGCCAATTTTTTGGTTGCGATCGCCATCTTCGCGGCCTTGTTCGCCGCGCTGGGGATGCCGCGCACGTCCAACTTCGTCTCTGCGGTTCAAGCCGGCAGTCCGGCGGAACGCGCGGGCATCCGGGCATCCGACCGCATTGTCTCGGTTGCAGGCCGCCAGACGGATTCGTTCGAGGATGTGCAGCGGATTGTGACCCTGCGCCCCGGCGAAACGGTGGCGATCACCGTCCAGCGCGGTGGAAGCCAGATACCCCTGAGCGCCCAGCTCGGAAAGCTGCTCGAAAAGGACCGTTTCGGCCAGAGCTTCGAGCGCGGACTGCTGGGCGTGCAAGGAAATCAGCGGCAGTTCGTCCGGCTGTCGCCGCTGGAACTCATCCCGCAGGCGACTGCCTATACCTTCACTTTGACTCGGTGGATGATCGACGGATTGTGGCAGATCGTCAGCGGCCGCCGTTCGATCAAGGACATCGGCGGGCCGATCAAGATTGCTCAGATCGCCGGACAACAGGCGTCACTCGGCGCACTGGAGTTCATTCAGCTGGTTGCTTTGATCTCAATTAATCTGGGATTCATCAACCTCTTGCCAGTCCCGATGTTGGATGGTGGCCACCTGGCTTTCTATGCTGTCGAAGCGGTTCGGCGCCGGCCTCTCAGCGCACGGGCGCTGGAATGGGCGTTCCGCGGCGGCGTGGCCGTCATCCTGGCGCTTCTTGTCTTCACGACCGTCAATGATCTCGGCTCCATCGGCTTTTGGGACCGGCTTCAGCGCTTGATTGGATAGTGGGCTTGGGGCAGGGCTGATACTTGGGCAGGGCGGGCTGATTGCCGCCGCCCCACTGCACGCAAAGGCGGGGACGAGTGATTTCAAAGTCGAAGAGTTTCAAGCGTGCCGGTGGCGTGCTTCTGGTCGGAACGGCGCTGGGCACGGCTGCGACTCCCGCAATGGCCCAGGCTCCCGCTCCGGCGCCCGCGCAGCCGAACGTCATCGTGCCGGGCGGCCCGCAGGCACAAAGCGTCATCCGCTCGATCTCGGTTCGCGGCAACCAGCGCCTCGAGCCGGATACCATCCGCGCCTACGCCAACTTGTCGCCGGGCCAGACCTACAGCGCGCAGACGCTCGATCAGTCGCTTAAGGATTTGTACGCGACCCAACTCTTTGCTGACGTCACCATCACCGGCGCGGAAACCGGCGACCTCGTCATTTCGGTGCGTGAGAACCCGGTCATCAACCGCATCGTGCTGGAGGGCAACAAGCGCCTCAAAGACGACAAGATCCTGCCTGAGATCCGGCTTGCGCCGCGGCAGATCTTCACCCGCTCGGCCGCCCGTTCGGACGTCGACCGCATCCTTGAGCTCTATCGCCGCCAGGGCCGCTTCGCCGCCCAGGTCGAGCCCAAGATCGTCCAGCTCGACCAGAACCGCGTCGACGTGGTGTTCGAGATTTTCGAGGGCGACCTCGCCAAGGTGCGCCAGATCAACATCATCGGCAACGAACAATATGATGATGGGCGTTTGCAGAAGGAAATGTTCACGCGTGAAGCGGGCGGCCTGCTCGGCTTCATGAAGTCGAACGACACTTACGACCCCGATCGCCTGGCTGCCGACCAGCAAAAGCTGCGGTCCTTCTATTTGACCGAAGGCTATGCCGACTTCCGCGTCGTCTCGGCGCTGGCCGAGCTGACCCCCGACCGCCGCGACTTCGTCATCACCTACGTTGTCGAAGAAGGACCGCGGTACAAGTTCGGCACGGTCGCGGTGGACAGTGCTTTGCGCGACCTTCCCGAGGAAACCGTCCGCACGATCGTTCGCGTCGATCCCGGCGAATGGTTCAACGCCAAGACGGTCGAGGACGACGTCACCAATCTCAACGAAGCGGCCGGCAACCGCGGCTATGCCTTTGCCGACATCAACCCCGCATATGAGCGCGACGCCGAAAAACGGCTGATGAACGTCACTTTCAAGATCGGGCAGACGCCGCGCGTCTATGTCGAGCGCATCGACATCACCGGCAATACGATCACGCGCGACAAGGTCATCCGCCGCGAGTTCCGGCTCAACGAAGGCGACGCTTTCAATGCCATCCGCCTCAAGCGCAGCCAGGACCGCATCCAGAGCCTCGGCTTCTTCCAGGAAAATCTGGAGATCAAGCAGACCGAAGGCTCCGGGCCCGACCGCGTCGTGCTTGGCGTCAATGTCGAGGAGAAGCCGACCGGTCAGCTGTCCGTGTCGGGCGGCTATTCAAGCCTTGAGCGCTTCGTGCTTCAGCTTGCGGTCGCGCAGAACAATTTCATGGGCAAGGGCCAACAGCTCGACGCTTCGGTCAACTGGTCGCGCTATGCGCGCTCGGTCCAGCTCGGCTTCGTCGAGCCCTATTTCCTCGATAAGCCGATCCTGCTCGGCGGAACGATCTATCGCCGCGATTACAACAGCTTCAACATCCTCGAGGATGGGGAGCGCAACCGCACTTATTCGCAGGTCAGCACCGGACTTTCGCTTCGTACGGGCTTCCCGGTCACCGATTTCGTGACGTTCGGCGGGCGCTACAGTCTGGTCCAGGACAAGATCACGCTCGACCGGGATACGTTCTACACCGACCGCGATGGCGATGGTGTGTTTGAGGACAATGAGTGCGATCCGCTTCGCGCCGGTCAGTATCTGTGCGACGAAATCGGCTCGCGCGTCACGTCGCTGATCGGTTGGTCGACCGTTTACGACAGCACCAACGGGATTCGGCCGACGCGGGGCAGTCGCGTCGTCCTGTCGCAGGACCTTGCTGGCCTGGGCGGGGACGTAAAGTATCTGCGTTCGCGCGGCGAAGCCGTGCGCTACAAGAGCCTTGGCGGCGGCTGGGTCTTCTCCCTGCGCGGAGAGGGCGGCTACATTCATCCGGGTTCGGAATCCCCCGGGCCGGGCCGGGACCCGGTGCGGATCACCGACCGCTTCTTCGGTCCACAACTTCGCGGCTTCGACATTCGCGGCATCGGGCCGCGCATCCAGCGCGTCCCCTATGACACTGACGGCACGCTTTTGCCGGAGCAAAGTCGCGTTACCGATGCGCTTGGCGGTCGTGCCTATTATATGGGCCGGGCTGAGCTTGAATTCCCGATCAACGCCACGCTGCGCGGCTTTGGCCTGCGGCCGTCAGCCTTCATCGACGCCGGTTCGCTGTGGAAGCTCACGCGTCCGAACCTGACCAACATCGCTGCGACCTGCGTGCCAACGATCACCAATCCGACGGCGCCGTCGTTCCAGATTCCAGGAGCAACCCCGACCGCGCCGTGCGTGGATGCGGGCGGCGGCACGGATTACACGCGCGTTCCGGGGTTCCAGGAGGTCTATCTGGGCGATTCCCCCAAACCGCGCGTGTCGATCGGCATCGGCGTCAACTGGACGTCGCCGTTCGGCCCGCTGCGCATCGATCTCGCCAAGGCCTTGCTCAAGCAGGAAGGCGACGACACCAAACTCTTCAGCTTCAACGTAGGGACTTCATTCTAATGCGGAAAATTCTTCTCTCCGCGGCCGTCGCGGCCGCTGCCCTTGCCCCGGCTGCCGCGTCGGCGCAGACCATTCCGGCCGCGGTGATCGCGGTCGTCAACCTTGAGCGCGTCACGGCCGAATGCAACGCGTGCAAGACCGCTTCGGCCGCGCTGCGGTCGCAAGTGACGGCGCTTGAGAACCGGCAACGCGCGCTGGGCACGCCGCTCGAGGCCGAAGCCAAGGCCATCCAGGCCGCGGTCGATGCGCTGAAGGGCGCGCAGCCCGACGCGGCGCTCCAGGCCCGCGTGCGTGCCTTCCAGCAGAAGCAGCAGCAGGGCTCGCAGGAGATTCAGCGGCAGCAGCAGCAGATCCAGCGCAACCAGGCCTATATCCAGCAGCAGGTCGGCCAGAAGCTCGGCCCAATCTACCAGCAGGTCATGCAGCGCCGTGGCGCCAACTTGATGGTTGAAACGGGCACGACGCTTGCCGCCGGAACGAGCCTCGATGTCACCAACGACGTTCTGGCCGCGCTGAACACGGCGCTGCCGACCATCGCGACCACGGCACCGGCGCAAGCTGCGGCACCGGGCCGTTAAGGCGCGCATGGACGGTCAAACGGCCGGCTCCGCCATGGGCCCGCTCGATATCCGGCGGGTGATGGCGGCGCTGCCGCATCGCTATCCCATGCTGCTGGTCGACCGCGTTGAGCGGATCGTCCCCGACCAATCGATCACCGCGATCAAGGCGGTGAGCATGAACGAGCCGTTCTTCCAGGGGCATTTCCCGGGACGGCCGATCATGCCCGGCGTGCTGATCGTCGAGGCGCTGGCACAGGCGGCGGGCGTGCTTGCGGTGGAATCGCTGGGCCTCGCGGACTCGGGCAAGCTGGTTTATTTCATGGCCATCGACGGCGCGAAATTCCGCACGCCGGTCGAACCGGGCGTGCTCCTCCAACTCGACGTCGAATTCGTCCAGAAGCGCGCTACGGTGTGCAAGTTCACCGGCCGCGCGAGCATCGACGGCAAGCTTGCCGCCGAAGCGAACTTCACGGCGATGATCGCCGATCCGCCAGCCTGATCCCGACGAACAGCCCGCGCCCCTCGGTGCGGTAACCGGCCGAATCCTCATAGTCGCTGTCGAGCAGGTTCGATCCGCGCACGAACAGCTCGGCGCCGGGCGTCACCGCATAGGCAATGCGCGCGTTCGCCAGCACATAGGAGTCGAGCCTGACAATGGCGAAGGGCGCGACCTCTTGCCGGTCGAGATGCGACCCGACGTAGGCGATCGACGCACCATAGGACCAGCAGCCGATCCCACCGTCGGCCGCGAGTGACCCGCTGTGGCGCGGCCGGCGCCATTCCTCCAGCTGTTGGTTGGTCAGACGGTCGGGCTGGGTCGACTTGAGATAGGCGTAATGTGCGGTCACCCGCAGCGCATCGACGGGCTGCCAGCCGAGTTCGGCCTCCACGCCCCACCGGCGGCTCGCGCTCTCGCTATTCTCGACGCTGGTGAAGTTCGCGTTGTCGACGATCTCGTCGCGCAGGTGCTGGCGATAGACGCTTAGCGAGGCCGCGATCCGGTCGCGGCGGAAGCGCACCGAGCCTTCGAACCCGCGTGAGCTTTCGGGCTTGAGGTCGGGATTGCCGACGAAGTCGCCGGGAAAGAAGCCGAACAGGTCGAAGAAGGTCGGCTGCGCGATGCCTTGCGCATAGGATCCGGCGAGTGCGAACCCGCCGCCGACTTGAGTCAACAGCGAGGCGCGCAGCGACGTCGCGTCCTTGAAGCGGTTGAACATGTCGCGGCGGATCGCGACGTCGGCGGTGAAGGCGCCGACGTCGCCTTTCCATTCGGCGGTGATCGCCTTGTGCGACCGGTCGCGGTCCTGGTTCGTCGCGCCCAAATAGATGGTGTCGCGGGCTTCGAAGGTTTCGCTCTCGGCATCAAAGGCCGCGATCAGTTGATGCTCCAATCGGCCGGTGACGAACTGGCGTTCGACCTGCGCATCGAGCGCGCGGCGGGTGCCCTTGGTGCGGTTGACCGGATTGCCGTCGCGGCGATTGTCGTTCGACGAACCGAGGAGGGTGGCGCCGACGCGACCCCGCCATTGGGTGTCGACCTGGCCCAGTGCGGCCCACACCCGTGCTGCGGCGAGCCGGTTCTTGCTGGTGTCGAGCGTGTCGGCACGCTCGAAGGTGACAAGGTCATAGCCGTCGAATTCGGACGTGCCGGTAAGCGCCAGCGCCGAGGCGCCGACCGTGACCGCCGACGACAGCGTGATCGTCCCGCGCAGCCGCCCTGACATGTTGCGATAGCCGTCGCGGTCGCCGTCGCCGGAGAAGCTGTCGATACCAGAGGCGCGCTGCCAGCCGATCGCCCCGCTGAGGCTCGCGCGCTCGGCGCCCATCGATCCCGACGCGCCGAGGCGGCGCGATCCGAACGACCCAGCTTCGGCGATCGCCATCGCGCCGGCAGGCTCGTCGAGCCCGTTGATCGCGATCACGCCGCCGATCGCCTGCGACCCCCACAGCGCCGATTGCGGGCCGCGCACGACCTCAATGCGCGAGGCGAGATCTGCGTTGAGCAATTCAAAGCGCGCAAAGTCGCCGGTGGCGGGATCGTTGGCGCGGATGCCGTCGATGAACAGCAAGGTGTGATTATTCTCCGCGCCGCGAATGCGCACCTCGGTGAAGAGGCCGCTCGGCCCCTGGGCAGTGATTGCGGTCGAAGGTGCGAGGCGGAGCAGGGCAGGGGCCAGCGGCTCACCCAGCCGGACGATGCGGACCTGGTCGAGCATGGTCGCGCTTGCCGCGGAGCGGCTGGCGTCGTCGGGCGCGCGCGACGCGGTGATGATGATCTGGTCGGTGTCGATCGGGACTGCGGGCATGTGATCCTCCATGAACGAAAATGCTCGTCACGGAGGGCAGCGCGGCCCACGCACCCGCGGCTGGACCCGGCCGGGGCAACGGACGATGGATCATGGCAGGTTCCTGACTTCGCCGCGGACGAAGTGTCCGTGGCTCACAGTTGCGGGCACAGCGCCGGAATTTCGCCGGCTTCCCTTTGAACCGTCCCCGGCAAGCCCGAGGGCCTGTGGACGGCACCTTGATCCGCCCGCGTGATTGGCGGCGACCGGGCGGGCTGTCAAATCCCCGCGGCCGGCGCTATTCAGCGCGTCATGACGACCAATCACGCCCGCCTGCTGGTGCTGCTCGCCGCGATCGTCGCAGCGGCCGCATTGCGCCTTGTCCCGCATCCGCCCAATTTCACGCCGATCGGCGCGATGGCCTTGTTCAGCGGCGCCTATCTGGGGCGGAAGGGCGCGATCGCATTGGCCGCGCCGCTCGGCGCCTTGCTGCTCAGCGACCTCATCCTTGGTTTCTATGCGGGGATGGCGACGGTCTATTTCAGCACGGCTTTGGTGGTGCTGATCGGGTGGCTCGCGCTGCAGCGCCGTTCGCTGTTCCGGGTGGCGGGCGCGGCCCTGGCAAGCTCGATCGTGTTCTTCGTCCTGACCAATTTCGGCATGTGGCTGTCGAGCGGATACTATCCCATGACGCTGGCTGGGCTGCAGGCCTGCTATGTCGCGGCGATCCCGTTCTTCCAGAACAGCGTTGCCGGCGACCTGTTCTTTTCAGGCGTCCTGTTCGGCGGTTTCGCTCTGCTCGAACGACAAGTGCCGGCACTTCGGCCGACGACCGCCTGATCGGGGCTTCGGTTGCAAGTTGCGCGGGCCTTTTGTAAGGCGCGCCCGCAACCTTGCGGAGCTGGTCGGAACCAGCCGCGAAACCAAGGAAAATCTGATGAAGTCCGGTATCCACCCCGAATATCACACGATCAACGTCGAGATGACCGACGGGACCAAGTTCCAGACGCGCTCGACCTGGGGCAAAGAGGGCGACACGCTGCACCTCGACATCGATCCCACCTCGCACCCGGCGTGGACCGGCGGCAACCAGAAGCTGCTTGACACCGGCGGCCAGGTTGCGCGCTTCAACAAGCGCTTCGGCGGTCTTACCCTCGGCAAGAAGTAAGCCGTTCGCGGCATGACGGACGCTAGTCGCTCGGCTCCGACGCTGGAGACCGAGCGATTGGTCCTGCGCGCCTGGCGCCGGGACGACCGCGAACCCTATTTCGCTATCCTCCAGGAACCCGCGGTGTTCCGCCACTTCGGGCCGGATCCGATGGGGATGGAGGAGAGCTGGCGGCGCGTGAACGCGGCGGCGGGAAGCTGGCTGCTTAACGGCTTCGGCGGCTGGGCGGTCGAACGGCGAAGCGACGGCAAGCTGGTCGGCATGCTCGCCATGTTTACCGGCTGGCGCGACCTTGACCCCGAATTCGGCCACGATCCTGAGATGGGGTGGATCTTCGCCACCGAGGCGCACGGCCAAGGGCTTGCGGGGGAAGCATGCCGCGCGGCGCTGCACTGGGCCGAGGCGAACCTGCCGCCGAGCCCGATCTGGGCGATCATCGCCCCCGCCAATGCACCGTCGATCAAGCTCGCCGAGAAGCTCGGCTTCGAGCACATCCATGAGACGCGGTACAAGGACGACCCGATCCTGGTCTTGAAGCGCCCGGCCTGGGCCTGAACTACCAGCCGCCGCCGCCTCCTCCGCCGTCGCCACCCCCCGACGACCCGCCACCTCCCGAACCGCTCCGTGACCCCGGCGCCGTCGACGCCGAGCTGATACTGTTGGTGAGCGACGAGCCGATGCTGTCGGCGAAGCCGCCGGGGTCGGACCACGGACTGTGGCTGCCGGAATACCAGGCCATTCCGCTGTGACCCCGCGCAGCAGCCGCGGCGAGGACGCCGGCGAAGCGGTCGGCCCAGCGGTTCTCAACCCCCAGCGCGACCGCATAGGGCAAATATTTCTCGAACAATTCGGGCGTATCGGCTTCGGGCGGGTGCATGCGGTCGAGCCGCTCGCCCTCGGTGATCGACAGATATTGCTTGAACCCCGCGATGCGGTCGAGAACCGCGCGGCCTTCCTTGGTCGGCGCGTCGATCCAGGCGAAGGCGGACAGGACCAGCGGCAGGGTAAGCGCAGGCAATGCGAAGGGCAGGAGCCAGCCCGTCGCAAGCGCCTGGAACAGCACCGGCGCGCCAGTGGTGAAGGCCAGCGCCGCGAAGACGAAGGCGATGACGATCGCCAGGCATTTGCCGACCGCCGTCGCCGACTGAATCCACCACAGGAGCAGCGCGACGACGATGGCGGCACCAAGCGGGACCAGGACCATCGTCACATCGAGCCCCATGGCGGCGACGATCGAGGCCGCCACAAGCCAGAGAGCGGCAATGAGCAGAAGCGCACCGGCGACCGCCCAGCCCCAATTCTTGTTGAACAACCGCCCCTGATGCGCCGACTGCAAGACCTCTTCCAAGCCCTTCTTGGCAGAGGAGAACTTTCCATGGTTAGCCTGTTCCATGAAGATAGTCTCGCCGGGGTCGAGCAGCGCTTCGAGCGCCGCCGCCTCGTCGGCGGGGAGGGGACTTGCGGAGGGCAAGCGCTCGATCCTTCGCCGCTCGCGCGACAACAGGCCGCCTTCAACCTCGGTCATGCGGATGTGCCCGCGCACGCCCATGTCGACCAGCGCCGCGGCAAATGCGCGATTGTCGAGGCCCATGCGTGTCACGTAGCGCATCGCCGCGGGGGAGAGGTCGTCGGGCGGCGCGAAGAGCGGGACGACCGTGCCCTTGCGCGGATCGCGGCCGACGCGCGCCCAGGCGACATAGTAGAACGCGAGGAGGCCGAGGAAGCTGAGGCCGCCGACAAGGGGCGGTCCGTTGTCGGCCAGCCATGACGCGAGCCGGCTACCGCTGTTTGCTTCGGCGACGGCCCCCTTGGGGAAGGCGACGGCGATGGTCAGGCCTTCGTACGGCGCCAGACTTCGCGTCGTCCGGAACGCAATTTCGCCCGGCCGTTCATCGACCACCTCGGCATCCGACCCGCTTGCGCCGGCGGGGCCCGTATAGGCTGCGCGCTGTCCGAACCGCACCGCGCCCGGCAAGCGAATGCGCGCTTCGGCGGTGTCGATCGGTAACATCCAGCCGTTGCCGGTGGCGTTCCAGTAGAGCTCGTCATAGTCGCCAAAACGTCCAATCTGCCGCGTCGTGCGATAGCGCAGGACGTAGCGGTGGTCGCCCACGTCCACATATTCTTCCGGGTCGCCGAGCTTGATGCGGACACCGTTGCCGAACGCCTCAACCGCGGCTGGCACGGCTTGCCCGTCGAGCGTGGCGCCGTGGAAGGTGAATCCAACGCGAACGAACCCGCCGTGCCGGCCGCGATAGCGCGTCGGGAAGTCGCGGTAGATGCCGTGGTTGATCGCATCGCGTTCAGCGCGGACCTCGATGGTCTCAGTGACCTCGATTGAGGAATCGGGCTGGATCCGGACGTCGCTGACGAAGTGCGTGATCCTTTCTTCGGCATTTGCGGCCGAAAACGGCGCAAAAAGCATGAAAAGCGCAGCAATGCAGCGGACTAGCCAGGTGCGCACAAGAGAAGAGGCGCGCTTACGGTCATTAATGTCATGGTGTGCGGCGCTTTTGGCGTGACCTTTAGCCGGTTGCGCCGTTCCGGACAGGAAGCGGAGGCGCGCCGTGATCATGCAGCGCATGGTGGCGAGCCAAATCCTATTTTGGAAGCACCGTGTGTTCACGCCGCCGGGCGGTCGAACGACACTTTCGGCGCGCTTTGGATCGCGGGGTCCTCGTCATTGTAAAAGGGCTCTTCGGTGAAGCCCAGGGGCCGCGCGATGAGCACCGGCGGAAAACTTTGGATGCTCGAATTGAGGTCGCGGACGGTGGCGTTGTAATAGCGCCGCGCGCTCTGCAACTCGGTTTCGATATTCGCCAGCTGGTCCTGCAGCTGGAGGAAGTTGGTGTTGGCCTTGAGCTCGGGATAGGCCTCCGCGATCACCATCACGCGGCCGAGCAGGCTGGTCATTTGCGCGTCTGCCCGGGCGGTCTCCTCGACGCTGCCGGTGCGCGTCGTCTCGGCGCGGCGCGCGGTGACCTGGTCGAGCGTCTCGCGCTCATGCGTCGCATAGCCCTTCACTGCCTCGACCAGGTTGGGAACCAGGTCGGCGCGGCGGCGGAGCTGCACGGTGATCCCGCTGAAGCCTTCCTTGGCCAGCGCACGCAGGCGGACGAGGCGGTTGTAGATCGCGATTGCAAGCACGAGGAGGAGCGCGACGGCTCCGAGGATAACCCAACCGAAAATGCCCATGCCCGCCCCGCGTTTGTTGCGGTCGGCATAATTCAATTTCGGGAGAGCGTCATGCGGGATTTAAAGTTTGACGGAGGTCAGGCGGGTCCCGGCTCAAGGCCGGGATGACCGCTTGGGTTGCAAACGCGGCATTAGCTTAGCCGGTCTTCGAGAGGCGTCTGACCCGTCGTCATCCCGGCCTTGAGCCGGGACCTGCCTTCACTTCCGGGGCAGAGGCGGAAGTCCGAAATCTTCAGCCAAATCACGCCAGGTCGGGTTGTCCTTGTGGATCAGCTCATATTTCCACGCGCGCAGCCAGCGCTTAATCCGCTTCTCCCGCTGAATAGCAGCTTCCATATCTTCGTGGCGCTCGAACCATACCAGCCGCTTGATACCGTAGTCGCGCGTGAAGCCGCTAACGAGCCCTTCGCGGTGCTGCCAAATCCGCCCGACAAGATCTGACGTTACGCCGGTGTAGAGAGTTCCGTGCGACGACTTCGCCAGAATATATACGCAGGGTACTTTTTCCATCTTCCTAGCCAAGAACAAGGCGGGTCCCGGCTCAAGGCCGGGATGACGGACATTAGAAGGCGGCCAGCCCCGTGATGGCGCGGCCCATGATGAGGGCGTGGACGTCGTGGGTGCCTTCGTAGGTGTTGACGGTTTCCAGGTTGGCGGCGTGCCGCATGACGTGGAATTCGGCGCTGATGCCGTTGCCGCCGTGCATGTCGCGGGCGATGCGGGCGATGTCGAGCGCCTTGCCGCAATTGTTGCGCTTCACCAGGCTGATCGTCTCGGGCACCAGTTCGCCCTCCTCGAGCCGGCGGCCGACGCGCAGGGACGCCTGCAGGCCGAGCGTGATTTCGGTCGCCATGTTGGCGAGCTTCAGCTGGACGAGCTGGGTGGCGGCGAGGGGACGTCCGAACTGCTTGCGGTCGAGCGTGTACTGGCGCGCGGCGGCGTAGCAGGCCTCGGCCGCGCCCATCGAGCCCCAGCTGATGCCGTAGCGCGCGCGGTTGAGGCAGCCGAACGGCCCCTTCAATCCTTCGACGTTGGGAAGGAGCGCGTCCTTGCCGACCTCGACGCCATCCATCACGATCTCGCCGGTGATCGAGGCGCGGAGGGACAGCTTTTCCTTGATCTTGGGGGCGGTCAGGCCGGCCATGCCTTTTTCGAGGACGAAGCCGCGGATCTTGCCGTCATGCGCGTCGGACTTGGCCCAGACCACGAAGACGTCGGCGATCGGTGAATTGGTGATCCACATCTTGGAGCCCGACAGGCGATAGCCGCCGTCGACCTTCTGCGCGCGCGTGCGCATGCCGCCGGGATCGGAGCCCGCGTCGGGCTCGGTCAGACCGAAGCAGCCGACCCATTCGCCCGATGCCAGCTTGGGAAGGTATTTCTTGCGCTGCTCTTCCGATCCGTAGGCGAAGATCGGGTACATCACGAGGCTCGACTGGACCGACATCGCCGAGCGGTAGCCGCTGTCGACGCGCTCGACCGCGCGCGCGATCAGGCCATAGCTGACGTAACCCAGCCCCGCGCCGCCATATTCGGGCGGAACGGTCGCGCCGAGCAGGCCAAGCTCACCGAACTCGCTCATGATCTCGCGGTCGAAGCGTTCCTCGAGATAGGCCGAAGTGACGCGCGGCAGGAGCTTCTCCTGCGCATAGCCTTCGGCGGTGTCGCGGACGAGCCGCTCCTCATCGGTCAATTGATGGTTGAGGTCGAAGGGATCCTGCCAGTCGAACGGCAGGAGTTTGGGCTCGCCCACTTGGTCACTCCAGATCACGGAAATCGACTGCGCCTTAGACCGGCCCTGCGATCCATGCAAAACCCTAGTCTTTCCAAAGACATGTGGCCGTCCCGCAACGAGACGGCCGATTCCTTTCATAAATCTTAACAAATCGCTTTGCGCTTTGATTTTGCACGATAAGGTAGTGATTCGATGGGGGTACGATTCGGACGGGCCCCACCAATCGGTTTTGGAGGGGTTCAAATGAAAATGTCTCACATGTCCGCGCGTGTCGCGCTGCTGGCCGCAACTTCGCTGTCGATGATCGCCATGGCGGCGCCCGCTTCGGCCAATGCCTATGGCAGCCTTAGTGACGAGAAGGATCGCCGCAACGCGCAGCAGGCCCTGGCCGGCATGTCGACCGGAACCGGGTGGAATGCCGACCATCGCATCATCATCAACCACCTCGTCACGCCAGGGGTTGGCGATGCCACCACGGGCGCGAATTATGCGAACAGCAGCCAGGTGCTGGACACCAGCGGCGTCAACGGCGTCGGCCAGCAGATCAGCATCGATTTCCCGTTCCTTGGGCTGTGCACCGGCACGCTCATCAATCCGCGCACGGTGATCACTGCCGCGCACTGCGTTTATGATGCGCCGCAGGAATTTTACGGCAGCGTGACCGGCGTCGGTGGCGGCGTTCCCGCAGGGCAGGGCCTGCCGGCATCCAACGGCATCCCGATCAGCTTCGGTTTCCAAGCGACCAACCGCTGCCGCGGGATCGCGGTCAATGGCTGCGTCAACGGCACCGGCCCGTATGAGGTGTGGCGCGACAGCGGGTACAAGACCCAGACCGCGCTCAGCATCTATAACGGCAACCAGGTCTGGTATCACGAGGAAGCGACCAAGGAATTCGGCCTCGGCGATATCGCGCTGGTGACGCTCGATACCCACGCCGACAACATTCCGACCTGGACGCTGTTGTTCTCGCCGCTGCAAGGTCCGGCACATGCCACGATCACCGGTTACGGTGGCGCCGGCGTTGGCCTGACGCCGCTCGGCGACCTCGCCGGGATCGATTACCGCCGCCGCGTCGCGGAAAATATGGTGGATGCGCTGATGTCGTCCGACGATTGGGCGTCGAGCCCGGCGCAGGGCCGCTACCAGGGCTTCAGCCACTATGCCCATTCGCTCTACTGGATGGACTTCGACGATCCCACGCTCGACTACGACAACCTGCCGGACAATTTCTTCGTCGACACGTCGCAACCTTGCGCGCCCGGCCAGACGCCGACCCTGGCCAACAATTATTGCGGCCGCGACAATGGTTATTACGACTTCAACGGCCTTGGCGGCACCGCGCTCGATCTCGAAGGCTCGACGGCCGGCGGCGATTCCGGCGGCCCGCTGATCATCGACCAGACGTTCAGCGACGGCAACGGCGGCTTCAAGCCGGTCGTCGCGGGCGTGCTGACCGGCGGCTGGTCGTACAATGGCGGGATCGGCACCTACGGCGAATATTCGGTGTACCCGCCGCTGTTCCTCTACTGGCAGGACATCGTCCGCCAGAACCCGTACAAATATGTGTCGGCGCTGGCCGGCGATGGCGATTGGTTCGATCCCACGCACTGGGTCCAGGACATGGATCCCAATTATGCGATCATCGGCGCCGATGGCGAACTGGTGAATGCGCTGCCGACCTCGCCGTCGTTCAACAACAACGACCCGTGGGGCCGCTTCGGCAAGCAATGCTATCTCGGCACCCTGTGCTCCGAGGTCGAAGGTACCGACAAGCCGCAAGCCAATGCCTACGGCAAGACGCTGGAAGGCATGCCGGGAACGACCAATTTCGTCCCCAACAATGTCGAGCCGGTCAACAGCCTCAACAAGTCGCGGCACGTGTGGGCGCGTTATTACGACGTCACCCTGCACCGCGCGGGAACGACGACGCTGAGCAAGTCGGCGACGATCGACCGCTTGACCGTCGACGGCGCGGCGACGCTCAACATCACCTCGACCGGCAACCTCAAGGTGCATGGCGACTATAACCAGCTGGGTGGCTGGACCAACGTCAACGGCACGCTGACCACGGGCGAAATGTTCATGGGCGGCGGCATCCTCAGCGGCTCGGGCGTGATCGATCCGACCTATCTGACGGTGGTCAGCGGCGCGGTCGCGCCGGGCGGCGGCGGCGTCGGGACGCTGACCGTCAAGGGCAACATGATCATGTCTTCGGCGTCGGGCCTGCTGATCGACGTAACGTCGAGCGGCGCCGACAAGCTCAACGTCATTGCCGACGCCGGCAATGCCGGTGCGCTGGCGCTCAACGGGTCGCTGCTGATCAGCCAGGGCAAGGGCGGCACGGCGCGCGCCGGCGACAAGTTCGTCGTGGCGACGGCGCAGGGCGGCCTCAACGGCAGCTTCGTCAGCGCCGGCACCAACTCCGGCGTGCTCAAGCCCAAGCTCAGCTATGCCGGCAACCAGGTCGCGATGACCCTCGAAGCGGGAAGCCTCAAGACGGCGGCCGGCAGCAGCAATGCGACCGTGCAGGCCTTCGCCGGCGCGCTCGATAGCCTGCGCGCAACGTCCTACAGCAAGCTCTACAACCTATATGGCAACGTCGACTGGATGAATGCCGGTCAGCTGGCAGCGACCTTCTCGGCGCTGTCGCCGGTGAACATGGTCGGCGAAGTCCGGGCGATGCAGGATCGGCAGAGCCAGAAGCTGCTCGGCAATGTCGGCGACCGTCTGTCGCTGATGGGTACCGGGCGTGCGCAGGGCATCAGCTTTGTTGGTGGCGCCTCGGCGCTCGAGCAGAGCCGTGAGGGTCTGTCGGCCTCGGCGCAGCTCGGGCTCACCGAAGGGCAGGCGGCGAACATTGCGGCGCCGGGCGGTTTGTCGGGCTTTGTGGCGATGGGCGGCGACACGATCGGGTCGACCTATGGCGACGCCGACCGTGCCGGTTCGGGCCAGCACAGCCGCTACTTCGCGTCGGGTATCGAAGCGCCGTTCGGCGATGCGATGGTCGGCACCGCCATCGGCTATGCCGAGACGCGGGCGATGATCGGCCAGGACGAGGCAAGCACCAAGCTGACGCAGGCCGCGGCTTATGCCAGCTTGCCGGTGGGCAAGTCGGGGTACGTCGGCGGCGTCGTCGCGGCCGAGCGTTCGGCGAGCGACAGCAACCGCATGACCACCGACACGACCTCGATGTTCCGCCTGTCGGGCGCCACCCATTCGGCGCGCTACATGGCGAACCTCGAGGCCGGCATTCGCAAGGCCATCGGTTCGGGCCTCTACCTCAACCCGCGCGCGCAGCTCGGCTTCAGCCATTATGCGCTGGGCGGGTTCCGCGAGACGGGCGGGGAGACCGCGCTGGCGCTCGACACGCTCAAGGTCAACCGGATCGAGAGCCGCTTCGGCGCCAGGCTCGATGGCGCGACGAGCCTCGGCAAGTGGTCGGTGCGTCCGAGCCTCCAGGCCGATTACGTCCGCCTGCTGTCGGGTGCCGACAACGGCCTCAACGTCGCGTTCGCGGCGGCGCCCGAGTACAGCTTCGCGCTTCCGCTGACCGGGGGCGGCTCGGGCTGGATGGAGATGAAGGGCGGGGTCGAGATGAGCCGTGGCAAGTTCAGCCTCGGCCTCACGGGCCAGGCGACCGCGGGCGACGCTCCGCTCGCCGACCAGCGCGGCGCGGTGGAAATGAAGCTGCGCTTCTAACCCACAGCCTCACCGCCAACGAGAAAGGCCGGGCCGCAACGCCCGGCCTTTTTTGTCGCCTTACCGACACAAGGATAAACTTTTACATTCAGATATTTAGGCCTGTCTCGAACTGGGACTAAAAAAACTTTCGAAACTCTTAACAAAAGTCTTTTCCCTTTGATTTTGCACGATAAGGTGCCGAATCGGAGGGGGTTCGCTGGGGTACCCTCAAAATCCGTTCTTTGGAGGGGTATCTGTGAAAGTGAACCGTTGTGCCGCGACCCGCGTCGCGCTTCTTGCTGCCACGTCTGTTTCTGCGCTCGCATTCGCAAGCCCGGCGGTCGCGGGGGCGAACTGGGTAGAAAACACTTACGCTGCCAGTGAGGCAACGCTGGACTTCAGCGAGTCAGCGCAGGTTCTCTCGCAATGGGGTGAGAACCTGGATGTCGTCGGCAATCACACGATTACCCCCGGCACACCGGTGGTTCCTGTTTACGGTGACCCGCGGCGTGGCAATCCGCAGCCGCCTATCACCAGCAACCCGCTTCCCGGCGTGCCACTCCTTGGTTCCGATATTGCGAATTCGCCGCAGCTTCTGAGCAGCGGGATTACCGGCGTCGGCCAGTCGCTCCAGCTGAGTCCCGGTGGGGGACTGGGCCTATGCTCGGGGACATTGATCAACCCGCGCACCGTCATCTCGGCCGCTCACTGCTATTATGGCACGGCACACGCGACGAATCCGGCGCTGCGTGTCTTCCGCCAGCCTCATGAATATGGCGCCAAGACCGGCACGCTCGCCATTCCGCTCGCCTACGCCTTCAACGCGAGCAATCGCAACCAATGTGGAGCGGGCGCTGCAGGAACTCCGATCGCTGGTCAGCAGGTGCCTTGCTACCCAGGCGCAGACGCGACCGTTAAGGGCGCTTACGAGACGTGGCGCGACAGTGCAGATCGATCGTCGATTCCGTCGATGAACATCTTCAATGCCAATCAAGTCTGGTTCGATACCTCGGTCCACCCGAATGCTGGCGGCGAATTCGCGAATAAGGATATCGCGCTCGTTACACTGGATAGGCATGCCAAGGGCATTCCGACGTGGACAATGTTGTTCTCGCCGCTCGATGGACCGACGCATGCGACCATCACCGGATACGGCGGGACCGGCTCGGGCCAATATGGCGCGCTGGTTGGATACAACATCGATTACCGCCGGCGCTCTGCCGAGAACATGATCGATGCCTTGATCAGCGCAAACAATTTCTGGAATTTGGCCGACAAGTCCCCGACGGGCGCAAACAATCACGCGGCCTATTGGATGGACTTCGACGGCCCAGGTCGCCCCGCGACCGGAGCCGATCTCGATCCGACGTGCTATTTCGTCTTGGTGCGATGCACGGATTTCGGTGGCCTAGGCGGTCATGGACCTGCTGGCCAGGCGCTTCCGAATGAAGCCACAACTGCAGGCGGCGATTCGGGCGGACCGCTGATTGCGGATACCCGTTTCCATAAGCCCGTTGTCATTGGCGTTCTCACAGGAAGCTATTCTTACACTCAGGGGCGATCCTTTTACGGCCAGTTCAACCTCTACCCGCCGTTGTTCCAATTCTGGGAAGAGATCGTCCAGAACAATCCCTACAAGTATGTCTCGGCAAAGGCCGGGGACGGCAATTGGGAAGATGAGATGCACTGGATCCAGGACATGGATCCGAATTACGGCATCATCGGCCCGGATGGCCAGCTGGCGAACAGCCTGCCCAATTATAATCAGGGCGGCGCTGACGGGGCCGTCGAGCAATTCGGCACAGTCTGCGCCTTGACGACGACGGGCGTCTATAATTTCGCGAACTTTCAGGCCAGTTACGGGCAGTGCACAGACTTTGAGTCGGGCACGAACCCGACCGGTGTCGGCGGTCATCTGGTCGTTGCCGGCGGGCCCGGATCGACCAATTTCGTGCCCCACAACGTCGAGCCGTCCAACACGCTGGTCTCGGGCTCCGGCCCGACGGCTGTGGTCAATACCGTCAAGGCCAAATATTACGACGTTACGCTACGCGAAGCCGGCAAGACGACCTTGTCGAGCGCAGCGACAATCGACAAGCTGACGATCGATGGCTCTGCGCGCCTCAACATCGCCACGGCGGGCGATCTCAAGGTTTGGTCCGACTTCACTCAGGACAGCGGCTGGACCAACATCGACGGCAAGCTCACTGCTGACGAAGCATTCGTGTGGAGCGGCTTGCTCAGCGGTAAGGGTGTGTTCGACCCGAGCTACCTGACGGTTGCCGCCGGGGCGGTCGCTCCGGGCGGCGGCGACAAGGTCGGGACGTTCACCGTCAAGGCCGACACGGTCCTCGCGTCGGCTTCGTCGCTGTTTGTCGATGTCGCTCGCAACGGTGCCGATAAGCTCGTCGTCGAAGGCGTTCTGTCGCTGTCGTCGCCGGACGATGATCCCGCGGAGCGCGCTTCGGTCGTTTTTAACAAGGTAACCGACGCCCCGGCCCCGCGCCACGGGCAGAAGTACACGATCGCTACCGCTACCGGTAACGTGCAGGGTACGTTCCTGAAGGCCTATACGTTCCAGGGCGTCTTGCGTCCCGAGCTGACCTATATCGACACGAGTGCAGACGCTGACACTCTCGCTAACGAGATCGTTGCCGAAATGCGCGCCGGCTCGCTCGTCGAGATCCTGGACGGCGGCAACGCGACCGAGATCGCCTTCGCATCGGCGCTCGATCAGCTTCGCAACGGTTTCTACGACAAGCTCTACAACCTCTACGGCAACGTCGACTGGATGAATGCCGGTCAGCTGGCAGCGACCTTCTCGGCGCTGTCGCCGGTGAACATGGTCGGCGAAGTCCGGGCGATGCAGGATCGGCAGAGCCAGAAGCTGCTCGGCAATGTCGGCGACCGTCTGTCGCTGATGGGTACCGGGCGTGCGCAGGGCATCAGCTTTGTTGGTGGCGCCTCGGCGCTCGAGCAGAGCCGTGAGGGTCTGTCGGCCTCGGCGCAGCTCGGGCTCACCGAAGGGCAGGCGGCGAACATTGCGGCGCCGGGCGGTTTGTCGGGCTTTGTGGCGATGGGCGGCGACACGATCGGGTCGACCTATGGCGACGCCGACCGTGCCGGTTCGGGCCAGCACAGCCGCTACTTCGCGTCGGGTATCGAAGCGCCGTTCGGCGATGCGATGGTCGGCACCGCCATCGGCTATGCCGAGACGCGGGCGATGATCGGCCAGGACGAGGCAAGCACCAAGCTGACGCAGGCCGCGGCTTATGCCAGCCTGCCGGTGGGCAAGTCGGCCTATGTCGGCGGTGTCGTCGCGGCCGAGCGGGCGCAGAGCGACAGCAACCGCCTGACCACCGACACGACCTCGATGTTCCGCTTGTCGGGCGCGACGCATTCGGCGCGCTACATGGCGAACCTCGAGGCCGGCGTGCGCAAGGCGATCGGCAGCGGCCTTTACCTCAACCCGCGTGCGCAGCTTGGCTTCAGCCATTATGCGCTGGGCGGGTTCCGCGAGGCGGGTGGCGAGACGGCGCTGGCGCTCGACACGCTCAAGGTCAACCGGATCGAGAGCCGCTTCGGCGCCAAGCTCGACGGGGCGACGAGCATCGGCAAATGGTCGGTGCGTCCGAGCCTGCAGGCCGATTATGTCCGCTTGCTGTCGGGTGCCAATGCGGGTCTTAACGTCGCCTTTGCGGCGGCGCCGGAGCACAGCTTCGCGCTTCCGCTGACCGGCGGCGGCTCGGGCTGGATGGAGATGAAGGGCGGGGTCGAGATGACCCGCGGCAAGTTCAGCCTTGGCCTTACCGGCCAGGCGACTGCCGGCGACGCCCCGCTGAGCGATCAGCGCGGCGCGGTGGAAATGAAGCTGCGCTTCTAACCCACGCCATCACCGCCACGAGAAAGGCCGGGCCGCAACGCCCGGCCTTTTTTGTTGCCGCACCCAGATCGACCGTCGCTATTCGATGATGTCAGGCGTCGGCGCGCTCGAAGAACATCAGATAGACCAGTCGCCCATCTTCGGCCGTAGAGCCGAACCCTGCGGCGCTGTTGTGGAACATCCACGGGCTGAACAAGATCAGGCGGTTGAAGCGCATCGGCGCCGTGAACGTCCGCTCCCACTTGGAAGGCTTGAGCGTGTCCGCATTGACCACCCCTCGATCAGCTCGTTGATGTCGCCGTAGCCGGCGCGCGCGATGGCCAACGGATCGTCGGGCACGCGATCGAGGCCGGTGCGGCGATGGCGGTAAAAGTCGGTCCCACCCCGGCAATCCTCCGGCCTGCTGAGGTAGAGGATGCCTGAATAGAATGCGGGGTCGATGTGCACGCCGCTAAGGCCTTTTTCGTTGCGGAAGGTGATGCGGCATTGGCCGTGCACCGTTCCGGAGGCCGCGCGCACCGGCATGCCGATCAGCTGCGACACGCTTTGATCGAACCCGGCGATCGGCAGAGGCCGGTCCGACAGCACGCCCGGGTAATTGCCGTCCTTCTTCGCACGATCGTAGTTGAGCGCCAGCGCACTGCGCCGGGCCCGTTGCGGATCGGACAGGAAGTCGTCGACCATCATGAAGGAAGGGAGCGGCATTCGAATCCTAACCAGTGGACGCCGCAGAGATTCGCCGCGGGCTCGCCTGAATTACAGAAGCGCGCGGCCAGAAGGAAATCCTGGCGTCTAGGGGCCGGACGGGGATGCCTTGGCGGCGCCGCCGCCGAAGGTCTGCTTGATCGTCAGCCCGACATTGAGATGGCGGTTGCGCTCGCGCAACTCGTCGATGATGTCGAGCGGTGCGGCGCGGTTCGGATTGAACCGGATCCGGTGGCGATTGCCGGGCGTGTTGAGCGCGTTGTCGACATCGAGCGTCACCGATGTGCGCGGGCCCGGGCGGTATTCGACGAATGCGGTCCCGTAAGGCCCGCCGTTGTAATTGATGTCGAATTCCTCAGTGCGGAAGAAGGTGAAGCGGTCGCGGTCGCTGACGGTGAAGCCGTAGGACCAGGGGCCGGAATCGCGGCGCATTTCGACATTCCACTGCCAATCGGGGAAGAAATCGCTGAAGTTGCGCATCTCGCCGCTGATCGGATCTTCGACGCGGGTGCGACGCAACGTGCCGTCGGCCTTGAGCCGGAGCCCCTTCCACAATTGGCCGAGCGGCGCGTCGACGCTCAAAGTCGCGAACATCAGCTTGCCGGTGCCGATATTGCCCGGGGCGTCGAAGAACTGCCCAGGCTTTTCGCCCGGAACCAAGACTCGGTCCTGCAGCAGGCTGATGTGGTCGTAGCCAAGATCGAGCTTGATGACCCCGTCGCCGAGGATCGGGCGATCGGCGGTCAGGCGCCATTCCCATGCGCGCTGCGGCACGAGGTTTTCATTGCCGGCATTGACCCGGTCGGTCGACAGTTCGGCGACGCTGACGAAGTCGTAGAAGTTGAGCTGCGCGACGGTGCGCTTGACGGAAAATTGCGTGTGCCAGCCGTTACCGGGCTTCCAGTCGATGGTCAGGCTGGGCTTGAAGAATTTGAGCTTGCGCTTCGCTTCCGCATCGCCGCTGACCTTGAGATCGGAATATTCGAAGCGCAGGCCACCGTCGACACGCAGGGCGGGTCTCAGGTTGCGGCCTGCGTTCAAGAAAATTTCCCCGCGCTTCTCCTTCACCTGCACGTTGTCGCCCGCGAGATCGACCGGCGTCTTGGTGCCGTCCTCTTCGATGAGGGTCAGTGCGGTGCTGTTGTCGAGCGTGTTGAGCACGGCCTCGCCGCCGAGCTCGACCGAAAAGCCGGCGACATCCTGCCGGGTCCAGGTGAGGCGGCCAATGGTTTCGCCGAACTTGGCTTTTTGCGTCTGCTCCGAGCCGCCGACGACCGCGGGGTCGTCTTCGAGCAGACCATCGCGGGCGATGTAGGCGTCAAAATTGTTGCGCTTGCGGCGCGTGGCGAGCCCGACCAGCTTGATCGCGCCGCCGCCGAGCGGGCGGGTGATGTCGCCGCCCAGCTCGAACACCGAATTGTCGTAATCCTGGATGAGCGAGTCATCATGCGGCGGCTCGCCCGTCGCGGTGACGCGATTGCGCTGTTCAAGGTCGAACTGACCGGGCGAATAGCGGGCGTTGACGCGGATCGCATTGTCCTGCGCCCGTTCAAGCGCCCAGCTGGCGCCGATATAAGGATTGAAGTCCTTGTAGATGTTGAACTTGCGCCGGAACTCGCGCAGCTCGCCGTCTTCGAAGCCGCGCAGCGTGTCGGACCCTTCCTCGGCGTTGACGACATTGTTGAAGCCGGCCGACAAGTTGATGCTCGACGCGCCGCGGCGGATCAGCATCGATGCCGACGCATTAGGATCGACGCGACCGGTGTACAGGCGGCGCAGCGACGCGGTGACGTTGCCGTCGATCCCGCCGACCGCGGACATGACAATGTTCAGCACCTGGCTCTTGCTGGCATAATCCGCGCCGTAAAGGTCGCCGGGTCCAACCTCGACCCGCGTGACGCTGCTGGCGGGGATGCGCTGGAGAGTCGTTTCGAGCGATTCCGACTTGGAGCTGGGGCGGGCGCCGTTGATGACGACATTGCCCGCCGCGCCGGCGAAGCCGCGCGTGTCGGTGTTGCCAAGGTCGAGCGTGAACCCAGGGACGCGCCGCGCGATGTCGAGCGCGGTGCGAGGCGCATATTGGGCGAAGAAGGCCGCGTCGTAGCTGGTAGAGCGCGCCGTCTGCCCGCTGTTGACGGGCGGCTCGTCACCCGCGGGGGTTTGCGCCCGGACGGCTTCGCTGGCGTTGAGAGCGAGACAGGCCGCCGAACTCAGCAGCAGGATCGAGCGCATATATTCCCCTTTTGTCTTTCGTCGCCACTGATGCAGCGTTTGTGGTGGCGCCAACGGCCTTCGACCAATCGACAGACGGTTCGACCGAAGCTCGTCACCGGACGGATCAGCGGCGGCGATCAAGCGATTGGAGCACAACCATCTGCTCGACCGGCGGAAGCTCACCCGGGCGCTGAGCGACTGCCGCCACGAATTCGGGCGTGATCCCGAGCGCCTTGAGCTGGACAAGCTGGTCGACCGAGAGGTTGCGGAAGCCCGCGCGATTGAAGGCGGTCACATACTCCGGCGTGACGCCCAGCGCCTTGAGCTGGACCAGCTCATCGGGCGCCATTTTCCGATAGCCGATGCGCGCGAAGCCACCGACATAATCGGGCGTGATGTTGAGCGCGCGGAACTGGACCAGGTCGTCGATCGACGCGGGACGGTAGCCGATCTCCGCCAATTGCCGGATGTAATCGCTGGTCACCCCGACCGCGGTGGCGGCGATGAGGTCGTCGACGCCCGGCGTCGGGTAGCCCGCGCTGGCGATGACATCGATGAGGGCGCGGCGGACATCGACCGCCATCAGCGCGAACTTTTCATCCTCCGTGGGCCGCGCGATCCCGCGGTTGGCAAGCAGCTGGAGGAAGCCGGCATTCGGCGTAAAGCGGCAGGTGCCCCGGGCGAGGGCGCTGCCGCCCTGGCCAGCGCAATCCAACTGACCGGCTTCGCGCGTGATGGCGAAGCGGACCGGTCGCTGCCCAGAGCCGCGGAACGCGGTCACATCGAGGCCGGCGAATTCCGATAGCGCAAATGTGCTAGACCAGCGGTCGTGGTCCCGCTTGCCGTCGCGGTCGCTGTCACGAAAGGTGGCGTGGATTCGGTTCGGTTCCCGCGCCGCCTCCATCGTGAAAGCGATCGTGTCGGACGTGGCGGCCGTGCAGGCCGCGGCGACGGACACGGTGGTGAGGAAGATCGCGCAGAGCGAGGCGAGGGAGCGGGTCACGGCGGGTCTCCTTTGGCGAGAATTCAGGCAAGGTCCGCCCGTTCGCCCGGGCCAGGCGTCAAAAATTACTGGTCAGAGGTAGTCGGGCGGGGCGGTGGTTAGCCGTCGTCGGGGTCTGCGGGCCGCCTCGAGTTGGGCAAGGGCGTCGGCGGGGCGGGCGGCCTGGGCGGCACATTGCGCAGGCCGCGCAACTGGCTGGGCGAAACCCCCAGCACGTACAGCTCGACAAGTTTGTCGACATCGCCGCGGAAGACGTAGCCGGCCTCGCGCAGCTTCTTCACATAGGACGGGCTGACGCCAACAGCGCGCATCTCGACATATTCATCGACGCCCGCGCGGATTCCCGCTTCGTTCATCGCACGCACGTAGCTGCCGGTCACGCCGACGGCGCGCAACTGGGTCAGGTCGCCGGGCGTCACGCGCGGCAGTGCGGCCGCCATCTCGCGCGCATAATCGGGAGTGACGCCGACGGCCTTCAGGCCGGTAAAGGCGGACGCGTCGAGCCCGCGCAATTGCGGCGCCGCGGCGCGCATGGCGTTGACATATTCGGAGGTGACCCCGAGCGCGCGCAGCTCGATCGCCTGCTCGATGAGTGCTTCCTGGCCACGCGCGGCCCGTGCGGCGCGGCGGCCGTCGGCGGCCTGGGCACGGGCGTGCGCCGCCTGCTCGCGCGCCTCGGCAGCGGCTTCGAGCGCCGCGGACCGAGCCTCTTGCGCGGCGTCGAGTGCATCTTCGCGGCGTTCGCGCGCATCGGCGAGGGCGTCGGCGGGGTCGTCTGCCTCATGCGGATGCGCGACGGCGGCCACGGCGAGCGCGGTCGTGACCGAGGTCGAAACGCCATCCGCGATGATGCTTGGCAGATCGGTCGGAAGGTCGGCGGCAGGGTAATAAGGCGCGGTCGGCTCACCGTTCGCAGCAACCGCCAGCGCGGGCGCAGCCGGGACCGCTGACCTGCCGCCGGGCACGAGCGTCAGCGCGGCGAGCGGAGCGGCGACGAGCATCGCACCGCTCAAGACGCCGAGCGTGAACGAGCGCGCGCCGGGACCGCGCGCCGAGCGGCCGTCGAGAACGCGCGCGACACGGCGGGCAAGCGAGCTCTTGGACGGAGCGACGCCATGCGCGCCGAGCAGCAGGCCCGAACATTCGTGCCGGGCGACGCCGACCAGCAGCTGGGCATAATCGGTATCCTGGATATCGGCGCCGAGGACGGCATCGTCGGCCGCTTCTTCGCGCAGCTGATGCGCTTCGCGGGCGAGCATCCATACCAGCGGATTGAACCAGAAAAGCGCGGTGGCGACGCGTGCCAGCAGCAGCTTGGCCCAGTCGAGCCGAGCAACGTGCGCAAGCTCATGCGCGATGATCGCTTCGGCTTCGCCGGCGGCCTCGACCGCGCGCGAATTCAGGAGGATCACCGGGCGCATCAGCCCCCAGCTGATCGGCGAGGACAAATCGTCGCTGGTGAGCAAGGCGGTGCCATGCTTGAAGCCCATGCGGCGCTGGGCGCGGGCAAGGGCGCTCAGCCAGTGGCCGTCGACCAGCACGTCGGCGCGGGCGCGCAGGGCGATCAAGCGCGCCAGCGCAAGGAAGGTGATGATCAGCAGGATCGCGGCGGGAAGGGCGTAGATCGCGCCGGCCGCGGCGGCGGTGCTGATTGTCCAGCCGGAATCGACCGGGTCCGCAGGCATAGGCGAGGCGGCAGACGTTGGCGCGGCATCGGGCACGGCGGGGGCGGGCGTCGTGGCTTGCGGTGCGTTCGCGACCGGCGCCGACGGGCTCATCCAGGCCGGCGTTTCAACCGCGAGGTTGGGGAGCACCAGCGGTGCGAAAGCGAGCAGCAACAGCGCCACGAGCCCGACGTGCGCGACCCACGACCGCTCCGCCGCGGAGCGGTTCTTGAGCAGGGCGAGGAGGCCGAGCGTGCCGCCGGCGACGATCACCGACTTGAGCGCAATCGACAGCAGGATGGAGATCATTTGCCCCCCTTTACCTCGCGAGCGCGGGCAATCATCGCCTCGAGCTCGTCGAGGTCCTTGCCTTCGAGGCGGTCCGACATGCCGAGCAGCGCAGAGGCGGCGCTGGCCGGCGAGCCGTTGAAGAACACGCGGACGATCTCGCTCAAGGCGGACTTCTTCGCGGCAGTCTCGGACACCGACGGGCTGTAGAGGAAGCCGCGGTCCGAATCGGTGCGCTGGACGAAGCCCTTGTCCTCGAGCCGCTTGAGCATGGCGCGGACGGCGGATCCGCTCAGCTGGTCGGGAAGCGCTTCGCAGATGTCGGACACGGCTACGGGGCCGCGCTCATAAAGGATGTCGACGATCTGACGTTCGCGGGGCGGAAGCTTGCTGAGCATTGCGACTCCTGGACACTACATTTGTAGACAGTGCTACATTTGTAGCGTGAACGCCCGATGAATGGAAGCGTTAATTCGACGAACGGCGAATGCGGGCAATCGGCGCTGGGCCAGGCGTGGCGGAGAGGGTGGGATTCGAACCCACGGTGAGCTTGCACCCACGGCGGTTTTCAAGACCGCTGCCTTAAACCACTCGGCCACCTCTCCAGCGCGGACGGTGGCCGAACGGCTGGCCACCTCTCCTTCATCTGCCGCGCGATATCGCTTGGTAAGCCGGGCTGTGCAAGGCGCGCGATGAACCATGCTGGCGTCTCGTGGGTTGTCCGGACTAGCCTCGGTTGTGATGAGGAGCGTGGAGTTGCGAGTGATTGGGGAGTAATGCTGGCGGTGACGTCGGCGATGGCGCTTGCGACACCTTCGGCGCAACCGCGCCCGTCCGCCATCGTGGCAGGCCCCGCGCCGGTCCAGGTCGCGCAGCTCACCCCGGTCTATCCGCAGCCGGTCTATCCGCAGCCGGTCTATCCACAGCCCGCTTATGCACCGCCGCCGCAGAGTGCGTGGGACGGCTACAAGGTGCGGCTCGCGGCGCTCGCGCGGCAGCAGGGGGTGCGCGAGGCCACCATCCAGGCAGTCGTTCCCTATTTGCGGCTCAACCAGCGCGCGATGGACCTCGACCGCGCGCAGCGGCCGACGTCGACCCGGACTGACTATGCGCCGGCATCGTTCGGGCCGTATCTGACCCGCCACATCACTAGTTCGCTGATCAGCCGCGGACAGGCGCGCTATTCGTCGCACTGGGCGAATCTGTCGCGCATCCAGGCGATGTACGGCGTCGATCCCGCAGTGATCATCGCAATCTACGGCAAGGAAACGAGTTACGGCGCGGTGACCGGCAGCTTCGACCTGCTCGATGCGCTTGCCAGCCTCGCCTATGAAGGGCGGCGGCGGCAGATGTTCGAGGACGAATTCCTCGCCGCGTTGAAGCTGATGGACCAGGGCGTGCAGCGCTGGCAGCTAAAGGGCAGCTATGCCGGCGCGACTGGCTATCCGCAGTTCATGCCGACCGTCGCGCTGCGCCTGCGCGCCGACGGCGATGCCGACGGTTATGCCGACATCTGGCGCAACGAAGACGACGCCTTCGCTTCGATCGCCAATTACCTGCGTAACGCGGGGTGGAAGCGTGACATGCCGTGGGGCGTGCCGGTGGCGATTCCGGGCACGCTCAACCGCGCCGCGGTGCAATCGCGCCTCAACCCGCCGCGATGCCCCAACGTCTATCGCAGGCACAGCCGCTGGCTGACGGTCGCGCAATGGCGTTCGATGGGCGTGATGCCGACAGGACGGACTTTGCCTGATACCGAGCTGGTGGCGCTTATGGAAACGCCGGGCGCTTATGCCCAGGGCTATCTCCTGACCGGCAATTACCGCGCGATCCTCGATTATAATTGCTCGAATTACTACGCGATGGGCGTCGGACTGCTGGCGAACGCCATCGCCCGGCGATAGACAGGTCTCCTCACGCCTGAATCGAGGAAACCCATCTTCTCCATGCCGCGCTCCATCCTGTTCGCAACCGCCGCCTCCCTGCTGTTCGCCAGCGCCGCACCCGCCGCCGCGCCGCCGTTCGACACGCCGGCCAAGACCGCGATCCTGGTCGACTTGTCGTCGGGCGCGGTTCTCTATGCCAAGAACGCCGACATGCGCATGCCGCCGGCATCGATGGCCAAGATGATGACCACCGAGGTCGCGTTCGAGCTGATCGACCAGGGCAAGCTGCCGTTGAACAAGATGTGCACCGTGCGCCCGGAAACGTGGCAGAAATGGCATGGGCCGGCCGCGGGATCGACGATGTTCCTGTCGGTCAATGAACAGGTCAGCGTCGAAAACCTGCTTCACGGCATCGTCACCCTGTCGGGCAACGACGCCTCGGTGGTGCTGGCGGAGTGCATTGCGGGGACCGAGCAGGCGTTCGCCAACCAGATGAATGCGCTGGCCAAGGAGCTTGGACTGACCAACAGTCGCTTCTGCAACAGCAACGGCTGGCCCGACGAGGGCTGCACCTATGTCACCGCGCGCGACCTGGCGACGCTGGCGCGGGCGACGGTCGAGCGCCATCCCAAGCTGTACAAGCAATTCTACAACAAGCCGAGCTTCACCTGGGGCAAAACCCTGGGATCGGGGCAGGCGATCACCCAGGGCAACCGCAACCCGATCCTTGGCAAGGTGCCGGGCGCGGACGGTCTCAAGACCGGTCACACCGACGAGGCGGGCTACGGCTTCACCGGGTCGGCCGAGCAGAACGGCCGCCGCCTGATCGAGGTCGTCGCCGGGCTCGATAGCTGGAATGCGCGCGTGCAGGAATCGACGCGGCTGATGGAATGGGGCTTCAATTCCTGGCAGGCGAAGCCGCTGTTCAAGGCGGGCCAGCAGGTCGGATCGGCGCAGGTGCAGCTGGGCAGCGACGCCGAAGTCCCCTTGATGGCGCCGCGCGACCTGGCGGTGACCATCCCTGCCGGGCTGACGGTCAATCAGCCGGTGCGCATGAAGGTGCGTTACCAGGGGCCGATCGCTGCGCCGATCAAGGAGGGCCAGGAGGTTGCGCAGCTGGTGATCATGACCGGGGACACGGGCGAGCAGGTGGTGCCGCTGGTCGCCGGTGCCGACGTCGGCCAGGCAGGCTTCTTCGGCCGCGTCTGGCTCGGCCTCAAGCAGCTTGTCGGGATGGCGTGACCGCGCAGGCGACACCGCGCGGCAAATTCATCAGCCTCGAGGGCGGGGAGGGAGTCGGGAAGTCGACCCAGGTCCGCGCGCTCGCCCAAGCCTTGCGCGAGCGCGGCCTGGAGGTCGTGGAGACTCGCGAACCGGGCGGAAGCGAGGGGGCCGAGCGCATCCGTGATCTTCTGCTGCAGGGCGCCGAGGATCGCTGGAACGCGCGCGCCGAGGCGTTGCTGTTCGCGGCGGCGCGCGCCGACCATGTGGTCAAGACGATCGAACCCGCGCTGGCGGCGGGCGCATGGGTGCTGTGCGACCGCTTCGTCGATAGCTCGCTCGCCTATCAGGGCGGAGCGGGCGGACTGGGGGTGGCCGAGGTGCGGGCGATCAACGCCTTCGCCATCGGCAACGGCTTCCCCGACCGGACCTTGATCCTCCTGCTGCCCGATGGAAACGAGCGCGCCGCGGCACGCGATCGTGACCGGCCTGATCGCATCGGCGGCCGGCCGGCGGACTATCATCAGGCGGTCGACCGCGCCTTTCGCGAGATTGCAGCGGCCGAGCCCGAGCGGGTGACGTTGGTCGACGCGACAGGAACGCTTGAGGCAGTCACCGCGCGTTTGGTCGCGGCGTTGGCGGATCTTCTCCCATGATCCTCGGCCACGATCGCGCGGTTGAGCAGTTCAGCAGCGCCTGGGCCATGCGCAAATTGCATCATGCCTGGCTGCTCGCCGGACCGCGGGGTGTCGGCAAGGCGCGCTTCGCCCGGGCCGCTGCGACGCGCCTGCTGGCCGAGGCGGCGGGGCCGGCGTTCGAAGCCGCGCCGCTCGACACGCCCGCCGAACATCCCATGGCCCGGCTGATCACCGCCGAGAGCCATCCCGACATGCGCTGGATCCAGCGCCTGCCGCGCGAGAAAGGCGAGGGGCTGGCGCGCAACATTTCGGTCAAGCAGGTGCGCGAGCTCGGCGAATTCCTCGGTCTTACGCCGGCGCTGTCGGACTGGCGCGCGATCGTCATCGATCCGATCGACGAGCTTGAGACATCCGCCGCGAATGCCTTGCTCAAGATCCTCGAGGAACCGCCGCCCAACAGCCTGTTCCTCCTCGTCAGCCACGCGCCTGGCCGGCTCCTCCCGACCATCCGCTCGCGCTGCAGAAGGCTGGATTTTCAATCGCTTGACGATGACGTCATGGCGTCGATCCTCGAGCGGGAAACGCCCGATGTCAGCGCCGCCGAGCGCCAGCGAGTGGTGGCGATGTCGGAAGGGTCGGCGGGCCGCGCGCTGGCCTTCGCCGAGCTCGGTTTGGCCAAGCTTGAGGATGCGGCGCTGACCATCCTGCGCCAGGGCGATCCCACCAACGGCCGTCGGTCAGACTTGGCGCAAGATCTTGGTAAGAAGGCGTCGGCCGAGCGTTATGCGGCCTTCCTCGACCTCGCGCCGTCGCTGATCGCGCGCGAGGCGCGGGGCTGCAGGGGGCGGGACGGGAACGCGCGCTGAACGCCTATGACAAGGCGCGCGAGCTGGCGGCGATTGCGCCGCGCCTGTCGCTCGATCCCGCAGCGACGGTGTTCCAGCTGGGCGGCATCCTTGCGGATGTGGCCGGCGAACGTTGATGCGCTAGGCGGGCGCGGCTAGGGGCGGCAGGCATGTCCGAGCCCTACCTCATCACCACCGCGATCAATTACCCCAACGGGCGGCCGCATATCGGCCACGCCTATGAAGGGATTGCCGCGGATGCGATCGCGCGGTTCCAGCGCGCGCGCGGACGCGACGTGCGGCTGGTCACCGGAACCGACGAACATGGGCTGAAGATGGTCCAGACGGCGCGCGCCAACGACCGCGATACGCTCGAGTTTGCCGACGAAATGTCTGGATATTTCCGTGAGATGTGCGCGGTCTTGAATATTTCGTTCGATAGCTTTGTGCGCACGTCCGAGCCGCGCCACCATGAGGCGAGCATCGCCATCTGGAAGGCGATGGAGGCGGCGGGCGACCTTTATCTCGACCGCTACGAGGGCTGGTATTCGGTGCGCGACGAGGCCTTTTACGACGAAAGCGAGCTGATTGCGGGCGAGGGGGCGCGAAAGTCTCTCCGCAGGGAACTCCGGTCGAGTGGACGGCGGAGGAAACCTGGTTCTTCCGCTTGTCCAGATATCAGGACCGCCTGCTCGCCCTCTATGCAGAGCAGCCCGACTTCATCCGCCCCGAAAGCCGCCGCAACGAGGTGATGCGCTTCGTCGAAGGCGGGCTCAAGGATCTCAGCGTGTCGCGTACCAGCTTCGACTGGGGCGTGCCGGTGCCGGGATCGCCCGACCATGTGATGTACGTGTGGGTCGATGCGCTGACGACCTACATGACCGGCGTCGGCTTTCCCGACCGGGCGGGGAGTGGGCACGCTTCTGGCCCGCGAACGTCCATTTGATCGGCAAGGACATCGTCCGCTTCCACGCGGTCTATTGGCCGGCGTTCCTGATGTCGGCCGGCTTGCCGATCCCGCGCCAGATCTTCGCGCATGGTTTCCTGCTCGCGCGCGGCGGGGAGAAGATGTCCAAGTCGCTCGGCAATGTCGTCGATCCGATGGAGCTGGCCGCGCGCTATGGCGCCGACGCCTTGCGCTATTTCCTGCTGCGCGAAGTGCCGTTCGGGCAGGACGGCAGCTACAGCAACGAAGCGATCGTCAACCGCGTGAACGCCGAGCTGGCAAACAGCTTCGGCAATCTGGCACAGCGCACTTTATCGATGATCTTCAAGAATTTAGACGGCGTTCTTCCGGATGCAGGCGAAGCGCCGGAGGACAAGGAATTGCTCGCCTTGGTTGCCCAGGCCACCGGTGTCGAAGTGCCCGAGGCGTTCGAGCGCTTCGCCTTTTCGGTGGGCATCGAGGCGTGGATGCGCGCGGTGTTCGCCTGCAACCAATATGTCGACGCGATGGCACCGTGGGCACTGCGCAAGACCGATCCGGCGCGAATGGCCGCGGTGCTCGGCACGCTGGTGGTCGCGGTGCGTCAGCTGGCCGAGGCAATTGCGCCGGTTATTCCCGCTTCGGTGGAAAAGCTGATGCAGGCAATCGACGCGGGCGCGGGCGGGGCACCGATCGCTGCGCCGACGCCGCTGTTTCCTCGGCTCGAGCTTGAACCCGAGGACGCCGCCGCGTGACTCTGATCGATAGCCACTGCCACCTCAATTACGAGGGGCTCGCCGAGCGCCAGGACGAGGTGCTCGATGCGGCGCGCGCCCGTGGAATCGGCGGTTTCCTCAATATCTCGACGCGGCAGCGCGAATGGAATGACGTCATCGCCGTGGCCGAACGGCATGACGACGTGTGGGCGAGCGTCGGCGTCCACCCACATGAGGCCGATGCGCACCCGGATTTGGGCGCAGGCGCATTGGCAGAGGCCGCCGATCACCCGCGCGTGATTGCCATCGGCGAATGCGGGCTCGATTATTATTACGACAAGTCCGACCGTGCCGCGCAGCGTGAGCGGTTCGAAGCGCATATTGACGCCGCGCGGCGCACCGGCCTGCCGCTCGTCATCCACACCCGCGATGCCGAGGATGACACCGCCGAAATCCTGTCCGCCGCGGTCAGGGAAGGGGGCGTAACCGGCGTTCTCCATTGCTTCACCGGTTCGGCCGATCTGGCGCGCAAGGGGCTCGACCTTGGCTTTTACGTGTCCCTGTCGGGGATCGTGACGTTCAAGAATGCCGCGGACCTGCAGGACACCGCCAAATGGCTTCCGGCGGACCAGATGCTGGTCGAGACCGACGCGCCGTTCCTCGCGCCCGTTCCGCATCGCGGGCAAAAGTGCGAGCCGGCGTTCGTCGCCGACACCGCCGCCTTCGTCGCCAACCTGCGCGGGGAAACGCCCGAGCAGCTTGCGGCAACGACGACCGCCAACTTCTTCAGACTCTTTCCGAAAGCCGCGTGAAGGTCCGGGTCCTCGGCTGCGGGACGTCGACCGGGGTGCCCAAGATCGGCGGTCACTGGGGCCAGTGCGACCCGGCCGAGCCGCGCAATCGGCGGCTGCGCAGCTCGATCCTGGTCGAAAGCGGAGAGGAGCGGATCCTAGTCGATTGCGGGCCCGACCTTCGTCAGCAATTGCTCGATGCCGATGTCGACCGACTATCGGCGGTGATCGTCACCCACGACCATGGCGATCATGTGCATGGGATCGATGAGCTACGCGCGGTCTCGCAGGCGATCGGCGGCCCGGTGCCGTTACTCGGCCGCCGGAAGACGCTCGACAGCCTTGCACACCGCTTCGCCTATGCGTTCGAGCAGAGCGACTTCTATCGCCCGATCGTCCAGCCCGAAGTGATGGGCGAAACATGGGCGCAGGTGAGAACGGTCGATCAGCCGCACGGCACCACGACGTCCATCGGCCTGCGCTTCGAGGACCAGGGGCACTCGCTGGTTTATGCGATCGATTACAGCGACATGACCGACGACATGCGCGCGCTTTATGAGGGCGCGGACGTGATGATCAGCGATTGCCTGACGCGCCAACCGCATCCGACTCATGCGCATCTCGACGGCGTTCTCGGCTGGGCTCGCGAGCTGCAAGTGGGGCACCTATATCTGACGCACATGGGCAACGGCCTCGACTATGGAAAGCTCGTCGCGGAACTGCCGGATTGGGCCGAGCCGGCCTATGACGGTCTGGAGATCGCGCTGTGAACAGCTTCGACGGCGCCAACACCGTCTATCTCGTCCTGCTGATCGTGCTTCTGCTGGGATCGCTGATCGGCAGCCAATTGCCGCTCGGCAAGGCGCTCCGGATGGCAATGATCTGGGTCGCCCTATTCGCGGGCGTGTTCATCCTGTTCGCCTTCCGATCGAACTTTTCCGCCTTTGGACAGCAAGTCCGCGCCGAATTGACCGGCGAACCGATCGCGGCGGGCGAGACGCTGCGCATTCCGATCAGCGAGGACGGCCATTTTTGGGTCGATGCGCGAATCAATGGGCAGCCGGTGCGCTTGCTAGTCGACAGCGGTGCATCGATCACCACGATCGGGGGCGAGACGGCACGCGCCGCGGGCGTTGCGTCCGGCCTGCGCGCGCCGGTGCAGACCGCCAATGGCACGGTCGACATGGCGCGATCACGCGCGGACAACTTCGAGCTTGGGCCGATCCGACGCGAGGGCATGACCATCTTCGTCAATCCGGGCGACCGGACGAACGTGCTTGGCATGAACTTCCTGACGTCGCTGAGCAGCTGGCGGGTCGAGGGCAACCATCTGGTTCTCACCGCGTGATGCGCCTTGGTATTTACATAATGCATATTATCATACTTGAGCATCAAGCGGCGCAGGGGCCCCTTCATGTCGCTTGAGCGGCTCGTTGCGATCATGCGGCGGCTGCGCGATCCGGAGCGCGGCTGCGAATGGGATCGTGCGCAGAATTTCGCGACGATCGCGCCCTACACGATCGAGGAAGCCTATGAGGTTGCCGACGCGATCGCGCGCGACGACATGGACGCGCTTGCCGACGAGCTTGGCGATCTCCAACTCCAGGTCGTGTTCCATGCGCAAATGGCCGAGGAAGCTGGACATTTCCGGCTCGACGACGTGCTCGACGGGATTTGCGACAAGCTCGAGCGCCGCCACCCGCACATCTTCGGTGATGCGGAGCACAGTCCCGGTTGGGAGGAACTGAAGGCAGCAGAGCGTAAGAAATCACCAGATTCCAGCGCATTGGCCGGCGTTGCATTGGCTCTTCCGGCGCTGGAGCGTGCGGCCAAGCTGCAGCGCCGCGCGGCCCGCGTCGGTTTCGACTGGCCCGATGTCGCTGGCCCGCGCGCCAAGGTCGACGAGGAACTTGCCGAACTCGATGGCGAGACCGACCATCAGCGTAAATTAGAGGAGCTTGGCGACCTGCTGTTCGCGGTCGTAAACCTCGCACGGCATCTCAATATCGACGCCGAAGCTGCGCTGCGTGAAGCCAATGCGAAGTTCGAACGTCGCTTCCGCGCGATTGAGGGCGAGCCCGGCTTTGCGAACTTGAGCCTGGAGGAGAAAGAGGCGCTGTGGGTCCGCGCCAAGGCCGATCAAGCGGATTCGAGCGCCTGAAAGCGCGCCCAATTGTCGGGTGACAAGCGCACCGACAGTTCGACCTGGTCCTCGTCCATGCGCTGGTCGAGCACTTTGCCGCGCGAATGGAGCCAGGCGATCTTCCCGCCGTCGCCCGCCGCGAGCCGGATCTGATGGACTTCCTCCCCGCTCCGCAGCCGCACCGCCATCGCCTGACGCAATTCGTCCAGCCCGTCGCCAGTGATGGCCGAAATGGGCACCACGTCGTCGCGGCGCTGCGCCTCGCCCAAAACGCGTTCGCGCTCGTCGCCGGTCAGCAAGTCGATCTTGTTCCATGCCTCGATCCGCGGCGGGGCCCCCTCCTCCGCCAGGTCGAGCGAGGCGAGCACGTCGGCAACATCGTCGCGCTGCGCCTCGCTGTCGGGATGCGCGACGTCGCGCACGTGAACGAGGAGATCGGCCGAACGGACCTCCTCCAGCGTCGCGCGGAATGCCGCGATCAATTCGGTCGGCAAATCGGACACGAAGCCGACGGTGTCGGACAGGATGACCTTGTCGAACCCGGGCAGGCGAATGTCCCGCATTGTGGGGTCGAGCGTCGCGAACAGTAGGTCTTGCGCGAACACATCTTCGCCCGTCAAGCGGTTGAAAAGCGTCGACTTTCCGGCGTTGGTGTAACCGACGAGCGCAATCACCGGCCAGGGCGCGCGTTGGCGCCGATCACGGTGCAGCGAGCGCGTGCGCTTGACCTGGTCGAGCTCCCGCCGGATGCGCGCCATTCGGTCGCGGATCATGCGGCGGTCGGCCTCGATCTGGGTCTCGCCGGGGCCGCCGAGGAAGCCGAAGCCGCCGCGCTGCCGCTCGAGGTGGGTCCAGCTGCGCACCAGGCGCCCGGCCTGATAGTCGAGATGCGCGAGTTCAACCTGCAGCCGCCCCTCGGCCGTCGCCGCGCGCTCGCCGAAAATTTCGAGGATCAGGCCGGTACGGTCGATCACCTTGGTCTTGGCCTCGTCCTCCAGCGTCTTCTGCTGCACTGGCGTCAGGGCGGCATCGACGATGAGCAGCTTCGCGTCCTTCTCGCGCGCAAGGTCGGCGACCTCCTCGACCTGGCCCTTGCCGAGCAGGCTGGCGGGGCGGACTGTGCGCACGCGGAAGGCGCGCGACCCGACGACCGCGATCCCGATCGCCTCGGCCAGGCCAGCGGCTTCGTCGAGACGCGCATCGACCGACCGCCGCGCACCGTCGCGCGGGAGCTCGGGAACGACCAGGATGGCGCGCTCGCCGCGCGCGACCTCGATCGCGCCATTGCCGTCGAAATTATTCAGCGTCGTTCTCCGCAAGGTCGTGGCCACCGTCGAGCTTGAGCGGATTGGCCGGCTGCAGCGTCGATATGGCGTGCTTGTACACCAGTTGCACCTGCCCGCCGCGCTCGAGCATCAGCGAAAATTGATCGAACGCGCTGATATTGCCCTGGAGCATCACGCCGTTGATGAGGAACAGGGTCATGCGCTCCCTGTCGCGCGTGGCGGCGGCCAGGAACAGGTCCTGCAGCGCCGCGCGCCCGCCCTGCCCATGCTCGCCCTTCGGCAGGCTGGCGACGAAGTCGGGCGGCGGCTCGCCCGGCATGATGGTCGAGATCGAATGCTTGTAGACGAGCTGCGATGCGCCATCGCGGCGCAGCAGCAGCGAGAAGGAGTCGAACCACGTCACCACGCCCTGAAGCTTGACGCCTTTGACGAGGAAGATGGTGACCGGCAGCTTGGCGCGGCGGATGCTGTTGAGGAAGTGATCCTGCAAGCTCAGCGCGCGCGGGGCCATGCGTGTACTCCTACTCTTCCCCTTCCCGCTTGTCGCCGATGCCGAGCGCTTTGAGCTTACGATGAAGGGCCGACCGCTCCATCCCGATGAACGACGCGGTACGGGAGATGTTGCCTGAAAAGCGGCGGATCTGAATTTTCAGATATTCGCGTTCAAACGACTCCCGCGCTTCGCGCAGCGGGCTGCCCATGATCGCCATGGTCGCGGTCGATGCGCCGATCGCCCCCTGGTTCTCGATGATCTCGGGCGGCAACAGGTCGACTTCGATGCACGACACGCGGTCGCCGGGGGCGAGGATGATCGTGCGCTCGATGATGTTGCGCAGCTGACGAACGTTGCCGGGCCATTCGTGCGCCTGGAGCGCGGCCATCGCCTCTTCGGAGATCGACGGCGCGGCGGTCCGCCGCTCGGCAGCGAAGCGCGCGAGGAAATGGTTGACCAATTCGGGAATGTCCTCGCGCCGCTCGCGCAGCGGCGGCAGGCGCACCGGCACGACGTTGAGGCGGTAGAACAGGTCCTCGCGGAAGCGCCCCGCGGCAATCTCATCCTGCAAATGCCGCGACGTCGCCGAAAGGACGCGCACGTCGACCTTGACCGGGCGCTGGCCGCCGACGCGATGGTAGCTTTGGTCGGTGAGCACGCGCAGGATCTTGCCCTGCGTGGTCAGCGGCATGTCGGCGATCTCGTCGAGGAACAGGGTACCGCCATGCGCATGTTCGAGCAGGCCCGGCCGCATCACGCCGTCGGTTTCACTGCCGAACAATTCTTCCTCGACGCGATCGGGGCTCATCATCGCCGCCGACAGCACGATGAAGGGCGCGTCGGCGCGCGGGCTCCATTGGTGGATCATGCGCGCCGCAATCTCCTTGCCGACGCCGGGCGGGCCCGAGATCAGTACGCGGCTGCCGGTCGGCGCCACGCGCTTGAGCGTCGCGCGCACGGTGTTGACCGCGACCGAGCTGCCCTGGAGCTGGTCCTCCTGCCCGACCTGCTGCTTCAAGTCGGCATTTTCGCGCCGCAGCCGGTCGGTCTCGGTCGCGCGACCGACGAGGTACAGAAGCCGCTCCGCCTCAAACGGCTTTTCGATGAAGTCGACCGCGCCCTCGCGCACCGCGGCGACGGCGGTGTCGAGATTGCCGTGGCCGGAGATCATCAGCACCGGGATGGTTGGGTCGCGGCGCTTGATTTCCTGCAGCAATTGCAGCCCGTCGAGCCGCGATCCCTGCAGCCATACGTCGAGCAGCACCATCGACGGACGGCGATCCTCGACCGCGTCAAGCGTGGAGGTGCTGTCGGCGGCCGTGCGCACGGAATAGCCTTCGTCCTCCAGCACACCGCTCACCAGTTCGCGGATGTCGGCTTCGTCGTCGACTACGAGCACTTCAAGCGCCATCAGTTACCATCCTCGGGATTGCGGTCATTGTCGGTTGAATCGCCGGCTTCGGCCGTCGCCAGCGCGGCCAGGCGCTCGGTATCGAAAGCGATGCGTACATGCGTGCCCCCGCCCGGCCGGTCGAGGAAGGCGATCTCGCCCATATGCTCCTCGACGATCTTCTTGACGATGGCGAGGCCAAGGCCGGTGCCGCGCACGCGCGTCGTCATATAGGGTTCGGTCAGCCGTTCGCGGTCTTCGGGAAGGCCAATACCGGTGTCGAGCAAGTCGATCACCAGCTGCCGCTCTTCCGCCCGCAAGCGGAGGTCGACGCGGTCGCCGGCAATGCTGTGTTCGCCGCGATTGCGCCGCCCTTCAATGGCTTCGACGGCATTCTTAACGACGTTGGTAAGAGCCTGCGCGAGCTGGCGGCGGTCGCACACCATCTCGAACTCGCCCTGGGGCGGATCCAGGGTGAAGGTGATCGCGGGGTGCGCGACCTCGTGCAGGAACAGCGCCTGGCGCGCGATCTCGTGCACATTCTCCGCGCGGAAGACCGGCTTGGGCATGCGCGCGAAGTTGGAAAATTCGTCGACCATTCGGCGAAGGTCACCGACCTGGCGGACGATCGTGCCCGTCAGCCGCTCGAACGTCTCCTTGTCAGACTGGATTTCCTGTCCGAAGCGCCGCTGCAGGCGCTCCGCGGCGAGCTGGATCGGGGTCAGCGGGTTGCGGATTTCATGCGCAATGCGGCGCGCGATGTCCGACCAGGCGGCCCGGCGCTGATCGAACAATTGGTCGGTGATGTCGTCGAAGGTCAGGACGCTGCCGTCCTTGTAGCGCACACGCTTCACCGCCAGCGTGCGCTGACCGGCATCCGCGACAATGAGAACGTTAGCCTCCGATTGATCGCCGCGCATGAATTCGTCGAGGTCGGCGGAGACACCCGCGAGATTGTGCCCTTCGACGTCTTGCTGGCTGCGCTGGAGAAGCGTTTCGGCCGAACGGTTCAAGAGGAGTACGCGGTTGCCGGTATCGATCGCGATCACACCGGCGGTGACGCTCGACAACACCGCCTCGATGAAGGCGCGCCGAGTCTCCAATTGCGTGTTTGCGGTCCGCAGTTCACCGGTCTGCTCTTCAAGACGTCCGGCCATCCGGTTGAAGGCTTCGGACAAGGTCTGCACTTCGTCCTCGGTCTCGGCCACCCGGACGCGGGCCGAGAAATCCCCCTGCTCGATCTGGCCCGCGGCGCCGACCAATTCGCCCACTGGCCGAACAAGTCGGTCGGCAAGCTTGAGGGCGGTCAGGATCGACAAGCCGACAATGACAAGGGCGCCGAGCAGAAGGGCGGCGTTGAAGCGTAGCTGGTTCGCGCGCGACCGCGACAGCAAGACCTGGTAATCCCGCATGACGGCGTCGGCCCGCTGAATCTGCTGCCGGAACTGCGGCTCGAACACGCGGGCCGCATAAAGGTAGGTGTTCGGACCGTAATCGAGCCGAGTAAGCGACCCGACCCGGTCGGACGAATTGACCGGGACGCTCTGCGCATTTCCCAATTGCGCGATCTTGGCCGAGGTGATGATCCGTTCCAGCGGGCGGTCGTACGGGTTAACCAGCGCCAGCGAGCGCGGGACATTGTCCGGCCCGACGTTGATGATGATCGCTTCCGACAGGTTCCGGTTGAGCACCTGCCGCCCAAAGCCCTCGATGAAGCGCGGGTCTTCAATCGTGACCAGCTTCAGATAGCCCGCCAGATCACCGCTCATCGTCACGGTTTCGTTGGCGACACGCTCGACTTCCCGCGTGAAGGTATCGCGCGCAACCTCGACCGTATTTTCGATCATTCCTCGCGCACGATCGGAAAACCAGAATTCGAGCCCGCTCTGGAACAGCAAGGATGCGAAGATCGCCACGAGCACGGTCGGCACTGCGGCAATGACCGAAAAGAGACCGACAAGGCGAACGTGAAGCCGGCCGCTCCCCAGCCCCCCGGCTTCGGCTCGGCGCACCGCGAGCCGGCGCGAGAACAGGACCATCAGCGCAATCGCCGGCAGCAGATTTGCGACCAGGAGCAGCGCGATCAACGGGGGCGACAGCATCGTGCCAGGATTGGAACTGCGGCTTAGCAGCCAGGCGCTGTACGACAGCATACCTACCAGGAATAAGGCGATGACGACCGCCAATCGGTCGTAGAAGCGCCCGCTGGCCCGCTCACGCCGGAGCCAGCTTTCCTGCTGCAAATTCACCGGCGATTCGGCCGTGCGCGCATCCATCGGCGCCCGCCTAGCACGAGCGTTGCATTAACAACACACTTGTGTGACGTGCGCGGCGTCAGGCTGCCGACTGGGCGAGCCAGGGCGCGTAAAAATCGCGCAGCATCGCCATCACCACCGCCGGGTCATCCTGCTGGTTGACGCTGTTGCGAAGCTCGGCCGAGCCCGGGAGGCCCTTGGTGTACCAACCGACATGCTTGCGGGCGAGATTGACGCCGGTGTGCGTACCGTAAAGCTCCAGCATGCCTTGATATTGTTCAAGCATCGCGGCCAGCTGTTCATCGAGGCTCGGCTCGGGTCGGGCCCCGCCTCCGCCGAGGTCGCTCATCACCTGCCCGAGCAGCCACGGCCGGCCATAGGCGCCCCGGCCGATCATCACCCCGTCGGCGCCCGACTGGTCGAGCGCGGCGCGGGCGTCGGCAACCGAGCAGATGTCGCCGTTGGCGATCACCGGGATCGTCACCGCGTCCTTGACCTGGCGAATGAAGCGCCAGTCCGCCTCACCCTTGTACATCTGGCAGCGGGTGCGGCCGTGGACGGTGATCATCTGAATGCCCAGGTCCTGGGCGATGCGCGCCAGCTCGGGCGCGTTGAGACTGTTGTGATCCCAGCCCATGCGCATCTTGAGCGTCACGGGGACCTTCACCGCCTTGACCGTCGCCTCGATGATCGCGGCAGCAAGCGGCAAGTCGCGCATCAGCGCCGACCCGGCATCGCCGTTAACGACCTTCTTGACCGGGCAGCCCATGTTGATGTCGACGATCGCGGCGCCGCGCTGCTCGTTGAGCTTTGCCGCTTCGGCCATCACATGCGGCTCGCACCCCGCGAGCTGCATCGATACGGGCTCCTCGGCCGGATCCCACATCGCCTTTTGCAGCGACTGGCGCGTTTCACGGACCATCGCCTGGCTGGCGATCATCTCGGTCACGGTCAGGCCGGCACCGTAGCGCTTGACGATCCGCCGGAACGGCAAGTCGGTGACGGCCGTCATCGGCGCCAAAATCACGGGCGCATCGATCCGGACCGGGCCGATATTTATGGGCTTCAACGCTGTCATGGGTCGGCGCCAGATAGTTGAACAGCCCCTGGCGGACAAGGCGCCTGCCATTCAGGTCCCCATGTCAGCGGGTAGCAAGCCACCCTACGATGCCGCCGACAATCCCCCCAACGACAGCGCCGAGGAGACCACCAGTGAGCAAGCCGCCAACCGCACGTCCAATGATGGCTCCCAAGATCCCGCCCAAGGCGGCGACGATTACGAACTTGACGACAAGGTTGCTTGCATTGCCCTCTAATCCAGCCATTTCACCCTCCCCTGCCCGTTGTTTATGCTCTCCGGCACGACATCAGGCTCTGTAAAGCCGTTGAAGTCAACGTCGCATCCGCTTTGCGAGGGTCTTCAGACTCTGTTAGCCGCGCCTTCGAACCTGGAGCGTGCATGACCGTTACCGCACTCATCGTAGCCGCCGGCAGAGGCGAACGCCTCGGCGGGGGCGTGCCCAAGCAATATCGCCCGATCGGCGGCAAGCCCGTCCTGCGCTGGGCAGCCGAGGCGCTGATACGCCATCCCGGTGTAAGGCAAGTGCAGGTCGTGATTGGCGAGGGCCAGGGCGAACTCGCCGCCGCGGCGCTCCGCGGCCTCGACCTTCCCGCCCCGGTGACTGGTGGCGTCGAGCGTGCGGACTCGGTCCAGGCGGGCCTGCGGGCCATCGAAGCCGATGCCGTATTGGTGCATGACGCGGCGCGGCCCTTCTGTCCCGCCGCGGTAATCGACCGCCTGATCGCGCAGCTGGAGTTCAGCGACGGCGCGGTGCCCGTGCTGCCCGTCAGCGACACCATTGCCCGCGCCGAGAGTGAGCTGGGCGATCCCCTCGACCGCACCGCCGTCGTCCGGGTGCAGACACCGCAGGCCTTTCGCCTTGATCCGCTACGCCGCGCTTATGCTGCGTGGCACAGCGGCGTCCCCACCGACGAAAGCAGCGTCGCGCGCGCCGCGGGGCTGCGCGTCGCCGCGGTCGCGGGCGATCCCGCGCTCGACAAGATCACCACGGACGCCGATTTCCAGCGGGCCGAGCAATGGCTGGCCGGCCGGCTGGTGCCGCGCATCGGCATGGGGTTCGACGTCCACGCCTTCGCGGGCGATGGCCCGGTGATGCTCGGCGGGATTGCCGTTCCCCATAGTCGCGGGCTCGCCGGACACAGCGACGCCGACGTTGCGCTCCACGCGATCACCGATGCGCTGCTCGGCGCTGGCGGCTTCGGCGATATCGGCGAACATTTCCCGCCGTCGGACCCGCAATGGAAAGGCGCGTCGTCCGACCGCTTCCTGGCGCACGCCGTTACCCTGCTTCGTGCTAAGGGAGCGATTGTCGATCATGTGGATTGTACGATCATTGCCGAGGAGCCGAAGGTGGGGCCGTACCGCGCACAAATCCGCGCCCGCATTGCAGAGATTGCCGGGCTCGCGCTCGATCAGGTGAGCGTGAAGGCGACGACCACCGAAGGCCTGGGTTTCACCGGCCGGCGCGAGGGCATGGCTGCGCAGGCCATCGCCAGCATCCGCATGGGGCCGGCGCTATGAGCGAAATGCTCCTTCCCAAGATCCTGGTCGACAAGGCGCGCGAGGTGGTCGACGCCAACCGCGCTGCCGGGCGTCGCGTCGCGATCGCCGAAAGCTGCACCGGCGGGCTGGTCAGCGCCGCGATCACCGAGATTCCGGGCTCCTCCGAAGTGCTCGAAGCGGGCTACGTCACCTATTCGGACGCGTCGAAGGCAACCCAGCTCAAGGTCAGTTCCGAGGTCGTCGAGACCTTCGGCGCGGTCAGCGTGGCCACGGCCTGGGCGATGGCGCGCGGTGCCCTGATCGCGTCCGAGGCCGATGTTGCCGTCGCGATCACCGGCATTGCCGGCCCGGGCGGCGGATCGGCGTCGAAGCCGGTCGGCACCGTGGTCTTCGCCCGCGCCGAGCGCGATGCCGACCCAGCCAAGATCGTTGCCGACCAGAAGTTCTTCAATGAGCAGACCCGGTCGGGCGTGCGGCTTCAGGCAGCGCTTTGCGCGCTCGAGCTATTGATGCCGTAAAGCGCGGCGGCGCGTTGCTCGAACGCCCCGGTCATCTTGCGCAGCGCCCGGTCGAACATTGCGCCGGCCAAACTTTCGAACAATCGCGATTTGAAGGCAAAATCGACCGAGAAATGGACGTTGGTGTTGCCCTCGGCCGCCGGCTCAAAGCGCCATTCGTTGTGCAGGAACTTGAGCGGACCCTCGATATAATCGACGCAGATGCGTGACGGCCGCTGCTTGACCACCCGGCTGGTGAACCGCTCCTTGAAGGCGTTGAAGCCGACGATCAGGTCGGCGACCGTTTCCGTCTCGCTCGACGAGCGCACGCGCACCGCGACGACCCAGGGCAGGAACTCATCGTAGCGCGCGACGTCCGCTACCAGGTCGAACATCTGTTCGGGCGCATAGGGCAGATGCTTCGTTTCGCTGTGCCGAGGCATCAGGCGCGAATACGCTCCAGCTGCGCCGTCCGGTTCGCCTGCATCTTCTTGAAATCGTCGCCGGCGTGATAGCTTGAGCGGGTCAGCGGCGATGCCGCGACGAGCAGGAAACCCTTGGCGCGGGCGATCGCGGCATAGGCGTCGAACGCCTGCGGCGAAACGAACTCCTCGACCTTGGCATGGCGCGGAGTCGGCTGCAGGTACTGGCCCATGGTCAGGAAATCGACGCCGGCCGAGCGCATGTCGTCCATCACCTGGTGAACTTCGAGCCGTTGTTCGCCCAGCCCGACCATGACGCCCGATTTGGTAAAGATATGCGGGGCTTGGCGCTTGACGCTCTCAAGCAGGCGCAAGGATGCATAGTAACGCGCCCCGGGGCGGATCGTCGGGTACAGCCGCGGCACCGTTTCCAGATTGTGGTTGTAGACGTCGGGCCCAGCCTCGACGATCGCGCTCACCGCCGCTTCATGCTTGTTGCGGAAATCGGGCGTCAGGATCTCGATCGTCGTGTTCGGGGTGTTTCGGCGCAGCGCCTGGATCACCTTGACGAACTGTGACGCACCGCCGTCGGGCAGGTCATCGCGGTCGACCGAGGTGACGACGATATGCTCCAGCCCAAGCTCGGCCGCGGCGACCGCGACATGCTCGGGCTCGAGCGGATCGACGGCGCGGGGCATGCCCGTTTTAACGTTGCAGAAAGCGCAGGCCCGCGTGCACGTGTCGCCCAGGATCATCACCGTGGCGTGCTTCTTGGTCCAGCATTCGCCGATGTTCGGGCAGGCCGCTTCCTCGCAGACGGTGGCGAGGCCGAGCGAGCGCATCAGCTTGCGGGTATTGTGATAGCCTTCGCTGACCGGCGCCTTGACGCGGATCCAATCGGGCTTGCGCTGCCTGGGAACTGACGCGGGAGCGTTCATGCGCGCCAGATAGCGATTGAAGGGACGGCTTGCCACCCCTGCCCTTCAGCGTTTAGCCGCTGCGGCATGACCCGATTCACCGACCTGATCGACGGCTACCGCCGTTTTCGCGAAACCGACTGGCCTGCCGAGCGCGCGCGCTGGACCGAATTGGCAGAGGGCCAGAGCCCAAAGGTGATGGTCATCGCCTGCTCCGACAGCCGGGTCGAGCCGGCGACGATCTTCGATGCCCGGCCGGGCGAGATGTTCGTCGTACGCAATGTCGCCGCGCTGGCACCGCCGTTCGAAACGACGCCAGGCTATCACGGCGTGTCGGCCGCACTGGAATTTGCGGTGACCCAGCTTGAGGTCGAGGAGATCGTGGTCATGGGCCACGGCCTGTGCGGCGGCTGCGCGGCGGCGCTGACCGGGGCATTCGACGATGCACCACATGGTGGCGGCTATTTCATTTCCGAATGGGTCGAACTGCTGCGCGAGGCACGAGAAGCGGTACGGGCGCGCTTCCCGGAGCCTGGGCCCGACGCGATGCTTGAAATGGAATGGGCCGCGGTTCGCGCATCATTGGCAAACCTGCGCACCTTCCCTTGGGTTGCAGAGCGCGAGCGCGACGGGCGGCTCACGCTGCATGGCGCGCATTTCTCGATCGCCGAGGGGCGCCTGTACGTGCTCGACGAGGCGGAAGAGAACTTCCGCCCCGCCTAACATTCGTGCGAGCGGCAAGGCGCCGCTCGAACGCACCGACTAGCAGCGCACCTGATAATTGTAGTGCGGCTGACCGTACTGGTCGACGTAATAGCAATAGCCGCGCGTATCGCGGTAATATTGGCGACCGTTGATCGTGGCGCCAAGAACGCCGCCGAGCACTGCGCCGGCGATTGCGCCCTGCGTCCCGCTGACGCCCGGAATTACGCTGCCGGCGATGGCACCGCCGACGGCACCGATCGCGGCGCCCGCCGCGGCATTACCGACATTCGGATTGCGCTGATACTGATTGCCATAATACGGGTCGTTATAGCCATAACCATAAGGGTTGCTGGCACAGCCGGTCACCGCAATACTGGCGGCGAGAGCGACGCTAAGTCCAATCTTCTTCATTCCCTGTCCCTTCCTTACTCACCCCCTGAATTGGCAGAAGCGCAACACAAGGCGTTTCGTTCCCGCATCGATCATCCGGCGTTCAGGGACTACGCACTTTCGTCGACAGGGTGTGGCGATTTGGCGCCACTGCGATAGACAGGCTCCATCGACGGGGACTCGGCACGAATGCGCGATTACGATCACGATAACGAAAAGAATGTCGCGCTGCTCATCGACGCCGATAATGCCAGCCCCGACCATCTCGACGAGCTTCTGCTCGTGCTGGGAGAGCTTGGGACGATCAACATCCGCCGCGCCTACGGCAATTGGGCGAAGACCAGCCTTAAGGGGTGGGGCCAGCTGACCGGCCTGCATTCGATCATCCCCATGCAGCAGTTCGATGTGGTCAAGGGCAAGAGCGCGACCGACATGCGCATGACCATCGACGCGATGGACCTGCTCTACCGCGGGAATGTCGACGGGTTTGGGATCATGTCGAGCGACAGCGACTTCCTTCCCCTTGCCCAGCGCATCCGCGAGGACGGGTTGCCGGTTTACGGCTTCGGCACCGCCAAGACGCCCCTCTCCTTCCAGCAAGCGTGCACCCGCTTCTTCGACATGGGCGCGCTGGCGCTGGACGATGCCGAGGAACTCGAGCAGCCCGCCACGGAGAAAGGACAGCGCCCGGTCGACACCGAGCTGCTGCAGGTGCTGGGCGCCGCCTACAAGGCGTCGAAGCGCGACGAGGAAGGCTATACGACGCTGTCGGAGCTTGGGCAGCGGGCCAAGGCGGTCTCCAGCTTCGCGGCACGCAACTATGGCTTCACGCGCCTGTCGGATCTGATCAAGGCGGTGCCGAACTTCGAGGTGAAGCCCGGCGCGGACGGCGCCCTGTTGGTGAAACGCCTGCGCTAGGCAGGGAACTGTTGTCTGCGTGACACAGCTTGGATCGAAGCCACATGATGGCGGAACGAATGCCCGGCTTTCGGTTTCTGCTTTTAACTTAGATCATCATGGCGCGGGCAATGACGGGCATCACAAGGCCAACGAACACGTTCAAGGCGGCCGAGCCAGGCGCACATGCGGCCGAACAGGCCGAGCGTTGCCGGCGCCTGTCCAAGTCCACCTCCGACCGCAAGACCTCCGAGATGCTCATCCTCATGGCCGAGGATTACGACCGCCAGGCCAAGGCGGCAGGCTAAGCCACTAACGCGTCAGCTTGCGATACGTCGTCCGGTGCGGGCGCGTGGCTTCCTCACCCAGGCGACGGACCTTGTCTTCCTCATAGGCTTGGAAATTGCCCTCGAACCATTCGACGTGGCTGTCGCCTTCGAACGCCAGGATATGCGTCGCCAGGCGATCGAGGAAGAAGCGGTCGTGGCTGATGACCACTGCGCAGCCGGCAAAATTCTCGATCGCTTCCTCGAGCGCGCCGAGCGTCTCGACGTCCAGGTCGTTGGTTGGCTCGTCCAATAGCAGCACGTTGCCGCCGCGCTTGAGCATCTTGGCGATGTTGACGCGGTTGCGCTCGCCGCCCGACAGCTTGCCGACGTTCTTCTGCTGGTCCTGGCCCTTGAAGTTGAAGGCGCCGACATAGGCGCGCGTCGATTGGTCGTGGCCGTTGACCTTCATGTAATCGAGCCCGTCCGAAATCTCCTGCCAGACATTGTTCTTGTCGTTGAGGTGATCGCGGCTCTGGTCGACGTAGCCGAGGTGCACGGTCGGCCCGATGTCGACCTTGCCGCTGTCGGGCTTTTCCTGCCCGGTGATGATCTTGAACAGGGTCGACTTGCCCGCGCCATTGGGGCCGATCACGCCGACAATCCCGCCCGGCGGCAGGTTGAAGCTCAAGCCTTCGAACAGCAGCTTGTCGCCGTAAGCCTTTGAAATGTTTTCGACCTCGATCACCTTGCCGCCCAGGCGCTCTGGCACCTGGATGAGGATTTCCGCCTTGCCCGGAACGCGCTTTTCCTGGCTCGCGACAAGCTGGTCGAACTTGGCGATACGCGCCTTCGACTTGGTCTGGCGCGCCTTGGCGCCCTGCCGGATCCACTCGAGCTCGTCCTTGATCGCCTTCTGGCGCCCGGATTCCTCGCGGTCCTCCTGCTCGAGCCGCTTGGCCTTCTTCTCGAGATAGGTCGAATAATTGCCTTCGTAGGGGAAGTATTTCCCGCGATCGATCTCGAGGATCCATTCCACCACATTGTCGAGGAAGTAGCGATCGTGGGTGATCATCAGCACCGCGCCGGCATATTCCTTCAAATGCTGTTCGAGCCACTGGACGCTTTCGGCGTCGAGGTGGTTGGTCGGCTCGTCGAGGAGCAGAATCGAGGGCTTCTGGATCAGCAGGCGGGTGAGCGCGATACGGCGCTTTTCACCGCCCGACAGGCTGTCCACCGACCAGTCCGAGGGCGGGCAGCGGAGCGCCTCCATTGCGACTTCGAGCTGGTTGTCGAGCGTCCAGCCGTCGACCGCGTCGATCTTGCCCTGGAGCTCGCCCATTTCCTCCATCAGCGCGTCGAAATCGGTGTCGTCCTTGGGATCGCCCATCTCTGCCGAAATGGCGTTGAAGCGGTCGACCATGTCGGCAACCTCGCGCGCGCCGTCCTTGACGTTCTCGAGCACGTTCTTGGCTGGATCGAGCTGCGGCTCCTGCGGCAGATAGCCAACGGTCACATTCTCGCCTGGCCACGCCTCGCCCGAGAAGTCCTTGTCGATCCCCGCCATGATTTTCATCAACGTCGACTTGCCGGCGCCGTTGGGGCCGACGATGCCAATCTTGGCGCCGTGGTAAAATTGCAGGTTGATGTTGCTGAGCACCGGCTTCTGCGCGCCGGGGAAGGACTTGGTCATGTCCTTCATGACAAAAGCATATTGGGCGGCCATGGGGTCGCGGATTCCTTGCTGAGAGCGGGGGTTGCCGCGCAATTAGGCGAAGGCGGTGCGGATTTCCAGTGTACCCCTGCGAAGGCAGGGGCCCATACGCGAGCTGGCGCTTTAGCGGCAGTTCGCTCTCTCTCTTCGGCGCTCACGCTCTTCCGGAGAAGGCTCCTGACGGAGCCTGGCTGGACCCCTGCCTTCGCAGGGGAACGCTAATCCCGCCCGACCATCGCCTCCGCATCGGCGAAGCGATAGTTGCGATATTTGTCGCGCAGGTCCTTCTTGCTGAGCTTGCCGGTCCCGGTGTGGGGCAGTTCGTCGACGAACTCGATCGCGTCGGGGAGCCACCATTTGGCGACCTCGCCCGCGAGATAGTCGCGGACCTCCCCTGCGGTGATCGTGCTCCCCTCGTCGCGGACGACCAGCAACAGCGGCCGCTCGTCCCATTTGGGATGCGGAATGCCGATCGCCGCGGCCTCGGCGACGCCGGGGCAGCCGACCGCGGCATTTTCCAGTTCGATCGAGCTGATCCATTCGCCGCCGGACTTGATCACGTCCTTGGCGCGGTCGGTCAGGCGCAGCGTGTTGTCGGGGTGGATGACGGCGATGTCGCCGGTGTCGAACCAATTGTCCGCATCGACAGCGTCCGCATCCTTCTTGAAATAGCGCTTCACTACCGCCGCGCCGCGCGTCTGCAGGTGGCCGGAGCTGGTCCCGTCGCGCGGCAGCACATTGCCAGCCTCGTCCACGACGCGCAGCTCGACACCAAACATCGATCGCCCGGGACGCGATAGATAGTCGACCTGTTCCGCGTCGCTCATCTCGTCCCAGTTGGACGGCGGCGCCCCGACGGTGCCGACCGGCGACATTTCGGTCATTCCCCACAAATGATTGACGCGGATGCCGCGCTTGCGAAACCAGCGGATGGTTGCGGGCGGTGCCGAGGAGCCTCCGATCACGACCGTGTTCAGCTTGCCCAGGCTCGCGCCGGTCTCCTCGACATAGTCAATGATTCCGAGCCACACGGTGGGAACGCCGGCGGAGTGCGTCACGCCTTCCGTCAGGAACAACTCGCACAGCCGCTCGGGCCGGTTGTCGGCGCACATCACCAGCTTGAAGCCGGCGAGCGCCGCGGCGTACGGGATGCACCAGCTGTTGGCGTGGAACATCGGTACCACCGGCAACATCACCGCGCGCGCCGAAACGTCGAGAATGTCGGGCACGACCACCGACATCGCGTGGAGCACGGTCGAGCGGTGCTCGTACAGCACGCCCTTGGGGTCGCCGGTGGTCCCGCTGGTGTAGCAGAGCCCGCACGGGTCGCGCTCGTCGCCTTCGTACCAGCGATATTCACCGGGCTCGTCAGCGAGCAGGGCATCGAATTCGTCATCGAAACAGACGTAATGCGCGACCGACGGCCACTGTCCTTTCAGCCGCTCGACGATTGGTGCGAAAGCCTTGTCGTAGAGCAGGACGCGGTCTTCCGCGTGATTGACGATGTAGGTCAGCTGATCGTCGAACAGCCGCGGGTTGAGCGTGTGGAGGACGCCGCCCATGCCGACCACGCCGAACCAGGCGACGAGATGCCGGTCGTGGTTCATCGCCAAAGTCGCGACGCGCTCGCCAGGCTCGACGCCCAGCCGCTCAAGCGCCCCTGCCAGCCGGCGCGAGCGGTCGGTCACCTCTTTCCAATTGGTGCGATGGACGGTGCCGTCGGCCCGCGCGGACACGATCTCGCGGTGGCCGTGCTCACGCTCGGCATGGTCCATCAGCCGCATGATGCGGAGCGGAAAATCCTGCATTGCGCCAAGTGCCATAAGCGCCTCCCCTCAAAGGCGGCGCTCACCATGCCCCAATCCGCGCGTCACGCCTAGAAGGGCAGCTTGAACCCTGGCGGTAGCGGAAGGCTGCTCTGCATCTTCTGCATCTCGGTCGCCGCGGCGGCATCGGCCTTGCCGCGCGCATCGTTGATCGCGGCAGCGATGAGATCCTCAAGCATCGTCTTTTCCGATGGCTGCATCAGGCTGTCGTCGAGATCGACGCCGAGGATCCGGCCCTTCGCGGTCGCCTTGATCTTGACCATCCCGCCGCCGCTGACGCCCTCGACCTCGATTTTGTCGAGATTGTCCTGCGCCTTTTGCAGTTCGCTCTGCGCATTCTGCGCCATCTTCAGAATTTCATCGAAGTCGGGCATCTAACCGCCTCTTGTTGAATGGGTTTCCAGCTCTGCACCGGGGAACGCGTCCATCACCGCCGCAACATTGGGGTCGGCAAGTACATCTGCCCGAACCCTTTCCTCGGCCATTTTCTCCTTGGCCAGAAGCGATGGTTCGGCCTGCTCGTCCGAAAAGGACACCTGCCAAGAGCTTCCAGTGAGCGCCTTGAGGTCGAGCGCGAGCTGCCGCGACCAATCCCCGCCGAGCGGCTTGGTCGGCTTCAGCACCAGGACCGGCGGGTCGTATCGCACCAGCCCGACCTGGTCGTGCAGCTGCTGCGCCAGCAATTGCTTGCGATTGTCATCGAGGAATTTGATCAGCGCGGGGAAGTCTGCGGGGATGGTCGCGACCGTGCCGCTCGCCGGGCGAGCCCCCGCACTTGCGGGCGCGGTGCCGGCGGCCCCCTCACCGCTCAGCTTCGCCAGCAGGGCGGTCGGGTCGGGCATGTCGGCGGCGTGGATCAGCCGCAGTAGCGCCATTTCCGCGGCCTCGCGCGGGTCGGGCGCGATCGATACGTCCTGCAGTCCCTTGAGCAGCATCTGCCACAGCCGGTGGATCATCCCCCAGCCGAGTTGCTTCGCCAGCTCGTCGGAAGTCTCGCGTTCCTCAGCGGAGAGCAAGGTGTCGGCACGCGCGCCGGCCTTGGCCCGGGTCGCCATGTGCAGCGCTTCCATCAGCCCGCGCAGCAACTGTGTCGGGTCGATGCCCAGGTCGTGCGCTTCGTCGAGCTGGGCCAATGCGGTCTCGGCATCGCCCCTCAGGACGATCTCAAGCAAGCGGCGGATGCGTCCCCGGTCGGCGAGGCCGAGCATGTCACGCACTTGCGTCGCAGTGACGGCGCCCGCGCCATGGGCGATCGCCTGGTCGAGGATCGACAGCCCGTCGCGCGCCGAGCCTTCCGCAGCGCGCGCAATCATCGCCAGCGCTTCGGGCTCAACCTCGACGCCCTCGGCCTTGGCGACCTCGCCGAAATGCGCGGCGAGCTTGTCGCCCGGGATCCGCCGCAGGTCGAATCGCTGGCAGCGCGACAGGATCGTTACCGGCACCTTGTCGACCTCGGTGGTCGCGAACAGGAACTTCACATGCTCGGGCGGCTCCTCAAGAGTCTTGAGCAACGCATTGAAAGCATGCTTCGAAAGCATGTGGACTTCGTCGATGATGTAGATTTTGTAGCGCGCACTGACCGAGGCGTAGCGGACGGCGTCGATGATCTCCCGCACGTCGTCGACGCCGGTGTGGCTGGCGGCGTCCATCTCGATGACGTCGATATGCCGCCCCTCGGCGATCGCGCGGCACTGCTCGCATACGCCGCACGGCGTGATCGTCGGCCCGCCCTGCCCGTCCGGACCGATGCAATTGAGCGCCTTGGCGATCAGCCGCGCGGTCGACGTCTTGCCGACCCCGCGCACCCCGGTGAGCAGGAACGCGTGGGCAATCCGGCCGCGCGCAATGGCGTTGGCGAGCGTCTGCACCATCGCATCCTGCCCGATCAGCTCGGCGAAGGTCTGCGGACGGTATTTGCGGGCGAGCACGCGATAGGCGGCGTCCTTGGGCGAAGGCGCGCTGGACTGCGTGGCAGCGGCAGCGACGGTCGCCGCGGGCGCCGGCGGGGGCTGCTGCGGCAAGTCGCCGAACATCGCCGCCTGACCTGCTGCCTCGAGCGCGGCTGCCGACGGCGCGTCGTCTTCGGGAATGTCTTGGGGGAATCGCTCATTGCCTGATAATGTAGGAGGCGGTGCGGGGGCCGTCACGGAGAAATCCGTGACGTCAGTCGGCCCTTCGACAGGCTCAGGACCGCTGGCCGGCATTCGGCGCCTGGGAAATAGCGGACGCTATTTCGCTGCGCCTCATGCGGGTGGAAGCCGATGACCCGGGACGAAATCGTTGTGGCTGCTTCCTTCCGGACCTGACCAGGTTGGCGACAGCCCCGCCCACCGACTTCCGCGGCGGCATATGGCGGCGAACGGCCCGTTCGACAAGGCTCAGCGCCCCATCCAGTTCGCCGCGCTCGGCGGGATGCGCACGGTGAGGCTTTCCATCTCCTCGGTCAGCAGGATCTGGCAGGCCAGGCGCGAGGTGCGTGCGGCATGGGCGGCGAGGTCGAGCATGTCCTCTTCCTCCTCGCTCGCCGGGGGAGCTTCGCGAAGTCCGCGGCATCGACCAGCACGTGGCAGGTCGAGCAGGCCATCACGCCTTCGCACGCGCCCTCGAGCGGCTCGCGCGCGGCCCAGGCGACGTCGAGCAGCCGTTGCCCTGGATCCGCTTGCACTTCCTTGTCCAGGGTCCCGTCCGCCCTGCAGAACCGCACCAGGGTCACGCGTCCAGCTTCTCCTGCGCGTGGGCGGCGGCGGCGATCCGGCGGCAGGCGTCGGTCAGTTCATTGACCGTCGTGTAGCGCCCGAAGCCCAGGCGGATCGACGAGCGCGCCGCGCGATGGTCGAGCCCGATTGCCTTCAACACATGGCTTGACCGGCCCGATCCGCTGGCGCAGGCGGACCCCATGGAAAATGCGACGTCCCGCAAATCCGCGATCAGCCGCGCCCCGTCGAGCCCGGCGCGGCGGATGTTGAGGTTGCCGCAATAACGGTGGCTGGTGCTGCCGTTGATCGTCCAGCCCTTGCCAAGCGTCTGGATCGCCGCGCGCCACAGCCCGCCGACATGATCGTAATCCCGGGTCGCCCGCTCCCGCGCCAGCTTGGCGGCCGCCCCGAACCCGACGCACAGCGCCGGGGACAAGGTACCCGACCGCAGGCCCTGCTCCTGCCCGCCGCCATGGATCAGCGGCGCGGGATCGACCCCCGTCCGGATCCACAGCGCGCCGATCCCTTTGGGCCCGTGGATCTTGTGCGCGGAGATCGCGACCAGGTCCGGCCCTTGCGGAATATCGATGCGGCCGAACGCCTGGACGGCGTCGCACAGCATCAGCGCCCCCGCCGCATGCGCCATCTGCGCGATTTCCGACACCGGCTGGAGCACCCCGATCTCGTTGTTCACAAGCATCGCCGCGACCAGCAAGGTGCGCTCGTCCAGCTCGCGCGACAGATCGTCGAGATCGACGATCCCGTCCTTGCCCACGGGAAGGATGGTCAGGTCGATCCCCTGGCCGGCGAGCCATTCGCAGGTGTCGAGCACGGCGGCATGCTCGGTCGCCAGCGTGATGATTCGGTTGCGCCCTGGGGTCGCCTGCTCGGCAACGCCCTTGAGCGCCCAATTGAGCGCTTCGGTCGCGCTGCCGGTGAACGCCAGGCGCCCGCCTTGCAGGCCGAGCGCCTTTGTGACGTCGCCGCGTGCAACTTCGATCGCCGCGGCGGCCTCGCGGCCCCAGCGCGACGGCGAGTGCGGGTTGGCAAAATGATCCGACACCCAGGGACGCATCGCCGCCGCCACTTCGGGCGCGATGGGCGTGGTCGCCTGATAGTCGAGGTAGATCATGCGGCGCGCGCCTGCGCCCGGGCGCGAATGCCGTTCCAGACCTCGATGAAGCGATCGACGTCGGCCGCGCTCGTCGTGGGCCCGAAACTGATGCGCAAAAATGACCCGGCGATGTCCGGCGCAACCTGCATCGCCGCCAGCACCGAGCTCGACTGCATCTTGCCCGATGCGCAGGCGCTCCCGGCAGAAACCGCGATGCCCGCGCTGTCGAACTGGATGAGGAGCGCGCTGTTCGAGGCGCCGGGCATGGCGACCGCGCCGATGGTCGCAATGCGCGGCGCCTCCTCGGCGATCACCACGCCGCCGCTGCGCTTGATCTCCGCCTCCAGGCGGGTGCGCAGCGACGCCAGGCGCGCCATGTCGTACGGCTTCGCGGCGAGCGCCGCGGCGAAGCCCAGCGTTGCAGGCACGTCCTGCGTCCCGCGCCGATAGCCTTTCTCCTGCCCCCCGACCGCTTCGAGCTTGGACAAATCCCGGGCCAGCAACACCCCAACGCCCGGCGGACCGCCCAGCTTGTGCGCGCAGGCGGCGATGAAATCGGCGTCCGGAAGCGGCATCTTGCCTGCGCTTTGCGCACAATCGGCAAGCAGCAGCGACCCCGCAGCGCGAACCCGCGCTGCAATCTCGTCCATCGGCTGAATGACGCCGGTTTCATTGTTGACCTGCTGGATCGCGACCAGCGCCGGTCCTTCGGCGAGCACCGCGTCCAGCGAATCCAGATCGATCAGCCCATTTGCATCGACGGCAATGACCTTGGAGTCGGCGCCCATCGCATGCGGGACGATGGCATGTTCGGTTGCGCCATAGGCGCGGCCCGCAACGGTGGCGCGCCTTGCCGCAATCTCGACCGCTTCGCTCGCGCCGCTGGTCAGGATGACGTCATGACGCCAGCCAAGGCCGTCGGCGATCGTCCTTCGTGCCTGCTCGAGGGCGGCGCGCGCCTTGCGCCCTTCGGCGTGGGGCGACGACGGGTTGGCCCAGCTTTGCAGCGCGTCGACGATGGCCGCGCGCGCCTCGGGTACCACCGGCGTGGTTGCGGCATGATCCAAATATACCCGATCCGATCCCGTCAAACCCGCCGACTCCGTGCCGATTGCCACATGAACGCCTGCCCCTATATAGAAGCCGCCGCCGCAACGCATCCGCGACGTGCGGCCTTTCAACGTTCCTGACGCGAGCCCTTGCTATTTATGCCCGAAGTGATTTTCCCCGGTCCCGAGGGACGCCTCGAAGGGCGTTTTCATCCCGGTCCCCGCCCGCGCGCACCCGTTGCGCTGATCCTGCATTCACACCCGCAGGCGGGGGCACGATGAACAACAAGATCGTGCAATTGCTCTACCAAACCTTCGTCAAGCGCGGCTTTGCCACCTTGCGGTTCAATTTCCGCGGCGTCGGCAAGAGCCAGGGCGTGTTCGACAACGGCATTGGTGAACTCAGCGACGCGGCATCGGCGCTCGACTGGGTGCAGAGCATTCATCCCGAAGCCGAGACGACCTGGGTCGCGGGCGTCAGCTTCGGCGCGTGGATCGGCATGCAGCTGCTCATGCGCCGGCCGGAGATCAAGGGCTTCATCTCGATCGCGCCGCCGGCCAACATGTACGACTTCAGTTTCCTCGCCCCCTGCCCCTCGTCGGGCATCATCATCCAGGGTGAAGCGGACGAGGTGGTGACGCCGAGCGCGGTCCAGAAGCTGGTCGACAAGCTGCGCACCCAGCGGCACATCACCATCCATCACGACACGATCCCGGGCGCGAATCACTTCTTCGCCAATGAGCTCGACCTGATGATGAAGAGCGTCGACGATTATCTCGACATGCGGCTCGCGACCGACCCGGTGAAGCCGCCTACATTGTCCAGATCATCACGTTCATGACCAGCACCAGCGCGGCGGCGAGCATCAGCCAGCCGCGGCTGCGGGTCTGAGGCGCGCGAAGCAGGCGAATCCCGCCGATCATCAGCAGGAAGGCGGCGATCATTGCGATTGCCAGCGCGGCCGACGTGAAGCTGTTCATCCGCAGAAATGCCTTTCACCAACACTTAACCACGCTGCCTCCATTATGGACGGCATGCCGATGGCCGAAAAGGAGGCGCGCCTTGCCGAGGCGTTCGAGCGGATCGAGGAAACGATCCTGCCGTGCATCGGCATGATGCTCGATACGCTCATTGAAGCATCCGAATCGGTGCCGGAAGCGGAGCGCCGTTTTCTTGTCGGAGAGCTCAAGACCCTGTCGGCGGAGCTGGAGGCTTTGACCAAGACGGTCGAACAATCGAGCCCGTCGCACGTCGAGCCCGGCGAATATCGCGCCCGCGGGGCTGCCTAAGCCGCCTTTCCGACGATCCGCGCGTGAAGCGCCGGATCGAGGTTGCCGCCCGACAGCACCGCCACCATGCCCGCGACCGGCGTGACCTTGCCGGCGAGAACCGCGGCCAATGCCACCGCTCCGCCCGGTTCGACGACCAATTGATGCCGCTCCCAGGCGAAGCGGATCGCTGCCGCCGCTTCGTCGTCGCTGACCGACGTCGCTTCGGCTTGCGCGTTCGCCAGCGTGCCGAAGGTGATCGGAGCAACGCGCAAGGTCTGCAGCGCATCGCAATAAGTCGCCGGTGCGCCGGGCTCGACCGGGACGATGTGGCCGAGGTCGAGCGAGCGGCCCATGTCGTCCCACCCGCGCGGCTCGACGATCACCACGTCCGACTCGGGGCAGGCCAGTGCAATCCCGGAGGCGAGGCCTCCGCCGCCACAGGGTACGACGATCGCCTGCGGCGGCTCCTCACCCGAGTCCGCCAGCTGATCGAGGATCTCAAGGCCGACGGTCCCCTGCCCGGCGACGATCGCGGGGTCGTCGAAGCTCGGCACCACCGTCGCGCCGGTGTCGGCCGACAGCCGCGCGGCGATGTCCTCGCGGCTTTCGGTCAGCCGGTCGTAGAAGATGATCTCGGCGCCTTCCGCGCGCGTGCCTTCGACCTTCACGGCGGGCGCATCGGCGGGCATCACGATCACTGCGGAAATGCCAAGCCGCCGCGCCGCGATGGCGACTCCGCGTGCGTGGTTGCCGGAGGAAAAGGCCACGACTCCGCGCGCCCGCTCCTCCGCGGACAATTGCAGCAACCGATTCGTCGCGCCGCGCAGCTTGAAGCTGCCGCCGGTCTGCAAGCATTCGCATTTCAGCCAAAGCCGCGTACCGTCGATCTCCGTCGCGATCAGCGGCGTGCGCTGCACCAGCCCCGAAATGCGATCGCGTGCGGCGAGGACATCTTCGCGCTCCACCTTGCGCTCTTCGATTAAGCTGTTGATCTTAAAGTCCTTTCGATCAAGCGTTGCGCATCAGCGACAAAAAAGGCCCGAAATCGCCACTGCGGGTCAAAATTTCTTGCGTGGGGGGACCCCCAAACTTATATCGCGCCCCGCTGCCCCATGGGACTTCCAACCGCAAGGCAGCTTTGAACCCGATCTTACCTGTTGGAGGTCCCTTGAGTTGCACAAGCATCATCGCGCGCTGGGGCTAGCTGCCACCCCGTCCGGTACCCGTGGCGGTGCCGATATCGCGAAGCAGAAGCCGGTTCAGCCGGTGACGCTTCTCCGTCCGCACGCCGCGCGTCGGGCGGCCCGGTTCTTCGTCGAGAAGTTTCCGGGGCGGTCGCTTTATGCGGTGAAGGCCAATCCTTCGCCCGATCTGCTCCAGATCCTGTGGGATTCGGGCGTCACGCATTACGATGTCGCGTCGATCGGCGAAGTGCGCCTGGTGCGGGAGACGCTGCCTGAGGCGGTGCTGTGCTTCATGCACCCGGTGAAGGCCGAGGAGGCGATTGCCGAGGCCTATTTCGATCATGGCGTGCGCACCTTCTCGCTCGATACGCTGGAAGAGCTCGACAAGATCACCGCCGCGACCGCCACCGACGGAGTCGCCGCGAGCGACCTCAACCTGCTGGTGCGCCTGCGCGTCAGCTCGGATCATGCCAAGCTCAGCCTTGCCGCCAAGTTCGGCGCCGACCCGCATGACGTGAAGCCCTTGCTCATGGCCGCGCGCCAGGCGTCGGACGCGCTCGGCATCTGCTTCCACGTCGGTAGCCAGGCGATGAGCCCCGCGGCTTATGCCGAAGCGATGACGCGCGTGCGCGCCGCCATCGTCGAGGCGGCCGTGACGGTCGACATCGTCGATGTCGGGGGTGGTTTCCCCTCCTGGTATCCGGGCATGGAGCCGCCGGCGCTCGAAACCTATTTTGCAGTCATCCACGCGGCGTTCGAGGATCTGCCGATCAGCTACTCGGCCGAATTGTGGTGCGAGCCGGGCCGGGCGCTGTGCGCCGAGTACAGCAGCATCGTCGTCCGCGTCGAAAAGCGCCGCGGGGATGAGCTGTACATCAACGACGGCGCTTATGGCGCGCTGTTCGACGCCGCGCATATCGGCTGGCGCTACCCGGTTGAACTGCTTCGTGACGAGCCCTCGCACGTCCGTCCGATGGCGTTCAGCTTCTACGGCCCGACTTGCGACGACCTCGACCATATGGCGGGACCGTTCGAGCTTCCGGGCGACGTCAAGGCCGGCGATTATCTCGAGATCGGGATGCTCGGCGCATATGGCTCGGCGATGCGCACCGGCTTCAATGGCTTCGGTGCCACGCATACGGAAATCGTCGCCGACGAGCCGATGGCCAGCCTCTACACCGCCGTGCAGCCGCGGCGGTCCAACGTGGTCACGCTGTAGCTTACCCCCCTCCCGCTTGCGGGAGGGGCCGGCGGAGGGCATGTGCCTCCCCGAAAATCGCCCGACAGGCCCTCCCCTAGCCCCTCCCGCCCAGCGGGAGGGGAACCTATGGAGCATGAAAGATGACGACCGACACCCTCAACAAGGTCCAGGACGCCGAGCGCATCAACGACACGCGCAAGGCCGAGCTGCTCGCGACACCGATCGAGCATATCGACATCACCACGTTCGACGCGCGCCCGATCATCGATTCGATGGGCAAGATGAGCTTCACCAGCCGCGACCTCGCGCGCGCCACTGGCATCTACAACCAGATGCTGGAGGACAAGGACTGCTCAATCATCCTGGTGATCGCGGGTTCGACCTCGGCCGGCGGCTGCATGGACCTCTATGCCGAGCTGGTGAAGTCCAACATGGTCGATGCGATCGTCGCCACGGGCGCCACGATCGTCGACATGGATTTCTTCGAAGCGCTTGGCCACAAGCACTACCAAGCCAATGAAATCCCTGACGATGATACGCTGCGCTCGCTCTACATCGACCGCATCTACGACACCTATATCGATGAGCAGCAGCTGCAGGATTGCGACTTCACCATCGGCAAGATCGCCGACAGCCTGGAGCCGCGCGCGTACAGCAGCCGCGCCTTCATCCGCGAAATGGGCAAGTGGCTCGCCGACGGCAACGCCAAGAAGCAGGGCAGCCTCGTCCAGCTTGCCTATGAGCATGACGTGCCGATCTTCTGCCCGGCGTTCGTCGACTCGTCGGCCGGCTTCGGCCTCGTCAAGCATCAGGTCGACGCGATGAAGCGCGGCGGTCATTATATGGTGCTCGACGCCATCGCCGATTTCCGCGAGCTAACCGACATCAAGATCAAGGCGGGCACCACGGGCCTGCTGATGATCGGCGGCGGCGTGCCCAAAAATTTTACGCAGGACACCGTCGTTTGCGCCGAAATCCTCGGCCATGACGATGTCGAGGTGCACAAATATGCGGTGCAGATCACCGTCGCCGACGTGCGCGATGGCGCCTGCTCCTCCTCGACGCTTCAGGAAGCGGCGAGCTGGGGCAAGGTGTCGACCGCGATGGAGCAGATGGTGTTCGCCGAAGCGACCAGTGTTCTGCCGCTGATGGTCAGCGACGCCTGGCACCGCGGCGCCTGGCGCAATCGCGAAAAGCGCCGCTTCGCCAAGCTGTTCGACTGATGCTGCGCGCGGCCCTTGCAGCGCTCGCGCTCGTGGCCGCGCCTGCCTCGGCCGAGGAGCTGCTGATCCGCCACGCCAAGGTCGTCGACATCGCCGGTGGGCGGATCATTCCCGATCAGGCCGTGGCGATCAGCGGGGACACCATAAGCGCGGTGGGGCCGGATCGCGCGGTCGCGCGCCGCTTCCGCGCCTCGAGGCAGATCGATGCACGCGGCAAGTTCGTCATGCCCGGCCTGTGGGACATGCACGTCCATTTCGGCGGCGGGCCCGGGCTCATCGCCGAGAATGCCGACTTGTTGCCGCTCTACGTGGCCTATGGCGTGACCGCGGTGCGCGACGCTGCCGCGGACATCAGTCCGTCGGTGCTGCAATGGCGCGGCGAGGTCGCGAGCGGCCAGCGCCTCGGCCCGCGCATCTTCACTTCGGGGCCCAAGCTTGAAGGCTACAAGCCACTGTGGAAGGGCACGATCGAAGTCGGCACCCCCGCAGAGGTCAATGCCGCGCTCGACCGCCTCCAGGCGATGCGCGTCGACTTCGTCAAGATCACCGACAACACGCTGAAACCCGACATTTTTCTCTACGCCGTGAAGGAAGCGAAGCGGCGCGGCCTGAAGACGTCGGCGCACACCCCGTTTGCGCTCACCATCGTCGAGGCCGCCGATGCCGGCCTCAGTTCGATCGAGCATATCGATTATCTGATCAAGGCGGGCTCGCCGCGCGAAGCGGCGATCGGCGCGGATTTTGTCGCCGGCAAGCTGACCTACGGCCAGGCTTCCGACGCCTTCGTCGAAAGCTTCGACCCGGCTTATGCGCGCCGCGTTTACCGCCAACTCGCCCGGCGCGGAATCGCCGTCACGCCGACGCTCAACATGGGCCGAATCCTCGCTTATCTCGACCGCGAAGATCACCGTGGCGACCCTGCCCTCGCCTATATCGACCCGGGCCTGCGCAAGACCTACGACTGGCGCGTCGAGCGCGCCGCCAAGGCCACCCCGGCCGAAGTCGCCGCGCGCCACAAGGAATATGAACTGAGCGCGCGCGTCCTACCGATGCTCGTCGCCGCAGGCATCCCGATCCTCGCCGGAACCGACGCAGGCTATCTCAACAGCTTCAACTATCCGGGCCAGGGAATCCACGACGAACTCCAGCGCTATGTCGAAGCCGGGCTTACACCGCAGCAGGCGCTGACAAGCGCGACCATCACCGGCCCCGCCTTCCTCGGCCATTCGGCCCGCTACGGCGCGGTAAAGCCCGGCAAGGCCGCCGATATCCTCATCCTCGACGCCAATCCGCTTCGGGATATCGCGGCTACGCGGCAGGTCCGCGGTGTCGTGCTCACGGGGAAATTCCTCGATCGCGCCGCGCTCGATGCCTTGCTTGCGGCCGCCAAGGCGAAAGCGGGCCGATAACCCTTCTGGACGCGAAACGATAAGTATCGCACTCTCGCCCGCAACAAGGGGGAGTTTCGATGGACTATAGCCCAATTCTTGCGCCGGTCGTGGCGCTGGTCGCGTGGACACTGGTGATCATGGTGTGGATGGCCGCCGCGCGCCGTCGCGCCTTTGCGCAAATGGGGATCAACTGGGGCACCATTCCGCGCGGATCGCGCGGCGCCAACCTCGACGGAAAGGCACCCGACCAGGCGCAATGGCCCTCGCACAATTACAACCACCTGATGGAACAGCCGACGATCTTCTACGCGATCGCGCTGACGCTCGCGCTGATGGACTTCGGCGGCGGCATCAACCTGTGGCTCGCCTGGGGCTATGTCGCGTTCCGTGTCGTCCACAGCATCGTGCAATGCACGGTCAACATCGTCGCGATCCGCTTCCTATTATTCGCCCTCGCTTCGCTCTGCCTGCTCGGGCTGGTCGTCCATGCGGCGGCGCGCATCCTCCACGATTGCGGGATCTTGAACTTCTAGCGCGCGAAGGCGGCGGCCAGTTCGACATGGGTCGACCAGCGGAACTGGCCGACGGGCACGACCCAGTGGAGGTTGTAGCCGCCGTCGGTCAGGACCTTTGCGTCGCGCGCGAAGGTCGCGGGATTGCAGCTGACATAAGCGATGCGCCGGGCGCTCGAGGCGGCAAGCGCGCGCACTTGCTCTTCCGCGCCCGCCCGGGGCGGATCGAGGATGACGGCGCCGAAGCGGCCGAGCTCGCCGGCATCGAGCGGGCGGCGATAGAGGTCGCGATGCTCGACCAGCACGTTCGGCGCCGACGCCTTGAGTGCCGCGGCGGCATCGCGCCCCGCCTCGGCGGCATAGGACGCGCGCACGGCGAGCGCGAACGTCCCTAGCCCCGCGAACAGGTCGGCAATCACGGTTTCGCCCGCGACGGCATCGCGCACCGCTGCAACCAGCGCCGCTTCGCCGTCCTCGGTCGCCTGCAGGAAGGCGCCGGTGGGAAAGGCCGTGCGCACGCCCGACAGGGTGATCGTCGCCGCTTCCGGCTGGTAGATCGCCTCGGGCCCAAGCCCCTGGTCGATGCTCAGCCGCGCCAGCCGATTATCAGCCGCGAAGGACGTCAGTGCTTCGATCGATGAAAGGCCGTCGGCCGAGACGCCCTTCATCATGACGTCGACGCCCTGGTCGATCAGAGCAAGCTGCAGCTCGGCGGTGCGCTTGGGCAGAAGGATGCGGCCAAGCAGCCGGCGCAGCGGGTCGACCAGCGCTAGCAATTCGGGCCGCAGGATGAAATTCTCGCGCATGTCGACGATGCGGTGCGACTTGGCGGCGTTGAAGCCGATCACCGCGCCCTGCCCGACCTTGAGCGCGCGCAGCGATGCGCGGCGCCGGCTGTTGGGCGGCGACAGATGCGGTGCGCGAATCTCGGTTTCCAGATCATGTTGCGCCAGCGCGCCCGCGATGCGTGACGTCAGATAGCCGCGATAGGCCTCGTCATCGACATGCTGCAGCTGGCATCCGCCGCACTCGGGGAAGTGCCGGCACGGGGGATCCTGGTGATGCGGACCTGGTGCAAGCGCGCCATCGTCGAGCAGCACGTCGCCCGGCACGCCGAACGCAACATGCTTGCCCGACGCCGTGACGCCATCGCCTCTCGCGGCGATTCGCACGACCGGATCGCCGCTCACGGCTGGTCGATCGCTTGGCCGATGGCGGCGACGAGATCGTCGGCGATCATGTGCGGCCCCGCGGCCTCGGCGGCGCGGCCGTGCAGCCACACTCCTGCACAAGCGGCCTCGAACGCGGGGAGGCCGCGTGCGCGTAGCGCGGCGATGATCCCGGCCAGGACATCGCCCGTCCCCGCGCTTGCCAGCCAAGCCGGCGCAGGCGGCGCGAAGCCGAGCCGCCCGTCGGGCGCCGCGACCAACGTGTCGGGACCCTTGAACACCACGACCGCCCCGCTCCGCCGCGCCGCTTCGAGTGCGCGCTCGGGCTTCGACCCCTCGACGTCGGGGAACAACCGGCGAAACTCGCCCTCATGCGGCGTCATCACCGCGTCCTGGCCTTGCAGCCGCGCCGGATCGCCGAGCAAGCCAATGCCGTCAGCGTCGATTACCTTGGGCGCCTTGGACGTCAGTGCGAGCGTCAACACTTGCGGCAGGTCGCCAAGCCCCGGCCCGACCAGCAGGCAGCCGATGCGCGGATCGTTCACTTCGGCGGTGTCGAGCTGCACGATCGCCGCGGGCAGCCCGGAGATCGGCAGCGACGTGCTCACCCGGACATAGCCCGCGCCCGCGCGCGCCGCGGCGGTTGCCGAAAGCGCGATCGCACCGGGCATCTTGCCCGCCAGCGCATGGACCAGCCCGCGCGAATATTTGTGACCCGCGGGATCGAGCGGCGGAAGCGATGGCCGCGCGATCTCATGCCAGTCGCTGGTCGCGTCCACGCCGATGTCGGCGACGACCAGGCGACGGCACAGCGCCATTGCGGGCATCAGACGGTGCGCCGGCTTCATCGCGCCCAAGGCGACCGTCATGTCGAATGCCGGAACCGCGCCCAGCGCCGCCCCGCTATCGCTTTCGATTCCGCTCGGCACGTCGCAGGCGATGGCCAAGCGCGCCGCATTACGAAGGCGGAAAAGTTGTTGTTGAACAGAGGTTTCCAGCCCGTGCTTCAAGCCAGTACCGAACAGGCAATCGATCAGCAGCGGGGCTGTACGCGGATTGTCGGACAGGCGCTCGACGTCGCCCGCCCATTGCGTCGCGGCGTGCTGCGCGGCCTCCGTCTTTGGATCGGCCAGCGCCGCGACGCGCACCGGCACGCCTTGCGCTGCAAGGTGACGCGCCGCGACATAGCCGTCCCCGCCATTATTGCCCGGCCCGCACAGGATCAGCGCCGGCATGTTCCCGGCGAAGCGGAACGCGGCTTCGGCAAGGGCCGCCCCTGCTCGCTCCATCAAAAGCTCGACCGACGTTCCGTCGTCGACCGCCCGCGCCTCGGCGGCACGCATCTGGTCGGCAGTGAGGATCGGGCGCATCGCGGCGCCTTAGCGCAGGCTGGTCGCCAGGTGCCACCATTCGCGCGGGACGGCCGTCGCGGACTGGTCACGCTGCGCGTCATTTTCGAACAAGGCGAAGCAGGTCGCGCCGCTGCCTGACATGCGCACGAAGCTGGCGCCGCGCTGCGCAGACAGCCAGGCAAGCACCGTGGTGACCAGCGGCGCCTGGCGGATGGCGGCTTGCTCAAGGTCGTTGCGCCCATGCCGCCAATCGGTCAGCGGCCCGCGATCTTCGCCGTCCCACCCGGCGAAGACCTCCGCCGTGGACAATGGGACGCGCGGATTGACCAGCAACACAGCAGCACCGGACAGGTCGGACAGGTCGACCGGGCTCAGCTGGTCACCCGCGCCTTCGCCCCGCGCCGGCAGGCTCAGCAAGCATGCTGGCACGTCGCTTCCCAGTTGCGGCGCAACGGCCTGCGCATGGCTAGGGTCGATCGTCCACATGGACGTGAGTAACCGCAGTGCCGCCGCCGCATCGGCCGATCCCCCGCCCAGCCCCGACGCGACCGGCAAGCGCTTGTCGAGCACGAGGGCCGCCCCCTGCTTGACGCCGGCGGCATCGCGCAGCGCCTCCGCCGCGCGAATGACGAGATTGCTTTCGCTCGGCCCCAATTCCCCAGCGAACGGCCCCTTCACTTCGAGCGACAGGGTGTCGGCCGCCTCGCCGCTCAACCGGTCGCCGTCGACGCAAAAGGCGAAGACGGTTTCGATATCGTGGCGCCCGTCGGGACGTTTTCCGCGGACATGGAGCGCAAGATTGAGCTTGGCGGGCGCGATTTCCCGATGCGGGATCAAGGCGCGGCGTTGGCGGGGGTGAGCCCGCCGTCGAGCTTGGCCTGGATGCGCTTGGCCATCGTCTCCTCGGCCGTCACCAGCGCCGCGCTCCACGCAAAGCGCGCCTCGAACTTGCGGCCCGATGTGTAGAGCGCATCGCCGAGATGCTCGTGGATCTCAGCCTGGTCCGGATCCTTTTCCGCGGCGCGCTGAAGCGTCGCGATCGCCTCGGCAAGCTTGCCGCGCTTGAACTGCGCCCAGCCCAGCGAATCGGTGATCGAGGCATCCTCCGGGGCAAGCGCGCTTGCCTTGCGAATCATCGCTTCGGCATTGTCGAGATCCTCGCCCCGCTCGAGCTGACCATAGCCGAGGAAATTGAGCAGCAACGGCTGTTCAGGCGCGATCGCCAGCCCCGCGTGGAGCGCCTGTCGCGCCTCGGGCCAGCGGTTGGCGTCTTCGAGCGCGCTCGCACGAAGCAGATGAAGCGTCCATTGTTCGTTCTTGAGCCCGAGGCGCGCCGCTATCGCGACCGCGCGCCCATAAGCGTCGGCCGCTTCATTGTGACGGTCCATCGCCTGGTAGACTTCGCCCAGCCGCGAATAATCGCTAACCCCGGCATCAGGCGCGCGCGCCGCGCTGGCGGCAAGCGCATAGGCTTCATCGAAGCGCTTTTCATCGGCGAAGGTGCGCGCCTGGACGTCGCGCGCGTGAGCGATCAGCGCGTCCTTGGGCGGGATTGAACGCAGCAGGCTCAACGCCTCCGCCGTGCGCTCGTCGCTATCAAGCAACAGCGCGAGGAGCAGCATTGTGCTGCTGTTTGTCGGGTCGGCATAGCGCGCAACCTGGACCAGGCCGATCGGCGGCGCGCCGCGCTGCATTCGTGCAAGGTCGGCGGCGAAGGCGGTCAGCGACTCACCCAGCGCCTTGGCCAAGGTATCGATCGCCTGTCCGCTTTGGCGGCCGGATTCGATGCGGCGGCGGGCGACCGGACCCTCGGCGCCCATGCCGTCGAGCATGATCAGCGCGCGCGCCTTGTCGCCCGCGGCAAGGAAGCCGTCGGCCAGTGCCAGCCGCAAGCGCGTTTCCCGCGCCCCGGCGGCGCCGATCGCGCGGCGTGCGAAAGGCTCGGCATCGGCCGTGCGGCGCGCCTTCAGGTTGATGAGCGCCGCCTGCTCCGGTTTCAGGGGTCCCAAGAGGCTGTTTTGGGGAATCTGCTCTACCGCCTGCAGCGCCAGGTCGGTCTGGCCGGCTTCGGCGAGGGCCCAGGCGTCGATCAGCGGAGTCAGGAAACTGAGGTCGCCCGTCTCGCCCTTGTAGGCAAGCCACGCCCGTGCCTGGTCGTACCGCTTGCGCTTGACCTCTTCGGCCACCAGCAGAAGCCGCGCCTCATTGGTCAGCCGCGCCCCCGGCACGCTGTGCGCCAACTTAAGCGCGACATCCATTTGTCCCGCGCCGAGCGCTTCGGTCAGCGCCTTGCGTGCCAGGTCGGCGTCGTCGGGACGCGACGCCGACAAATCGGCGAGCAGAGTTGCCGAGCGCGCATGATCGCCGGACAAGGCGGCCGCGCGCGCCTTCACGTAGGTCATCGGGCCGCTCGAATCGGTCGTCAGCCGCGCCTGTGCCGCCTGTGGGGCGCTTGCCGCGATGGCCATCAGGCTTAGCCCGCCCAGCCAACTACATGTTCGGATAATTCGGACCTCCGCCGCCTTCCGGTGTGACCCAATTGATGTTCTGCGTCGGGTCCTTGATGTCGCAGGTTTTGCAGTGGACGCAATTCTGGGCATTGATTTGCAGCCTTGGCGCTCCGGAGCCGTCTTCGACATATTCATAGACCCCTGCGGGACAATAGCGCTGCTCGGGCCCGTCGAAAACCGGAAGATTGATCGCGGTCGGTATGTCGGCGTCCTTGAGCGTCAGGTGAACCGGCTGGTCTTCCTCGTGATTGGTATTCGAAATGAACACGCTCGACAGGCGGTCGAAGGTCAGCACGCCGTCGGGCTTGGGATAGGCAATCGGCGCAGCGTGATCCTTGCGCCGGATGCGTGTGTGGTCGGCCTTGTGCTTGAGCGTCCAGGGGAAGCCGATCCGCCAATAGTTGAGCCACAGGTCGAGCCCCGAATAGAGCGTGCCTGCAAGGCCGCCCCAATGCGCGACCGCCGGCTGCGCATTGCGCACCATCTTCAGTTCCTTGACGATCCAACTGGAATGCAAGGATGTTTCATAGGCGTCCAGTGTGTCGCCCGAGCGGTCGGCGGCGACCGCTTCGAACGCGGCCTCGGCGGCCAGCATGCCCGACTTCATCGCCGTATGCGTGCCCTTGATCCGCGGCACGTTGAGGAAGCCCGCCGAGCATCCGATCAGCGCGCCGCCCGGGAACACAAGCTTGGGAATCGCCTGATAGCCGCCTTCGTTGATTGCCCGCGCGCCATAGGACACGCGCCGCCCGCCCTCGATCTCGGCACGTACTGCGGGATGGGTCTTCCACCGCTGCATTTCCTCGAACGGCGACAGATAGGGGTTGGTGTAATCGAGCGCGACGACGAAGCCGAGCGCGACCTGGTTGTTGTCCTGGTGGTAGAGGAACCCCCGCCCCACGCGTCGTCGAGCGGCCAGCCCTGCGTGTGGATCACTCGCCCGGGCTGATGCTTGTCGGCAGGAATGTCCCACAACTCCTTGACGCCAAGACCGAAAACCTGGGGTCCGCTCTTTTCGCGCAGGTTGAACAATTCGGTCAGGCGCTTGGTCAGATGGCCGCGCGCGCCTTCCGCGAAGAAGGTATAGCGGGCGTGCAGCTCGATCCCCGGCTGGTAATCGGCGCGATGGCTGCCGTCGCGCGCCACGCCCATGTCCCCGGTCGCCACCCCGCGCACCGCGCCATCCTCGGTGAACAGGATCTCGGACGCCGAAAAGCCGGGGAAGATTTCGACGCCCAGCTCCTCCGCCTGCCCTGCGAGCCAGCGGCAGACGTTGCCCAGGCTGACGCTATAGGTGCCGCGGTTGCGCATGAAGGGCGGCGTCAGCATGTCGGGCAGCCCGAACTTGCGCTTTTTCGTCAGGAACCAGTGCTGGTTGTCGGTCACCGGCATGGTCAGCGGCGACCCCCGGTCCTTCCAGTCGGGAAGAAGCTCGTCGAGCGCCTTGGGATCGATCACTGCGCCCGACAGGATGTGGGCGCCGATCTCGCTCCCCTTTTCGAGCACGCACACCGAAATCTCGCGCTCCGCCTTGGCAGCCAGCTGTTTCAAACGGATCGCGGCGCTCAAGCCCGCGGGGCCGCCGCCGACGACGACGACATCATAAGCCATGGACTCGCGCTCGGTCATTCGCACCTCTTGTCGCGCCGGGTGAACAATTCGACTCGGCAGCCCTGCCAATTCCTTGACCAAGCCGTCAATGGCGGGGAGTGTCGCAAACGTGGGCGGGAACCTCGAAACGATGGAATTTGGCGAAGCGCGCAGCGCGCTGGCGTGGTGGCTGGAGGCCGGCGTCGACACCGCCGTCCAGGATGCGCCGCGCAACTGGCTTGCCCCGGCAAAGCCCGCGCCAGCCGTAGCGCCATCGCCGGAGCCGGTTTCGAACCTTGCCGAGCCGACGTCTGAAACCCTGGCCGAACTTCAGCAATGGCTGTCGAGCAGCGTCCAGCTGCCCCTCGCCTCGGCCACCGCGCGGCGAATCCTTCCCCACGGCCCCGAACAGGCGCCGGTCATGCTGCTCAGCGATTCGCCCGCGCTCGAGGATTTCACCTCGGGCCAGCCGATCGGCGGCGTCGCCTGGGCGCTTGCCCTGCGCATGCTCGCGGCGATCGGGCTGAGCGGCGAGCAGGCCTATAGCGCGAGCCTGTCCTGCTTCCACTCGCCCGGCACGCGCATGACCGAGGCCGAGCGCAAGGCCTGCGCCGATATCGCCCGCCGCCACATTGCCCTCGTTAAGCCGCAGCGCCTGCTGCTGCTCGGCGACGGCCCCTGCGCCGCGATGCTCGACAAGCGGCTCGTCCAGGCGCGCGGCCATGTGCACAAGATCGAAGGCGTGCGAACGGTCGCCACCTTTCACCCCCGTCACCTCGTTAATCGGCCCTTAGACAAGGCGCTGGCATGGCGTGACCTGCTGCTTCTGATGGAGGACGAATCTTGAGGGCCGCACTCTTGGGATTGGGCGCCTTGATGTGCTCCGGCACCGCGCTTGCGCAATCGGCGGATCCGCTTTCGCCGCTGCCCAACCTCCCCTCGCCAATCCCGCCAACCGCTGCCCCGCCCGTCGCCGCGCCGGCACCGCAGCCGGTCACGCCCGCCGTCGTCGTGCCGCGCGACTGGCGCGGGGTGTTCGACGCGATCTATGCGGGCAATTGGGCGTCGGCCCGTGCCGGCATTGCCACGCTGCCCGCCAACATCCTGACGCCCGTCGCCTTGGCCGAGCTCTACACTGCGCGCGGCTCGCCGACGGTGGATGCAGGGTCGCTCCAGTCGCTGATGGCCCAGGCGCCAGACCTGCCCCAGGCCGCGCAACTCGCCGCAATGGCCGTGCGTCGCGGGGCAGTGACCACGCCCCGATCGTCCAGCCCAAGCGGCTGATCAATCTCGGCTCTGCACCCGTCCGCTACCGCACCCGGCCCGTGACAGGCGATCCCGCGGCGGATCAGCTGCGCACCGCGCTGGAGCCTTATGTGGACGCCAATGACGCCGCCGGCGCCGAAGCCCAGCTGCTCACCTACGTCCCGACGATGACGCTGGAAGGGCGCGCCGAGGCCGCCCAGCGTGTCGCCTGGATCTATTATGTGAATGGTGACGACGCCAATTCGCGCCGCGTCGCCGATACCTGGCGGCAGGGCGCGCAAGGTGACTGGGCATCGAACGCGGCGTGGATCTCCGGGCTCGCCTCGTGGCGGCTTGGCGATTGCGAAGCCGCGTCGCGCGCCTTCAACCAGGTCGCTGCGACATCGCAGCAGCGGGAACTCCGCACCGGCGCGCTCTATTGGGCCGCGCGCTCGGAACAGGCGTGCCGCCGCCCGCGCTCGGTCGCACCCCTGCTCAAGGCGGCCGCGACCAATGCCGAAAGCTTCTACGGCCTGCTGGCGCGCGAGACTTTGGGCATGGACACGCGCCTGCCCGCCGATCCGCACGTCCATCGCGATCCGCCGATCGACCATTTGCCCAATGTGCAGCGCGCCAAGGAGCTTGCTGCCATGGGCCACGCCGCGCTCGCCGAGGAATTCCTGCGCCACCAGGCCAAGATCGGCGCGCCGGGCGAACATCACGCGCTGATCCAGCTCGCCAAGCGCCTCGACCTCCCCGCCGCGCAGCTGTGGCTCGCCAATAACGGCCAATGGGGCGCGGTGGCCGATGCCGCCGACCGCTATCCCAATCCGCGCTGGAGCCCGCTCAACGGCTGGCGCGTCGATCCCGCATTGGCATTCGGCCATATCGTCCAGGAAAGCTCGTTCCGCCGCGCCGCCGTCAGCCCGGCCGACGCGGTCGGCTTGATGCAGGTCCGCCCCGGCACCGCGCAGGACATCGCCCGTGCCCGCGGCCTGCCCTATTCGCGCGGATCGCTGACCAACCCGATCTACAATCTCGAATATGGGCAGAGCTTCATCGAGATGATGCGGCGTCACTCGGCGACCGCCGGCCAGCTTCCGCGCGTCATCGCGTCGTACAACAGCGGCCCACTTCCGGTCGGCCGCTGGGCGGCGATCAACGACAAGGGCGATCCGCTTCTGTGGATCGAAAGCATCCCTTATTGGGAGACGCGCTATTACGTCCCCGCGGTGCTGCGAAACATGTGGGTGTACCAGGGTCTCAACCGCCAGCCGACGCCCACGCTCAAGGCGATGGCGGAACATCACTGGCCTGCATTCCCGACGGGGCAAACGCAACTTTCGCATTAGAACGTTTTTGATATGTTCCTGCCTGCGGCATAGGCTGCGGGCATGCCGATCGAGTCGAGCCAGGGCCGCGGGGCGACCCGCAACACCACGCCTACGCGCTTCAATCTCAAGGAGCGGGTGGCCGATGGCGAATGGCTCGACCAGGTCGAGGCGCTCGACGGCGTACCGCGCCGCCGCACCTCGGTCACGATCGAACATCCACGCGCGATCCTGACCCGCAACAGTTCGCCCGACATCGGGTTCGACCGTTCGGTCAACGCCTATCGCGGGTGCGAGCATGGCTGCATCTATTGCTTTGCGCGTCCGACCCACGCCTTTCACGATCTGTCGCCGGGAATCGATTTCGAAAGCCGGTTGTTCGCCAAGCCGACCGCGCCGCAACTGCTCCACGCCGCGCTGTCGCGACCGGGGTACGAATGCCGCCCGATCGCGATGGGCACCAACACCGATCCCTATCAGCCGATCGAGGAACGCTGGCGGATCACCCGCGCGCTGATCGAGCTGCTGCTCGAAACGCGCCATCCCTTCACCATCACCACCAAGTCCGACCGCGTGCTGCGCGACCTCGATTTGCTCAAGCCCGCCGCCGACCTTGGCCTGGCCTGCGTCGCCATGTCGGTCACTTCGCTCGACCCGAAGATCGCACGAACGCTCGAACCGCGCGCGCCGCAACCGCGCAAACGCCTCGCCGCAGTCAAGGCGCTCAACGCCGCGGGCGTGCCCTGCTACGTCGCCATCGCCCCCGTCGTGCCGCAGATCACCGATCACGAACTCGAACAGATCGTCGAGGCCGCCGCCGCCGCGGGCGCGCCGGGCGGCTTCTATCTACCCGTCCGCCTTCCGCTCGAAGTCGCGCCGCTGTTCCGCGACTGGCTCGACGAACATTTCCCCGACCGCGCTGGCAAAGTGATGGCGACCATCCGCTCGCTGCGTGGCGGCAAGGACAACGATCCCAATTTCTTCTCGCGCATGCGCGGGCAAGGGCCGTGGGCGGACCTGCTGCGCACGCGGTTCGAACTGGCGACCAAGAAGCACGGCCTGCGCCACGCCAAATTCCCGCTGCGCACCGACCTCTTCCGCCCACCCGAAGGCGCGCAGATGCGCCTTCTGTGATTGTCTTTGCCGGCAGCGCTCCCTAGGCGCTGCACATGACTCGCTCCGCCTTCGCGGCCCTGTTTATGGCTGCCGCCACCCCGCTGCTCGCCCAGACCCCCGTCGACCCCAAGGTCGCCGCCTTGCGCGATGCGGCGCTCGACGACGACACTGCCTGGGACATCGTCGAAGGCCTGACCACCGAAGTCGGCCCGCGCCTTGCCGGCACCGCCGCCGAGGCCCGCGCCCGCGACTGGTCGGTGCGCAAGCTCACCGCGCTCGGCTTCGCCAATGTCCGCGTCGACACCTTCCCGATGCCCGTCTGGTCGCGCGACATCGACAGCGAAAGCGCGGCCGTCGTCGCCCCCTTCCCACAGCCGCTTGCGGTCACGGCGCTGGGCAACAGCGCCGCCACCCCGCTCGGCGGAATCCAGGGCGAGGTCGTCGGTTTCGATACGATCGACGACCTCATCGCCGCGCCTGACGCCAGCGTGCGCGGCAAGATCGTCTTCGTCTCGCACGCCATGCCGCGCACCCAGGACGGGTCGAGCTACGGCGCCTTCGGCCGCCCGCGCCGCGAAGGCCCGTCGGTCGCCAGCCGCAAGGGCGCGCTGGCGATCGTCATCCGCTCGATCGGTACCGATTATCACCGCAATCCGCATACCGGCGTACAGACCTGGGCGGACGGCGCGACGCCGATCCCCGCCGCGGCGCTCTCACTTCCCGATGCCGAGCAGCTTCAGCGCATCCTCAAGCGTGGGCAGCCGGTCACCTTGCGTCTCAACCTGCAGAACCGGATGACGCAAGGCCAGTCGGGCAACGTCATCGCCGACGTCCCGGGTCGCGATCCCAACGCGCCTCCGGTGCTCGTCGCCTGCCACCTCGACAGCTGGGACCTCGGCACCGGCGCGGTTGACGACGGCGCCGGCTGCGCGATCGTCGCCGCGGCCGCCAAGCGCATCATGAACGCCGGGCGTCCGCTCCGCCCGATCCGTATCGTCTGGTTCGGCGCGGAGGAGGTCGGCCTGTTCGGCGGGCTCGATTATCGCGCCAAATACGGCAAGCAGCTGCATTATGCGTTGGCCGAAAGCGATTTCGGCGCGGGCCGCATCTACCGCGTCAACAGCAATCTTGGGCCGGCGCGCAAGGCCGAAGCGCAGGCGCTGCAAAGGGCCCTCGCCCCCTCGGGATCGTGCCCGGTGAGCTCGACAGCGCGGGCGGCTCCGACATCGGCCCGATGCTTGCGGACGGCCTCCCCGGCGTCGAACTGCAGCAGGATGGAACGCACTATTTCGACCTGCACCACACGCAGGACGACACGCTCGACAAGATCGACAAGAAGGATTTGCAGCAGAATGTCGCCGCATGGACCACGATGCTCGCCGTGCTAAGCGGAGGCATTGGGCCGGAGCCGAAAAGGCGTTCGCGGCGTTAAACCCAATCCATTCGAAAGGAACGACTCGATGCGCATCATGCTTGCACTGCCGATTGTCCTGGCGCTGGCTGCCTGCAACGTCAGCAGCGACGACGCGAATGATTCGATGACCGTCCAATATGACCAGAACGCGGCCGAAAATGCGGTCGCGGACGTCGGCAACTTCGCCGAAGATGTCGGCGGGAAGATCGCCAACGACGTCCAGGATACCGCCGACAAGGTGCAGAACACCGACATCGACGTCGACGTGGATGCCAACGTCGAGACCAACAACCAGTAGCTAGCAGCCGATCGCGCCCTTCGCCCTGTCCCCCGGACAGGGCGAGATGCGCGATGGTCGGGGAGACAGGATTCGAACCTGCGACCCTCTGCTCCCAAAGCAGATGCGCTACCAGACTGCGCCACTCCCCGACGTAAAAAATAGTCCACGTTTTTCGTGCTTTAGGTTTGCTACCCATAGCACTGCTTTGGACAGTCATTGACCCAATTACCCGTCCGGTGCTTACTGCGTGCTTACGGAAGGGTGATTGTTGATGCGGGCAAAACTGACCAAGCGCGTGGTGGATGAGGCGAAACCGGCAGTCAAGGCAACCTTCATTTGGGACACCCAGTTGAAGGGGTTTGGACTGAAGATCGAGCCAACGGGGACGAAGACTTACCTTTACCAATACCGGCTCGGCGGGCGTGGTGTGACTCCAAAGCGGATCAGCATTGGAAAGCACGGGTCGCCTTGGACACCCGACACAGCCCGGGATGAGGCTGAGCGTCACGCGTTCGCGGTGAAGCAGCAGGGTATCGATCCTCAAGCCGTAAAGCAGCAGGGCCGGAACGATGCAGTCACGCTCGCCTTCGACAAATATGCCGAGCGTTTCATCAAAGAGTATTTGCCCCAAAATTGGCAGCGTTGGCAGAACGAGGGCGCACGCCTGCTCCGAAGGGAGGTGGTGCCACATTTTCGGTCAACGCCATTGCCATCGATCGCCAAACGGGATGTGACGGCGCTCTTCGATAAGCTGAAGAATCGGCCGGGAATCGCAAAAAACACCAGCACCGTCCTTCGGAAGCTGCTCAACTGGGCCGTCGAGCGCGGTGAACTTGATCACTCACCGATGGACCGCATTGCACTTCCGAAGGCACCAGCGGCGCGCGAGCGCTACCTTAACGACCACGAGTTGGCGGCGCTTTATCGGGCGACAGAGAAGCTGGATCATCCTTACAGCCGCGCAGTTCGCACGCTAATTTTCACGGGCCAGCGGCGTGATGAAGTGGCCGATATGGTTTGGACGGAAGTTGACTTGAATGAGGCGCAATGGACCATTCCTGCGACGCGCACGAAGAACGGGAAGTCGCACATCGTGCCGCTCTCGACGCAAGTGATCACCCTTCTGAAGGCGACGGGAACGAAGAAGGGCTATCTGTTCACTGCGTCAGGAAACGGCCCAATTCAGAATTGGTCCTACTGGAAGCGAAAGATCGACAAGCTGTTCGCGGCGGAACTGGCCGTCACCAAGCTGCCGCCGCCTCTCCCTTGGAAGGTCCACGACCTGCGGCGCTCGGTCCACACGGGAATGCAGCGTCTCGGGGAACATCGGGATGTAGTCGAGGCATTGGCCAACCGCGCCGTGCGAGAGGGTGTGGCGGCTGTTTACCAGCGCCACGACTACCGTGCTGAAATGCAGCGTGCCGCGCAGCGATGGGCCGATCATATTACGGCGCTCGTAAGCAAAAAACCCGACGCGGTTCGCGAGGCTGCCTAGCCGAGTCAAGTGTCCTCAGAAAATTTAAAAAATCGGTCAGCTCTCTGAAAAAATCGGGCGAATCATATTATAAAAGACTTGTTGCGACAGTAGCTTATGCGGGTATTTGAAGTGGCCATCTTCCAACGAGGGATGGCCATGACCACGCAAGTCCAACAGCAACCGACACCGCTCCCGCCCCCGCTGCTGACGCCGCAGCAGGCTGCCGAGTATCTAGGGGTAAGCAAGAGTTTCCTCGACAAGTGCCGGGTTCGGGGTGACGGTCCTAGGTTCCGCAAGATGCGCCGGCGCGTGGGCTATAGCTACTGCGATCTTCGTGACTGGCTCGACAGCAACGCGCACTTCAGCACCAGCAGCGTGGGGGTGCAGTGATGGGCCGAAAACGCAGGAAGAACCATGTTGACGCTACGGGCCGCAGCACGCGTCCGGATCGCTTCGTGAAGCTGGACTTCAATCTGCTGGAAACGCCCGCTTATCGCAGCCTGTCGCCTGGGGCGCGAGCAATGTTGGTCGAGTTTAATCGCCTCTATAACGGCGCGAACAACGGTAAGCTGTTCCTGTCGCAACGGGACGCGGCCGATCGCGTGGGTGTGACGAGCCACACGACCGCTGCCGGCTACATCGAAGAACTAGCGGATCGTGGGTTTCTTCGGATTAAGGCCAAGGGTAGCTTCAGCGTTAAGACGCGGCGAGCGACGACCTATGTCCTGACTCAGCACTCGCACAACGACGAGCCAGCCAGCCGCGACTTTAAGCACTGGGCGCCGAAGGAAGACAAAAGACGTGTGCAAAAATCGGCCATGACGGGCGCGATTACTGAGCCATCGCATCTCCTCATGGACTGGGACGAGGCTGAAATTGTGGCCCGTTGACCCACTTTTTCACAAGCGTCGCAGGCGCGATAATTGATCCACATATAGTATACCACGCAGTGGGCGGCTTCTCAGGGGGCTGTCACGCACCAAAGGGGGATACGTGGTGCAGGCGACGGGGCATCGCTTCTGACGGTTCCATGCAGGCTATTGGACGAGGTAGCCCATCAATTTGAACGTGAACCATCCCAATCCGACTCAAGACGCGCCCCCCGATTCTGGCGGCGTCCGATTCACCGTCCGACGGCAATAAGGGCGCAGCCCCGCGCCCACTGCGCTGCTATTCTTCCCATTCTTTCACCAGCATCAGGCTGTTCTCGGATGTCAGAATAGAAGTCTGCTGCCAGAGACTGCGGTGATATGCCAGGAACTGCTGGCCGGGCTTAGTCATCCCCAATAGTGGCGTCGGTTCACCTAGACCCAGCACCAGATAACCCTCGTCGATGACAAAGCCGCCGTGATCGAAGAGAACGTGATGGTTCGCGCACAAGCATAGAAGATTCTCGAGGACATCAGGCCCGTTGTGAGGCTTTCCAAGCGGTCTGATGTGCGCACCCTCAGCATAAGGACCGCCGACACACATCAACCGCGTTCCGCAGACTTGGCAGGTGAAGTCGTTTAGTGCCTTAACCTGCTGGCTCACCTTGGTGTCGCGGACGATACGCAGAACAGTGGTCGCAATCCGTTTTGCCGGCTGTGGTGGCGTTACGCGGTCCTCGCCTGCTTCTTCTTCCGCAACCATGCGAAACCGGCAAATCTGAAAACCGGCGCGGCCTTGCTCCATCCAGTATTCGTCGACCCGGAAGAGGCCGGCGTAAGTGTAGCCCGCATTGGTAGAGCCTCGGACCACGCGGACCGGAATGCCCCGCAGACAGCTAGTGACGAGCGCTGCATTGCCCCGTGTGAAGCTTTGGTGGGCAACTTGCCGCCCAGTCTCCGGATTACGCCCGCCCTGCCCTGTGTAGATGATTACATCACCAAGGTCCTCATCGTCCTCGTAACCGCCTGAGGCGACGATCGACTCAGCGCCGGCGTCCGGCCGGCCCACAATGCCGCCTATCAAAGCCCGATGCACTCCAGCCGCGGCCACATCAGCACGACGCTCGAAGTGAGTTCCTACGGGTATTCCTGCAATCGCCCCGAACGCCACAACGTCCCCCCGCAAGGTTGAACGGATGAATGTGAAAAAACGGAGGCCGAAGAGCAAGTCTTCGCGAATGGAGCATCATGCCCCCACACGTGGTGCAGGCGACCGGGCATCCGATCCAGCGGTTCCATACAAGCTAATTCTCAGGACAGCGGTGCAAATTCGATCAGCCCCATTTGCAAAGGCACTCCGACTGAACCTGAGAAAAAGTGCAGGCGAAAGCTAAGCAAAGACCGCCTCGTGCGCGTCGCGCCGCCAAACCGGATCACGGCTCAGCGCCGATCCCCGAGCCTTAAATAACTATGGGCGTTCTGTGGATCGGGAACGCCATGCCCTGTGCCAATGCCCAGCAGATGACGGCGAGAAAGCGGAGCAGAGGTAGATGGACCATTGGCTGTTCCACCAGGACGGCAGCGCTGCCCCAGATCCTCCATCCGGCACGCTCATCAGCGCCCTGTGCCACATTCCACAACGCAACAGCATTTTACGATGCGACATTACAGTCACCAGCGCGTTCAAATCTTTGATGCACTTCCGACTAAGACATCGCGGCAATCAAGCCCGTCTCACCGCCAAAATCCCGATCAACGCTATCTCACGTGCTGCGGTCGACGCGGGGAACGAGCATGTTCGCCACTGCGTCATTCCCGTTATCCGATCAAAGTCGGATCGACCGTTCCTGGAGGGAAGCGCAGTCGCCCTGACTTATCACGGCCGGAAGTGCCTTGTGACTGCCAACCACGTCCTCAGCCGAAATGCCGATCGGCCATTGTTCTACTTCGGCGCCGACGGTTACGCGCGGCAGCTGGCTGGCACTTTCATAATTGCCGAAGCGCACGATCTGGCCGCCGTTGCGCTCGATTCAGAGAGCGTCGAAGCGTTGTCTCACGTCCCTTTCCTCGACGAGGATCAACTCGGCCCTGTGGCCGCGCCGGACGGTCGCTTCTACGCAAGCGTAGTCGGCTATCCGCACACGGCATCGAAGCGCACGGACAAGTTGACGCTCGATACACCGATGGAAGTCTATTCAAATACAGGTCGTGAGCAACTTGGCGGCTTTGTCTCAGTCGATTTCGACAAGAAAGACGGAGCCTGGGATCGTTCAGAAGGCCATGTGATCGTCCGCGATCCGATCGGGAAAAGCGGAGGCGCGATCTTCGGAATGCCGCTGATGGGCTTAGATGGAGTGCGGCCTTGGGCGAAGCCTAAATTGGTGGGTATCTCGACCGATTGGAAGCGAAACCAGAAGCGTATCATCGGAGCCAGCGTCGTAATGGTTTGCCCTATGCTGGAAGAGATAACATGATGACACGGGCAGAGGCCTGCGAAACATATATGTAGCAAAATGCTTCGAGGCGACAGCTTGCAAGGCGAAGAGACCGTGCTATCCCGTTTGATGCTCGGCGTTATTCAGAATTGCAAGAAGTCGTGAGCAAAGGCAGCCAAACGAGCGCTGGCGAAGCACAACGACGCTCACGGTTGTGGGCGGCGCTTGGCTACGTCGTCGCCCTACTCGCCGTGCAGTATTTCGTAATCGACCATTCCTTCAAGGTGGATGACAACGACATCTGGCTATTCAGCGGCTTAGCCAGCCTAGTTTTCGCCAGCCGTGTTCTAAATCCTCACTACACGCCAACGGACGATGCGGCAGTTAACGCCTTCTTCTCACTTGCGACGATGCTCGTCACCGTCCCTCTATTAACTTCGGCCAATCCTCCCCCACCACCACAGATCAGATCGTAGTCAGCATCGCGCTCGCATGGACGGCTATCGTGTTTGCCGTAGGAGTCGCGATCCTACTGATGCGACGGCCAGGCAATGAGGAGACGCGGACTTGGCTCCTCGCGATCGAGAGGATCGTAAGAGGCTTGGGAAATGCCACCGTCATCTACACGGTAGTAATCGTTGCGGTAGTTTGGCTTTTCCATCGCCAAAGCCCGAACCAGGTGTTTGCGATATTGGGTGCTTGGCTTGTTATCTCGCTTAGACCAATCGAACATCTGTTCGACTTAATCCGTTGGGTCGGCAACCGACCGACACTCCCTCCTAGAGACATCGTGGGCCACCTTTGCGCTTATCAGTCGCCGGGTATCGTGCTGTTGCGGCAAACCGACAACCGGCCGCTATCATGCGGCACGGTGCTTTTGCTGTCAGATGAGTATGGGCCGTCTACTGCTGGCGTCGTGCTTAACGAAGTTGGGAGGGATGAAGGGAATCTAGTCCGAGTGCTGAGCCAGCCGTTCCCTGAAGGACATGTGGCTCCCGTAGGGAAGCCGGGAACGGCGCAGGTTGTCGCCTTTACCGAGGAACAACGGGCGGCCGTTCCAATCCTCTCGCAGATCACCAGCCTTTGCGGGATTGTCGACACCGACACAGATCTACTGACGCTTCAGATGGAAGTGATCGACGGCCAAGAACTTGCAGAGGGCCGGCTCGTCGAAGCTTCGATCGGCACGGCTACGGTTCTCTATCAGATCATCCAGGGCGTCACTCGTGACGAGATTGTCCAGCAGAAGAACAAATACGGTTACGTGCGAGCGGCAGCACGAAAGATTGGCACATGGGACGCGGACGCCGGCCGCTTCCGCCCAGTTGCTTGGCTGCCCCCGATCAATTCACCCGTATTCCTAAGGCAAAAGGAGGACGCGCCGGTTGAACCAGAGGCAGTCGGCCATTTCCCCGATACGACCTATCATATGGCTTATTCGCCATCAGATGGCGTGACGCACAACACGGCCATTCTAGGCATTTTGGGCGTGGGCAAATCCTTCCTGGCGTTGGAACTTGTCGAGCGGATGCTTGCCGCTGGAATCAAGGTCCTCTGCCTTGACCTGACCAATCAATACGCCGTCCAACTCGCGGCATTTCTCGACGCTGATCACGAGAAGAAGCTTGATGAGCAGCTTCGAGCCGCGGGCGAAGGTCGGCAGGTGAAGCCGGACGTTGAAGCGGGTGGTAGCCGACCAGCTTTCCGGGCGAAGGTGAGAGAGCAGCTGAAGGCTTTTCTGGACCCTGCCTCCGGTCGGAACCTTCGCATACTCAATCCCTCCCAGTTTGAAGTGAGCCGGCAAGACTCAAAGCCGTATGCCGGCAATGCCGCGATGGCGACGCTCACCGCTGCTGAGATTACTGCAATATTCTCCGAGGAAGCACTGACGGCATGCCAGGAAATGGGCATGACGGACGATGCTCGACTGTGCCTTGTCTATGAGGAAGCCCACACGCTCGTTCCAGAGTGGAATTCGGTCGCCGCCGATGGTGACAAGCAGGCAACCGCCGCTAGTGCGCGAGCAATCCTGCAAGGTCGAAAGTATGGATTAGGTTGCCTGCTCATCACGCAGCGCACCGCTAACGTGACCAAGAGCATCCTCAATCAATGCAATACGGTTTTCGCACTTCGATCGTTCGACGAGACGAGCAGAGAGTTTCTCTCGAACTACATCGGTCGGGACTACGCGCAGGTTCTGCCGACATTGCCGCAGCGGCATGCCGTTTTCTTTGGCAAGGCATCCTCCTCATCTAACCCGGTGATGATCCGGGTGAATGATCGCGAAGCGTTTCTAGATGCATTTCGTGCCGCTCACCCCCCGCCGCCTCTTCCACGAGCGGCAGCGCCAGGAGAAGCCGCTGCCGGTGTCCAGGGGGCTGCTGATGCCCCGGAAGCACAAGGACGGACCCGCGCATGATTTAGACGATGACGTCCCGTTCTAGCGCCTCGTTCTAGCGCGCTGTTCAACTGGGGGAAGAAATGCCGCTACCCGAATTTTCCGAACTTACCTTCGGCTTCGCTTTCTTGCGTGAGTTTGAACGTTATTACACTAGGGGTGGCTACTTTCCTGCCGCGCCCGACTTCATCACGCAGGCTGCGGAAGCGGATAAGGGCTATGATGTTGGCATTCTTGACGGGGCCACACCCGTCTACTTCCAGTTCAAGCGCAGCTTCGTGGTTCGTTCACAGCTGGCAACGGAGTTCGCACGGCCAGATTTCCGGCTTAGCAGTCGCCCCATCTACCGGATGCACCTTCTAAAAAAAGCCAAGTATCGCCAGCACAAAGCCTTACAGCGTCTGCAAAACAGCGGTGAGGAAGTCCTCTACGTGACGAGCCAGGTGCCAAACACGGCCGCGCTCAACCGCGCGTTCCTCTCGAGACGGATTGTCGATGAAGCGACTGCCCTATTTTCTCCAAAGGACATATCCTTGCCCAATGAGACGAAGCAACACTGGGTATCGTTCGAAGCCAACGCGTCCGTGGGCTACGTTTATTCACGAGAGGGAACCGAATTTAAACGGTCGATCCGCAACGCGCCGGAACTTGCAGAGAGTCGACTACCCGAGCGGGCAGGCAGCGTGGAGGCGAACCTAAAACGTCTAACGACGCTCATCAACTTGGCTGCCCGCATCGATCCTCGGACTACAAAAGAAATTCGGGAGCGTTTCGAAAATCCTATCGCTCAGGCGTCAGTCGCCGCCGCGTGCATCCTCGACGCTCATCTGACGCTGTTTCACGGGTTCAATGTTGGGATCCACTTGAAGCCTGGCGCGACCTGATCCGCACATGATTGGGACCTTATCAATAAGGTCACCGATCATAATCGACGTGCGACGGCTTCGCTTTGCAACGAGGCAGAAAAGCACAACTTTATTCTTGCTGGAGCGCGCTTGGCGGCGCAGCGTCCTCCCTGATCTAACCCTATTTGGGGCGTCTTCGGCTTCGCGCTAGGAATTTTGAAGCGGGCAGCCGAAGCAAAGGATAGATCGCGGACACATGGGAATGGCTTCGATGCCGCGACGAGCCGAGTTTGCTGCGATTAAGCGCGCTGGAGCCAGCGTCGCGGCATCTGAGCACCCCTTAGAAGACGATGGGTGGATACCGCCGCATCGGTTCAAGAGCGAGAATCGGTGGCGCCCGTAAGGAGCGATCAATAATCGACATTCCTGCCCGTGCTTGCTGGGTGCTTGCTAGAGAGCCAACGCTTGGACGTGAACAATACCTAAAGTATTGTCTATCCTAGGTTTTTTTAAATTGCACTTTCTGCTCCCAAAGCAGATGCGCTACCAGACTGCGCCACTCCCCGACGTGCCGACGCCGCTTACGGTGGGGCCGTCACGGAGTAAATCCGTGGCATGCCTTCGCCGAAGCCGCGCTTCACGCTACTCGGCACGAAATCGGCCAAAAGTCGCACTTTGGCCCGGGGACAAGACGACCAAAGTATCGCTTTGATCGAAACCTTGGTGGGCCCGGCAGGATTCGAACCCGCAACCTAGCCGTTATGAGCGGCCGGCTCTACCGTTGAGCTACAGGCCCTCCCCGGCGTCACCCCGGATAAACCGGACAGGCGGGGCCGCCAAGTCAGCCGACCGGAAAGAGCAAGGCGAACCCTGCTGCGGAGGCGGCCAGCTCGCCTCCGGCAACCCGCGCCAGGCCGCGAATGAGGCGGAGCGAGAATGCCGCCCTTGCGACCTCATCGTCGGCGGGTGCGGTTGCAGCGTCGAACAGTTCCGAATTCCCGATCCCGCGCAGCAGGTTGGGCCGGCTGATCGAAAAGCGGCAACGACCGCCGCTTTCGTCGACCGACAGGCGGAGCCGTTCCCCCGCTTGCGACGCTTCGATGATCGACGTGCAGAGCCGGAACATCAGACGGTCGGCCAATTCGGGTTCGACCGCCGCGGGCGCGATGCGCTGGGCGCGCGGAACTTCCAGCTGGACTTGCCGCTCCAACGACAACTCGCGCACGGATTCGGCGGTCCGCTCGAGCAATTCGGCGAGATCGACCCGCCCCCCGCCGCCGCCGGAATGCACCTTCGCGGCAAAGTCGAGGTCGTCGATTGCACCGAGCAGCAGCTGCGCCTGCTCGACGATGTCTCCCGCCCGTTGGCGATAGCGGCGGTCAGCCGGACCCAAGAACTGCCCATCGATGATCTGCGCGAAGCCGATGATCGCGGTCAGCGGGGTTTTGATCTCGTGCACCAGCTCGCGCAGCGAATCCGGGTCGGGACCGGCATCGCGCGTCTCGACCGGCAGATCGGCGGGGACTTCCCGCAGCGCGACTCCGCGATACCCCGCAAAGCGTCCGTCCGCAGGCTCGAAGGCGGGAACGCCGCTGATCTTCCAGTCTCCTGCCGCATATCCCTCACCGCCGATCGTCATCCCGCTGTCGCGGAATGGCGCGCGCATGGCGAAGGCGCGCACCACCTCGCCGTCCATCCGGTCGCCCTCGATCTCCTGGGGCCGCGCGATCGATCGCCCGATCAGGGCGCCGCGCGGCGCACCTTCGACCCAGACGATCTCCCCGCTCGGGTCGCATTCCCAACGGAACAGTGTCGGCGCACCGGCGGGTGCCGCGACCGCCGGCCCGATCGGTGACGCAGAACCGGCGCGGCCGCGGCGGCGGCGCTCGATCCGCGCCACCACATCGTGCAGCGACGGGCCGGCGGATTGTTCTTGCGGGTCCGGCTCCCGCTCCAGCGCTGGCGTCGGCTTGGGCTCCGGGTGCTCGACAAGCGCTTCGGTCAGATCGGCTTCGGGCGCGCCAAGCTCCGGGTGGAGCGTTTCGATGAAACGCCGTGTCTCGTCATCCGCCACGCCCAGCAGCGCACGCCACTGCACGGTGTCCAGCTTGGCCGCAGCCAGCACCGGGGCGGAAACCGACAATCGGTCTGACGCAAAATATTCGAGGAGGCCGGGCGGAAGCGGCAAGGCGGCGACGGCCCGTGCAGCCGCCGCACGCAAATGTTCGTCAACCGTGTCCGCTTCGGCGCGAATGGAATCGAGCGCCTGGCTGACGACCGGGCTCGCGCCGCCTTGCCCCGCGCGCGCGACAAGGTCGACCAGCTGGCGCCAGCGCACCGCAGCATCGTGGCGGTCGCCGGCCGGCTGGTTCAGGACAGTGAGCAGGCGATCGTCGAAACGCACGTGAATCCCGTAGCTGCGAAGACAGGTGAACCGACGATTGATGGAGGCGGTCGCACCGCGCTAGGCAGCGAGAAATGACCGTCCCGGGATGATACGGTCACCACAAGGCATGGATACGCAACGCAAAAAGGGCGCCGGTGACTTCCACCGACGCCCTCTTTCCCGCTCTCGGCAGATCGCTGCTAGGCGCGGGTCTGCAGGTGCAGCAGCCAGAATTTGGCCAGGTCCGCGCGCGCACCCGTCACCGAATTGAACGCCGCCGTCGCCCCGGCCTTGTCGCCGGCTGCAGCAAGAGCAACGCCGACACGCATGTTCACCAGGTTCGCATCCGCGCCCTTCGACGCCGCCTGCTTGTACAGCGCGGCCGCCTTTGCAAAGTCGCCCAGGCCGTAGAAACGGTCGCCGATGCGCAGCAGCGCCATGCCACTTTGCGCACTCTTCGCCGCGGCATCCAGCTCGGCTGCTGTCGGTTTCGGCCTCGCCTTGAGCGTGCCGGCAATGCCCGAGATCTGCACGTTGGTGGCATCGATCCGCTTGGCGGTGATTGCCTGGTCGAGCGCGTTCTGCGCTTCGATGAAGTTGGACTGGTCGGTCAGCACGCTGGCGTAGAGCGTGAAGTCCGCCGGCGTGGTCAGCGCCCCCGCCGAACGCATCAGGCGCAGCACGTCGAGGGTGGTTTCGGCATCGGGCTTGGACGTGTTGCGATAGATCGCAAGGGCAGTGCGCCAGCTCTCCGGCCCCGGATAGAGCGTGATCCACTGACGGCCGATGTCCGCCGCCACCGGCAAGCGCGCCTCATAAGCGGCGCCGAGCGCACGCTTCAGCAGCGCTTCCTTGGGCTGCGCGCCGGACGCCTGGATCGCTCGCTGGAAAGCGGCCACCGCCTGCGGCTTCTGGCCTTGCGCCAACTTTGCCTCGCCAAGGAAGCTCAACGCCTCGACATTGCGGGCATCCAGCGCGGCGGCGCGCGTGAAAAGCTGCTCGGCCTGCGGCAGGTTCTTGGCGTTATAAGCCTTGACGCCAAGGCTGGTGTAGAGCGACGCGACCTTGCTGTTGTCGAGATAGCCCGACGCGGCAATTGCATCGAGCCCGCTTGCGCCAAGCGTCATGTCATTGGTCGCCAGCGCGGCCTTCACCTGCATCTGGCCGATCAGATAACGGTCTTCCTTCGTCGCGGCGACGGCCTGCGCTTCGGCCACCTTGGCCTTGATCAGCGCGACGTCGGTGCCGTTGGTCGCGGCCTGCAGCTCGGCGATGGCCTTCAGCGCCTGCTTGGACGGCTTCACCTGCGCTGGTGCTGCGGCTGCGGGGGCTTGCGCGATGGCGGGGACGGCAGCGGCGGAAAGAAGAAGCGCGGTCAACGCGCGCAGGGAAAAGCTCATCAAATCGCTCCTTTAGGCCCGCATCCCGCAGGCGGAGAAAGTCGTGGGGCTGATAGTCCCGCGGCGCGGGCACGCCAACCCTTTGCGCCAGGGTGCCTGAACTCCCTTTGAATATCCCGCCCTCGCGCGCGTGTACACGCGCGCGGGGTGGCGCTCGCCCGGCGGATGTCCTACAACGTCCAGCGGGGCGGCGTTCCGCCTTCCAGTCCCCAGTACACCCATAGACGACAGGATTTTCCTTGGCTTCCGAACCGCCGGTCGACGACCGCTCCGACAGCATTCCGCCTTCGGGCGGCGACCCCGACATCGCGCCCATCTCCATCGTCGAGGAGATGAAGACCAGCTACCTCGATTACGCGATGAGCGTCATCGTCAGCCGCGCGCTGCCCGATGTCCGCGACGGCCTGAAGCCGGTGCATCGCCGCATTCTCTACGCCTGCCAGGAAGCGGGCTATGTCGCCGGCCGGCCCTATCGCAAGTCGAGCCGCATCGTCGGCGACGTCATGGGTAAATATCACCCGCACGGCGACAGCGCGATCTACGACGCCCTCGCCCGCATGGTGCAGCCCTGGTCGCTGCGCGTTCCACTGATCGACGGCCAGGGCAATTTCGGCTCGATGGATCCCGATCCGCCCGCCGCCATGCGCTATACCGAAGCGCGCCTCGGCAAGGTTGCCAACTTCCTCCTTGCGGACATCGACAAGGACACTGTCAACTTCCAGCCCAATTACGATGCGCAGGAGCGCGAGCCGCAGGTCCTGCCCGCGCGCTTCCCCAACCTGCTCGTCAACGGCGCGGGCGGCATTGCGGTCGGCATGGCGACCAACATCCCGCCGCATAATTTGGGCGAGGTCCTCGCCGCCTGCAAAGCCTATATGGACGATCCGGCGATCACCATCGAAGGCCTGATGGAACATGTGAAGGGGCCGGACTTCCCGACCGGCGGCTTCATCCTCGGCATGGCCGGCATCCGCAGCGCCTACACGACCGGGCGCGGGTCGATCCTCATGCGATCACGCTATACGGTCGAGGAAGGCCGCGGCGACCGTCGCTCGATCGTGCTGACCGCAATCCCCTACCAGGTCGGCAAGTCGGGGCTGGTCGAGAAGATCGCCGAGGCCGCCAAGGACAAGCGCATCGAGGGCGTGTCCGACATTCGCGACGAATCCAACCGCGAAGGCGTGCGCATCGTCATCGACCTGAAGCGCGATGCGACCCCCGACGTGGTGCTCAACCAGCTCTGGCGCCACACGCCGGCGCAATCGTCCTTCCCGGCGAACATGCTGGCGATCCGCAGCGGCCGTCCCGAGACGCTGACCCTGCGCGACATCATCGAAAGCTTCGTCAAGTTCCGCGAAGAGGTGATCACGCGGCGCTCCAAGTTCGAGCTGATGAAGGCCCGCGAACGCGCCCACATCCTGCTCGGGCTAGTCGTCGCGGTCACCAACCTCGATGAGGTAGTCAAGCTGATCCGCGGCTCGGCAAGCCCGGCCGAAGCGCGCGAGAAGCTGCTCGCCCGCGACTGGCCGATGGACGAGATCCGGTCCTACATCGCGCTGGTCGAGGCGGTCGAACCGCAATCGGGCGGCGCGGCCTATCGCCTGTCCGAAACGCAGGTGAAGGCGATCCTTGAACTGCGCCTCCACCGACTGACCGCGCTGGGCCGCGACGAGATTGGCGGCGAGTTGGCAGAACTCGCCAAAAGCATCGGCGAACTGCTTGAAATCCTGGCCAATCGCGTGCGCCTTTACGAAGTGATGCGCGCCGAGTTCGACGAAGTCGAAGCCGAATTCGCGACCCCGCGCGTGGCCGAGATCGCGCCTGCCGCCGACGGGATCGAGGACGAGGACCTGATCGAGCGCGAGGACATGGTCGTGACCGTGACCATGACCGGCTACATCAAGCGCACCCCGCTGGCGGTCTTCCGCGAGCAAAAGCGCGGCGGCAAGGGCCGTTCGGGCATGTCGACCAAGGACGAGGATGCGATCACCAACCTGTTCGTCACGTCGACGCACAATCCGGTGCTGTTCTTCTCCAACCTCGGCCGCGTCTATCGCAAGAAGGTGTGGCGCCTGCCCGAAGGCGGCCCCACCGCCAAGGGCCGGCCGATGGTCAACCTGCTGCCGCTGGCGGAGGGCGAGGTCATCTCGACCGTCCTGCCACTGCCCGAGGACGAAGCCGAATGGGGCGGCCTGCACATCATGTTCGCGACCGCGCACGGCACGGTGCGCCGCAACAGCATGGCGGCCTTCACCAACATCCCGACCGCGGGCAAGATCGCGATGCGCTTCGGTGCCGGCACCAGCGAGGACTCGGACGGCGACGACAGTGACGAGCAGAGCGACACCAGCGACCGCCTGATCGGCGTGTCCCTGCTGACCGAGGAGGACGACGTCCTGCTCGCGACGCGCAAGGGCAAGGCGATCCGCTTCCGCTCGACCGATGTGCGCGAATTCCAGTCGCGCACCTCCACTGGCGTGCGCGGCATGCGCCTGCTCGGCGATGACGAGGTCATCTCGATGTCGATCCTGCGCCGCATCGGCACCACGCAGGAAGAGCGCGAGGCATATCTTCGCTTTGCCCCGTGGAAGGGGAGAAGGAGGGTGAATGCGCGCTTGATGGCGACCGCTTCGCGGAAATGGCCGAACGCGAGCAGTTCATCCTGACCGTGACCGAAAACGGCTACGGCAAGCGCTCCTCGGCCTACGAATATCGCCGCACCAATCGCGGCGGCCAGGGCATCACCAATATCGATACGTCGGAACGCAATGGCCAAGTCGTCGCCAGCTTCCCCGTCCGCCAGGGCGAGCAGCTGATGCTGGTCACCGACCAGGCCAAGGTCATCCGCACCACGGTCGCCGACATCCGGATCGCCGGCCGCAATACGCAGGGCGTCACCATCTTCCGCGTCGCCGACAACGAACATGTTGTCGGCGTTGCCAAGATCGACGAGAGTGAGGATGACGAGCTCGACGGCGAGGATGCCGAACTGGCGCCCGATGACGGTGCCGTTGTCGACGAAAGCGAGCTGGAACGGCCCGCCGATCCCGATCCGGAGGCTTAGGGCGCGCCGCGCGTGCGACGAGTGACCGCAACCGTGCTGGTCGCGGGCCGTTCTTCAAGGGAGACTAAAGGAGAAACGATTCATGCCCCTTCCCCATCATGCCCTCGTTCTGGTCGCTGACGGCCGCAAGGTCCTGTTCTTCCGCAATCATGGCGATGAGAACCAGATCGACCTCAGGACCGAGGCTCATGACGAGCGGGAGGACCGCAAGGATTCCGACATGAAGACCGATGCGCCGGGCACGCAGCAGCAGAGCTTCGGCTACGGCCGCTCGACCTATGAGGAAACCGACTTCCACCAGCAGGAAGAGGACCGCTGGGTGAAGGACGCGGCAGACACGCTCAAGGCGCGCGCGCTGCGCAACGACTTCGATTCGCTGGTCATCGTTGCGCCGCCCAAGGCGCTCGGCGTCCTGCGCAAGGAACTGCACAAGGAGGTCGAGCGGCGCATCCTGTGCACGGTCAACAAGGAAATGACCGACCGGCCCATCCCCGACATCGAAGCATTGCTCGAGGCCGAAACCGCCGCGACCGCGCCCAGCGAAGTCTAGCCGCGCACCAGCCCGGCAGCCACCCGGCTCGCCAGGCGCACGCGCGCGTTGTTGCGCGCCGCATCAGGGTCGTCAGCACATTCATATCCGGCCGCATTGAAGATGCGCGCCGCGGCCTCGCGCCGCGCGGAATAGCTCAGTCCGCCGGTCTCGGCCGCGATGCTATCGATCAGCCAGTCTAGATCGGCTGGCTGGATCGGCTCAGCCGCCGGCTGGACGACGCGGGCCATGGTGCCACTTGCGGCGCGTTCCATGACGGGGGTTTCAACATGGCGTGCTGTACCGCCCCAAAAAGCGATCGCGCCCATGACCCACAGCCCGAAATAGCCGCTCCACGCGAGCGTCCAGCGGATGTTGCGCAGCGGCGGCAATGGGTCGGACGAAAATTGGTCGTCGCCAGCCGGACAACCAGGATCGCCAGCGTTGCCATGATGATCCAGCCAATCACCTTGCCCAATTCGATCCGCTCGAGCGTCTCGAGCTTCTTAAGCACCATCCAATAGGCGCCAGCACCCGCGGCCACCGCAATGGCGCGGCGGAGGCTGAGCAACATGGCCCATTCCTCTTCGACCATCGCCCCGCGCATTGCGAGGAAAGCGTAGCTGAAGAGTCCGAACAGGACGGTCAGAAGGAGGATGCGGCGACTAGGCGTGCTACCCGCCGCCAGCGGCGTGGCGATGCTCATGGACATGGCGCGGTCATAGTGCGCGCCGAACCGTGGCGAAATATGCGTTTTGCCCTATTCGACGAGTCCTGCATTGGCATCGACGAGCGTATCAGGCGAAGAGGTGTTCGACCTCCGCGCCCGCCGCGATAGCGTCGATCAGCATTGTTCGGTGGCAATGCGCCGGCTCTCGCTCGAAACACAGCAGGGCCGCAGGTTCCTCGCGCGCAAGCTCAAGCATCTGCGCACCTTGAGCGATGGCTTCTGGCAGTTCGAGTTGCCCGGCATAGATCCGTTCAAGGTCGGCATGGCGGCCCGCCCGCGCTGCGGCACGGCCCTCTGCGGGCGTGCCGAGCGCACGTAAGTGCACGTAATCGATACCCGCCTCCGCCAGGGCATTGCGAAGCGGCGTCTTGGAAAAGCCGGGCCGGCGAGAGTTGGGTACCGCGCGGACATCGATTACACGGACGACTCCGGCCCGTTGTAGCGCCGCGACAAAGTCAGGCACCGTGGCGCCCTCGTAGCCGATGGTGAAAATCTTCATTCGGCGGCGTAACAGACTGCTTCGATGTTCGCGCCGTCGGGGTCGTAGACAAACGCCGCATAATAGTTCGGCCCGTAATGCGGACGCAGACCCGGTGTACCATTGTCTCGGCCGCCTGCCTCCAGCCCGCGCGCGTGAAAAGCATCGACTTGCGCACGCGTGTCGGCTCTGAACGCAACGTGGGTGCCTTCGCCCGGGCGCTCCTCATCGGCGATCCAGAAGATCTTTTCTCCAGGCACGCCAAAGCCCAGCGCCGTCCCGCCGCTTTCGGTCTGCTCAGGCGTCGCTTCCATCTGTACCGACATGCCGAGGGCGCCCAGGGCAGCTTCGTAGAATGTCCTCGACCGCTCGATGTTCGAAACGGCAATACCCATGTGGTCGATCATGCTTTGCGCTCCTCTTCAGCGGGACTAGGAGAACGCGCACATGACGCAGCAGGTTCACATCATCGGCGGCGGCCTCGCGGGAAGCGAAGCCGCCTGGCAGCTGGCGGAAGCGGGCCTCCACGTGCGCCTCAGCGAGATGCGCGGCGGCGGCGATACGACCCCCGCGCACGACACCGACCGCCTCGCCGAAATGGTCTGCTCGAACAGCTTCCGCTCTGACGATGCCGAGAAAAATGCGGTTGGCCTCCTGCATCGCGAAATGCGCGACATGGGCTCGCTCATCATGCGCGCGGCGGACAAGCATCGCGTTCCCGCCGGCTCGGCGCTCGCGGTCGACCGCGACGCCTTCGCCGCGGAAGTCACGCAGGCGGTCGAAAGCCATCCCAACATCACTGTCGTCCGAGAGCGTATCGACGCGCTCCCCGTCCATCCGACGATCATCGCCACCGGCCCGCTCACCGGCTCGGGCCTCGCCGCGGCGATTGCAGCGGAAACGGGCCAGGACGCCCTCGCCTTCTTCGACGCCATCGCGCCGATCGTCCACAAGGACAGCATCGACATGGACGTCGCGTGGATGGCCGCGCGCTGGGACAAGGGCGGCAAGGATTACGTCAATTGCCCACTCGACCGCGAACAATATCAGGCGTTCGTCGCCGCGCTTAACGCGGGTGAGAAAACCGAATTCAAGGAGTGGGAAAAGGACACGCCCTACTTCGAAGGCTGCATGCCGATCGAGGTCATGGCCGAGCGCGGGGTCGAGACCTTGCGATTCGGCCCGATGAAGGGCGTCGGCCTCGACAATCCGCACACCGCGACCCCAGATCATCCGAACGGTCGCTGGCCCTACGCTTGCGTCCAACTTCGCCAGGACAATGCGCTCGGCACCTTGTGGAACATGGTCGGCTTCCAGACCAAGCTGAAGCATGGCGAGCAGGTGCGCATCTTCCGTACCATCCCGGGCCTCGAAAACGCCGAGTTCGCGCGATTAGGCGGCATCCATCGCAACAGCTTCATCAACTCGCCCCGCCTGCTCGATGCGCAACTGCGATTGAAGTCGAAACCGAACATCCGCTTCGCCGGGCAGATCACGGGTTGCGAAGGCTATGTCGAAAGCGCTGCAGTCGGCATCCTCGCCGCCCGCTTCGCCGCCGCCGAGCTCCGCGGCGAGACGCTTGCCCCGCCGCCGGTCGAGACTGCGATGGGCGCCCTCCTCGGGCACATCACCGGCGGCGCCGACGCCGAGACCTTCCAGCCGATGAACGTCAATTTTGGCCTCATGCCCCCGCTGGAAGGGCCCCGTGCCAAGAAAGGCGACCGTAAGAAGATGTACACGAGCCGCGCTAGGGCAGCCTTTGCGGCATGGAAAGAAGGGTCGAAGGTCGCCGAGCCGGCCTAGAGGCTGACGGTCCCGGAAATCGCCTCGGTCATCCGGATCAACCGCTCGCGCACCGGTTGGGCAATGGCCTCCGGCAAGCGGTCGGAGATCGTCTCCTTCGCCTCCAGATAGCTTCCGCTGACCCGCACCAGCTCCATCGACCAATCGGGGAAGCAGCGCTCCTCGATCTCGCGCTCTTCCCTGATCTCGATCGCGCTATGCCGCGGGTCGCGGCGCAAGCGCTCGACCAAGTCGTCGATCGCGTGTGGGGCGCCCTCGACGATCTGGAGGAAGTGCGTGCCATTGAAGATCAACAAGCCCGTGATGCCCTCGATGACATTCGAATCGCGCGCGCTGCGATGGATGTTCTCGAGATCGTCGGCATCCAAGTCGAGCCTTGCCAGGCTGGTGTAAGTCAGTGATTTCAGGCTCATTTCGCCCCTGTTATCACGCATTGGGACGGAAGCAAACGAAGCCGCCTCAACACGCGCACCGTTTCTTCTTGGGCGGCTTAGGCGCCGTGGTCGCGAACTCCGCCGGTGTCAGCCAGCCGGATCGGTCGCGGTCGGCGCCGGCGAATTTGTCGATGCTCTTCACCGCCCATTCGTCGAACGACAAGGTGCCGTTGCCGTTCTTGTCGAGCTTGGCGAAAGCCTTGCGGCGCGGCGCCATCTGCTCCTCGCGTTCGATCCGGCCGTTCTTGTCCTTGTCGGCGCGCGAGAAGCGTCGCTCCTCACGGCTTTTCGGCGTGGCCTCGGGCGCTTGCAGTGGGGCAGGTGCGGTCGACATCGACGGAACGTCGGTGACCGGTGGCGCCTGCGGCAGGCTCGGCGCCTCCTGCGCATGGGACTGCCAGATCAGGAAGGCGCCGGTCATCATCAGGAAGCAGGACGCGGCCCCGGCAAGAAAACGCAACATTCGGGAAACCCCCAAGGAATGGGAGATTCGGCGCGGGCAATGCTCTTCGGTCGGATGCCGCTTGTCAACGCGGGGCGCGATAGGCGACGTTGTGCGCGGGTCCGCGAACGTTCGTTACGGGAAGTGCCGGCGGCCTTGTCTTGGACGATCAGGGGAATGCTGGACGCACGCGCCACCGGCTCTCCCCGCGTAGGAGGCGTCATGCGATTGTATCTTCTGGCCGCGCCGCTTGCATGGTGGAGCTGCGCCGCCGTCGCGGCGACCGTCACGCAACCCAATCGCGAAGACGAAATCGTGGTTGTCGGCGAAACCATGAAGGAAGCGCAGAAGCAGGCGCAAATCTACGTCAACGAAGTGGGCATTGCGGCGGGGGAGCGGCCGACGGCGCGCTGGGTCGACCCGATCTGCCCCAAGGCAATTGGCCTTGCACCCGACAAGGAAGTGATCGTCCGCCGGCAGATCCGCGAACTCGTTCGCCAGGTCGGCGCGCCGCTGGGCCGCGAGGATTGCGCCGCCAACCTCCTCGTCGTCTTCACCGATGGGCCCGAAGCGGTCGTTGCCCGGATGACCCAGAAAGGCAGCGCGCTGCTTCGCGGCATGCCGGCCTCGGTCGCGCAGGAGATCCGGACGGGCGCGGCGCCGATCCGCTGGTTCTATCAGACCGACGTACGCTCGCGCGAAGGCATGGGATCGTCCGACGTCGTCAATCCCGCCTTGCTAACGGCCGTCAGCGGCCAGCCCGAAGGCCCAGCCATCCGCTACGGGGACGACGGTCTTCTCAACGTCAAAGGGTCCAGCCACATCGCGTCGCAATCGGTGCGCACGATCAAGCATGCGACGGTGATCGTCGATGTCCTGCGCGCCAAGGGCAACAGCCTGCGCGCGATTACCGATTATGCCGCGCTCGTCGGCCTTGCCGAAATCAAATTCGGTGCATCGCCGCAGCGGTCGATCCTGTCGATGTTCGATCCGCAGGCGCCGGTCAGCGAGCTTAGCAAGCGCGACGTCGCGATGCTTACCGGGCTCTACCGAATTCACCTCGACCGCCGCGCCGAGCAGCAGCGGCGCACGCTCGTCAACCGCATCCTCAAGACCGATCTCGAAGCCGAGGCCCGCCGGGCGCAGTAATGAAAGGGCTGCATGTGAGAAACGTCATCGTCCTCGCCGCGACCGCGGCGTTCTTCTTGCCCACCGCCGCCGCCGCGACATTGACCCAGGTGCCCGACGGCGAAATCGTCGTCACCGGCGAAACGCGCAAGCAGGCCGAGCGGCAGGCACAGGCCTATATCCGCCAATTGGGCGTCGCCAACGGCCATACGCAGGCGGCACGGTGGATCGGCGGCGTCTGCCCCCACGTGATCGGCATCCGGCCCGAACACGCCAAATTGGTTGAACGGCGCATCCGCGATATTGCAACGGGAGCCAGCGTGCCGCTTGCCCGCGAAGGCTGCCGGGGCAACCTCATCATCGCCTTCACCGATGACGGAAAGGCCGTCGCGCGGAAGATCTCGAAGATGGATTTGTCACCCGTCGCGCGCGTGTCCGCAAGCGAGGCGGACCGCATCAAGAACGGCGATCAGCCGGTGCGCTGGTGGTACAACATCAGCACCCAGTCGAGCGACGGCGCGGGCTCGGTTCCGCTCAGCCCGCCCGGCGCCGCCTTCGCCGATGCCAGCGGCAATCGCGCCGACCCTCCGATCAACGACCGCACCAGCGTGATCGCGCAATATAACAGCAGCCTGGTGAGCACGTTGACGGTGCGCGGGATCACTTCGGCGACGGTCGTGGTCGATGTCGAACGCGCAAGCGGCGCATCGCTCGCCTCGATCATCGATTATGCCGCGCTGGTCGGACTTGCCGAGATTCGCAACGGCGCGGCCCCGGACGGTTCGATCCTGTCGCTGTTCAAGCCGGCAGCGGCGCCCAAGGCGCTGAGCGGTAGGGACGAGGCGTTCCTCAAGGGGCTGTACAAGATCACGCTCGACCGCAAGGCCGATCAGCAGCAGCGCACATTGGTCGGGCAGATGATCAAGGAAACCGCCGCCAACTAGTTCAAGCGCGCGGAATTCGCCCCGTCACGCGATGACGCAGCAGCGCCGCGGCGCGCCGTGCCGTCCCTTCGCGCTCGAAATGCCCCGGCGCGCGACAATCGCGCGCGGCCAGCGCTGCCAGCATCGACAGCGGACGCAGGGCAACGGGAAAGCGCACGCCGCCCAGCCCCCGCGCAAATGTCCGCGCTTGGCTCACAAGCATGTCGCGCGACGGCGCGTCGCTGCAATGGCGCGCCGCATCGACCAGTGCCCACAACCCGCCCGCGCCTTCGATTTCGTCGTTTGTGCGGCCGAGCATTTGCGCGCCGAGCGCGAATAGCAGCCGCCCGCGAAACCAGATCGCCTCGGCAGTGCCCGCGTCCCACGGAAAGTCATCGAGCAACCGCAGCCAGCCATCCTCGAGCGCCGCCAGGTCGTGCCCGCGAACGCCGCGAGGTATCAGCGCGTGCGCGACAGCCTCGAGCCGCGGCTCACCTGGCGTGGCTTTGCCCTGATCGAGGTCCTCGAGCCGCTCGCGCCACCAGGCGAGCCGAATCCGGCCGAGCATTGGATCGGACGTCGAGCGAAGCACGTCGCCCATTGCGCCGTCGATCGCGAACACGGCCTCGATCGGGCCGCGGTGACGCGCGGGCACATAGGCGAAGGCCAGCCTTTTGTCGGGGCTGAGGCCCACGTCAGCGGTAGCAGACGGCCTTCACCGCCGCGACGACGTCGGCGGACTTGATCAGCGCCAGCTTCTCGAGGTTCGCGGCATAGGGCAGCGGCACGTCGGCGTCGGTCACGCGCATCACCGGCGCGTCGAGATCGTCGAAGCCCTCGGTCATGCAGATGGCGATGATCTCGCTGGCGATCGAGCAGGTCGGCCACCCTTCCTCGACGACCACCATGCGGTTGGTGCGCTTGAGGCTGGCCAGCACCGTCGCCTTGTCGAGCGGGCGCAGCGTCCGCAGGTCGATGACCTCGGCGTTGATCCCCTCGCCCATCAAGTCCTGCGCGGCTTCCAGCGCGACGCCGACGCCGATCGAGTAGCTGACGATGGTCACGTCCTTGCCCGGACGAACGACCCGCGCCTTGCCGATCGGAAGCACGTAATCGTCAAGCTCGGGCACGTCGAAATGCTGGCCGTAGAGCAGTTCATTTTCGAGGAAGACGACCGGATCGTCGCTGCGGATCGCGGCTTTGAGCAGGCCCTTGGCGTCGGCCGCGCTATAGGGCGCGATCACTACCAAGCCCGGCACGCTGGCGTACCAGGGCGCGTAATTCTGGCTGTGCTGCGCCGCGACGCGCGCCGCTGCGCCATTGGGGCCGCGGAACACGATCGGGCAGCGCATCTGCCCGCCCGACATGTAGTTCGTCTTCGCCGCCGAATTGATGATGTGGTCGATCGCCTGCATCGCGAAGTTGAAGGTCATGAACTCGACGATCGGCTTCAATCCGCCCATCGCCGCGCCCGCGCCGAGCCCGGCAAAGCCATATTCGGTGATCGGCGTGTCGACCACGCGCTTCGCGCCAAACTCCTGCAGCAGCCCCTGCGTGACCTTGTAGGCGCCCTGATATTCGGCGACTTCCTCGCCCATCACGAAGACGCGCTCGTCCTTGCGCATCTCCTCGGCCATGGCATCGCGCAGCGCCTCGCGCACCGTGGTGCTGACCAGCGCCGTACCTTCGGGCACTTCGGGCGCCGTCGGATTTTCCGCCGCATCCTCGACCAGGTCGCGCGCCGCGGTCTCCATCTTGTGCGGGGTCGGCGTCGCCTCGGCCTGCTGGGAAGCAGGTTGAGTCACACCCCCCGCCGACTGCCCTGAGCTTGTCGAAGGGCTGCCCTTCTCTTCGGACGGAGGCGAGGACAGGGCTTCGACAGGCTCAGCCTGGACGGGTTGAGAATTATCCGCCTCTTCCCCTTCACCAGCCAGAATCGCGATCGGCTGGCCGACCTTCACCCCGTCGGTCCCCTCGGGAACCAGGATCTTCGAGATCGTGCCTTCGTCGACCGCCTCGAACTCCATCGTCGCCTTGTCGGTCTCGATCTCGGCGAGGATGTCGCCCGAGGACACACTATCGCCTTCCTTGACCAGCCACTTGGCGAGCGTGCCTTCTTCCATCGTCGGCGACAGCGCCGGCATCTTGAGCTCGATCCCCATCAGTAGCTCTCCACCAGCACGTCGGTTGCGAGCTCAGCCGCCTCGGGCTCCGGCGCCTCTTCAGCAAACTTAGCAGCAGCCACGACGATGTCCTTGATTTCCTTGTCGATCGCTTTCAGCTCGTCTTCCTTGACGCCCATCGCCTGGAGGTCGCGCGAGGCATGGTCGATCGGGTCCTTGTGCTCGCGATAATCCTGCACTTCCTCGCGCGTGCGGTACTTGGCAGGGTCGGACATCGAATGGCCGCGATAGCGATAGGTCATCAGCTCGAGGACGATCGGTCCGTTGCCGCTGCGCGTCCACTCCAGCGCAACCTCGGCCGCGCCGCGCACGGCGAGCACGTCCTGCCCGTCGACGCGGAGGCCCGGGATGCGGAAGCTCTCGCCCTTCCGAAACAAGTCGGGCTCGCTGTGCGCGCGCTTCAGGCTCGTGCCCATCGCATATTGGTTATTCTCGATCGCGAAGATGACCGGCAGGTCCCACAGCTTCGCCATGTTGAAGCTTTCGAACACCTGGCCCTGGTTGACGGCGCCGTCGCCCATGTAGGTCAGGCACACCCCGCCATCTTCGGCATATCTATGCTTGAAGGCGAGGCCCGCACCGAGGGCCGCCTGCGCGCCGACAATGCCGTGGCCGCCGTAAAAGCCATGCTCGACGCTGAACATGTGCATCGACCCGCCCTTGCCCTTCGAAATGCCCGCGGCGCGCCCCGTCAGCTCGGCCATGATGACCTTGGGGTCGATGCCGTAGGCGAGCATGTGGCCGTGGTCGCGATAGCCGGTGATGACGCTGTCCTTGCCGACCGTCATCGCGCTCTGCAGGCCGACGCCGACCGCTTCCTGGCCGATGTAGAGGTGACAGAAGCCGCCGATCAGCCCCAGCCCGTACAGCTGTCCCGCGCGCTCCTCGAAGCGGCGGATGAGCAGCATTTCGCGATAGAATTGGAGCAGTTCGTCCTTGGTCGCCTCGTAGCGCTTGGGCTCGGGCGGCCGCGCGTTGGTGGACGGGGTCGAAGCAACGGCGGATTTCTTCGCGGAACGCGCCAAGGGCAAGCCTTTCGAAGAGCTTTCAGAAGCGGGCCGCCCCTATAAGAAAGCTGCGGCCAAGCGGCAACCGCTTGGCACCTATTCGAGCGGGATGATCACTTCGTCGGGGCGCACCAGCCCAAGGTCCTTGCGCACCAGTTCGTCGGCGATGTCGGGATCGGCCTTGCGCGGGTCGAGCAGTGCCGAGCGGTGCCGCATCTGCGCCCGCTGCGCCTCAAGGTCGGCAAGCTCAGCCTGGCGTTCCTTGAGCGCACGATGATAGCCGCCCCACGCGAGCAACCCATTCTGCCCCGCGACCGCATGGCCGGCAAAGGTGCCGACGACGATCAGCGCCAGCGCCGGCAGCGCCGACCGGCGAATAAGACCAAGGCTACGCGTCGCTCCCCCCATCGATTCGAGAGAATCACAGAGGAGTCGTCAAGGCAAGAGCTATTTGGATGAAGCGGTTGATAAATCGGGGATAAGGATGTGGATTATAATTCCGGCCGATACGCCTTGATCGCCGCCCGCCCCGGATAGCGCGCCGCGTCGCCCAGCTCTTCCTCGATCCGCAGCAGCTGGTTGTACTTCGCCGTGCGGTCGGCGCGGGCGAGGCTGCCGGTTTTGATCTGACCGCATGACAGCGCAACCGCTAGGTCGGCAATGGTCGAATCCTCGGTCTCGCCCGAGCGGTGCGACATCACCGCGGTGTAGCCTGACGATTGCGCCAGGCGCACCGCCGCAATTGTCTCGCTCAGCGTGCCGATCTGGTTGACCTTGACCAGGATCGAATTGGCGATGCCGTCCTCGATCCCCTGGCGCAGGCGCTTCTCGTTGGTCACGAACAGATCGTCGCCGACCAGCTGGATGCGGCCGCCAAGCCGCTCGGTCATTGCCTTCCAGCCCGCCATATCGTCCTCGGCCATGCCGTCCTCGATCGAGGCGATCGGATAATCGCGGGCGAGCTCGGTCCAGAATTCGGCCATTTGCTCCGGGCTGAGGTTGCGCGCGTCGCCGCCTGTCCGGCCGTTCTTCTGTCCCAGGCGATATTCCCCGTCCGCGAAGAATTCGCTCGCCGCCGGATCGAGCGCGAACAGGACGTCGTCGCCTAGCGTGTAGCCGGCCTCGCCCACGGCCTCGCCGATCAGGTCGAGCGCTTGGCGCGCGGAACCGATGTCGGGCGCAAAGCCGCCTTCATCGCCCACCGCCGTCGACAAGCCCTTGGCGTGGAGCGCGCTCTTCAGCGCATGGAAGATCTCCGCGCCGCAGCGCAGCGCCTCGGCGAAGTCGTGCGCCCCCACCGGCACGATCATGAATTCCTGGAAATCGATCCCATTGTCGGCATGCGCGCCGCCATTGAGGATGTTCATCATCGGCACCGGCAGCAAGGTCGCGTCGATCCCGCCGACGTAGCGGTAGAGCGGCAGACCCAGCGCTTCGGCCGCAGCCCTCGCGGTCGCCAGGCTGACGCCGAGGATCGCGTTCGCGCCAAGCCGCGCCTTGTTCGCGCTGCCGTCGAGCGCGATCATTTCCGCGTCGATCGCCTGCTGGTCCTCGGCATCGAGGCCGATGATCGCTTCGGCAATCTCGCCGTTCGCGGCCTGGATCGCCTTGCCGACGCCCTTCCCGCCCCATTTGCCCTTGTCGCCGTCGCGCAGCTCGACCGCTTCGTGCGCCCCGGTCGAAGCGCCCGAGGGCACTGCCGCGCGGCCCATGCTGCCGTCTTCAAGCGTGACGTCGACCTCGACCGTGGGGTTGCCCCGGCTGTCGAGGATCTGGCGGGCATGGACGTCGATAATCGCGGTCATGGTCTTCTTTCTTGAGCCGGCGTAATCATATGGCGGGTGAGCCAAGGCCGTATAAGCGCGGCGCTCAAGCGTGCAACTTTCGCCTTCGCGGCCCGGAACGAAGGCCGACGAAGACGGGTTGATAGGGCGAACAAGGAGACTCGCGATGGCAGACGAAAACACCGGCACTTTGCCCAAGGACACTGGCACTTTGCCCGAAGGCACCGACACCGTGATCATCGGCGGTTCGACCACCGAAACGCCGACCCCCGGCGATACCGAAGTGGCAAGCGACGCCGACGAGCTGGCGCCGACCACCGGCGCGGCGCAGCATGGTTCGCTGTCGGAGCGCTTGCGGGACGGCCGCGGGCGCATCGGCAACCAGGCTGGTGAGAAGGCGCGCGGCCTCGTCACGCAGGGCCTCGAGCGCACCGCCGAAGCGCTTGCCAATGTGTCGCGCATGGTCGGCGACACCGCCGACGGGATCGAAGAGCGGCTGGGCGCAGAATATGGCGATTACGCCCGCCGCGCCGCCGGTTCGATCGAAAGTGCCGCGAACAGCCTGGCGTCCAAGGATCCGGACGAATTGATCGAGGACACGCGCAATTTCGTTCGCAACAGCCCCGGCATCGCGCTTGCCGGCGCGGCGGTCGTCGGCTTCGTCGTCGCCCGCCTGGTGAAGAGCGGGCTCGGCGCCGACGACGGGACCGATAACGAGGCTTGATGCTCAAGCCGGCTGACCCGCAGCAGCAACCGCCCGAGCGCCCGGTCGGTGAGGTCGTCCACGACCTGATCGAGGGCGGCAAGGCCTATGCGCGCGCCGAACTTGGCGTCGCCAAGGCCGTCGCCGCGGCCAAGGCACGCGCGCTGGCTTTGCCCGCGGGGCTGTTCGGCGCGGCGTTTGCGCTGGTCCAAGCCGCCATCACCGCGCTGGCGGTGGGCGTCTTCGCCGCGCTCTATTGGGCGTTCGGGCCGATCCTCGCCGGACTGGTGGCGTTCCTCATCTTCAGCGCGCTTGCCGGCGCCCTCGCCTGGTACGCCGTGCATCGGCTGAAGCGCGACCTGTGAAGGACACGCCCGCCATCGCCGCCGCGCGGATCGAGGCCGAGCGCAGCCGCGCCCGCCTGATGGGCACGGCGACCGAGCTGCAGGATCGGCTGAGTCCCAAGACGCTCGCCCGGGGCGCGTGGGAAGGGGCCAAGATCAAGGGCGCCGACCTTGCCGAGGAAGCGGTCGATGCCGTCCGCGCTCGGCCCGTCGCGGCCGGCGGACTGGTCGCCGCGCTGACATTGTTCCTGGCGCGCGAACCGCTGATCAACCTGGCCCAAAAGCTCGCCGGCGGCGTTTCCTCGAAGCGCGCGGAAAGAAAAGCCAGGAATACGACCGCGAAGAAGAATTCGAAGACCCCCAAGGATACGGAGAACGTCCCATGACCGACAACCGCACGTCCAACCCCGCCGAACAGCAGAGCCGCGGCGGAACCGCCCGCCAGCGCGCCATCGACACCTACGCCAGCGCGCGTGACAGCGTGTCCGGCGCCGGTCGCCGCGCTGCCGACACCCTCGGCCAAGCCCCGCTGATCGCGCTTGCCGGGGCATTGCCGCGGGCGCACTGATCGCCGCGCTCCTGCCCCGCACCGAAAGCGAGACGCGCCTCGTCCGCCCGACCGCGCGCCGCGTGAAAAGCAGCGCCAAGGCGGCTTACCAGGCCGCGCGCGACACCGGCACGCAGCAGCTCAACGACCTCGGCCTGACGCGGGAGAAGGGCGAGGACACGATCCGCTCTTTGTTCCAGGGCATGACCGACGCCGCCAAGGCCTCGGCTCAATCGGCGCTCGACGCGGCGCGCGACAAGCGCTGACCCCGGTTCGCATGATCGTCAAAGCCTGCTAGCGGCGCGTTCATGAGCAAGCTTCATCTCGTTTTCGGCGGCCGCGTGAAGGATCCGCGCGGCCTGGATTTCGATCTGTCGAGCATCGACCTCGTCGGCGTCTATGACAGCTACGCCGCCGCCGAAGATGCGTGGCGCGGCAAGGCGCAACGCACCGTCGACGATGCTGAAATGAAATATGTCGTGGTCCACCTCCATCGGCTACTCGAGCCCGAAGGGGATGCGAGCACCGTTCCGGCCGTTTAGGCCGACCGGTAGCGCCACAACAGCAGCGGGCGCTGGAGCAGCAGCCCGGCCAGGAAGCCGCCGATGTGCGCGGGGGTAGCAAGCAAATACCCCTGCGCGCCCGCGAGAAAACCCATCGCCATTTGGAGCATGACCCAGGCCGCCATCAGCCAGGCGACGTTGATCCAACGGTTGAGGCGCGGGTTGTCGGTGATCCTCTTGGCTCGGCCGAAGCTCAGCGAATAAGCGCCGATCACCGCGCTCACAGCGCCGCTCGCACCGATCATCGGCACCACGCCCATACGGTCGGGCAGCCATTGCGCCAGCGCGGCGGCATAGGCGCCGACGACAAACAGGACGATCAGCCCCGTCTTGCCCAGCACGCGCTCGATCTGCAGCCCGCAGAAGATGAGCATCAACAGGTTGAAGCCGATGTGCAGCAACCCGGCGTGAACGAACGTCGCGCTCAGCGGCGTCAGGACGGCGGGCAGCGCGGTCCACGGCACTTCCGCGCCGCTCAAGCGCGCCGGGATGAAGCCCAGCGCCAGGGCCGCACGGTCATGCGGAACCGCGACCGACGCGATCAGCCAGGCCAGCGCGATCAGCACCGACAAGGCGACGGTCGCCGTTCGGAACGCAGGGTTCATCTCTCCACCTTTCCGTTCGTCCCGAGCGTAGTCGAGGGACGTGTCTCGACTTCGCTCGATACCAGCGGTTGGGAATTCACGATCAGACGAACTCGATCTTCTTGATCTGGTAGTAGCGGTCGCCGGACGGCGTCGTCACTTCGACATCCTCGCCCACCTGGCGCCCGATCAGCGCGCGGCCGAGCGGCGAATTGTAGCTGATGCGGCCCTGGTTGGCGTCGGCTTCGGCCAACCCGACCAGCTGGTACTTCACCTTCTTCTCATCCTCGTCGAGCAGGGTGACGGTCGCCCCGAACACCACCTTGTCGCCCGACAGCGTCTTGGGGTCGATGACCATCGCGCGGCTAAGCTTGTCCTCGAGGTCGGCGATCGTCGCCTCGACCTGGCCCTGGCGCTCCTTGGCGGCGTGATATTCGGCATTCTCGCTGAGGTCGCCGTGCGCGCGCGCGACCTCGATCGCCTCGACGATCTCGGGGCGCTCGGCCTTCAAACGCTTGAGCTCGTCGCTGAGCTTGCGGTGCCCCTCCTCGAGCATCGGGACTTTTTCGGCACTCGCCATCGTCAAAACCCTTTTCAAAAACCTGCCGCGGCGGGCCAAGCGGCCCGCTCTGAAAAACCAAATTGTGCTGGAGGCTCAGGTCGCGGAGGCGGAATAATAGGACTGGAGCGACGCGACTTCAAGCGTATGGCCGCGCACCGCCTCGATCGAATGGGCCGCGGCGTAGCTTGCCGCCGCAGTGGTGAAATAGGGCACTTTCTTGTTCAGCGCAGTGGCGCGGATCGAATGGCTGTCCTTCAACGACTGCCACCCCTCGGTCGTATTGAACACCAAAGCGACGTCGCCGTCGAGCAAGCGGTCGACGATGTGCGGCCGCCCCTGCGCGACCTTGTTGACCGTCACCACCGGCAAGCCCTTGCCCTGCAAATGCGCCGCCGTCCCGCTGGTGGCAATGATCGCGAAGCCGAGCTCGAGCAGCTTTTCAACCGCGGGCACGATATTGTCCTTGTCGGCGTCCTTGACCGACACGAACACCGTCCCGCTCTGCGGCAGGCCCATCCCCGCCCCGATCAGCGCCTTGGCGAAGGCGATGTCGAAAGTGCGATCGATTCCCATGACTTCGCCGGTACTCTTCATTTCCGGTCCAAGCACCGGATCGGTGCCCGGGAAGCGCGCGAACGGGAACACCGATTCCTTGACCGCGACATAATCGAGCGCATGGGCGAGGCTGCCGAGATTGCTCAAGGTTTCGCCGGCCATCACTCGGGCCGCGATCTTGGCAATCGGGTTGCCGGTCGCCTTGGCGACGAACGGCACGGTCCGGCTGGCGCGCGGATTGACCTCGATCAGGAACACTTCCGTGCCCTGGACCGCGAACTGGATGTTCATCAGCCCCTTGACCTTGAGCGCCAGCGCCAGCTCGCGCGTCTGGCGCTCGATCTCGGCGACCACCGCGGCATCAAGGCTGTGTGGCGGGATCGCGCAGGCGCTGTCGCCCGAATGGACGCCGGCTTCCTCGATATGCTGCAGCACGCCGCACACCGCGACCTCGGCGCCGTCGCAGATCGCATCGACATCGACCTCGATCGCGTCGCGCAAATAACGGTCGATCAGCACCGGGGAACGGCCCGACACCTGCACTGCGGTCGCGATATAATGTTCGAGCTGCTGCGGCCCGTCGACGATCTCCATCCCCCGCCCGCCGAGTACGTAAGACGGCCGCAGAAGCACCGGATAGCCAATCCGCTCCGCCACGGTCAGCGCTTCCTCGCGGCTGCGCGCGAGCCCATTGGCAGGCTGCTTGAGCCCGAGGCGCGACACGAGCGCCGCGAAGCGCTCGCGATCCTCGGCGAGGTCGATGCTGTCGGGGCTGGTGCCGAGGATCGGCACGCCCGCCGCCTGCAGCTCCGCCGCCAGCTTGAGCGGGGTTTGCCCGCCCAGCTGGACGATCACGCCCAGCAATTCGCCGCTCTCCTGCTCGCGCGCGACGATTTCGAGCACGTCCTCGGCGGTCAGCGGCTCGAAATAAAGGCGGTCGCTGGTCTCCGGGTCGGTCGACACTGTCTCCGGATTGCAATTGACCATGATGACTTCGAAGCCCGCGCCCTGCTGCCCCTCACGGTCGCGGCCGAGTGCGAAGGCGGCGTGGCAGCAGCAATAATCGAACTCGATCCCCTGCCCGATCCGGTTGGGCCCGCCACCAAGGATCATCACCTTGCGCCGGTCGCTGACGTCGGCCTCGTCCTCGGGCGCCCCGAACAGCGGCGCCTCGTAGGTCGAATAAAGGTAGGGCGTCGCCGCATCGAACTCCGCCGCGCAGCTGTCGATCCTCTTGAACACCGGGCGGATGCCGAGCTTCAGCCGCGCCTTGCGCACTTCGGCCTCGGTCACGCCCCCGGTCATTGCCCGAAGCGCGCTGTGCACCACGCCCGATCCGCCCGCGGCGACCGCTTCGCTCATCTCGCGGTCGACATGCGCAGACCGCAGCGCGAGCTGCGCCAGCCGCGCATCCGAAAAGCCCATCGCCTTTAAGCGCCGCATCCCCATCTCATCGCGCGGAAGCCCGCTCACGCGCACTTCCTCTTCCGCCTCGACGATCTCGCGCAGCCGCTCGAGGAACCATGGGTCGAACCCGGCGATGTCGTGGATCCGCTGCACGGTAAAACCCTGGCGCAGCGCTTCGGCGGCGATCAGCAGCCGGTCGGGCGTCGCCCGCGCCAGCTGGCTCTCGATCGTCGCCGGGTCGGCACTTTCCAGCTCGCGCACCCGGTCGAGCCCGGTCAGCCCGATCTCCAGCCCGCGCAGCGCCTTTTGCAGGCTCTCGGCGAAGCTCCGCCCGATCGCCATCACTTCGCCCACCGACTTCATCGACGTGCTGAGCAACGCTTCCGCCCCGCGGAACTTCTCGAAGGCGAAGCGCGGGATCTTGGTCACGACATAATCGATCGTCGGTTCGAAGCTTGCCGGGGTCGCGCCGCCGGTGATGTCGTTGGCGATCTCGTCGAGCGTATACCCCACCGCCAGCCGCGCCGCGACCTTGGCGATCGGGAAGCCCGTGGCCTTGGACGCCAGCGCCGACGACCGCGACACGCGCGGGTTCATCTCGATCACCACCATCCGCCCGGTCTTGGGATCGACTGCGAACTGGACGTTGGAACCGCCTGTTTCGACACCGATTTCGCGCAGCACCGCGATGCTCGCCGAGCGCATGCGCTGATATTCCTTGTCGGTCAGCGTCAGCGCCGGGGCAACGGTGATGCTGTCGCCGGTATGCACCCCCATCGGGTCGACATTCTCGATCGAGCAGATGATGATGGCGTTGTCGGCGCGGTCGCGCACGACTTCCATCTCATATTCCTTCCAGCCGAGCACCGATTCCTCGATCAGCACCTCGTCGGTCGGGCTGGCCTCGATCCCGCCCGAGACGATCTGGACGAATTCGTCGCGGTTGTAGGCAATGCCCCCGCCCGTGCCACCAAGCGTGAAACTGGGGCGGATGATCGCCGGCAATCCGATATGCTCGAGCGCGTCGAGCGCCTCGGCCAGGCTGTGGGCAATCGCCGAGCGCGGGCTTTCGAGCCCGATCTTGTCCATCGCGTCGCGGAATTTGAGCCGGTCTTCGGCCTTTTCGATGGCGTCGGCATTGGCCCCGATCAGCTCGATCCCAAGCTTGTCCAAAGTCCCGTCCTTGTAAAGTGCGAGCGCGGTATTGAGCGCGGTCTGCCCGCCCATCGTCGGCAGCAAAGCGTCCGGCCGCTCCTTCTCGCAAATCTTGGCGACAATCGCCGGCGTAATCGGCTCGACATAGGTCGCGTCGGCGAGCTCGGGATCGGTCATGATCGTCGCCGGGTTCGAATTGACGACGATCACCCGATAACCCTCGGCCTTCAGCGCCTTGACCGCCTGGCTCCCCGAATAATCAAACTCGGCCGCCTGCCCGATGACGATCGGACCCGCGCCGATGATGAGGATCGAGGAAATGTCAGTACGTTTGGGCATGGATTTGGCGATGCTCGAATATTACCCTCTCCCCACAGCGGGAGAGGGTCGGCGCGGAGCGCCGGGGTGAGGGGGCGTCGTGGCGAGGCACCATTTTCTGACGAGCAGATCGCGGGCCTTGCGCAAGAACGCGACGGAAGCTGAGAACAAGCTTTGGAGCGCTCTCCGCAGCCGCCAATTCCATGGGCTGAAATTTCGCAAGCAGGTCGAGATTGGAGGCTACATTGTCGACTTTCTCTGTGCTGAGCGGCGCCTCATCGTCGAGGTTGATGGCGGGCAGCATATTCCAGAGCGGGACGCGCGTCGCACCGCCATCCTCGAAAGTCTGGGCTTTCGCATCGTTCGTTTCTGGAACGACGATATTCTTCAAAATCTTGAAGGCGTTTGGACAATTCTGGAGTTGGCGTTGGAGACCACGCCCCCTCACCCGTCCCGCTGACGCGGGCCACCCTCTCCCGCAAAGGGGAGAGGGAGCTTTTGCGCCGCCCCTCACGACCCCGTCTCCGGAAATGCGATATTGTCGACGAATACGGTCTTGAGGCCGTTGCGGCGGGCCCAGCGGCTGACGCAGCCGCGCTGCTCGCGCGTCGCGCCGGGCTTGAACAGGAACAGCAGCCGTTTCTCGCTCTCGTCCTGGAAAATCTCGCCGAGCTGCACCCCGCAGCGCTGCCCGATGAGGTTGAGCTCGTCCTGGCTGTGCAGCCGCGCGGTCGTCGCGCAGGCGGAGAGGGCAAGCGCGCCCATGCACGCGACCGCCCTCATTTCATCGCCCCAACGAACTTCTCGAACAGGTAAAAACTGTCCTGCGGCCCCGGGCTCGCCTCAGGATGATACTGCACGCTGAACGCCGGCCGGTCGGTCAGCTCGATCCCGCAATTGCTGTCGTCGAACAGGCTGACGTGCGTTTCGCGGACATTCTCCGGCAACCCCTCGCGCAGCACCGCGAAGCCGTGGTTCATGCTGGTGATCTCGACGCGGCCGTCGGACAACCGCTTGACCGGGTGGTTGGCGCCGCGGTGGCCCTGGAACATCTTTGACGTCATGCCGCCAACCGCCAGCGCGAGCATCTGATGGCCAAGGCAGATGCCGAACAGGGGCTTCTTGGTCTCCAGCAATTGCTTGATCACCGGCACTGCATATTCGCCCGTCGCCGCCGGATCGCCCGGCCCGTTCGAGAGGAAAAAGCCGTCGGGCTCGTGCGCCATGATTTCGTCGAACGTCGCCTGCGCGGGGACAACGGTGACGCGCGCGCCGGCTTCGGCCAAGTTGCGGAAAATGTTGCGCTTGGAGCCATAATCGATGGCGACGACGTGGGGGATGCGTGCCTCGACGTCGCTCGGCACAAGCGGTTTTGATTCCCTGCCCCCCTCTCCGCTCTTCCCGAGCGAAGTCGAGGGACCTGTCCCGAGCGAAGTCGAGGGACCGACTTCATACCCCTGCCCCCAAGCCCACTTCCCGCCGGTCCAGCGCTCGACCTGCAACCGGCTGACCTCCTTGGCCAGGTCCATGCCCTCGAGCCCCGGCCAGTCCGCCGCCATCTTCTGCAGCGCCGCCACATCGAACACCCCATCCGCCCGGTGCGCGATGGCGATGTTCGGCGGGCCTTCGCGCCGCACCAGCTTGGTCAGCGCGCGCGTATCGACCCCGCAGATGCCGATCCGCCCCCACTTCCGCATCCAGTCGGCAAAGCCATAGTTGGCGCGGTAATTGCTCGGCTGGGTCACCGGCTCGCGCACGATCGCGCCCAGCGCATGCGCCTCGGCCGCTTCGACATCCTCGTCATTGGCGCCGACATTGCCGATGTGCGGGAAGGTGAAGGCGATGACCTGCTTGGCGTAGGACGGGTCGGTCATGACCTCTTGATAGCCCGTCATCGCTGTATTGAAGCACAGCTCGCCCACCGCTTCGCCTTCCGCGCCGAAGCCGTGGCCCCACACCACGCGCCCGTCGGCGAACACGATGACTCCCGTCGCGCCCTCGGGCTGGGACGCGGGCGCCAATCCCGCGGACAGGGGTCGTGAGTCGGCCATGGGCGGGGAAAGCCTTCCGTGTGGATTTTCAACGATGTCGCTAAGGCGTTGCCGCTATGCGCTTTGGCCCGCCGGGTCAACGGCTGGTCAGGCCGAAAATGCCCCGCTAGGGCTGGTCGTTTCCGCGAAGAGATGAAGCGATGATCCGCGACGATATCAAGGCTGCGTTGGTGACCGCGATGAAAGGCGGCGACAAGGACACGACGGGCACGCTGCGCCTGGTCCAGGCGGCGATCAAGAACCGCGATATCGAAGCGCGCACCGGCAAGGCGCCCGACGACGACGATGTGCTGGTCACCGAAGTCCTCCAGAAAATGGTCAAGCAGCGCCGCGAAAGCGCCGACATCTACCGCACCAACGGCCGCGAAGACCGCGCCGCAGTCGAGGAGGCGGAGATTGCAGTCATAGAACGCTTCCTGCCCGCGCAAATGAGCGACGCCGAAGCTGAAGCGGCCATCAAGGCGATTGTCAGCGAGACCGGCGCAAGTTCGATGAAGGACATGGGCCGCGTCATGGCGCTGGTGAAGGAGCGCCTCGGCGGCGCGATCGAACCCGCGCGGGCGAGTGCGCTGGTGAAGGCGGCGCTCACCCGCTGAGACTGTGGATAAGTCGCCCGTCGCGCTTGCTGACCCCCGATTCGCAATGCCAAGCCACAAAGTTCGTTCGTCCTGAGCGAAGTCGAAGGACGCGCAGTGCCACACTCAACCGTTCGTCCCGAGCGAAGTCGAGGGACGAGTGCAAGGACGCAGGCTTGGCCTTTTGGGCGTATATCCTTCGATGCAGCGATGGTCGGTACTACACCGGACATACCGACAATCTTGAACGCCGCATCGCAGAGCATCAAACCGGAGGATTCTGCGATTTCACCTCGCGACGCCTCCCGGTCGAACTCGTGTGGTCGCAGGAATTCACCACCCGCGCCGAAGCGCTCGATGCCGAACGGCGCATCAAACCTTGGTCACGCGCCAAGAAGGAGGCCTTAATCCGGGGCGACTGGGCTGCGCTCTCTTACTTTGCCAAGCCACCCAAGGAACGTCCCTCGACTTCGCTCGGGACAAACGGAGATGGGCGGGGCATCACAAAAAATCCGCTCGTGTCGAGCGGAGCAAAGCGCAGTCGAGACACGCCCTCACAAGCGACTGACCAACCCGCTCCCGCAAGCGGGCGGGGGCTCAAGTGACCCTCTCCCCCGCCTGGCTCGACGAACTGCGCGCACGCACGACGCTGAGCGCAATCATCGCCCCCACCGTCAAGCTCACCCGCGCCGGCCGCGAGTGGAAGGCCTGTTGCCCGTTCCACAATGAGAAGACGCCCAGCTTCACCGTCAACGACGACAAGGGCTTCTACCATTGCTTCGGCTGCGGCGCGCACGGCGATGCGATCCGCTTCCTGACCGACAATCGCGGCATGATGTTCATGGATGCGGTCAAGGAGCTGGCGCAGAAGGCCGGGCTCGACGTGCCCGCGCCCGACCCTCGCGCCCAGGAACGCGCCGAGCGCACGACGTCGCTAACCGATGTCATGGGCGACGTCGCCAGATGGTTCGCCGAGCAATTGCAGGGCATCGATGGCGCCCCCGTGCGCGACTATTTGCAGAAGCGCGGCATCGGCCCGGAGACCGTGGCGCGCTTCGGCATCGGCTTCGCGCCCGATGGCCGGGGCAAGCTCAAGAGCGCGCTTGCCCATCTCGGCGAGGACAAGCTGGTCGAGACCGGCATGCTCATCCAGCCCGAGGATGGCGACCGGGCGAGTTACGATCGCTTCCGCAATCGCCTGATGATCCCGATCCGCGATCCGCGCGGTCGGGTGATTGCGTTTGGCGGCCGCATCATGGGCGACGGCGAGCCCAAATATCTCAACTCGCCCGACACGCCGCTCTTCGACAAGGGGCGCACGCTCTACAATATCGACCGCGCCGGGCCCGCCAGCCGCACCGCGCGGCGGCTGATCGTCGTCGAAGGCTATATGGACGTCATCGCGCTCGACCGCGCCGGGATCGCCGAGGTCGTCGCCCCCAACGGGACTGCGGTGACCGAGGCGCAGCTCGAGCGCATGTGGCGGCTCGACCCCGCGCCGATCCTCTGCTTCGACGGCGACAGCGCGGGGCGCAAGGCCGCGATCCGCGCCGCCTTGCGCGCCCTCCCCCACATCGGCCCCGAGCGCACCCTGCGCTTCGTCGAGCTCCCCGCGGGCCAGGACCCCGACGATGTCGTGAATGGCGGCGGCCGTGAGGCGTTCGAAGCCCTCCTCGCCGCGCCCGAGCCGCTCGACGCTCGGCTGTGGCGGCACGAGCTGGAGGCCGAGCCGCTTTCCACGCCCGAAGCCTGGGCGAGCCTCAAGCAGCGCCTCGTCGCCCATGCGGCGACCATCGGCCATCCCGACCTGTCGCGCCTCTATCGCGAGGATTGGCTCAAGCGCTTCTATGCGCTGCGCCGTCCCGAGGGGTCGTCCGGTCCCCGCCCCTTCGCCCCGCGCTCGTCGTTCAAGCCGGGCCGCTACACCCCGCCGCAGCCGCCGGTGGGAAGCCGGGCGCGCGCCATCGCCGCCGACGGCATCGATGCACCCACCGCCCGCGCCCTGGTCCTTGGCTTCGCTTACTTCCCCGAAGAACTGCCCGCCCATTGCGAACAACTCGCCCAGCTGCCGATCACGGAGCCGGGCACCGCGCTGATGCGCGATGCCCTCGTCAATGCCGCCTTCTCCGGTGGCGCGCTTGATCGCGACGCGCTGGACACTATCTTGAATGACGCTGGAGCAACGGGAGCGAAAGCCCCTCGCGCTTTGGGCTTTTCCTTCACCCGCCGCGACAGCGATCCCGCGCGTGCCCGAAGCGATCTCGCGGCTGCGGTGGAGATCATCTCGGCGCGCGAGGAAGTGGACCGGGCGCTCGACGATGCAACCGAACGGCTGAAGCGGGATTTCACCGCCGAGGCCCTGGAGGAACAGCAGCGCCTGATCATTGCGCGGAACGGTTTGAGACAGAGGCTGGCGTCCCTCGCCGGCACCGACTAAGCGGCGGCCAAAGAGAATACGGGAACCCATGGCGAAGAACGAAGCACAGGACATCGACACCGGCGAAGACGGCGACGCGCCGCTCATCGACCTCAACGATGCGTCGATCAAGAAGATGATGGCCCGCGCCGAAAAGCGCGGGACGATCACGATCGACGAGATCAACGCGGCCATCCCCGCCGACCAGAATGAGATGATCGAGGACATCATGTCGCGCCTGTCCGAGCGCGGCGTGACCGTCGTCGAAAATGAAGACAGCGGCGACGACGAGGACGAGGACAAGGAGCCCGAAAGCCCGCTCGAGGACGAGGTCGACCCGCTCGACGACGGCGGCGCCCGCCCGGCGGCGGCGGTCAAGAAGGAAGCCGTCGACCGCACCGACGATCCGGTGCGCATGTACCTGCGCGAAATGGGCGCGGTCGAGCTGCTCAGCCGCGAGGGCGAGATCGCCATCGCCAAGCGCATCGAGGCCGGCCGCGACACGATGATCTGGGGCCTGTGCGAAAGCCCGATCACCTTCAACGCGATCATCGAATGGTCGAACAACCTCAACGCCGGCACCATGCAGCTGCGCGAGATCCTCGATCTCGAAGCGATGCTGTCCAAGGGCCCGACCGCGGAGCAGATCGCCGCGACCGAGGAGGAAGGCGCCGAGGGCGAGGGCGAGATCAGCGAGAAGGTCGCCGGCCCCTCGATCAAGGAAGAGGAAGAGGTCGAGGACGAGCCCGAAGAGGGCAAGAACGAAGACGACGAGGACATGGTCGACCGGCGCACCAAGCCGCAGGCCGAGGAAGAGGACGAGGACAACACCTTGTCGCTCGCCCAGATGGAAGAGACGCTCAAGCCCGCCGCGCTCGAGAAGTTCGCGACCATCACCTCGCTGTTCAAGAAATTCTCCAAGATCCAGGCGGTGCGCATGGAGGCGTTCGCCGCCGTCGCGGACTTCCCGGCGGCCGAGGAGAAGAAGTACCAGAAGCTGCGCGAACAGCTCACCGCGGAGGTGGAGAGCGTCCAGTTCCACGGCAGCAAGATCGAATATCTGGTCGAGCAGCTGTACAGCTACAACCGCAAGCTGACCGCGCTCGGCGGCCAGATGCTGCGCCTTGCCGAACGCCACCGCGTGCCGCGCAAGTCCTTCCTCGAATCCTATGTCGGGCGGGAACTTGACGAGACCTGGCTTGCCCAGGCGTCGGCGCAGGACAAGAAATGGGCCGCCTTCGCCGCCGCCGAAAGCGACAGCGTCGAGCGCATCCGCGCCCAGATTTCGGAAATCGCGCAGTCCACCGGCACTTCGCTCGGGGAGTTCCGGCGCATCGTCAACATGGTGCAAAAGGGCGAACGCGAAGCGCGCATCGCCAAGAAGGAAATGGTCGAAGCGAATCTCCGCCTCGTCATCTCCATCGCCAAGAAATACACCAACCGCGGCCTGCAGTTCCTCGACCTCATCCAGGAAGGCAATATCGGCCTGATGAAGGCGGTCGATAAGTTCGAATATCGCCGCGGCTACAAATTCAGCACCTACGCCACCTGGTGGATCCGCCAGGCGATCACCCGCTCGATCGCCGACCAGGCGCGCACCATCCGCATCCCGGTGCACATGATCGAAACGATCAACAAGCTGGTCCGCACCGGCCGCCAGTTCCTCCACGAAACCGGCCGCGAAGCGACCCCGGAGGAGCTCGCCGAGCGCTTGAGCATGCCGCTCGAGAAGGTCCGCAAGGTGATGAAAATCGCCAAGGAGCCGATCAGCCTCGAAACCCCCATCGGCGACGAGGAAGACAGCCACCTGGGCGATTTCATCGAGGACAAGAACGCCGTCATCCCGGTCGACGCCGCGATCCAGAGCAACCTCAAGGAAACCGTCACGCGCGTGCTGGCGTCACTAACCCCGCGCGAGGAGCGCGTGCTGCGCATGCGCTTCGGGATCGGGATGAACACCGATCATACGCTGGAGGAGGTCGGGCAGCAGTTCTCGGTGACGCGCGAGCGGATTCGGCAGATTGAGGCTAAGGCTCTGCGGAAGCTGAAGCATCCGAGTCGGTCACGGAAGATGCGGAGCTTCTTGGACCAGTAACGAGCCGCCGGGCTTGGTCGGGAGATGTCCGTCAACGCGACCGACAAGTCAGGGTTTGCTTGAGAAATCCTCGTTGATGATCTCGATCACGCGCTCCATCGCCACCCGTTCGGCGGCATAAACCGCGCGATAATAGCCGACCACCGCGAGCCCGATTTTGTCCATGCCGGGCGCGCCAGCGCTCTTGCCCAGAGAGACGTCAGCCGCCTCGATCACCTCGATCGACGCCATGATTGCCTTCTGCGCGCGTTCCGCGCCCATCAGCGGCGCGAACACCAAGCCCGCAATTCGTTCGGAATAGACTGGCTTGGCCGACGCCAGGGCTTCGCCGATCAAGGCGATCATTTGCGTCCGCCCCGCGGCCGTCAACGTGAAGGCCTTGCGCGCCGGTCCCTTGTCGCTGTCCTCGATCTCGACCCTGATTGCGCCGTCCCGCTCGAGGTCACCCAGCGCTTTGTAGATGGTGGACATGCCGATCTTCGCCCAGCGCCGCATGTTGGTGCGCTGAGCAAACTCCTCCATCTCGAACCCGTAGCGCAGTCCGGTGCCGATCAACGACAAGACGATCATTCGTGGCTGCTGCATGCCTTAGGTCTCGCTACCCATCCTTCACGCGTCCATCCTGTTGACCGGTATTCTATTATGTAATACCGCGCAATCTCCTTAGGAGGTCGTAGTGACTAGATTCATATCACGTTCGGCCCGCATGCTGCTCGCCCTCATCTTCGGCGCGGCAGGCATGGCCAAGCTGGTGAACCCAGCGATGTTCACAGCGCAATTTGCCTCGCTCGCGCTCCCGGTCTGGTTCATCACCGTCACCGGGGCTTGTGAACTGGTCGGCGCCGCGATGCTTGTCCTGCACCCGCGAACGCGGGTCTTCGGGGCCGCGCTGCTGGCAATGATGATGCTCGTCGCGACCATACTCCACTTGCGTAGCGAACCGCCCGGACGGGCGCTGCCCGCTATGGTGCTCGCCGTGCTGGCCGCTTATGTCGCCCGTGCGTCCTGCCCGCCGCCTGTCGAGGCGGCCGATGCCTGAAGCTCCGCTGCCACGACACCCCGATCCTACCGCGCCGCCCTTGGATCCCCGCCCCCGCGCACGTGACGGTCTCCGCGCGCTGGCCGAAACCGCGATTGCGGCGTGCGCCTACATTGCGATCAGCCTCGCCGCGGTCCGTTACCTCGACCTTTCGATGCTCTTTTCCGACAGCTGGTCGGCGGCGGAACGGAAGGTTGGCAGCGGGTTCCTGGTCGGGGCAACAACCCAGCTGCTGCTCGTCCTTGCGGGCGCGTACCTCTTGCGCTCGATCGACCTGCGGCGGGCGATCGGCAGGACCTTCGCGCCGGCGCCGCTCAAGGCATGGAGCATCGCCTTCGCCGCGACGATGATCCACCTCGGCACCGTTCTCTTCGTCGTCCTCCCCCAGCCGCAGCGCGTCGCCGAGGCCTCGTCGCTCAACCTGCTTCTCTCGCTCATCCCCGCGGCCGACGGCTGGAGCCAGGAGATGTTCTTTCGCGGCTACGTCCTGTTCCGCCTTGCGCGCGCCAACATCCCTGGACTTGCGCAGATCCTATTCTCGGGCCTGCTGTTCGCCGCGATCCATATCGGCTACGCCGGGCACGGGTGGGCGGCTGTGTCGCCCCTGTTCGGCACCTTCATCCTCGGCAGCTTCTACGCCTGGGCTGTGAGAAGCGGGCGCGGCAGCTTGCTCCCCGCGGTACTGGGCCACATCCTCATAGTCGCGGTTGCTCAACCCTGGCTCGCGCTGGCACGATGACCCGCGCCGCGCAGCCGTAGGATTATCGGCGGAAGGAGTGATGACCATGCATCCAGTCTTGCCCGCCCTCAGCGCCCTCTTCGCGGCCGCCGCCCAACCGCTCGCGCCTGCGCCCGCCAGGCTCGCCCCCTGGACCACCGCACTGCGGGCGCAGCAACCGGAAGGCGCGTTCGCCGCCGTCTACAAGGTCGGCGACGAGCATCTCGTTTTCCTCGCTGCCCAGCACGCCAACCGCACCGGCAGCCCGACCTTCAAACTGATCGCCGACGCCTTCGCGCATTTCCGCTTCGACACCGTGATCGCCGAGGGCTTCCCGACCGCCCGCGGGCCCAACCCGGCGCGCACACTGCAATATGTTGCCGACAACGGCCCGCGCGCCGACGGCTTCGTCGAGGCGGGTGAGCTGTACCCGACCGCGATCGGCGCCCAGGCTCAAGGTGCGAAGCTGTGGGGCGGAGAGGCGCACGACCTGGCGGTCAAGGCGCGGCTCGTCCTCAGCGGCGTCGCGGTCGAGGACCTGCTCGGCTTCTACGCGCTGCGCAACATCCCGCAGTGGATCCGTGAGAAGAAGATCCACCAGGCCGGCGATCCGCGCCTCCGCCCGCTGATCGATGTCGCGCTGGATCGCGACCGCGCGACGCTGCAGCTGCCGGCGACCATTCTGCCCGACTTTGAATCCTGGTCGGCCTGGTACGCCCGGATCAACGGCAGGCCAATCGGCGCCGATTTCGTCACGGAGGAGGCGGGGCCGCTCGCCGACGGTAAGTTTGGCAGCAACCGCATCGCCGCCGCCATCTCGCGTGAACGTGCCGCCTACCTGCACGAACTGATCGTCGCGCATCTCAACAAGCGCGAGAGCGTCCTCGTCGTCTTCGGCGCAAGCCACCTGATGATCCATCGCCCCGCCCTCGACGCCGCGCTCGGCCCGCCCTGCTACGCTGGGACGGATCTTAGGCGGGGTGCGGGCGAGTGTTTGTAGCCGAGCGCTCGACCGCAGCGACGCCGACGCGAAGCGTCGCCGGCCTTCGCGACGTCGGTACTGTCGCCTTTGGCGCAGGCCGTCCGACGCTCATTCACTCTTCTCCCAAGCGAGAGTATGCTGAGCATCCGCTTCACTTCGTCTCGGGAATTCGCGCTATGACCGACCACGTCTACAAGATCGTCGAGCTGGTCGGCTCGTCGCCGACAAGCATGGAGGACGCGATCCAAAGCGCGATCGCCCGCGCCTCCTCGACGGTCGACAACATCCGCTGGTTCGAGGTGCTCGAGACACGCGGCCACGTCGAGGGCGGCAAGGTCTCGCATTATCAGGTGACCATCAAGGTCGGCTTCACCGTCAAGGAATAGCGGCGTGGGTGGTGGTGGCCGTCACGGGAGTAAATCTCGTGACGTCAGTCCTGTCCGCCCTTCGACTGGCTCAGGACGGCAGGCTGGCCGGCTTTCGCGCTCTCTTCGACGTAAGCTCGCCTTTGCTTGCGCAAAGTTTCCCTTACGCTCGGGCGCTCAAGTCATTCCGGCAGTTCATAAATCAACCCCGCTTCGCGATGCGCCTGGTCCGCCGGCGTATTGATGCCGATGCACACCGACGGGTGGAACCGGCCGCCTTTATACGCCAGCCCCATGCGCTGCCGCACCCGCCGCATGTCGGGGCGCCAGCCGAACGCGGCCGCTTCGGGTAGCGTCTGGCCGACGCGGATCTGCGCGAAATGGTTGAGCATCGCGGCTTCCTGCAGCGCGACGCGCACCGCGGTGCGGTCGCTTGCCGACAGTACGTCGGGACCGCTTTGCAGCATGCGCAGCTGCGCCCAGGCGTCGGCCTCGCGCTGCTGGATGTCGCGGAAGGTCTGCAAATTGGTGGTGATGAAGCCGAAGCGATATTGCTCCTCGCTCGGCAGCAGCGCGAGCTGGCCGGCAGACTGCGCCGCCTCGAACCGCGCGGTGTCGAACGCGAACCAGGTCGCCTGGCTGACCCAGCGCGGGGTCGTGAAGGTACCCGTGCGGCCCCAATCGTTGACGATCGCCCGCAGCTCGCCGAGCCGCCGGTCGATGCACGGCTGTGCCGCGCGGCGCAGTTCGAGCACCGCCAGGCTCTCGCGGATTTCGGCGGTCAGCGTCGCGCGCGTCTCGGCCGCCTCGCGACGCTCGTTGACCGCCTCGACCGCTTCCTGCGCGGCGAGCGCGATGACCACGCCGAGCACGATCACGCCCACTTCCCCGGCAAACGCCCGCCAGCCCTTGGCCGGCCGCAAGTTGAGCCGCATCAGACTGCCCCCCTGACGGCTGCCGAGAATCCCGCAATCGGCGCCCGAGCGCAAGGGATCGGGGGAAATGCCTTTCCTACAGCGCGCCAATTGTGACTTAAGATGCGCGATGCAGCTTCATCCAAACACAGTCGCCGCGCCGATCCGCCCTGTGCGCCTTCGTCAACGGGAAGATTGCGAACCTTCGCAGGCTGTCCGTGCGCGCGCACGTAGGCGCGCGAAGGTTGGGAAGTTTGGCCGATCGCAGTATCAGCCCGGCGGGGCGAGGGTCGTTCGCTCGCGCGCGTAGCGAGTGCGACCTTTTGTGACCTTCCGCGGCGTTTTGGGGGTTCGGGGGCGGTTTTTCGGCGCCGTCGCGGGGCGTCACGGGAGTGAATCCCGTGACGTCAGTCCTGTCCGCTGGCGCGGCAGGCTGGCCGGCGCGCGCCCTCTATCGGCCATGCGGCGCTCGCTCGCGCTCCGCTTCGCCTAGCCTCTGGGGCTTGCGCTACGCTACATTTGTAGCTATGCCGCTTCGTACTACGGAGGTGCTTATGCGTTGGATTGTCCTGCTTCTTCTCGCCACCACGCCGGTCGCGGCGCTGCACGCCAATCCTGAGCACGACGGCGGCGACTCCGACCGGATGAGCTACGTGCTCTTCACCGACGGCAGCAACAGCAGCATGGCCAGCGGCGACCTCGACGATTTCTATGCCGCGCGGAAGCATCGCGCCAGTGGCGGGCCGATGCTCTACGTCCGGCAGGACGGCCAGTCCTTCGTGATCCGCGACCCCGCGATCCTCGCCCGCGCGCAGGCGATCATGGCCCCGCAGATGGAGCTTGGCCGCCGCCAGGGCGCGCTTGGCGACCAGCAGGGCGAGCTTGGCCGGCGCCAGGGCGCGCTCGGCGGGCAGCAGGGCCAGCTCGGCGCACGCATGGCCGATTCGACGCCGCGCCAGATGGCCGAACTGGGCCGGGAGATGAGCGCGCTCGGCGCCCGCCAGTCGGAACTGGGCAAGCAGCAGGCCGCGCTCGGCGCGCGCCAGGCCGAGCTTGGCCGCGAGCAGTCGCGCCTGGCCGAGCTGGCCAAGCCGCAATTCCGCGCCCTCGTCGAAGAAGCCATCCGCCGCGGCGTCGCGCAGCGGGTCAACTAGCCGGGCGCCCGGCGTCCTAGCTGACCAATCCCGCTTCTGCCTTGCGCTGCGCCTCTTCCAAGCGAAGCCGTTCGCTGCGCTTGGCCTTGTCGGCCAGCGCCTGCCATGCCGCAGCCGATCGCTCGCACCGTTCGCGCACGTGGATCAAGGTCGTCGCTTCGCCCTCGGCCCGCGCCTGCGCGGCTCGGGCGAGGAAGAAGTCGAGGTTGGAGCCCCGGGCGATCGGGGCGCCCGCGCTCATTCGGCGGCCGGCTGGTCGCCAGCCTCCGCCTGCTCGCCCGCGGCCTGGTCGACCGGCACCGTGTCACTGGCGTCCTGCAGGTTCACCGCGGCCATCTTGCCGCGGCGGTCTTCCTGCAGCTCGTAGCTGACGCGCTGGTTCTCGCGCAGCGTGCGCATGCCGCTCTTCTCGACCGCGCTGATGTGTACGAAGGCATCGTTGCCCCCGGTTTCCGGCGCGATAAAGCCGTAACCCTTGCTGTCGTTGAAAAATTTCACGGTGCCGATGGGCATACTTCATTCCTTTCGTGGCGAGCGCCGAGTGCGCCCGCTTCCCGCTAGGAGTGACAAGAGAAGGAATGAGGAGCCGCAAAGCACCAAAGACCGTCGTTTGCGACTAGTAGCCGCCCCACTATGCGCCTTTTGGCGTCATCCCGCCACCCCTCCTGCCGGATGTCAGCCCACATCCGCCCGCGCTGGCATTCCTTAAGTCTTTTCGGACTATTGCGGGATAGATTTTGCGAAGTGCGACGGAAGACGATGCAAAGGAAGATGACGATCCGCTATTCGGCGTTCCTGGTTCCGCTGCTTCTTGGCGCTTGCTGGACCCCGGGACCGGGCCAAGTCGATCCGACGCGCTACCCTTGGGATCAGCGCATTGCCCACGGCGTGGCGGCCGGCGATTACTGCGTCGTCCAGCTCGAAACGCCCTCGCCAACGGGGATCGGCAGCGGTCGCATCGTTGCTCGCGGCCAAGTTCCGACGTTCGAGCAGGTGCCGCCAGGCGCCGGCGCGGTCACGGAACTGACCTGCGGCGGCGAAACCTCGCGGCGGGACTGACCAGCGTCACAAGGGGGCAGGCACGACGTCCGAACAGGTCGTTTTCGCACCGCTCACGCAGACCTGATAAGTAACCGGCCCCGATCCTGCCGCACCCGCGTCAAGGAAGGCGACCCCCGATCCCACCGTCGCGAACCTCGCTCCGTTGCGGTAAAGATCGAGCGGCGTGCCGGGCGGGGCGCCAGTCCATTCCAACTGGTACTGCCGACCGGTGGGCGCATCGATCTTACGAACTGTGAGGACGATCTTCGCAGTGGTGGGCGGCGCTTTAAGATCCGGGATGACGATCGGCACACCCGGTTTGCGGATCGGCACCGGTGCCAGGACGCCGAAGGCCGTGTCGACCTCGAGCCGGAGGTTGCGATACTCATTCACACAGCTCTTGTTCTCCTTGACGTACAAGCTGGTGTTGACGGGATTGAAGACGAAGCCGTGATTGGGCATCAGTTCGCGCACAAACAGGTCGACTTGCCCGCGCACTTCCATCGTGCAGCGACTGCCTTTGCACCCGGCGCTGCTCAACAAGGGAACCGGAAGCTCGAAAACTTCCTCGGCCAACGGAATTGACTTCAAATCCACCGGAAGAGGCGCGGTTGCTGCGTAAACCTTGTCCTCGCATTCGGCATCGCCGCTGAGGCGGATCTTGTCGAAGCTCAGTCGCGCTGAAACAATGAACGGCGGCGGATCGCGCTTCAGGGCGGAAAGGTCAAACTGGACACCGAACCAGTAGATGCCGTTATTTTGCCTGTCGCAGGGAAACGGCTGCGTCCCCGATTTGTACGAGCGTGTATACCCGACCAGCAGTCCGGGGACCTTCCCGGTTCCCGACGTATCGAATGTCGGGAAGAACGGGCCGCACGGCCAATATGTCGAGTTGGCCGGGAAAATCTCAACCGATGGATAGTAATCCCTAACGAATGACGGCTCCAGGGTCACGCTCTGGTTCCGAACCACAGTTCGTCGCCCGCATTCGCTGGCGGAACATAGCAACGCCACGATGAGGATGATGGAAATTCGACGCATCACCACCTCCACTGAGGTCGGCACTCGCGGATACTAGCAGATTTGCTTTATTGACGAAAGTTAAGGCCGATTACCCCGGGGCTTCGCACCTGCTGGCTTTTCAAGGGAAAGGCGGCATCAACCATATTCCCTCATCCACCGCTAACAAGCGCGCGGTTAATCATGGCTTCGCAGCGTCGCTCCATCTTTAGCGAGCTCGGGTGGCGCTGCACCATCTTGCGATCGAAGCCCCGCCTCACCCCCCTCCCTCCCCAGCAGGCGGGGCTTCCACGCAGCCATCCCTTCCTGAGGTCAATTCGCTGCCGCGCCGCCGCCTTGCGGGGCTCGGGCAGCTTGGGCGACGACCCGCTTCACCACGTCGCTGGGAATCGCAAAGCCGATCCCGACATTGCCCTGGCTGCGCGGATTAGGGCTGAACAGCGCGGAATTGATGCCGATGATCCGGCCTGCCGAGTCGATCAGTGGTCCACCGGAATTACCGGGATTGATCGGCGCATCGGTCTGGATGAAGCGGCGCTCGTCGCCCTCGCCGACCGCGCGGTCGGTGGCGCTAACGATCCCCGCCGTGACCGTCTGCCCAAGCCCGAACGGATTGCCAATCGCGACGACGGGCTGGCCGACCTGAAGCTGTGCGCTGTCCCCCAGCGGCAACGCCGCCAGGTTGCGTCCGCGAATACGCAGGATGGCGAGGTCTAAGTTCGGCGCAAATGCCACCGGCTCCGCCGCCAGCTGGCGCCCGTCCGTCAGCCCGATCTCGACCGCCCGCGCATTCTGCACAACGTGGAAGTTGGTGACCACCAGGCCCCGCTCGGAATCGACGATCACGCCCGACCCGGCGGAAATTGCCGGCCGCAAAGCGCTGTCGGGAACGCCAAGATACTGGCGAAAAAAGGGATCGCGCAGCAGTGGGTTCTGCTCCGCAGGCGAAGGCTGCAACACCGCGATGTTGACGACGGCCGAGGCGGTTCGCTTCACCAGCGCGGGCAAGTCCGTCGTGCCCGTCAGGGGTTGTCCGGCCGCCGGCAATGGCGGCGTGGAACCCGCGATGGGTAGGAGGCGCGCGACGATGCCGCCAATCACTGCGGCCATGAGGATGGCGATAAGGAGAAAGAACGAGTTTCGGCGAGTTGCTTGCATGGCTTCAATACGCCGTGCTTGCAGTCTGCGTTCCGAACTGCGTTTAAGCCGCCGCCTCGACCGCATCCCCGCGACGCTGGTTCGCCTGCCCCGGCACCGGTTCGGCCGCGTCGTTGCCGATCTTCACCACCCGGTTGCGCTCGTCAACATGGACCACGGTTGGATCCAAAGCCCGCGCCTGCGCATCGTCCATCATCGCGTAGCTCATGATGATGACGAGGTCGCCGGGGTGGACCAAATGCGCCGCAGCGCCATTGATACCGATGATGCCGCTGCCCCGCGGACCAGCGATGACATAGGTCTCGATCCTCGCGCCATTTGTATTGTCGACGATGGCCACCTGCTCGCCCTCGTAGAGATCGGCGGCGTCCAACAGGTCGGCATCGATCGTGACCGACCCGACATAATCAAGGTCGGCCTGAGTCACCGTCGCGCGGTGGATCTTGGACTTCATCATGATCCGCATCACGGGGTTCTGCTCCTTGAGGGCACGCAAGGCGGCGCGCGCTCTAGCAGATTGTCGATGAATAGGCACTGTTCAAGTGCTGCGATGCAATATCGCACTTGCAGCATGCGGTGGAAAGTCCCAACTTTGCGGGGCGCGCCTTGGCAAAATGTCCCAAGGCGCCACTGGGACTAACGCACCAAGGTGCTGAGAAGACAGGGTCTTCGTTTTTGGCATGGGTCTTGCTGATCTTGTCGGCACAGGCTTCGCCAATGGAGTAAGACATGCAAGCGCACGACGACCAGACCGCCCTTCCTTTCCGCGCTCATACGATTCTGGGCGTGTTCGAGGCGATCGGTGAGGACTTCGGTTTCAATCCGAACTGGCTGCGTATCCCGTTCGCGGCGTCGGTGCTGTTCAGCCCGATGATCGCGATTGCCGTCTATTTCGGCCTCGGCGTTGCGGTCCTTGCGTCGCGCCTGCTGTTCCCGAAAGCCAAGAGCGGCGTCGTATCGGCCGATGCACAAGCCACTTCGCAAATCGTGCCCGCGAACGATCCCGCCAAGCAGGACGACCTGTCGATCGCGGCCTAATAGCCCGAGCGGGCTTCGGTGCGGGCTTCGAGCAAGTCGAACAAGCCGCGGTGCTGAAGCAGCAATTGCTCCCCGCCAAAGGCCAGAGCACGTTCGCTCGCCGGGGTCTCGGACGCGCGGTGAATGACCTCGACGATCGAGGCTTCATTAGGCAGCGATGGAGCCGGGCAGTCGAGGCCCGCGCGCGACGCAGCCCGATCAAGCATTCGGCGGATCGGCCACCAGTCGCCAACCAGCGCGGTTGCCGCGCCCAGCGCGCAACCCATCCGTTCGGATGTCGCCAGTGTCTCCAGCGCGTTGCGGGCGGATGAAAGACTGGCTTCGGTTTCGGCCGCACCCGGGGTGCTCGGCAGTGGGCCGACGCTAGCGGTGAGGCGAACCAGGTAAAGTCGTTCGCGTTCAAAGCCGTCACTGGCTTGCTGCAGCCAGGCCTGCGCCGCAGACGAGGGTGCGCGTTGCAGCGCGACTTCGATCAATCCCGGATAGCGTCCGTGCAGGTGACACAGAAGGTGCACGGCGTCGGCAAGGTCGCGGCCGCAATTCGGCCCGACCGCTTCAAGAAGAGTTTTGAGGTGGGGGTGACGCGCACAACCTTCGGTTGCCACTCGCGCAAGCTGGGCTTCCGCGAGGCCGACCGATTTCGGATCGAGCGAACGATTGGCCGCCATGCTTCCCCTCTAAAAGTCCGGGACTTGCCCGTGGTCTAAGCACCCCGCCCTAAAGCAAGGGCGTAAAGACGAGGTTTATGTCCGCGACATTTTTTGCGCGGCCGTGCAATCAGTCGTCGCGGTAGGCGAGCTCGTAATTTCCCCAGCGCCGGCCCTTGAACCACAAGGGGACGAACACATTCTTCACCGGGATGAATTTGTCGCCCAGCTCCATGCGGTAGGTCGCTAAGGTCGCCGGACGGTCGCTTTCCAGCGCGGCCCGCGTGGTGTCGTCGATCAGGATCCGCCGGTTGCGGCAATGCTCATCGTTCCACACGGGGTCCGGGCCCTGCGGGTGGCTGCGTTCGCTAAGGTGCGTCGGCAGATAACCGTTCATGTCCCCGATGGCCGACCCGATGATCCGCCCGTCGGACATCTTGATCCGATCAAGGATGGGGCGGACGTAACGATCGGCGGCGGCGTTGAAGCGGACATCATACTGGACGGGGTTACTGCCCTCGACGAGCTGATAATCGCGGTCGAACACGTCATCGACGGTGACATCGCCTTCGTCGATGGCGCGATCGACCGTCGCCATGATTTGGCGTGCGGCCTCCTGCGCCTTGAGAATGAAGGGCGTGTCGTCGATTTCCGCGCCCGAATTGGCAAGCGTGTCGAGCATGGTGTTGGACAGCATCTCGAGGTGCGCCAGGCGCTTTTCCGCCGATGACAGTTCGGCGCCATTGGCCCGTGCATCGCCGGCAAAATCGGTCAGCCCTGCTTTCACCCGGTCGACGCTGGTCTGGATCATGCTGGTCGAATGGGCGATGCCTTCGGTCTGGCGGTCGACCATGCCGACGATTTCGCTCACCTCACGCACCGTGTCGCTGATCGCGCCGAAGCCCGATTGCGCGGCGCGGCTGCGCTCCACGCCTGTCTTGATTTCCGCGGTCACGGCACTGGCCTCGCGGGTCAGTTCCCCGATGGTCGAGGCGATCTGGCTGGTCGCTGTGCGCGTGTCGTGAGCAAGCTTCTTCACCTCGGCGGCGACGACCGCGAAGCTGCGCCCGGCGTCGCCGGCACGGGCGGCCTCGATCGTCGCGTTGAGCGCCAGCATGTTGGTCTTGCGCGCAATTGTCTCGATGGTCGAGGACACGGTCTGCACCTGGTTCATCGCCGAGGCGAAACCGGCCATGCGCTCACCGAGCTGGACGACGAGCTCGGTCAGGCCCTTGAACCCGCCGATCGTGTCGTCGATCGCCGCGCGCCCCGCTTCGAGCTTGGCGCGGGCCTGTTCGGACAACAGCCGCGCTTCATCAGTGGAGTCCGACACGCGGGCCTGGTCGCCGAGCAGGCGGGTGGTGACCTCCTCGAGCTGGTCGAGCATCTTCAAATGCTCGCCAATGCGGTCCGAGACGCCCTTCACGTAACCGGCGACATCGCTGCATTCCATCGACAGCGACCCGCAATCGCGCGCGACCGCGCGGATCGCATTTTCCGTAACTTCCTCGATCCCGTGCGTGGCCATTGGACGCCCGTTCCCCCTTGCATTCCTGGGGACGGCATAGGGGCGAAGAGCTACTCTTTCGTTAACCACAACAAAGCCGGCGGCAAAGGGGGCGCCGCCGGCTTATGAGGTCAATGTCGCCTAGTTGCCCGAGGTCGAGCCCTTGCGGCTGTTTTCTTCCCAGAATTGCTTGGATTCATCCGACTGGCGCTTCCATTGGGACGAAGTCATGCAGACCCGCTCGGTCGCTACCAACGACCCGGTCTTTACCGATTTCTTGCAGATCTTCTTTTCGGGCGCGACGGCGGTCGCGACCCGCTGCGGCGACGTCAGCGTCTTGATCGACATCGAATCCGGAAGCTTCCAATTGACCACGCCATCGTGCGTCGACACTTGCGACCCGCTGACCCCTTCGGCGCGCTTGAACACGGCACGCAGGGTAATGAGGTCGCACGTCTCCTTGTCGAGCAGGGGGTAACCGCTGCTTTGCGTCACCTGGCATTCGGTCGGCTGGCCCGACGCGTCGATCTTGACGCGGAAGCCGACAGGGCCCTGTTCGCGGGCAGCCAAGGCGCGCGCCGGATAATAGGATTGCAGCACGCTGAGATTCGCCATGTCGCGGGCGTTTTGCGCCGCGGTTGACGTTTCGGCCGCAGCCGGCACCGACAATCCGGCAAAGGTCGCGCTAAGAAGTAGAACAACAATACGCATCGGGTGCTCCTGAACTATCCTTATGGCTTACGGGTAATCGACGTCAGCAAGACTCACTGCCGGGCGGGCATCGCGACGATCCCTTCCGGCCTTGCAGATCATTCCAATAATCCTGCGTATCCTGCGTTGCCTTGTCCCATTCGCGCTGGGTCATGCACGTCCGTTCGAAGCCGGCCAGCGTTCCCACGCGCACGGTCCGTTTGCAGATTTGCGGCTCCGGTGCAGCGGAGGCGAGCACGGGCTTGGGTATTTCGGGCACCGCGGCGAGCGGTGTCGACGGAAGCTTCCAGTTGACCACGCCTTCATAGGTGCGCTCCTGCGACAGGCTCAGCCCTGCCGGGCGCTTGAACGTCGCGTGCACCATGATGAGCTTGCAAGTTTCTTCATCCAGCGTCTTGTAGCCGCTCGTATGCGTGATCTGGCACTTGGTCGGGCTGCCTGCCGCGTCAATTCCGATCAGAAATCCCACCAAACCCTGCTCGCCCGCCGCCAGCGACTGCTTAGGGTACAACTTGTGCAGGGTTTCCCAGTTTTTGGCTTCGCGCTCCAGCTTTGCGCGATCCGGTACCGCCGCCGAGTTCGAACTCGCGACCTGCGCCGCCGATGCTTGAGACGCCAGGACGCTTACCGCGACCACCAACCACCCTGCGCGCATTTTCGATCTCCCCAAGCAGGTTCATCGATCTAGACAGGCGGATTGGTACGACCCGTAACGGAAATCTCAAGGATTCCCTCACGGCCTAGGCGTAAAGCAGGAACCGTTCCCGGTCTTTCGCCCATGATTCTTCGTCCGGACGGGTCAGCTGGTCGAGATCGCCGGCTTCGGACGTGCGGTCATCAACCCATTCGCGCAGGAGCGACGATCCGTTGATGACGTCGATCGCAAGCTTGTCGAATTCATATTCATAGGGAAAGTCGCGCCACAGGTCATAGTCCGGATGAAGATTGCGGATCGACTTGAAGCCGAGCGCCTGCAGCCGCCACGGGCGGAAGGCTTGATGATCGTATCCGTCGCCCTCGGCATGGATCATGATGCCGTGGCACAGCTCCCCCTGGTGCTTGTGGAAGGTCGGCTGGAACGCGACCTCGCGCAGCCTACAGCCGCGGAGCCAGTCGGGCGCGATCCGCGCCATTTCCGCCATGACCTCGCGGGGCGCGAGATCCGGCGCGCCGAACAGCTCTAGCGGACGCGTGGTACCCCTGCCCTCGCTCAGATTGGTCCCCTCGAGCATCACGGTACCGGCGTAAGCGCGCGCCATGTTGAGGTTGGCGGCATTGGGGCTGGGATTGATCCAGATGCGTTCCGCCGGCCAACCGAAACCCGGCGCGGCGTCGGGCGCATAGCCCGTCATTTCGATCACGCGATAATCGACGTCGAGCTTGAAATGATCGACGAACCAGGCGCCGAGCTCGCCGAGCGTCAGTCCGTGGCGCATCGGGAATGGCCCCGCGCCGACGAAGCTTTCCCAGCCCGGACGGAGCGTCAGCCCCTCGACCGGGCGGCCGGCGGGGTTGGGACGGTCGAGCACCCATACCGCCTTGCCGTGTTCGGCGGCAGCTTCGAGAACGTAGAGCAAGGTCGTGACGTAGGTGTAGATGCGGCAGCCGAGATCCTGCAGATCAACCAGCAGGACGTCGAAGGTACTCATTGACTGGCCCGTGGGCCGGCGGACCTCGCCATACAGGCTGAACACCGGCACGCCGTAGGTCGGGTCGGTGAAGTCGGGCGATTCCATCATATTGTCTTGGAGGTCGCCGCGCACGCCATGCTGCGGCCCGAACACCGCCGAGACGTTGAGGCCGGCCGCGACCAACGCGTCGAGGCTGTGCGTCAGGTCGCGCGTCACCGACGCCGGATGGGCGAGCAGCGCGACGCGCTTGCCTTCGAGAGGGCGGCGAAGTTCCGGCTCGGCAAGCAGCCGGTCGATTCCGAACAGGGTCATGACGGCGTGTTAGGGAAGCCGCGCAGCGAAGCAAACCGGGTCGTGGAAATCGGGCTCACCCGCGCCGTGCGCCAGCGCCCAATGAGATTTCGTTCCGTCCTGCTCGATGAGGATCGCCGACAAGCCCAAGGTCCAGTCGGCGCGCGCCTCGACCGCAAAGGTCGCGCCAAGCTGCCACCAAGTGAAATTGTCCTGCAACCGGACGTACGGCGGCTGCGTGACCGGAGCGTCAGTTCGATCGCTTCGGTAGTCGGTGAAATCGTACGCCGCCCAATTACCCGACGGCGCGAAATTCCATTCCTGGTAATGGGGTTGGCCGTCGGCTTTGAGGAAGGCTTCGAAGCAGGTCGCCTGCCACAAATCGTCGGTCCTCTCTGGGTCGCCGGGCGCCGGGATGACGAAACGCGACATCGGCGCACCGACGCAGAACCAAAGGTTTGTCGTCGCCTTCGCGCCCAATGATCCGGCATGTTGCAGATCCACCCAGAGCCTGAACGACGGGTCGGACGGTGGCGACTGCGGATGCGGAACCAGACTGAGCTGCATCGCGACGCAGTAGCAGCGCGCGGGGCGTCACGCTAAGCGGCGATCATGACCTATCGCTCGCCCCTCCTCCAGCTGCTCGACGAGCGCGGCTACATCCATCAAGTCACGGACGCGGAGGCGCTCGACGCGCTGGCGGCGCGTGAGGTCGTCACCGGCTATATCGGGTTCGATGCCACGGCGCCGAGCTTGCATGTCGGCAGCCTGGTTCAGATCATGCTGCTTCGCCGTTTGCAGCAAGCGGGACATCGCCCGATCGTGCTGATGGGCGGCGGCACGTCGAAGATCGGCGATCCCAGCTTCAAGGACGAAGCGCGCAAGCTGCTCACGGCGGAAACGATCAACGCCAATATTGCGAGCATCAAGCGGGTGTTCGAAAGCTTCCTGACCTTCGGCGACGGACCGGCGGACGCGATCATGGCCGACAATGCCGACTGGCTCGATCGCCTGGAATATGTGCCGTTCCTGCGGGAGGTCGGGCAGCATTTCTCGGTCAATCGGATGCTGAGCTTCGATTCGGTCAAACTGCGTCTCGACCGCGAGCAGTCGCTCAGCTTTCTCGAATTCAACTATATGATCCTGCAGGGCTATGATTTCCGTGAACTGTCCCGGCGCGAAGGCTGCCGCCTGCAGATGGGCGGATCCGACCAATGGGGGAATATCGTCAACGGCATCGAGCTGACGCGGCGGATGGACGGGACAGAGGTCTTCGGCCTGACGACGCCGCTCATCACTACCGCGGACGGCGGCAAGATGGGCAAGACGGCGCAGGGCGCGGTCTGGCTCAACGCCGACCAGCTAGGCCCTTACGATTACTGGCAGTTCTGGCGGAATACGGCCGACGCCGACGTCGCGAAATTCCTGCGCCTGTTCACCGATTTGCCGCTGGACGAGATTGCCCGGCTCGAGGGGTTGCAAGGCGCCGAGATCAACCAAGCCAAGATCGTTCTAGCGACCGAAGCGACGGCGATGCTGCACGGGCGTGAACATGCCGAAAAGGCGAAGCGCACCGCCGCGGAGACCTTCGCCGGTGGCGCCAGCGCCGACCTTCCGAGCTTGTCGACGGGCGGGGGGATATCGATTCTCGCCGCACTGACGGGCCTCGGCTTCTGCGCGTCCAACGGAGAAGCAAAACGCAAGATCGCCGAAGGCGCGGTACGGTTGGATGACGCCGTCGTCAGCGATCCGGCATTGGTCGTCACCAAAGGCAAGCTCAGCCTTGGCAAAAAGAAGCACGGACTGCTCACCGCCTAGCCTGAGCGGATGAGCCCCACCGCCTGGTCGCGTTCGAACAGATAGAGGCATACCCGCGCGGCCCGGCCGCGCTCGCCGGTCAGCCCGCCATCGCGGTCGAGCAGAAGCTGGGCGTCGCTTTGCGCAATCGGCGCGAGTTGTTCGACATCCTGGACGGTCGCGACGCGGAACGCCTCCTCGCCCGACTGACGAAGCCCGAGGATCTCGCCCGGCCCGCGCAGCCGCAAGTCCTCCTCCGCAATGCGGAAACCGTCATTTGTCTCGCGCATCAGCGCCAGGCGCGCGCGTCCCGATTCGGTCAGGTTCTGCCCGCGGATCAGCAGGCACGTGCTCTTGCCTGATCCGCGCCCGACGCGTCCGCGCAGCTGGTGAAGCTGAGCCAAGCCAAAGCGCTCGGCACCCTCGACGATCATCAGGGTCGCATTGGGCACGTCGACGCCGACTTCGATTACCGTCGTGGCGACGAGCACCGCCAAGCTGCCCGAGGCAAAGGCGGTCATCACCGCGTCCTTTTCCGGCCCCTTCATCCGGCCATGGACCAGCCCCACCCTGTCCCCGCCGAGGCGCAGGCGCAGAACCTGCGCGCGCTCTTCGGCTGCGGCGGCATCGCTCTTTTCGCTCTCGTCAACCAACGGACAGACCCAATAGGCCTGGCCGCCGTTTTCCGCGTGACGCGCGAGGCCGCCGATGACGTCGGCCAGTTTTTCGTCGCTGATCACGAGCGTTTCGATGGGCGTGCGCCCGGGCGGCATCTCGTCGATCCGGCTGACGTCCATTTCGCCATATTGGGTCAGCGTCAGCGTACGCGGGATTGGCGTCGCGGTCATGACCAGCAAATGTGGCGGCCGTTCGGCCTTGGATGAAAGCAGCAGTCGCTGCGAAACGCCGAAGCGATGCTGCTCGTCGATCACCGCGAGCCCGAGGTTTCGATACGCGACCTTTTCCTGAAAGATCGCGTGGGTGCCGACCAGGATGTCGACCGATCCGTCGGCGAGGCCCATCAGCACGCTTTCGCGCGCCCTGCCCTTTTCGCGGCCGGTGAGGATGGCGACGCGCACGCCAAGGCTGTCCAGCTGGCCGAGGAGGGTCGCATGATGCTGGCGCGCGAGGATTTCGGTCGGCGCAAGCAACGCCGCCTGCGCCCCCGATTCAACCGCGACGAGCATCGCCATGAGCGCGACCAGGGTCTTGCCCGAACCGACATCGCCCTGGAGCAGGCGCAGCATCGGCACCTGCTGCGCCAAATCGCCGCGGATTTCCTCGATCACCCGGCGCTGGGCGCCCGTCAGCTGATAAGGCAGGCGAAGCGCGCCGGTCAGCCGTTCGTCGCCTGGCAACGCGTTGGTGCGGTGCCGGCGCTGCGATTGCCGGAGAAGCAGCAGCGCAAGCTGGTTGGCGAACACTTCGTCATAGGCCAGCCGGCGCCTGGCGTCGTCCGATCCGGGCTCGCGATGCGCCTGCGCCAGTGCCGCGCGCCACGGCCGCCAGCCCTCGCGCGACACCAGGCCCGGCTCGACCCATTCGGGCAGCTCGGGCGCACGCTCGAGAGCCGTCGCCGCAAGCTCGCCCATTCGCCGGTTGGTCAGGCCTTCGGTCAACGGATAGACGGGTTCGCGCAGCGCCGGCTGCTGCGCGCCGCCCGGCTCGGCAACCTCAGGATGGATGATCTGCCATTCGTCGCCATAGGCTTCGAGCTTGCCCGACACGGTGCGCGCCTCACCCATCGGCAGAGTCTTCCGCGCCCAGCCTGGGTTGTTGAAGTAGATGAGCGTGATGGTGTTGCCGTCGGCATCGCCGGCGAGCACGCGGAACGGCCCGCGGCCCGAGCGTGCCTGGCGCGTTTCGAACGGCGTCACGTCGAGGATGACATGGCGGCCGAGCAAGGCGGCGCTGGCGGCCGGCGCGCGGACACGCTCGATCGCCCCGGTCGGCAAATGGTAGAGCAGGTCGACCAGTCGCTCGAGCTTCAGCCGCTTGAGCGTCTTTGCAACCTGCGGCCCGACGCCCTTGAGCGCCTCCACCTCAGTGAACAACGGGTTGAGAATCTCGGGACGCATCGATTGCCGGATTAGCCCGGGGCGGCCGCCCGCGTCACCCTACCGCTATAGGTCCCGCGCCGCCACAGGGCTTCCATCGGCCCCTGCGCATGGTGTCGAAGCCACCAGCGCGACAGCAAGAGTTGAACGAGGAAGACGGCGAGCGCGAACGTGTAGAATGCCGCCGGCGGCCAATAGCCGACCTGCCCCAGGCCGAAGCCGTAGAAGACGAGAATGCAGATGATCGACTGGGTCAGATAATTGGTCAGCGCCATCCGCCCAGGAAAGCTGAAAATGCCGAGCACGCGTTGCGCGCGGGGCCAGGCGAGCGCGAACGCGGCGGCATAAGCGAGGGCGAGCGGGACCGTCCCGATCAGCGACGGCCAATCCGTCTGCCACTGCTTGCCGTACGTGTAAGCGACATTCGCCGGCACACCAATCAAGAGGCCGCCGGCCAGCACACGCCACAGCAAGCGGCGGTCGTTGAGCAGCGATCCGCTGGCAACGCGACGCCCGATCCACATGCCGAGCAGCATGATTCCGAGCACCTTGAAGATGCGCCAGCTCATCAGCCGGATGCCCCACGAATAGATTGGCCCACTCATGACCCAGGAGAACCAACCGTCGAAGTCCGTCCGCCGAAGCCAGGTGACGCCGTCCTGCGGGTTGACCGCGCCCAGCGCCACGGCGACCCGCTCGCTCAGCGCCAACAAGCCCGCGTCAGGTGGCCAGCCCGCGGCGTTCACGGTCAGTACGCCGGCGATCGGGACCGCGAAGATGAGCAGCGCACTCCACGCGAGCAGCGCGCGATCCGACAGGCGATGGAAGGCGGGCAGGATCAGACCCATGAGCGCGTAAAGCACCAGAATATCGCCGTCCCAGATCAGCCACTGATGGACGAGGCCGATGCCGAGCAGGATCAGGACTCGGCGGCGGTAGATGCGCAGGCCGTCGGCGCCGCGCTGCGTCAGCCGCTCCAGCTGAAGCGCGAAGCCTGCCCCGAACAGCATGGAGAAGAGGGTGTAGAATTTGCCGTCGACGAAAAATTTGTGGAAGCGGTGCTGCCAATCGATCGCGCTTGCGTCGGCCAGCGCGGCGCGCCCGGCGTCCGTCAGGAATTCCCAGCCCGAAAAGATCAGGATGTTGGCCAGGAAGATGCCAAGCAAGGCAAAGCCGCGCAGGGCATCTACCAATTGGATGCGGTCCTTGGCTGGCGCCTGCTGCATGAATCCCCCGCGCCGGCGACTAGCACAGCGCGCGCGCGCCCCCTAGATGGAGGGCACTCATGACCATCGACGTCGACATCAAGCGCCTGCAGTGGCGCGCGCATCATCGTGGCACCAAGGAAGCAGACTTGCTGATCGGCGGCTTTTTCGACGCGCATCATGCGACGTGGGATGCGGCACAGCGCGCGACCTTCGCCCAAATACTCGATGAGCAGGACGTCGACATCATGGCCTGGGCGCTCGGAACCGCCGCGCCGCCCGAGCGCTTCGCGGGTCCGATGATCGAGGATTTGCGCAAGCTGAATTACATCCGGGTGGCCAAATGAGCGAGCCGCTGCAGCGCGTCCTAAAGGCATCGTCGCCACTCACCCTTGCTGGCGTTCCGACCGGTTTCCTCGCTCTGCTCGCCGGCGATCTTGCGCGTGCCGCGCACGGCGGGGGCAAGGGCCGGGCGGTGATCATCGCGGCCGACGAAGCCGCGATGCGCGCGCTGGCCGAGACGGCGCCTTTGTTCGCGCCCGAAATCGACGTCGTCACCCTGCCCGCCTGGGATTGCCTGCCCTACGACCGCTCCTCCCCTGCGTTGCGGACGATGGCCGAGCGTCTCGCGGCCTTGAACGCCCTCCAGGAGAAGCGTGATTGGCCGCAAATGCTGGTCACGACGGCAAGCGCGGCTAGCCAGCGTGTCCTGACGCCGTTCCGCATCCGCCAGCTGACGCGGCGGATCGCGCAGGGCGAACGGATCGACCGCGACGAACTGGTGCGCCAGCTCAATGCGCTCGGCTACCAGCGCACCGACACGGTCGCGGAAGCCGGCGAATATGCGGTGCGCGGTTCGCTCATCGACCTGTTCCCGGCGGGCGAGCCGCTCGCGCTCCGCCTCGATTTCTTTGGCGATGAGATCGATTCACTCCGGCGGTTCGATCCCGTCGACCAACGATCGACCGAACGGGCGAAGGCGTTCACGCTGATGCCCGCGTCCGAAGCGCTGATCGACGAGGAGGCGATCAAGCGCTTCCGCTCGCGCTATCGCGAGACATTCGGCGCCACCGCGACCGGCGATCCGCTTTATCAGGCGGTGTCCGACGGGCGACGCATGGCGGGGATGGAGCATTGGCTGCCCCTGCTTGAGGACAAGCTTGCAACGCTGTTCGACCACCTCGGCGAAGACGATATCATCATTCGCGATTCCGCCGCGGACAAGGCGCTCGAGGCACGGCGCGACGCGGTGGACGATTACTATCAGAATCGCGTCCGTGCGATGGCTGGCCAACCGGGCAGCTACCGCCCGCTCGAACCCGACAAATTGTACCTTTCGAAGGAAGAGTGGGCGCGAGAGGCGGACGCGCGTCCGATCCACCTTGCCTCGCCCTTCCCTGAAGCGGAATCAGTGCGGACGATCGATTTCGGGGTCGAGGCCGCGCGGGATTTCGCGCCCGAACGGACGCAGCAGGCCAATGTCTACGAAGCGGTGGCCAAGCATATCGCCAAGCTGCGCAAGGACGGCCGCAAGATCGTTCTGGCAAGCTACACGCGCGGCGCGCGAGAACGGCTGAGCGGCCTGCTCGAAGACCATGGGGTGAAGGCGCAGAAGGCGGTCGACACCTGGCAGGAAGCGCTCGGCAGCAAGACCCACCCCGTGTTGCTGGTGCTGCCGCTTGAGCATGGCTTCACCACGCCCGACGTCGCGGTGCTTACCGAGCAGGACATGCTCGGCGACCGTCTCGTCCGGCGACGCAAGAAACGCCGCGCGGCGGACGCCTTCCTGCAGGAATTGGCGACGCTCTCACCCGGCGATCTGGTGGTGCACGCCGAACATGGCATCGGCCGCTACGAGGGGCTGACGCAGATCCCGGTCAGCAAGGTACCGCACGATTGCGTCGCGCTGGAATATGCGCGCGGCAACAAGCTCTACGTGCCGGTCGAAAATATCGAGCTGCTGACCCGCTATGGCAGCGAGAGCGAGGGCGTAACGCTCGACAGCCTGGGCGGCGAAGGCTGGCAGCGTCGCAAGTCGAAGATGAAGGAGCGCATCCGCGAGATTGCGGGCGAACTCATCAAGACCGCGGCGCTGCGCGCGACCCGCGCGGGAATCATCGCCGAAACCGACGCCAGCTATCCGCAATTCGTCGACCGCTTCCCGTACGAAGAGACCGACGACCAAGAGCGCGCGATCGCCGACGTCCTGGGCGATTTGGAATCGGGTAAGCCGATGGACCGTTTGGTGTGCGGCGACGTAGGCTTCGGCAAAACCGAGGTGGCGCTGCGCGCCGCATTCGTCATGGCGATGTCGGGCAAGCAGGTCGCGTTGATCTGCCCCACGACATTGCTGGCGCGGCAGCACTATCGGAACTTCGAGGAACGGCTGCAGGGCTTCCCGATCAAGATCGGGCGCTTGTCGCGGCTTGTGCCCGCGGCCGAGGCCAAGGCGACCAAGGAAGGCCTGGCCGACGGGACGGTCGACATTGTCATCGGCACCCACGCGCTTCTTGCAAAGACGATAGAATTCAAGCGGCTCGGCCTGGTGATCGTCGACGAAGAGCAGCATTTCGGGGTCGCGCACAAGGAGCGCTTGAAGGCCCTGCGCGCCGACGTCCATGTGCTGACGCTGACCGCCACCCCAATTCCGCGAACGCTGCAAATGGCGATGAGCGGCCTGCGCGACCTCAGCGTCATCCAGACCCCGCCGGTCGATCGCCTGGCGGTTCGCACCTATGTCACGCCGTGGGACCAGGTCGTGCTGCGCGAAGCGTTGCTGCGCGAACATTATCGCGGCGGGCAGAGCTTCTTCGTCGTGCCGCGCGTCGCCGACTTGCCCGACATCGAGGAATGGCTGCGCGAGCAGGTGCCCGAGGTGAAGTTCATCACCGCGCACGGACAGCTGAGCGCGACCGAGGTCGAGCAGCGCATGAGCGCCTTCTACGACCGCAAATATGACGTTCTGCTGTCGACCACGATCGTCGAAAGCGGGCTCGACATCCCGACCGCGAATACGTTGATCGTCTATCGGTCGGACCGCTTCGGGCTGGCCCAGCTTTACCAGCTGCGCGGCCGCGTCGGCCGGTCGAAGACGCGCGCTTATGCCTATCTGACGATGCCGTCGAACCGGTCGATCACCGAGGCGGCGCAGAAACGCCTGCACGTGCTGGCCGAGCTCGACAGCCTCGGCGCGGGCTTCCAGCTCGCCAGCCACGATCTCGACATTCGCGGTGCCGGCAATCTGCTCGGCGACGAGCAATCGGGGCACATCAAGGAGGTGGGGTTCGAGCTTTACCAATCGATGCTTGAGGATGCGATCGTCGACCTCAAGGCTGGCGGCACGGCGCGGACCGAGGACTTCTCGCCGCAGATCAGCGTCGATGCCCCCATCATGATCCCCGAGGCCTACGTTCCCGATCTCGACCTGCGCATGGGCCTTTACCGGCGGCTCGGCGAGCTCGACGACCGCGCGGCCATCGACGCGTTCGCCGCCGAGCTGATCGACCGCTTCGGCGCCTTGCCAGAGGAAACCGCGAATTTGATGAAGATCGTCGAAGTCAAGCTCAACGCCAAGCAGGCGATGATCGCCAAGCTCGACACCGGGCCGAAGGGCGCTGTCATAACCTTCGCCGACAGCGGCTTCCCCGACCTGCCTGGGCTGCTGGGCTACATGGATCGGTTGAAGGGCGCGGCGAAGCTTCGGCCGGACAGCAAGATGGCGCTGTCACGCGACTGGGCAACGCCCGAAGCGCGGCTAAATGGTGCGCTGCAACTGTCACGCGGCCTGGCGCGGGTCGCGGCGGCGGGCGAAGCCGCGGTGAAGCCCGAACTGGAGCCGGCCTAAGCCGCCTCCGCAGTCGTCGCCGCGACGAACCGCGCCAGCTCGAGCTCGGTCAGCGCCCCGGCGCCGATAAAGCCCTGGTACAGATCGCAGCCCCATTCGCACAGCAGGACCAATTGGGCGGTGCTCTCGACGCCCTCCACCAGCACCTTCAGGCCAAGTTCGTGCGCGAGGCGGATGATTGCCTGGACGACGATCCGGTCGCGTTCGCGATCGGCGATATCGGTGACAAGGCCGCGATCGATCTTGAGCATGTCGAGCGGAAGCGCGGTCAGATATGCGAGGCTCGCATAACCGGTTCCGAAATCATCCACGGCGACGGTGACGCCCGCGGCGCGGAGCGAGGCGAGGCGATCGGCCACCGCTTCGCGATCTTCGAGCAGCGCGCTTTCGGTGATTTCCGCCGTTACCCGCGCTGGCGCGATGCCCGAAGCGTCGATCTCGTCGAGCAGCCAGCGCTCGAAGCCCGGATTGGCCAGATCGGCCGGCAGCAGGTTGATCGATAGCTTGAGGTCCTTGAGCGGTCCTTCCCACACCGCCGCCGAGCGCAGGGCTTTGCGCTGCACCAGGCGCGACAGTCGCTGGTCGAGGCGTCCCGCCGCCGCACGTTCGAACAAGGCTGTGGCGGAGTTGCAAATGCGGGAGCGCGCCAGGGCCTCGGCGCCGACGATCCGCCCGCTACGCGGCTCGATGATCGGCTGGTACTGAACCTCGATCTGCTCGAGCGAAATCGCGCTTTCGAGGAGACGGTCGCGGGTGGGCATGGCGGGCGCCGGCTCTCGACGATCCGACGCCCGCCGCCCCCACTCGAATACGCTAGGAAACTTGAACATGCGCCGGGGGTATCGCCCGCCCTCGCCTCCGGTAACCCCGCGCCCGGGCCGCGACCCGAAACGGGACAGTGACGAGCGCGGCGGATGCTCATATGCTCTGGGCCGAGCGAAGCAGCCTTAGGACCGATGTTTGCGCCCTGACGCCCCGCAGCAAAGTGACGACGACCTGGTGGACCTGCGCCCGCTTGGCATCGGTCTCCTCGCCTCCAACCGCGAAGTAGCGCAGGCGGCCGAGGCGCTCCTCCGTGAACGCTATCTTTTCCTTGCCCCGGAGGATGCGCACACGCTCGTCGCGCTGGGCGGCGACGGCTACATGCTGCACACGCTGCATGAGATGCTGGAGGGTGGTTCGCCCAAGCCTGTATTCGGGATGAACCGCGGCACCTTCGGTTTCCTGATGAACGAGTGGCGGCTCGACAATCTGCCCGAGCGGATTGCCGCGGCCAAGGCAATCCGCGTGACCCCGCTGGAAATGCGCGCAACGACCCTGTCGGGCGAGACCTTCACCCACGCCGCGATCAACGAAGTGTCGCTGCTGCGCGAAACGCGCCAGACGGCGAAGATCGAAGTGCTGGTCAACGGACGCGCCGCGCTACCCGAGTTGGTCTGCGACGGCGTTCTCGTCGCGACGCCCGCAGGATCAAGTGCCTATAATCTGTCCGCGGGCGGGCCGATCCTGCCGTTGCAGGCGCGAATGCTCGCGTTGACGCCGATCAGTGCATTTCGGCCGCGGCGCTGGTCCGGCGCGATCCTGCCCGACGATACGGCGGTTTGCCTGCGCGTCCTCGACCCGGAAGAGCGCCCCGTCTCCGCCGTTGCCGACCAGACCGAAGTGCGCGATGTCACGCGGGTCGAAATCACGCTCGACCGTGAGCGCTCGCTCACCTTGCTGTTCGATCCCGAACACGCCCTCGACGAACGCATCGCGATGGAGCAGTTCGCGACTTAAGACCCTTGCGTTTGGGTGCCCTTTCGCTATCTAGCCCGCGCTTGCCCCCAGAACTTGCTGAGGGCTGCTCCCCGGTAGCTCAGCGGTAGAGCATCCGACTGTTAATCGGACGGCCGCCTGTTCGAATCAGGCCCGGGGAGCCATTCTTTCGCGATGATCGACGCTTCCATCGACCGCGCATCCCGCCATGTCGCACGGCGCGCGCACATTCTCGTTCTTGTTGCTCTGCAGGCGATCATGGCGTTGGAGGCCATTTTCCTGATCGCCAATGGCGAGTGGATGCACGTCTTCCTGGTCATAGCGGTGTCGGCGTCGATCATCGTGCCTGAAGTGCTGCGGCAACGTCTTGGCGTCGAAATCCCCTCGGAGGTTCAGATCCTCGCGAGCATTTTCCTCTTTGCAAGTTTGTTCCTGGGCGAAGTCCGGGATTTCTATGAGCGCTTCTGGTGGTGGGACATCGCACTGCACGCCACCGCTGGTCTGTTGCTTGGCTTGGTCGGTTTCATCGTCGCTTTTGTCCTCAATCAGAGTGCGCAGGTGCATTTCCGGATGCGGCCCATGTTCGTCGCCCTGTTCGCCTTCCTGTTCAGCGTGAGCCTCGGCGCGCTGTGGGAGATTTTCGAGTTCGGGATGGACGAGTTCTTTGGCCTCACGATGCAAAAGCCGGTGCCGGGCGACCCATCAGGCCTGACAGATACGATGCGCGACCTTCTGGTCGACACACTCGGCGCGGCGCTGATTTCGCTATGGGGTTGGTATTATTTAACGCATCGCCGCCCCCGCTACGTCGATACCTGGGTCGGGCGGATGTTGCGGCGTCGATCCCGGCGGCCGAGATGAACGGGGCGGCCGATCCCGGGGACCGGCCGCTCCGACGGGGTGCGTTCGTGTCCGGTGGACCACCCCGCATCCGCAAAACGATCAGACTGGACGGGCGCTCCGGGCAGTCCCGGCCCGGGACAGGTCAGCCGTCGATCGAGGCCATCAGGCTGGCGTTGCCGCCCGCTGCGGTCGTGTCGATGCACGTCACGCGCTCGGTCGCGAAGCGCGCGACATAATGCGGCCCGCCGGCCTTGGGTCCCGTGCCCGACAGGCCTTCACCGCCGAATGGCTGGCTCTCCACGACGGCGCCAATTTGGTTGCGGTTGACGTAGAAGTTGCCGACCCGGGCGCGCCGCTGGACAAAGTCGCGGACGGTGTCGATCCGGCTCTGCAGGCCAAGCGTCAGGCCAAAGCCAGTGGCGTTGATCGCATCGACGACCTTGGGAAGGTCTTCCGCAGCAAAACGGACAACGTGAAGGATCGGCCCGAAATTCTCGTCATTCAATTGGTTTAGCGACTGAATCTCATACATTGCCGGAGAAACGAAGCTGCCGTGCTTCGCGCTTTCGGGAAGCTCGATCCGCGCGATCTTTTTGGCGTTGGCGTCGAGCCAGTCGAGGTGATCGTCGAGCGCCTTTTTCGCTGCTTCATCGATCACCGGCCCCGCATCGGTCGTCAGTTCCCGCGGATCGCCGACGGTCAAGGCCTGCATGCCCCCGGCAATCATCTCGATCATGCCGTCGGCGACATCCTCCTGGACGAACAGCACGCGCAAGGCCGAGCAGCGCTGGCCCGCACTCTGGAAGGCCGAGGACAGAACGTCGCGCGTGACCTGCTCGGGAAGGGCCGAGCTGTCGACGATCATCGCATTCTGGCCGCCGGTCTCGGCGACGAAGGGGATAATCGGCCCGTCCCGCTCGGCGAGCGTGCGGTTGATCGTCCGCGCAGTACCCGTCGATCCGGTGAAAACGACGCCTGCCAGCAGGGGATGGGCGGTCAGCGTTCCGCCGACGACCCTGCCGGACCCCGGCGCAAGCTGCGCAATGGCCTTCGAAATGCCGGCGCAGTGCATGAGATCGACCGCCAGCGCGCCGATCAGCGGCGTCTGGCCCGCCGGCTTGGCGATGACGGCATTGCCCGCGGCCAGAGGCGCCGCCACCAGCCCGGTGAAGATTGCCAGCGGGAAGTTCCACGGCGAGATGCAGGCAAAGACGCCGCGACCATGCAGGCGAAGCTCGTTATGCTCGCCGGTCGGGCCGGGCAGCGGCAAGGGCTGGGTGAACTGGCGCCGCGCTTCGGACGCGTAGAAGCGCAGGAAATCGACCGCTTCGCGCACTTCGAGCACCGCATCGACCAGGGTCTTGCCCGCCTCGCGAATGCACAAGGAGAAAAACTCTTCGCGATGCTCTTCATAGAGGTCCGCCGTGCGATCGAGCAGGCGGGCCCGGGCTTCGCCACCCAGCGCGTCCCACGTTTCCTGGGCATCGTGCCCGGCGCGAACCATGGCATCGACATCCGCGGCGGTGGCTTCGAACACGGTCCCGACCCGGATGCGATTGTCGAACGGTGAGGTCACGGGCTTGGCCTCGCCTTGGCCAAGCGCCGGTTTGGCCGTCCATTCGCGGCTCTCAAGCGCTTTGAGGCGCTCCATGAGCGGCTCGCGGACCAGCGGGTCGCTAAGGTCGACGCCTGCGCTGTTGTGGCGATGCGGACCGAAAACATCGCGCGGTAGGATGATCTTAGGGTTGCGCTTGGGCTGAAGCGCGCTGAGCTCAGCGACCGGATCGATCACTAGCTGGTCGGCCGACACCTGCTCGTCGGCGATACGGTTGACGAAGCTCGAATTAGCACCGTTCTCGAGCAAGCGGCGGACGAGATAGGCGAGCAAATCCTTGTGGCTACCGACTGGCGCATAGATGCGAACCGGCGTTTGCGGCTCCCCAATTGCCTCTTCGAGCTTGGCGAGTTCGGCATAGAGCCCTTCTCCCATCCCGTGCAGGCGTTGGAATTCGAACGGCCGGCCCTTGGCGATGGCCTTCACCTGACCGATCGTGTTGGCGTTGTGCGTCGCGAACGCGGGGTAGATGACGTCGTCCGCATCGAGCAGGATCTTGGCACAGGCGAGATAGGACACATCGGTCGCGATCTTGCGCGTGAACACCGGATAATCCGGCAATCCGGCGACCTGCGCCGCCTTGATCTCCGTGTCCCAATAGGCGCCCTTGACCAGGCGCACCATGAGCTGCCGGCCGTGCGTACGCGCTGCCTCCACGACCCATTCGCACAGCGGCACGGCGCGCTTTTGATAGGCCTGGAGCGCAATGCCGAAACCGCCCCAGCCGTTGGCGAACAATTCGTCATCGCCCAGCAGCGCCTCGAACACGTCCATGTGCAGTTCGAGCCGGTCGGCCTCTTCCGCGTCGATCGTGAGATGGACGTCGGCCTTGGACGCCAACAATGCCAGTTCGCGGACCGTTGGCAGAACCGCCGCAACAGCGTCCTCGGCATGGCTCCATTCGAACCGCGGGTGAAGCGCAGTAAGTTTGACCGAGATGCCCGGCGCCGAGCGGAAACCGCCGGCTGCATCGGTAGCGATCCTTTCCAGCGCGCCGCGATAGGATCGGGCATAGCGCTCGGCATCCGCAAACGTCCGCGCCGCCTCGCCAAGCATGTCGAAGCTGTGGCTGAGGCCCTGGCGCCGTTCGGGCGCGGCACGCTTAAGCGCCTCGTCGATGTCCCGGCCAAAGACGAAGTTGCGGCCGAGGATCTTCATCGCCTCGCGCACAGCAGTGCGAACAACGGGCTCGCCAAGGCGACCGACCGCTCGGCCCAGCGCCGAGCGCCAATTGTCCGACCGGTCGTTGGCGCCTTCGAGCACCTTCCCGGTGAGCAGCAGCGAGAAAGTCGCGGCATTGACGAAGGCCGAGTCCGACCGGCCGAGCTTGTCCGACCAATCTGGCCCCGACAATTTGTCCGCGATCAGCTCGTCCGCCGTATGCGCGTCGGGAATGCGTAAGAGCGCCTCGGCCAGGCACATCATCGCAATGCCCTCGTCCGAACCCAGGTCGTAGGCTTGCATGAAGGCGTCGATGCCCGCCGGCTTATGGGCGCGAACGCCCTTGACCAGGGCCTTCGCCATTGCTGCGGACTCGCCCTGCTGGGCAGGAGTCAGCCTAGCCTGGGCAAGTCGCTCGGCAACCACCCGATCCTCTTCCGGGCGATAGGCATCGCGAACGGCAACGCGGGCGATGCGCGGCGGCGCCACCCCCGACGCTACGCGGGCTGTCCGTGGCAATGCTTGTACTTCTTGCCCGATCCGCACGGACAAGGCGAGTTGCGGCTGACCGGGGCTTCGACGACGCCACCCGCCGCCTCACCGCGCGGCATTTGCGGCTGGGGAATGTTGAGGTTCGGGATGTTCGACAATATCGCGCCCGTCGAAGCATCGATATCCGCCGTATCGTCGTCCCCGGAGAAGGGATCGAGATGCTGGGTGATGAAGTCCGGAAGGACCGGCAAGGGCGGAGGGTCGAACGACACCTCGATGCGCATCAGCACCCGTGTCACCTCTTCGCGGATGGCAACCAACAGCCGCTCGAACAGCAGAAAGGCCTCCTGCTTATATTCATCAATCGGCTTCTTCTGCGCGTAGCTGCGCAGGTGAATGACGGTGCGAAGCGCATCGAGGGTCGCCAGATGCTCTTTCCAGTGATGATCCAGCGTTTGGATGAGGATCTGCTTTTCAATGTCGGTCCAGCGATCGGGTTCGACCTCCGAAAGCTTGGCCGTCATCCGCTCATCGGCAAGCTGCTGGACGCGCTCGATAATTAGTTCGGGCTCGACCGCCTCTTCCTGCATCCAATCGTCGATTGGCGGCTGAAGGCCGAACACCTCGTCCAGGTCACGCTTGAGGCCTTCGACATCCCACTGCTCGGGGTAGGTCGCGGGCGGGCAATGGACGGTAACGAGCGCGACGACGGTTTCGGCGCGCATGTCGTTGATGACGTCGCTGACGCTGTCCGCATCCATGATGTCGGCGCGCTGCTCATAGATGACCTTGCGCTGGTCGTTCATCACGTCGTCGAATTCGACGACCTGCTTGCGAATGTCGTAGTTGCGCGCCTCGACCTTCTTTTGCGCGGTTTCGATCGCCTTGGAGATCCAGGGAGAGACGATCGCCTCGCCATCCTCCAGATTCTTGTTCATCAACCGCGCGAACATGGTTTGCGGGCCGAAGATGCGCAGAAGATCGTCGTCGAGGCTGAGGTAGAAGCGCGACAGGCCCGGGTCGCCCTGGCGGCCTGAACGACCGCGCAACTGATTGTCGATGCGCCGGCTTTCGTGGCGCTCGGTGCCGAGCACGAACAGGCCGCCGACTTCCAGCACGCGCTGCTTTTCCTGCGCGATCTCGGCGCGGATCTGCTCGGCCTTTGCCTCGTACTCAGGCGTTCCCGCCACAAGGTCGGGATGCTCGTCCTGCATACGGAACGGCAGGTTGCCGCCGAGCTGAATATCGGTGCCGCGCCCGGCCATATTGGTCGAGACGGTGACCGCCCCCATCCGCCCCGCCTGCGCCACGATATGCGCTTCGGTCTCGTGGAAGCGGGCGTTGAGCACCGAATGCTGGATCCCCTCCTTGGTGAGGAATTCTCCGAGCATCTCGGACTTTTCGATCGACACGGTGCCGACCAGGACCGGCTGGCCCTTTTCCTGCCGCGCCTTGATCTCCTTGGCGATCGCGGCGAGCTTGTCGGTGAAATTCTTGTAGAATTCGTCGTCCTCGTCGATGCGCTTCACATCGACGTTGGTCGGGATCGACACCACGTTCATCTTGTAGATATCGAAGAATTCGGGCGCTTCGGTCATCGCCGTACCCGTCATGCCCGACAGCTTGGGATACATGCGGAAGTAATTCTGGAAGGTGATCGAGGCGAGGGTCTGGTTTTCGGGCTCGATCGTCACGCCTTCCTTGGCCTCCACCGCCTGGTGAAGCCCGTCGGACCAGCGCCGCCCGTCCATCATGCGGCCGGTGAATTCGTCGATGATGACGACCTTGCCGTCCTTGACGATGTAATCGATGTCCTTCTTGAACATCACGTTCGCTTTGAGCGACTGGTTCAAGTGGTGGACGACCTGGGTGTTGGCGATGTCGTAGAGGTTGCGGCCTTCGATGAGCCCCGCCTCCTCCAGCATTCGCTCGGCCTTTTCGGTCCCATCCTCGGTGAGGACGACCGAGCGTTGCTTCTCGTCTTTCTCGTAGTCGCCCTCGCCCAGTGTCTTCACCAGCGCGTCGACCGACATGTAGAGATCGGACTTGTCGTCGGTCGGGCCGGAGATGATCAGCGGGGTGCGCGCCTCGTCGATCAGGATCGAGTCCACCTCGTCCACGATCGCGAAATTGAACGGCCGCTGGACCATCGCGTCGCGCGAATATTTCATATTGTCGCGCAGATAATCGAAGCCGAGCTCGTTGTTGGTCGCGTAGGTGATGTCGCTGTTGTAGGCCTCGCGGCGCTCCTCGTCCGATAGGTTGGGGACGATGACCCCGACCGTCATGCCGAGGAAGCGGTAGATCTGGCCCATCCAGTCTGCGTCGCGGCGGGCGAGATAGTCATTGACGGTGACGACGTGGACGCCCCTACCCTCAAGGGCGTTGAGATAGACCGCAAGCGTCGCCACCAGCGTCTTGCCCTCGCCGGTCTTCATCTCGGCAATCTCGCCGCGATGAAGCGCAATCCCGCCGATCAGCTGGACGTCGTAATGGCGCTGGCCCAGCGTGCGGATCGCCGCCTCGCGCACCGTCGCAAACGCTTCCGGGAGCAGGCTGTCGAGCTTTTCGCCATTGGCCAAGCGCTGCCGGAACAGTTCGGTCTGTCCGCGCAATTCGTCATCGTTCAACGCCTGGATCGACGGTTCGAGGCTGTTGACGGCGTCGACATATTTACCGAGCCCTCGGACATAGCGGTCGTTGGCCGATCCGAAGATGCTCTTTGCCAATCCGGCGATCATAGTATTCCTTAAATGCCTTCGCGTTCGGCCGGGTCGACACGACCCGGCGCCGCGCTCGCACGTGCGAGCGGCGATGTAGGCAGCGCGCCGGACCTAGTCAATTAAACCTGGGCGGTAGCCGACCCGTCGATCTGGCCCTCAAGCCACTGCTGAATCTGACTGCGCGGCGCGGCGCCTACCTTCTGAGCGATCGGCTGTCCGCCCTTGAAGAGGAGCATGGTCGGGATGCCGCGGACGCCGTAGCGGCTTGGCGTATCCGGATTTTCATCGATGTTGAGCTTGGCGATGGTGACTTTTTCACCCAGCTCCTGCGAGATCTCCTCGAGCGCCGGAGCGATCATCCGGCACGGGCCGCACCATTCGGCCCAGAAGTCGACGAGGACAGGACCGTCGGCCTCAAGAACGTCGGCGGAAAAGCTTTGATCGGTGACGGCTTTGGTGCCCATGGCGGCGACTCTCCGGGATGTGGTTGAAGCGCGATATGGTGTCTTTACCCTGCCCTCTCAAGCGCTCAGTTCGAACAGGCGCGGCGCGGCGGTGTAGAGCAGCGATGCGCGGATGCGCCGGCCCGGAAAGATGACGCGCAGCGCCTCTTCATAAGCGGACATCTGCGCGCGGTGCGATGGCGGAACGTCGGCCGCGCTGTCCGGCACGCGGCCGGTCTTAAAATCGATCACCGAGACCTCGGTTTCCTCGATCAGCAGCCGATCGATCGTCCCGGCAATCACGCGTCCGTCGGGTAAGGTCGCGGCGATCGGCGCTTCGCCGAGCGAGGAGGGGCCGAACAAGGGCGCGAAGCGCGGGTCGGCGAGAATATCGCAGACTTGCTCTGCAATCTCGTGCCGCGCCGTAGCGTCGTCGACGCCCGCGCTCCGCTCGAGCCAGGCCTCGGCCGTCACCTTGCGCGTGTCGGGGGGAACAGCGACCAATCGCTCGAGGAGCAAGTGGATAATCGTGCCCCGCTGCGCCGCCGCGCGCATCGCGGCGGTGGGCGCCGGCGCCGCCTCATCGTTAGTGCCGATGGCCGACGGCGCGAGCGGGCGCGGTGGGCGCTCCTCGACCGGCGCCGGGGTATGCACCCAGCCCGGCAGCGCCACAGGCGGCGGCTGGACTTGCCGCGCGGCTGGCGCACGCAAACCCGACGCCGAACCATAGACGCGCCTCGTTCGCTCCTCCCCGTCCGCAACCGCCTCGGCGCCGAGCGAGTCCAGCGCGCGCTCGACGGCGAGGTGCCAGCAATTGGCCGGGCGATCCCGCCGCGGCGCGACTCCGGCGACGATCAGCCGGTCCGCCGCGCGGGTCAGCGCGACGTAGAGCAGCCGCCAATGCTCCTGCAGGTCGCGCTCGTCCTGCCGGTCGATCAGGGCATCGAATGGCGCGCGCCGCTCCGCCTTCTTCGGACGGAGAAGCGGGAGCTTGCCATGGTCGTCCAGTGGGAAATCGAGAGTCAGCGGAATGCGGCCGAGCTTTCCCGGATCCGCAGTGGCATCGGCGAGGATGACCACCGGCGCTTCAAGCCCTTTGGCGCCGTGCACGGTCATCACCCGCACCTCATTGCTCGGCTGGCCGGGATCGCGCTGGACATCGACGTCGCCGCGATCGAACCACGACAGAAAGCGATCGAGCGAAGGCGTTTCGTTGCGCTCGAAATCCAGTGCGCTGGTCATCAACTCGTCGATCGGGTCGCGCGACGCGAGGCCGAGCCGCGCGTAAAGCTTGCGCCGCCCCTGCATTGGACCCGAAAGGATCGTCTCGAGGAAGCGTGACGGCGTCACGAAATCGGCAATGCGCAGCAGCTCGGCGAGCGTATCGCGTGCGGTTCGAAGCAACGCCATCTCATCGGATCGATGGCGGAGTTCGGCCCAGAGGCTGCGGTTGCGGCCGAACGCCAGCTCGCGAAGCTGCTCTTGGTCCCAGCCGATCAGCGGCGAGACGAGCAGCTCGGCAAGGCTCAAATCATCGTCGGGCTGCACCGCGAAACGCACTGCGGCGAGCAGATCCTGGACCGCGAGCGGCTCCTGGAGGTGCAGCCGGTCGACCCCCGCCACGGGGATGCGCCGGGCCAGCAGGCGCGCGACGAGTAACGAAGCCAGCTCGCCGCGGCTGCGGACCAGGACGAGGATGTCGCCGGGCGTCAGGCGATTGCCCGTCGATTCGAGCATAGGCGCTTCGTCGACAAGGGCGCGGATGCGGGTGGCGAGCGCTTCTGCGTAGAGCCGGTCGCGAAGGTCGACCCAGCGTTCCTCGCCGGTCTCGTCCTCATCGTCCTCGGTCACCGCGAATGGCTCCCACAGCTCGACAAGTCCGGCACGCGTTGCGTGATGCGCGCGGTGGGGCGGCGGCGGCTCAGGCAGCGCCAGCGCGCCGTGGCCGAGGTGTCCGATCACCGCGTCGACGACGTCGAGGACCGGCTGCGCCGAACGGAAACTGGCGGCGATCGACAAGTCGCGGAACTCGCGCGCGGCATCGCCGGTGGAGGAGAACAAATCATCGCGGAAGCTCAGGCTCTCGGCCTTGACCCGGAAATCCTGCCGCGCGGCCTCGAACGCGTGCGGATCGGTGCCCTGGAAGCCGTAGATGGCCTGCTTGAAATCGCCGACCATGAACAAGGTGCGCCAGCGCCGCTCGGTCTCGCTCGACCCGGTGAAAAACTCCTCGACGATACGATGGATGATTTCCCATTGCGGCGCATTGGTGTCCTGCGCTTCGTCGATCAGCACATGGTCGACTTGCCGGTCGAGCTTGAAGCGCACCCAATCGCCCATGCCCGGCGTCGTCAGCAGCTTGCGCGTCCACTGGATGAGGTCGTCGAAATCGGCGACCCCCGCGGCGCGCTTGGCGCGGGTGTAGGCCTCGGCAAAGGCAAAGCCCGCGCGCAGGCCCGCGGACATTTCCGCCGCAAGTCGCGCGCCATCCTGCTGGTCGAGAAGATTGCCGATCAGGTTGGCGAGCCGTCCGGCATGGGTTTCGTAATGCGGCTCGGCGCGCGTCTGCCCGGCCGTCACCTTGGCCGTGCCTTTCTCGGTGAGGACGACCTTGCGCAGCTCTCCCAGCTGCGCCGCGCGCTCGATCGGGGTCAGCGCCAGCCAGTCTTCGATCGCGCGCGCATTTTGCAATCCGGTCTGCGCGCCCCAGCGGCGATTGGCGTCAGCGACCGCGCGGAGCAGGTCGCAGTCGAACCCGCTGTCCCCGCATTGCTCGGCGATATAATCTTCGGTCGAGCCCTCGGGAACGCCGATCGTTCGGCGCATCGCGGGCTCGATCAGGTCCGGCGAAGCGAAGCCCGCAAAGGCCTCGGCGCTGCGCGCACAGGCCTGCAAATATTCGACGGCGCGGGCTTCGCCGAGGCGGCGGCTGAGCACCTTCACGTCGTCGATCAACCGCACATCCTCCCGCGCTTCGGCGATCGAAAGCAGATCGGCGAGAGTTCGGCGCACCAGCTCCTGCTCGGCGCGGCCCTCGATCGGCTGGAAGCCTGGCGTGATTCCCGCCTCGGCGGGAAAGGCCGCGAGCAGCGACTGGGCGAAGCTGTGGATGGTCTGGATGCGCAGGCCGCCGGGACAATCGAGCACGCGCGCGAACAGCTTGCGCGCGCGTTCGCGGGTGGGCGGGTCGTTGCGCTCGCCCAGGCGGTCGAGTTCGATGGCAAGATCGCTGTCCTTGAGCCGCACCCATTGCGCCAGGCGCGCGCCGACGCGGTTGGCCATCTCGGCGGCGGCGGCCTTGGTGAAGGTCAGGCACAGGATCGATTCGGGGCGCGCACCCTTGAGCAGCAAGCGCAGCACGCGCGCGGTCAGCACTTGCGTCTTGCCGCTTCCGGCGGAGGCGGAAAGCGCCGCATGGACCATGGGGTCGGCGGCGCGCGCCTGCGCACCGTTCAGTGGCGGAAACGGCTTGAAGCGCGCGCTCATGCCGCTTCACATCCGGACACGAAATCCATAGACGGCAAGCCAGCGTCACGACCATGGAGTGAAGGATGAGCGACGACGAAACCGGCAAGGGACCGGAGGAGCGCCGGACCAAACTCGTCAAGGCGGGCGTTGCCGTCGGGATTGGGTCGGCCGCGATCGTCGCCGCCTTGCTCTACGCCTCGAAGGTCAAGAAGAACCCGAAGAAGAAATAGGCTCATCCGCGGCCGTACCATTCTTCCAGCCGCATCAGCTGATCATAGTCGCCATAGGGCGCGTAAGCGGGGTTGAGCTTGGCCGTGAAAGGCGCGTCGCCCGTCAGCCACTTCGCCGCCGCCGAAGCGAAACGTCCGTAGGCATGATCGAGAAATTCGCCCGGCTGCATGTCCTTGTCGGGACACATCAGCTTGCCGAACGTTTTCTTGTGCCGCGCCAGCGACCAATATTCGAAGGTGTCGGGATCGCCATTGATCCCCGGGAAGCCGCCCGCGCGCCCGATCAGGCCAAGCAGCCCGAGCTGAAGCGCGAAACCCTCGTTCACCGCCTTTTGCGTCGGCGGCGCGCCCGTCTTGTAATCGATGATCGCCAGCGTGCCGTCGGCGAGGCGGTCGATGCGGTCGGCGCGGCCGTACACGGTCACGCCCGCGACTACTGCCTCGCCATCGACCTCGGCCTTGAGCGGCAGGCGCCCCGCCGCGCGATTGGTGGCGTCGCGCTCGGCGATCCAGTCGATCGCTTCGAGCAAGCGCGGTGCCCACAAGGCGCGCAGCATCGGGTGGATGTCGTCGCCGCGCAGCAGCGCTTCGGCACGGGGCCGGAGCAGCGCCGGCGCGCAATCGTCCTCGCTCAGCCATAGCTCGAACACCTTGTGCACCGCGCTGCCTTTCCACGCCGCCGTATGGTCGGCATCGACCGGATCGAGTTTGCGCAGCTTGAGGATCGCCTGCGCGTAAAAGGCGAAGGGATCGGCGTTGAGGCGATCGACCGCGGTCACCGAAATCCGCTCGGGGCGCTGCTCGGGCGGCGGCGCGGGCATCGGCCGCGTGACAGGTTTCGGCGGTCCGGGATCGTCGAGCGCCGCGACCAGCCGCTCGAGCGTGCGGTCGCGAGCAAGGCCGCCGGTCATTGCTTGCAGCCGCAGCAGAAAGCGCGACGCCACCGTCGGCGAGCGTCCGTCGCGCCGGGCGCGCGTGATCAGCACTTGCGGGGCGCTGAGCGCGCTTGCGAAATCATGCGCGGCAAGGCCGATGCGGAATTCCAGGCTGGGTAGCCCGAGGTTGGCGCGGACCTTGGGCGGGAGCCAAGGATCGGGCGCGGCCAGGGCCGGCCATACGCCTTCATTGAGCCCGCCGAGGATAACCAGATCGGCATGCTGCAGGCGCGCTTCGAGCAGCCCCCAGATGAAGATGCGCGGATGGCCGCCGTAGGACGGTCGCACCGCTTTGCCCTCGCACAGCAAGCGAAGCAGCGGCACCGCGTCCTGCGCGCTTACGGTGAGGGCCTGTGCGGCCGGGGAGCCTTGCAGTTCCAGAAGTAGGTCGGATGCCAGTCGTCCGGCGGGTCCGCGCCAAGCGGCATCGCCCGCAAGCGCTGTCGCGGCCTTCGCCAGCCTTTCGGCAAATTCCGCCACCGAAATCGGCTTTGCCAACAGGCCCGCAACGCTTTCCAGGCGTGGCCGCACCACCTGCCACTGGGGCGTGCATTTTTTCTCTTTGAACCGCTCGTCCAGGCCGCGCAGCCCGGCCGCCGGCCGCGGACCACGGAGCGCGACGTCGAGGCGTCGAACCGCGCCGAGCCAGTCGCGGCGTTCCACATCACTCCAGCTGCCGACGAGCGGATGTTTGAGCAGCGCAAGCAGCGGCACCGGTGCCAGTTCTTCTGCTGCGGCGGCAGCGATGCCGAGGAGCAACGTGCCCGGCGCCGTCTGCGTCAGCGCGGTGCCGGCACTGTCGTCAGCGGCAATGTCCCACCGCGCCAGCAAGGCGGCGACGCGCTTGGCCAATTGACGATCGGGGGTGACCAGGGCCGCCGTTCGACCGGGCGTCTCGAGCGCTTGACGAAGCGCAAGTGCAACCGCTTGCGCCTCGGTCGCGGCGTCGGGCAATTCGGCGAGGCGGACTCCGCTCAGGCGTCGCTCGAGCGGCGGGAGGCTCTGCCATTTATGCGAAAAATCCGGCGCGGCCATCGCATTGGCGACGGCCCGCCCACGCGGCGCGGGTGAGCTTGCGCCACCCGAATGCCGCCACACCTGCACCTCGCCCCGCGCGATCCCCATGCGGTCGAGCAGTTGCTTGAGATGGAATTGCGGATGGGTCTGCTCGCCGCGTCCATCCTCACCCCCGAGCGCATCCCATTCCGCGTCGGGCAGGGTGCGGCGGTCGTTGAGGTTGGGCAGCATCACCATCCCGCCCGGCATCCGCGCAACGCGCGCCAGTAACCCTGCGACGGCGGGCGCGGACGTCGTAATCCCAGCTGCGACGGTGAAGCCCGCCGGTGGCGTGCGCGCCCATTGGTCGGCGAGCCCGTCGAGAAGCCGATTGCGCCGTTCGGCGAGGTCCAGCGCGCCCTGATCGGCATGGATCGCCGGCCAATGCGCCATGATCACCTGCAATTTGTCGAGCGACTTCTGCCAGTGGCGCGAAAGATCTTCCGCGTCCGATGCAGCTTCCCGCAAGCGAGCGGGCTCGATCTTTTCAACGAGCAGGGCATCGAGCGTCCGGCCCAGATCGGCCGCCATCCGCAGCGCCTCGGCGGCGCTCTCCTCCGGCCCGCGGACGATCGACGCGAGGCGTAACAGCCGATCGAGCGGGTCGATCGCCGGGGGGATTGCCTCCGCCTGCGCGTCGAGGCTGACGCTGACCCGTTCGTCGAGATCGGGATCGCCGATCGGGATCAGTCGCGGCAGCAGCAAGCCGCTGCCGCTGGCGCGGACGAAGGCCTCGGTGACCGACCGCACCGCGCGATTGTTGGGAAGCAGGATGCGGCCTCGCGCCAGGCCGAGCGGATCGCCGCCAAACATGCGGATCAAACCGACCGCAAGCGCATCGGCGAACGAGCGATGTCCGGGAATGGTGAAAACCGCAGGCCGATCGCCTTGCGGTTCAGGCATATTGCAGTGCCGATTCCGTCATCTGGATTGCCTGCGGCGTGCCAACGTCGAACCACAGCCCCTGGTGAACCGCGCCAAAGCAGCGACCCTCCTCGATGGCACGGTCCCACAGGATGTTGGTCGAGAACGCCCCCTCCGGCGCATCGCGGAGCAGGCGCTTCGACACCATTTGCACGCCCGTATAGACGAAGGGTGCGACATGGCTTCGCTCGCGCCGCCGGACCTTGCCGTCGCGGCTTAAGTGGAAATCGCCGATTCCGCCGTGATTTTGGGCTCGAGCGAGAGGCACGAGCAACAGCAGGGCGTCCATCTTTTCACTGTTCCACTGCGAAGCGAGCAGCCGCAACGTATCCGCCGGGCCATCGACCCAATAATTGTCGCTGTTGACGGCAAGAAACGGATCGCAATCGATCATCGGCGCGGCACGAACCAATCCGCCACCCGTCTCCAGGAGAAGATCGCGTTCGTCCGAAATGCGGATGTCGAGACCGTTGGCGCGCGACTTCAAATGCGCCTCAAGCGCGTCCGCAAGATAATGGACGTTCACGATGACGGTTTTCACGCCGGCGGTTCGTAAATGTTCAAGAACATGGTCGAGCAGTGCCTTTCCGGCGACTTCGATCAGCGGCTTGGGCTTGGTCGCCGTCAGCGGCCGCATCCGCTTGCCAAGGCCGGCGGCCATGATCATCGCCGTCTGCGGCACTTCCGCCTCTACCTCGGCGCGAAGCCGTAGCGCTCGCCGGGCCTGGCTCATGCTGCCTGCTTCCACGGCAGGCGGCGATATTCCTCGGCCAGGTTCGCATCGAACCAGTCGCGCACCGGCGCCAGGTGCGGCTGCGCAAGATCGCGTTCCAAAAGCCCCCACATGCGCGGCTGGAAGCGCCGGTAGCCGGGCTTGTTGTCGCGCTTCCACAGGCGCGTGAAAACGCCGAGAATGCGCGTGTTGCGCTGCGCCGCAAGCGCCCAATAGGCACGCTCGAACGAGGCAGCGTCGGCGGTCGACGCCATATAGCGGTCCATCATCTCACGCTCGATCCCCGGGGCACATCGCGCCGCGCGTCCTCGAGAACCGACGCCAAGTCATAGGCGGGATGCCCAGCAAGCGCGTCCTGGAAGTCGAGCAACCCGAAATGGGCAACGCCCTCGCGCCCGTCGACCAGCATGATGTTTTCGGCATGGTAGTCGCGAAGCACGGTGACCGGGCCGAGGCCGTCCGACGCTACCGGGCGGAGCACTTCGGTCCAGGCCGACCGATATCCCTCGACATCCACCTGCGCCTCGACTGCCGGACAATACCAGTCGATGAACAACTGAACTTCCTCCAGCCATTGATCGAGGCCGTGGATGGGAAGGCCAGGCATGGCAGGATGCCGGTGAAGGTCGACGAGCAGGTCCGTCGCCAGCGCATATAAATCGCGCTCTCGGCCGGGATCGGTGTCCAGCGTTTCACGCAGACGTCCGTTGCCGAAATCGTCGAGCAACAGCAGCCCCCGTTCAAGATCGCGCGCGAGGATCGCCGGTGCGCTCAACCCTCGCGAAACCAGCCATTCGGCAACGGCGATGAACGGCCGCGGATCTTCATGCGGCGGGGGCGCATCCATCAGGACGGCGCTGCGCGAACCATCGACGACGCGGAAATAACGGCGGAACGACGCATCGCCGGCCAGCGGCAGAATCTGCGCATCTTCCCACCCGCAAGTGGCAAGGAACGCCTGGGCGTGCGGCGGCGGGGTCATTGGCGAAACCATCGCGCCTCCCATGCCGGGGGCACATCCGCTGTCAAGCGCCGTGCGCCAGCATCATCGACCGCGAGCGACAGCCTGAGCGCGTCGGGCCACGCCGCCGCCCCTGCCCGCTCCGGCCATTCGACGAGCAACACCGCATCGTCCGCGGCATCGAGGCCGATCTGCTCTAGCTCCGAGGGGTCCTCGATCCGGTACAAATCGACATGCCAAACGGGCGGATCCAACTGTTCATAGGGCTGAACGATGGCGAAGGTCGGGCTAGGCACCTCGCTTTGATGGCCGAGTCCGGCGAGAAACCCGCGAGCAAGCGACGTTTTCCCCACTCCGAGCGGCCCGGAAAGCGTGATCACGTCCCCCACTCGCGCCAGCGCGGAGAGACGTTCCCCAAAAGCGTGAGTCGCTGCCTCGTCCTCCAGGATCATTTGGCGCCACGTGGAATCGTAAGGGTCACCTTTGTCCCCTTCCCTTGCTGCGATTCCAGCTCGACCGTCCCGCCGTGCGCCTCAATGAATTGACGGGTCAGCGGCAGGCCAAGGCCGAGCGCGGCTTCCCCCCGCACCCCGACTTCGACCACACGGTCGAAGCGGTTGAAAACGCGCGGGATGTCCTCTTGCGCGATGCCGGATCCGTTATCGCTAATGCGAACGGTCACCCGATTGGCGTCGCCCTCCGCCAACAGCTGGATTCGGCCGTTGCTGTCCGTGTAGGCGATCGCATTCTGAAGCACATGTTCGACCGATTCCCGCAAGCGCCGAGCATCGCCGAAAACAAACCCTGCGCTGGACTCGATGGTCGATTCCAGCTTTTGCGATTTCTCCTCTGCGCGTGGCCGCACGGTTTCGACCGCGGTTCGGCAAAGGCCGGCGATATCGACACGCTCCCTTTCAAGCGCAACCGATCGCGAATCGCCGGTGGTGAGATCAAGGACGTCGTCGACCAGCTTCGACAAGCGCCCGACGGCCTCCAGGATGGCGTCGACATAGTCCTTTGCCTTAGGCGTGAGCTTGCCGGCATAGCCGCCCGCCAGCATTTCCGAGAACCCGCCGATCGACGTCAACGGGGTTCGAAGCTCATAGCTGACATTGGCCACGAAGTCGGTCTTGACCCTGTCGGCTTCTTCCAACGCCGCCGCGCGCTCCCGCAGCGCCGCCTCGATCCTGGTGGAATCCGTCACGTCGACCATTGTGAACAGCGCATTTCCGTCGGGCAGAGGGACGGCGGCGAACTGGAAGTGGCGACCGTCGGTCATCGAGATTCGTCCGGTGGACGACTTGCGCTCATTGGTCGTTTCACGAACCAGTTCCCGGATCTGCGCAGCGGCGGTCGGGTTGACCAGTTTGCGCGCCATTGCCGGCACCAGTTCATCGACGCGGGGGTGAGCCGTGAGCCACTCCTCGTCCATCTCCCAATCGTCGCGAAATCGACGGTTCCACAAGTAGAGACGGCCATCGCTGGCGAAAACGCTGATCGCTTCATAGAGGTTGTCAAAGGTTGCAGTGCGGACACGCAGTAGGGTGTCACGCGCCGATGCCAGGCGGAGCTGCTCGGTCCGGTCCTCGAGAATTAGGCGGAGCCCGCCGTCGGGAAGCGGCTGCGCCACGACGCGCAAATGGTCGCCTCCGGGCAACATCCATTCTTCCTCGATCACCTCGTCGGCGCTGGTGAACCAGTTGCGCCGTTCCTCCTTCCATTGCGGGAAATCGCGGTTTTCCGGGACGCGCTGGTTGTCGCGCATCCGTTCGAGGAGGCGATCGAACTCGGGTTTTTCGGCGAGCCAGTCGGGCTCGATCTGGACCATCGCGGCGAACGGGCGGTTGAAGAAGCTGAGGTTTCGCTCGCCATCGAATTGGGCCGTGCCCGCGGTCATCCGGTCAGCGATTTCACGCTGAGATTCAATGTGTCGGCTGAGCTCGTGCCGCGCATCTTCGAGGTCCTGGACATCGATCGCGAACCCGGCGACCGCGCCCGTCGCCAGCGGCACGTTGACGATGCGGAGCATGCGCCGCTCCCCGCCGATGATCGCGGCGTGGAGGCGGGAATCGACCCGGCCGCTTTGCTGGGCGGTTCTGGCCGACGCGATTGCGCTATCCTCGCCTTCCGCCTCGAACAGCTCCGATCCACGGTTGATCACGTCGGCGGCGTCGCGGCCTTCCACGGCGACAACGAAGGCGCTGTTGACCAGGCCCAACTTCAGGTCCGGCCCACGATACCACATCGGGAACGGCGCAGCCTCGATCAGATGAGTCAGCGAATCGAGCGCGCCTTCCGTCTGGCGCAGACGCAGAGAAAGGCGAGCGCGGTCTTCTTCACTGCTACTGGTGTCGAAGAACCACAGGAGCACCGACCCGGCCGGCTCTTCCGCCGGCGCTGGGCCACCCCGAACCTCGAACGCCCGCGCATCATTGTTGGCGTGGATCCGGCACGACACCCGCCCGCCTGACAAGCGCGCGCTGTCCAGGCTGGCTCGCAGATCGTCTAGGTCGGCGCGCGCGATGCCGCTCGCGCTTGACGCGAGGTCCTCAAAACGGTCCGCGGAGCCCGCGAGACCAAGATCGCGCTGAAGCTGCGCATCTATTTCTATCTTGCCGTCGGGCCGCACCAACAGCGGCCGCGCGGGATTCAGGTCCAGCAAGGTCGAGCTTGACCGCGCAGCACCAAGTACGCGCTCCGCCAGGTGGAAACGGCGGGCCGCAACCACGGCTATCGCCACGCCGATCGCCAGCCACAGCAGCGCGAGCACGACAACCGCCCAGACAGACGCCGGAAGACCCCCTATCCCCATCGCGGGAATACATAGGGCCAGCGGGTGCGCAAAAGGAAGCTATTCGATTGGAAAGCCGGGGATAAAACCGGCGTCCGATCAGTAGCGGTAATGGTCCGGCTTGAACGGCCCTTCGGGCGGGACGCCGATATATGCCGCCTGCTTCTCGTTCAGTTCGGTGAGATGCACGCCGAGCTTGCCGAGGTGGAGCCGCGCGACCTTCTCGTCGAGATGCTTGGGCAAGACGTAGACGTCGTTCTTGTATTGGTTCGACTTGGTCCACAGCTCGATCTGCGCAAGCACCTGGTTGGTGAAGGACGAGGACATGACGAAGCTCGGGTGACCCGTGGCATTGCCGAGGTTCACCAGACGGCCCTTCGACAGCACGATGATCTTCTTGCCGTCGGGGAATTCAACCTCGTCGACCTGCGGCTTGATCTCGGTCCACTTCATGTTGGCCAGCGCACCGATCTGGATTTCGCTGTCGAAGTGGCCGATGTTTGACACGATCGCCATGTTCTTCATCGCCCGCATGTGGTCGAGCGTGATGACGTCCATGTTGCCCGTCGCGGTGACAAAGATGTCGGCGCGCGGCGCGGCCTCTTCCATCGTCACGACTTCATAGCCTTCCATCGCCGCCTGAAGCGCACAGATCGGATCCACTTCGGTCACCAGCACGCGCGCACCGCCATTGCGGAGCGAAGCGGCCGAACCCTTGCCGACGTCGCCGAAGCCCGCGACCACCGCGACTTTGCCGGCCAGCATGACGTCGGTCGCGCGGCGGATCGCATCGACGAGGCTTTCCTTGCAGCCGTAAAGGTTGTCGAACTTCGACTTGGTGACGCTGTCGTTGACGTTGATCGCCGGGAACGGGAGCTTGCCCTGCTTGGCGAGCTCGTACAGGCGGTGGACCCCGGTGGTCGTTTCTTCGCTGACGCCCTTGATGTTGGCTACCGTCTTGGTGAGATAGCCCGGACGCTCCTTGAGGAAGCGCTGCAGCGTGGCGACGAAGATCTCCTCTTCTTCGTTTGACGGCGTGAACAGCGTCTCGCCCGCTTCGACCCGCGCGCCCCACAGGGCAAACATGGTGGCGTCGCCGCCGTCGTCCAGGATCATGTTGCAGGTTTCGTCCTGCCCCCAATCGAAGATGCGCGCGGCGTAATCCCAATATTCCTCAAGGGTCTCGCCCTTGACCGCGAACACCGGAATGTTGCGCGCGGCGATGGCCGCGGCGGCATGGTCCTGAGTCGAATAGATGTTGCACGAGGCCCAGCGGATTTCGGCGCCGAGGTCGGCAAGCGTCTCGATCAGCACCGCGGTCTGGATCGTCATGTGAAGCGAGCCGGTGATGCGCGCGCCCTTCAAGGGCTTCGATCCACCAAATTCTTCGCGCAGCGCCATCAAGCCGGGCATCTCCGTCTCGGCGATCTCGATCTCCTTGCGACCGAAGTCGGCGAGGCCGAGGTCCTTGACGACATAGTCGTTGAAACGGGTTTCAGCCTGCGTAGCCACGTGAGAGTCTCCGGATCAGATCGAGGGGGTGCGCATGTGCGCGTCGCCGCCGCCCCTAGCCGCGAGCCAAGCCAAAGGCAAATATAAAGGATTCTTTATATGTTGATTCAGGCGACCCCGGTCTCGCTTGTCAGCAAGCGCGGGTCGATGCCTTCGGCCTTGAACGATTCGCCCCACCGCTCGTCGGTCGGCGTATCGAACAGGATGCGCTCGCGACCTGCCGCCGCGAACCAGCCGTGGCGCGTCATCTCCTCGTCGAGCTGGTGCTCGCCCCAGCCGGCATAGCCCAACGCCACGATCCATTTGGCCGGGCCGCGTCCTTCGGCGATGGCGCGGAGCACGTCGATGGTCCCGGTCATAGCGAACAGGGGTTCGCTGCCGCTGGTGACATGAAGCGTGTCCTGACCGCCCCAGTCGGTCGAATGGAGAACGAAGCCGCGCCCGGGCTCGACCGGCCCGCCGTGGTGCACCGCGCCATCAGGTGCTTCGCCCGGATCGATGTCGAGCTGCTTGAGCAGCCCGCGAAAGCCGATGCCCGCACGCTTGTGGCCGATCCCGATGCCAATCGCGCCATTTTCGTCATGGACGCACAGCGCAATCACGGCCCGCTCGAAGCGCGGGTCGGCCATTCCAGGCATCGCCAGCAGCAGCTTGCCCGACAGGAAGTTCGGCGGATCGCTCACGCGTTCGAAAATGGTGCTACGGCCCGCCGCGAGCAAGGCTTGAGGGCGCGGTCTGCCGAGCCTATCTGCCGCCCTGACTTCCCGACACGAGGAGATACGACCATGACCATTCAAGTGGGCGACAAGCTGCCCGACATGCCGCTGGCCATCGCCACCCCGGACGGCCCGCAGCAGACCACCACCAGCGAATATTTCGGCGGCAAGAAGGTCGCCTTGTTCGCGGTTCCCGGCGCGTTCACCCCCACCTGCTCGGCCCGGCACATGCCGTCTTTTGTCGAGAAAGCGGGTGACCTGAAGGCCGGCGGCATCGACGAAATCGCCTGCGTGTCGGTCAACGACCCGTTCGTTATGGCAGCCTGGGGCGAACGCGACGGATCGCGGGACATCACCATGCTGGCCGACGGCAATGGCGAATTTTCCGACGCCATCGGACTCAGCATGGACGGCGCCAAGTTCGGCATGGGCAAGCGCAGCCAGCGTTATTCGATGCTGGTCAACGACGGCGTTGTCGAGCAACTCAACGTCGAAGCGCCGGGCGAATATCGCGCGTCGAGCGCGGAGCATATGCTCGAGCAAATGCAGACCTCCTGAACCTCGTCGCACCACGGCCTCTCCTCACCGCTGGCGCCGAAAAGGCGGCAACAGCTAGCGCCTTCAATCGTTTGAGGAGGCGTAACAACATGTGAGGAGAGCCCACGTGGCAAGTACCAAGCGTAACAATCGTACGTCGAAGAGCAACAACCCCACCGGCCGCAACCAGTATAGCGGAGGCGTGCTCGACATCGCCCGGGAGAAGCCCGTCGCAGCCGCGGCCGTCGCCGCCGGCGCCGCCGCCACGGGCCTGTTTCTGTGGTCGAAGCGCGCCCAGATCACCGACCAGATCAATAACCTCACCGATCAGCTCGGCGAATGGAAGCAGAGCATGGGATCGACCGAGGACGACTTCGGCAACGAATCGCTCATCGGCAGCGGGAGCACCGGCAGCAGCACCAACATGGGCACCAAGTCGCGCCGTTCGAACCGGGGCAAAAGCCAGTCCGACATCGCCGAGGAGGCTCTGACGCTGAAGGAAACCGGCGCGACCCTTTAGGCCTTTTCCTTCATTCGACAATGAAAGGGCGCCCCACGGGGCGCCCTTTTTTATGTCACCAGCCGGGGGTCGCCCCCGCATTCTGCTGGTCAAGCCAGGCCTTAAGCGGGGCGAAATATTCCATCATCGCCTTGCCCGACATCTGGCGTTCGCCAGTGAACGCCTGGAGCGCATCGGGCCAGGGCTTCGAAGCGCCCATTTCGAGCATGGCGTTGAGGCGCCGCCCAACTTCCTTGTTGCCATAGAAGCTGCAGCGGTGGAGCGGCCCGGTCCAGCCCGCCTGGTCGCACGCCGCCTTGTAGAATTGGAACTGCAGGATCCGCGCAAGGAAATAGCGGGTGTAGGGAACGGCGCCCGGGATATGGTATTTCGCGCCAGCGTCGAAGCCGTTCGCCGGGCGATCGACGGGCGGCCGGATGCCCTGATAGTCGAGCCGCATCTTGGTCCACGCATTGTTATATTCTGCCGGCGAGATCGAGCCATCGTAGATGCCCCAGCGATAGCGGTCGATCATCAGGCCGAAGGGCAGGAATGCGACCTTGTCCATCGCCTGGCGAAGCAGCAGGCCAATATCCTTGTCGGCACTTGGCACGCGGTTGCGCGGAAGCATGCCGATCTGCACCAGATATTCGGGCGTGATCGACAGCGCGACGGCATCGCCGATCGCCTCGTGGAAGCCGTCATTGGCGCCGTTGAGATAGAGATAGGGCTGCTTGTTGTAGGCGCGCTGGTAATAGTTGTGGCCGAGTTCGTGGTGGATGGTCACGAAATCGTCCGAGTTGCGCTTGATGCACATCTTGATGCGCAGGTCGTCCTTGTTGTCGATGTTCCAAGCCGATGCGTGACACACGACTTCGCGGTCGCGCGGTTTCAGGAACATCGAGCGCTGGTAGAAGGTCTCGGGCAGCGGCGCGAAGCCGAGCGAGGAGAAGAAGCCCTCGCCGGTCTTGACCATGCCAAGCTCGTCCATCTTCCTGGCGGCGATCAAGTCGGTGATGTCATAGCCGACGTCGCCCGCGCCCGGCGGCGCGACGAGCGGGTAGATATTGCCCCATTCCTGCGCCCACATGTTGCCGAGCAGGTCGGCGCGGATCGGCCCCGTCCGGGGCTGGACCGCATTGCCATATTTCTGGTTGAGCTTAGTCCGCACGTAGGTGTGAAGCGCCATGTATAGCGGCTTCACCTCCTGCCACATGCGCTCCGTCTCGGCGGCGAATTGCTCGGGCGGCATGTCGTAGGCGGAGCGCCACATGGCGCCGGTGTCGGCAAAGCCAAGTTCCTTCGCACCGGCGTTCGAAAGCTCCGTCATCTTGACGTAGTCGTTCTTCATCGGCGCGCCGACATTGTCGTGCCAGCTCGTCCACATCTCGGCGAATTGAGCCGGGCTGTGCTTGAGGTTGCCCATTTCCGCTTCGATGTCGCTGCCGCTGATGGGCTTGCCGTTGAGCGTCCCCCTGCCCTTGCCGTACTGCGACTGAAGGCCGGTCTGGATGGTCGCCAGCTCCTGCGCCGCGCCCGGCGTGGTCGGCGCCGGGAGCACAATCCCGTTACGCAGGATGTCGAGCTTGCGCTTGGTGTCGTAGCTGAGGCCCGGGACGGCCGCATATTTGGCGGCGTCGAGACCGTACTTCACCGACTTCTCGGTCCCGATGGCGTTGATCCGCGCGGCGAGCGCATCGGTGTCTTCGGTGATGTAGGTGGAATTGACCCAGTTCACCTGGCTCGCTTCGATCGAATAGCCGAACAGGTCCTTTTCGACCGCGGCGACGAAAGCATCGGCGCCGGCAGGCGTCAGCGGATAAGCGGCGGCCTGGTCAGTTGCAGCCGCCTCCGCGGGCGGCGGGGCAGGCTGCATTGCAGCGGCCGTCGCCGGCGGCGGCGCGGCGGTGGCGCAAGCAGTCAGAGCGAGAGCAATGAACGAAACGGAAGCGGCAAGTTTCATGAAGGCGTCCTTATCCCTGGTGACTCAAGGGTTTCGCGTGTGCCCCGACTGGAACTGACGAGCGCCCTCGTCAAGCCGCGCAGGATGTCCACCGAGCGCATGATCCGGGGGATCATGCGGCGAGGAATCGCGCGATTGCCTCCCCCAGTTCGGGCTTGGTGACGCTGCTCATGTGCGTGCCGGGAATTTCCTCGAAGGTCGCATGGGGCATGGCCGCGGCCAGTTCGGCAGCCGAGCCATTGTCGTCATCCTCGCTACCGCAGACGACCAACGTCGGCATGGTGAACGCCTGCAGCCAGTCCATGAACGTATCCTCGAAGCTTTCGAGGAGATGGCCGGCAGCCACGGTGTCGATCTTCTGGCTCTTCATGAACTGTATCGAGAGCCAGTGCGAGTCGGTCCGCGGGAGCTTGTCTTCGAACAGGGCGATAGCTTCGAGGAAGAAATTCTTTCGCCGCTCCCAATTGCGAAGGCCTTCCAGGCCGGCGCCGCCGAGGATCGCGCGCCGCGGCACCAGCCCCTCTCCGACCCCCTCGACCGTGGTCCGTGCGCCCAGCGAAAAACCGCCAAGGTCGAAATCGGTCAACGCCAGATGCTTGATCAGCTCGCGCAAGTCGCGGGCGAGGATGCCCTTGGGATAATGATCGGCACCATGCGGTCGCCCGCTTTGTCCGTGCGCCCGCAAGTCCGGCATGATCACGCGAAAGCCCGCCGCAGAAATGCGCGCCGCATGACCGAATTTGATCCAGTTCATGTTCGCGTCTGAAAAAAGCCCATGAAGGAGGATGACCGGTTGCCCCTGCCCGACTTCGTGCCAAGCAAGCTGGACGCCGTCAGACGCGGCCCAGCGATGGCCTTGGGCCTCGGTCACTTGCGGAAGGTCACAAAAGTCGCAGTGACTCGCGCGCGCGAACAAGCTGCGCTCACGCGGCGAATGATGACTGCCCGATCATGGTGAAGGCTGGCGAAATCCATGCCGCTCGCATGTCAGCCGAATTCCTACTTTGCAACGCGGACGTCCCCGGCAAGTCTTCGTACAATCCGGGCTTTCGTACCGCGCGGAAAACCGATGGCTTTGGATCAGCGTCCTCGTTGGCCGCTCGCGCGCGCGGCTCACCGTCGCGTGGCACGAATTCATTCGAGCAACCGGCCTTGGCTCGTTTCTTCGAAATAAGCGACATTGGGACCCGATCCCGAGCCGCCATTGCGCAGCCCGAAAGTGGATCTGCAGCACTTCTCCCTGCCCGCCCAAGTGCCGAAGGTCATGATCGCAAAGTTGTGGCGGGCTCTACTGCAATCCCGCCAACTGCATTTGCGCACTGGCGTCGAGATAGGCGATCGTGACCGGAACGCCGCCGCGGGGGAGCGCGACATGCTGCTCCGGTGACGCCGTGGCGAGCGGCGGGTCGCCGCCGAGCAGCCAACGCGCAAGACGCGGCGCATCTTCCAGTCGCACGCAGCCATTACTCAGCGTGCGGACATCCTTGGCGAACAGTTCCTTCTTGGGCGTGTCGTGGAGGAAGATGCCGTTGGCGTTGGCCAGGTTGAACTTCATTTGCCCCATGGAGTTGGCCGGACCGGGCCGTTGGCGGACCTTTACCTGCGCGCGACCATCGGCGACCGCCTGCCAGTCGACGCTTTCGGGCGGGTACACCTCGGCGTTCGGGTCATTGAAGTCGGAGACGACTTCGTAATTGCGCGCGGCAAGGTAGGCCGCGCCTTCCTGGACGACATGCGGCGCGATTAGCTTTTGCGCGAGGTCGGCGGGAACGTTCCAATAGGGATTGAGCGTCGCGTAATGAAGGACGCTGCGAAGCGCGGGCGTCTGTGCTTCGGGCTTGCCTACGATGACCTTCATCGAATCGCGCACGCGGCCGTCTTCCATCATGTACAATCGCGCCGAGGCGGCATCGACGAGAATATAGCGTCCGCGCGCGGGAAACTGGCCGTCGGTGATCGACTGCACGTAGCTTTGCGGCGCGACGGTGCCGGCAATGGGGCCGAGCACCGGAAAATATTGGCCGACGCCGTAGGCGCCCAGCGCAAGCGCGATAATCGCGGCGCTGCCGATGACATAGCGGCGCTTAAGCGTGGATGTGTTGAGCCCCATCGATGCTGCCCCCAGCTGGCGGGCGAGTCTTTACCACCGATGGCTTCGCGGCGCGAATCAGCCCGGAAATTCGCCTGTGGCGTCGACCCATTTGTCGACCAGTTTCTGATAATCCTGAGTGCGCATTTCGGGCAGGCCCTCGGTGTTCAGCCAGGCGCGATGGATACTCTCCGCGCCGAAATGATGCTTGGGCTTGAACGGCGACGGGTCGTCGAAGGCGGCAACCGTCAGGTCCATCTTGTCGCTCCCCTCCTTGAAGGCGAAGCCAAGCGACGTGCCGCATTCGCGGCAGAACGGCCGGCGGGCGATCGGCGAGCTGTCGTACCAGTCGGGCTCATGGCCCCATTTGATCGAATCGAGCTGGGCGTGGACGAAGGCGATCGACACCGATCCGGTCGCGCGCTGGCACATGCGGCAGTGGCAGAGATAGGCCTCGGCCGGCTCGACCTCCGCCGTGAAGCGGACCCGCCCGCAGGCGCAGCCGCCGGACATTCGCTCGGTCATCTTCGCACTCCCTTTCGCGCGAACGTGATGCAGCGCTAAGGGCGGCATGTCCAGCGTCCCCGAACCTGCCGAGATTGCCCGCGACGCGCGCTGGCTGGCGCAGGCGCTCGACCCCGCGGCAGGCGTGGTGCGGCTGATCGCCATGACTGCTGAAGAATATCGGGCGGCGAGCTTCCTTGACGACCGGATGCTTCAGCCGGGGCTGGATGCGCGGATAGTGCCGTGGGCCGGCGTCACGGCGGCGATGGGGCCGGAAGCGCGGCGGGACGCGCGGTGGATCTTCCATATCGGCCATGTCGGGTCGACGCTGCTGGCGCGGATGCTGGGCGAGTTGCCCAACGTGCTTTCTGTGCGTGAGCCGCGGCTGCTGCGTGACCTGGCGGCCGCGAGCGACCACGGCGCTTATACGGGGATGATCAGCGCGCTCTACTCGCGCACCTTCGGGCCCGAGCAGGCTGCACTGGTCAAGGCGACCAGCTTCGTCAGCGAGATCGCGCCTGACTTGGTGCCGGCGGGCGAACGCGCGCTGTTCATGTATGCGGCGCCCGAGGCCTATATCGCCGGGATGCTGGCGGGCGAGAACAGTCTGCAGGAGCTGCAGGTGCTGGCGCCGGTGCGGGCGCAGCGGATGGCGGAGCGGGTCACGCTCGCGCCGCCGCAAAACCTTGCCGAGCTCGCCGCCGCGTCCTGGGCGTGCGAGATGACCTCGCTCGAGCAGGCGGCGGACGCCATGCCCGACCGGACCATCGGGTGGATGGATTTCGACCGCGCCCTGGACGACATGCCGGGCGAGCTGGCGCGGGCCGCCGCACTGTTCGGCTTTGCCGCGGACGAGGCGCAATTGCGCGAGATCGCCACCGGGCCGCTGATCCGACGCTACTCCAAGGCGCTGGAATATGAATATAGTCCGGGCCTCCGGCGCGAGCTGCTGGACGAGGCAACCGCGCATCATCGCGAGGACATCGCCGGCGCGCTTGCCATGCTGGCGCGGGGCGCGGAAAAGTCGCCCCTGCTGGCGCGCGCGCTTGCCCGGTCGGGGGAGAGACGAATGTATAAGGTGCTTGAGGTCCTGACGGCGGACGAGGTCGCGCGGTGCCGCGAGATCGCGGCATCGGCGAAGTTCGTGCACGGCCGAATCACCAACCCGCACAACACGGCCAAGGACAACGAGCAGCTGCACGACCCGGCGGTCTACAACCAGAGCGCGCAGCTGCTTCACCAGGCGCTGATGCGCAGCGAGGACTTTCGCAATTTCGCCTTCCCCACGGCAATCGCGCCGCCGCTGATCACGCGTTACAACCCGTCGCAGCATTACGGCCTGCACACCGACATGGCCTATATCGTGCTGCCCGGCGGGACGCTGCGCAGCGACCTCAGCTGCACGATCTTCCTCAGCGATCCCGAAACCTACGAAGGCGGCGCGCTGCAGGTCCAGCTGGGCGATGCAGCGATGAGCTTCAAGTTGCCGCCTGGGCACGCCATCGTCTATCCGTCCGACACCTTCCACCAGGTCGAGCAGGTCACGAGCGGGGAGCGGCTGGTGGCGATCACCTTCATCCAGAGCCGCGTGCCCGACCCGTTCAAGCGCAGCCTGCTCTATACCCTCAACGAGGTCGCCGCGCTGGAAGGCCTTGGGATGGACCCGACGAACTATTCGCGGCTGCAGCTCGTGCAGCAGCAATTGCTCAGGATCTGGGGCGAGAAGCCCTAGGCCGCCTTCTGCAGGTGCTTGCGGCCCAATAGCTCGGCGATCTGCACCGCGTTGAGCGCCGCGCCCTTGCGAAGGTTGTCGCTGACGACCCAGAGAGACAAGCCGTTCTCGACCGTTGAATCCTCCCTGATGCGGCTGATGTAGGTGGCGTATTCGCCGACGGCCTCGACTGGGGTGACATAGCCGCCGGGCTCGCGCTTATCGACGACCATCACGCCGGGCGCCTCGCGCAGGATGGCGCGGGCCTCGTCGGCGGTGATTTCGTTCTCGAACTCGATGTTCACCGCTTCCGAGTGGCAGACGAAGACGGGGACACGGACGCAGGTCGCGGTGAGCTTGATCCTGGGGTCGAGGATCTTCTTGGTTTCGACCACCATCTTCCATTCCTCGGTGGTCGATCCGTCGTCGAGGAAGTCGCCGGCGTGGGGGATGACGTTGAAGGCGATTTGCTTGGGATAGACCTTGGGCTCGTTCGAATCGCCGACGAAGATGTTGCGCGATTGCTCGAACAGTTCGTCCATGCCCGCTTTGCCGGTGCCGGAGACCGACTGATAGGTGGCGACAACGACGCGCTTGATCGTCGCCGCATCGTGCAGCGGCTTCAGCGCCACCACCAGCTGCGCGGTCGAGCAATTTGGGTTGGCGATGATGTTGCGGGCGCGGTAGCCGGCGATCGCTTCGGCGTTCACCTCGGGCACGATCAGCGGCACGTCGGGGTCCATGCGGTAGAGCGAGCTATTGTCGATCACCGTACAGCCCGCCGCCGCGGCGCGCGGGGCGTGGAGCTTGGAGACTTCGGAGCCGGCGGCGAACAGAGCGATGTCCCACCCTTCGAAATCGAAATGCTCGAGGTTCTTGACCTTGAGCTCGGTCCCGCTGTCGCCGAAATCGATCACATCGCCGGTCGAGCGCGCCGACGCGAGCGCGGCGACTTCATCGGCCGGGAATTGCCGTTCGGCGAGGATGTTGAGGATCTCGCGCCCGACATTGCCCGTCGCGCCGACGACGGCGACCCGATAACCCATTTGCTTCGACTCCAAGCTGACGGCGCAGCGCCTATCGCAAGCGCGCCGGGAAAGCGATATGGCGTGCCGAGGCGCGCGGGCAAGGGGGGAGCATGCGCAAACCAATCCTTCTGCTTGCGGTGCTGGTGACGATCCTGGCGGCGATGGGCCTGAGGTCGCAGCTGACAGCGATCCCCGCGGCGCGGTCGCAATCCGCCCCGACGCAATTCGACGCAAACCGCGCCCACGCGCGGCTCGCAGTGGTGCTGCGCGAGCAAGTCCCCCACCCCGCCGACACGGCCGCGAACGACGTGGTTCGCGCGCGGCTGATCGCGCAGTTGCGCGGCATGGGGTTGAGCCCGATCGTCCGCGACCAGCGGGCGTGCAACGAGTTGTACAAGTCGCGGGGTGTAAGCTGCGCGCGGGTGCGCAACGTCATCGCCACGGTCGGACCGGCCACCGGCAAGGCACTGCTGCTGAGCGCGCATTACGACAGCACGCCGACCGGGCCGGGCGCGGGCGACGCGGGGATCGGCGTGGCCACCCTGCTGGAGGTCGCTGCATTGACGAAGGATCGGCCTTTGCAGCGCCCGATCATCTTCCTGTTCAACGAGGGCGAAGAACTTGGCTTGATCGGCGCGCGGGCGTTCCTTGACGATCCGCTCAGCCGCAATGTCGATAGCCTGGTGAACCTTGAGGCGCGCGGGGTGCGCGGACCGGTCAACATGTTCGAGACCAGCCGCCCCAACGCCGCCGCCATCGCGGTCTTCAAGCGCGCCGCCGCCAATCCCGTCGCCAATTCGCTGTCGACCGACGTCTATCGGCTGATGCCCAATTATACCGACGTGAACACGCTGGCGGAGCGCGGCTGGCTAACGCTCAACCTGGCGCCGATCGGCAACGAGACGCGCTACCACAGCCCGGGCGACGACCTCGCCGCGCTCGACCGCGCGACGCTGCAGCATATGGGCGACCAGACGCTGGCGCTGGTGGCGGAGCTCGACCCGGGCGTGCCCAAGGCGCAGGCCGACTGGATCTTCATGGACCTTGGCGGGCGCTATCTGTTCACGCTGCCGCTTGCGGTCGGCCTCCTTGTTCTTGCCGCGCTGCTCCTCGCCGTCGCCCGCGTCAGCTGGGCGCGTGGCGGCTTGGCGCGGACCGGCGCCGTTGTCATTGGCACACTGCTACTATCGACGGGACTAACGTGGCTTATGCTTGCCCTGCTCGGCGCTGCGCGACCAGGTCACTTCTGGCGCGCGCACCCGATGTGGACGCACCTTGCCATTTCCGCGACGGTGGCGCTGGTCGCGGTTGTGCTTCTGGCGACGGTCGGACGGCGGGTAGATCGCACGCACTTGCGGCCCCTGTTCTGGCTGGTCTTCCTGATCCTTGGCGCGATCATCGCCATCGCCGCACCGGGCGGGGTCGTCTTCTTCCTCCTGCCCCCGACCCTGCTTCTGATCGGGATGTTCGCGCGCCGCTGGTGGCCCCGCGCCGAGCAAGCCGGGGCTCTGGCAGCGGTTGTCGCCTTGTACCTGACGTGGGGCGCAATGCTCGGCCTGCTCGAGGAGTTGCTCAATGCCGGGCCGCTGTGGGTGTTCGCACCGCTGGGCGTGCTCATCATCCTGCCGGCGCTGATCGAGGCAAAACCCCTGATCGTCAGACCGATGCGGCGGGTTGCTGGGCTCGTAGCGATGTCCCCCATGATCCTCTTGTGGGCGATGGTTGCGGCGGTCCCGGCCTATTCGGCCGACCGGCAGCAGAGGTTCGTCATTGAGCACGTCACCGATGCGACAACGGGCAAAGCCTATTGGTCCATCCTCAACGGCAAGGCGCCGCTGCCCCATGCCTATCGGGAGATGGCCGACTGGCGCTGGGCGGCGTTGCCCACGGCCGAAGCGAAGCGCTGGGTCGCCGCCGCGCCGCGCGCGCCAGGCATCGCCGCACCCACTGCGCAAGTGGTGTCGACGGTTGCCAACGGGCGCGAGCGCGCAGTGACGGCCCGCCTGCGCGCCAACGGATCGACGCGCCTAACCCTGATCGGGCCGAAGGACGCGCGCATTCGGGCGGCCGGCACGGCGGGCTTTGTGCGCCCGATCGACGCTGCGGCCGAAGAAGGCGAATATCTCATCAGCTGCTTCGGCCGAAGCTGCGACGGGGCGGAGCTGCACATCCGCATCGACCGTGCCGAACCCGTGACGTTCAAGCTGGTCGGGATGCGCGCGGGACTTCCCGTCAGCGCCGCTCCTTTGCTTGACGCCAAGCCCCGCTTCGCCCGGCCGCAATATGCACCCAACCAGACCTTGGTGGTGTCGCGCGTCCGGATCTAGCGCGGCGGCAGCGCGATCATGACGTGGCCGAGCTTCCACAAATGTTCGAAGTAGCGCTGACCGAACAGGTCGCGCTCCTCGCGCGGAATGTCGGCCAGCGCGGGCAGGCCGATGATGTCGCCGATGCTCCGCCGGCCGTCGACGGCCTCGATCACAAACTCCTCAAGATCGAGCGCCTTCAACTGGTAATAGCCGCGCTGGAACAGCGCCGGGCCTTTGCGAAACAGGCCGGGACCGCGATGCGGCACGAAGCCGCGCCAGTCGCCCTGGTCGAAATCGACGATGGCAAGGTCGGTGTCCACCCCGCGCACGGTGAAGGTGTGCATGCCCGCGCTTTGACGGAGCATTTCGATTGCAGCCCAGTGCTCCCGCGGCGGCAGCGGGTCGACGGCATCGGCGATGGCGGTGCCGGCGCCCCACGCACCATTTCGCCAATAGAGGTAATTATCCACCCAGTTCTGGAACTGCAGGCCGGCGTCTTCGACCAGATCGAAGATCTGCGGAACGGTATAGGCGCGGTCTTGCGGATGGAGGAAGGTGTCGACCACGGCCGTGTCGTGCTTCAACTCGTCGGCGGCGCGGACATAATCGTTGGCGTAGTGGCGCTGCGGCAGTTCCTTGAGGATGCGCCGCACCTGGGCGACTCCGGCCGTGGTCTGCTCGATGCCGATCCGGCGGAAGGCATCCTGCAGCATGTAGACGCCGGTGCGCACGGTCTGCCCATAGAGCATCAGCACCATGACCCCGCCCGGCGCCAGGACATCCCGCAAGGCGGCCAGGCCTGCGCCGGGGTCCGCCATGTGGTGCAACACGCCGGTGCACAGGATCACGTCGAAGTCCTGGCCGGTCGCGGCCACGTCGATCAGGTCGCCCTTGAACAGCCGAAGGTTGGAAAGGCCGTGCCGCTCCTGGAGGTAGCGCTCATGGCCGAGAGAGGCGTCGGACAGGTCGACGCCGACCACCTCGTCCTCGCGATTCATGAAGGCCGCGTAAGCTGCCTGGATCGTCCCGCAGCCGGCGGCAAGAATCTTCAGCCGTCCCGGGGGCCGCCCCTCGGGCCACAAAACCGGTCCGTAAAGCGATGGATCGCCCACCTGACTGTAGCCATTGCTAATCTCCTCGGCGAGGTCGGCGAACGGCTGCGGATAGGCGAAGGCCTCATACTGGCGGGCGACAAGCGTAGATACGTCCTTCATGAATGCAGCGCTTAGACGAGGGGCCCGAAAGCCGAAACTCTTGTGCCTCTGCCCGTCGGCGCCGCGTTGTGCTAAAGCGGACTTGCAAGGCGCCCGGCGCCAACGCCGGACGGCACCTTGACGAAGGAGAGGTGTCATGGCGACCCATAGTGCAGCCGCTTCCACGTCGGCCACGGCGCCGGATATTCCGGTGCGCAAGATCGGCAGCGGGGATCTGCGCATCGCGCTTCGGCAGGGCTGGGAGGATTTCAGCGCCATGCGCGGCGACCTGATCTTCGTTGGTCTGCTGTATCCCCTGATCGGCATCGCTGCTGCGGTGATGACGACTAGTGCGCCGTTGCTGCCCCTCTTCTTCCCGGTGGCAGCGGGCGTGGGATTGCTCGGCCCCCTTGCCGCGGTCGGCTTCTACGAACTAGCCCGGCGCCGCGAAGCTGGCCTGACATCCAACTGGTCACACTTCCTGGACGTACGCAAACGTCCGGCCTGGGACGATATCGGCATAGTCGCCGGGCTGCTGCTGGTGATTTTCGGGATGTGGTTGGTCGCCGCGGGCGCGCTTTACGTGCTTTTCTGGGGCTATTCGGCGCCAGCACAGCTTTCAGGAATTGCCTGGTACGAGCCCTATTCGATCGGCGACTTTGTCACGCGGCTGTTCACCACGCCCGAAGGCTGGGCATTGATCGTGGTTGGCAATGTCGTCGGCCTGATCTTCGCCGCGCTGGTGCTGGCAATCAGCGTCGTTTCGCTGCCGATGCTGGTCGATCGCGATGTCAGCGCGTCGCGTGCGGTGTCGACCTCATGGCGCGCGGCCCGGGCGAATCCGGGCACGCTTGCGCAATGGGGTCTGATCGTCCTTGGCCTGCTGATCCTCGGCTCGATCCCGCTATTCATCGGCCTGGCGCTGGTGCTGCCTTGGCTCGGCTATTCGACCTGGCATCTTTACACCCGCCTGGTCGACCGGAATGCGGTGCGCGGCTAGGGGCGCCCGAAGGACTTACGCCCCTTCGGTCGTCTTGGCTTCGCGGCGCGGGTCGCGGCGCTCGGCGATACGTGCCGACTTACCGGTGCGGCCGCGCAGGTAGTAAAGCTTGGCGCGGCGGACGGCGCCGCGGCGGACGACCTCGATCTTGTCGATGATCGGCGAATAGAGCGGGAACACGCGCTCGACGCCTTCGCCGAAGCTGATCTTGCGGACGGTGAAGCTGGACCCGACACCCTTGTTGGCGCGGGCGATGCACACGCCCTCGAAATTCTGGACGCGGGTGCGGTCGCCTTCGATGACCTTGACGCCGACGCGAAGCGTGTCGCCAGGGCGGAATTCGGGGACGGGCTTGTCCTTGGTCAGCGCGTCGATCGCTTCGCGCTCGAGGGTCTCGATCAGATTCATCGTCGTTAAGCCTTCGTATCTCTTCGCCGCGCGCCAGAGGGCGGTGCCTGCGATGCGCCCCCGTGGCGCTCGATCAGGTCCGGCCGCCTTAGCCGTGTGTCTTCGCGGGCGCGCTCGAGGCGCCACGCCGCGATCTTCGCATGATCCCCCGACCGCAGCACTTCGGGGATCGTGCGCCCTTCCCATGTCACTGGTCGGGTATAGTGCGGATATTCCAGGAGGCCGCTTTCGAAGCTCTCCTCCTCTCCGCTGGAGGCCGCGCCCATTACCCCGGGGAGCAGCCGGACGCAAGCGTCGAGCACGACCATCGCCGCGACCTCTCCGCCCGAGAGGACGTAATCGCCTATCGAGACGGATTCGACATCGCGCGCCTCGATGATTCGCTCGTCGAAACCTTCGAAGCGGCCCGAGAGCAGGATGACGCCCTCGCCCGCCGCCAATTGCCGAACGCGCGCTTGGGTTAGCGGCGTGCCGCGCGGGGTCATGGCGAGGATGGGGCGGCCATCGGACACGCTATCGATCGCCGCGGCGAGCACGTCCGGCTTAAGCACCATGCCCGCACCGCCGCCCGCGGGCGTATCGTCCACGCTGCGGTGCTTGTCCGTGGCGAAGTCGCGGATCTGCACCGTGTTGAGGGCCCAGATGCTGTCCTGCAGCGCCTTGCCCGCCAGACTGATGCCAAGCGGTCCCGGAAACATCTCGGGGTATAGGGTCAGGATGGTTGCGGCCCAGGTCACCGGGCGGCGTTTAGCCCCCGCGCCGCAGGAAGCGCCAGACCGCTTTGTAGAAGCGCGCCTCAAGGATCATGAGCTTGGCGATTAGCGGCGGGGCCCCGGTCGCGGCGGCAATCTGCTCGGCGTCTGCCTTGCCTCTGAACACCAGCTTCAGGGTGACAAAAACGATCCGCAATTCGATCGCGATCAGCAGGGCGAGGCCGATCGTCCGTGCGAATTCGAAGGACGGCAGCAGTCGCTGTGCTTCGGGTGGGACGATCCAGCTCATGGCGTAGATTCCAAGGCACGCCACGCCCAACATGCGAAGCGCCGTCTGCCACAAAGCGCGCTTCCGCCAATAGCACAGCGCATATAGCGCCGGCACGGTCACGCAGGCATCGAATAGGAGAGCCGCTTCCAGCGACCCCGAATGGCCGCCTGCGAACGCGGTGCGGCTGGTCATCCACGCCGTCGCGGCCAACACGGGTAGGACGATGAGAAACCAATTGGCCCCGCTCCACCGCCGGATCGAAGAAGCTATTGTCACCACCTGCTACCTGTTACCTGCCGTCTTTGCTAGGACGATGCACGCCGCTTGTCACGACAGCTTGGAACTGGTGCTGCGGCAATCCATTGGGGGCGGATGGATGACCCCAAACCCCTCGACTGCCTGATCATCGGCGGCGGACCCGCCGGCCTCACCGCGGCGATCTACCTCGCGCGCTTTCACATGGACATTCTGGTCGTCGATGGCGGCAAGAGCCGGGCGAGCTGGATCCCGTGCACGCACAATCATGCCGGCTACCCCGATGGCATCAACGGCAAGGAGCTGCTCCAACGGATGCGCGACCAGGCGTGCAAATATGGCGCAAAGGTCGTCACCGAACATGTCACCAAGCTGGATCGTGACGACGAGAGCGGCCTGTTCACCGCAACCTGGGGATCGGGCTGCGTGACCGCCCGCACGGTGCTGCTGGCGACCGGCGTCACCAACCGCAAGCCGCCGATGGACGAGGAACTGCACGACGAGGCGCTAGCCAAGGGCCTGATCCGCTATTGCCCGATCTGCGACGGCTACGAGGTGACCGACAAGAAGGTGGGCGTGATCGGCAGCGGTAGCCACGGCGTCGCCGAGGCTTTGTTCATCCGCAGCTATACCGCCGACGTCACGCTGATCGCCCCCGACAAGGCGATGAAGGTCAAAACGGAGGATCGCGAGAAGCTCGACGCGGCGGGGATCGTGTGCGTTGATGGCCCCGCGCAGGCAGCGGCGATCTCCAACGAATTCATCGTCGTCGATACCGCCGAGGGGCATCATACCTTCGACAGCGTCTATCCCGCGCTGGGATCGGACACGCACACGCAATTGGGCGAGATGGTCGGCGCGAAACTGGCCGAAGACGGCTGCTTCCTGTGCGACGACCACCAGCGGACCAGCGTCGCAGGCCTCTATGCCGCGGGGGACGTCGTCCACGGCCTCGACCAGATCAGCCATGCGATGGGCGAAGGCGGGGTTGCCGCGACCACCATCCGCAACGATTTGTGCGCCGAGCAACCGCGCTGGCGCGAAGCGCCGGAGGTTGTCGAAGAGGCGGAGGAAGGCGTTTAGGCGAGAAAGTCGGGATCGAGGATGATCTTGCCGTCCTTGAGGTCGGCAATGCCGTCGCGGAACGGGATGAGCGAGCGCTTGCCCTCCGCGGTCTCGATTTCGAGCAGGTCGCCCGCGCCGTAATTTTCGACTGCGGCGACCGTGCCGACGGGCTTGCCTCCAGCGTCGATCGCGGGAAGCCCGATCAGGTCAGCGTGATAATATTCGCCGTCTTCGAGCGGCGGCAACGCGTCGCGGTCGATTTCGACCAGCGAACCGCGCAACGCCTCGGCGGCCGAACGGTCGGAGATGCCTTCGAAGCGGGCGATCGCGGCCTTGCCGCCATCGCGCGCCGCGATCAGGCGCCGCTTTTCCCCACCGACGAATAGCGTCTTGTGCCGCGACAGGCTTTCGGCGCTGTCGCTGAACAGCTTGAGACGCACTTCACCTTTGATGCCATGCGCGCCGGCGACGGCGGCGAGCGCAATCCGTTGCTCGCCGCCGCCATCCTTCATCACGTTCAGGCCTTCGCGTCCTCGGCGGCGCCTTCGGCGGGCGCATCCGCGCTTTCACCGGTGGTTTCGGCGGCGTCGGCGGCCTGCGGCGAGTCAGCGGTTGCGCCTTCGTCCGAACCTTCGGCTGGAGCAGGCTGCGTGTCGCCGCCTTCGGCGCCCGCAGACGCCTCGGCCGCGGCTTCAGCGGCCTCGGCGGGAACGTCGGCCGCAGGGGCTTCTTCACCCGCAGAAGCCTCGGCCGCAGCTTCCTCGGCCACCGGCTCTTCAGCCGGGAGATCGGCGGTGTCCGTCGGCGCCTGCTCGGCGGCGACGTCTTCCGCCGAAGTCGGGGCAGCGGCCTCTTCCGCAGCGGCTTCGGCCGGCGCGGCCTCCTCGGTCACGGCTTCCTCGGCGGCCGGCGCTTCGGCGGCAGCCTTGGCGGCTTCCTCGGCCTCGGCGGCCTTGGCGGCCTGCGCTTCGAGACGCTCCTTGGCCTTTTCGCCAGGCTCGGCCTTCTTCGGGTTGTTGCGCGCCGGGCGCTCCTTGATGCCCACGGCATCAAGAAAGCGCAGGACGCGGTCCGACGGCTGCGCGCCGACGCCCAGCCAATGGTTGATGCGGTCGGCGTCGAGTTTCACGCGATCCGGCGAATCCTTTGCCAGCAGCGGGTTGTAAGTGCCGACCTTCTCGATGAAGCGGCCGTCGCGCGCGTTGCGGCTGTCGGCAACGACGATGCGATAATAAGGACGCTTCTTCGAGCCGCCACGGGCCAAGCGAATTGCAACTGCCATTTTCGTATTCCTTTCAGTCTATTCGTTTATTTCTTTGAAAACTTGTCAAAACCGGGGGGAAGGTTGAAGGCGGGGCCGCCGAGGCCAGGCAAGCCGCCCGTGCCGCCGGGGAGGCCAAGCCCGCCGGGCGGCATGCCGCCGGGCGGTGCGAGCCCGCCGAGCGCTCCTTCCAGGCCACCCTTGTTGAACATCGCGGCGAGCTTGCCCAAGCCGCCCATTTTCTTCAGCCGCTTCATGGCGTTGGCCATTTCCATGTGCATCTTGAGCAGCTTGTTGATTTCCTGAACGGTCGTGCCGCTGCCCTTGGCGATGCGGATCTTGCGCTTGGCGTTGATCACCTCGGGCTTGGCGCGCTCCTTGGCGGTCATCGACGACAGCATCGCTTCCATGTGCACCAGCGCCTTGCTGTCGGCCGCTTTGTCCATCGCGCCCTTCATGCCCTTGAGGCCCGGCATCATGTTGGCCAGCGCGCCGAGCCCGCCCATCCGCTGCATCTGCTGAAGCTGCGCGCGCAGATCGTCGAGGTCGAACTTGCCCTTGGCCATCTTGGCCGCGAGCGCTTCGGCTTCCTCGACCTTGATCGTTTCCGCAGCGCGCTCGACCAGGCTGACGACGTCGCCCATGCCGAGGATCCGCCCCGCGACGCGCTGCGGGTGGAAGGCCTCGAGCGCGTCGATCCCCTCGCCCACGCCGGCGAATTTGATGGGCTTGCCGGTGACCGCGCGCATCGACAATGCCGCGCCGCCGCGCGCATCGCCGTCGAGCCGGGTGAGCACCACGCCGGTGAGGTCGACCTGCCCCGCAAAGCCCTTGGCAACGTTGACCGCGTCCTGCCCGGTCAGCGCATCGACCACGAGCAGGGTTTCCGCCGGGGTCGAGGTCTCGGCGACGGCCTTCATTTCGGCCATCAACTGATCGTCTACGTGGAGGCGGCCGGCGGTGTCGAGCATGACAACGTCGTAGGCCTGGAGCCGCGCCGACTGGATCGCGCGCCGCGCGATGTCGACAGGCTGCTGGCCGGGGACGATCGGCAGCGTATCGACGTTCGCCTGGCGGCCGAGCACCGCAAGCTGCTCCTGCGCCGCGGGCCGTGCGACGTCGAGGCTGGCCATCAGCACCTTCTTGCGGTCTTTCTCGGTCAGGCGCTTGGCGAGCTTGGCGGTGGTGGTCGTCTTGCCCGAGCCCTGGAGCCCGACCATCATGATCACGGCCGGCGGCGTGACGCCAAGGTTCAGCTCGGCAGTTTCGGCGCCGAGCGTTTCGACCAAGGCGTCGTGGACATATTTGACCACCATCTGCCCCGGCGTGACCGACCGCAGCACTTCGGCGCCCACGGCCTTTTCGGTGACCTGATCGACGAAATCGCGGGCGACCGGCAGCGCGACGTCCGCCTCGAGCAAGGCGACGCGCACTTCGCGCATCGCGGCGCGCACGTCGGCCTCGTTAAGCGCGCCGCGCCCGCGAAGCCGGTCGAATACGCTACCGAGCCGATCGCTCAGGGTGTCGAACATTCAATTCTCCTCAGCGATGAAACGCGCGGCAAAACGCAAAAGACGCCGGCGGGCGAAACCTCGCCGGCCAGCGTGCATCCGTGGACGCGCTCATCGATGTTGTCCTTAAGACGCTGGCGCCCCTAGCGCAGGCGCGGCTTCAGTTCAACCGCGGGGTTTGCCGCCGCTGGGCTTGGGACCGCCACCCGGCTTTCCGCCGCCCGGCCTGCCCCCGCCACCGGGTCCGCGCCGACCGGGGGTGCGGCGGATGTCGCGGCGCTCGGTCGGACCGCGACGCTCGCGCTCGGGAACGCGGTCCATCGGGCGGCTGGCCTGCATCGCCTGCTTGGGCCCGACCGCATAGCCCTCCTTCAGCAGCTGAGTGAACGCCGTGCGCGCGCTGGCGATGATGGCGTCTTGAAGCGCTTTGGGCAGGTCGGCGAAGGTGACGTTTGGATGAATCGCCTGCACGTCGCGCAACAGGTTGTTGGGCAGACCGCCCGACCCCGCCTTCAGCGCAGCGATGGCATCGAGCACCGCGGAGAAGATGACCGATTGCATGACGTCATTGGCGGCTCGTTGCATGTCAGGATCATCTCGCGGCTGGTGGACTATGGTCGGCGCGCTCCCTAAGTCACGCGACCGATGCGGCGCACCTTCCACAAGATGCATGGGCTGGGCAACGATTTCGTGATCGTCGACGCGCGAGAAGCGCCATTCGACGTCACGCCGTCGCTCGCGCGGGCCATATGCGACCGCCGCACCGGTGTCGGCTGCGACCAGCTGATCGTGCTCGAGCCGAGCGATGCCGCCGACCTCAGGATGCGCATCTGGAACAGCGACGGCGGCGAGGTCGAAAGCTGCGGCAATGCGACGCGCTGCGTGATCCAGCTGACCGGCGCGCGGCGCGTCGACAGCGCGGGCGGGTTGCTGACGGGCGAGGATCTGGGCGCCGAGGTCGAGGTCGTGTTGCCCGCACCGCGCTTTGGCTGGGACGATATCCCGCTGGCCTACCCGACGGATACGAATCCGCTGCCGATGGCGTGGGACGCGCTCGAAAATCCGGTGGCGGTCAATGTCGGCAACCCGCATCTGGTGTTCTTCGTGCCCGATGTCGGCGAGGTTTCGCTCGACGAGCTCGGACCAAGCATCGAGAACGACCCCGCATTTCCAGAGCGGATCAACGTCAACGTCGCAACCTTGGCCGATAACACGCTGAAATTGCGAACGTTCGAGCGTGGCGCAGGCGAGACGCCGGCGTGCGGAACGGGCGCCTGCGCAAGCGCGGTCGCGGCAATCCTGACCAAACGCGCGCAGTCGCCGATGAATGTCGAGATGGCCGGCGGCGCGCTGACGATCGATTGGGCGCCGGGCCAGCCGATCCGCATGCGCGGCGGCGCGACACACGTGTTCACCGGCGAACTCGATTTGGCGGCCCTGGCATGAGCGTCGAGACGATCACGCTCGGCTGCCGCCTCAACTTTGCCGAGAGCGAGACCATCGCGCGGTCCGCGCCGGCGGGCGAGAACTGGGTGGTGGTCAACAGCTGCGCGGTAACCAACGAGGCGGTGCGCCAGACCCGCCAGGCCGTCCGCCGGGCGCATCGGGATCGGCCTGATGCGCGGATCCTGGTGACGGGGTGCGCTGCGGAGCTGAAGTCGGGGATGTTCGCGGAGATGCCCGGCGTGGCGCTGGTGGTGGGGAATGCGAGCAAGCTCAACGCGTTCGCGATGGATGACGCCATGACGTCATCCGTCCCCACCGGCATGCTGCACAAGGTCAAGAGCTTCGTCGTGGTGCAGACTGGGTGCGATCATCGCTGCACATTCTGTTCGATCTGGCAGGCGCGCGGGGAGAGCCGGTCGCTGCCGTTCGAAGCGATCCGCGATGCGGTGGCGCGCGAGATCGACCTCGGGGCGAAGGAGATCGTCCTCACCGGGGTCGACATTACGGACTATGCGGGCGGACTAGGCACACTTTGCCAGCGGTTACTGACATCCGAACCGCGGCTGAGGCGGCTGCGCCTGTCCTCGCTCGACAGTATCGAGATCGACGAGGCCTTGTTCGAGCTCATTGCCGGCGAACCGCGGCTGATGCCGCATTTCCATCTGTCGCTTCAGGCGGGCGACGACCTGATCCTCAAGCGGATGAAGCGCCGCCACAGCCGCGCCGAGGCAGTGGCGGCGGTCGCGAAGATCAAGGCGGCACGCCCGGACGCGACGATCGGCGCCGACTTGATTGCCGGATTTCCTACCGAAACTGAAGAGATGGCCTTGAACTCACTCAGATTGCTCGACGATTGCGACGTCGTCGCCGCACATATCTTCCCCTTCTCCGCACGTCCTGACACCCCGGCCGCGCGGATGCCCCTAGTCGCGTCCGAAGTCGTTAAAGCCCGTGCCGCCCGCCTGCGTGCCGCGGCAAGCGAGCGTCGAAGCCGCTGGCTCGACAGCCTGGTCGGGTCGGTCCAGCCGGTGCTGATCGAAGGCCCTGGGCAAGGGCATAGCGACGCGTTCGCGCCCGTTCGGCTTGACGGCGCGGCACGCGGCGAGACGGGGCGCGCGCGGGTCACCGGACGTGCGGGCAACGCGCTGACGGCGGTGTGGGCATGAGTTGGCTCGACCGCCTGCGCGGCGGCTTTTCCAAAACCGCCGAACGCGTCGCCGAGAACCTCACCGGCCTGACCAGCACGGCGGCGCTCGACACCGCGACCCTCGACGACATCGAGGAAGCGCTGATCGCGTCGGACCTTGGCCCCGAGGCGTCCCGCCGGATCCGTGAGGCGATTGCCGCGCGCAGGTTCGAGCAACTCGACGAGCGTGGGCTTCGCACGATCCTTGCCGAAGAGATCGAGAAGATCTTAGCGCCGGTCGCCAAGCCGCTCGAAGTATGGGGTTTTCCCCGCCCGCACGTCATCCTCGTGATCGGCGTCAACGGATCGGGCAAGACCACCACAATCGGCAAGCTCGGGCGGCTGCTCAAGGAGCAGGATTATGGCGTTTTGCTCGCTGCCGGAGACACGTTCCGCGCCGCCGCGATCGAGCAGCTTAAAATCTGGGGCGAGCGGATCGGGGCCCCGGTGATAACCGGCAAGGAAGGCGGCGATGCCGCGGGGATCGTGTTCGACGGGGTCAAGCAGGCGACTGCTACGGGCATCGATGCCCTCATCGTCGACACCGCCGGGCGACTGCAGAACAAGTCGCACCTGATGGACGAATTGTCGAAGATCCGCCGCGTGCTCGGCCGGCTCAACCCCGAAGCGCCGCACGACATCCTGCTCGTGCTCGACGCCACCACGGGGCAGAACGGCCTTGCTCAAGTCGAAGTGTTCCGCGAGAGCGCGGGCGTGACCGGCCTCATCATGACCAAGCTTGACGGCACCGCGCGCGGCGGCGTGCTTGTCGCGGCAGCCGAGAAGTTCGGTCTGCCGATCCATGCCATCGGCGTCGGCGAGCAGGCGGACGACCTGCGCCCGTTCGATCCCCGCGCGGTGGCTAGGGCAATTGCAGGCCTGCCGCCCGAATGACGTCCCCTCCCACGACCAAAGCCGAACCGCAGGGCGGCGCGAAGCTGCTGATCGACCTCGGGCCGCTGCTCGTCTTCTTCCTCGTCAACTTCTTCGCGCCCGTACCCGGCGCGCTCAAGGTGTTCGTGGCGACTGGGGCATTCATGGTCGCGATGGTTGCGGCGATGCTTTACTCGGCGCTGCGCTACCGCTCGGTGTCGCCGCTGCTGCTGTTTTCGGGCGTCATGGTGGTACTGCTCGGCGGGCTGACCATCTGGCTGCGCGACGAAACCTTCATCAAGATGAAGCCGACGGTCTACTATATGCTCGTCAGTGCACTGCTCGGCTTCGGGCTGCTGACCGGCCGTCCCTTGCTCAAGGTCGTGCTCGGCAGCGCCTATCCCGGGCTCGACATGTGCGGATGGCGCAAGCTTACCCGCAATTGGGCCATCTTCTTCGGTTTCATGGCCCTGCTCAATGAGATTGTCTGGCGCAACAGCTCCACCGATTTCTGGATCGGCTTCAAATTGTGGGGCGCGATCCCACTCACCTTCCTGTTCGCCGCGGCCAACATCCCGATGCTGATGCGCCACGGCCTGATGCGCGAGGACGCCACACCGGCCGAGCCTGGGCCGGTCGAATGAGCGACCCCATCCTCTCCATCCGCGGTTTGCGCAAGCAATATGGTAGCGGCACCGAAGCGCTGAAGGCGGTCGACCTCGACATTCGGCGGGGGGAGATTTTCGCGCTCCTCGGTCCCAATGGCGCGGGCAAGACGACATTGATCAGCATCATCTGCGGCATCGTGAAGCCGTCGGGCGGTGAAGTGCTGGTCGACGGCAAGGACTGGCAGCGGAACTTCCGCGAGGTGCGCAAGCGCATCGGCTTGGTTCCGCAGGAACTGACGATGGACCTGTTCGAGCCCCTGCTCAGCACGGTCAGCTTCAGCCGCGAATTGTTCGGCCGCCGCCCCGATCCGGCGCGGATCGAGCAGATCCTCAAGGAATTGTCGCTGTGGGATAAGCGCAAGACGATCCTCAAGGAATTGTCGGGCGGCATGAAGCGCCGCGTGATGATCGCCAAGGCGCTGGCGCACGATCCCGACATCCTGTTTCTCGACGAACCCACTGCCGGGGTCGATGTCGAGCTGCGCCGCGACATGTGGAACATGGTCCGCCGCCTGCGCGAGATGGGCACGACGATCATCCTCACGACCCATTATATCGAAGAAGCCGAGGAGATGGCCGACCGCGTGGGCGTCATCAACAAGGGCGAGCTGATCCTGGTCGAGGAGAAGGCCGAATTGATGAAGAAGCTCGGCCGCAAGATCCTCCACTTGCAACTGACCGAGCCGCTGGCGACGGTTCCGCCGGCCCTGGCGCAATGGAGCCCGCAGCTTGCGGACGACGGATCGACCCTGGTCTATGAATTTGACGCCAAGGCCGAGCGCACGGGCATCCCTTCCCTGCTGACGGCGATGCGCGACGCGGGGATCGCCTTCAAGGATCTCGACACCAAGCAATCGAGCCTCGAGGACATTTTCGTGGGGCTGATCCACGAGAAGAAGGCGGCGGCATGAGCCCTCTCCCCCAATCGTTCGTCCTGAGCGGAGGCGCGTAGCGCCGCAGTCGAAGGGCGCCCTTCGACTTCGCTTCGCTCCGCTCAGGACGAACGGGGTCCAAATGTCCGGAGAACGCGCATGAACTGGCGCGGGATCTGGGCGATCTACAAGTTCGAGATGCACCGGTTCAAGCGGACGCTTTGGACCGGGCTCGCGGTGCCGGTCATCACCACCTCGCTCTATTTCATCGTCTTCGGCGCAGCCATCGGCAGCCGGATGACCGAGATCGACGGCATCGCCTATGGCGCGTTCATCGTGCCCGGGCTGATGATGCTGTCGCTGTTTACCGAAAGCATCTTCAACGCCAGCTTCGGCATCCACATGCCGCGCTTCACCGGCACCATCTACGAAATCCTGTCTGCGCCTTTGTCGGCGATCGAGACGGTAATCGGCTATGTGGGCGCGGCGGCGACGAAGGCGATGAGCGTCGCGCTGGTGATCCTCGTCACCGCGCACCTGTTCGTCGACCTGCGCATCGAGCATCCGTTGCTGATGCTGGTCTATCTGCTGCTGGTCGCCATCACCTTTTGCCTGTTCGGCTTCATCGTCGGCATCTGGGCCAAGGGGTTCGAGCAATTGCAGGTGATCCCCCTGCTGGTGATCACCCCGCTGACCTTCCTCGGCGGCGCATTCTATTCGATCGACATGCTGGCCGAGCCCTGGCGCTCGATCACCTTGTTCAATCCGGTGGTCTATCTGATCAACGGCTTCCGCTGGACCTTTTTCGGCACAGCCGACGTCGCATTCGGGGTCAGCTTGGCGGCAACGTTCGCATTCATGCTGACATGCCTGGCCGTTATCGCCTGGATCTTCCGGACCGGATATCGCCTTAAGCAGTAGGTTCGGTCAGCCGGGCACCCTCCTGGTTGGCGCGTTCGACACCTTTGCTGTCGAGGTTCTCGCCGACGAAGTCCCAGTTGACGATGTTCTGCAGCACCGCGCTGGCGAACTTCGGGCGTTCGTTGCGATAGTCGATGTAATAAGCATGCTCCCACACATCGAGTGTGAAGAGCGGAACCATCCCGTCGTGAACCAGCGGCGTGTCGGCATCATGGAGCGAGGTGATGCGCAGCGCGCCCTTGTCGAGCACCAGCCACGCCCAGCCGTTAGAGAAATGGTTGACCGCCTCGGCATGCAATTTCTCGAGCATCGCCTCGGCCCCGCCGAACGCATCGTCGATCAGATGCGCGAGCTTGCCCGTCGGCTTCTGCCCCTCGGCGGGCGCAAGGCACTGCCAGAAGAAGCTGTGGTTCCACAGTTGCGCGCTATTGTTGAATAGCTTTGTTTCGCCCTGGCTCTGGGCATCGCGGATAACCTGAACCAGCGAGGCGCCGCGCAGCTCGCGCTTGTCCTCCAGCATCTCATTGGTCTTGGTGACGTAAGTGCGGTGATGCTTGCCGTGGTGAAATTCCAGCGTTTCGGCCGACATGTGCGGGGCAAGCGCGTCCTTGCTGAAGGGCAGATCGGGCAGCTGGAAAGTCATGGTCGGCTCCTGACGGATGAGGATTGCTTTCCTCAGAACGTTGCTCGCCGCAACTGGCTCCGCACTTTACCGCGTCTTGCGCTTCATTGCGCGACCGTTCAGAGTTTTCGCCACGCGGCGCCAGTCGAAGGGGGAAAATGATGGGCAAGCTGTTCGAAAATCTTCACCTCGTCATCGGGATCGGGATCGCGCTGGCGATCGGCCTCATGGCAATTTTCCACGTCGACGAGATCAACGCGTCGGCCCTGCTGCAGTGGCTCCACGTCTTCTTCGGCATCATGTGGATCGGCCTGCTCTATTACTTCAACTTCGTGCAGATTCCGACGATGCCGACCGTGCCGGCGGAGCTGAAGCCCGGCGTGTCCAAATATATCGCGCCCAACGCTCTGTTCTTCTTCCGCTGGGGCGCGGCGCTGACCGTGCTTACGGGCGCGCTGCTGGCCTATGTGCAAGGCTATTTGGTCGAAGCGCTGACCTTGCAGCAAAGCTACCAGCTGATCGGCACGGGCATGTGGCTGGCGCTGATCATGGCGTTCAACGTGTGGTTCATCATCTGGCCCAACCAGAAACGCGCGCTCGGGCTGGTCGAAGCGGATGACGCGACCAAGGCAGCGTCGGCTCGGACGGCGATGATCACGTCGCGGGTCAACACCATGCTGTCGATCCCGATGCTCTACGCAATGACGGCGTTCCGCTACTAGCTCGCGTCTTGCAGCTTGTGGCGCTTCAGCGCGTGGCGAAGCTGATCGTAGCTTAAGCCGAGCGCCGCCGCAGTGGCGCGCTGGTTGAAGCGGTTGCGGTTGAGGGCATCTACAAGGAGCGTTCGCTCATATTCGGCGACGGCGGCGCGGAAATCGCTGGTCGTGGTCGACGGCATCGTCGGCGCCGGCGCGTCCGCTGTCACTGCGGCATCAGCTTCAGCTGGCGGGGCGACAGGCCGACTTGCCGGTGAGACGCCAGCCGACGGTGCCCACGGCGAATGAAAGGGGTCGAACATGATCTCTTCCACCGGGCGTTCGGGGTCCTCGTGGCGGTAAACGGCGCGCTCGGCGACGTTGCGCAATTCCCGGACGTTGCCCGGCCAATGATAGCTTTCCATCGCCGCGATCGCGCGCGGCGAAAACCCGGGCCAGTTCGACCATTCGAGCTCTGACGACATGCGGCGCCCGAAATGCTCGGCCAAGACGGGCACGTCGCCTTCGCGCGCCCGCAGCGGCGGCAAGGTGATGACCTCGAACGACAATCGGTCGAGCAGGTCGGCGCGGAACTTGCCCTTCTCCACCTGCGAAGGAAGGTTTTCATTGGTCGCAGCAACGATCCGAACGTCGACCGAGATCGGTTTCGAGGCGCCAATGCGCGTGATCTCGCCATATTCCGTCGCGCGTAGCAGCCGGTCCTGTGCCGGCATGGACAGAGTGCCAAGTTCATCGAGGAACAACGTGCCGCCGTCGGCCTCCTCGAAGCGGCCGTGGCGAGTCTTGGCGGCACCGGTGAAACTGCCCGCCTCGTGGCCAAACAATTCGGCCTCGATCAGATTTTCCGGCAGCGCCGCACAGTTCATTACGATCAGCGGCCCCGCCCAGCGCGAGGACAAGTGATGCAGGCGCTCGGCGATCAGCTCCTTGCCAGTGCCGCGCTCACCGATCACCAGGACAGGGCGATTGAGAGGCGCGGCGCGGCTGGTCCGCTCAACCGCGTCGAGAAACGCAAGGCTTTGCCCGATGAATTGTTCCGCCCGCTCCATGTGCCGTTTGTTGGTGGCGAATCCCACCATTTGGCAAGGATTTTCCATCTCGTTTCGCCGACAAAATGGCGATTCTCACGATTGTGTGTGGTTTTTGTGGAACTGGCACAGGGCTTGAATGGTGAGCCGTAAGTTTAGGGCCCTGATTTTGAACATGGAGTGCTGAATGGGAATTTTCTCGCGATCGCGGGACATTTTCGCAGCGAACATTACCGAGCTTCTCGACCGCTCGGAAGATCCTGCGAAGATGATCCGGATGGTCATCCTGGAAATGGAAGAGACCTTGGTCGAAGTGCGCGCCTCGGCCGCACGCTGCATCGCCGACGGGAAGGAGATGCGCCGCGCGCTCACCCGCCTCGACGAATTGCAGAAAAGCTGGACCGAAAAGGCCGAGCTGGCGCTGTCGAAAGATCGCGAAGACCTGGCAAAGGCAGCGCTGATCGAGCGGCAGAAGGCCGCCGACATGGCGGAGGGCCTGCGTAGCGAAATCGGCCAGATCGAAGCGACACTGAAGGGTTATGAGGGCGATATCGGCAAGCTGCAGAACAAGCTGCGCGAAGCGCGCGCTCGCCAGAATGCGATCGCCGCACGCTTCGAAAGCGCCGTCACGCGCGCCAGGGCCAGTGAGCTGCTCAACGGCAGCCGCACCGAAGATGCGTTCTCGCGCTTCGAAGTGCTCGAGCGCCGCGCCGACTTTGCTGAGGGGCGCGCCGATGCGCTGGGCATGACGGGGCCGAAGAGCCTGGAGGAAGAAATTGCCGAGCTGAAGGCCGCCGAGGCGGTCGATGCGGAGCTGGAAGCGATGAAGGCCGCGATCAAGGCCAAGGGAAAGTAAGGGGCAATGGAAGAAGAGATCATGGGAATGATGATGGGCGGCCTGGCCATCATCACGCTGTTCATCGGCCTGCCGTGGCTGATCTTCCACTATATGACGAAGTGGAAGCAGGCGAAGACGCTGACCGACAGCGATGAGCAATTGCTCGACCAGCTGCATGACGCGGCGCGGCGGCTCGACGACCGGCTGTGCACGATCGAGCGGATCATGACGGCGGAGAATCCCAATTGGCGGCAGCAATGCCTGCCGGGCCGCGAGCCTCACCGCCTGCTGCCTGAGGAGAATGAGCGTGTACGATAATCGCGACGATCGGGGCTATCTGACCGAGCAGCCGGCGAGCCGAACGCGCTTCTACCGCGACAAGCGCAACGGCAAGATCATGGGCGTGTGCGCGGGCATCGCGGACTATACCGGGTTCGACGTCAATCTGGTTCGCGTCTGCTTTATCGCCACGGTGTTCATGAGCGGCGGTTCGGTTCTGCCTTTCTACTTCATCGCCGGCTTCGTCACGCCGACCAAGCCGAGCGCGCTGGATTATGAGAACCGCGAGGACCGCCAGTTTTGGCAGGGCGTGCGCGCGTCACCGACCCGCACGGCCAAGGACATCCGCTCGCGCATGCGCGACATCGATCGGCGCCTGGCCGACATCGAAAGCTATGTGACCACCGAAAACCGCTCGCTCGCCAAAGAGATCGAGCAATTGCGCTAACCTTGTCTTGGAAAAATCGAACGGGGAACGATGGACATGAATTTCGGAGGGCCCGGCTTCGTCCTGGCGATCATCGCGATGAGCATGATTGCTTGGATCATAACTACGGCGATCCGTGCCAAGCACGGGTATCCGCTCACCGATGACTGCGGCAGGGCGGTGCACCCGATAAAGGGCGACGAAAAAGTCACCGCGGCGCTGAAAGAAGAAAACAGCCAGCTGCGCGCGACCGTCAATCGGTTGGAAGCTCGCCTTAGGGTTCTTGAGCGGATCGCCACCGATCCGGCCAAGCGATTGTCCGAAGATATCGACAGCCTTCGCTAAAGGAAAATGCAATGGATCCTGAAACACAGGCAGTTTTCGAGTTTGTTAGTGCCAATCTGCCGATCGTCCTAGCGATCGTGGTGGTGAGCGTCGGCGGTTGGATGTTCACGACCTGGCTGCGAATCAAGAACGGATACCCTCTGGAATCGAGTTGGGGGACGCCGATCCATCCGAAGACGGATCGCGAAGCGGCGGAACGCATCAAGTTGCTGACCAATGAAAATGCGCAGCTCCGCGCCGAAATCGGATCGGTCAAAGATCGCCTGCAGAACATCGAACGCATCGTCACCGACCAGCCCAATGCGCTGGCGCGCGAGATCGACGCGCTCACGATCGACGAGGGCGGACGCGCATGATGGGCCCCGGCGAGGCGCTGATTGCCTTCATCGTCGTCGGACTTCCCGTCCTGCTGCTGATGGTCGTCGCCGTTTCCTACTTCCGCTATCGGACCCGCAAGCTGGATGTCGATGCTCGGCTTGCGGCCGAGAAAGCCGCCCAATATGCCTCTCGCACAGGGGAACTCGAGCAGCGCCTGCGCGTGCTTGAGCAGATCGTCACCGACGGCGGCGCGCAGACGGCAGCACAGATCGAAGCACTGCGCGATCGCCCTCGGATCGAAAGCGGAGAGAAAGTGAAATGAACCCCTTTGAGATGGTCGCGATCATCGTGGTTGCGGTGATGATTGCGTCCGTGCTGCGCGCCAAATACGGCCACAACCGACGCGGCAACGATCAGATCGACCCGCAGGAGCGGTCGGAGAATTTGCGCCTTCGCGACGAGGTCAAGGAACTGAAGGAGCGCCTAAAGGTGCTCGAGCGCATCACCGTCGAAAAAGAAAACAGCCTTTCGCGCGAAATCGAGGATTTGCGCGACCGGTAAATGCCGCCGTCATCGCGAGCGGAGCGAAGCAATCCACGTTCTTCCGGAGCTGGATTGCTTCGTCTTTCGACCCTCGCAATGACCGGGATTCGGCTCTAAGGGCCGCGGCGTGGCCCTTCCCCCGCTCGACGACATTTACGACGAATTCGACCTGCTTGACGGCGAGGATCGCTATCGCTTGCTGATCGACCTTGGCAAACAGCTCGAGCCGATGCCCGACGCGCTCAAGACCGACGCAAGCAAGGTGCGCGGCTGCTCGGCTTCGGTCTGGGTCTATCCGATGGTGGAAGGCGGCAAGCTCCATTTCCTTGCCGATAGCAATGCCGCGATCACCAAAGGCATCGTCGCGCTGATCCTGTCTGCAGTGCAGGATCGTCCGGCCGCGGAGGTCGCCCAGTTGGACCTCAAGGCGGAACTCGCGCCGTTCGAGCTGGGCAAGCACCTCAGCGCCAACCGCACGCAGGGCATCCCCAACATGATCGCGCTGATCCGCGAAACCGCGCAGCGTTACGCTGACGCCGCCTAGACCGCTTTCCCTTCCTTCCGCTCCTCGGCCTTTTTCAGCACATCGTAGGCGGCCTGAATTTCCTTGAAGCGCTTGGCCGCCACTTCGTCCCCCGGCGTCGCGTCGGGGTGCGTTTCCTTCACTAGGCGGCGGTGCGCGGCCTTGATCGCGGTGAAGTCCGCGTCGCTGTCGAGCTCCAGCGCGTCGAGCGCGCGCATTTCGTCACGGCTGCGGCTGCCGTCGCCCGGGCCAGCCCATTTCCACTGCGCCGACTGCTTGTAAGCGGACGCGTCCTGTTCTTCCTCCGCGGCGCGCTTCGCCGCTTCCTCGGGACTGAGGCCGGCGAAGTAATTCCAGCCTTTATTGTACTCAGCGGCGTGGTTGAGGCAGAAGTACCAGCGTTCCGGGCTGTTGGGCGCCTTGGGCGCGGGCCGGTCGCCGATCTCGCCACAGCCCTCGCGATCGCACAGGCGCACGCGCGCGGCTTCGCGCGACTTCCCGTAGGAGCGCCAGCGGGGAAAGCCCCAGTCGTTCGATCTGCTCTGCTTTGCCATTGCCTCCCACTAGCCAGCGCGAGCTGGCTTTCAAATGTACGATTTCAAGCGAAGGCACGAGAATGAAGGAAAGTCACGAAGGCGGGCGTGTGCCCTTCGTGCCTTCACTTTCTGCTTTGCATCTTCGAGTAGGAAAAGTTGCCAGAGGGCCTGTAAGCCGGGTTCTGTCCACCGGCCCGAAGGACGGATGGGCGATCATTCCTCTAGGGGACAGGTTGCCCTGCCCCTCAAGCGACCAACCCGGGCGACGGGCCAGGACCAGGCCCATATGCCGCCCCTATTCGGTCTTGCACCCGGTGGGGTTTACCGTGCCGGTCCTGTTTCCAGTCCCGCGGTGCGCTCTTACCGCACCCTTTCGACCTGACCCGTCCGAAGGCGGGCGGAATGCTTTCTGTGGCACTGTCCCTGATCCCCGCTTGCGCGCGGACCGCCGGGTGTTACCCGGCACCGCAGTCCCATGGTGCCCGGACTTTCCTCTCCCCTGCGCAAAGGCTCGATTGACAAGTCCATGTTCAAGTCAACCGCAGCGTCAGCGCAGGCCAGCGATCGCCCGGCCCTCTGGCACGGGCAATATAAGCGAAGTCAGCCGCGCTGCACAGTCACTGCGGACGCGGCAGCAGGAGCGCGAGCAGTTTGGCGCGGCACTCGCCGTCGATGATGCCGTCGATCATGTCCGGGCGGAAGCGGCGCTGGAAGGCGATCACCGCCTTTTGCGGGTCGGTCACGTCATAGCCGAAACGTTCGAGCGCGAGGAGGAAGCCGGCGTCGGTCCAATAAGGATCGATGAGGTCACGGGTCGGGCTGGGCAGCGCCAGGCGCCGCTTGGCCAACGCCTCCCATGGGAACAGCTCCCCCGGGTCTTCCTTGCGCGCGGGCGCGATGTCGGAATGGCCGACGACGTTGCCGCGCCCGATGCCGTGCCGTTCCTTGATGTCGGCGACGAGCGGGATCAGCGCCGCAATCTGCTCATCGGGAAAGGGACGGTAGCCGAACTCATGTCCCGGATTGACGATTTCTATCCCGACGCTGGCCGAGTTGATGTCGGTCACGCCGCGCCAGTGCGATCGGCCGGCGTGCCACGCCCGCCGCGCCTCATCGACGAGGTGATAGACGGTCCCATCCTCGTCCACGCAATAATGCGCCGAGACCTTTGCTTCAGGGGAGGTCATGCGGTCGAGCGCGCCCTTGCAATCGGGCATACCGGTGTAGTGCAGTACGATCATCGAGACCGGCAGCTGGCGCTCGTCGCAATTGGGCGATGGGCAATCGACGAAATTCATGCGCGATAAGGCGCACAGCAACCGCGCTTGGGTCAAGCCCTCGCAACTCGGCGATCGGGACCGCCGCGCTTTTCGGTCTGGATGTCGCCGCCGGTCAGGCGGTACAGCCCGCGCGCCTTGATGTCGGCGCCAAGCTTGTTGGTCTGGCCGATCACCGTTTCCCCCGCGCCCAGCATCAGCCAGCCGTCGGGCGCCATTGCCGACGCCAGCCGTTCGAACGCCAGCGCTTTCTTGTCGGCGCTGAGATAGAGCAGGACGTTGCGGCACAGCACGATATCGAAGCCCCCCGGGTGCGGCGGCGGCTCGAGCAAATTGTGCACCTGGAATCTGATCGGCTTGCGCAAGGCTTCGGCCGCGCGCCAGCCGTCGGGGCATTCTTCGAACCATTTGATCATCTGGTTGATGCCGAGCCCGCGCTGAACTTCGAACTGACTGTACGTGCCGCTCCGCGCGCGATCGACGCAAGCGGTGGAAACGTCGCTGCCAAGGATGTCGACCGTCCAGCCGCGCCACGTCTCCGGTTCATCGGCGAACAGCATCGCAAGCGAATAGACTTCCTGTCCGGTCGAGCAGCCCGCCGACCAGATGCGGATTCGGCGGCTATCGGCGCGGCGCTGCGCAAGCTCGGGCAGCGCATGCCGCGCGAGTAGGTCGAACGGCGCGCGGTCGCGGAAGAAGTAGGTTTCGTTGTTGAGCAGGGCTTCGACGACACGCTGCGACAAGCTCGGCTCCTTGCCCATGACGAGGATGGTGATGAGCTCGTCAAGCGTAGCAATGCCGCGTTCGCGGAGCAGGCCCGACAGCGCGGTCTCGATCCGCCAGCGGCGGCTCATCGTCAATTGCTGGCCCGTCCGCGCCTCCAGAAGGCCGGCGAGAATGCGGCTCGAACTATCGCTTATTTGCACGCCGAATCCCCGGTCCTACCGGCAATGCGGCGCGCGATCTTGTCGGGCGGCAGCACGGCGCAGGCGAGCCCAGCTTCGAGCACCGCGCGCGGCATGCCCCAGACGGCGCAACTGGCTTCGTCCTGCGTGATGACGCCGCCGCCGCATGCAACCAGACGCGCCGCGCCATCGACTCCGTCGCGGCCCATGCCGGTAAGCACCACGCCGAGCGCACCGCGTCCGAAGACCGTGGCGGCGGACGCAAACATCGGATCGACCGAAGGCATGCAACCGCTTGCGCTGCGGCCTTCGACCAGGTGAACCACGGGTCCGTCGCGCGATGCTTCGACCGTGAGGTGCGCATCGCCCGGCGCAAGCAGGATCCGGTCGCGTACAAGCGCCATCCCATCCTCGGCAACGATTGCCTCACGGCCCGCGGCGGCGCCAAGCTGACGCGCGAACACGTTCATGAAGGCGACGGGAAGATGCTGCGTAACGAGGATCGGGACGCCGATGCGACGCGGCAAAGCCTGGAATAGCGCGCCCAGCGCGTGGATGCCCCCGGTCGACGCGCCGATCGCCAGCAGGTCGATCGGATCCGACGGCATGGCGCGCAGCGGCGCGGTGATCCCTATCGACGCCGGCACCGCAACCGTCACGCCGCCCGCAAAGCCGAGCGCGCGCAGCTTGCCAAGCAAGACTTCGGAGAAGCGCCCGTTGAAGCGGCCCGTGCCTGGCTTGGGCAAGGTGTCCGCAGCGCCCAGCGCAAGCGCTGCGACGGTCTGCTCGGCGCCTTCCTCGGCAAGCGAGGAAACGATCATCACCTTGGCGCCAGCGGCAGCGCGGATAATTCCCGGTAGGGACTTGAGCCCGCCGGCGCCGGGCATTTCGAGATCGAGCAGGACGATGTCGACGCGGATCGCACGCAATGCGTCGATCGCGTCCTCAGCGGTGGCGGCAACGGCGGCGATTTCGAACGCCGGATCGCTTTCGATCATTCGCGACAGCACGGCCCGGGCGACCATCGAATCATCGACGATCATCAGCCGGATGCGGCGGTGTGCGCGTTTGGGCTCCGGAAAGCGGTCCCGCGATCTGGCGAGCGCCCGCTCCACGATCAGCGGCTCAGGCGACGCCGACGAGCTGCAGCTTGATGTGGAGCGTTTCGCGGTCGAACGGCTTCATCACATATTCGTCCGCGCCCGCTTCCAGCGCCGCGCGGATGTGCACCATGTCGTTTTCGGTGGTGCAGAAGACCACCTTTGGCTGGTCGCTGTGACCGCGCTGCCGAAGCAGCTTCAGAAACTCCATGCCGCTCATCACCGGCATGTTCCAATCGAGCAGGACAACGTCCGGCATCTTGGATTCGCACCGTGACAGCGCTTCCTGTCCGTCACCGGCTTCTTCGACTTCGAACTCGAGCGTCTCGAGAATGTGCCGCGCCACTTTGCGGATCACTTTCGAGTCATCGACGATCAAGCAACTCTTCATGGTTCGACTTCCCACAAACCCTGGACCACGGCTGTAATCGGCAAGGGTAACGAAGACCTTAAGCGGCAGCCTTGGTCTCGGCGCCTGCGATCAGCGCGCCGACGTCGACCAGGAGCAGCGGCCCCTGCTCGGTTTCTATCATTCCCTTCGAAGCGCGCGCCCAGCCTGCGGCCATCGACGCGCGCACTGGGACCGGCTCCGACAAGGCCTCGACGACGTCTTCGACCAGGTCGACGATCAAGGCGTAATGGTGCGAATCCAGCTCGACCACCGCAGCTTCGCGGATGCCGTCCGAGCAATCGGTTTCACCCAGTTCGAGTGAGCGCATGCAATCGATCACCGTCAGCACTCGGCTGCGCAATGCGGACAGGCCGGCGACATGCGGTGCCGCGCGCGGCACCGGCGTCAGCGCATCGAGCTCGACCACTGATTCGACGGCCGCGGCGGACATAGCAACGCGCTCGCCACCGATGGTTACGACCAGCAACAGCTCGCTCATTTTGCGCCTCCTGCGGATTTGAGTGCCATCAGCAGACCGGCGCGGTCGTAACGATAAATGCTCTCGTCCTTTTTGCCCGAAGCTTCGGGTTCGCCGCGCAGCCAGATCGTACGTGTGCCATCGGCCGGCGCGTTTGCGCCTTGGGCGGCAATGACGAGATCGGCGGCGACATCGTCCTGCTCGCCGACGACGCGATAGCCAGCCGCCTCGACCATTGGCCGGAGCATGTTCTGCATCCACGGGTCATCGCCCGGCAGGCGGCAGACCAGGGGTTCGGCCGGCCGCGCGGCGGCGCCGACATGATTGGCGAACAGCCAATGCGCGTCGAGCAATTCGGCGGGCTCGCCGTTGATTAGCGAAACCCCGCTGACCTCGCCTTCACGTCCGGCATGGATGACGTCATTGTCGATCGCCGCAAAATCGATCACGTCGGCAAAGGCGTAGCCGACTTCGTGAACGCCATCGTTGAGGCGGAACAGGCGCACCTTGCCGTCGGCGAAGTCCATGTTCGTGGCCCCGGCAAGGGGAAGAATTGAATCGCCAAGTTGGACCCGCAATTGTCCCGCCGCCTGCCTGACCGCGCTTGCCGGAACTTCCTCGATCCGGTCGACGACCGCGAGGCGCAAAGCTCGGCGAGCGCCGTCGAGACCGTGAAACAAGAGAACGGATTGCGCCGCGGCTTCCGCGCTTTCCGAGGCCTCGGCAATGCGCGCCGTGCGTTCCTGCGCTTCGAGGCGAACGCCGCCGACTTCGGCGAGGCCAGCCGGATCAAACAGCAGGATCGGGCTACCGTCATCGGCGAGTGTCGTGCCGGCGTAAATGCCGGTCGCCATCACTGCAGGCGCGGCGGGCTTGACCACCAGCTCCTCGTGATCGTGGATGCGGTCGACGGCGAGGGCATAGACATCTCCGCCGGCGGGACGAAGGACGATCAAAGTGCGCTCCTCGGCGGGCACGTCGCTGTGGAGCCCGAGGATGTCGGCCAGCGACACTTCGGGCACACGGCGGCCGCGGATGGTGGCGATGCCGGCACCGCCGACATGCTCGAGCGTGACCGATTCGCCGTTGGCGCGGACGATCTCATCGATCGCCGAGCGCGGAATGGCGAAATGCTGGCCATCGATCGATACGGTCAGCGCGGGAATGATGGTCAAGGTCAGCGGAACGCGCAGGGTCATGCGCGTCCCCTGCCCCGGCGTGCTGTCGACCTCGACGATGCCGCCGATCCGCTCGACGTTCGAGCGGACAACGTCCATGCCCACGCCGCGGCCGGAAATCGATGTCACTGCCTTGGCGGTCGACAAGCCCGCTTCGAAGACCAGCGCTAGCTGCTCTCGCGGCGAGAAGAGCGCGGCGGCCGCCTTGTCGACTGTCCCGGCCGCGATCGCCTTTTCGACCAGTTTCTTGCCATCGATGCCGCGGCCGTCGTCCTGGATGTCGATCAGGATCTGGTTCCCCGACTGGCGCGCCGACACGGCGAGCAGGCCGATCTCACGCTTACCCGCTTTCAAACGGTCGGCCGGCGTTTCGATGCCATGGTCGACCGCGTTGCGGATGATGTGGGTCAGCGGATCGCGAATCATCTCGATCATTTCCCGATCGAGCTCGACGTCGCCGCCTTCGATATCGACCAGCACCTGCTTGCCGAGCTCCGCACTGAGATCGCGGACCATGCGCGGAAGCCCGACAAACAGGTTTTCGATACGCTGCATGCGTGTGCGGGTGATCGCGTCGCGCATGTCGGCAATGATCGCGCTCAACCGCTCGAAGGCGCCGTCGACCGACACGTCGTTGGGCGCCTCGCGCAACCGGCGAGCGAGTTCGTTGCGCGCCAGCACCATGTCGGACACGGTGCTCATCACGCGATCGAGAAGCTCGACGGACAGGCGGATGGTGCGCGGCGCGGCGGGGGCTTTCTGCCCGTCGGCGGGCACGGCTGCGACGGGAGCCACAACGACTTCGGCGCCGGGCTCCAATGCCTCGATCAAGGCGCTGTCATCACCTGCGGGCATGTCCTCGCCCACTTCGATGGCGGCGACCATTTCGCCGATGCGGTCGATCACTGCGAGAACCGCGCTGACCAGCGCGCCATCGGCCTGGCGGCGGCCGGCGCGGACATCGGCAAGCGCATCCTCGGCGGCATGGCTGAGCGCCTCGAGCCGCGGGAATTCGAAGAAGCCGCAATTGCCCTTCACCGTGTGGACAAAGCGGAAGATGCTGTCGAGCCGGGCACGGTCGCCGGGCTGCGCTTCCCAAGCCACGATCTCCCCGCCCAGGGCCTCGAGCATTTCGCGGCATTCGGCGACGAAATCGGCGATCAGATCGTCCATCGGTGCGTGACTTCCCCCGGCGTGTCGCCCGCTTATGCCGGGGAGGAGTTAATGCGCCGTTAGTCGTGCGCCGCTTCAGGCTTGCGGCAACGTCGCCCCGATCATCAGCACTTCGCTTTCGGGATCGGACAGCCGGATTGAACCGCCTGCTTCCGCGGCGAGGCTGTGCGCGAGCCAGGCGCCCGCGGCGCGCGGCTCGACCGTTCCGGACGAAGCGCCCTTGGCCAATGTTTCGCGCAATGCGGGATCGAGCAGGATGCGCGGCCCTTCCCCCGCACGACCAATTCGATCGCGCCGTCGCGCCGCTCCGCCCCGACATCGAGCCGGCCGCCGCGCACCAGCGCATCCCCGCCAAGCAGCGCGAGATTGAGCAGCAGCTTCACCGCGCCCTTGGGCAGCTTGTCGCCCTCGACCAGCCAGCCCAGCTCGATCCGTCGTTCAGGCCCGAACACGCCCTCCAGCGCAGCATGCGCTTCGCGCGTGTCGACATCGTCGCCGAAACCACCCGCAGCACCGAAGGCGAGGCGGAAGAATTTCAACTTGCTGGCCGAGGCGCGCGCGCTGTCGGCGAGCAGCTCGAGACATTTTTCGCGCATGTCCGGATCCTGCTCATCAGAGAGCAGTTCGATGCCGTTGTTGAGGGCGCCGACCGGCGACATCAGATCATGACAAAGCCGCGAACAAAGCAGGCTGGCGAGATCGACCGCGTTCATCGCCGCCTAGTGCGTCAGAGTTTAACATTGCGCAAGGATTGAACCCGCACCTTTCCGACCCATATCGGCCGGGCATGGGGGCCATCATACGATCGACATCCGGCTGCAGCCGGCACACGCCGGCTGGCGTCTGGACCGCGCGCTCGCGGCTGCTGTCCCGACCATGTCGCGCGAGCGGCTGAAGGCGCTGGTTCGCAGCGGCGCGCTAAGTGGTGGCGCGATCCGCGATCCGGCAAGCAAGGTGCGCGGCGACGAGGTCTTCTCGCTGACCGTGCCCGAGCCCGAGCCGGCGCATAATGAGGCTCAGGACATCCCGCTGCGGGTGACTTTCGAGGACGAGCATCTGCTCGTCGTCGACAAGCCCGCGGGCCTCGTTGTCCATCCGGCTGCGGGCAATCGCGACGGGACCCTGGTCAATGCATTGCTCCACCATTGCGGAGGGAGCCTGTCGGGAATCGGCGGGGTCGCGCGGCCCGGAATCGTCCATCGCATCGACAAGGACACATCAGGGCTGCTCGTTGTCGCCAAGACCGACGTTGCGCATGAAGGTCTCGCGCGGCAATTCGCGGCGCATTCGATCGACCGCCGCTATCTGGCGATCGTCAACGGCGTGCCCAGGGCAAAGGACGGCACGATCGATGCCCCGCTCGCGCGCTCTTCGGCCGACCGCAAGAAGATCGCGATCGTCGCCGATGGGCGGGGCAAGCGCGCAGTCACGCACTGGACCCGCCTTTCGTTGCTCAGGAACGCCGCGTTGGTCGAATGCCGTCTGGAAACCGGGCGGACGCATCAGGTACGCGTGCACATGGCTTCGATCGGCCATCCTTTGCTGGGCGACCCTGTTTATGGCCGCGCCGGAAAAGACCACCGCAAGATATTGAATGATCTGCAATTTTCTCGCCAGGCGCTGCATGCTGCGGAGCTTGGATTCATTCATCCGGTGACGAAGCGTAAACTGTCGTTTTCGTCCCCTATGCCAAGCGACATGCAGGAACTGTTCAAGGCGCTTGGTGTATAAGTGTTAACAAGCTAAGGGCGCGGCCCCGGTTCTGCCGGCCCGCCCGCCAAGGGAGGAAGACGAAGACAATATGGCACAGGGCAAGAATATCGTCTCGCTCCCCGCGTCCGGTGGGGAGGCCGGACTCAACCGCTATCTCTCCGAGATCAAGAAATTCCCGATCCTCTCGCCCGAGGAAGAATATATGCTCGCCAAGCGCTGGCGCGAGCATGGGGACACCGACGCGGCCGCCAAGCTGGTCAATTCGCACCTGCGGCTCGTGGCAAAGATCGCCATGGGCTACCGCGGCTACGGCTTGCCGGTCAGCGAGCTGATCAGTGAAGGCAATATCGGGCTGATGCAGGGCGTGAAGAAGTTCGAGCCCGACCGCGGCTTTCGCCTCGCGACCTATGCGATGTGGTGGATCCGCGCGTCGATCCAGGAATTCATCCTGCGCAGCTGGAGCCTGGTGAAGATGGGCACCACAGCCGCGCAGAAAAAGTTGTTCTTCAACCTGCGGCGGATGAAGAACCAGATCGACGCGTTCGAGGAAGGCGACCTCAAGCCCGAAGCGGTGACCAAGATCGCCACCGACCTTGGCGTGACCGAGGACGAGGTCATTTCGATGAACCGCCGCATGGGCATGGGCGGCGACACCAGCCTCAATGCCCCGCTGAAGGGCGACGAGGGCGGCGAAGCGCAGTGGCAGGATTTCCTGGTCGACCACGGCCCGCTGCAAGACGAGCTGATCGCGGAAGACGAAGAAGCGAAGGTCCGCCATGATCTGCTGATGAATGCCCTCGAGAATCTGAACGACCGCGAGCGGCATATCTTGATGGAACGGCGCCTGGCCGACGAGCCGAAGACGCTTGAAGAGCTGAGCCAGGTCTATGGCGTGAGCCGCGAACGCATCCGCCAGATCGAAGTACGCGCGTTCGAAAAGCTGCAGGCGGGCCTGCTGCGGCTCGCGGGCGAGCGCAGGCTACTGCCGGCGGCGTAAGGGATTGCGCGGGCAATCCTCCGGCGTAAGTTCAGCGCTCGGAGGACGGATGCGGATCATCCTTGGCGTCTTCGCAGCGGCGTTGCTGGCGGGTTGCGCGACCCCTGCTCCGCCGCGCGCGGCCGTCACTCCGCTCGACCATCTGCCGGCGCTCCGGGGTGACTATTTTCCGTTCCGCTCGCGCGAGGCCGGTCACGATTACCACATCTATGTCCGCTTGCCGCAGGACTATGCCGCGCACCCGGCCCGGCGCTATCCGATCGTCTATCTGCTCGACGGTGACTCGCTGTTCCCGGTCGTCGGTGGCAACCACATCTTCCTGACGATCGACGACAAGATGCCCGAGGTGATCGTGGTCGGCATCGCCTACGGGTCGTTCGACAAGCCGATCAATCGACGGCACATCGACTTCATGCCTTTAGGACCGGACGTGAAGCCGGGGGAATCGCGGATCGCCGACTTCCACAATTTCCTCGAGCGCGAGCTGATCCCGCAGGTCGAGGGCCGCTACCGCGCTGATCCGGCGAAACGCATCCTGTTCGGCCAGTCGCGCGCCGGCGCCCTGATCCTCTATTCGGCGTTCAAACAGCCCGACCTGTTCTGGGCGCGCATTGCCAGCAATCCGTCCTGGACCCCGGGCGAGGACATCTTCTTCGGTGCGGCGCCGGCGGCAACCCGCCCCGACCTCCAGCTGCTCGTCGCGGTCGGGACAGAGGAATATCCGGATCGGCGCATCAAGGCCGGCGAATGGTTCAGCCACTGGAATGCGCGGCGGACGCCGTGGAAGCTGACGCGAATCGACATCCCCGGCGGGACGCACTCGGCCGATGCCGCGAACGCCTATCGCGCAGCGATGCGCCAGCTCTTCCTCACGAACTAGGCGTCTGACCCTACGCGCGACGCCCCCGTAACGAACCCTCTTGCCAAGCGCGCCAAACAGGCGGACGGTGAAATCCTCACATCGGCGCCCGAGCGCCTTTCGCCTGCGACTCGCGCGCCCGGAAACGGACGGAGGGAGAGTCGCATGGCTGGAGAATCCACCAAAGGTAACCGAGTGATCGCGCTGGTGGGACCCGCCGGCGCGGGAAAGACCAGCCTGGCCGAGGCGATGCTCTTCGCCGCCGGCACCACCGACCGCCTGGGATCGACCGCCAACGGCTCCAGCATCGGCGATTCGAGCCCCGAAAGCCGCCAGCGCGGCGGATCGACCGAGCTCAACCTCTACAATTTCAAATATCTCGGCGATGACTTCGCCATTCTCGATTGCCCCGGCTCGGTCGGTTTCGCCGCCGATGGCGCGCGCGCGTTGGCAATGGCCGATGTAGCGATCGTTGTGGTCGATCCCGACCCGGCGCGCGCGCCCCTCGCCGCCCCGGCCCTGCGCGCGCTCGACGAGCTTGGCATTCCGCACATCGTCTTCGTCAACCGCATCGACCAGGCGCATGGCCGCATCCGCGACCTTCTCTCCGCACTTCAGCCGATGAGCGTTTCGCCCTTGATCGCGCGGCAAATCCCGATCCGGGATGGCGAGAAGGTCAACGGCTTCGTCGACCTCGCACTCGAGCGTGCATTCAAATATCGCGCCGGCCAGGAATCGGAGCGGATCGAAATCCCCGCCGAGCTGCAGGACCGCGAGGTCGAGGCGCGCACTCACATGCTGGAACAGCTCGCCGACCATGACGACGAATTGCTCGAACAATTGCTGATGGACGAAACGCCGAGCCAGGAGCGCATCCTGCACGACCTCGCACGCGAAACCGGCGAGAGCCTTGGCGTGCCGGTGCTGTTCGGCTCGGCCGTAAGCTCGTGGGGCGTGCGCCGCTTGCTCAAGGCACTTCGCCACGAAGCGCCCACCGCGCAGGCCGCCGCCGCGCGCCTCGGCGTGAGCGATCCGGCAATGTATGTCTTCAAGGTGGTCCACGGCGCAATCGGCCGGCTGGCGATGGCGCGCGTGCTGGGTGGCCGCATCACCGAAGGATCCGACGCCAAGGCCGACGACGGCAGCTATGCGCGCATCGGATCCTTGTTCAAGGTCCAGGGCGAAAAGACGCAAAAGACGAATGAAGGCCGTGCCGGGGACGTTGTCGCCGTGGCCAAGATCGACAATGTCAAAGTCGGCCAGTGGCTTGGCACCGGCGCTCTGCCGCCGGCGGTCGACGTCGAGTTTCCGGCGCGCAATTGCGCAGTCGCGATTGAGCCCGCCGATCGCAAGGATGACGTCAAGATGTCCGGCGCGCTTCAGCGCCTTGCCGAAGAGGATTCGGGGCTAATCGTCGAACATGACGATGCCGCGCACGAAATGCGCCTGCGCGGGGTCAATGACGAACATCTCAATACCGTCCTGGCCCGCCTCAAGCGCCGCTACGGGGTCGAGGTGAAGAGCCATCCACCGGCAATTGGTTATCGCGAATCGATCCGCAAGCCGGTGCGCCAGCACGGCCGCCACAAGAAGCAGTCGGGCGGCCACGGCCAGTTCGGCGACGTGATCATCGAGATCCGCCCGCTCGGCCGCGGCGAAGGCTTCCAGTTCGAGGAGAAAATTCACGGCGGATCGGTGCCCAAGCAATGGATCCCGGCGGTCGAGGAAGGCGTGCGCGAAGCGATGCGCAAGGGCCCGCTCGGCTTCGAAGTCGTCGATTGCGCGGTGACTTTGGTCGACGGCAGCTATCATAGCGTCGACAGCAGCGAACTCGCCTTCCGCCTCGCGGGCCGGCTGGCGATGCAGGAAGCCCTCGGCGCCGCGCAGCCGCATTTGCTCGAACCGATGCACAAGCTGATCGTCGTCTCGCCATCGAGTGCGACGAGCCGGATTACCTCGGCCATCGCCGGACGCCGCGGCCAGATGCTCGGCCTCGGCCCGCGCGACGGCTGGGCCGGATGGGACCGGATCGAGGCAATGATCCCAGAGGCAGAGCTTGCCGGGCTGGAAGCGGAACTGCGCTCTCAGAGCCAGGGGCTGGCGACCTACGAGGCCGAGTTCGACCACCTTGCCGAGCTCAACGGCCCGTTGGCGGAGAAGGTGACGCAGAGGGTTGCCGAGCCGGCTTAGATCGGCAGCGATCGGATCCGTTCGTCCTGAGCGGAGTGCCGCAGGCACGTAGTCCGGCTCGGGCGCCGATGCTGCGCCCTTCGACTTCGCTCAGGACGAACGAATGTTGGCGGACGGCCGATCTGGCCCTAACCAACCTGTCGTGAAGCATTGGTTCAAAGACCAGCACCTGCGCTCGCTGCTCAAGAACAGCAGCTATCTTGGCATTTCCAAGGCGGTCGCGGCGGTCGCCTCGATCGCCACGCTGGCGATGACCGGGCGCGGGCTTGGGCTGATGCTGTTCGGCACGTTGGTGCTCATCACGAGCTACGCCAAGGCCGTCAGCGGGCTCAGCAAATTCGAGTCCTGGCAGTTGATCGTGCGCTACGGTGGCCTTGCGCTCAACGAGGGGCGCTCGGACGACTTCAAGACCTCGACCGGCTTCGCCTTCGCGCTCGACGTGATCAGCGGCATCGGCGGGATGCTCGTCGCGGTCCTGCTCCTGCCGCTGATCGGCGGCTGGTTCGGGATCGAGCAACAGCATTTGTGGCTGGCGATGCTCTATTGCACGCTGCTGCCCCTCATGGCCGGGGCGACGCCGACGGGCGTGCTCCGCTCGCTCGACCGGTTCGACCTCATCAGCTGGCAGACGACCGCGGCGCCGATTGCCCGCGCGATCCTCACCACCGGCGCCTTCCTGACCAAGGCGCCGTTCGCGACCTATGTGATCATCTGGTACGTGACCGAGCTGTTCGGGCTCCTGTTCCTGTGGTTCCTCGGCTGGCGCGAATTGCGCCGACGCGGCCTGCTCGAGGGCATTCGCCCGACACTCAAGCCGACCGCGCTTCCCGGCGCGTGGCGCTTCGCGATCAACGTCAATCTGACCGCGAGCGTGATGGCCGCGTGGAGCCCGATCGCGCGCCTGGTCGTCGGCGGCCTGCTCGGGCCCGCGGGCGCCGCCCTCTTTCGCGTCGGATCGGCGCTGGCCGACAGCGCGCAGCGCCCGGCCGACCAGCTCGCAAAAGCCTTTTACCCCGAAATCATGCGCATGGATTTGACCACCAAGCGTCCGTGGAAACTGATGCTGCGCAGCACCGCGCTCGCCGGCGCGGTCGCCATCATCGCGATCCTCATACTGCTCGTCGGGGGCAAGACTCTCGTCCGTTTGCTGTTCGGCGAGGAGTTCGTCGGCGCCTATTCGGTGCTGATGGTGTTGCTGCTGGTGCCGCTAATGGGCGTGTTCAGTTTCCCGCTCGCGCCGATGCTCTACGCGCTCGACCGCGCCGATGCGCCGCTGAAGGCGCGACTGATCGGCACCGGGACCTTCTTCCTGATCGTCGCGCCGTTCGCTTGGCAGCTCGGCGTGATCGGCGCCGCGGTCGCGTTCGTCATCGGCTATGCCGTGACGGTGATCACGCTGATGTTGCAGCTGCGCTCGGAATATCGGCGGGTGCGCAAGCCGGCGACCGTCGCCGCGGACACCGGGAAACTCCGGCAGAGCGAGGCGCCGAACCTCGACTAGCGCGAGGCGCGTTCGGCCAGCAGATCGCGATACAATTCCTCGACGCGCGCGGCGCGATAAGCGTCGGTGCACAACTGCAGCACCAGCTCGCGGCCCGCCGCGCCCATGTCCGCCGCCGCCTCGCCGTCGCTCAGAAGCTGCGTAATCGCAGCGGCGAGCGCCGCGGGGTCGCGCGGCGGGACGAGACGCCCGGTTTCGCCATCGCGCACGAGTTCGCCATTGCCCGCGACGTCGGTCGACACCACCGGCCGCGCCATCGCCAGCGCTTCGCGGACCGAGCCCGTCAGCCCCTCCCCTCGGGTTGAGGCGCATACCGCGACGTCCATTGCGGCCAACGCCGCGGGCATGTCGGTGACGAAGCCGGGGAAGCGGACGTTCTGCGCAATGCCAAGGTCGCGCGCCTGTCTCTGCCAGCGCTCCGACGGTCCGTCACCGGCAAGGACGAAGACGGCGTCGGGAATGTGCGTGAGCACCTGTGCGGCGGCCTTGAGGAAGTCGCTCTGCCCTTTCTTCCGGCTCTTGAACGAAGCGGCCATGCCGATCAGCGGCACACCCTCGGCCACCCCCCAGTCGGACCGCAGGCTTGCGCCCGATGTCGCCGGATCGAACCGCCCGACATCGAAACTGCCGTAGATCGTGCGCAGCCGCGCCTCGGGGATGCCGTCGCGGATCAACTGCGCCTTCACCGCATCGGCGACGGGGATCATGCGGTCGACCCAGAAGCGATGGATCGCCCAGGCCGGCGGCTCGCGCAGCAGCGAATATTCGGTGCCGCGATTGGCGACCCAGCCGAAGCGGCGTCGATTCCGCGTCGCGCCGGCGAGGAAATAGAGCGCGCCATTCTTGTGCGTGTGGACGATGTCGGGGCCGATTTCGTCGAGCTCGCGACGGAAGCGGCGCATCGCAGCAAGGCTCTTGAGCGGCCGGCGCAGGACGGTCACTCCGGCTCGCTCCATCCGTGCCCATTCGGGCGATACTTTGCCCGAGGCGCGCGCCGCACTGTCGAACACGCAGGTCACTTCGTGCCCGCGCTCGGCCAGCGTCGCGGCGAGCCGCGCGCACTGGATCGCCCCGCCGCGCTCGATCTCGGCATGGCTGTCGATCATGACGATGTTCACGGCGCGACCCACGGCTCGGCCAGGATCGACGCCCAGCGCGCATCGAGCTGCCCCCACAGCGCGGCATCGTCGGAAAAGATCAGCACCTCCTGGTTCAGCCATCGCGAGGTGCGGGTCAGGTTGTAGCTTCCGAACGCGCTCCAGCGCCGCGCTCCATCCTCGGCGAGGATGAATTTGGCGTGCATCGGCAGCTCTTCCGGATGGTGGTAGCGCAAGCTGTGCACGCTCCCCCTGCGAAGTTGCGCGATCAGCCGGTCGGGCGTTCGCCGCCGCGTGTGGTGGGTCAGCACTTCGACTCGCGCGCCCTTTGCGGCGAGCCGCTTGAGTTGCCGCGCGACGCCCGCATCGCGCAGATGCGACGCGGCAATGCGCAGGTGCGCTCCCCGGCCCAGCGCCGCGATCCGGCGGTCGAGCGGACTGGCAATCCCGCGCGGAAAGGAGAAGGCGTTTGGCCCGTCGAGATGCGTTCCGTCGCGCACATGGGTCAGCAGCGCCTGCACCTGCGCGGGCTCGTCGATCTCGACCAGTAGATTATGACCCCGATCCTGGTCGCCGATGTCAGCGATGATCGCCACATCTTCGGGATCGTTGCCCGACGGGTTGAACGATCCGACCAGCACGTGCGGGCGGTCGCCGCCGAAGGCGTAGAGCTTGGTGTGAAGATGCGAGGCGCCGAACAGCCGCGTTTCAACCTTCAGCCCCTCGCCGATCCCCGCACGCAGCCGGGCGATCACCGCGTCGTTGGCGCCGCGATGGCGTGGCTTGCCTTCCAGGCGCACCAGGACGCGAACGCCGCGCCGCTTCGCCGCGACCAGCGCATCGGCGAGCGCCTCGTCGCGGAAATAATAGGTCATCCAGTCGATGGTCCCCCCAGCAGGCACGCCCTCGACGCGCGCCTGGAGCAGGTCGCGGAGTGCGCGCGCCGGCAAGTCCGGGCCGCCGAAATACGCCTTCATCCGATCGAATCCACGATTGCGACCGGCGTCCAGTCACTAAGCCCATGTTCGGCGGCGAGTGCGGCAATGTCGTCTTCGGCATGGATCCCGCCGCGGACGAAGACGGTGTCGAACCCCATCGCGTGCGCACCCGCCATGTCGGTCTGGATGCTGTCACCGATCGCCAGCACCTCGCCGGGCGCGGGCTCGCCGCCTTGCGCCAGCGCATATTGGTAGATCGCCGGATAGGGCTTGCCGTACCAGCGCACCGTCCCGCCGATCGCCTCATAGGCATCGGCAAGCGCCCCGGCGCAGGGGTAAAGCGCGCCGCCATAAACCACTACCCGGTCGGGGTTGAGGCAATGCAACGTCGCGCCGCGCCGCTCCATCGCGCGGAGATCGTCCCCATAATCCTCCACCCGCTCCTGCTTGTCGGCAAAGCCGGTGCACACGACGTGATCGGCGACCCCGCTCTCGTCGACCGCGATCCCGCGCGCTTCGAGAATCTCCCGATCCATACCCGTGCCGACAAAGCCAACCGGACGGCCAAGCTTCTCGAGTGCGGTAATCCCCGCCTCCCCGCTCGACGCAACCGCGTCCCACGCGCGGTCCGCCATGCCGACGCGCTCCAGATAGGACTCGACCGCGTCGGCGGGGCGCGGGGCGTTGGTCACCAGGATCACGCAGCGCCCCTGCGCCTGCCATTGCCGCAACCGTTCCGCGGCGCCCGGATAGAGCCGCCGACCGTCATGAATCACGCCCCACACATCGCACAGGATCAGGCGATAGCGCTCGGGCAGCGCGTCGAGAAAGCTCACCCCGTCTGCGCCGCCGTTTCCGCCGGCTGGACCGCCTCGCGCTCCGGCTCGCGCGCTGAAATCACCTGCGCCGCGACGAGGTCGCCGACGACGTTGAGCGTAGTGCGGCACATGTCGAGGAAGCGGTCGACCCCGAGCACGATGGCGATCGCCTGCGGATCGATCCCGACCATGGCGAGGATCAGTGCGACCACCGGCAGCGAGCCCGCGGGCACGCCCGCCGTGCCGATCCCGCCAAGGATGCACACCAGCATCACCATCAATTGCTGGCCGAGCGACAATTCGACGCCGAAGAATTGGGCGAGGAACAGCACCGTCACACCTTCGAACATCGCGGTGCCGTTCTGGTTGGCGGTGGCGCCGATGGTCAGGACGAAGCGCGCGATGCGGCGCGGGATGCCGAGATTGTTTTCGGCCACGCGCAGCGCGGTCGGCAGCGTCGCGTTCGACGATGCGGTCGAAAAGGCCATCAGGCTGGCCTCCTGCGTCTGGCGGAAGAATTGCAGCGGGTTCTTCTTGCCCAGGGTCGCAAGCAGCGTGGGGAAGACGATGAACATCTGGATCGCGAGCGCCAGCAGGACGACCCCGACGTAGGCCGACAAGCGGATCAGCAGGTCCCAGCCGAACAAGGCGGCAAGGTTGAACATGAAGCAGGCAACCGCGATCGGCGCGAGCTTGATGACCAGCAGAATGAGCCGCATCGACACGTCGAACAGCCCTTCGAAGCCGCGCTGCAGCGCGCGCGAATTGGGCGTGTTGGTCAGCATCAGCCCGATGCCGAAGAAGAGAGCGAAGAACATCACCGACAGGATGGCGCTGTTGCTGCCCATCACTTCGACGAGGTTGTTGGGGATGATGTTGACGAAGGCATCGACGCCCGACGGCTGCTCCGCGCCCGCCTTGACGATCTCTCCGGCGCGGCCGGCGGACTCCTCGAGCATCTGGGATGCGGCGGCGCGGTCGACGCCGGCGCCCGGCTGGAAGATGTTGACCGCCGCCAGGCTGACCGCGACCGCAATCGAGGACACGATCACGGTATAGGCAAGCGTGCGCAGGCCGACGCGCTTGAGCGAGCGGACTTCGCCCATCTCCGAGATGCCGACGACCAGCGCCGAGAAGAGCAAGGGGATGACGAGCATGAAGATCAGGCGCAGGAAGATCTGGCCGATCGGCGTGGTGATGTAGGTGGTAACGAATTCGACCCACGCGGCGTCGCGCTGCACGCTATAGGCAATGAGGCCGAGAGTCAGGCCGACCAGGAAGCCGATCAGCATCTGCCACTGCAGTTCCAGCCCGCGCTTCTTCACCGTTTCCGCCATGCTTACTCCCCTGTTCTCGGGCTCTGGCATCGCGGCATGGCCACGAAAGTCAAGCGCGCGGCACGCTGAGCGCGGCCAGTTCCTTGACCAGCTTGGCAGCGACCGTGGCGGTCATGCCGTGGATGTCGCGCTGCGGATGATATTCGACCACGTCGGCGCCGATGATCGGCACGCGCACCCGATGCAGCACCGACAGGATGTCGCGCACGGACAGCCCGCCCGGCTCGTGATGCGCGACCCCCGGCGCGAAAGCCGGGTCGAGCGCGTCGAGGTCGATGCTGATGTACAGCGGCGCGTGCGGGACCGGCACTCGATCGGGCGCGAAGTCGCGCATCTCCACAACCTCGACGCCATACACCGCGACCTGCGCGCGGCAGTGGGCGTTGAGCGTGCGGATTCCGACCTGGACCAGACGCTGCGCATCGCCCCGCTCCATGATCCGCGCGAAGGGCGACGCATGGCTCAGCGGATCGCCCTCGAAGTCGGCGTAAAGATCGGGATGGGCGTCGAAGTGGAGGATGTTGACCGGGCCGTGCACGGCGACCAGTCCGGCCACGATGGGGTTGGTCACCATATGGTCGCCGCCGATGAAAATGGGCACGACCTCGTCGCGCGCAGCCTGCGTGGCGGCATCGCGGATGCGATCGAAGTCGGCCGCGCCTTCGTCGAGGGCGAGCTCACCCGCATCCTCGACCGTAACGTCGGCATCAAGCTCGACCCCGCTTTCGGCGGCCATGTTGGCGTGGTCGGAACGGAGCGCGGCGCGGATCAGCGGCGGCCCCGCCGCGCTGCCGCGCAGGAACGAGCTGTGGCTGTCGGTCGGCAGGCCGATCAGGCGGATCGTCGGGCGGGCGGCGCTCATGCGGCCTGCGCCGTCCAGATCCAGGCCGCGCCCGCAAACACGACCCGATAATCGCCAAGGCGTGCGCGCAGCGCGTCGCGCAAGCGCGCGACTGCCGCCGCGCGGGCGTCTCCATTCAGCTCGGCGATGATGCGCGATGCGGGGCCGATGGTGGTGAGGAAGGTAACGGCCTGCTCGACCGCATCCTCCCCGGCCCCCGCGACATAGTCGAAATCCAGCGCGGTTGCTTCCGCGGCCGCCCACCCGGCTTGCGCCAACATGTCGCCGACCTCTTCCGCGTCGGCAAAGGCGAACGCGCCCGGCCCGGATTCGGGCGGCGTGGCTGGGGCGCCTGCGGCGGCCGCTTCCAGCAGCGACGCCCAGGGATTGGCGTCCCATGCCCGGAAGCAGGAGAGGACGAGATGCGCGCCCGGCGCCGCTGCTCCGCGCAACCCTCGAAAAGCCCGGGCCGGGTCGCCGAAGAACATCACGCCGTGGCGGGAAAAGATCAGGTCGAATGGCGCATGCGCGGCCACGACCGCTTCCGCGTCGCCAACCAGGAATTCCGCATTGGCGATATCCTCCGCGCGCGCCCGGGCGATGGCGATAAGCGGCGCGGACACGTCGCAACCGATGACGTGCGCGTCGCCGCGCCGCTCGGCCAGTGCGAGCGCGGTCGTGCCGGGGCCGCAGCCGACATCGAAGGCGCGAAAGGCACCGGGCGGCGCGGCCGCGGCGATCGCCGCGTCGAGCGCGGCGCCGACGGGCGCAAGCGCGCGGTCGGTGGACCGCCAGTGCTGCGCCCATGCGTCGCCGCTGGCGCCGGACCAATCGGGCGGCTTCATCCATTCCTCCTTGCATGTCCCGCGCCCCTGCGCCAGCAGCGGCCGTCCATGACCTTTCCGACAACCCAGCAACCGGGGGCAAAACGCCCGCCGGGACGGCGCGAGATGACTGCGATGCTCGCCGGGCTGATGGCGCTGAACGCCTTTGCCATCGATGCGATGATCCCAGCGCTGCCCGATATTGGCCGCTCGCTCGGCGTAGCGGATGAGAATCGGCGGCAGCTGGTGGTGATCGCCTACATGATCGGCTTCGGGTCGACCCAGCTTATCTGGGGTCCGCTGGCCGACCGCTTCGGGCGCAGGCCGGTGCTGGCCGCGGGGGTCGCGCTCTACACCATCTTCGCCTTGCTGTGCGGGATCGCGGGCAGCTTCGCGTTGCTCATTGCAAGCCGCGTTGCGATGGGCGCGTCGGCGGCGGTGACCCGGGTGCTGGTCGTGGCCATGGTCCGCGACCTGTTCGAATCCGAAGAGATGGCGCGGGTCATGAGCCTGGTGTTCATGGTGTTCATGGTCGTGCCCGTCCTGGCGCCGAGCATCGGGCAGGCGATCCTGCTGTTCGCCCCGTGGCGCGCGATCTTCATCGTGCTTGCGGGCTATGGGCTGATCATGCTGGCCTGGGCGTGGCTGCGCATGCCCGAGACGTTGCACCCCGAATTCCGCCGCTCGCTCAAGATTGGCGAGATGGCGGGGGCGGCGTGGGAGACGCTGCGCGAGCCGCAGTCGCGCGGTTATACGCTGGCGCTAACGGTGACCTTCGCCAGCCTGGTTGCCTACATCTCCTCTATTCAGCAGATCGTGTTCGATGCCTTCGGCCGGCCGGAACTGATCGGGCTGGTGTTCGGCGGGATCGCGGCGCCGATGGCGCTCGCATCCTGGACCAACAGCCGGATCGTCGGGCGCTTCGGCCTTCGCCGCGTCGGCCATGGCGCCGCAGCGGCGTTTGTCGTGGTCACCGCCATCCACGCCGCGATTGCATTGTCGGGGCATGAGACGCTGACCAGCTTCATCATCCTCCAGGCGCTAGCGATGTGCTGCTTCGCGCTGACCTCGTCCAACCTCGGCACGCTGGCGATGGAGCATATGGCGCCGATCGCGGGCACCGCGGCGTCGGTCCAGGGCGTGGTCGGGACGATCGGCGCGGCGATCATCGGTTTCGTCATCGGCCAGGCGTTCGACGGCACCGCGACCCCGTTCATCGTCGGCACCGCGCTGTGCGCCGCGCTGACGTTCGTCCTCATCCTCTTCACCGAGCCACGAGCCTTGTTCGCGCCCATTCGCATCGACACCGGCAAACGGATCGAGGATCCGCCCTGCCTTCCCGACGATCTCGGCTGAAGAGCAGCTTGGTTAAGGGGCTAAGCTGAAGGGGGGCCGGACGCGCCGTAAGTCGCGAGCGCGCCCGGCCGGGGAGACCTTAGGCGTCCGTGTCGTCCGGTCCGCCGACCATCAGCGCCTCGCCGACTTCTTCCTTGTTGCCGCGGATGGCGTTTTCGATGCGCCGCGCGATGTCGGGATTTTCGGTCAGATAGATTTTTGCATTCTCGCGGCCCTGGCCGATTCGGATCGAATCATAGCTGAACCAGGCGCCCGATTTCTCGACGACGCCGGCCTTGACGCCAAGGTCGAGGATTTCGCCCACCTTGGAGATGCCCTGGCCGTACATGATGTCGAATTCGACCTGCTTGAACGGCGGCGCGACCTTGTTCTTGACGACCTTCACGCGGGTCGTGTTGCCGACAATATCGTCGCGATCCTTGATCTGACCGGTGCGGCGAATGTCGAGGCGCACGCTGGCGTAGAATTTGAGCGCATTGCCGCCGGTCGTGGTTTCGGGATTGCCGTACATCACGCCAATCTTCATCCGCACCTGGTTGATGAAGATGACGGTGCAGCGCGAACGGCTGATCGAACCGGTGAGCTTGCGCAGCGCCTGGCTCATCAGGCGCGCCTGGAGGCCGGGCAACTGGTCGCCCATCTCGCCCTCGATCTCGGCGCGGGGCACGAGCGCGGCGACCGAATCGATCACCAGCACGTCGACCGCGTTCGAACGGACGAGCGTATCGACGATCTCGAGCGCCTGCTCGCCCGTATCGGGCTGCGACACGATCAGCTCGTCGATGTTGACGCCCAGCTTACGCGCATAAATCGGGTCGAGCGCATGTTCGGCATCGACGAAGGCCGCGGTGCCCCCGACCTTTTGCGCTTCGGCAATGCAGTGGAGCGCGAGTGTCGTCTTGCCCGAGCTTTCCGGCCCGTAGATTTCAACCACCCGGCCGCGCGGCAGGCCGCCGACGCCAAGCGCGATGTCCAGCCCGAGGCTGCCGGTCGACACCGTCTCGATCTCGATCTGCTCGCGGCTGCCCAGCTTCATGGCCGAACCCTTGCCGAACGCGCGATCAATCTGGGCGAGCGCCGCTTCGAGCGCCTTCTGCCGGTCCATGCCTGAATTTTCCAATGTGCTGCCGATGACTTTCAACTGCGCTGCCATGACCTCAATCTCCCGTCAATCGGCGGCCGAGCACCGCCCGTGATTATGCGGTCGTATCTGATTTGTTCGTGCAGAACAATAGCAGAACATAAGTGAGTCTCGCTGCCATTGGCTTTTCGCGCCGGCCTGTTAGTTTCACGACCGGGCCGCATGGTCCGCGTAGGGGGCGCACCGATGGCGACGAAGACCGCAAGCCGCGCCAAGGCGCGCACCACCCCGCTGCGCGATGAACTCCCGAGCACGTCCGATCCAGTCGAAATCGCGATGGCCGTCGCGTCTTCGGGCAAGCCGCTTCCCGACGCCGCGCGCAGCGTCCTCGAGAAACATGCCAAGCTGATCGATCGTCAGGCCGAGCTTGCCCATGCCCAGTGCGGCGAACTCAAGCTGCGCCGCGTCGGCGAAGGTGTGCGCGCGGCACTTTGGGCAATCCTCGCCATCGCTGCGCTGGCGATCGTCGGCGTTATTGCCGCGGTGGTCATCCGCGCCTCGCGCTCCGATGCCTTGGTGGTGCAGAGCTTCCGCGTCCCGCCCGCGCTCGCTGCGCGCGGTTTGACCGGCGAGGTCGTTGCGACCCAGGTGCTCGATAAGCTGGCCGAGATGCAGGAGGGAACCGAATCGGTCCGTGCAGCATCGACCTACGCCAACAATTGGGAGGACGAACTCAAGATCGACATTCCCAACACCGGCGCGACCACCGACCAGGTGTGGAAGGTGCTGCGCGGCTGGCTGGGCAAGGAGACGCGGATTTCGGGAGAGGTCATCGACCTGGGCGGCGGCCTCGCGCTCACGGCGCGCGTCGGCACCGCTTCGGGGCAGCGCTTCGTCAGCTCGCAAGGCGATCTTGATGCGCTGATCGCGCAGGGCGCCGAGCTGATCTTCAAGCGTACCCAGCCCTATCGCCACGCGGTGTATGTCGGTCGAGTCCCCGAGCGCGAAGCCGAGCGCTATGCCTTGCTGACCGCGCTGACCGCCGACCCGTCCGAGGTTGAACGCAAATGGGCGTTTAGCGGGTTGGCCTATGACCGCCGCGAAATGGGCTTCTTCGCCGATGCGGCGCGCGCGGCACACAATGCGCTGGCGATCGACCCTGAGATGACCCCGGCCCGCGGCAACCTCGCCATAGCGCTCCGCCTGATGGGGCGCGACCAGGAGGCATTCGATGCGTTCGAAGCGGAATTGAGCAGCAAGGCGACCAACCAATATGATCCGCGGATTGCCGCAGCCAACCGCTGCAGCAGCTTGACCAGCACCGGCGAGATCATGCGCAACGCTGCCCGCCTCGAAGAAGGCATCGCCTGCGTTGTCCGCGCCCCCGGCAGCTACAGCCAATATGTCGACGAACTTCGCGCATCGCTCGCGCTGCTGCGGCGCGACCCGGGGCCGGCGCTCGCCATCCGTGCTCTGCCGAAAAGCGGCGAGCAGCCAGAAGAAGGAGCGGCCGTGGCGGCGGAGTACAAGCTATCGGGCGAGATGCTGCGCGGCCCCTCGCCGGCGCTGACGCAAGCGCTGGCAACCCTTCAGTCCGCCACTGCGGCGCGTGAGGCGAAGCGCGCGTATCATCGTAATTCGGCGCCGGTATATGCTTGGCCGGTGCAGGTTGAGGCGCTGGTCATGCTCAAGCGCGCGGATGAAGCGGCGGCGCTCGCCGGCAGGATGCCGCGCGACTGTTACAATTGCGTCCGCGCGCGCGGGATGGCTGCGCGAGCGATGGGCGAGGCAGCGGCGGCGCAGCGCTGGTTTGCGGAAGCGGTGCGGCAGGGCCCGCGCCTGCCCGCCGCTTATGTCGATTGGGGCCGCCTGCTTAGTCAGCATCGCCGCTGGGCCAGCGCTGAGCAGCGCTTCGCGCGCGCCGCCGAGCTGTCGCCCAACTGGGCCGACCCGCTGAAATACTGGGGCGACGCACTTGCCGCGCAGGGCAAGCGTGACGCGGCGCAAGCCAAATACGACGCGGCGCTGAAGCTGGCGCCGAGGTGGGCGGAGCTGAACCGGGCACGCCGCATGGTCGTTCGGCGATAAGCATTCATCGGCCGCTAACGGCGCGGCAAGCATCCTGCCCAAGATGCTCAAACATATGACCATTTTCGCTCTGCTGATGCTTACCGCGGCGTGCGGGCGCAGCGAAGCGGCTGCGCCCGCGGGATCCTTGGCGCCGCGCGGCGCGACGATCGGCTCGGGCGGCCATGCGACGATCCTCGACGCCCCGCCCGCGCACTTCGCCCCGGCCGTCGCGGGCGAGCCGAAGCCGCCGACGGCCGCGCAGATTGCAGACCAGGAACAATTCCGCCGCGCGGGCGAATTCCAGAACAAGGTCGGCGGCGACGTGCGGGCGCTCGCGCGCAAGCTGCGGGTCGCGGAGAAAGGCAACTTCGTCGACCTCTATTTCGAGAATGACGGCGACCCCCACGTCGTGTTCCGCTTCCTCCGCGACGGCAAAAGGACGCTGGCCAAATATACCAAGCACCCGCGCTTCTTCGCGACCGAGGTGCGCTATTCGAGGGCCGAGCTCGAACGTGCGCTCGACTTCATGATGACCACCTTTCGCGACGACCGCGTGATCGCCGGCGGCGGCTACGGCAGCAAGTCCAACCGCGCCGATATCGAGATCAACGTGCCCGAAGCCGAATTCCGCGCGCTCGTCGCCAGGAAGGGCGTGACCATTCCCGACGCAGTCAAGCTGGAGTTCCGAGTCACGCAATCGGCGCGCGACCTCAACCGGCCCCTGCCCCCGTCGATCGCGCCGCTGGTGCGCATCTTCCCACGGTCGGACCGCCCGGTCGGCTTGGTCAATGCGATCAACAGCCAGGCCAAGGTGGTGCTTCGCGACGGCTGCTTCCGCGCACCCGACCAGGGCGATGCGCTGGTCCAGTTCCCGCTCGGCGAGCAATTGTTCGTCGACCGCGCGGGCTATCTCGCCTTCGGCACGGGCGAGACGCCCGGCTATGCCCGCGTCGGCGAGGAGGTGGTGTTCATGGGATCGATCGCCGAAGTCACCGCGCCCGAGCTGGTCGCGCCGATCCGCAAGGCGTGCGGCGCGGGCCGGGTCATCGCGATCAACGCCACGCGCAGCACCGCCGCCGACCGCGCGCAATATTCCGCCAGCAGCAACGCCCAGTCGATGCGCGAGCTGCGCGAATCGTATGGGCTGAACGAGCGCCAAGCGCGCAAGGTGCTCGCCAAATGCGCCGAGAATTTCGGCGGCGGGACATGCGTGCTCACCCCGCCCCCGCCCGTCCCATCGGCCGCGGCCTGCCCCGCGGGAACCAAGCTCAGCTTCGGCCTGTGCCGCACGCCGGAGGGGCATATCCGCCCGCTGCCGAAATGGATCGCGCGTCTGCTGTGAGGCTGGTCGCGGCCGGACGCCTCATTCCCGCGCATCGCTAAAGTCATCATTGTCATGGAGTGCGGCGCTTTTGGTGTGACGATAAGCGGGTCAAATGAACGCAATGCGCGGGATTCGCGCGGCTTTTCCTTTTTCGAGAAGCGCTTCTAGCTCCGCATTATAGGCGTTTTGGGCGTCCAGATCGGCCTGTTTACGCGCGGCAATGACGGTATCGAGCTCCTTGCGCTCCATCTTGGTGACGTGGCGGCGGAGCGCGCCCTGCACTACCCGGCACTTGGTAGCTGACCTGACAAAGTTCAATTGGGAGCTCGTTCGGATAGAGGTAAGCAGCCACCCGACGAGACACGAGCGTGAGGCGCCCTGGCGCCCTGCCTAACGAGATGTTTAGCTTAGCGACCTTCGGGGCGAATGGACTGGGTCACGCGAGCGGATCGCATGACCGCGTCGGCCGGGTTCGGCTCGCTTGAGGCGAGCCGCCCCGCCCGGTCGGGCGTGCGACGGCTCTTCGACCAATGGTGAAAAGAGCCGTCACGGAGTAAATCCGTGACGTCAGTCGGGTTCGGCTATGCCGACCCGCTGGCCGGCATTCGCGCTCTCTTCGACATAAGCTCCCGTTTGCTGGCGCAAACGCTCCCTTATGCTCGGGCGCTCAAGCCGGCGTCACTTCCCCCGCCCCAGTCCCCGCATCATCCCCAGCATCCGGCCGGGTATCGAACACCTCGTCGATAATCCCGAACGCCTTCGCCTCGTCGGCTTCGAGGAATTTGTCGCGGTCCATGGCTTTCTCGATCGCCTCAAGCGGTTGGCCGGTGTACTTCGCGTAGAGCTCGTTGAGGCGCTGGCGCATGCGGAGGATTTCGCGGGCCTGGATCTCGATGTCGGCGGCCATGCCCTGGGCGCCGCCCGAGGGCTGGTGGATCATGATGCGGCTGTTGGTCAGCGCAACGCGCATCCCGGGTTCGCCCGCCGCCAAGAGGAAGCTGCCCATCGACGCGGCCTGGCCGATGCACACGGTGCTGATCTTGGGCCGGATGTATTGCATCGTATCATGGATCGCGAGGCCGGCGGTGACCACGCCGCCGGGCGAATTGATGTACATAAAGATGTCCTTCTTCGGGTTTTCGGACTCGAGGAAGAGCAATTGGGCGGTGATCAGCGAGGACATGTGATCCTCAATCGGGCCGGTGATGAAGACGATCCGTTCACGCAGCAGGCGCGAATAAATGTCGAAGCTGCGCTCGCCCCGGTTGGACTGCTCGATAACGATGGGACGAGCTGCGAAACGATGTCCTGATGGTCTGGCACGTGAAGCGGATCCTTGAATGTGGTCCGCACTACATCGGGCGGATTGCGGGAAGGTTCAAGCGGCGAAGCCGCGACGAAGGGGCCCCTCCACCAGCTTTCAGCTGGTCCCCCTCCCCTGCAAATGCAGGGGCGGATTGTGGGCGCCGCGCTCGTCGCGGGGGCCGGGGATGGACAGATAGGCGAGCCGCCGCATCTCCCGCCGGCCGCGCGTGACGGTGTCGAGGATCAGGCCGGCGAAGAAACAGAGCACGGCGATGATGACAAGGCCGGTGGCGAGGATGGCGGTGGGGAAGCGCGGCACCAGGCCGGTGTCGAGATAGGTGATCACCAGTGGAACCGAGAGGATGATCGCGGCGACGAGCAGGAGCGCGCCGACGCTGCCGAAGAACAGCACGGGCCGCTCGATCCGGTAGAGGGTGGCGATGGTCTTGAGGATGCGCCAGCCATCGCGGAAGGTGGAGAGCTTGCTTTCCGACCCCTCGGGCCGCGCGGCATAAGCGGTTTCGACCTCGCCCACGGGCATGCGCAGCTCGAGCGCGTGGACGCTCATCTCGGTCTCGATCTCGAAGCCCGAGGAGAGGACGGGGAAGCTTTTGACGAAGCGGCGCGAGAAGACGCGGTAGCCCGAAAAGATATCGCTGAAGCTGCGCCCGAACAGGCCGGAGAGAAGGCCGGTGAAGACCTTGTTGCCGAGGACGTGGCCGCCGCGATAGGCGTCCTTCTCCTCATGGCGGCGGGTGCCGACGACCATGTCGAGCTCCTCGGCCAGGAGTTGCTCGACCATCGCCGGCGCGGCCTTGGGATCGTAGGTCAGATCGCCGTCGGCCATGATGTACACGTCGGCCTCGATATCGGCGAACATGCGGCGGACGACATGGCCCTTGCCCTGCTGGCGCTCGACGCGGACGACCGCGCCGGCCGCGGCCGCGACCTCGCGCGTGCGGTCTCGGCTGTTGTTGTCGTAGACGTAGATGATTGCGGACGGCAGCGCGTCGCGGAAGCCCGCGACGGTCAGCGCGATCGCCGCTTCCTCATTGTAGCAGGGCAGGACGACGGCAATGCGTGCTTGTTGTTGCTGCATGACTGCGCGACCCCCGTCATCCCGGGTTTCGTCCGGGATCCACCTTGTCCTTGCAGGGGTGGAAAAAGGTGGACCCCGGGTCAAGCCCGGGGTGACGATTACTTCTTCTTGGCGGGTGCCTTCTTGGCGGGAGCGGCCTTGGCAGCAGGCTTGGCTTCGGCCTTGCCAGCAGGCTTCGCTTCAGCCTTGGCGGGCTTGGCGTCGGCCTTCGCCGCAGGCTTGGCCTTGGCTTCGGGAGCCTTCGCGCCCGCGCCGTCCTTCACGGGCTTGGCGGGCTTGGGCCCCCCGGCTTTGCTCGGGGCAGGCTTGGTGTCCGCCTTGGTGTTGGCCTTCTTGCCCTTGGCGGGCTTGGCGGCATGGTCGTGGCCGCAGCCGGGGCCGTGGACATGGCCTTCCTCGCTCTCGAGGTCGGCTTCGACCTCGGCGCGGGTCGCGGCGCGCTCCGTCACGTCGGCCTTCGAGAAGAGGAAGTCGACGACCTTGTCCTCGTAGAGCGGCGCGCGAAGCTGGGCCGCGGCCATCGGCTCGCGCTGGATATAGTCGAGGAAGCGCTGCCGCTCCTTGCCCTGATATTGCGACGCGGCCTGGCCGATCAGGCGGTTCATTTCCTGCTCACTGACCTGGACGTTATTCGCGGCGCCGATTTCCGACAGCAGCAGGCCGAGGCGCACGCGGCGCTCGGCGATCTTGCGATATTCGCTCGCTTCGCTCTCGATTTCCGCCAGCGCGGCCTTGGGATCGGCCTCATGGCTGGCTTCGTGGCGCAGCTGGTTCAGGATGTTCTGATATTCGGCATCGACCATCGATTGCGGCACGTCGAAATCATGACGGTTGGCAAGCTGGTCGAGCAGCTGGCGCTTCATGTGCGTCCGGGTCAGCGCGTTCAGCTCCTGCCCCTGCTGGTCGCGAATAAGGCCGCGCAGCTGGTCGAGATCCTTGAGGCCGAGCGAGGTCGCCAGCTCATCGTTGATGGCATTTTCGCCAGCGGTCTTCACGGCCTTGACGGTGACGTCGAAGACGGCCGCCTTGCCCTTCAAATTCTCGGCCGGATAATCGTCGGGGAAGGTCACCTTGACCTCGCGCTTGTCGCCCGCCTTGGCGCCGACCAGCTGATCCTCGAAACCCGGGATGAGCGCGCCCGAGCCAAGCTCGATCGGCATGTCGGTGCCGGTGCCGCCCTCGAATTCGGTGTCGCCGACGCGGCCGACGAAATCGACAATGACCTGGTCGCCGGTCGCCGCGACATGCTTCTTGGGAGCGTCGGTCCAGCGCTTGGTGGCGCTGGCGATCTGCTTGAGCTGCTCATCGACTTGCGCTTCGTCGGCGGCGATCGTCAAACGCTCGAGCGTCAGGCCGTCGATGTCCGGCTTGGGCAGGTCGGGCAACGCTTCGAGGCTGACGCGCACTTCGGCGTCCTTGCCGGGCTCATATTTCTCGTCGAGCTCGACCTGCGGCTGGAGCGCGGGGCGGACCTTCTGCGTTTCGAGCAGTTCCTGCACGCCTTCCTGGACGGCGTTGGCGAGCGCGTCGCGCTGCAACGATTCGCCGTGCATCTTGCGGATGAGGTTGGGCGGCACCTTGCCGGGGCGGAAGCCGGGCATGCGCACTTGCGGCGCGATGCGCTTGACCTCCTTGTCGAGCCGGGCCTCGATATCCTCGGCCGGGATGGTCAGCATGAAGGCGCGCTTCAGGCCCTCGTTTTCAGTCTCAACCGTCTTGATCACGTCTCAAAATCCCACACAAAATGGCCACGATGCGCGCGATCGCAGTGCTCGCCTGTCCCCCGGACAGGCTGCGCGCTGCGATGGTGCGCGCGGAGGGAGTCGAACCCCCACATCTTTCGATACTGGAACCTAAATCCAGCGCGTCTACCAGTTCCGCCACGCGCGCGCGGCCGCGAAGGTTGCGGGCTATAGCAAGGATCGCCGCTCGGGCAACCCGGGGCGGGCGAAAGGCGTTGATTGCGCGAGGAGTTACACCATCATGCAGCAATTGCCCCCCTTCCCCGACGGCCAGCCCGACCCCAGCCCGGCCAATGACCCGGTCGAACCCCAGCCGGGCCAGCCCGCCCAGCCGTCCGAGCCCGGCCAGCCGAGCGAGGCGCCCGCCGAAACCCCGCCGCAGGGACCGGATATCGACGTGCCGTCGCCGTCGACGCCCGGGACTGCACCGCCCACGACGCCGATTTCGCCGGTGAGCTAGTATCTCGCCTTCACTTCGTTCGTCCTGAGCTTGTCGAAGGGCGCTGGTTCAACGTCCGTGCCACGCGCCCTTCGACTGCGCGCTCCGCGCTCCGCTCAGGACGAACGAGGTTGCGCGTTTGCGGAGCTACCCCCGCCGCAGCTGTGCCGACGCGACGATCGCCTCGAAATCGGGGAGCGTCGCGGGGTAATAATGCGATCGCGCCGCGTCGAGCAGGATGAGGTACAGCCGACCGTCGATCACGGCGCCGACCGCGCGGCCCTTGCGCCACAGTTCGTCGGTGTCGAGGTGCTCGTAATCATATTGAAAGCCGTTGGTCCCGAGAAACGGGCGCGGAGCGATTCCGAGCGTTCGATATTCGATCGCGCCGCCGCGAACGCGGAACAGGCTTTCGATCATCGCCGCAATCTCAGGCGGCGTCATGTTCGAACGGAACTTGGGAACCTGCTGCGACGTCGTGCGCCGCTGATAGACGAGGTAGCGGTCGTTCTTGAGCCCGCTGACGAAGCTGATCCCGTCGAGATAGGGGCCGTTCAGCGTCCAATCCTCGACTACGCGAATATCGACGTAGCCGAGCGGGCGCGTGCGATTCCACGGACGCGGCGCCACGACCGACAGGGACCCGTCGCCGACCGAGACGCGCTTGACCTGGACCGCGGCAAAACTGCTGAAGCCGGATTCGCCCGCGCCAAGGCTCGAGCAGGCCGGGAGAGCGAAAGCGGCGGCCGCAAGCAGGCCGATCTTGGCGAAATTCTTCATCGTCATCCCCCTCAACCCATCATCTGCCGCACCCAGGCGGCGTCGGGCGCGTCGGGCTTCATCGTCAGATAGCGCGCGAAGGCGGTGCGGGCCTCACCCGACCGGCCCGCCTTGAGCAGCGAAATGCCGTGCCAGCGGAAAGCGTCCGCCGGGGCATCGGGATAGATCACTGCCGCGGCATAGCTCTGGCTCGAGCGCACATCGTCGCCCGGGCGATTGCGCAACCGCCAGATCTCGCCCTCGTAGAAGCGCATAAGACCGTTCCAGCCATCGCGCGCCAAGGTGTTGATGAGATAGGTGCTCGCGCCCGGATCGTTGAGCTTGACCTGATCGTCGAGCAGCATCTGCCGAATGGGCGCGATGGTCGACAGATATTGCGCACGGCGATTGTCGTAGGCGCGGCCGGGCACGGTCACTTCCGCGGCGGAGATGCGCAGGTCGGCCATGCGCGAATCCGGCGACGGGTGAGTATCGAACAGCGACCCGCGGCGGCGGCGCTTGCGGCGGTAGCGCGCGCTTGCCGCTTCCTCGCCGATCAACTGCTCCCACACATTGGCCATTTCGATCGGCGGATAGCCGGTCTCGGCGAGAAGCTTGGCGCCCATCGCATCGGCCTCGGCTTCCATCCCGCGGCTGTAGGTGAACAGCGACAGGATCGTGCCAAGCTGCGCGAGCTGGACGAAATCGCCGACGTTGACCCCGCCCGCGGCCCCGCCGACGCCGGCGACCATCGACCCGATCGCGAAGATATCGGTCTTGCGCCGCTGGTCGCGCCAACTGCGGATCATGTGGCGGCGCAGGAAGTGCGCCGTTTCGTGCGCGATCACGCCCGCCAGCTGCGCCTCATTGCGCGCGCGCAGCAGCAGTCCCGAATAGATGACCGAAAAGCCACTCGGAAACATCATCGCGTTGAAATCGGGGATGTGCGCCAGATAGATGCGAAAATCCTTGGCCGCGGGACCGCCGACCTTTTCGATGAGGTCGCCGAGATAGCCGGTCAGCGCCGGGTCCTTGATCAGCAGGTTCGAGCCCGCGATCTCCTCCTCGGCGCGATCCATCAGCTGCCACAGGCCCTGTTCGTCCTTGTCGGTCGGCCGGAAGCCGGGACCGACCAGCGGCACCATGTCCTGCGGGCGGACGCGCGCGTGCGCGACTCCGGTGGTGAGGGATGCGGCGGCGACGCCCCCGCCGATCAGCAGCGAGCGGCGATCAACATGATTGCGGCACATCAGCGGCGCTCCATCGCTTGGCGGACGGCCTGGCCGGGCTTCATCCGCCCGAGCAGCCGTTCGACCATCTGCGCGGCGCCCGCGGGCGTGCGCAATTCACCAAACTTGATTCCCGGCACCTGGCTTCCGGCGCGAACGACGTTGAACCAGACGACTTCGCCGGTCTTGAGGTCGACCAGCCCTGCATAATCGATCTGCGTGGCGCCGCCGACGTTGGGGGCGCAGAAGCCGACGAAGCAACCGGCAAGCCCGATCACGCCGAGCGCGACGCGCCCGGTGGACGCGACCTGATCCTCGGCGTGGAGAAACAGGGCATAATCATAGCCGGTCTTCTGGCCGAGCTTCACCGCGTCCTGGCCGAGGGTCCAGTCGAGGCCCTTGCCGCGCTTGGTCGGCAGATATTCGCCGAGATATTTGTGGAGCACGATCGACTGGCCAACCGCGTAGAACAGCCGCTCGACCTCGGCGACTTCCTCGGCACTGACGCCTTGAAGCTGGTTGCGGCGATCGAGGATCAGCGTCTCGCCGCCGCGCGTCGCCTGTTGCGCGCGCAAGGCGGCGATGATGTTGGTGCGGGCCTGTTCGGTCCAATCGGCGCGCGGCTCGACCATTCCCCCGGTTGTCAGCGACCCGACGGTGACATCGGGACGAAGAACGAGAAGCCGGTACTGGCCCTGCGGCGGGGTGAATTGGACATCGGCATATTGCCGCGTCTCGACACAGCCGCCGAGCGGCACGGCGAGCGCAAGCGCAGCCAGAGCAATGGTGGTTTTCCGCATACTAAAGCTCCCCGCCAAGCGCGCACGCGCGGCCCTTCCCCGCCCGTGCCCTGGCGAGTCATGCCTGAACTAAGGATGAAAGAAAAGCGTCTATTCTTAGAAGCTTAGCGCGATCCGCAAGATGCGCCCGGAACAGCAAGGCAGCGACCGTCGACCTGACCTGCGGCAATCCCGAGCATCGCGGCGAGGGTCGGCATGATGTCGATCGTCTCGACCGGCTGGTCCGACGCGGCGCCTGGCGTTCCCGGCCGCCAAAAGATCACCGGCACCCGGCGGTCATAGTCCCACGGACTGCCGTGCGTGGAGACGTCGCTGCGGGTGTCGGCGATCGGCTGGATATGCGGCTTGAGCACCACGTAGAGGTCGCCCGAGCGTTGCGGATCGAACGACGCACGAACGCGGTCGGTCACGCTCCAGCGGTCGGGCGGCCCGTCCGGCATCGGCGCTTTCGCAATGTCGTCCCTGGTCAGGACCGTGTGCACCTGCGGGTGACGGCGATAGAAAGCGAGCAACGCATTGCTCGCCTTGCTGCGCGCCGCACCCTTGAGCGCGGGATCGAGGAAGACGTCGCCGGTCGAGCCGAACGCGATGATCGGGCCGCCGAGCCCGGTCTCGCGCGCGATCCGCGGGCCGAGCGCTTCCGAATCGAGATCGGGGTCAATCCAGGCCGCATCGGTGACACCCTTCGCCCGAAGCCGCTCGGGAATGTCGAGGCTGCCGTGGTCGGCGGTCATCGCCACGGCATAGGAGATTCCCCAGCGGTCGAGCGCGGCCAAGAAGTCACCGAGGTCGCGGTCGAGTGAAGTCAGTTGCAGGCACATCTCCTGCCCGCCCGAGCCGTAGGTGTGGCCGACATAATCGGTGCCCGCGAGGCCGATCGAGATGAGGTCGGTCGCGCTCCCCTGCCCCAGCCGCAATTCCTGGATCAGCCCGGCGGCGAGCGCGAGCACGGTCGCATCATATTCGGGCGAGGCGCGGAAGGCCGAGGCATCCCCCGCGGCGCGCGCGAGGCGGCCGCTGCCGGTGGGCTTGCCGCCGCCAGCGATCGCAAAGCTGCGCGCCTTGCCGGCGCAGAAGGGCGACGGCGTCAACGGCGGGCGCGCGGCGGCGATGGTGCGGGCAAGGAAGGCGTTGGCGCGCGTGACGCTGGCCGGCACGGCAGCGCCGGTGCGGTCGGTGACGAAGCGCGTGCCGCTAGGGTACCAGCGCTGGTCGACGTTGCGGCCGCCCATCATCACCGCCGACCGATCCTTGCCTGCGACGGCGACGTTGCGGCTGGCGGGGGTCTGCTGCTTGAGCAAGTCGCCGAGCGTGGGAGCGCGCAGATGTTCGGGCGACACGACATATTTCGTGGAGGTCGAGCCGGGCGCGCGCTCGTCCTCGGCGCAGTAGATCTTCTTGTCACGGCGCGGCGCGTTGCCGTCGAACCAGATATTGGCGACGACGCCAGTGGTCGCCGGGCGGCGGCCGGTAAGGATCGTCGAATGACCCGGGCAAGTCTCGGTCGCGGCGTGGCTTTGGTAGCCGTTGCGGAACACCGCGCCTGAAGCGATCCGGGCAAAGCCGCCGGTGAATACAGGTTGATATTCGTCCCACAGGTCGGCCGACAGCTGATCGACGGAAATGACGATGAGCAGCTTGGGCGGCCCGCCCTGCGCCTGTGCCGCGGGCGGCGCGCATGCGGCGAGGAGGGCAGCTGCGGCGAGGAAAAGCTTAGGCATGGTCACTCCGTCTTTGCGGCCGCAGCGAAGCAATCCAGGGCAACGCCGCGATGGATTGCCGCGTCACTACGCTCCTCGCAATGACGAACTTAAGACAGCTTGGCGCGAAGCCGCTCGTTGACCACTTGCGGATTGGCCTTGCCCTGCATCGCCTTCATCGTCTGCCCGACGAAGAAGCCGAACAGGGCTTCCTTGCCTGCTTTATATTGTTCGACCTTGTCGGCGTTGGAGGCGAGGATCCGGTCTATCTCGGCATCGATCGCGCCGGTGTCGCTGGTCTGCTTGAGGCCGCGCTCCTCGACGATCACCGACGGCGCGATGCCGGTTTCGAGCATGATCTCGAACACCTGCTTGGCGATCGTCCCGCTGATCGTCCCGTCGGCGACGAGCTTGAGCAGCTCCGCGGCTTCCTTGGGAGAGATGGGCGTGTCGGCGATGCTTTCGTTGCGGCGGTTGAGCGCGCCGAACAGCTCGGCGACGACCCAGTTGCTTGCCTGCTTGGGCTCCACGCCCTCTTCGAGCAACGCATCGAACCAGCGCGCAATCTCGACCTCGGCGGTCAGCACGCCGGCATTGTAGGGCGTGATGCCATGGCCTTCGTAACGCTGGCGCTTGGCGTCGGGCAGCTCGGGCAGGCTCGCGCGGCATTCGTCGAGGAAGGCGTCGTCGAGCTCCAACGGCAGCAAATCGGGATCGGGGAAGTAACGGTAATCGTGCGCGTCTTCCTTGGTGCGCAGGGTGCGCGTCACGCCCTTGTCAGGGTCGAACAGCCGGGTTTCCTGGACGACGCTGCCGCCCTCCTCGATCAGATCGACCTGGCGCTTGGCCTCATGCTCGATGACTTGCATGACGAAGCGGACGCTGTTGACGTTCTTGGTCTCGGTCCGCGTGCCGAACTCCTCGCCGGGCTTTCGCACGCTGACGTTGACGTCGGCGCGCATCGATCCTTCTTCCATGTTGCCGTCGCAGCTGCCGACGTAGCGCAGGATCGCGCGCAGCTTGCGCAGGTACGCGCCGGCTTCGACGGGCGAGCGCATGTCGGGGCGCGACACGATCTCCATCAGCGCGACGCCGCAGCGGTTGAGGTCGACGTAGGACATCGTCGGATGCTGGTCGTGCATCAGCTTGCCCGCGTCCTGCTCGACGTGGATGCGCTCGATGCCGATCTGCTTGGTGCTGTTCTCGTCCGCGGGATCGATCAGGATCTCGACCTCGCCCGGGCCGACCAGTGGGTGATAGAGCTGGCTGATCTGATAGCCCTGCGGCAGATCGGCGTAGAAGTAATTCTTGCGGTCGAAGCGGCTCCAGCGGTTGATCACTGCGTCGATCGCCATGCCCGTGCGCACCGCCTGGCGGATGCATTCCTTGTTGGGGACCGGAAGCATCCCCGGCATCGCGGCGTCGACCAGCGACACCTGCGTGTTCGGCTCGGCGCCGAACGCAGTTGCCGCGCCGGAGAAGAGCTTGGACGCGGTCGCGGTGATCTGCGCGTGGACCTCAAGCCCGACCACGACCTCCCAGTCCCCGGTTTCGCCCTTGATGCTATAGTCTGTCGTCACGGTCTTACCCCGTCCCGCTTGTGTCGAGCGAAGTCGAGACACGTCCTGCCAGCGTCCCTCGACTTCGCTCGGGACGAACGGTTGAGGCGACTCACCACCACTTCTCCGGACGGGCGGTGAAGCCCGCGCGTTCTTCGATTGCGAGACCCGCATTGAGCACGATCTGTTCGTCCAGCTCCGGACCGATCAGGTGCAGGCCGAGCGGCAGGCCCTGCGCGTCGAGGCCGCCGGGGACGCTCATCGCGGGCAGGCCGGCGAGGCTCGCGGGAACGGCGAACACGTCGTTCAAATACATCGCCAGCGGGTCGGTCGTCTCGCCGATGCCGAAGGCAGCGCTCGGCGCGGTCGGCGTCAGGATGACGTCGCACTGCTCGAAGGCTTGGACAAAGTCGCGCTTGATGAGGGCGCGGACGCGCTGGGCCTTGGTGAAGTAAGCGTCGTAGAAGCCGGCGCTCAGCACATAGGTGCCGATCATGATCCGCCGCTTGACCTCGGCCCCGAAACCTTCGGCGCGGGTGCGCGAATACATGTCGGCCAGGCTCTCGCCGCCCTCGGCGCGGAGGCCGTAGCGGACGCCGTCAAAGCGCGCGAGGTTGGACGAGGCCTCGGCGGGCGCGATGATGTAATAGGTCGGCAGCGCATATTTGGTGTGCGGCAGGCTGATCTCGACGATCTCGGCGCCCGCATCCTTGAGCCAGGCAATGCCCTGGTCCCACAGCGCATTGATTTCGGCGGGAACGCCGTCGATGCGATATTCCCTCGGAATGCCGACGCGCTTGCCCTTGAGATCGCTCGACAGGCCCGCTTCCCACTGCGGCACGGGCAGATCGAGGGAGGTCGTGTCCTTGGGGTCGAAGCCGGCCATCGCCTCGAGCATGATCGCACAATCGCGCACGTCGCGCGCCATCGGCCCCGCCTGGTCGAGCGAGCTGGCAAAGCTGACCACGCCCCAGCGGCTGCAGCGGCCGTAAGTCGGCTTGATCCCGCTGATCCCGGTGAACGCCGCGGGCTGGCGGATCGAGCCGCCCGTGTCGGTGCCGGTGACGCCGGGCGCGATGCGCGCGGCGACCGCCGCCGCCGACCCGCCCGAGCTGCCGCCCGGGGTCAGGCCGACATTGCTGCCTTGCCGCCGCCATGGGCTGATGACCGGCCCGTAGGTGCTGGTTTCGTTGGACGAGCCCATGGCGAATTCGTCCATGTTGAGCTTGCCGAGCATCCCCGCGCCGGCCTTGCGCAGGTTCGCGGTGACGGTGCTTTCGTAGGTCGGCTTGAAGCCCTTGAGGATGTGACTGCCCGCGGTGGTGTCCACGCCCTTGGTCGCGAAAAGATCCTTGATGCCGAGCGGGATGCCGGCGAGCGGACCGTTCGACTGCCCTGCATCGGCGGCATCGGCGGCGGCGAGCGCGTCGTCCGGCGTCGTGACGGTGTAAGCGTTGAGCGTCGTCGCCCCGGCAACGGCGGCATTATAGGCCTCGGCGACTTCGCGCGCCTTGAACTGGCGCCCGGCGATGCCGTCGCGCAGCTGGGCGATGGTCAGGCTGGTGAGGTCGGTCATTCGATCACCTTGGGAACGCCGAAGAAGCCGTGTTCGGGCTTCGGCGCATTGGCCAGCACGTCGTCGCGGCAATCGCCGTCGGTCACCGCATCCTCGCGCAGACGCATCTTCTGGTCGATCACGGTGGCAAGCGGTTCGACGCCGTCGGTGTCGACTTCGGACAACTGCTCGATCCAGCTAAGGATGTTGTTGAGTTCGGGCTCGAGGCGCGCGAGCTCCTCATCGCTCATGGCGATGCGCGCGAGCCCAGCGATGTGGCGAACTTGGTCGATGCTGACGGACATGCAACTCTCGTTAGGACGCATCGCCGAGCGACGCTTGGGGGTCGATAGCGGCGGGTCTGGAAGGCGGCAAGCGGCCGCATGCCGGTCATTCGCCGCGAGACTTCTTGTCGTCCTTCGTAAGCTTTTTCAGCGGCGGCAACGCCCACAGGGTCACCACGGTCACTAGCGACAGAAGCACGGCAACGTCGAAGCTGCCCACGCCGACGGCGACGCCGATCGCGCCTGTAATCCACAAGCTAGCCGCGGTGGCAGTTCCCTTGACGCTGTTTTCAAGCCGCAGAATGGCGCCGCCGCCAATGAAGCCCATGCCAGTGATCAAACCTTCGATAATCCGCGCCATCGCTTCGGGACTGTCGGCGGTGAGCGATTCGGTGCCCTCGATGAGGCCGCAGGTCGCGACGGCGACCAGCGGAAAGGTGCGCAGGCCCGCACTGCGCTCCTCCTGCTCGCGGTTCCAGCCGATCGGAAGTGCAAGCACATAGGCGACCGCCATCGCAATCAGATGCGGAAGGGGTGTGAATCCAAAATCACTGAAGGTGGGCATCCCGGCGCCCTGCCCCACGCGCCAAGCTTCCGCAATATGCGGACCGATGGGTCAGTAGAGGCCCGGCTTCCTGCTCTTTGCGAGGCCGGCAGCTTTGCCCGCCGGCTTCGATCGCGACGTCTCGCGGAGTTGGTCGCGCAGTTCCCGCCGCGAAACGGCCGCGTCTTTGATCTCCTGCTGAGCCCCGGCGACGATTTTCCGTTCTTCCATAGCGGTTCGATCCGGCGTTCGAAGCAACCCTTAGGCCGCCCATCGGCCGCGGCGGGGTTTCGAGCGCTACGAATTTAGCGTGCTCCGTTGCCAAGTGGACGCAATCCTCGCGCGTCGCGTGCCAAAAATTGGCGCTCCGAAGTCTCTCGAGCCGATTCCAGATGAAAGGCGGCGGTCCGCAAATGGGACCACCCTCCCAGCGGATTCAGTCGCGCATGTCCGCTGGGACGATCCCGCCATTTTCAGCGAGCTTCTGCATCACCGCACGGTGAAGGGCGATATTCTGCTCGGCGCTGCCAGGATCGCCGGCGTTGACGTTGAGCTCCGCGGCCAGCTCCTTGCGCTCGGCCAGGCTCGAATCGAGATCGAGCAGCTTCAAGAGGTCGACGATCGAGGTTTTGTAATTGCCGCCGCCACCCTTCGCCTGGGCGAGGTTGGCGAGCACCGCGCCGACATCGACCGTTTCCGGCGTGGGATTGAAGGTTGGCGCGGTGGGCGCCGAGGTGGTCGCGTCGGTGGATTGCGGAACCGGCTGCGGCGCCGGCCTGGCCTCCGCCTTGCGCCCGAAAATCGCGTCCTTGATCTTGCTGAAAATGCTCATGCGCTCGCCCTTGCCTGATGTGAGCTGCGATAACGCGCCGCGCGGGCGCTTCTTTCCCGCCGCTGCGGTTGCCGACTTGCACGCTCGCCCGTAACGCCCCCGCCTCATGTGCGCGCGCCGATTCCTCATCGTCATTTTCGTCCTCACCTTGCTGGGCGTCGCGGGGGCGTTTGCGATTTTTCAGTTTGGGCAGCGCGTCCTGATTAGCCAGGCGACGCCCAAGGGTCATTTCGCGCCGCCGCCGACCAGCGATGCGCCCGATTACAGCCGGGCGGAGAATTGGCTGGCGTCGGCCGACCTGCCCGACAATCCGTCCCATTGGCGCCCGGAAAATGACGCGGGTTCCACCGAGCCGTCGGCGAACGATGTCAGCGTCTTCTACGTTCACCCGACGACCTATTTGTCGCGCGACAGCTGGAACGCCCAGATGCGCCCCGACGCGCAGACCGAAGCGCGCACCCGCCTGTTCGTGCAAAGCCAGGCCAGCGTGTTCGCCCAAGATGCGACGGTGTGGGCGCCGCGCTATCGCCAGGCGGCCTATGGCGCCTTCCTGCTGCGGAGCGACGATGCGCAGAAGGCGCTCGACCTGGCCTATGCCGATGTTGCCGCAGCCTTCGACGCATTTGTCAGGCGCAACCCGCAACGCCCGCTGATCCTGGCCGCCCACAGCCAGGGCGCGCTGCACCTGTCACGCCTGCTGCGCGAGCGGGCCGGTGCGGTGAAGGGGCGGCTGGTCGCCGCTTATGTCGTCGGGTGGCCGCTGAGTACCGCGGCCGACTTGCCGGCAATCGGCCTGCCCGGCTGCTCGAGGCCTGATCAGACCGGCTGCGTCTTGTCCTGGCAAAGCTTCGGGCAGCCCGCCAATCCCGACCTGATCACGGACGCGTGGGTTGGCACCCTCGGTCCGACCGGAATGAAGCGCGAGCGCAAGGACATGCTGTGCGTCAACCCGATCACCGGCACCGCGGGCGGCGCCGCGCCGCCAAGCGCCAACCTTGGCACGCTGGTGCCAAGCGCCGATTTGGCGAGCGCCACGATCGAGCCCGGGCGGGTTGGCGCGCGGTGCGACAATGGGCTGCTCCTAATCGATGGTGCGATCCCGCCGCTCGGGGCCTTTGTCCTGCCGGGCAACAATCATCACGTCTATGACTACGCCTTGTTCTGGGCATCGGTGCGCGAAGACGCGCGGCGGCGGATCGCGGCGTGGCAACGTTAGTCACTGCGTCTAGCGCCGAATTCCATGCCGCGCTTGGTGACGGCGGGAAGCTCGCCGGGCTCGATGTCGGGACGAAGACCATCGGCCTCGCCATCTGCGACGCGGGGTGGCATTTCGCCGGGCCCGCAGAGACGATCCAACGAGCGAAATTCACCAAGGACCTTGAAGCGCTGACGGCCTTCGTGACGCGCGAGCATGTCGTCGGGCTGGTCGTCGGCCTGCCGCTCAGCATGGACGGCCGCGACAGTCCTCGGACGCAATCGGTGCGCGCGTTCGCGCGTAATCTCGGCCCGCTTCAGCTGCCGATCCTGCTGTGGGACGAGCGCTGGTCGACGCAGGCGGTCGAGCGGGCGATGATCGACGCCGACGTCAGCCGGGCGCGGCGTGCGGAGAAGGTGGATGCACTCGCCGCCGCGCATATCCTGCAAGGCGCAATCGATGCACTGGTCAACATGGGCGACGGCAGCTAGTCCCCGCGCTCGTGGACCTGCTTTCGATCGACGACCTCAGCGACGCGCAGATCGCGCGCATCCTCGACCGCGCGCTGGCGATCCATCCGCAAGTCGGGCGGACGGTCGGCGGCCTGGAAGGGCGGATCGTCTTCAACGTCTTTTACGAAAACTCGACGCGCACCGCGATGTCGTTCGCGACCGCGGCGCATCGGCTCGGCGCGGCCGCCATCTCGCTGTCGGTCGAACATTCGTCGGTGAAGAAGGGCGAGACGCTGGAGGACACGGCGCGCACGCTGAACGCGATGCGGCCCGACCTGCTGGTGTTGCGACACAGCGAGAATGGGGCGCCGGCCGAAGTTGCGGCAATCATGGACGCGCCGGTGATCAATGCCGGCGACGGGACCAACGAGCATCCGACGCAGGCTTTGCTCGATGCCGCCACGCTGCGGCAACGGCTGGGCCGCATCGAGGGCCTCAAGGTCGCGATCGTCGGCGACATCAAGCATAGCCGTGTCGCGCGATCGAACGCCAAGCTGCTGCGGCGGCTAGGTGCCGACGTGCGGCTGTCGGGGCCGCCGGAGTTATTGCCGGCGGAGGTCGCTACGGTTTCCGTCGAGGACGCGATCGGCGGCGCCGACGTGGTGATGATGCTGCGCGTCCAGCGCGAGCGGCAGGAGCAGGAATTGGGCGACGCGCCGGGCGAATATCTGCGGCTCTACGGCCTCACGCCCGAGCGGCTGGCGCTGGCGGACCGGCACGCGGTCGTGCTTCACCCCGGACCGATGAACCGCGGCGTCGAGATCGCCGACGTCGTCGCCGACGATCCAGCGCGATCGCTGATCGCGCTTCAGGTCGAAATGGGTGTGGCCACGCGCATGGCCTGCCTGGAGATGTTGCTGGCTTAGCGGCTTGCCATGCGCACCGGCGCATCGCCCGCGACGGTGCGGACGAAGCAGGCGCCGCCGCGGCTCTTGAGCACCTGGCACCGGGCCTGCGCTTCGCTCTGGCTGCCGAACCCCTGGATCGACAAGCGCCAGAAGGTGCCCTTGGGCGAATCGAAGCGCGCACGCATCGGCAGATAGGATTTAAGCGCGGGATAGCGGCGGGTCAGCGTGGCCCAGCCCGCCGACACCTGTTCGGGCGAGCGGTAGGAGCCGAGCTGGACGACGGCCTTGGAGCCGCCGCTGCGCAGCACGGCCGAAGTCTTGCGCACCGGGGCGGACGCCTTGCGGGCAACGGGCTTCGCCGGCGGCAGCGGCGCGGTGTAGACCGCTTCGGGCGCCGACGCGGCGACAAATTCGGGAACCAGCGCCGGTGGCGGCGGCGGGGGCGGCGCCTCGACGACTGGCGGCGGGGGCGGCGGCGGCACGAAGGTCGGGGCGGACTCGGCGGCAGCGACCTGCTGCGGCGCAGAGGCAGCGACGAACGCCGGATCGGCTTTCTTCGGTGCTTCGGCCGTACGCGTTGCCGTCGGGCGGAGCGCAAGGCGAACGGGCTGGCCCGCGTCGACCGCGGCTGGGACCACCCCGGTCAGCGCGGCCACCTGATCATGCGGTTTGGCCGGATTGGCGAGCCTGATCCATTCCTGGATGCGGGCGTCGAGCTTGTCGGCGCTGACGTCCTGCGCCGCGACGATGCGCGCCTGCGACCAATTGCCCGATAAGGCGTAAGCGAGCGCGAGGTTCTGGCGAACACGAGCATCCGCATTCTGGAGCCGTGCCGACGCATCGAGAATGCTAACCGCATCCGACGGGCGTCCCGCGAGTGCCAAGGCGAGACCATAATCCGCAGGATCGAGCATGCCCTGGGCAGAGTGGAGGAAGCTCACCGCCTGGTCGGTCTTGCCAAGCGCAACCTGCGACAGCGCGAGCTTGAGCAGCACCTGCGGCTGCTGGGCGTAGATGGTGAGTGAATCGCGATAGGCTGCTTCCGCCGACGCAAAGCGCCCAGCGGCGAAATAGCTGTTGCCGAGCAAGGCCCGGAAACCCGCATCGTCAGGCGTCTTTTCGACCGCCTTTTCGGCGTAATTGATCGCGGTGCCCACATCACCCGAGGACAGAGCGGTGAGCGCGCGGGTGGCATAGCCGATTTCCCCGTTCGCCTTGCCGCCGAACCCGGAGGTGGTGACGGTCTGCTTCGGCGTGCCCGCGCAGCCCGCCGTCATTGAGGCAAGCACAATGAACGATGCGGTAGAAGCGAAGCGAAACGGATTCGACATTGGATTACCCCTTGCGTTTGGCCTTTTCGGCCATGCCCTCGAGCTCCGGCATACCCCCCAGCAGCTGGTCGAGAGCGTCAGTCACGATCTGTTGCGCCGAGCGACCGCCAACGGCGCAGGCCAGACGCAATTTCAAATGGCGTTGCGGATCGAGCCGCAGCGTGAAGGCCGCCTTCCCCTTCGATCCGGGCGCAGCGCGCGGGCGCGGCGCACGACGCGGCGCGGGCGCGGGAATGGCGAGGGCCGGCATCGGTGAAGGCTCAATGGCCTCAGCCGGCTCGGCGGTTTCATCGAAATCCTCGTCGGCATCGCCGGTTTCCGCCAGTCGGCCGGCGAGTTCCGATTGCTGGCTGTGCACCGGCGACTGCACCGGCGTCAGCCCCGTGGAATGGACGCGCGGCTGATCCTCGATCTCCTGACCGAAGGCGTCATGATCCTCGTCGCGGATCGGCACCACCGCCGGCTTGGGCGGTTCGAAGCCCATGTCGTTCCAGCCGAGATCCTCGAGATTGCCGCCGCCCATCTGGCCGAAGCCCTGAGGCTTCATCGCCGGGCGCGCCGCACCCTTGCGAGCCAGGAGGCCCGAAGAAAGGGAGGCGAAGGGTTTGGGTTCGCTCACGAGGGGGCCCCCTTACTGACCCACGACGCGGCGGCCGAAGCCACCGACCGGACGCGGACTGGCCGGGCTGATCCCCGGCGCCGCACCCGGCGCCGCGAACACCGTCCGGCGGAAATTCTTTTCGAGACGGTCGGAAATATAATCCCACAGCTCGACCACTTCCTTGGCGGAGCGGCCGTTGGGATCGATTTCCATCACCGTGCGCCCATCGATCATCGAAGCGGCGAAATCGGTGCGATGATGAAGCGTGACCGGGGCCACGGTGCCGTGCTGCGACAGTGCGACAGCGGCTTCGTAAGTGATCTTGGCCTTGGGCGTCGCCGCGTTGACGACGAAGATCAAGGGCTTCCCGGCGCGGTCGCACAAATCGACCGTGGCGCCGACGGCGCGCAGGTCGTGCGGGCTGGGGCGGGTCGGAATGACGATCAGCTCGGCAACGGCAATGACGCTTTGGATCGCCATGGTGATGGCCGGCGGGGTGTCGATGACGGCAAGGCGGAAGCCCTGCTGGCGAAGAACCTCAAGGTCGGAAGCGAGCCGGGCAACGGTGGTCTGCGCGAAGGCCGGCATTTCGGCATCGCGTTCGTTCCACCAATCGGCCAGGCTGCCTTGCGGATCGATGTCGATCAGGCAGACAGGACCCGCCCCTGCCAGCTGCGCCTGCACCGCAAGATGGCCGGACAGGGTCGTTTTTCCCGATCCGCCCTTCTGCGATGCCATAGCCAAGACGCGCATGCTCTTCCCCTCGCCCAATGACGCATGTTCAGGCATCGGAGTGGCACCGAAGCATCTAAAATCTGGTTAACGATGCCAGGTTGTATTTCGCCCGGCGTTCCCGTGCGCTAGGCTTGGGCCAAGGTGAGAATGGACATGCGTTTCCTGTGTCTGGCAGCCGCGGCGGCAATGACGATTCCCACTGCGCCCCTGGCGGCGCAGTCCGTGAAAGCCGGGATCGATGCCTGGCAAAAAGCCGACTACGCGGCGGCGGTGGATATCTGGCGGCCGCTTGCGGAAAAGGGCGACCTCGATGCCGCGTTCAATCTCGGGCAAGCCTATCGCCTTGGCCGGGGCGTGACGATCAACCTCGCCGCGGCCCAAACCTGGCTCGAGCGCGCGGCCCGCAAGGGGCATCTCGACGCGCAGACGACGCTTGGGCTGATGCTGTTCCAGAACGGCAACCAGGTTTCCGGGCTGCGCTGGCTCGGCCAGGCGGCGGAGCGCGGCGATGCGCGCGCAATGCTGATCTACGGCACGGCGCTGTTCAACGGCGACAGCCTGCCGCGCGACCCGGTGCTGGGCTACGCCTACGTCAGCCGCGCCGCGGCGCAGGGACTTCCACCAGCGAAAGCGACGCTGGCCGAGCTCGACCAGATCTTGCCCCTCGACCAACGCAAGAAGGCGGTGACGCTGGCCATCGCCAAGGCCAAGGCCGCGCCGCCACCGTCAACCGCGGTCAAAGCGAAATCCGCGGCCAAGCCGCCGACGCAAGCCGCGGCACCGGCAGCACCGTCACCCACACCCACGGCAGGCGGTGCGTGGCGCATCCAGCTCGGCGCTTTCTCCCAGCGCGGTGCGGCGGAAGCGCTCTATCGCAAGGTCGCGGGCGCGCTGCCGGGCCGGGCGCCATTCTATGTTGCCGCAGGTCCGGTCACGCGCCTGCAGGTCGGCCCCTACCCCAGCCGCGCCGCGGCGCAGGCGGCGTGCAACAGCTTGAAAGACCAAGCCTGCTTCCCCGTCACGGCGAAGTAATCAGCCGCTCACCCAATCCTTGCGGCGGATCCCCTGGGCCCACAGCAGGGCGTCGAGGCCATGGTGATTGAGGCAGGCATCGGCCACTTCGGCGAGCGCCGGCTTGGGGCGGTAGGCGATGCCAAGCCCGGCTTCCTGGATCATCAGACGGTCGTTGGCGCCATCGCCGATCGCAAGGACCTGGTCGCGATCGAGCCCGAGCTCGCCGCGCGCCTCGACCAAGGCATCAAGCTTGGCCTGCGCGTCGACGATCGGATCCTCGACCGAGCCGCTGAGCTGGCTGCCGTCGAACAATAGGCGATTGGCACGGATGGCGTTGAAGCCGAGCATTTTGGCAATAGGCTCGGCGAACGACACGAAGCCGCCGGTGACCAGGATGCAATGCGCGCCACCGACGCGCATGGTGCGCACCAGGGTCGCCGCCCCGGGATTGGGCACCACGCGCTCGGCAAGGCACTGGCGGATCGCGCCTTCATCGAGCCCGGAAAGCATCGCCACGCGCTCGCGCAGGGCGGCCTTGAAGTCGAGTTTGCCCTGCATCGCACGCTCTGTGATCTCGGCGATCTCCCGCTTCAGGCCGGCGAAGTCGGCAAGTTCGTCGAGGCATTCCTGCCCGACCATGGTCGAATCCATGTCGGCGACGAGCAGGCGCTTGAAGCGATGTTCCTCAGGCTGGACGACAACGTCGACTTCGGGGAGCCCGTCGAGCGCCCAGCGCGCGGCGTTCGTCGGCGTGTCGACCTGGAGATCGACGGCGTCGCCCTCGTCGATCCATTGCAGGAAACGCGCTTTGGGATCGACTTCACGCAGCTGCGCCAGCGCGCGATCCACAAGCCTGTCATTGAGCCGTCCTGCTGCTATCAGCGTCGCAATCGCCATGCCGTCCTCAAAACCTCCGTTGGCCGTCATTGCCGGGTCCACCGCCAGCGGCAAGTCGGCACTGGCACTTGCCCTTGCAGAACAAAATGACGGCGTGATCGTCAACGCCGACAGCGCACAAATTTACCGCGACTTGCCCGTCCTGAGCGCCGCACCGACCGACCGGGACCGATCGCGGGCGGAGCATCGCCTCTACGGCGTGCGCGACGGCGCCCTGCCCTGCTCCGCCGCGGACTGGGCGGACATGGCCCGAAGTGAGATCGCCGGCATCCATGATAGGGGACGGCTGCCGATCATGGTCGGTGGGACTGGGCTTTATCTGCGCACCTTGCTTGACGGCATTGCGCCCGTGCCCGCGATCGATCCCGCGGTGCGCCAGTCGGTTCGAGAGATGCCGACGGAAGAAGCGGGCGTGAAGCTGGCGCAACATGATCCGGAAGCCGCGGCGCGCCTGAAGCCCGCGGACAAGACCCGCATCGCGCGCGCGTTGGAGGTCGTGCTGTCGACCGGCCGGACCCTGCGCGCATGGCAGGGCGAGCGTACCGGCGGAATCGGCAAGGACGTCGAGCTTCGGCCGCTGATCCTCCTCCCCCCCGCGACTGGCTTTATGCGCGCTGCGATGAGCGCTTCGCCGCAATGTTCGACGGGGGCGCCGTCGAAGAGGTCGAACGACTGCTCGCCCGCGACCTGAATCCCAATTTGCCGGTGATGCGTGCAATCGGCGTGTCCGAGATCGCGGCATTCCTGCGGAAAGAGCTATCGCGCGATCAGGCGGTCGCCGCGGGCCAGCAGGCGACCCGGCGCTACGCCAAGCGGCAATATACCTGGTTCGCGCATCAGCCGCCCGCCGACTGGCCACGCTTCACCGACGTGCTCGACGAGCGCGCGCTGGAACTGCTGAAGCGATCGGCCTAGGCAAATTCCCCATGCACATGATCCGCGACGCCGACATCGACGCCACCGTTCTCGACGGCAAGCGCGTGGCGATCATCGGCTTCGGCAACCAGGGCCGCGCCCAGGCGCTCAACCTCAAGGACAGCGGGATCAATGTGGTCGTGGGTCTCAGGCCCAGCTCGCTTAACGCGGCCGTCGCGGAGACGTTGGGCCTGGAGGTCGAGCTGGTCGACGAGGCGGTCGCCAGCGCGGATATCGTCATGCTGCTGGCTCCGGACGAAATTCACGGCGAACTCTATCGAGCGATCGAGCCGCGCCTTCGGCAGGGCGCAGCGCTTGGCTTCAGTCATGGCCTGTCGATCCGATTCGGTTTCGTCAAACCGCGCGGCGACCTCGACATCTTCCTGGTCGCGCCGAAGGGACCGGGCACGGCGTTGCGCTCCCTATACAAGGACGGCCGCGGGATGATCGCTTTGTGGGCGGTCCCCGAAAATGCCCGGCCCAAAGCCCGCAAGATCGCCTTGGCTTATGGACGCGCCATCGGTTGCGGTCGTGCGGGCCTGATTCATTCCACCTTTGCCGAAGAGGCCGAAGCCGACCTCTTTAACGAACAGGCGGTGGTTTGGGGCGCCGTTCCCGAATTGCTGGTCGCCGGCTTCGAAACCTTGGTCGAAGGCGGGGTCAAGCCCGAGATCGCCTATCTGGAATGCGTCGGCGAACTCAAGCTGCTCGCCGACCTGATCGAAGCTCGTGGAATCGCGGGCATGCGCGAGGCGATCTCAAATACCGCCGAGCTAGGAGCGACGTTGGGCGGACGTCGAATCATCGACGAGGGTGTGCGGACGCGCATGCGCGACGTGCTGGGCGAAGTCCGCGCGGGCAAGTTCGCCGATGCGCTTCAGGAGGAGGAACTGGCGGCGTACCCGCGATTGAAGGCCGCGCGGCGCGACGCCCGCGAAACGCCGATCGAGGCGGCCTATCGCAAGCTGTCGGCCAAGCCAGACTAGGTCTGAACCCTAACCGACGGTCTCGCTCGCCATCATCGGCCGCGCTCCGACGCTTGCGCGTTCGAGATAGGCGCGCTGCATCTTGCGATGGGCCTCGGCCACGCCGGGATCGCGGGCCGCGGCGGCAAGCACCTGCTCCTCGGCGGCACGTTGCGCACAATAAACGCGATCGTTGTCCTGCATGGCCCGGCTCCTCGCTACGGCGATGTTATTAGCAGGAATCCTCGCACAAGTCGCGGCCCGCTGAATCAACCGCCGTGCGACGGATTGGCCTTGGCGCGTGCGATCGCTTCCGTCAGCAGGCGCCGAGCTTCATCGGCATCGCCCCAGCGGCCGACGCGCACCCATTTCTCTTCCTCCAAGTCTTTGTAATGGGTGAAGAAATGCTCGATCTGCTGGAGGATGATTGAAGGCAGATCCTTTTGCTCGCCGATGTCCGAGTAATAAGGAAAGGTGGAGTCGACCGGGACGCAGATCAATTTCTCGTCCCCGCCATGCTCGTCCTCGAGGTTGAGGACGCCGATCGGCCGGGCGCGCACCACGCAGCCCGGAACGAAGGGCGAGCGCGCGATCACCAGTGCGTCGATCGGATCGCCGTCGAGCGAGAGCGTGTGCGGAATGAAGCCGTAATTCGCCGGATAGCGCATTGGCGTGTGAAGGATGCGGTCGACGAACAAGGCGCCCGACGCCTTGTCGAATTCATATTTCACGGGCTCGCCGCCGACCGGGACTTCGATGATGACGTTGACGCTGTTGGGCGGGTCGTCGCCGACGGGGATGAGGTCGATGTTCATGGCGGCGCTTCCCCTAAAGAGCGCAGCGCCGGGTAACAAGGTGATGAGGCGTGAGGCCGTGCCCCCCGGCTAGGGCGATGCCGTGGCGAACAGCGGTTTGCACAACTCGGTCGTGAAGCGGTTTTGGGCATTGCCTTGCGCTTCGGGGCCGCCCGGCCCGAATACGCGAAACTCCGCGAGATATTGCGGGATCGTGATCCGGAAACTGGTCTGGAAATCGTTCGCCAGGATGAAGGCCAAACGCGCCTCCGACCAGTCGGCGGGGGTGAAGCTCGCGACGTGGTTGAGCATCTGCAGCTGCTGCCAAGCACGCTTCTCCTCCCACATCTGTTCGGCGAAGGCCTCGTAAATGTCGAACGCATTGGCAAACTTCTGCCGCTGGTCGAAGCTCAGGCGCGCTACCGATCCGTCGGCCACCGCCACCTCCCACGACGGCGCGCTGCCGAAGCTGTAGAACGGCCGGCCGACGCGGTTGATCGGGCCGATCGGCTGGCCGCGATCGTGGCGCGCAAACAAGGTGGCGAGATCGTTCAGGCGACGATCGATGCAATGGCGCTGCTGATACCGGGCGATGATCGCGCCACGCTCCCCCAGCGCATCGGCAGTCATGCCCGCGACCGCCTCCCGCGTGGCGCTGCGCCAGTGCGCGTCCTCGACCAGTTGCTGGGCGCCGAGCGCGATCGCCACGCCGAGCACGATGACGGTCACCTCGCCGAGGAACATGCGCCAGCCATCGAGACGCTTGGGCAACAGAAAACGCATGAACACCCCCGTTCGCAGCGGAGGCTAACAGAAGACCATCGGTCTGCAATGGGACGCGGCTACCGCCGTCCGAACAGCTTTTCGATTTCCGAATGGCCAAGCTTCACCCAGGTCGGGCGGCCGTGATTGCACTGGCCCGAGCGCGGGGTGACTTCCATCTCGCGCAGCAAGGCGTTCATTTCGGCGACCGAAAGGATGCGGCCGGCGCGGACCGAGCCGTGGCAGGCGATGGTCGCGGCGACGAGATCGAGCTTGTCGCGCAGCGCGAGCGGGCCGCCGAGCTCGGCGATCTCGCCGGCAAGGTCGGCGAGGAGCTTGGCGGCGTCGGTCTTGCCGAGCGCGGCGGGGACCGCGCGGACGAGCATCGCCGAGGGGCCGAAACGCTCGATTTCGAGGCCCATCTCGCCAAGGTCGGCCGCGGCGGCTTCGAGGCGGTCGCAATCGGGTTCGTCAAGATCGACCACGTCGGGCATGAGCAGCACCTGGCGCGCGACCGCGCCCCCTTCGCGCGCGGCGCGCATGCGTTCGAGCACCAGGCGTTCGTGCGCGGCATGCTGGTCGACGATGACGAGGCCGTCTTCGGCTTCGGCGACGATATAGGTTGCCGCAACCTGCCCCCGCGCGACTCCGAGCGGGTGGGTCGGGACGGGCTCGACGGCGGGCTCGGCGCGGGCGGCGGGGGCGGTCGAGAAGAGACGCGGCGCTTCGGCAAGCATTCCCTCTCCCCAGCGGGGAGAGGGTAAGGGTGAGGGGGTTCCGTGCATTTCCTCATAAGGCGCAGCCCCCGCACCCCAGCCCTCTCCCCGCTGGGGAGAGGGAGTTTGCCAATTGACCGCAGCCGCAACCTGTTCTCGCGCCGCGCTGCGCTGGCCTTGTTCATCGAGCGCGTTGCGCAGGCCGCCGACGATCAGGCCGCGCACCGCTTGCGGGTCGCGGAAGCGGACTTCGGTCTTTGCCGGGTGGACGTTGACGTCGACCTCGCCCGACGGGACTTCGAGGAACAAGGCCGCGATGGGGTGGCGGTCGCGGGCGATGAGGTCGCGATAGGCGGCGCGCAGGGCGCCGACGAGCAGGCGATCCTTCACCGGGCGCGAATTGACGAACAAATATTGCTGGTCGGCGACGCCGCGGTTGAAGGTCGGCAGGCTGATTACCCCGGTGAGGCGAAGACCGTCGCGGACGCAGTCGATCCCGACGCCATGGCGGTCGAGCTCATGCGCGAGGAGCTGGGCGACGCGCGCCGGCGGCTCGGCGGGCTGCAGCGTGAGGATGCGGCGGCCGTCATGGTCGAGGGTGAAGGCGACATCGCTGCGCGCCATTGCGAGGCGCTTCACCGCGTCGAGGCAAGCGGCATATTCGGCGCGCGGGGAGCGCAGGAACTTGCGGCGCGCGGGCACCTTGTCGAACAGACCGTCAATGCGGATGCGCGTGCCCGGCGGAAGCGCCGCGGGTCCCTCGCCCGCCTCGGCGCCGTGATCGGTCGCGATCTGCCACCCGTCAGCGCCGCGCACCCGGCTTTCGAGAGTCAGGCGCGAAACGCTGGCGATCGACGGCAGCGCCTCGCCGCGGAAGCCGAAGCTGCTGACCTCATCGATCGCGTCGGTCGGCAGCTTGGAGGTGGCATGGCGTTCGAGCGCGAGGCGCATGTCCTCGCGAGACATGCCGCAGCCATCGTCGGCAACTTCGATCCGTTCCAGACCGCCCGCGGCAAGCCGGATCGCAACATTCGCGGCGCTCGCGTCGAGCGCGTTTTCAATGAGTTCCTTGAGCGCGCTCGCGGGCCGCTCCACCACCTCCCCGGCGGCAATGCGATTGATGAGGTCCGGCGGCAGCCTTCTTATTGACATGTTAAGGCTTGTATCCCAATCCGAAGCGGCCGGCGAAGCACTGATTTTTCGCGAAAATTCAGACCGCGTTCAATGGATAGGGTTCAAGCGAAAGTTAAGCCTCGACGTCGCTGACCGGGGCTTTTCGGAATAGCGAGAGACGGGGTAGGAATGTTCTGGACGCGCTGGTTCAAGTGGATGTCCCACGATATGGCGATCGATTTGGGGACGGCCAATACGTTGGTCTATGTCCGCGGGCGTGGCATCGTCCTCAATGAGCCGTCGGTGGTGGCGATCGAAACGATCAACGGCGTCAAGAAGGTCAAGGCGGTCGGCGAAGACGCCAAGCTGATGATGGGCAAGACCCCCGACCAGATCGAGGCCATCCGCCCCTTACGCGATGGCGTGATCGCCGACATCGATGTCGCCGAACAGATGATCAAGCACTTCATCCACAAGGTGCATGGCGGCAAGATGCGCGCCTGGCGCTTCCCGGAAATCGTGATCTGCGTGCCGTCGGGATCGACCAGCGTCGAACGCCGCGCGATCCGCGACGCCGCGTCGAACGCGGGCGCCAGCGCGGTCTATCTGATCGAAGAGCCGATGGCCGCGGCGATCGGCGCCGACATGCCGGTGACCGCGCCGATCGGATCGATGGTCGTCGATATCGGCGGCGGCACGACCGAAGTCGCGGTGTTGTCCCTGCGCGGCCTTGCCTACACCACCTCGGTGCGCGTCGGCGGAGACAAGATGGACGAGGCGATTTCGTCCTACGTCCGCCGCAACCACAACCTCCTGATCGGCGAGGCCACGGCGGAGCGGATCAAGAAGGAAGTGGGGATTGCCAAGCCGCCCGTGGATGGCATCGGCAAGACGGTGCACATCAAGGGCCGCGATCTGGTCAACGGCGTGCCCAAGGAAATCAGCATCAACCAGGGCCAGATCGCCGAGGCCTTGTCCGAACCCGTCGGAACGATCGTCGAGGGCGTCCGCATCGCGCTTGAGAATACCGCGCCGGAATTGGCCGCCGACATTTGCGACCAGGGCATCGTCCTGACCGGCGGCGGCGCGCTGCTCCAGGGACTGGACGAAGTGCTGCGCGACGAGACGGGCCTGCCCGTCACGGTCGCCGAGGACCCGCTGACCTGCGTCGCGCTCGGCACCGGCCGCGCGCTGGAGGAAGAGCAGTTCCGCGGCGTTCTGCAGACGGCCTAGCTAGGGCATAAGCATGGCGACCGCGCGCCCCGGTTGGTCGCGTCGCGCGCAATACGGGCTATTCTTCAGTCTGATCGCCGTCATTGGCGGGGTCGTCGTCGGCCTTGTCCTGCTCATCATGTCAATGGTCGCGCCGCGCACCTTCGCCGACATTCGCGGCGCGGCGCTGGACATCACCGGCCCGGTGACGACCGCCCTGAGCGAGGTCACTGCAACGACTCAAGGCGTCTTTTCCGGCGCCGGGGATTATTGGGACGCGGCGCGGCAGAACGGCAAGCTCAAGCAGGAACGGCAGGCGATGCTGCGCCGCATGGTCGAGGCGCGCGCGATCGTTCAGGAGAATCGCCAGCTCAAGGCGACCCTGCAATTGCGCGAGCGCAGCGAGACCGTCGTCGCAACGGGGCGCATCGTCGGCTCGTCCTTCGGCAGCCCGCGCCGCTTCGCCATCCTTTCTGCCGGCAAGCAGGACGGCGTTCGCGTCGGCATGCCGGTACGCTCCCCCGACGGGCTGGTCGGGCGGATCGTCGACGCGGGCAACCTCGCGTCGCGCGTGCTGCTTGTGTCCGATCGCGCCAACATCGTCCCCGCGCGACTGCTGCGCGGCGGCATTCCCGTCATTTCGCAAGGGCGCGGTGATGGGACAATCGACGTCCGTCCGCTCGAAGTCGGCCGAAATCCCTTCCGGCGCGGCGACATCATCATCACGTCGGGCACCGGTGGCCTCTATCCGCCGCTGGTGCCGATTGCGCGCGTCGTTAAGCTGGACGACGACGGCGCCGTCGCCGTGCCCCTGGCCGACCCGGCAACGACGAGCTTCGCGATTGTCGAGGCGCCCTACGAGCCTGCGGCGGTCGCCGCCGAAAGCCGGGGCACCGAACCCGAGACGCCCTGATGGTCCGCGCCGCCCTCGCCTCGCGCCGCCGCATCGGCGACGGACCTGCCCCGTTTGCGGCTTACATCCCTGCAATCAGCGTCGTAGCGGCATCGTTCCTTGCCGCCATGCCGATCGTGTCGATGAGCGGCTGGTTCCCCGATTTCGCCTTCCTGGTCCTGCTGGCCTGGCGGTTGCTGCGGTCGGATCCGTGGCCGGCGTGGTGGGCGGCCCCCTCGGTCTCGTCAACGATCTGTTCAACGGGCATCCGATAGGCTTCTCGATCGCCTTGTGGAGTGCGACCATGCTCGCGCTCGACCTGATCGACCGCCGTACGATGTGGCGCGATTATTGGATTGAGTGGGGGTTGGCCGCCGTGTTCATCTTCGTCCACGAATGGCTGGAATGGCAGGTCGCCGCGGCGACGGGCGCAGCAGTGCCGTTCAGCCGCATCCTTGCGCCGGTGCTGGTCGCCGCTTTCGCCTTCCCCGTTGTCGCCTGGATTGTCTCCCGGATCGATCAGTGGAGGCTCCGGCGATGAAGATGGAAAGCGCTCGCCGCTTCACCACGACACACCAGAGCATCACCTTTTCCAGAAGGATGATGCTGCTGGGCCTCGGCCAAGCAGGCGTCGGCGCGGTGCTGATCGGGCGCCTGGGATGGCTGTCGGTCGCAGAGAACGAGCATTATCAACTGCTATCCGAAAGCAACCGCGTCCAGCTTATCATCGTCCCGCCACGGCGCGGCTGGATTGTCGATCGGCGTAACAAGCCGATCGCGATCAACCGCAGCGACTTTCGCGTCGACATCATTCCCGATCAGCTTGAGCGTCCGGCGCAGACACTGACCATGCTCCGCCAGTTGCTCGATCTTCCCGCCGACGATTTCCAGCGCGTCCTGGACGAGCTCAAGGCGGCGAAGGGCTATCGGCCCGTCCAAGTCGCGGAAAATGTGCCGTACGAAAATTATGCCGCGGTCACGGTGCGCCTGCCGGAGATGTCCGGAGTCCAGCCCATGCGCGGCTTTTCGCGATATTACCCGGCCGGGCCTGCCGTCGGTCACCTGATCGGCTACGTCGGCGCCGCCTCCGCCGCCGAATATGAGAAGGAAAAGAATCCGCTGCTGATCACGCCGGGCTTCAAGATCGGCAAGGAGGGGCTTGAGGAAACGCTCGAGAGCCGGTTGCGCGGCGTGCCCGGCGGGCAGCGCGTGGAGCTGACCGCGCGCGGCAAGCTGGTGCGCGAGCTGGAGCCCAAGCCGGATCGCAGCGGCGGCACCGTCCAGCTGGCGATCGATGCCGACCTGCAGGAATTCACGGCCCGCCGCATGGGCGAGGAATCGGGCTCCTGCGTCATCATGGACTGCATGACCGGCGATATTCTCGCGATGGTGTCCATGCCGGCCTACGATCCCAACAGCTTTTCCGACGGCATTGGCCGAACCGAATGGAAGATGCTGTCAGAAGACGAGCGCCAACCGTTGCGCAACAAGGTGCTCAACTCCCTTTATCCGCCAGGGTCGACGATCAAGCCGATGGGTGCGCTGGCGATCCTCAAGGCTGGCATCGACCCGTCGCAGCGGATCAACTGCCCGGGCGGCTACCAGCTCGGCAACCGCTTTTTCCGCTGCCTGGGGCGGCACGGCAGCGTCGACATGCGCCGCGCCATCGCCAAGAGCTGCAACACTTATTTCTACGCTATGGGTAACCGAATCGGTTACGACAACATCGCGCCGACGGCCAAGTTGCTTGGCCTCGGCGCCAAGTTCGACCTGCCGGTGGTCAGCCAGAATTACGGCACCGTTCCCGATAGTGCCTGGAAGGCCAAGAAATTCGAGACGAACCGCCGCGTTGTCGAACGCCCGGACTGGACCAGCTCCGACACGCTCAACGCGTCGATTGGCCAAGGCTTTCTGATCGTCAATCCGCTGCAGCTGGCGGTCATGGCCGCCCGCATCGCCTCCGGCCGCAACGTGCAGCCGATGCTTCTGGGAGTGCACGATTCACCCGCGCCGCTGCTTGGATTCGATCCCAAGCACCTTGAAACCGTGCGCGGCGGCATGTGGGAAGTGGTGAACGGCGACGGGACCGCGGGCGCTAGCCGGCTACCGCTTGAAGGTATCCAGATGAGCGGCAAGACGGGAACCGCACAGGTTCGCCGCCTGTCCGCCAGCGCAACGCGCGGTCAGGGGGGCGACTGGAAATATCGCGACCACGGCCTGTTCGTCTTCTTCGCACCGTCCGACAAGCCGCGCTATGCGGGCGCCGTCGTGATCGAACATGGCATGGGCGGCGCCCGCGCCGCGGCGCCGGTCGCCAAGGACGCGCTGACCTTCCTTTTCGATCGGCAGAAAGCGCTCGCTTCGCTCGCCGGGCTCGAACAGCAATGGGGCGGCACGCTGGCCGAGCGCACGCAGAGGCGCGCCGAAGCGATCAAGGCCGCGGCCCTCGGCGCCGCCGCCGTGCCGCGCGCATGATCACGTCTGCGATCATCCCTCGGCCGCTGGCGCGGCTGCCGTGGCGGCTGATTTTCATGATCACCGGCATTGCCCTCTTTGGGGTCATCGTCCTCTATTCGGCCGCGGGCGGATCGCCGCAGCCGTGGGCGATGAAGCAAGGCTCCATCTTCCTGTTTTTCCTCGGCGCCGCAGTCGCCATTTCCTACGTCAGCGAAGCAACGATCAAGGCGCTGATCTTTCCTGCATACGCGGCAATCGTCATCATGCTGATCGGCGTGGAGGTTCTCGGCTTCGCGGCCAAGGGGGCGCAGCGCTGGCTCGATATCGGGCCCATTCGCCTTCAGCCGTCCGAATTCATGAAGCCGGCCATAGCGCTGACGCTGGCCCGATTCTACGAACTGGTCCCGGCGAGCGAGATCAAGAAGTGGCGCGCGATCTGGCCCGCGCTGGTGATCCTCGGCGTGCCCGCCGCGCTGATCCTGGTCCAGCCGGACCTTGGCACCTGCCTGATGGTCGTCTTTTGCGGGTTGACCGTGATGTATCTGGCAGGCGTTCCGCTCTGGGTCTTCCTTGCGCCCGCCGGCGCGGTCGCGGTCGCGGCGCCTTTCGTCTACCAGATGCTTCACGGCTATCAAAAGAAGCGCGTCGACACCTTCCTCGATCCGGAAAGCGACCCCCTCGGAACCGGCTATCACATTGCGCAGTCGAAGATCGCGATCGGCTCGGGCGGGCTTTCCGGCAAAGGTTTTCTCAACGGCAGCCAGAGCCATCTCGATTATCTGCCCGAGGGCCACACCGACTTCGCCTTTGCCTCGCTGGTCGAGGAATGGGGCTTCATCGGCGGCACCATCCTGATCCTTGCCTTCGGTGCGGTGATCCTGTGGGGCATGCGGGTCAGCATCAATGCCCGCACGCGCTTCGCGCAGCTCGCCGCGGCGGGACTCACCGCGTGCATCTTCTTCTATTCCGGAATCAACCTGTTGATGGTGATGGGCCTGGCGCCGGTGGTGGGCGTGCCCTTGCCCCTGATCAGCTATGGCGGATCGGCGGTGATGACGGTGATGTTCTGCCTCGGGCTGCTGATGGCGCTCGAGCGGCAGCAGCGGACGGTGTCGCGCCTCGACTGATCTTGAAGCGGCAGCGGTTGCGCCCCATCTGGCGCCATGCTACCGGCGCGCCGCGCAGTGACCGCAAGCGGCCGCGCGCATCCGCCTCACGGCAGCCCAGGTCATCTTGGGGACGCATAGCTCAGTTGGTAGAGCAGCTGACTCTTAATCAGCGGGTCCTAGGTTCGAGCCCTAGTGCGTCCACCATTATTTTCAAGAACTTAGCAATGGTTTTGCAACGGATTGCGCGGGCACGCACGAGCCTAGCAATCAGATAGCAAGCAAAACAGCAGACTCGGCGAAAGCGCCTGTTACAAGCGCAGAGGCCCTAAATGCCGATGTGGAACGATTTACACGAAGGATTGCTGGCGCGCATTTCGTCTCTATCGACTTCGTAGGCGGCCCCCTCCTACAAAGATCGACGTGAGCCCCGGAGACTCTTCTCGCTGCGAACCAAAGAATTCCGAAAAAGAGGCCCAAACTGCGCCTTCTTGGACCGTCCTTGAAGCTGATCGAGAAATCGCCTCTTTCGTCCTCGAGTTCTCGTATTTCCAGGAATACGTAGTGCATCACGCTGCCGCTGCGCTCTCCGCCAAGCTGATCGACCCAAGTGCAGTTGGATCTCACAACCTGCGGGTGGAACTTGCCCTTGCCCAGCTGAACAAGCACCTGGCGCTCGCTGTTCAGTCAGTGTGGGAGTCGCACTTTCGTCGATGGCTACGACTTTGCGCGAAGGAATTGGATCGACCAGTTGCGCTACTGCGCCGGATTCAAATCGCCAACACCCCCAAACTGGATGACTTACTTTTCGAGTTGCGCGGCCGACGTATGGCAGACCTCGCCGGCGGGCAGCTCCTTCATGAGCTTGTCCTGGTTGGAAACGTAGTGCGTCACGGCGATGGACCGTCGGCGCTCCGGCTAAACGCTCTGCGACCGGACATCTGGCTTAATCCGCCGAACCCTGAGTCCGAAGGCGGCCTTGACGATCTTGCCAGCGAGCTTGCGATTTCGGTGGACCGGTTGGAAGCCTATGCACAGTCCGTCTCTGACTTTTGGCTGGCAATATCCTCTTTGTCCGGGCCCACTGAAATGGATCCGTGGCCCTTCGAAGACCATTCAGAGGCCCAGTCTTGAAGCGCTATTGCTCGGACGACGATGGCAATAATTCTGATTTGTCTTCCGGCCCCGTAAACACTCCTGAGGCGCAAGTGGACCGGCTGCTACGTATGGCCGAGGACCAAGTCCTCGATGCGAAAGGCCGACTGGTCTGATGAGCGAGGAAAAGGAAGAGTTAGGCGAGCCGCTGCTGTGCGCTCATTGTTTTCTCGACGAGGGATTGAAGCGCACTGCGGCCGCTGTCACGTCGCCTGAACTCCGCTGCCCGAACTGCGGCACCACCTCGAAGCACCTCCTTCGGCGTCCGGAGCTGCTGTGGCTTGCCGACATGTTCTTCGTACGCGGAAGCATGCTCGCCGTAGATTTTGGCGGAGCGCCGGCGATTCAGTTCAACGAGATGCAAACGGGGTCGCTCGATCCAGACCCCAATCTCACTAAGGACGTAGAGCTCATCCAGAAGGCGGCCGGGATCGGCCTCTTCCACTATGGCCCCAGGCTCTGGATGCTGGGACATATCGAGCCGCTGCAACGACTACTTGATCCCAAGCACCGCGGCTTCGAAATTGCCCGCATGCTCGACCTATTCCCGAAGGTCGAACTCGCGCCAGGAGACATCTTTTTCAGAGTCCGAAAACAGCCCGAGCGGCCCGGCGACCCATTGCAGTATGATTCACCGCCCGAAGGAAGCTACGGGAAAGGGCGCCTAGACGCACCCGGATATCCGATATTCTATGGATCGCAGGACCTTGACATCTGCGTCCACGAGAGCCGTTTCATCGCCGGAGACGAGCTTTACGCCGCCAGTCTCAGTGCCCGGCGCCCCCTCCGCCTCCTCGATCTTTCCGCGATCCTGAAGGAGGAGGGCACGGAGTTCGAGAGCCTCGACCTGGCCGTGCTTATGCTGTTTCTCGGCAGCAGCAAATCCTACGAAACGACGCGCGCCATCGCACGGGCCACCAGGGACAGAGGCTTCGATGGTATGATCTATCCCTCTTACTTCAGCGTGCTGAGAACCGGGTCAGTGCCGTTCGAAACTGTTTATGGTCTGTCGCTGCGCAGGTTGGACAGCGCTCACAGCTATGAGCGCTCGAAGATCATTGAGAATATCGCTTTGTTCGGCAGGCCTGTGGCTAACAAAGTGGTGGACGTTGCCGGGATTAACCGGCTCGTAATCCGCAAAGTCTCCTACGACTTAGGCTTCGGACCAGTCGTGTTCTGAATTTCCTGCAAACGAGCGCGAAATTCATCCGGTGAAATGCGACCTCCCACCAGGTCCGACAATCTCAACACGTGAACGGTCGCGGGAGACAACTCGTCGTCATCGAGCAAGATAAGCAACCTTTGTGATGCTTTCTCGGAATTCGGGAGGCCGAGGAAAGCACGCGCTTCCATTGCCGTTTCTTGCCCCTCCTGCTCTATTCGGGTGAAGGCGCTTGGAACGAGCCACACCTCTAAGCCGCCCGCAGCGCCCAGGCTCACTTCCGCTAGCTCCGCCGCCACCTCAGCGTTCTTGTCTGGATCCGATCCGAAGACGAACAGTCGTGTATCGAGGCGAGCCTCATGAAAAAAGCGCTCGACTAGATCGACAGCCTCGCCGGGCGCGTTGCGGCAGATTAGGGAAACAGGATGCATGTACCGAGGCCTATTCTGACTTCGAGAGCGACGCCATGACTCCGATCCGGCGGCGCATCTCACCGTGGTGAGGGCCCCACCGCCCGCGCTTGCGCACTTCTTCGAGCCTGGAGAGGGCACGATCCTTTATCATTATACAAGCATCGCGGCAGCCAAAGGCATTCTGGGTAGCCAGGCGCTCTGGCTATCCGACTTCACCCGCATGAACGATCCTCGAGAATATGCTTATGCGCGCTCCTGCTTTCTCGAGAATCATCGATCCCGCCAGCGCTACCTCGACATGACCCCACGTCTCGTCCTGAGCGCGGCGCTGATCGGTCTTGAGCAAAATACCAAGATGTTCATCGGCTGCCTGTCACCGGATGACAACGACGCGCATCAATGGAGGCAATACGGTGCTGAGGGCACAGGCTGCGCCATCGGGCTCGACGCATCTCTCCTTGCTGCAGAAGCAGGGGTCGCGATGCGGAGGGTTGTCTACGACCGTGCGAACTTCGACGCGTTTTCATCGGCGGGATTTGAAATGCTGCAGACCCAGTTCGAGGAAGAGCCCAACGACATCGCCGCTCTGCGGGAGCTCGCTCAATTCCTCGTCTGCGACCTATTCGCCTTCAAACATCCGGATTTCGCCCGCGAAAAGGAGATCCGAATCTCTCGGCTGCTGGTCCGGGCTGAGTCCGGCGGCGCCTGGCTTGATGTCGGCGGGCAGGATCAGCTCGGAAACGCCTTGCCGTCCCTCGAGGTAGGGGCCCGTGAGGGAGCGCACGGGCCTACGCCGTTCATCAGCCTCCCGCTTCAGACGCGCCGCGGTTGCGCTATCCGAAGCATCACTCTCGGGCCCGCGATTGCCCGCGGCAGTACTGAATTTGACGAGCTCTTGCGGGCTTCGGCAGGCCTGGCCGTGAAGGCCGCCAGCCCTCTTTGATCGAAGCTGGCACAGACGTCGCCGACGGAACTTGATCACCCCCTATAGAATGACGCAGAGTGCCGCAGGCGAACGCCGGGATGTCCATACTGGGTCATGGGATAAAGTGCGTTCCCAAGACCATTGTTGTTGCGCGGTCCGAACCACAGCTCGATTATCTCGCCGCCCTTTCCGGCACGGAAGGGGATGTCCACAAATGCCGTGATACTCGTACCATCGGTCCGAAACTGGACAGTCTCACCACCGACCTCAGCTCCTTCCGCTACCCCGCCTTCGTCAACAAGTAGGAGGCCGTTCTCACCAATGTCGACTCGAAGTTCATGCAATGCGCGAACCTCTTGCTCTTCGGCGAACGTAGGATCCTTGTATGCGTGTAGCCAGCTTGCAAAAAGCGCAACTTCGGTCCTGATGGAGGTCAGCTCGCGATCTTCAGACTCCTTCCAGATGGCATACATCGCACCGAGGTGATTGCGCACTTCCCGCAGCTGCTGATCTGGGTCGTAGAGAACCTCGAGCAGCGAGACGGGCATCGCTGCTAGCGCAGACGCGGGAAAACCGATGCTCCAGCCTTGCCCATCGCTTGCATAGGCTCGCCATTGACTGAGAACGTCCGGGCTCTTGGAGAAACATGCGATGATAGGATGGCTGTGAAGCTGCTTCGGCGACAAGTACGCGTCTATCTTGTCGAAAAAAGCGGCATCGAGGCCCTCGAGCACCGGGTTGTCGGTAGCCATGTCTAGGAGCGCGTTGGCAGCGCGCTCAAATAAGGCATAGCCGTAGCGCCCTTCGCTGCCGTCGTTCATCATGTTTGCGTCGCTAAAGCGAAGCTTGCCGCTCTCCAGGATGGCAAGAAAGCTCGGTGTGTTGCAGTAATGGTAAAGCGGTGTACCGCCTCCCGGCCTGTAGAGCCGGCGGAACACGGTCTCTTGGTCGTCAGCTTTCTGCCCTATCATCACTCGCGTCTATTGTCTGGCCCGAAAGGCGACAACTGGGCTTCTTCAGCGGTCCGCGCTAGGTGCGAACGCCACCATGTCATTCGTCTATATCGATGAAAGTATACACACACGCGCAGGCTTCATCCTCGCCGCGGCTGTCTGGTCGGACGTTCCTCCCGATGAGGCCATCGAATCCGCGCTGCAACGGGCCGGGCTTCGTCCGGGCATTGACGAGTTCAAGAGTAGTGCACCCATGGCCGGAGATCCACTGCGCCAGGCACTTCGGGACGAATTGCGCTGGCAACTACTCCAAACTTGCAAAATTGCCGTTGCGATCTGCGGAATAGATGAGCGCGCGAAAATTGGTGGTGAAGCTATATCGCTCGTTCAATCCCTCGATGTCCCCGTCGGTGCAATTTTCCTGGACGCGGGCCTTCGGAGTGGAAGCGCTCCCGTCAGTGGATGGACGGTCCACATGAATTGCGATTCGCGTGAGGTGCTCGGCATCCAGCTCGCGGACTGTGCAGCCCATACAATTTCTGGGATCATTCTGAGCGAACTGGGACACGTGACAAAATACGTGGCAACGGCCGACCCGCTGTACGCGCCCGAGGTTGAGCTTGATTTTAAATTATGGGCATCCCTTCGATATGCGCTCGGTGGGAAGCCCGTGCACCCGGATCATGAAGCTGAAAACTGGGAACCTGTTATGCACCCCTTTGGCCTCAGCATCTCGCAAAATTGCCCGCCGTCAGTCGTCCGAGCGGCAGAGAAATGGCTGGGATCAATATGGTTCGGGTGCATTCACTAGCCGCTCACTGACGATGCCCCTGTACCGTACTCGTCGGTCGATGGGCCCTTCATTATGATGCCTTAGACCGACCGGCGGTCCGCGTCCGTGAAACGGATTGATCCGAAAAAGAACTCATCCATGGCCTCAGGATCGTCTACGTCGAGTATCTCGCCATCCGGGCGCTCAGCAAGGTTCCATCTGGCAATCCTATCGAGGTCAAGTAGCTGACCAAGTAAGTTCTTATGTAAGAAGTATTGCTGGTGTAAAGTGAACAAGTATTCCACGACCCTATCGTCAGTACAGTGCCTACTAAGTAGATAATAAAGTGAAATAACAGCCTTATCGCAAAACTCTGCGCTATTACTAGCCATTCTGTATCCATTGTGAACTATTCTATTCCTTAGAGAATAGACTAGTAATAGGTTTTCGTGCAGTACCGTTCCACTAATTTTTGTTAGATCCAAGTTATTCCTAAGTCTTCCTCGAAATGAACTACCCATCTTCTGTCTGACACTAAACATGCCAAGAACGTTGTGTAGAAGGCTCAGAGGCTTTGCGCGCCATCGGTGGGCGTCCATAAAGTTTTCTGTTGCAGTTATCACTCGGCGGACGCAATCGTCATATTCATGCCTGAAGTACGCCGCGATACTATCGATGTAATCTCTTACATATGTGGGTAAATTTAATCCGGAAAGAGCGACCGTCGGAGGGAATGGCGGAAGGCTTGGAGGCCAGTGGATCCATAGTCGTCTCGATCCAACAGTTATGTGAAGGTCAACCGCTTCGAAGACAGCAAAGGTCCGTGAGAGAAGGTGGCCTCTCATATACCTGTTGTCTAACAGACGCCGATTTAAGCTCGGCATTAGTGTAGACAAATAGCCTACAACGAATTCCTGTCCTTCGCCGAGAAGTCTGAGATCGTCCCAAAGAAGTTGGGAAATAAACCGGTCGATTTCTACATGTAAAATGGGGCCATGCTGCTGAACTGTTACATGGACTCCTCTCTCATAATACTCAAAAGGTTCAACTTCTCCTGGGAACATGAACAGTGCGCCTATGACACACCGCACCTTCGCAGGATCTTCGATGTAGCGCTGACCGATGAAATTTCTCTCCGGCGGAGGTTCGAACCCGCGGAGATACGCCAGCCTAAGTAGCACCGCTGCGAAAATGTTCTGCCGGACGTGCAGAAGGTCGTCATCGGGCTCAGCCATTGAGCGTCAGTCCTCTCGCGCCAAGTCGCGAGTAGTTGTTCTTTGTGACACTCGAATCAACGTCGGTACGGGAAGCTACTGACATATTGCACCAGGCGATGGCCATCCGATGACGGCTGCGGCAGGAAGGGCTGTCACATTCGAATCGCCGATGTCTGGGCCCATCCTGCGCCCAGCTTGTATCAGGGTACGGATTTACTTTTCCTGAGCTGGGGCACATCATCCACCGCACCCCTGATGAACCTTTCTTTCTTATCTGCGCAGAGCGGCTCTTGCTCTCCGGCAAGGTTTAAGTCGTCGTCGGGATCAAGAGCAATTCGAGCTTCCTTGGGGAAGACGCCTGCAGGATCGTTGGTGGCGCTGACTGTCATCACATCACCATCACGGCGTAGGGTGGCACTCGCAAACGCTGTTCTCTTTCCACCCACGAAGTCGAAGGCAGTGATCTCTGCTCTGCTTGCGCTTGAGATGGTACCTTCGACCAATAGCTCCTCGAAGAAAGGCAGCCTCTCACAGATTCCCTTCGTAGCAAGAGATCCCGCAATGGCACCACCGGCGCTTGCATCTATGTTGAGACGAAAACGGTCCTTTGAGAGGTTTAATTCGGCAACGTCCACCAGCCCCTCAGTGGCGTTGGTCCAGTGTCCTTTCCACGCATCGTAATCGCCATACCACTGAAAGAACTGCTCAGAAGTCTTCCGGAATTCACCTGGCAGCGCTCGTGTGTTCTGTAGGATGAGAACCACGCTTGTGAGCACAGCGGCCAACGCCGCGGGGGCCGCCCAGGCTCTCTTCCACCAAGGCGTCTTTTGCCTGGGGTGCGATGTTGCGGCTGACACTGGCTCAACCGAGTCCGCTTTGCCTTTTCGCGCCATCCCAATTCTCCTGCACTCCCAATAGCGGAAGCAATTGCCTACTCGGAAGAGCTTGCACCGACGCTGTGAAGATGACCTCCCCCGTAAGCTGCGCTAGGGACCTCAATCATGACAGGATGGATCAATCAGCCCTTCCCTCACGACGAAAATCTCCAAGCTTTTGAGGATGAGGGGAACATCCTAGTCGCCGTAGTCGACAAGACCTACGGAAGGTCGGAGGATGATGAGTGGGAGCGCGACCGAGAGCAGTTCCGTCTGGCGCTTGAGAACGAGTTCGGGCAGCGCTTTGAGGACGGCAACATTGGCCCCGGTGCCGATTTGCCGGCGTTCCTGACGCTCCTTAAAGCGACCACGGAGGTGCCGAACTGGATTTGGATCGCAGCGTTATTTTTCGCAGGCAAGCCTATCCAAGACGGTCTCGAAGCTTGGCCGAAGCTTGCAGCGCGGCTGCGTCCACTTCTTCGGATTCCTGCTTACCTGAACCGGCAAGGTGCGGCGTTGATCGCAGTGGAGGCCATCACGGCCGAACTTGGCGCTGAGCCACCAAGCCTGCAGCTGCTCAGCTACCGCCTCCTTCACGCTGGCGATCTCGCCAGTCTCCAGGAAATGCAGCGTAGCAGCGAGATAGCACCGGCACCCGCGACATTATACCTAGGCTTCGTGCGCCATGTATTTGAGATTGATGCGGGCGGATGCATATTCCGGGTGGAGGTGGAGGGCACTAACTCCCAAACGCTGCGTCTGAGCTGAAGACGGCTCAGGCACCATGCCCACCACGATCTCGCGCTCGCGATCAGGCGCGCTACCCTTTTGTATCTCCGCTACAGCATGGGTTGACCTGCTCGGCTACGGCTCGATGATCGCCGACGCCGAGCTGAACCCCATCGACCCGCGAGCGAAGGAGGCGGTCACACGGCTGCGGACTTTCCACCGAATCGTCGCCGATCACAGCGGTCGCTACTACAGGACCCTGGTTATCAACGACGGCGCGGTCGCTTACAGGGACCTCTCGCTGCGGGACAACGGCGTCACGCATGATTTTCTCCAGCGGTCCCAGCAGCTGTTCGAGGCAATCTCGGAGAACGAGGACCGAAATCGCTGGCCTGGTGCTAGGATGGTTCTGGGACTTGGATTTCGTGCGAGAGGGAGCAGGCGCGCGATTGACGATGCCGAACGGCGGGTTGGCATGATTCTCGCTGAACTGACGGCCGGCAAAGTCAGTGCTGCTGAGGCAGTACGCCAAGCAGCGAGTATCCAACGCTACTCAGACGGTATCCCTCAGTTGCAGGCGAACTTCGCGTTTACGCGTTCATACGTAGCTGACAGCGCAGGTTCGCGTGCCGGCCTCGGCGGCCCCAGCATGTTCGTCGATACGGCGATGTTTGAGGACGGCGTCCCGCCGAAGTGGGTAAAATGCGGCAGCGCGATAGTATTTCGAGAGCCGCGCTTGGCTATCGACTGCAGCTTCGTAGCTGTGACCGGTCTCACAGCACCTGGGAAAAAAGATGATCGCATTCCAGGCCTTAGAGACGGGCTTGAAATAGGCGAGGCGATTGCGCCCACGATAGCGCTTCGTACGCTTCTGCGGACCTCTCGTTGATGATGTAGGCCACGAACACGATGAGGATCCAGCTACCAGATGCGGCGCTCCTGGATCACATTGTGATTGGGTTGAGCAATTGCTGACAGCAATTGACGCTCAGCGGCTGTTATTCGAACATAGGCCGATGTCACCTGAACTCATTGGCTTTGCCATTGCATTCGTCATCGGCCTCTTTGCCGGTGTGCAATTTGAAAAAGCGATGGCGAAGCAGCGCCGTGCCGAATGGCGGCGTCGGAAAGACAGCAGCGGCAAAGAGCAGCGCGGCGAGTTGCTACACCTCCAACCCAAGCACGATACATTGCCTAAAAAGATACCTGATGCGGCAGACCAGCTCCGCACGGTGATGAAGGCCGAGTTCAAGCCACAACCGTTACTCAATAAGAGCGAGGCGCGACTATTCAAGGCCATCGACAAGTGGGTCATTGATCTACGTCCCGGGTGGCAGGTGATGGCGCAAGTGTCACTTGGCGAGATTCTCAAGTGCGACGACAAAGCCGCATACGCCTGCATCAACTCGAAGCGAGTCGATCTTCTGATCGTTGATGATGAGTGTAGGCCGCTACATGCCATTGAGTATCAGGGCGGCGCGCACTTCAAAGGCGCCCACGCCACAGCCGCGCGTGATGCCGTTAAGAAGGAAGCGCTTCGCCGCGCCGGTATCGGCTATGTCGAGGTGGTCGCCGGCGACACACCCGCCGAGTTGCGGCGAGTGGTGGAGCGGCTTGCCTCGCACTGACAACTTCAAAGAGATGGGGCGTTCCTCGCGTACGCTTTTCACGCAAAGCAGACATTTTGCTCCCGACCCCCCGCCCCCGTCTTTCACCGCACACGGCAAAGAGAAAGGACTCGTTGATTGTAAATCAGCGATGCGAGTCCAAGCCACACGAGATAAGTTAGCAATCTCAGCAACTTGTCGGCAGTCCGCCCCGATGGCGGCGGCCCCAAGATTGATTAGCAATCAGATAGCAGTCAGCGCGATCTTATACATGTGCCTGCTAAGGATGCTAAAGCTGCTAACTTACTGTCGTGGTTAGCACGTTAGCACTGTGAGCGTTCTCGGCAGATAGATTCACGCTATGCGCAGAAGAGCCACGAGCTCAAAGCCGGACGACTTGTCGACCTGGATTGGGTGCCATGGCCAAAAGTCCCGCAACACCTCGGCATGAGGGTGGCCGTGCGTGTAGTCAGGATCGGATGAGAAAACGCTCGCGGCCGGTTTGAAGATCGCGCCAAGACCAGCGTGCCAATTATCCCGCGCACCGTGATGCATGACTTGGAATAGCCCAGCACGTTGTAATCGACTGGTCGAGTAGAAACGCTGAAGTGCGTGGAGCCGCGCGGGCGTGTCGAGGTAGCCGTCCCCCGTTGCGAGTTGCCCAAGATTGGCCTGGCCCCACTGGCGATCGAACGCAGCAGTCGCAGCAACCGTGTCAAACCGTACACGCGATCCGATAGGGCCAGAATAAAGAAACAGCGAAATCAGATTCGCAGGTCCGGGGCCCGCGCCGAATGTGCGTTGGTAGACTCGTTTGAGCGTCGCAAGTGCTGCTTTCCGCCGGACCGGGTTGTTCAGTAGAAACCTCGAGACCCGACTTGCACGGCTCACAAATTTCGTCGTTGCGAGAGGCTGCATTGAAGCGTCGTTGTAAGGCACGAGCTCCCAAAGCGTGCTGATCAGAATCCGTCCGCTGGGGCGAAGAAAACGAACTTGGATGTTGGAGGTACCGGACAGTATTGGATCTGCGTCGCTCTCGGGCGGTGGATCCCCGTACTCCGGCTTGCCACCCTCGATCGGTAGATCGGGATCAAATCCCTCCTCCGCCGGAGGCACAACGTCGTCAGGCCCCGCAGAAGGTACGAAGACAATTTCGCCGAAGTCGCCGCCCGAAGAGGCGAGGTAGCCGGCAGGATCGAGGTAAAAACCGAATAGAGCGTCCGCCTCAGTCACTCCTTGCCCGATCGCAATGAGGAGTCGCTGCCAAAGCGGGATATAGGGAAGTAACAGGGTGCGCACACGCAGACCCTTGATCAACTCAACGATGCCGTTGATGTGGTCGCTGTCGAAATGCGACAGTGTGACAAGGTCGATTGTTTGAGCGTCTAGCTGGCGTTTGTAGGTACCTATGGCGACATCTCGCTCCGCGGCGCCCGAAGTCGAGCCACAGTCGTAAACCCAGTTGAATTGGCCCCCCGAACACCAGCAAGGCGGCCGGTCATAAAGAGGCCTTGGCCCACCGGCCACCAGGAAACGTCGAGCAACGCAACTGCCCCAAGAGACGGCGCCGGGCTCACCGTTACACTAATAAACTGGCTGGCGTCGGGGTACGGGAGGGCTGCACGGGTAGCCATATAAGCCAAAGCTGCCTGTAGCGGTGCCGGGGGAACAGCGGGGTGAAGAGTTCGGTTCTCGATCTCCCCAATGCGGGCGTGATTAATGTGCCGGCCGGGTCGAGTAAAATACGAAAGGATGTCCTGCTTGGAAAGCTCGGGCTTTAGCGCGAGCATCGTCTTGATCAGGCTGACCTCGTCGGGCGTCAAAGCAGCCATCGAGAGTCCGAAGTCACTGGAGCTGTTCTTGCTCGGGAATTGACTGTCGTATCATCGCTCAAGCGGCGAGCACGCTATCAGTCGTCGCGAAATCACCAAGTAGCAAATCGAGCAGCTCGTGATGGATCTCTTGCCACGGCCGCGCGAGGTCGACGGTAGCTACGCGGATGCGGTGGTTGGGCAGCTCGTAGTCCAGTCTCAGACTGGTTTTTACCGCTGGGTAAATCAAAAGGCCGTCAGCTTGTGCTGCGGGTGTTTGAGCGGCGATATGCCTGAGGTAGGTGTAAAGCTGGTACAAGTTGCCCGAGTGCACCTTCGAGCCACCGTGGTAGTGCGCTAAGGTGCTCGTATAGTACTTGGCGTCGGCAACGACGATCCGATCGGGTGACCGCAGCGTCAGATCGGTACGCATCGTGGGCAGGTATGAGAGAGCTCCCGGTGTTAGCGCCTTGGCCTCCCAAGTCATCACCTCGCTGCCGACAGTGAAGCGGTCTTGCTCGTGAGCGTAGAAGTTCCTCAGAAACTCCTCGAACACAGTAGACATCCGCACCTCATCGTTAAGGATGTCCGCGAAGCGTGCGCCGCCGCCTGACTCCTCCGGCAGAAGGCAGCGAAAGACCAGCTCGCATATCTGCAGGAGCAGACCGTACTGACGGGTATTCCGAGAGAGCTGCACGCGCCGGAAGCAAGCCGCCTGAAGGTGTATGTCCGAAACGTCTTCCAGACGACGAGCGATGAGCCTTAACTCGTGTCGATATACCTTCTCGAGCGCGTCAGCTCGCGCGAGCATTCGCACCGCAGCCTTCAGGATCTGATTGTTCAGGACGTCGCGTATGAGCTCGTCATACTCGCATACGACCTGCCCCCTCTGAAGCGTCTGGCGTTTGACAATCTCATCGAGAATGAGCCGGCCCTTGGGCGAGCGCAGGTCCTCACGTCGGGTCTCGTAGCCGCGATCTAAGCCCTTCCGTATCAGGCGATTGGTCCCGTCGATCAGCAGCTTAGCAAGCAAGTTGTGTAGGTCAGGACACTCGTCGACGCCCACCGGAATCTCATTGCCCGCCGGGAAGCGAGCCCAAGCATACGTGAAAAGGTAATACAGGTTACGGATCGGGATCGTCATGAGATTAGCCGTGCGAACCAGCTCTCTGCCTTCGCCGAGTCGTCGAACCAGTACTCTCTCAGCAATGGATAAATCTCTGTCTCCATGACCGAGCGGCTCCATGCCGTTCCGTCGGCTACTGGTTCATTAGGAACAAAAAAGCTGTGGCCGATACGGAACCCGGGCCCGAGGTTTGTCGTGTCCAAAGCTATGTCATCGTTCAGGGCGGTCATGCGGGTTATCACCCAGTCAATGACCTCTTCGCCGATCGCCTTGTCAGTGAGATGTGCGCGAAAGGTTGGCGAGGTGAAGCCGGGCTCGAGGTCAAAAAACCCAAACCGTCGCCGCAAGGCGTAGTCGACCATGGAAAGCGAACGATCCGCCGTGTTCATCATGCCGATGATGTGAAGGTTGGGCGGCACGTAAAATCGCGGATCTCCATCAGCACTGTATGCGAGGCTCACACCCCACTCTCGGGATCGCTTATCGGGCTCGATTAGAAGCATCAGTTCGCCGAAGATCTTCGAAAGGTTGCCGCGATTGACCTCATCGATGATGAAAACATATGGCCGGGTTTGATCGTTGGCTGCCCGCTGGCAAAATCTGAAAAACGTTCCGTCTCTTAGTTCGAAACCTCCGGCAACCGTGGGCCGGTACCCCTGAATGAAATCTTCGTATCCGTAGGATTGATGGAACTGCACCGTCTCAACACGAGATGCGTCTCGTACCCCGAGGAGTGCGTAGGCCAGTCGCTTTGCAATGAATGATTTGCCTACGCCTGGCGCCCCTTGCAGTACTATGTTCTTCTTGCGGACCCACGTGCTCAGAATGCGTTCGAACTCTTCGCGAGGTAGGAAGAGCTCAGCCATTGCATCGTCGATTGTAAACGGCGGCATATCCACCCCGTCGGAATGATCCGGGGAAAGTGGTTCGGCTTCCGGGGTGAGGTCGCCTGTAACAACGGACCGCGCCAGCTCATCATAGGCCGCGAGCAAAGCTTCGAGGTGCGAGTTAAGTTCGGCATCGGTCGGAAGTGCAGTCGCATCGTATTTCACATACGCGATGACGCTCTGCTCATAGCCGCGAGCCAGGCGGCCGTCGCATTTCAGATCTACATCGTTATCGAGGATGAAGCCCGCCCCCGCCAACTCGGAGATGCCCGAGCGAAAGTTCGAGGCGCGCTCACTCAACACCTCGTTTGCACGAGCTGGCCCGAGCTCGTTGTTGAGATCGGTCACACCCTGAGCCAACGTCAGATAAACCGACGATAAGTCCTGTGAGATTAGGAACACGCAGTAGAGTCCGCGTTGTGTGGAAGTTGTGACCTTGCGGTTTAGGATCGAGATCCAGGGAACCCTGGCCCAGACGCCCTTCCCAGCGCTCCAGCTCACCGTCAGATCTGGTCGCTTGGCGACAGGAGGGAGATCCTCAAGCCACTGGCGAAGGTGACTTGCAGCACTCCACAAAGGCTGAATCACAGCGAACGGTTGAGAGCGGGCATCGGAGAATTCCGAGAGAAAGCGCGCCATCAACGTTGCGAAAGGAGTCGTGTCGGGATGGACCGTTGAATTTGGTGTGCGATCAGCTCTCACCAACTCCATGAGCGGTCTAAAGATCTCAGCAGCTTCAAGCGCTTCCGAAAGGAGATCGCGACCCTCGAGTTCAGCAGGGAGCAGGTACCTAGAAATACTACCGCCTGCATTAGCCCTGCCCGCGGCGGAGTGCAGGTAATCGAGCCAATCGGACAGACCATTGAAATCAGAGGATTGAGGCTGAAGGCGTGTTTGGCGCCGTAAGAACCAACCACCCGACTGTTCAAGCGAAGGCTCTAGCTCTCGAGCGACTTGGGACCCGCTTTTCGGGATCAAATCATAAATCTTCGGGGCTGCAGCGCGCATCTTAGCCTTGATGGAGCTAGCCGAGAACCCGCTGGGATGTGTGGATGGCGCGAACCCAAGTTCCACCCCGCGGGTCGAGACAATCATGAAGAGCTGGGGATTGCCGACAAACGCCTCGGCGTTCTCCTTGGCGTAGATGCCAAACCAAAGATCTTTTGGGACAGCACCTCGAACTCCACTCCCCAGGTTGAATCCAGCTGTTAGCTTCAGTTCGTAGTCTGACTGGCCAAGACTGGCGACGACGGCGGCCCCAACTTCCTTCAAAGCGCTGGTTATGCGGATATACGCCTGCCGCTCGTCATCACTGAGGTCTGCATACCGGCCCTTGGCTCGGGAGCTCTCTAACAACGAGAGGTCGGCTGCAGTGATCTTCACTTCTGTTACGAATTCGAAGCCCAACGCGGAGAGCTTCTGCCTGACCACCTCGCCGCCCGAGAACTCGTCATTGCGGAGGGGGCCGCGATCGGGGAACTGTTTACCCACGGCCACACCGGCGATAGCCTTCGAGTCATAAGCTTTGCCGTCGTGTTGCACGAAATACGACTTGGCAGAGCCGTAACCATACTTCTGAAGAAAAGCACTGCGGCCTAGTTCGTCCCACTCTCGGATCGCTTCTAAGACCGCCTCACGGCTCGTGAGCAGGTTCACGCTCATTCAGTTACCTCTCCCGGCGTATGCCTGTTCCCTCGCAGCAGCTTAGGCTGGATTGAGGGCCCAGTGCTACCGCCGATCAACTGAGCTCATGAGTGCAGGCGGAAAGTGTTGGAATGCGAAACGTCGCGTTTTCGATGGTTTTTCATCAGACCGGCGCGGAGCTCAAGCTGCGGCCGGGAACCTGTAAAATTCTACGGTCTGTCGAAGTTGGCGATCTCGTTGAAGCGGCACTCCGCGGTGCGCCGGCTCAAGACCATCCAGGACCCATGCATGCCAGCAGTCTTCGTCCACGCGCACGGCAGCCAACGAGATACCGGCATCAATGCACTCATCGATGACGTGGCGGACGAGACTGGCGGCGTTCGCTGCCGGTTCATTCCAGAGCTGGACTGGAAGAGGTTCCGGAATCTTCGAGTTTTGAAGAACTTGAGCGATACCAATGGAGATCTCTTTCAGCTCTGCCATTTTCGACGCCTACCCGTCCCTGCAAACAGTTCCTAGCTGGTTCACTCCGCGGCCTTAATAGCCATGCCGTGCCTGTTGCAGCGCACGCGAAAAACTTCCGTTCGCACGCTCGCGTCCAAGCAACTCTTCAAGCTCGGAAATGCTAAGTTCGGAGTAGTCTGGCCTTTGTTCGCGCTTGAGGATCAGATCCCGCGGTATGAGGGAAGCGATGATGCGCAGATAGGTTGCTGGATCATCCCCGCGCAGCTGCGCCAGTGCATCGGGTCCGTGTTCAGCGAAGTCAATTTCAATCGCCGCAATGAACGTTTCCGTGAGCCGATTGCGGCTCCCCTTCCTCCGACCGCCCCCGCTATTGCCCGTTAGGAAACGGCCACGCGCGTCCCGCGCCTCCTCATGCACGGGGGCCGACGCGGCTAAGTTGGCGGTCTCATCAGCGGGACTGACGGCGCCGGCCGGCAAACTAGGCCAGGCAACTTTGTCGTGGCTCATGGCACAAGCCTCCACACTTCTTTGTGAGCTTTTCCGTCGACAATCGTATTTGGCGGCAAGCGTTGAACCCACCCACTTTCTTCGAGAATCTTTGTGGCAGCACGTGCAGATTTGGCGTCCCGCAGCTCGACGGGCCCAAACTGATAGATCATCGCGAGATGCAGGATGGGGTCCCGTTGGCTCTGCCACCAAGTGAGCAATCGTTGTGCGATTCGAAGCTCACGAGAAATCGATGCGCCACCGTGCAGCCGCAACATCTCGTTGGCATAGTACGTGGCGAGCGTCACCCCGCACTGCATCGCTACTAACGGGACCTCCATGGCATCCGGGTTGTCATACAGCGTGAGAATTGCCGCGAGCCGGCCGGCATGCTCTGCGAGTTTGGCACCAAAGGGTCGGACCGTTGAGAGACCCCCATTGAGTGCAATCGCCTGTTCGCACAGATCATGGAAAGCGATCCACGCGACCTTTGCTTCAGGATGCAGCCGCATCACGGGCGGGTCCAGCGCATCGGGCATGTCAGGTCGCGTTATGAATTGCCGCTTCAGCAAGTGGGTCAGCCGCGCATTGTAATCAGCCAATATTGCGTCATCACCGCCGTTGGGTTCGCGATAGAGGCGCGTTCCCGCCGTGCTACTGGGCGCCGCAATCAGTGTTCGTGCTAAGAACCCAATGCCCTCGAAAAGGGGATCAGCAAGGAGCGCCTCAGCGACGATTGGCTGCAGCATCAAGTGCGCCGAGCAGCGCCGCCCAGGGAGAAACATCTCACCAGTTCCGACACGCAAACGCCTGATGGCATCCCCATCCCAAAGAGTGTTGAACAACGCTGCTGTCCTCATCTTCGCCTCGTCGTTGAAAGCCGCACCGCCAATCAGCAGACCACCCTCCGCCGTGAAGACCCCTGCCATTGGACGGCCCAGAGCTAAGTGCAACGTCAGCGCTTCTGGCGTCGGGTCTGCAACGAGTAGCATCGGATGCGGCGGTGCCTTCGGCTCAGGTCCAACAGCGTCAAGAGCCGCGCGGATGGTCGCCACATCGCCTTTGGTACGTCTGGCCCGATCGCGCCCAGTGTCCCATGCAGCCTTGGCGTTGATGTACGAGAGGCGGTCACGTTCGGAATCTTGCCGCCACTCCTCTTCAACCCGCAGCACGGGAGCCAAAGCAATTCGATCGACGCTGGACTTGCGTTCACCACTGTCAGCGATTGTCACATGGAATCCCGTGAGGGGCTTACAGCCGCCACCCGGCAATTCTACGTTGCGTTGCGCTTGGACGGCTAAGGTCGCGGCGGCCAAAGCAGATTGCGCGCACATAGCGACGGGCGCTTGAGTGCGATGATGAAGTGCCAATGCCACATTTCCCAGTGGCCCTAACGCTGTAACCGGGAACGGTTGCGCCGCTGGAGGATCTCGGAACAGCGGCCGCTTCTCGGGAGGAACCGACGCTTCGGCGGCTTGCGTCTGCGCAAAAGCGGTAGCGTCTTCGCGCGTCCAATTGGCCGGATTAGCAGTGCTAGCATCCACGGCCGAGCTCCCCGCGGCGAAGGCCACTCAATGAAGTCGCCTGTGCCTCGCGGCGGCTCAATCCGGCTTGCTGTCCAGCCTCAAAGAGCAAGGCAAATGCTACATCTCTTTGCACGACGCCTGCATCTACGAAGTCGCCGAGCCGACAGGCCGCCCAAAAGAGTAGCCGGTTCCGGCTGCCGGTGGGCGCCCTGACCACCGCTTGGATCAAGCCGCTTAACTGATTGGTGGCGATTTCTGGCGTTGCCGGCACGCTCGAACGAGATGGCACCCGATATGGCTGCAACACGGCTGTAACCAGCCAATCGGGCATTATTGGCAATGCTCGATTAGCGATTGCAGACACGAGTTGCTCTAATGTGCCATTTAATATCGCATAGCGACGTCCGTCTGGCAGTTTGTTGCCCGGCGCGATGACATAGCCATTGTCTCGGACATCGACGGCGTCTGCGAGCCGGCCTTTGGTCTTCCCCAGAGTCTTCGGTTTCTGAAAGAAGAAGTGCAGCCCGTCCCGGGGCGTGTGGACGGCCGGCACCGACCTCCAGTCAAAACCATGCTGCGCATATATTGCCATAACATTGGCAACGCCGTCACCATTCCCGTGACGGTCGGCATCAAGAACTAACACGTTGTTGGCCGAGCATGGCAGGCCGTAAATCGCGGTCGGATACTTCGCTGCCCAATCGTTCAGTCTGTCGAGGCGAGCAGTAGCCTCATGGAAACCATTGGCCACATACGGGCTTTTTGAACCCTCGCCCGCCTCCTTACACGGAAAGACGGGTACGTCTGACGCGCAGTATGTACGTGCGACTAGCTGATTCTCACTGCTAATCATGTGCCCGACCGATCGCGAAGGGCTCTGTTGATCAGCATGTCGAGGTAATCGTCGGTGGGAATGGGTGCACATTCCGCGATCACCAGGCCATTCGTTTTGATCGGCACGCCGTGGGGCACCCGCACCAAAAACAGGGAGTGCCGCTCAAAAACTGAATACGGCTGATCCGCCGGCGGTGTGTCATCCTCGAACAAGCCGCCCATCTCACGCTACCTCGCTGGTGGAGCGAGTCAGACAGCTCTCGAGCCATGCCTCTAAGTCGCAGCGGCGATAGCGGACAGCGCCACCTAACTTGCAATATCGAGGCCCCTCCCCAGTGAGGCGAAGTCGTTCAAGTGTAGGCTTCCCAAGCCGCAGAAACTCCGCGGCCTCAGGCGTCTTATATAATTCTCTCATTGGTGCCTCCGTGATCAGGTGGCACCAGTGCTAATCTGCTGTTGTCATGGGCGCACAGTAAGCCGCAGTCGGAGCTTACTTCCCTGCTGCTCTGCGCCGTCGCTTCGCGTTGTTCAGGCGTTCGGACTCAATCTCGATGCCCTGCTCGGCCAGCCAATCAAGTGCCGCTCTGTCGGAAACGTGAGCGTCTAAACTTGCTCCAGCGCCTACGTTCAACATCCACTTCGCTTCCCTCACAAGCACATGGATGCGGTAATCTTCTCGAGCAACGTCGCGGTTGACCTTCGTTCTCTGCCTGAAACGGTCCGGGGGCAGCCTCTCTAATTCATCCGCAAGGTATTCTCGCACAGACTGGCAAAGCGGCTTGCCAGAGCGCAGCAACTCCACCAGGTCGCGTTGATCCCCGTGCATGGACGCGACAACCGGTTCAATCTGGGCGATATCAATCACGCTCCCGCTCCCTCGAGACGCAAGATCTCTGAGCGGCCAGACGTTTCTAAGAGCTCTTCGATGTGACGCGCCCAAGCGTTGAGGGCATCACGCTTTTCCAAAGCCCAGTCATGCCGCTGATAGATGCCTGCAACTCCAGCTTTTGAACCGCTGATATGGTTCAATACAGCTTCTGTGACTTCGAAGCGGACACCAAGCCGCTGAAAGCCGGTGGCCACCGTGCGCCGAATATCATGAACGCGCCAATCAGGGAGCGCCTTGCCTTCACTGCAATCCGCCACGACAGCATCTAGCGCCCGCTTGGCTTTAGTGAAGCCGCTAATACCGGTTGTGCCGGTGGTCGTTAGAACTACGCCTACAGTCGGCCATCGCGGCTCTTCTGCACCCTCCACGCCAGCAACGGCGTCAAGTTCGGCAATCGCCAGCGGCGACAGCGGCACAATGTGGGCTTTGCGGTTCTTCACTCGCTCAGCTGGAATAGTTAGCGTCGCGGCACTCCGGTCAAGCTCTTGCCAACGCATTTCGGCAACTTCCGAGCGACGTTGAGCTGTCAAAATGAGCAGCCGGAAAAATGGTCCAAACGGCCGGCCTAATGTCGTGCTGGCTTGCCAGATCAGAGCAAGCTCGCGGTCGTCGAGGACCCGGTCGCGAGCTCTAGGCGCAGTGGGCTTTGCCATCTGCGAGAGCGGATTATCAGGTATGTCACCGCGCTTGGTCGCCCATCCGAACAAAACTGACGCATAAGTGAAGACCGCTCGCCTGATGCCACGCCGCTCGACGGGAATCGCATCTAACACGCGCTGCAAATCACTTCGATCGATGTGTGGAAACGGCTTGCCTCTGAGGAAAGGCCGGAGGTGGTTTTGCACCACCAGTCGTGCAAGGCGGACGCTCGAAGGTCGCCGCTCTTTTTCATGCTCATATTCGTGGAGCCAAAGAGCAGTCAGCTTTTCAAACGTTAGCTCGTCTTCGAGCCGGGCCTTTTCCTCAGCCAATTCGATGGCCTTACGCTTCGCGGCCGCCTTTTCGATTTCCTCTTCCCTGGGGTCAACGCCGGCCGCGACCTTTCCGGCGAGCTCTTTCGCTTTCTCTCTTGCCATCGCAGGTGTGAAAGGATCGCCATGCTTTCCGATGGTGTAGCGCTTAGCCGCCGTCCGCGCCGCCTTCTTCGGCTCGGCAACTCGATACTGGTAGATGTAGACCTTGCTGCCCGCAGGAGTGATTTTCAGTCCAAAGCCCTTCAGTTCGGTATCCCAAAGAAAAGCGTCTGCGAGACCCGGTTTCGCCGCATCCACTTCAGTTTTGCTGATCTTCACCGTGCTCACTAGGTCAGCTGATACCATCGTCAGCAATCACATAGCAATCACTAGCAATCAGATTTGCGACGAGTTCTGAAAACGGGTGATGACAAAAAACTAAGTACGACAACGATTAAGGTATGATTGCCGTCGCCGCCGCTCTGTACTGACGCTGACTCTTAATCAGCGGGTCCTAGGTTCGAGCCCTAGTGCGTCCACCATTTTTCAGTCACTTAGCGGTTTTTTACCGATCCTCAGTCGCGCCAGGGTACCACTGGGGTACCAGATTCGTGGCGGCATGCTCGACGACCGCTGCAGGTTCGGAATGGGGCGAAATCGTACGTTGCGCCGCGCGCGCTCGACCTCACTGTTGCTTGACCGCGCGGCGGCGCATCTTCACCCAACTTCCGTCATGGTCACGCCTGAACTCAGCAACTTCGCCTCACATCTCGCCGATGCAGCGCGGCTGGTCACCCTAGCGTCCGCGACGGGAATGATTGCGGTCGAAAACAAGGGCGCTGCGCGCCTTTTCGACCCTGTGACAGAAGCGGATCGAGCCGCCGAGAACGCGATGCAACGTCTGATTGGGGAGGCGTATCCCGAGCACGGTTTCGCGGGAGAGGAGTTCGGCGAACAGCTCGGCAGCAGTCCCTATAGCTGGAGCCTCGATCCAATCGACGGCACGCGTTCCTACGTTTGCGGCCTTCCCACTTGGACAACACTTATCGCGTTGCTCGAAAACGGGCAGCCGGTGCTCGGGATCATCGACGCGCCCCGCCTCGACGAGCGCTACGTCGGCGACGGCGCCGCGGCCTGGTGCGAGCGTGCCGGCATCAGTGCAGCGCTTCAATCGAGCGGCTGCACCGAGCTTGAACAGGCGCGGCTTTCAACGACGGACCCGTTCCTGTTCGCTGGCCAGGCGGAGGACGCTTTTGCCGGACTCCGGCGCGCGGTGCGGATGACTCGGTACGGCCACGATGGCTACGCCTACGCGCGGCTCGCTGCTGGCACGATTGACCTCGTCGTCGAATGCGCCCTTAAGCCCCATGACTATCACGCGCTGGTTGCAGTGGTTCGGGGCGCAGGAGGCGTGTTCGGAGACTGGTCGGGGGGCACCGACTTTGCCGCCGGACGGGTGATCGCGGCGGCGACGCCGCAGCTATACGAAGCCGCCGTGGACGTCATTCAGATGGCGGTGCCGCCGAGTGTCGGCGGCGGAGCACTTCGATGACCTGCTCCCACTCCATTCCGCGCACCTGAAGCAGCACGACAAGGTGATAGAGGAGGTCGGCCGCCTCCTCGGCACAGCCCGCGGCGTCGCGTGTTACCGCCGCGAGTGCCAGCTCGACCGCTTCCTCCCCAATCTTCTGCGCGATGCGTTCCGCTCCACCCTCGAGCAAGTGGCGGGTGTAGCTCGAGTCTTCCCCCGAGGCCGCGCGCTCGGCAACAATCGCCGACACCTCGGCGAGCCAGCCGGGCCCGCGCAGCCAGGCGTCGCCGAAGCAACTCAGGCTGCCTTCGTGGCAAGTCGGCCCGTGCGGATCGGCGATCACGAGCAACGAGTCGCCATCACAGTCGCTGGTCACCGCCTGCACATCAAGGACGTTGCCGCTGGTTTCACCCTTGCGCCACAGCCGCTGTTTGGAGCGGCTGAAGAAAGTCGCGAACCCGCTTTCGAGCGTCGCCTGTAGCGCCTCGCGATTCATATAACCCAGCATCAGCACCCGGCCCGAGGCGCGGCCCTGCACGATTGCCGGCAGCAGTCCGTCCATCTTGTCCCAAGAGAGCCCATCGACTTCGGCGCTGGTCAGCGGCGCATTTCGATCCCGCATGTGGCGAGAAACTCCTTGAGGTCCGGAATGGAAATCACGCGATCGTGGAACACAGTCGCAGCGAGCGCTGCGCTCGCGCCGGCGTTGAACGCATCGCGGAAATGCCTGGGCTCGCCCGCGCCGCCCGACGCCACGACCGGGACGCTGACTGCCTCGACCACCTCGGTCGTGTGGGCGAGGTCATATCCCGTGCGAACGCCGTCTCGCCGCATGCAGTTGAGCACGATCTCGCCGGCGCCGCGGCTGCACGCCTCCCGCGCCCAGTCGAGCGTCCGGCGGCGTGTATCGCGGGTGGTCAAGGGATTGCCGGTATATTGCTTCACGCGATAGTCGCCGCCGTCCTCGAAGCTGTCGACACCAAGCACCACGCATTGCGCGCCGAAGTCCCTCGCAAGCTCGTCGATCAGCTCGGGCCGTTCGAGCGCTGGTGAGTTGATCGACACCTTGTCCGCCCCGGCGCCGAGGCAAGCGGCGGCCGAATCGCGAGTGCGGATCCCGCCGGCAACCGCGAATGGGATGTCGATCACTTGGGCAATCCGCCCGACCCAAGACAGGTCCAGGCTGCGGCCCTCGGCGCTTGCGGAAATGTCGTAGAAGACGAGCTCATCGGCGCCCTCGTCGCGATAGCGAAGGGCCTGTTCGACGATGTCGCCCGCGTCGCGGTGGTCGCGGAACTGGACGCCCTTGACCACGCGCCCATCTTTCACGTCGAGGCAGGGGATGATCCTACGCGCGGGCACGAGCGATCGCATCCTCAAGCTGCACACGGCCCTCCCAAAGCGCCTTGCCGACGATGACGCCGGAGGTGGTCAGGCGCTCGATGTCGACCAGCGACGACACGCCGCCGGAAGCCTGAACCTCAAGCTGGGGAAGCCGATTTACGGCATCATCGAGCAGCGCGAAGTTCGGCCCGGCGAGTTCGCCGTCGCGGGCAATGTCGGTCAGAAGCAAATGGCGCGCTCCCGGAAAGTAATCGGCCACGGTCCACAGGCTTGCATCCGTGACTTCCGTCCAGCCGGAGACGGCAACCTGCGGACCAGCCGCGGTCATTCGAACATCCAGCGCAAGCGTAATCCGCTCCGCACCAAAGGCGGCGATCCAGTCACGCACCATTTCCGGCGCGCGGACGGCGACACTGCCGACGACGACGCGTTCCACGCCGGAATCGAGCAAATGTTCGACATGCTCGCGCGAACGCACGCCCCCGCCGACCTGCAGTTTTAGCGGCAAGCCGCGCGCGAGCTGGGCGATGCGCTCATGCTGGACGGGCTCGCCCGCCCGGGCGCCGTCCAGATCGACGACGTGCGCCCATTCGGCGCCTGCGACGGCAAATGCGCGAAGCCCGCTTTCGGGGTCGGCGGAATAGTCGGTCGCTTCGTCAAACCGACCCTGGCGAAGGCGCACGACGCGCCCGCCCATCAGGTCCATTGCCGGATAAACGATCATTGCAGAAAGCTTTGCAGAAAGCGCGCACCGGCGGGGCCGGACCGTTCGGGATGGAATTGGGCGCCGAGCCAATTCTGGTGCCGAATTACAGCCGGGATCGGCCGGAGGTAATCGGCGGCGGCCACGGTGGCGCGCCCGTCATCGCAGACGAAGCTGTGGGCAAAGTAGAAATATTCGCCGTCGTCGATGCCGATGCCGGGATCCCGCACCTCGACGCGGGTCCAACCCATGTGCGGCACGGGGAAACCCGGCGTGGGTTGCAAAGCCCGCACCTGACCGGGAATGATCCCGAGGCACGCAGCACCCGCCTCCTCGCTACGCTCGAACAGCAGCTGCATTCCGAGGCAAATGCCGAGCGCCGGCTGGCGAAGCGTGGTCAACGTCTGGCGCAGGCCCAGCGCGTCGATGCGCTCCATCGCGTAGCCGGCCGCGCCGACGCCCGGCAGCAGAACCTTGTCCGCGCGCGATATCTCCTCGGCGTCCGAACTCGCGACCGGCTTGATCCCGAACCGCCTCAAAGCGTGCCGGACCGATCCGACATTGCCGCAGCCGAGATCGACGATCACCAGCTTCACAGCACGCCTTTGGTGCTAGGCGCCAGCGCCGGATCGCCTTCGTGCCGAACCGCCTGGCGAAGCGCGCGGCCGAACGCCTTGAAGCAAGCCTCGGTCTTGTGGTGGTCGTTCTCGCCTTCGACCTTGACGTGGATCGCGGCGTTCATGCTGTCGGCGAGCGAGCGGAAGACGTGGCTAGTCATTTCGGTCGGATAGGCGCCAATGTGGCTGGCCTCGAAGCTGCCCTCGAACCGGCTATAGGGTCTGCCCGATAAATCGATGAGCACCTGCGCCTGCGCCTCGTCCATCGGTAGGGTGAAGCCGAAACGGCCGATGCCGCGACGCTCGCCGAGCGCGCGCGAAAGCGCGGAGCCGAGCGCAATCGCGCAATCCTCGACGCTGTGGTGCGCATCGATGTCGAGGTCGCCCGCGCAGGTCAGGATCAGGCTGAATTCGCCATGCGCGGCAACCTGGTCGAGCATGTGGTCGTAGAACGGCACTCCGGTTTCGATGCGCCGGGGAGTGGCGCGATCGAGGTCGACCGCCACGGCAATCTTCGTTTCCTTGGTCTCGCGCACCAGTTCCGCTCGCCGATCGGGCGCCGACGCGGCTGGGACCCCAAACGCCGCCAGCGCAACCGCATTTTCCCCTTCGGAGCCGATCGTCAGGCGAACCCCACCCGGCGCGGCATTGGGCCGGAACCGCGCCCGAATGCCCAGCCCTCGCAGCTTCTCCGCAAGAACCTGAGGCTCCTCAACCTGGAGGAACAGGAAGTTGCCACCGCCGGTGCGAACCGAGCGAACGATCGGGGAGGCTGCGAGCAGCGGCGCCATCCGCTCGCGCTCGGCGATAATTCGCGCAATGCGTTCCTCGTGGATCGGGCGTCTGTACGGCGCGAGCGCGGCCATCGCCGCTTCCACCGACAAGCTGGGCAGCGGGTAAGGAGGCAATGCCCGCGCAGCGATCGCGATCAGCTCAGGGTTACCGATCGCGCAGCCGACGCGGGCACCCGCCAGGCCGAATGCCTTCGAAAGGGTTTTCAGCACCACCAGGTTCGGGCGCTTCGCCGCTTCGGCCGCAAGGCTCGGCACCGACGCGAACTCGAGATAGGCCTCGTCCAGGACGACGATCGTGTCCAGTAACCTGTCGGCGACCTCGAGCACCTGCTCAGGGGCGACCGCGTTGCCGGTCGGATTATTGGGCGAGCAAATGAAGGCAAGCTTCAGGCCCGGCGCGTCCCTCAGAGCCGCGACGTAGTCGGCTGGGACGAACTCAAACTCGGAGCCCAGCGGCACGGAGATGATGCGCGCACCCTGGAGCCTCGCAAAATGCGCATAAGCCGAAAATGTCGGTGACGGAATCGCCACAGCATCCTCCCCGGCCCTGCAGAAGGCGCGCACCAGCACGTCGATTGCATCGTCGGCGCCGCGCGTGACGACGAGATTCTCCGGCACGACGTTATAGAGAGCGGCAAGCGCCCGCGTCAGCCGCGCGGGCTGTGGCTCAGGATAGCGATTGAGCCCCGCCGCCAACGGGCCATCCGACAGCGGTGAAAATGGATTTTCGTTCGCATCGAGCTTGATCGCGTCGGGGCCGAAGGCGGAGTTCGCCTGGGCCGCGATGTCAAATGGCTCTAGCGCGAGGATCTCCGGCCGCGCCAGACGCTCCGCAAGCGAGCTCATCTACACGCGCTCCAGCCGGGCATCGGCAGCCAAAGCGTGCGCCTCGAGCGCTTCCAACCGCGCGAGCAAGGCGGCCGGGGCCGAGATCCGTCGAGCCGCTTCGGGCGACACTGACAACACACTCATCGCCTTGAGGAAAGTGTAGACGCCGACGCCACTCCAGGCGCGCGCGGCACCATCGGTCGGGAGCACGTGGCTGGAGCCTCCTAGATAGTCGCCGAACGTTTCGGCCGCCGCCCCGCCGGCGAACACCGCGCCGGCATTGCGCACGAGCGGGACGAAAGCTTCCGCATCGGCGACAGCGAGCGATAGATGCTCGGGCGCGTAGACGTTCGCGACCTCCACCGCCTCCGCGAGATCGGCCGTCAGCACCACTCGCCCTTGCTCAAGCGAAGCCCGCGCGATTGCGGCGCGCGGCAGCCGCGGAAGCCGTTCGTCGACTTCGGCAAGCACGCGCCCCGCCAACGCCTCCGAGGGCGTGACCAGAAGGACTTGGGCCGCCGCGTCATGCTCGGCCTGGCTCAGCAGATCGGCGGCGACCCTGGCCGCATCGGCATCGGCATCGGCGATGACCATCAGCTCACTCGGGCCGGCGGGCATGTCGATCGCCGGTCCGCCGGCCATGCTCGCCACCAGCCGCTTTGCCTCGGCGACCCAGGCGTTTCCCGGCCCGCAGATCTTGTCGACCTTCGGGATCGGGCCGGCGCCGAAAGCAAGCGCCGCCACCGCCTGGGCGCCCCCGACTGTCCAAATCGCCTCAATTCCGCACAGCTCGGCAGCGAGCGCGACGAGCGGCGAGAGGCTGCCGTCGCTGCGGGGTGGCGTGACCGTCACGATCTCGCCTACGCCCGCGGTTCGTGCGGGGATCGCCAGCATCAACAGCGTCGAGAACAGAGGCGTCGCTCCGCCGGGCACGTAAAGGCCGACCCGGTCAATCGGCCGCCACACCTTGCGGACCAACAGCCCCGGCGCGGTTTCCACCGCAATGTCGGGCGGCCTGCTGGCCTCATGAAAGGTGCGAATGTTGCGTACCGCCAGCTCGATCGCCGCGAGTTGCTCAGGCGCCAAGGTTCGACGGGCGACCGCAGCCACCGGCGCAACCTCCACCGGGCACGGTTCCCAACCATCGATCTGCTGCGCAACGGCGGACAGGCCGTCCCAGCCGCGCTCGCGCACGGCGGCGACGACCTCCTCCACGGCCGCAGTCAGCCTCGCGTCGCCGCGTTGCTCCGGGCGGGCCAGCGCCTCGCGGCGGCCTCGCCCGTCGAGCGCGTTCCACTCGTAGGTGTTCACATCATCATCTTTTCGATTGGGACAACGAGGATTGCCGACGCGCCGGCACCCTTGAGCTGCTCCAGCGTCTCCCAGAACACGGATTCTTGGCAGACGGCGTGGACAGCGAATTGCCCTGGCCGACCGTGCAGCGGCACGATGGTAGGCGCCCCCGCGCCGGGTAGTAGCGATGTAATCTGCTGCAACGACTGGCCGGTGGCGTTGAGCATGATGTATTTCGATTCTTTGGTCGTCAGCACCCCGTCGACGCGGGTCAGCAGCCCCGCGGAGAGCTTGCTGCGAGTATCGTCCAACATCTTCGTTGTGCGGATCAGCACGGCTTGACTGTCGAGCACCGTCTCGACCGGCCGCAGTCCGTTGGCCTCGAGCGTGGCACCCGTAGACACGAGGTCGCAAACGAAATTGGCGATCTGCAGCCGCGGCGCCAATTCCACGGCGCCGTTCATCTTCACGATCTTCGCGTCGATGCCCTGTTCGGCCAGATAGCGGCGGACAATCCGAGGATAGGACGTCGCAATGCGTTCCCCCGTGAGCGACTTGGGACCATCGTAAGCGAGTGTTTCGGGCGCCGCGATCTTGAGGCTGCAGCCGCCAAAGCCGAGTTCAGCGAGCACCTCGTAGCGTTGCTCATCCGCGCCGAGCGCAAATTCCTCAAGAACGTTCTGTCCGACGATCCCGAACTCGCAGACCCCGTCACTCACGAACGTCGGGATGTCGTCGTCGCGCACAAACATCAGCTCCGCGGGGAAATTCTCGACCCGCGCCGTCAGGCTGTTCTTGCTGCGCTGGATTCGAAAGCCCGCGTCGCGAAGGAGATCACGGCTGAGGTCCGACAGGCGCCCCGACTTCTGGAGCGCGATATGAAGTCGGGTGCGATCAGCGAGCATTGCGCGCGCCCAGCGTGTCGATGGCGCGGCGGTACCCCTGGTGCGGCTCAAGGCGAAGGAAGCGGCCGACGCGAACGATCGTGGTGGTGCTCACACCGGTTGCAAGGTGGATGTCGCGATACGGCATTTCCGTCGTGTCCAGCAGGCGGGCAACGTGCCAGCGCTCAGCCAGCGTACGAAGCTCGGCGGGCGTGCAGAGGTCCCGCAGGAGGTTGCGCATTTCCTCACGGCCGCTGGGCGTCAGCAGCGCGTTGCACAGGTCATCGAGCAGGACTTCGGGTTCGCGGCTTGGTGTAACCCGGCGCTTCTTATCTGTCGGCATCAGCAGCTTGTTCCAACGTATTAATACGATATCACGTAAATACAAACTCTCGCGGCTTGGTCAAGCCATCGGGACACCGGCTTTGGTCGGTGTCCGGGCGTTGGAATTCCGATGCGACGTTGGGAGCAGAGCCAGCAGCGTGGGATGAGACGTCCGCTTCGAGTCGAAAGCAGAAGCCAATGACTGCTCGAACCGGAATCGACGAAGAGCTCGGGACAGCGCTTTTAATCAACGGGTCCTAGGTTCGAGCCCTAGTGCGTCCACCATTCCTTCCCGCACCGGCTGTCGCCCCACGCCAGTCATTGTGGGGCAAGGCGCACGCGGGTAAAGGCGGCGCACATGACATCGGTGCTCCTCAAGTTTCTGACGCTGGTTGCACTCGTGCTAATGCCATTCGGCATGGGCGGGATGCCGGCAAGCGCGTCCGAGATGCCGGCCAGGCATGCCGCAATGGCGATGGGCCATTGCGACGAACAGCCGGCCGAGCGCGAGGCGCCTTCGTCGTCGCAGATGGACTGCCAGGCGATGTGCGCGGCGATCGCGGTGGCCGGATCGCCAGTGCCGGCACCCGCGCTGAAGCCGTCGCTCCCGCGCAGCGCCGCAATCGCCGTGCCCTTTGCCGGGATCGTGCCCGAAATCGCAACGCCCCCTCCGAGGCGCGGCTGAAACACGATCCCACGTGCATTTCAGCAAATTTCGGAGAATTCAGATGAAGATCATTCTTGGCGCAATCGCGCTGACATTGTCCGTTCCCGCCTTCGCCCAGGCCGCGCCCGCGGCGGATCCCCATGCGGGGCACGCCATGCCGGCGGGCACGGATCATTCGCAGCACCAGCAGGGAAAGCATGACTGCAAGGCATGCTGCGAGACGATGAAGGGCAAGGACGGCAAGATGGCGTGCATGGACAAAGCCGAGGCCAAGCCGGCATCCGCCGACGCCGCCGCCCACCAGGGCCACGCCGGCCATTGATTTGGGGGGCGTCGCCGGGTGGCGGCGCCCTTTCCCACCCATGCAAAATGATTTGCTTCGAGCGCTCGCATAGGGCGTGGAGATCATATGACTGAATTGCTTTCGTTGAACCGCCGCGCCTTCATCGGCGGCGGCGCCGCGCTTGCCGCGGCGGCCGGGCTGCAACCCGCATGGGCCAAGCGTGTCAGCCACGGCGTGGCGACCAAAAGCACGGGCACGCTCAGCGGCACCGATATTCGCCTGACAGTCGCCGAAACCAGTTTCCCGGTGGATGGACGGACCGGACACGCAATCGCCATCAACGGGACGATCCCGGCCCCGCTCATTCGCCTCAGGGAAGGGCAGAAGGTGCGGTTGAGCCACAGCGGGCTGCAGGAGCAAATGGGCCATTACGGGCCGATCGTGATCGATCCCGCCGGGCCCGACCCGGTGCAATATGACCGCGAGCATGTGATCGTCCTGTCCGACTGGACCTTCATGCATCCGCACACGGTCTTCACCCGGCTCAAGCAGGAAGGCGGGTTTTTCAACCGCAACAAGCGCACCTTGAGCAACAAGGGCGCGGACAAGGTGTCGCCCGCCGACGCGGCGATGTTCGCTAAGATGCGCATGGACCCGACCGACATTTCGGACGTGACGGCCGCGACTTACACCTATCTGATCAACGGCCATGGCCCGCGCGAGAATTGGACCGGGCTGTTCCGTCCCGGCGAGCGGGTGCGCCTGCGCCTTATCAATGCGGCGGCGCAGACCATCTTCAACATCCGCATTCCCGGCCTCAAGCTGATGGTAGTCGCCACCGACGGGATCGAGGTTCGCCCCGTCGAGGTCGACGAGCTGCAGATCGGCAATGCCGAGACCTACGATCTCATCGTCGTTCCCGAGGACCGCGCCTACACCTTCGTGGCGGAAGGGATTGACCGGTCGGGCATGGGTGTCGCCACGCTTGCGCCGCGCGCCGGCATGCGCGCCGAGGTGCCGGGCCTGCGCCCGCGGCCGACGCTGACCATGGCCGACATGGGCATGGCCGGGATGGGCATGGGCGGGATGGACCATTCGGCGCATGGCGGCGGCGCGTCCGCCGCGCCGATGGACCATGACATGCGCGATAAATCGAAGGTCGACTTCAAGGTCGGCCCGGGCGTCGACATGATCGCGCCGATGCCGGTCAACCGCAACGACCATCCCGGAATCGGCCTCGACGATGTCGGCCACAGGGTGCTGACCCACAATGACCTGGTTTCATTGAAGCCCAACAGCGACACGCGCGTTCCGACGCGCCGCATCGACATCCACCTGACCGGCAACATGGAGCGTTTCATGTGGTCGATGGACGGCAAGAAACTGAGCGAGAACCCCGAACCCTATCGCTTCGCGCGGAACGAGCGCGTGCGCCTGCGCTTGATCAACGATTCGATGATGACCCACCCGATGCATTTGCACGGCCACTTCTTCGAGATCGTCAACGGCAATCCCGGGCATCAGCCGCTCAAGCATACGGTGCGCGTACTGCCGGGAGCGTTTGTCGACCTCGACCTCACCGCCGATGCGCCGGGCGACTGGGCGTTTCACTGCCACATGCTCTATCACATGCACGCCGGGATGATGCGCGTCGTCACCGTCCGCCCGCTGGAAGGAGGTGCGGCATGAGGATCCTTGTCGCTCTGCTCCTTGCCGGCGCCGCAAGTCCGGCGCTTGCTCAGTCCCCAGCGCCGAGCGGCGCTGCACCGGCCGCGTCACCTGCCACGTGCACGCCCGAACATGCAGCGATGGGCCATTGCAAGATGCCTGCGCCGGTCGCGACACCGCCCGCGCAAAGCTGCACGGCCGAACATGCCGCAATGGGGCATTGCAAAATGCCGGCGCCCGCGGCGGCGTCGCCAACGGTCGCACCGCAATCGACGTGCACGGCGGAGCATGCCGCGATGGGCCATTGCAAGCTGCCCGCCCCTGCCCCGCCACCCGCGGCGCCTGCGCCGCAGCCATCGACCTGCACGCCCGAACATGCGGCGATGGGCCATTGCACCTTGCCCGCGCAGCCGGGGAGCGGCGACCCCCATGCCGGACACAATATGGGCCAGGCCGCGGCAGGGCCGGAGATTCCGATCCTCCCCCCGCCGCCCGCGGCCTCATCGGGTCCGGCACATGCCGCGGACACCGTCTTCGGCGATGCCATGGCGCGCAGCCGCAATATCCTGCGCGAGGAACATGGCGGGATGGCAGCGTCCAAGTTGCTCGTCGATCGTGCCGAGACGCGCATCCGCAATGGGCGCGACGGCTATCTGCTCGACGCGCAAGCCTGGTACGGCGGCGATATCGATAAGCTCTGGCTGAAGAGCGAGGTCGAGGGCGACTGGCGCGCCAAGCCCGAACATATCGAGGTGCAGGCGCTATGGAGCCATGCGATCGACCCGTGGTTCGACCTTCAGGCGGGCGTTCGTTTCGATCCGCAGCCCGGCCCCAACCGCACACATCTGGCGCTCGGCGTCCAGGGGCTTGCGCCTTATTGGTGGGAGGTTGAAGGCACCGCTTTCCTGTCGACCAAGGGCGAGCTGACCGCGCGCGCCGAGGCGGAATATGACCTTCGCATCACGCAGAAACTGATCCTGCAGCCGCGCGCCGAAATCCATCTGTCGGCGCAGGATATTCCCGAGCTTGGGATTGGCGCGGGCGTGTCGGATGCCGAAGTCGGCCTCCGGCTTCGCTACCAGCTGTCGCCGTTGTTCGCGCCTTACGTCGGCGTCAAATATGAGCGCGCGTTCGGCGACACGCGCGTGTTCCGCCGTGCGGAAGGCGAACGCACCGACGGCTTCAGCCTGCTGGCCGGCGTCCGCTTCTGGTTTTGAGGAGTTTGAACATGAGATCTGTATTTTTGCCGCTGACGGTGACAGCCCTGTTGCTATCGTCCTGCGGTGCCCCGAGCGAACCGGCCAACGAGCTTGCGGTGGCTAATGCGGCGAATGCGGTCGTTCCCGAACCGGTGGAGAATGCGGCTGCCCCTGCCCCCGCGACGGAGCCCGCCCCCGCCGCGCCGGCGGAACCGGCACGTCCCGAGCCGGAAGCCGCGAAGCCGGCGCCCAAGGCCGCGGCACCCAAGCCGGCCCCGGCCAAGGCCAAGCCGGCCGCGCCCGCGCCGCCGCCTCCGCCGGCCGCCGCCACGCCGACGTGCACCGCCGAACATCGCGCTCTGGGTCACTGCTGACCCAGGCCGTCAGATGTCCGCGGCCAGGCTGAGTAGCAGGCGGCGCTTGTCGATGAAGCGGAAGCCGGCGTTGGACGACACGTCCCAGCCGTAGGTGTCGAACAGGTTGGTGACCTGCGCGCGGAGCGTCGCGGGGATCGCGCCCGCCTTGAAGCGGTAACGCGCGCCAAAATCGAAGGTCGTGCGCGAATCGGTGCGCAATTGCGCGCCGCCGAGCTCGCCATATTCGAGCGTGCTGGCGATCTTCCCCGCGGTGTGCGTGCTCCCGAGGTCGATCGACAGCGGATCGAAGCCGGGCACGCGATAATCGAAATTGGCGCGCAGTGCGCGCGCGGTGGTGCCCACAGGCTTGGGTCCGATGATGCCGAGGTCCACTGCCTCGCCCGAGACATCGGCGTCGAGCAGCACGCCGCCGGCGACGACGCTCAAGCCCGTAATCGGCTGTCCCGCCAGCGACAGTTCGATGCCGCGATGCCGGACCGTTCCGAGCTCCCGATAGACCTTGTCCTGGTCGAGGTTGAAATAGGGCTTTCGAACGTCGAACAGGCCCGCGACCAGGCTTAGCCGCGGCATGATGGTGTAGCGGAAACCCGCGTCGCGCTGGCTGGTGCGCAGGGCCGGCGGGGCGGAACTGCGGTTGACGGCGTTGGCGGGCGCGGTCCCGCTCTCCTCCAGCCCGCGGGTCGTGCCGGCGTAGGCCACCAGCTTGTCGGTGACGTGGATCGCGGCCGTGCCGTTGTACAGCCACGGCCGATCGCGCGTGACCAGCGGCTCCAGGCCGGGCACGTGTGTCGTCTTCCGATAGTCGGTTTTCTGCAGGCCCAGGCTGAGCTCGGCGACGCCCGGCCAGCGCAATTCGTAGCCGATGCCGGCAGTCACCTGACGGACCTCGTCCCGCGACAGCGGCTTGAAGTCGAACTCGGGCTCGGCCACGTCGTTGTCGATGCCGATCACCGTCGGCCCAAGGTCGCGCACGTCGGCGCCGTTGAACGCCCGCTTCGTGTCGCGCCCGCGCACCGCCAAGTGCAGGGTGTGCCGCCGGTCGCCTTCGGTAAGCCCATAGGACGAGCGCAGCTCGCCGGAGTTCGACTTTTGCGTCTGATCGCGGGTCGCGATGAGCTGTCGCTGGGCCGAACCGTCCGGCTTCGTGTTGCGGTAGAGCTCGGTCAGGTTGGCGCCTTCATTCTTCCAGCGGAACAGCCCGCCGCGGACCTGCCAATCGTCGGTCAGCTGGACCGAGGCGACGCTCCCGAAGAATTGCCGGTCGACCTGGTTCAGCGCCCAGTCGAGGCCGAAAAAGCGGCGATCGATTCTTGGTGGCAGATAGGGCCTGGCGGTGAAAATCTGGCCGATCGTCCGGTCGTCGGCGAAGTTCATTCGCCCATAGAAGGACTTGACCTCGACACCGTCGCTCGGCCGCCACCGCAAGACGCCGCCGCCCTGCAATTGGCGGCCATCCTCCCCGATGAAATTCTCCTCATACCGATAGCTGACCCCCGCCGCGAGGCTGAGGCGGTCACGGACGATCGGGAGCTGGGCATCGAGGTCGACCGCAAAGCCGCGATTGGGCCCGACGTAGACGACCGGGCTGAACACGGCGTCGTTGCCGGAATTGCGCAGCGCATAATCGGCGATCCCGGTCGGCGCCGGAAAGGGATAGCCTTGGGCGGTCAAGCCCACGCGGATGGTCGATCCGCTGACGACGCGGCTGGTAAAGCCGCCATGTTCGGTCACCGAAAGCCCTTCGACGCGGATATTGCCGGCGGTGATCGGGCTGAAGCCGCGAACGTCGGTGGCGCTATACAAGCCGATCTTTTCATTGCCGACGCTGGTGCCGAACGCATCGCTGGCGCTTTCGACAGCATTTTCGCCGGCACGCTGTCCCCAGGCAGGCGCGGCGGAGGCGAGCAGAGCGGCTGCGACACTGATGATGCGAAACATGGCAAGACTTTCAAAAGGGTCTGGCCCTTTTGTCCGCCAACATGTCCGGCAATAAGTGCCACAGGTCGCTTCCAAGACCCGTGACCTTCGGCATATGGCTGCGAGCACAGCCTTCGTGGCAGCTTGCAGCAACGGTGCGGTTGCCGTTCATCAATCCCATGCCACAGGTCGTACGCAACGACCGTGACCTTCGGCATATGGTAACGCACCCTCGAAAGTGGCAATTTTCCGCTATGGCCGTCGCAAACCGACCAATTCTGCATCTCTGGCTGGCGCTGCTTGCGGCGCTGTTCGTGACGACGGCGAGCCATGCCCAGCTGCCGACGCCGGGCAAGAATGCGATCGCCTCGCGCCTCGTCGCGGAAGATGCGGTGGCGGTGCCGGGCGAGACGATCACGCTCGCACTGATGATGCGGCCCGACAAGGGCTGGCATGGCTATTGGAAGAACCCCGGTGACAGCGGCATCGAAACGCAGATCGACTGGACCCTCCCGCCCGGCGTGACCGCCGGGCCGATCCAGTATCCGGTCCCGCATCGGCTCGTGATCGGCGGGCTGATGAACTACGTCTATGAAGGCGATTATGCGCAGCTGATCGACGTCAAGGTGCCCGCCGACATCGCGCCGGGGACCAAGTTGCCGCTCCGCGCGACGGTCGACTATCTCGCCTGCACCAAGGAAGTGTGCGTTCCCGAAACCGCCAAGGTCGCGCTTGACTTGACGGTGGGGCCGCGCCCCGGCCCGATGGCCAATCGCGCGATGTTCGATGGGTTCCGGCAGGCGCTTCCCAAGCCGCTCGGCTCACCGGCGAAATTCGCGATGGCCGGCAATCGCTTCCGTCTGGCTGTGCCCGTCCCCGCCGGCCTCGCCGTCGACGACCCTTATTTCTACCCGCTGACCGATGGGGCGCTCGCCTATGCGGCGACGCAGACCTTCTCGCGCGCCGGCGACATGCTGATCATCGAGACCGACGCAGGCGCCGCCGGGGCAACGCTGGGTGCAGTCGAAGGCGTGCTCAAGGTCGGCGACGGAATCGGCCTTTCGCTGAACGCGGTGCCGGGCGCCGTCCCCCCGGCCGGCGAACCGCTCACCGCAGCGAGCGGCGCATCGGCGAGCGTCGATTCCTCCGCCATCCTTTTCGCGCTTCTCGGCGCTTTAGTCGGCGGCTTGCTGCTTAACATCATGCCCTGCGTCTTCCCGATCCTCAGCCTGAAAGCGATCAGCCTGGCCAAGGCGGGCGGCGACGAACGCTCAGCGAAGCGCGAAGCCCTCGCTTATACCGCCGGCGCGGTGCTTATCTGCCTGGCGCTGGGCGCGGCGCTGCTTGCGATCCGCGCGGGCGGCGCGTCCGCGGGCTGGGCGTTCCAGCTGCAGGATCCGCGGGTGATCCTGGTACTTCTTCTCCTCATTACCGCGGTGGCGCTCAACCTCGCCGGCCTGTTCGAGCTTCCCGCGCTGACGGGCGGCGGGCGGCTTGCGGCGAAGGGCGGGACGAGCGGTGCATTCTGGACGGGCGCGCTGGCGGCGTTCGTCGCGACACCGTGCACCGGCCCGTTCATGGGCGCGGCGCTGGGCGCGGCGCTGGTCCTGCCGACGCCGGCGGCGCTGGCGGTCTTCGCCGGCCTCGGCCTCGGCCTGGCTTTGCCCTTCCTGCTACTCGGCTTCGTACCCGCGCTGCGGCGGAAATTGCCCAAGCCCGGCGCGTGGATGAACCGGTTCCGCCGGATCATGTCGGTGCCGATGTTCCTGACCGCGCTTGCGTTGGCGTGGATCCTCGGCCGGCAGGCGGGGGTCGATGCCATGTCACTCGGGCTTGCCGCGGCCGTGCTACTCGCGCTCGCCTTGTGGTGGGTCGGGCGGCGGCAAGGGCGACGCGGCGCGTGGCTGCCGCTTGCGCCCGCGATCGCCGCAGCGGCGGCGGCGCTATTCCTCCTTCCCGTCGCGGCAGCGCAGCCTGCCACTGCGGCGAGCCAGAGCGACGCGCTCAAGTCCGAGCCGTTTACCGAAGCCCGCCTTGCCGCCCTTCAGCAGGAGGGGCGCCCGGTGTTCGCCTATTTCACCGCCGACTGGTGCGTGACGTGCAAGGTCAATGAAAAGACCGCGATCGAGCGCGACCAGGTGATCAAGGCGTTCGCGGACAAGAATGTTGCGGTGCTGGTCGGCGACTGGACCCGGGGCGACGCGGCGATCGGCCGCTTCCTCGAAAAGCACGGACGCTCGGGCGTGCCGCTCTACCTCTACTATCGTCCGGGGCAGCCGGTCGAAGTGCTGCCTCAGGTGCTGACGACATCGCAGCTGGTCTCGCTGGTCAGTTGACCATGAATCCCGGGAAAACACACATGACAGAAAGGACCGTCAGATGAAGTCGATGCTCACTGCCTTTACCGCCTTGGCCATGATCGCCGTTCCCGCTTCGGCGGCACCTGTAGTCGGCAAGCCCGCGCCGAATTTCACCGCCGCCGATGTCAACGGCAAGCCGGTGCGGCTTTCCTCGTTCCGCGGCAAGACCGTCGTGCTCGAGTGGAACAACCCTGAATGCCCCTTCGTCAAAAAGCATTACGGCAGCGGCAACATGCAGAAGACGCAGGCCGCCGCGACGCGTGACGGGGTCGTGTGGCTGTCGATCAACTCGGGCGCGCCGGGCAAGCAGGGCCACGTCAACGGCGCACAGGCCAAGGCGCATCTGGCGAGCGCGGGCGCGAAGCCGACCGCCTATTTGCTCGACCCGCGCGGCGTGGTTGGCAAGCTGTACGATGCCAAGACGACGCCGCACCTGTTCATTATCAACAAGGCCGGCACGTTGGTTTATGCCGGCGGGATCGACGACAAGCCGACCCCGCGCCCGGCCGATGTCGCGGGCGCGCGCAACCACGTCCTTGCCGCCCTGTCCGAAATCAAGGCGGGCAAGGCCGTGTCCGTGGCCAGCAGCCGCCCCTATGGTTGCGCGGTCAAATATTCGGATAGCTGATCGGCCGGACGGCCGAAGGTCGCGGGGGAACCCATGACCTTCGGCCTATGGTCTTGTTCGCACCACTATGACAGCATCGGATCATGACCAATAAACTCGAACAGCGGCATCACTGGACGTTCTGCGTCGCAGCGCTTGGCCTTTGGCTTTCGTATGGCTGGCCGGTGTGGAAAGAGTTTTCCGCCGGAGGGACGATCCGCGATGTCACGGTGTCGCCCTACTTCTTCATCCCCTTCGCGGTGATGGGGCTGGCGGTGCTGGCCGCCATGACGATGAAGCTGCGCACGAACGTGCACTGGGCGCTATTGTCCGTCCAGCTTGCCGCCGTCGTCGCGATGACGGTAATCGTGCCCTGGGCGGGGATTTCGTCGTTTCTGGTCGTGATCGCGTGGCAGGTCGGGATGCTGACCACGCCGGGCAAGGCGCTAAGCTGGATCGCCTTCCAGAACCTGGCGATCATCGGCACGCTGGCGCAATCGCTCAACCCGGACTTGTGCTGGGTGCTGACCAAGTCCGGCGCGCTGCAACTTTTGTTCGTCTTCACCGCGCAGGCCTTGCGCCGCGAAGCCGAAGCATCGCGCGAGCTGACGCAGGCCAATCGCGAACTCAAGGCGGCGCAGGCGATCATCGCCAACAATGTGCGCGATGCCGAGCGGCTTCGCATTTCGCGCGAGCTCCACGACGCTTGGGGGCACGAGCTGACCGCGCTCGGCCTCCAGCTCGAAATCGCCAGCAACGTCGCCGAACCGGAACGCGCCAACGACCATGTGCTTCAGGCGAAAGGCCTTGCACGAACCCTGCTTGGCAAGGTGCGTGACGTTGTCGCGACCCTGCGCGAAGCCGAGCGCTGCGATCTCAAGACTTCGCTCGACGCGCTGGCCAAGACCGTGCCGACGCCAACGATCCATGTTGCGATCGCGGCCGGCGTCCAAGTCGATCCTGAACAGGCGCACGCGCTGATCCGCTGCGCGCAAGAGGCAGTCACGAATGCCGTCCGTCATGCCCAAGCCGAGAATCTTTGGCTGCAAGTGACGTCGGACGGAGATGGCGTGCGGCTGGTTGCGCGCAATGATGGGCAGGTCCGTCCCAAGACGACCGCGCCTGGATCCGGCCTGCTCGGCATGCGCGAACGGCTCGAAGGCCTGGGCGGCAAGCTCGCCGTCCGGCCGGGGCCCGACGTCGGCTTCACCATCGATGCCTGGCTGCCGAAACGCACCCCGCAACTCGCATGATCCGAGTCGTCCTCGTCGATGACCAGATGCTGGTCCGCCAGGGCGTGCGCGGCCTGCTGGAGCTCGTCCCCGATATCGAAGTGATCGGCGAAGCGAGCGATGGGGAACAAGCGGTCAGGACCGTGCCCGAGTTGAAGCCCGACGTCCTTCTCCTCGACATCCGAATGCCGCGCATGAGCGGGATCGAGGTGTTGGACGCGCTACGTGAGCGGGACGCCCTGCCCCCGACTTTGGTGCTGACCACGTTCGACGATGGCGATGCGGTCATCGCCGCGATCAAGGCCGGTGCCAAAGGCGTCATGCTGAAGGATGTGTCGCTGGACGATCTGGCGCAGGCGATCCGGGCGCTGGCGAGCAACAAGACCGCGTACCAGCCGGCGATGACCGAAAGCCTGATGTCCGCGATTCGCCGCAAGCCGGCCGAGCCGGACGAGCATCAAATGACGGAATCTCTTACCGTGCGCGAGCGCGAAGTGCTCCACCTGATCTGCGCCGGCTACAGCAACAAGGAAATCGCCGACCTGCTCGCACTCGCCGAAGGAACGGTGAAAAACCACGTCTCCAATGTTCTGCTCAAGCTCGATGCCCGCGACCGCACTCGCGCCGCCCTCAAGGCGATCCAGCAGGGCCACCTGAACTAGGCGACGCGCGCCTCGGACAGGCCGAACTGCTCCAGCGAATAATGATGGCCGTGGTGCGACGATGCCGTCGCCACCGCCGCCATCCGGCGGATCGCGCCGCGCGGCTGGGGATAGCCGAGGAAATCGTAGATGCGCGCGATCTCCGACCGCCAATTCCGGCTGACGTCGCCGTAGTCGACGTGGAGGATCGGGACATGCGGATGACGCGCGAGGGAGGCCTTTGCAGCGCTTTCGCGGAGGCGGGAGCGGCGGAGCCATTCCTGGCCGATCGCCGCGCGGTCCGCCGCGTTCGACTGGACCCGCCGTTGATTCCACACCAGCGACGCGGTCGAGGCGACGACCTCCGCCGGATCGCGCCGGACGTAGAGGATGCGGGCATCGGGAAAGGTGCTCAGCACGGTATCGAGGTCAGCCATGAACTGCGGCGCCTTGAGCAACTGAACCCGTTCGACCGGGTCTTTCCTCCGCCAGCGAAGCGTCTGCAGGACGCGGCGGAATTCCGCATACACCCAAGACCGGTCGGCCTGCTCGCAAAAGCGCGCGAAATTCGGGACATGCCATTGCGCTTCGAACATCGCGCCGTGCAGCGACACTGCATGCAGGCCGAACTCCTCCTCCGCGGCGCGTGGGCTGCTGGGATGGATGCGCCGCAATTCCGGGTTGCAGGCCGACAGCAGCGCCTGCACCCCGATCGCCCGCGCGATTGCGCGACGTGGCGACCGGGCCATCGGGCTGAGCGTTTCGTGCAAGCGGGTGTGGGCGAAGCGGCGGTCGGCACTGAGCAGGCGGTGAAGCCGCGTCGTCCCCGACCGCATATGGCCGAGGATGATGACCGGCGCGCGGATGTCGACCTCCCCGATCTCCGGCCGTTCCCGCCATAACCGCTCCGCCGCGATACGCTGTCGGAGGAGGCCGACCAATTGCCCGTGGGCAATCGTTCGCCCAAGCGCGTTCAAATCGGCGTGCCGTTCCAGATCCGCCGTCAGCAACGCAAGGCGCGCTTCCCAAGCGCCGTCCTGAAGCTCACCCCGCTCGCGCGCCGTGGCAGTTCGGATCAGCGCCGTTTTGTCGAGTGCAGGGCGAGACAGCGCGCCAGCCCGCCACGCCGCCTCGAGCGCGCGGCTAAGGAACGCGGGCGCTGCTAGCCGATGCTGAGGATCGTCGCGCATTGGCGGCTCAACGACGGTCCCTCGCCAGGGTTTCCCGTCCAGCGCGCACCGCCATAAGTTCTAAAGCAGGTATTGCATGTGCACTGCCGTGCGGGTGAAGGCGGGGGCGAGTTCAATGCTCACTGCATCAAATTTGGGCGCACCGAAGCGGATTTTCGGATTGCGCGAGAATCCGAAGCCTTCGCGCGGAATACCGACGGCGGTGTCCAGGCGATGGTTGGTGTTTTCGTCGTGAAACAGGGTCACGGCGTATCGGCCGGGCGCGACGCCGGTGAACCGCAATTCGCGCGTCGTCGCAGGGGCGCTTTGCCGAATGGCGCGAGGGTCCTTGCGACAATCGGGAAAATAGGCGGGGTTCTGCGTGATGCAGACATGGATCTGCCCTCGCATATTGCGAAGGCCCGAGATATCGACCTCTACCGTGGCCGTCCCGGGACTGGCCGCGATGAGAAACAGGGCGAAAGCAGGAGCAGCAAGGCGGAACATCGAGTGTCGACTTATCAGTGTCATGCCGGTTTCGCCAAGCGCCGTCGGATCAAGCCTTCGTGAGCCGGATCGTCATTGCCGGCGGAGGACTGGCAGGCGGGCTGGCGGCGCTTGCGCTGGCACGGCGCCGGCCCGAGGTCGAGCTGCTGGTCATCGACCAGGGCGCGGATTTCGGCGGCAACCACACTTGGTCCTTCTTCGATACCGACATTCCGCCGGATACGCGATGGGTGCTCGACGGCATCGATGCGGTGCGCTGGACCGACCACGAAATCCGCTTCCCCCGCCGCCGCCGAACCATCCCGATCGGCTACAACAGCATTCGCTCGGCCGCGCTTGATGCTGCGCTCAAAGGGAGCCTCCGGCCCGCGCAGTATCGACTGGGCACGGAGATCGCCGGCTTCGGCCCGACGGAGGTACAGCTTGCGAATGGCGAGACGATCGCCGCCGACGCCGTGATCGACGCGCGTGGGCCGGGGCCGATGCCTGGCCAGCAGCTCGGCTGGCAGAAGTTCGTCGGGCGGCTGTATCGCTTCCCGACGCCCCACAAGGTGGCGCGGCCAATCATCATGGACGCCACCGTGCCGCAGCACGATGGCTACCGCTTCGTCTATTATCTGCCGATGAGCGCCACGCAGGTGCTGATCGAGGACACCTACTATTCGGCCGGCGCGGCGCTCGACCGGGACGCGCTTCGCCAACGGCTCGAACAGGCGGCAGCGGCGCTCGGCGCCGGCGAACCAGCCGTCGAGGATGAGGAGCATGGTGTGTTGCCGGTGGTGATGGGCGGCGACTTCGACGCTTTGTGGCCGAACAGCGACCCCATTCCCCGTCTCGGCCTGCGCGGCGGCTTCTTCCACCCGACCACTAGCTATTCGCTGCCCGATGCGGCGGCCAACGCCGCGTGGCTTGCGGCGCAGACCGATTATTCCGCTGCCGCCCTTACCACTGGCCTGCGCGCGCGTGGTGCCAAGATGTGGCGCGAGCGCGGCTTTTATCGACTGCTCAACCGCATGCTGTTCCGCGCCGCCGAACCCGATCAAAGCTATCGCGTGCTCGAACATTTCTATCGGCTGCCGCCGGGACCCATCGCGCGCTTCTATGCAGGCCGTTTGACGGCCTTCGACAAACTGCGCGTCCTCACCGGAAAGCCGCCGGTCCCCATCGGCCGGGCCTTGTCCGCAATCTTCCGGGAGGCCGCATGACCAAGACGGCGGCAATCATCGGGTCGGGCTTCGGCGGCCTTGCGCTGGCCATCCGGCTGCAATCGGCGGGCATCCAGACCACGGTCATCGAAGCGCGCGACAAGCCCGGCGGGCGCGCCTATTTCTGGGATGAGGGCGGCCACATCTTCGATGCCGGCCCGACGGTCATCACCGATCCTGCTTGCCTCCGCGAATTGTGGACGCTCAGCGGGCACGACATGGCGGCGGATGTCGAGCTATTGCCGGTCAGCCCCTTCTACCGTCTGTCATGGCCCGACGGGACGGTATTCGATTATCTCGACGACGACGCCAAGCTGGCCGAGCAGATCCGCGCGCTCGATCCCCGCGATGTCGAGGGTTACCGGCGCTTTCTCGCTTATTCGGCCGGCGTGTTCGAAGAAGGCTACGTCAAGCTCGGCGCCGTCCCATTCCTCGACTTCAAGTCGATGCTCCGCGCGGCGCCCCAGCTGATGCGCTACCAGGCTTGGCGATCGGTCTATTCGGTCGTGTCGAGCTTCGTGCACAATGAGAAGCTGCGCCAGGCATTGTCATTCCACACGCTGCTGGTCGGCGGCAATCCGATGACGACGAGCGCGATTTATGCGCTGATCCACAAGCTTGAACGCGACGGCGGCGTGTGGTTCGCGCGCGGCGGCACCAATCGGCTGATCGCCGGGATGGTCACGCATTTCGAACGGCTCGGCGGCACCCTCTACCTGAACGAGCCGGTCAAAGAGATTCTTACCGATGGCGACCGGGTAACGCGGGTCGTGACGCCTTTTGGCTTGTCGAAACCGTTCGATGCGATCATCTCCAATGGCGACGTGCTGCGCACTTATGCGATGCTCGGCCACGCATCGGCAAAAAGGTCGCAGGCGCGGCTGCGGCGCAAGCGTTTTTCGCCATCGTTGTTCGTGGTGCACTTCTCGACCGAGGGCACCTTCCCCGACATCCCGCACCACAACATCCTGTTCGGGCCGCGCTATGCCGAGCTGGTCAATGAGATTTACAAGGGCGAGACGCTGGCGGAGGATCCGTCGCTCTACGTCCACCACCCGACCGTCACCGATCCGGGGATGGCGCCGCCGGGGCGATCGACCTTTTACGCGCTCGCGCCCGTGCCGCACCTCGGCAAGGGCACGATCGACTGGGCGAAGGAGGGCCCGCGTTATGCCGAGCGCGTGCTCGACATCATCGAGGAGCGGCTGATCCCGGGACTGCGACAGAATATCGGACCTCATTTTCACTTCGGGCCGGCGGATTTCGAGACCGAGTTGCGCTCGCATCTGGGGTCGGCGTTCAGCCTGGAGCCGATCCTGACGCAAAGCGCTTATTTCCGGGTTCACAATCGCGACGAGAAAGTGCGCAACCTCTATTTCGTCGGCGCGGGCACGCACCCGGGCGCGGGCATTCCGGGCGTGGTGGGCAGCGCCAAGGCGACGGCGGGGCTGGTCATTGCGGATCTGGCGCAGTGACCCGCGCGGAGATCGTGGCCGGCGCTCGCGAGGCGATCCACAACGGCTCCAAGTCGTTCCGCGCCGCCAGCCGACTGTTCGACCCGGTGACTCGCGAGCGGTCGTGGCTGCTTTATTCCTGGTGCCGCCACTGCGACGACGTCGCCGACGGGCAGACGCTGGGCTTTGGCGGCGGGACGCGCGGCGATGTCGCGACATTGCGCGCCAAGACCCGGCTGGCGATGGCGGACGAAGCGCCCGACGAGCTGCCGTTTCTCGCCCTCGAACAATTGTTGCGCGAGCGCCCGATCCCGGCACGCTTCATCGAAGATCACCTGGAAGGCTTTGCGCTCGACGAAAGCGGCTGGCGCCCACGCGACGAAGCGGCGCTGGCGCAGTATTGTTACCACGTCGCGGGCACGGTGGGCTGCATGATGGCAATCGTCATGGGCGTGCCGGCCGACGACGACGTCACGCTGGAGCGCGCCGCCGACCTCGGCATCGCCTTCCAACTGTCGAACATCCTGCGCGATATCCGAGACGACCATGACAATGGCCGCTGCTATCTGCCGGCCGACTGGCTAGCCGACGCGGAGGTGACGCCGGAGCGGTTGTTCGATCCCGAGAACGGCACCGCGTTGCAGTCAATCGTTGCGCGTCTGGTTGCCGCGGTCGAAACCTACGAAGCCAGCGCCCGGCGCGGGATCGATCAGCTGCCGTTCCGATCGCGCGTTGCGGTGCTGACGGCGCTGCGCATCTATGGTGCGATCGGTCGGCGGGTGGCGGCGCTGGGGCCGGCGGCGTGGGACCGGCGCGTCAGCGTCGGCAAGCTGCGCAAGCTCGCTTATGTCGCGCCGAGCCTGGCCGAAGCTACGTTCGGCGGGGCAGCGGGACGGTAGCGAAGTCGCCCAATCCGCGATCGGTGCCGCACAGCCGGTCCCAGAAGCGAAAATAAAGGCCGAAATTGCACAAATACTTCTCGTGGTGGCGCTGGTGGTGACTGGCGGTAATCAGCCACTGTCCCGCGCGGCCATTGACCAGCCAGCGCGGAAACATCTCCCACCCCATGTGATTGGTGACGCCCATCACGGTCATCACCGTCAGCACGAAGAGCAGAGCGCCGTAGTGGATGGGGATCAGCAGTACGAGCGCTGGAATGAGCACCGCGCCCGTCACCGATTCCCACGGATGGAAGCTCATCGCGGTCCAGGCCGTCGGGTTGCGGCTGGCGTGATGAACGGCGTGCATCCTTTTGTAGATCGCCGGCCGGTGCATCCAGCGGTGGGTCCAGTAGAACCAGGTGTCGTGAAGGAAGAGGTAGATCGCCACCGACGCCGGCAGCCACCACAATGGATAATCGGCGACATCGGAATAAATCCGCGTCCAGCCATGCGTCTTCCAGCCCCAGGCGAGCAGGCCGGCCGGCGCGCCGTAGATGATCGCGCTGGCCAGCGACCAGGCGACCTCCTTGCGGATTTGGGGCGAGCGGCCGGCGTAAAGGCCGGGCGAACGTCGGCTTGTCAGCCAGGCGAAGCCGCCGCTGGTGACAAGATAGCGCACGGCAACGATCGCCGTCATCGCCACGACCGACAGAATGATCCCCGCCCCCATAAGCTAGCGCCGCGGCGCGCGAATCCGCGCCTGCTCGCTTTCGGCCAGCTGGCGCTTGAGCACCTCGGGCGGCGGCGCCCAGAGGAAACCGAAGCTGACCGATCCATGCTTGTTTTCGGTCGCGTGATGGAGCCGGTGCGCCTGGACAATCCGCTTCATGTACGGCGAGCGCGGGACGTAGCGGTGCGACAGCCGCTGATGGACGATGACGTCGTGGAACCCGAAGTAAATCGCGCCATAGGCGGCGATGCCGGCCCCGACCCATGTCGCCCAATCCCCCCAGTCGAGCTGGACGCCGCCGTACAGCAGAGCGATCGAAGGGACGGCGAAGATGACGGCATAGAGGTCATTGGCCTCGAACATGCCCTCGCGATGGCGATGATGACTGCGGTGGAGGAACCAGCCGGGGCCGTGCATGACCCAGCGATGAGTGACGTTAGCAACAACCTCCATCAGGAGAATTGTTCCCAAAAACAACAGGATACCGGCGGCAACGCTCATGATATGGGCCTTATACTCCATTGCTGCGTCAACCCAAGGAATTTAGCGCCCGCGCAGGCCATGACTAATGGCACTTGGTCCGTAGTGAATTCAGTGACTTAGGCACATGGCTGTGCCCGCTTTTAGGGCGTTCGTCGATTGACGGGGGGCCGTTTGTCGAAGGGTCGCGAGGGCTTGTCTTCAGTTTTTCACACTCGGGTTGCAAACGGATATCAATTCCTGAAAGGCGCGTGGGCGCCACTAGCTAATCGGAGCCAGATGATTTTGCAGGACGAGCGCCGCACTCCCAAGCGCCGCCCTTTCCGAAACTTGCTTGCAGTCGCCTCGGCGGCTGTCCTTCTCGCATCCTGCGGCGGCGGGGAGGAGGCCGAAGCCGGCGGTCCGGGCGGGCGCGGCGGTCCGCGCGGCCCGACGCAGGTCGGCTTCGTGGTCGTCAAGCCCGGCAGTGCGGCGATCCAGCAGTCGCTCCCCGGCCGCGTTGCCGCCTACCAGGTGTCCGAAGTGCGACCCCAGGTTTCGGGCGTGATTCTGCGCCGCCTGTTCCGCGAAGGCTCATTTGTGCGGCAGGGCCAGACGCTCTATCAGATCGACCCTAGCGTCTATAATGCCCAGGCCGCGCAGGCGCAGGCCGCGCTGCAAAGCTCCCGCGCTACTGCGGAAGCGGCGCGGACGCGCGCCTCGCGCTATCGCCCGCTGGCGGAGATGGAGGCGATCTCCAAGCAGGAATATACCGATGCGCTGGCGCAGGCGCGCCAGGCCGACGCCGCCGTCGCACAAAGCGCCGCGGCACTGCGGTCGGCGCAGATCGACCAGCGTTTCACGCGCGTTCCCGCTCCGATCAGCGGGCGCATCAGCCTGTCCAACTTTACCGAGGGCGCATTGGTCACCGCCAACCAGGCCGATGCGCTGGCGACGATCGCCCGACTCGACCCCGTGTTCGTCGACATCCAGCAATCGGCTGCCGACCTGCTTAACCTGCGCCAGGCCCTGGCGCGGGGCGGCACGGCGCCGACCACCGCGCAGGTGCGGCTCAAGCTGCCCGACGGATCCTATTACGGCTATTCGGGCACGGTCGAGTTCAGCCAGGTGCTGGTCAACCAGGAAACGGGCACTGTGACCTTGCGCGCGCGCTTCGCCAATCCGCAGTCGCTGCTGCTGCCCGGCATGTTCGTGACGGCGGAGTTCGCGCAGGCGGTCAACACTGCGGCCTTCCTGGTCCCGCAGCAGGCGGTGACGCGCGATCCCAGGGGCAATGCGACGCTGTTCGTCGTCGGGCCCGGCAACCGGGCGGTGCAGCGCGTGGTCGTCGCCGACCGCACGCAAGGCACCAACTGGGTCGTGACCCAGGGCTTGGCGCCTGGCGAACGGGTCATTACGCAAGGGTTGAACAATCTACGCGACGGCGCGGAAATCCGCCCTGTCCCGGCGAGCGCGCCGCAGCGGCTGCGTCCGCCCGGTGTCGGCGCCGCGGGCGCAAACGCCAACCGAACAGGCCGCTAGCGCATGTCGCGGCTGTTCATCGATCGCCCGATTTTCGCCTGGGTGATCGCCATCATCATCATGATGATGGGCGCGGGCGCGATCGTCAGCCTGCCGGTCGCGCAATATCCCGACGTCGCGCCGACCCAGATCAACGTCCGCGCAAGCTATCCCGGCGCGTCGGCGGAAACGCTCGAGAATAGCGTGACCCAGGTGCTTGAGCGCCAGCTGACGGGCATCGACGGGCTGCTCTATTTCTCATCCTCGTCGACGGCGCGCGGGCAGGTCAGCATCAACGCGACCTTCGACAAGGCGGTCGATGCCGACATCGCGCAGGTGCAGGTCAACAATCGCGTCCAGCAAGCGGTGGCGCGCCTGCCCGCCCAGGTGCAGCAGCAGGGCGTCACGGTGACCAAAAGCTCGCCCGACTTCCTGATGATTGTCGGCGTCTATGACGAGACCGATAAGAGCACCAACTTCGACGTTTCCGATTGGCTGACGTCCAATTTGCAGGACGATCTGTCGCGCACCGACGGCGTCGGCGACGTCAACGTTTTCGGCGCGCCCTATGCGATGCGCATCTGGCTCGATCCGCAAAAGCTGTCGAGCTTCCAGCTGATGCCGAGCGACGTGATCTCCGCAATCACTGCCCAGAATACGGAAATCGCCGCCGGCGAAGTCGGCGGGATGCCGCAGCCGCAAGGGCAGATGATCAATGCGACGGTGACTGCCCAGTCGCGGATGCAGACGCCCGAGCAATTCCGCAACATCATCGTCAAGTCGGACCCGTCGGGTGCGCGCGTGCTGCTGGGCGACGTTGCCCGGGTCGAACTTGGCGCGGAAAATTACTCGGTCCGCACGCGGGTCAACGGCCATCCCGGCGCGGGCATGGGCATTTTCCTCGAACCCGGCGCAAACGCCTTGCGCACCGCCGAACTGGTCAAGGCGAAGGTCGAAGCGATCGCGCCCAACATGCCGGCGGGGTATAATTACGCCTACGCCAACGACACCACCAACTTCATCAAGCTGTCGATCGAGGAAGTAGTGAAGACGCTGCTCGAGGCGATCGTGCTGGTCGTCATCGTGATGTTCGTCTTCCTGCAAAGCTGGCGCGCGACCTTGATCCCGTTCGTCGCCGTGCCGGTGGTGCTGCTGGGGACATTCGCGATCCTCTACATGCTCGGCTTTTCGATCAACACCATGACCTTGTTCGGGCTGGTGCTGGCGACCGGCCTGCTGGTCGACGACGCCATTGTCGTGGTCGAGAATGTCGAGCGGCTGATGCACGAGAATCCGGGCATGTCGCCGCGCGAAGCGACGATCCAGTCGATGAGCCAGATCCAGACGGCGCTAGTGGCGATTGCACTGATCCTGTCGGCAGTATTCCTGCCGATGATCTTCTTCGGTGGGTCGAGCGGCGTCATCTACCGCCAATTCGCCGCGACCATCGTGTCGGCGATGGTGCTGTCGGTGTTCGTCGCGCTGACCCTGAGCCCGGCGATCGCGGCCAACCTCCTCAAGCCGACGCATGCCGGCGTCGATGAGACGTGGTTCGGACGCAAGGCGCCGCGCGCCGCTCACATCGTCGAAAAGGCCCGCAACAAATTCAATTCCGGGTTCGATCGGCTGGTCAACTGGTACGTTGGCACGGTCGGCAAGGCGGTCGATCGAAAGTGGCTGTTCCTGGCGGTCTACGCAGCGATTTGCGCATTGCTTATTTTCCTGTTCTGGCGCCTTCCGACCGGCTTCCTGCCGAGCGAAGACCAGGGTGCGGCGCAGGTCCAGTTCCGCCTGCCGTCGGGGGCGACGATGACGCGGACCGCGCAAGTGCAGGAAACGGTCGAAAGCTATTTCCTGCGCGGTCCGGAAAAGGACAATGTGCGGACCTATTTCACCGTCGCCGGCGGTGGCCAGGGCGCGGCCGGCCAGAATAGCGGCCAGGCATTCATCAACCTTGCCGATTACGACAAGCGCAAGGGCGAGGAGAATAGCGCGCCGGCCATCGTCGAGCGTGCATCGGCGGCGTTCCGCGGGCTTCGCGATGCGCAGGTGTTCACGCTTGTGCCCGGCGCGATCCGCGGGCTCGGCCAGTCGGGCGGTTTCCAGGTCCAGCTCCAGAATACCGGCGGCCTCAGCCCGCAAGAATTCCAGGCCGTGCGCGACAAATTCCTCGCCGAAGCGTCGGGCGATCCGCGCCTCACCTCGGTCCGGCCGAGCGAATTGCCCGATGTTGCCAGCCTCAAGGTCGATATCGACCAGCAGCGGCTGGCCGCGCTTGGACTAAGCCCGAACGACGTCAACAACACGCTGTCGTCAGCCTGGGGCGGTCGCTACGTCAACGACTTCATCGACCGCGGCCGAGTCAAGCGCGTGTACGTGCAATCGGACGCGCAATATCGCGCCGCGCCGAGCGACATCGACCAGTGGTTCGTGCGCAACAACCGGGGCGAGATGGTGCCGTTCTCCTCTTTCGCGCGGACCGAATGGACGACGACGCCGACCAGCGTCGCGCGCTTTGGCGGCTATCCCGCTTACGAAATCCAGGGCCAGGGCGCCGACGGGGTCAGCTCGGGCGAAGCGATGGACATCGTCGAGGAGAAAGCGTCCAAATATCCCGGCGTCGCGGTCGCCTGGTCGGGCCAATCCTACCAGGAGCGTCAATCGTCGGGCCAGGCGCCCCTGCTTTACGCGGTCTCGCTGATCGTCATCTTCCTGTGCCTAGCCGCGCTTTACGAAAGCTGGTCGATTCCGGTCGCCGTACTGCTGGTGATCCCACTTGGGCTGGTCGGGTCGATCCTGGCGGTGACGCTGCGCGGGCTGGAGAATGACGTTTACCTTCAGGTCGGACTGATCACGACCATGGGTCTATCGGCAAAGAATGCGATCCTCATGGTCGAATTCGCCGAGCGCGCCGAGCGGCAGGGCAAGGGCGTGCTCGAATCCGCGATCGAAGCGGCGCGGATCCGTCTGCGGCCGATCCTGATGACCAGCTTCGCGTTCATTTTCGGCGTGCTTCCGCTGGCACTGGCGACCGGCGCGGGCGCGAACAGCCGCCTCGCAATCGGCACCGCGGTGATCGGCGGCATGCTGACCGCCACGATCCTGGCGGTCTTCTACATCCCGCTGTTCTTCGTGCTCGTGCGGCGCGGCGTGCGCGATGGCGCGAAGTACGTCCGTGAACGCTTCCGCCAGCGGCGGCCGGCGCAAGCATGAGGCGCGCCGGTTCAATCCTTGCCCTGCTGGCCAGCGGCTGCGCGACCATGGAACCGCGTTATGTCGCGCCCAATTCGGCGATCCCGCCGTCATGGCCGGTGGGTGATGCCTATCTGCGCCAGAGCGAGGCCGCCCTTCCCGCGGTCACCTATACGCAGCTGTTCCAGGATCGGCGGCTGCAGACGCTGATCGCGCAGGCTTTGGCGAACAACCGCGACCTTGCCGTCGCCGCGGCCAACATCGCCGCGGCGCGCGAGCGGGTGCGCATCCAGCGCGCCAACCAATTGCCGCAAGTCGATGCCAGCGGCGGCGCGGAAATCCGCGCCGCCGAAGATTCCTCAGCCGACGCCAGCTTCAACCTCGGCGCCGGTGTGTCCAATTTTGAAATCGACCTGTTCGGCCGGTTGCGGTCGCTGACCAATGCCGAGCGCGCACGCTATTTCGCCACCGAAGCGGGCGCGCGCGCAACACGCATCACCCTGGTCGCCGATATCGCCAGCGCTTGGCTGGCGCATGCGGCGGACCAGAGCCTGCTGCTGATCGCACGGCAAACCGCCGAGAGCGCGGAGAAGAGCGTGCGCCTGACCCGCATCCGGCTTGAGGGCGGGATCGCGCCGCGCACCGATCTGCGCCAGGCCGAGCTGATCCTGACCCAGGCGCAGGCCGACCTCGCGCAACAACGCACCGCCGTCGCGCAGGACATCAACGTGCTTCAGTTGCTGGTCGGCGGGCCGATCGATCCGGCACTGCTCGCGCCGAATATCGAACAAGCGGCGGGAACAATCGCTGCGCTTCCGCCGGGAATCGACAGCTATATCCTGCTGCGGCGACCCGATGTGCTTGAAGCCGAATATCAGTTGCGTGCCGCCAATGCCCAGATCGGCGCGGCGCGCGCTGCGCTGTTCCCGCGCATTTCGCTGACGGGCCTTGCGGGGCTGGCGAGCAGCGCGCTGACTAGCCTGTTCACCGGCGGGGCGTTCGCCTGGAGCGCGGGCGCGAACGTCAGCTACACGATTTTCCAGGCCGGCGCCGGACGCGCCAACGTGCGCTTGACCGAAGCGCAGCGCAATGCGGCGGTCGCGACCTATCAGAAAGCCGTGCAGACCGCGTTCCGCGAAGTCGCCGATGCGCTCGCGCGGCGCGGCACGCTTAACGACGAAATTTCCGCGCGGCAGCGGCAGCGGATCGCGGCGAGCGATACCTATTTGCTGACCGAAGCGCGGTATCGCGCGGGGATCGACAACTTCCTCGCCAGCCTCGACGCGCAGCGCTCCTTCTACTCGGCGCAGCGCGCGCTGGTGCAGACCCAGCTGACCGCAGCGCAGAACAGCGTCGATTTGTACGAAGCGCTCGGCGGCGATGCCTTGCTTCAGTCGGCGCCCGCGGGCTGAAGCAGCGCGAGGAGCGCGAAACTCGCCAGCCAGTGTTCCCCGGCATAGTCGCCGGAAATCTGCGGCAGCGCGGCGGCGAGATGTTCCTCGGCCGCGTGTAGGGCGATCGCGGCATCGTCACCGGGCAGCAACGGCGCGACACCCCGCCAACACCAGGCGCGGCTGAGGTTCAAGCCGTCGAGATGCGCGATCTTGCCGTCGCTCCGGTCGCTGACGGTTGCAGGCGTGAACAGGGTTGCGGGCTGACGCTGCGCGAGGTGCGGAAGGAAAGCGGCGAACCAGGCCGCAAAACCCGCTTCGTCGACGCGCGCCATGCAATACGCTTCGGTCAGCGCTGAGGATAGGAATTCGTCGCCGCCCGGCTCCCATGCCTGGCAATCGCGGTCGCCGCCAAACCAGCCGCGTGCGCGCTCGCGCATCATCGCCGCAAGGTCGGGGTCGAAGGAGTCCGCCCATTCGAGGGCGAGGACGATCGCAAAGCTCGTGTTGAAATGCGTGCCGACGCGAATGGGATAGGTCAGGATCTTGAGATAATCGCGGAAACGGTCGGCAAAGGCGCGCGCGAGCGGCTCCAGCTCGGATGCCCACGGCCGATCCGAGTGACGCGTCGCTTCGAGGTGCAGGTACAACAACCACGCCCAGCCATAGGGACGCTCGAACCCGCGGCTGGTCGGGCGGTCGAGATAGGCGCGCTCACCCGCAACCTTGTCGCGCGTGAAGCTGTCGTCGGCGAGGTCGGCGATCCGCGCCGCCTCGGCCATGTCCGGATACATTCGCCGCAGCGTCAGCAGCGTCCACCAGCCGTGGACGCAGCTGTGCCAATCGAAGCTGCCGAAAAAGATCGGGTGGAAATGGCGCGGCGGGCGCGCATCTTCGTCGCCTGCGAGGACATGGTCCATCTTGTATGGATAGGGATTGCGCACGTGGCCAAGCGCGATGCCTGCCATGCGCGACGCCAGAGCCTGGTCGAGCCTCATCGGAACGCCAGGAAGTAGATGAGCAGGATGTTGGCGACGAGCAGCGGCAGCGCGGTCGGGATCTGGCGCTTGATCACGCCGTACTGATCCTTGAGCTCGAGCAAGGCAGCGGGGACGAGGTTGAAGTTGGCCGCCATGGGGGTCATCAACGTCCCGCAGAAACCGGCCAGCATCCCGATCGCGCCGACCACTGCCGGATCGCCGTCATAGGCCTTGATCAGAAGCGGCACGCCAATCGCCGCGGCCATCACCGGGAAGGCGGCGAAGGCATTGCCCATGATAATCGTGAACAAGGCCATGCCGACCCCGAACACGACCACCGTGAGGAAGATGCTGCCTTCGGGTATGACCGAGCGCGTCGCCGATCCGATGATCTCCCCGACGCCGGCGGCGGCGAATAGGACGCCGAGCGCGGCGAGCATCTGGGGCAGGACCGCGGCCCAGCCGATCGCGTCGATCAGCCGGCGGCCCTCCTGCAACGGGGCAATCGCGGGCGGGCGGAGCCAGACGAACAATGTTGCGAGCGCAAGCAGGACGCCGAGCCCGAGGAAGACATAGGTTTCACGCTTGGCCTCGATCCAGCCGAGGTCGCCAACGGCGGTGTAATTATAAACTAGGGTCCCGATCAGCGCAGTCGCGGGAATGATTAGCGCGGGCAGGAACAGCTTGTTGCCTAGCTTTTCGGCCCAGCCTTGCCGTTCCTCGACGCTGGTGGTCGGCGGATGGCTCCGACCGATAAATCCAAAGCCGGCGAGCCCCGCAAGTCCGAGGACGAGCAGGCCGTTGCCGAAATCGCCGATCACGTCACCGCCGAGCAGGCTGAGCGCCATGAGCCCCCAGAAAGCGGCATTGCCGAAACGCTTCGAGTGCCCGCGGTCGAGCGCGGAGAGGATCGCGAAGGCCGCAAACATCGTGCCCGCGAGCGCGTAGAGCCATTGCAGCGTGATCATTGCTCATCCTCCCCACGAGTTCGTGGGGAGGGGGACCGCGCATTGCGCGGTGGAGGGGTTCTTCGGCCGTCCAGGACCCCTCCACCATCCCTCGGATGGTCCCCCTCCCCGACAACTGCCGGGGCGGATGTTGCAAGCGACCGATCCAGCCACAGCAGCCGCGCGCCATGGATCAGAAAGGCAAGGATCGCGGTCGGGATCGCCCATAACGCAAGCTCGAGCGGGGCGAGGTCGTAGCCGTAGGTGGCGAGCGTTGCCTGGATGAGGACGATCGATCCGATGGCAAAGAAGATGTCCTCGCCGAAGAACAGCCCGACATTGTCGGTCGCGGCGGAATAGGCCTTCACGCTTTCCGCGGTGTCCTCGTCGAGCGTGCCATGCTGCTTCTCCGCTGCGGCGAGCGCCATCGGCGCGACCAGCGGGCGGACGGTCTGCGGATGCCCGGCGGTCGAGTGGAGCCCGATCGCCGCGGTGATCTGGCGATAGAGCAGGTAGAGGATCAACAAGCGGCCGGTCGTGGCATTTTTCATCCGGCGGATCACCGCCGCCGCCTGCTGCTGCAGCCCGAAGCGTTCGAGCAGGCCGATCACCGGCAGCACGATCCACACGATGGCGATGATGCGGTTGTCGTTGAACGCCTTGCCGAACGTCGAGATGACTTCGACCCCGTCCATGCCCGCGAGCAACCCGGTGACGATGGCCGCGGCGGTCACGACGATCATCGGGTTCATGCGCAAGGCAAAGCCGAGGACGACGAGTGCAATGCCAAGGAGGGGCCAGTAATTCATGCCTTTCTCCCGTAGCCGCCGCCGCCCGGGGTGTGGATCACGAAGAGGTCGCCGGTCTGCATGTCCGCGGCCGCGGTTGCGGACAGCTCTTCGACCAAGCCGTCCGCGCGCTCGACCCAGTTGCGGCCGGGGGCGGCATCTTCGCCGCCGTGAATGCCTTTCGGCGCGACCCGTCTGCGGTTGGCGAGCATGTTGGCGCGCATCGGTTCGAGGAAGGTGAGTTCACGGATGACGCCGTCGCCGCCGCGATGCGCGCCTGCCCCGCCCGAGCCCACGCGGATGGCGAAGCGGTCAAGCCGCACGGGCAGCCGCGTTTCCAGAATCTCGGGATCGGTCAGGCGGCTGTTGGTCATGTGCGTCTGCACCGCGCTCGTCCCGTCATGGTCGGGGCCCGCGCCCGATCCTCCCGCGATCGTCTCATAATATTGGTGCGCCTCATTGCCGAAGGTGAAGTTGTTCATCGTCCCCTGGCTCGGCGCAAGCCGCCCGGTGGCCGCGAACAGCGCGTCGGTGACGACCTGGCTCGTTTCGACATTGCCCGCGACGACCGCCGCAGGATAGCTCGGCTTGAGCATCGACCCCTCCGGGACCACGAGAGTCACCGGCCGCAGGCAGCCGTCATTCATCGGGATCGGATCGTCGATCAACGTCCGGATGACGTAAAGCGAGGCGGCACGGACGATCGAATAAGGCGCATTGAAATTGTCAGGCAGCTGGCCGCTCGTCCCGGTGAAATCGAATGTCGCCCCGCGCGACGCCCTGTCGATGGTAATCGCAACCTGGACCTGCGCGCCATTGTCCAATTCATAAGTGAACGCGCCGTCGTCGAGCCGATCGAGCAGCCGCCGCACCGATTCCTCGGCGTTGGCGAGCACGTGATCCATATAGGCCGCGACGACCTCCGCGCCGTAATCGCGCGCCGTTTGCACGAGCACGTCGGCGCCGCGCACGCAGGCGGCGAGTTGCGCCTTCAGGTCGGAGATGTTGCGGTCGGGACTGCGCGCCGGCCAATCGCCCGCTGCCAGGATCGCGCGCATCTCGGCCTCGCGGAATTGGCCTTCGTCGACGAGCAACTCATTGTCGATCAGCACGCCTTCGTCATCGATGCTGCGGCTGTCGGGCGGCATCGATCCGGGCGCAACCCCGCCGATGTCGGCATGGTGGCCGCGGGCAGCGACATAAGCGTCGGGCTGCCCCCCAACCCCTCCACCACTTCGTAGTCCCCCGCCCCGTCCCGGGGAGGAGTAGAAAACGGGGACGATCACCGTGATGTCGGGCAGATGCGTGCCGCCGCGATAGGGGTCGTTGAGTACATAGGCGTCGCCGCGTCGGATGCCGCGGCCGTCGCGCCCCTGCCCGCGCGCGTCCATGATCGTGCGGATGCTTTCGCCCATCGAGCCGAGGTGCACCGGAATGTGCGGGGCGTTGGCGATCAGCGCGCCGGTGGCGTCGAAGATGGCGCAGGAGAAATCGAGCCGCTCCTTGATGTTCACGCTGGTCGCGGTGGCCTGCAGAGCGACGCCCATTTCCTCGGCGATGGCCATGAAGAGGTTGTTGAAAATCTCGAGTCGCACGGGGTCGACGTCGGTGCCGATCGCCTTGTCGCGCTGGAGCGGGACGGCGCGGGTCAGGATGAGCGTGCCGTCCGACGCGCGTTCGGCGCGCCATCCGGGTTCAACGACGATAGTCGAGGTCGGATCGAAGATGAGCGCGGGGCCCTCAATCCTCCCCGAGAGTTCTCGGGGAGGGGGACCGCTCGAAGAGCGGTGGAGGGGTTCTTCTTCCGCCAGAACCCCTCCACCATGCTGCGCATGGACCCCCTCCCCGGCAACCGCCGGGGAGGATGTGCCGACCGCCTCGACGACAAGCGCGTCGACGATCACTTCCGCACCTTCGTCCCAATATCCGAACCGCTGCTTGTGCAATCGGGCAAAGGCGGCGCGCATTTCGCCGGGCTCGGCAATCGACAGCTCCAGCGTCGTATCGCTGCCCGCGACCCGCAGCCGCGCGCGTCGGAGGAGCTCAACGCGCTCGACCGCGATCCCTTGCTCGATTAGCGCAGTCCGCGCGGCCTCCCCGAGCTTCTCCAGCGCCGGCCCAAAATCCTCGGACAGCGGCCGCAGCCAACTCATGTCGCGCATCGCCTTCACGTCTGCGAGGCCGATGCCATAGGCCGACAGCACGCCGGCGAGCGGGTGAATCAGGATCCGCTCCATGCCCAGCGCATCGGCGACCTGGCAGGCGTGCTGCCCGCCCGCCCCGCCGAAACAGGCGAGCGTGTAGCGGGTGACGTCATGGCCTCGCGCGATCGAGATCTTGCGGATCGCGGCGGCCATATTGTCGACCGCGATCTCGACGAAACCGCGCGCGATGTCTTCGGCCCTCTTGGTGCCACCCAACTGGTCCGCGACCTCCTGCAAGCGCGCGCGGGCCGCCGCGGGATCGAGCGGCTGGTCGCCATTCGGCCCGAACACCGCGGGAAATTGCGCGGGGTCGATCCTCCCGAGCAATAGGTTGCAGTCGGTCACCGTGAGCGGCCCGCCGTTGCGGTAACAAGCGGGCCCTGGGTTCGCGCCGGCGGATTCCGGACCGACGCGGAAGCGCATGCCGTCGAAGCGGCAGATCGAACCGCCGCCCGCGGCGACGGTGTGAATCTGCATCATCGGCGCCCGCACGCGTACGCCTGCGACCACGCTTTCGTCGGCCAGTTCGAACTGGCCGGCGTAATGCGACACGTCGGTCGAGGTGCCGCCCATGTCGAAGCCGATGAGGTGATCGCCGTCGTGCGGGGCGCTCGCCGCGACCATGCCGACTACGCCGCCTGCGGGGCCCGACAGGATTGCGTCCTTGCCGCGGAACGCACTCGCTTCGGCGAGCCCGCCGTTGGATTGCATGAAGTGGAGGTCGCTCGCGTCCGGCAAACCCGCCGCGACGCGATCGACGTAACGACGCAGCACGGGCGAGAGGTAAGCATCGACAACCGTCGTGTCTCCGCGCCCGACAAGCTTGATCAGCGGCGCGACCTCGTGGCTGACTGACACCTGAGTGAAGCCAAGGTCGCGCGCGATTGTCGCGAGGCGCGCCTCGTGATCGGGATAGCGCCAGCCGTGCATCAGCACGATGGCCAGCGCGTCGATTCCCTCGGCGCGGATGTCCCCAAGCGCGGCGCGTGCCTGGGCCTCGTCGAAAGGCATGACGACCGCGCCGTTCACGTCGACCCGCTCAGCGATTTCGACAACGTGCGCGTAAAGCATCGTCGGCAGCACGATGTGCCGTGCGAAAATCTCCGGCCGCGCCTGGTAGCCGATGCGCAAGGCATCGCCGAAGCCGCGCGTGATCGCCAGCGCCACGCGCTCGCCCTTGCGCTCGAGCAAGGCGTTGGTGGCAACGGTCGTTCCCATCCGCACTTGCGTGACCTTACCGCCTTCTTCCTCGGTGACCCGGCGGATCGCCTCGAGCGCGGCGTCTGCATATTGCCCGGGGTTTTCGGAAAGCAGCTTCTCGACGCGCAGGCGGCCGTCCGAGGAGCGCGCGATGACGTCGGTAAACGTCCCGCCGCGGTCGATCGCGAATGTCCAGCTACGCTCCACACTTCTGCCTCTAAGGCCTTTCGGCGACGTCCTGCACCCCCTATGGCGCGCGCATGGCCATTCTCGTCACCGGAGTTGCGGGGTTCATCGGCGCGGCGACTGCGCACGCGCTGCTCGCGCGCGGCGACACGGTCATCGGCATCGACAACCTCAACGATTATTATGACCCGGCGCTCAAGCGCGCGCGGCTGGACGAACTCAAAGGCCAATTCGGCAGCGACTTCCGCTTTGTCGAGATGGACTTCGCGGATGCTACGGCACTCGGCACGCTTCCCGCGGACTTTGAGCGCATCGTTCACCTCGGCGCGCAAGCGGGGGTGCGCTACAGCCTCGACCACCCGCAAGCCTATGTGCAGTCGAACCTCGTCGGTCACGCCAACATGCTCGAACTCGCGCGGGCACGGCAGGTGCGCCACTTCGTCTATGCGTCGTCATCCTCCGTCTATGGCGGCAATGACAGCCTACCTTTCCGCGTCGAGGATCGCGTCGACCATCCACTGTCGCTCTACGCCGCGACAAAGAAGGCCGATGAGCTTCTCACTGAAACGTATGCACATCTCTTCCGGCTCCCCTCGACCGGGCTGCGCTTCTTCACCGTCTACGGCCCGTGGGGCCGACCCGACATGGCGATGTGGATTTTCACCAAGGCTTTGCTCGCGGGCGAGCCGCTGCCGCTCAACAACGGCGGGCAAATGCGGCGCGATTTCACGTACATCGATGATATTGTTCGCGGCGTAATCGCCTGCCTCGATACGCCACCGTCCGACGACAATGCGGTCAAGGCAGGCGGCAGCCGAAGTCCGCACGCGCTGTACAACATCGGCAACAGCCGCAGTGAAGATTTGATGTGCGTCGTCGAATTGCTCGAGCAGGCGACGGGCAAGAAAGCGCTGATCGATCCGCGGCCGATGCAGCCTGGCGACGTCAAGGATACCTACGCCGACATCAGTGCGATCGAGCGTGATCACGGCTTCCGCCCTGCGACAACGATCGATCAGGGCGTGCCGCTGTTCGTCGACTGGTATCGCCGCTACCACGGCATCGCATGAGCCTTCCCCCAATCCTCCAGAACCTGCGCCTGCCGGTGATCGGCGCGCCCTTGTTCATCGTGTCCAATCCCAAGCTGGTCATCGCCCAATGCCAGGCCGGCATCGTCGGCAGCTTCCCCGCGCTGAATGCGCGGCCCGCGTCGCAGCTCGACGAATGGCTGCACGAGATCACCGAGGCACTCGCCGCCTGGGACCGCGATCATCCCGAGCGGCCGGCGGCGCCGTTCGCGGTCAACCAGATCGTCCACCGATCCAACGACCGCTTCGAGCAGGACATGAATGTTTGCGCCAAATGGAAGGTGCCGATCGTCATCACCTCGCTCGGCGCGCGTGTTGAACTTAACGAAGCGGTGCATTCGTGGGGCGGGATCACGCTTCACGACATCATCGACGACCGCTTCGCGCGAAAGGCGATCGAGAAAGGCGCGGACGGCGTAATCGCGGTGGCCGCGGGTGCAGGGGGCCATGCAGGGCGCTGGTCGCCATTCGCGCTGGTCCAGGAAATCCGCATGTGGTTCGATGGGCCGCTGTTGCTTTCGGGATCGATCGCAACCGGCGGCGCGGTGCTCGCGGCGCAGGCGGCCGGTGCCGACCTCGCATATATCGGGTCGCCCTTCATCGCGACGGAGGAAGCGCGGGCCAGCGACGATTACAAGCAGGGCATCGTGTCGGGAAGCGCGGCGGACATCGTCTACACCGACCTCTTCACCGGCGTGCACGGCAATTATCTGCGCGGATCGATCATTGCCTCGGGGCTCGATCCCGACAATCTGGCGAGCAGCGATCCAACGGCGATGAAGTTCGGCGCCGAGGGCAGCAAGGCCAAGGCGTGGCGCGACGTCTGGGGCTGCGGGCAAGGCATTGGCGTCATCGACCGCGTCCAGTCCGCGGCGGCCTATGTCGATCGGCTCGCTGCCGAATATGAAGCGGCGAAGCGCCGGCTCTGCGGCTAGGCCAGGATCGCTTCCAGCTTCTGCCGCCATGCGTCGGGCAGTGACACCGGAGTCCGGCTAGCCCGGTCGACCGCGACGTGAACGAATTCGCCATGCGCCGCCGCCGACGCCGCACCCGGCGCGAATATGCCGATGCGATAGCGCATACTCGACCGGCCGAGCTCGGCGATCGACAGGCCCACCTCGACTTCGCCCGGAAAGGCGAGCGGCGCGGCGTAGGTGCAGCGCGTTTCCACGACGAGCGCGATGGGATCGCCGTGCGCGATGTCGAGCATGTCTTGTTCGACCAGCCAGGCGTTCACCGCGCTGTCGAACCATTGGTAGTAGATGGTGTTGTTGACGTGGCCGTAAGCGTCATTGTCTGACCAGCGCGTGGTAAAGGTCCGCCAGACTTTGAATTGATCGCGCGTCACCGGCGCGGCCTTGCTCACCAGGCAGCCTCATAAAGGCGCCGCGCATCACGCTCGCTGATCTCGCACGGATTGTTCACCAGCAACCGGGTTTGCTTCATCGCTTCGCTCGCCAGGCGCGGCACGTCGTCCTGCGCGATGCCGTGGTCGCGCAACTTCAATTTGAGGCCGGTCGCCACGCACAGCCGCTCGAGCCCGTCGATGAGGCTGCGCACCCTGCCCTGCGTGCCAGCGTTCGCACATGCCGGATCGACGATGGGTGCAAGCTCGGCATAAAGCTCACGCGCCGCCTCGGCATTGTGCTCCAGAACGGGCCGCAGCATCAGCGCGTTGCTGAGGCCATGCGGCAAATGATGCATCCCACCCAGCGGATAGGCCAAAGCATGGACACCGGCGACGGGCGCATTGGAGAAGGCCAACCCGGCAAGATGCGCGCCGAGCAGCATCGCGCCACGTGCATCGAGGTCTTCGGGGGCATCGCACGCACGCACGAGATTGACGGTCAGCAGGCGCAGAGCCTCCCGTGCCAAGGCGTCCGACACGGGGTTCTTGAGCCGTGCCGAAGTAAAGGCCTCGACTGCGTGGACAATGGCATCGATACCCGTGGCCGCAGTGACATGACGCGGCAGCGCGATCGTCAGTTCGGGGTCGAGTAAGGCGACATCCGCAACCAGCGGGCGCGCATTGACGGCGAGCTTCACACCGCCTTCGCAGGTGATCACCGAAATCGGCGTGGCTTCCGATCCGGTGCCGGCGGTGGTTGGGATCAAGGCCAGTGGAAGCCGCGGGCCGCGCGCGACATCCACGCCCCAGATGGCGTCGAGATCGTCGCCCGCCCCGATCAAATAAGCGGCAAGTTTCGCCACATCCATCGGGCTGCCGCCCCCGAAGCCGATCACGGAGGCCACCTCCGCCGCGCGCCCCGCGGCAACCGCGGCGAGCAATGTCGCGCGCGAAGGATCAGCCTCGACGTTGTCGAAAAGGCGCACTTCTCTGCCGCTTCTCGCGAGCGCCGCAAGCAACGCTTCGGCAAGGCCGAGACGACGCAATTCGGCATCCGTGACCAGCAGCACCGGGCCTCCCGGGAGGCGCGCGAGAAGCGTTTCGGTCTGGCCCGCGCCGGCCAGCAAGGTCGGCCCGGGATAAAAGGCGAAGCTGCGCATGGTGGCGCAGGTTAGATCAGGCCGTCCGATCTCCGACAAGTCCCCGCTCTAAGCGGCCCATCAGGGCACGTGCCGGACTCTGAGGTGCATTCGTTTCGTGTTCACCCTCGTCGATGCGCTTGACCCGCGCATAAAGGTCGGCACTCGCGTTGATCAGTCGCTGGGCCTCGGCCGGCAATTGGGTGACGACCGCCGGATCGCTGTCCTGCGCATTGCCCAGACGCCGTTCGGGACGATGCCCGGGCCGCATTGGAATTTCACCCGAATCGATCGCGCGCTGCGTCAACAGCCAGGCGACAATGTGCATCACGCGAGTCGTCACCTTGAGCGATTCGCAGGCGAACCCGACTCGCGTGAACGGATCGAGCGCCGCGCGCTCGTCGCGGCCGACGTCGTCGAAATACGATCGGGCCTCATCGGCCAGGAGCATCGCCTCCGTGTAGAGGGCGTCGATCAGCCGCGACGTGATGCGCACTTGCGTGCCTGGCAGGTCCGAGTCGTCCATGAACGGGAAGAGTGCCATTGTTCCCATGAAACGGAAACGCCTGAGTCCGGAGATTGGACGGCTAGCGGAGGCAAATTGTCCCGCAGTGAGACAGGTCGAAGGCGCGTCAGGCGATGATGTCGGGAATGTTCGAATCGGCGATCCGCTGGATCTGGTCCTTGAGCAGCAACTTGCGCTTTTTCAGCCGAGCAAGCTCGAGCTGGTCCGCCACCCCTTCCTCCGACAGCAAGCGAATGCGTTCGTCGAGCATCCGGTGCTCGGCCTTTAGGGCGTCGAGATCAGGGGTCGGTTCATCATCGTTCATGAAGTCGTCAACCTAGCGCAAGCCGGGCGCCTGCGGGAAGGGAAGCCGTAACGACGATCCGGGTCTGTGCATCGGCAACCGGTGCGGAGGGCCGAGACAAAGACCGAAAAACGTGATTTATTGCGCAGCGGTGACACCAGCTTTGCGAAAGGACAGGCACCAATGGACAAGGCAATCGCCGAGGAACTCGAATCCAAGCACGCCGCGCTGCACGCTCTCATTGAAGAAGAAGAGCATCGAGCCCATCCCGACGACGATCTTCTCCACCGCCTCAAGAAAGAAAAGCTGAAGCTCAAGGACCAAATGGCGGGCCACTTCGTCCATCACTGATATCCAAGGCGCGGCGGCACCCGCCGCCGCATCCCTGCTCAGTCGTCGCGGGAAACCTTTTCAATCCGCTCGTGGCGCTCTTGCGCCTCCAGCGTCATCGTCGCGATCGGCCGAGCTTCGAGCCGGGCGAGCGAAATCGGCTCACCGGTAACTTCGCAATAGCCGTATTCGCCTTCGTAAAGACGGCGTACCGCGCAATCGATCTTGGCAATCAGCTTTCGCTGACGGTCGCGGGTGCGAAGCTCGATAGACCAATCGGTCTCGCTCGATGCGCGGTCCGCAAGGTCGGGCTCGCGAAGCGAGTCGACCTGGAGCTGCGCCATCGTCTGTCGAGACTCCTCGATGATCGCCTCTTTCCACGCCTTGAGCTTGCGGAGGAAATAGGCGCGGTGCTTGCCGCACATGAATTCCTCATCGTCCGAAGGCCGGTAGGCCTCGGTCAGAATGATCCGATCGAATGGTTCGAAGTCGCCGCCGTAAAGGTCGACAAGTGCCGTAGCCATAAAAACCCCTCCCCGCACTGGCCCCGAAAGACCTCAACGCCGCCGCCTGCTGCAGCCGGCTGACCGGGGGCAGCGGGAGGCATTTACTCCCAACTTTCCCGTCACTTAGGACCGGAAAATCGGACATCCCCGAGCAGGCCTATAATTGCGCCCGATTGCCTGAACAAGAAATTACCAAGGGTCAGTGAAGAAATCGCCCGGCTGTTGCGCATATGGCGCAATTCGACACGGGCGTTGTGCGACGGACCCTGTCCGGCCATAGCGCGCGCGACATGCGCATCCTCCTTACCAATGACGACGGCGTCAATGCGCGCGGACTCAAAATCCTTGAATCGGTCGCGCGCACCTTGTCGGACGACATCTGGATCGTCGCGCCGGCCGAAGAACAATCGGGTGCGGGCCATTCCTTGACCCTGACTCAGCCGGTCCGCCTTCGCCGCCACGGTGAACGCCGATTTTCCGTAACTGGAACGCCGACCGACGCGGTCATGCTAGCGCTCGCCCACGTCATGAAAGATGCGCCGCCCGACGTGATCCTGTCGGGAATCAACCGCGGCGCCAATCTGGCCGAGGACGTCACGTATTCGGGAACGGTGTCGGCGGCGATGGAAGGCGCGCTGGCCGGCGTGCCCTCTATCGCGCTCAGCCAAGCCTATTCGCGCGAAGGACTGGGAGACACGGTCCCCTTTGCCGCCGCGGAGGCATGGGCTGTGAAGGCCTTGGCGCCGTTGCTGGAATTCCCGATGGCGCCGCGGACCTTGGTCAACGTCAACTTTCCCGCGCTTCCGCCCGAAGAGGTCGGTGGAATTCGTGTCTGTCGGCAGGGCCTGCGCGACTATGGCCGCCTGCGGATCGTGGAGCGGACCGATCCTCGGGGTTATGATTACTATTGGTTCGGATTAGGACCGATGGTCGAAACTCCCGGACATTCCACCGACCTGGAAGCCATTGCGGACGGTTTCGTCTCGGTGACGCCGCTTCACCTGGACCTCACGCACGAACAATCGCTGGAAAACTTGGACAAAAAATTTGCGGCCGCGCCATAGACGCAGCCGCAAGAAGGTCTTTGAAATTGTCGTCGGGTCTTAGCGACCGCGCTCTCCGCCACTGCTCGGCATCTGCGGCTGGTTGGTTGCCGATGCGAGCCAGGTCGACGATGAGTTGCAAGAGCTGGTTAGCGTCTGCGGCTGGCCCGCCTGGAAAGGCGAATTGTACGCCCAGCACTCCTGCGCTGCTCCAGTATTCAGGCAAAGCTGCCCATTGGCGGCCGACCAAGTTGCGGGAACCGTATTCCCGCCCGGCGTAACGATACGCGCCGCACCGCCGGCGTCGAGGTAAACGGTGTTGGTCGTCCCATTTGTGGTGACCTGCAGGGCCTGGCCCACGACTTCAGCGCCCGGCGACCAGCCTTGCGCCAGCGCTACACCCGGAAGCGCCGTGGCGGCGATAAGTGCGATGGAGCCGCGAACGATAAACCCACTTTTCATGACGCTAATCCCTTCTGAACTCGGCTGAACTTCCGCGAGGCTTATTCAGGGCTCTCGTCTTCTTCATCGTCGTTGTTGTTGATCAGGAAATAGATCAACGCACCAGCCGCGAGGGCGCCAAGCGCCAGGTAAAGCGGGTTGAATGCGAAGCCGCCACCGATCGGCTCAACCGGCGGAACCGGAACCGGAGTCGGGGGCTGGTTGACGACTGGAGGCGCTGCGTCGGCGATGGGAAGGACGCAGCCCGGCGCTGCCTGAGCCGCCGCTGCAGCAACTGCAGCCGCACCGCAAAGCGCTGCCGCCGGTGCTCCGCCGCTGAGGGCGCTAAGCGCCGCCCAGGAATTGACTTGTGGAGCAGCAGTCGGGGTCGCCGCAACCGCGGTGGTCGAACTGGCGATTAGAGAACTAGCTACAAGAATCCCCACAATGGGATTCGACCGCAACATACTCATGAAACTCTCCTCACCCGAACGCTCCGACAACACTCGATTCGAATTAAAGTTGCAAAGTGCCGTTTCGGCTCAAAAACTCAATTTGTCCATAGTGGTTTAGTGGTCACACCATGATGGATTAGTAAACGGTTGCGGAACGATTACGCCGCATGTGAGACAGTATCGTGAATGCCGTCCAGCCAGGCCTGAAACATCAGGAGCGCCCAGATCGCATAAGCCGAATCCCGCCGTCCGCTGAGATGGGCCTCCCATCGGCGCCGCACCAGTGCGGCATCGAACCAACCGCCGTCACGAAGGCGCTGCCGCGACAGGAAATCCTCGGCCCACGGTCGCAACGGCTCCTTCAGCCAGTCGCCGAGCGGACGATCAGGCTGCGGACCGGCTGCGGCACGCGCGAAGCGCCACCGAGTTCGGCCTCGCAGGCTCTGCTTTCTTTTGGGTTTACGCGCCGGGCCAACTGATCGCTGGCTCGCTGGTGGACCGCTTCGACGTCAAGCGGCTGTTCGGCGGTGGCGTCAGACTTAAGGAACTGACCTGGAAACCTGAAGCGTCGGCAGCGGAAATACGAGCTGCGTCCCGGCGAAGGCAGGTGACTGCTCGAAAAAGCGGCGGAAGTGCCAGGGCAGAACGATGAGGTAATCGGGATGCTGCGCCAGCAACTCGCGCTCGGGAACGATCGGGATCCACGTGGCGGGCGTGTAGCAGCCGAACTTCTCCGGGTTGACCTCTCCGACCGCACTAATCCGCTCGTTTGTCAGGCCGCAATATTGGAGGAGGACATTGCCTTTGGTCGATGCGCCCAGCGCTGCGACGATCTTGCCTTCCGCGCGTGCGGCATCGACAAATGCGAGCAACTCGGCGCGCGAGGCGCGGACCCGCTCCTCGAACGCGCGATAGGGCTCGAGCGTCGAAAGACCGGCAGCGTCCTCCGCGTCGAGAATGGCCTGGATCTGCGGCGGCAGGGCATCGTTGCTGCCACTCTTGGCAGCCGTGACCGAGAAGCTGCCGCCGTTGACGTCGTTGAACTCGACATCGACGATCCGGAGGCCGACTCGGTCAGCCATCCACTTGATCTGCTGCAGCGCATAGAATTCGAGATGCTCGTGGCACACCGTGTCGTAGCTGTTGGTCTCCAGCATCGTCGGCATATAGCTTTGCTCGAACACCCAGATTCCGTCGTCCGTCAGAACGCCTTCGACCTGGCGCATGAACTCCATCGGGGCGGGTAGATCGTAGAACATCGAGAATGAGGTCACGACCTTGACCTTTCGGCCCGGGAAGCGCTCCTCGAGCAGGGCCGCGGAGAAGAAGTCGGGGATCAGCGCGACATGCTCCGGATAATATTCGCGGAACTTGAGCCCGGTCGGGTCGATCCCGACGAGCGTCAGGCCGTCCTGCCGATAGGCGCGCAGCGTTGTGCTGTCGTTGCTCCCGATGTCGACTACAAGGTCGCCCGGCTCGAGGCTCACGAGCCCCGCGATGCGCTCGACCTTGCGCCTGAGATGGGCGACCATACTCGGGTTCAGCCCCGACCGGTAGCCGTAATTCTCGCCGTACATCTCGCCGAGATCGTAGTTGTGCTGCAGCTGCAGCAGTCCGCACGTCCTCTCGCCGCCGATGCATTTGACCAATTGCAGCGGCCCGACGGTGACATCTGCACCGCGCTCGGCGGGGAAGACGCCGGTCAACATCTGCTCGCCAAGATCGAGGACCCGCGTCAATTCCCGATTCCCGCAGATGCGGCACTGGTCGATCTTCGTGTACATCTAGGCTCCAGTAGTCGTATTTGCCGCACGGAGGCGGTCAAGATCGGCATCCACCATCATCTGAACGAGCGCTTCAAAGCCAATCGTGGGCTCCCAGCCCAGCTTCCGCTTCGCCTTGGATGGGTCCCCGACCAGCTGCCGAGGTTCGGCGGGCCGGAAGTCGGACGCGTTTACGCGAACATGGTCGCGGTAGTCGAGCCCCACATGGGAAAAGGCGACCTCGCACAAGTCGCGCACAGATTGGGTCCTTCCGGTCGCGACGACATAATCCTCGGGCTCGTCCGCTGCCAGCATCAGCTGCATGGCCCGGACGGCATCCCCGGCGAAGCCCCAGTCGCGCCGCGCATCGAGATTGCCGAGCGTTACGGCCTGCTCGAGACCGAGACTGATCGCCGCGGCGGCGCGGCTGACCTTGCGCGTGACGAAGTTCTGCGTCCGACGCGGGCTCTCGTGATTGAACAGGATCGCCGAGCAGGCAAAAAGATCGAAGCGGGTCCGGTAGATCCCGATCATGTTGTGGGCATAGAGTTTGGCTGCGCCATAGGGACTTCGTGGATTGAAGGGCGTCAGCTCGCTTTGCGGCTTCGCGACCGGCTCTCCAAACATCTCGCTGCTTGAGGCCTGGCAGAAGCGGATACTCGGATCGACTGCACGGATGGCCTCAAGGATCTTCAGGACGGCAAGGCCATTCACCTCGCAGATCCCGACAGGGTCGTCATACATGCCGGTCCCTGTCGAATAGGCGGCGAAATTGAAGATTTCGCTGGGGCGGTGGCGCTCGACGATCTCGCCAAGGCGCTGCTCGTCCCGAAGATTCCAGCTTTCGACCGCCATCGCGTTCGCCGCCGGGTGGCCGCCACGGCTGTGCGTCGTTCCCACCACCTTGTAGCCGCACGCTGCCAGCAGCTCGGCCGCATAGCTTCCATCCTGCCCGTAAACGCCGGTAATCAGCGCCACCTTCTCTCGGGCTGTCATGGGCTCGCGTCGACAAGACCCGCCTTGCGCGCGATCCATCGGCTGGCGGCATTCGAATAGGGACTGCAGCGCACCAATTCATAGGATCCGGGCGCCCAGATTTGGCGACGCATCACGAAAAGGAGCGTCGCCAAGATGTGCAGCGGCTTACCCGGCACCAGTGCCATGAGCGACAATATCGGCCGCATAGCGCCGAGGCGGCGCTTGCTCAGGAACTGCCGATACTCCCGACGTCCATAAGCTCCACGGGCGCGAAAGCTGATCATCTGCTTGAGGTCGCGCCACGGCGGCCGGGGCATGAGCGCTCGCTTGGCCTCGTCCGAATATCCGCGCGCTTCGTAAATCAGCTTCGGCCATGAGAAGGCCCAGATCTCGAAGCGGCGCGGCGTCCACATTGAGTTGCCGTATCGGATGCTCATCAGCGTTTCACCGCAAATTATTGCCGAACGTGGCGGCGCTTCAAACACGACCCCAACGTGGACGAAGAAGCTGCCATAATGCCGCTTGCGATCCCTCGCCTCCCAGAACGAGCGACGCACGACCGTGCAGCCGATGAATGAGAGAATCTCCCCGGCATCCACCATGAAACGATCGGCATCTCCCGGGCCGTAACGCCGCACTCCTGAAAACGAGAGGCGGCGTGGGACAAGAAGGCGCTCGAATTTGACGTCCCTGACCTCGGCGTCGACCAGCACCAGCTCCGGTTCCTCCGACAGCAACTCAAAAACTCGCGCGACGGCGCCGGGCTTCAGCAAATCGTCGTCGGGCATCAGCCAGCAATAGTCACCGCGGGCATAGCCGACCGCCTTGTCGTAATCGCCGTCGATCCCCGAATTGGTCTCCTCCCGATAATAACGCAGCGCGGGGTAGTTACGCTGGTAGCGCGCGATCACCTCGGGCGTAGAATCGGTGGACGCACCGTCGACGACGAGCAATTCGATATCGGGAGTGAGCTGGGGAAGGATGGAGTCGAGCGTCTCGCCGATGAAGCCGGCGCGGTTGCGGGTCACCATGCAAATGGACAGGCGGGTCATCTCCCCGGCCCTTGTCTCGCAGGCAGCCTCCTCAACTGCGCTCTCGCCGACCGAAACGCCTTGATTGCCAAGGACACGGGAGCAGCAGGTAGCAATCTATATACCAGGTATTCGACGTTGCCGCGCAGCCGTCCATTTCGGAAATTGCGTTTGGCGAGGCGATCTAGCTCTTCCCGGCTTTCTCGCGCCGGTTGTTGGCGAGTCAGCTCCTTTGTCCAGAGAAAATGACGAATACCAAACTCGCCGCGGATGACCCGCTGCACGTGCTTGGCCTCCTCGCTGCCGCGTCCGTAAAGGTCTTCGGCGATACGATTGTACCCATCAATGGCCAAAGCAAAGCGCTTGACTACACCGCCACCAGCGAAAGAATCGTTCCCGTCACGGCGGGTAAGTAGCGGCTCGGCGAGATAGGTCACAGTGAGAGAAGTCTTGCCAATCGCCAAGAGCCGAGCGGCATGGGCCCAGCAGGTGCCGACATACTCCTCGTTCAGAGGTACGGAACGCCACTTAGCTCGCTTCAGAATTATAGTTCCCATAAAGCTGAAGAAGGCTTCTGATGTCGCAGCGAGTGCAAAATAGCGCCTTCTCGATTCCGGATCGTCCAACTCGAACCTTGAGCGCTTATGCCGTCGAAATGCCGGATAATCCGGCGCCAGGAGAGTCAGGTCGAAGCCGCTATTTCCGTGAGTGCAGAGATACACGTCATCCCCGCCCCTCGTGCAATTCAGTGCAGTGCGGATCGCACAGGAAAACATGATGTCGTCCGCGCTGAAGAGCCAGCAATAGTCTCCCTCAGCCAGCTCCACGGCAGTTGCCATATCGCGGTCGATGCCGCCTTTTTGTGGAAGCTTCACATATCGGATCGCAGGGCAAAGCCGTTGGAACTCCCGCACAACCAGCTCAGTCTCATCCGTGGAGGCCCCGTCGACGACAACGACCTCCACTTCGTCAGTGAGTTGAGGAATTATGCTGTTTAGTGTCTCGCCTATGAATTGGCCAAAGTTGTACGTTGGAATGCATATCGAGAGCCGCGGGAGGCGAGATGTTCCGTTAGGAGATGCGGTGGTCATTTCCTCCTACCACCGCGGTAGATGGCGACATGGCGAGCAGCAACCTCGCTCCAGGGATCGCTGCGGGCTATCACCGGCGGGCGCCTAGCGGAGGGACTAGCCAGCCGGTCGAGCGCTTTCTTCATTTCTTCAATGTTGCCCGGCCGCGCGAAATAGATGCCGCGTTCTGAGTCCTCCCGGGGACCATCCAGGGCCGTCGTAATGACCGGCGTTTCCTGCTCGATGGCGGCAAGGATCGAAGTATTCCATGGTCCGCCTCCGTCTCGGAAGGGCAGCACAGCTGCATCGGCGACCGTCAGCAGGTCAGCTGCGTCCTCGTCTGGGAGATAGCCGGCGACCTCCGCCCTACCCCGCCAACGCTCACTCGCCGCTAGTTCGCGAATCTTACGTACATAGCCATCATTCGATCCCGTTGCGCCGGCGAAGATCAGTCGATCGGTCGCCGGATCGGCGATTTCAAACAGGAGGTCGGCACCCTTGGGCGGGTACAGGAAACCGAAAAAGACGATGAGCCGTTGCTTTCCCCCTAGATAACTCGAGCGAACGCGCTCCCAAGAATCTCCGTGAAGGCTGCTGCGCGGTAGGGAGGCGGCACTTGGCACGAACACATAGCGCCGTGGACGGGTCATCCAAGCGAGCAAGGGGTGGAGCATGCTACGGTACGAGGGTCGGACAACGATCAGCGTTCCCGGCGCCAGTGCTTGGAGGGCGAAGGTGACCACCTGCTTTACGCTCGCCAGCCTGTCCCAAGTAGTCACTTCGTGCAGCGTCCGGACCACGCGAGCGCCCGAAGCCCAGGCGAGGAGTGGCAAGAAATGCGGCAGGCGTCCCGACCCGTATCCCTGGGTCGGATATTGGAGGTGCACGACGGCCGGCCGCCAGCTCCTCAGCAGTCTCCAGACAGTCTTCGCTGCTCCTAAGCTCCAGTGGTCGACAATTGCAAACCGCTGAACACCGATTGGAGGCTCGCCTTCTCCACTCTTGCTGGTGAGGACAGCTACCTCAAGGTCGCCACGGGCCGCTAATGCGCCCGCTAGCCGGCGAGTATAGTCGCCTACCCCGCATCGCATAGGTCGGAACGAGCCCGTGACGAGCAATACCCGCATCCGTCAGCTCGACCTCTGCAGGGCGATCCAGCCGAAGGTGTATTCGAATCCGCCGTGGCTGATCGCCTTCTGCGAAGTCTCGAAGCGAAGATCGCCGATAGGCTTAAAGCCGTTTGCTCGCGCTACATCGATCATCGCCCTAACATCATCTTCCGAGAAGATCAGCCAGTCCATGTCGAAGAACCGTGTTTCTCTAGTATCTACCTTTTTGCGCCAATAGTCGAAGGAAGCGGTGAAATATCCGCCAGGTCGGAGTATGCGGGCGATTTCGCATAGTAGCTTGGCCGCGTCGAAACCGTGTTCGATGACGGAGATAGATGCCACGGCCGCGAACGAGGCGTCTTCGAAGGGAGTTTCCAAAAAGTCTCCCTGGACGTATCGGATGGAGTCCGCATGTGGCATTCGACGTAGCTCGGCGTTGAGGTCAATCCCTGTCAGATCGGCGAACCCCGCTTTATGTAGGGAAACTATCACCTCCGAGGCGTAACAGCCAATATCGAGCACAGGGTCGGACTTTTGGATCTTCTCCTGGAGGAAGCGGACCGTCTTCAGGACGTCCCAACTCTTGACGACATCGCCTACGATCAGCGGACGCGCTAAACGGGAGCGGGTAATCAGCTCCTTGACCTTTTTCTCTACGGGCCCGGGCACGGCTGAAAGGCCGCACCGGACAAGCTCACGGCGCGAACTTTCGATCTGCTGTCGGTTCTGAAGAACTTCCATGCTCATGATGATGCGTTACCCTTACTTTCTGTTTTCGATTTCATGATCCAGCGGGGCAGCAGGGCCTCACCCAGCGCTTGGAAAGAGTGCGAGGTTGCCACAAGGGCACCGAACGCCAGTAACGGCAACAGGGCTCCGATCGCCAGCGCGGTGTACGGCGATCCGATCGCCGAATGCATCAAAGTTCCACCCATAAGGACCAGCACTGCCGAGACGATGAACGGCAGGCCCACGTCGCGGATCAGCCAGCTCGACCCGACCCCTTTGAGTATCTCGCGGTGCGTTAGCCATGTCCCGTAGAAGACGTAAAACCCATTGAGGATGGCCCAGGCCGCCGCGGCTCCGGTGATGCCGTAATCGGTCGAAAGGAGCAGGAGCAGCGGTATGTAGGTGAAGATCAGGGTGCTGTTGATGATCAGCGGAATGTGAGCTTTGCCTGCTGCCAGCTGCAGCGCATACGGGAAGTGCATCGCCCCGTTCAGGGCTGTCCCCAGGAGCAGGTAGCAAAGGACCCAGAACAGGCTTTCCCCGAGCTGCGCATTGCCTGTCCAAAGTGTCACCAGCTCGACGGAGAAGACCGCCACGTAGGCCGCGACCGGAAAGACAATCGCCATCAAAAGTCGCGTACCATCCCTGTAGAGACTGACCATCCCGGCGATGTCGCCGTTAGTATACAGCGCGGTGAGGCGCGGATAGATGGCGTTGAAGGTCGGCGACAGAAACAAATACAGGCATCGCGCCACTAGGCCGGCCAGGGTGTACTGGCCCAATTCTTCAAGAGACACGATCTTGGCCAGGAGGATCTTGTCGCTGTGGATGAAGATCGTACCGAAGAGTGCAGTGCCCCCTATTCCTGCCGAGAAACGCCATACGCGCTTCAGGCCGGTCCTGTCGAAGCGCGCGGGTTCGTTGCCCGACAGCACTCGCCAGGCCGCGATCTGAACCGTCGCCACCCAGACCAGCCCGACGACCGCCTGCCAGACGAAGAAGGCCTCGATCGTCGGAGATACGAGCGCCAGCACCACAATCGCTCCGACATTGGCTAAAGTGACCATGAAGATGCCGATGCCGCTGACCAAGACGAGGCGCTCTCCGCCCATCAGTGCGCCAGTATACAGCCCCACCGGGAAGCGGAGCGCGATGACGATGCCCATGAGCGCGACTGAGCGAGAGACCACTCCCGGGGGCAGGCTGGTTTCGCCTAGCCAATGCGAAGAAATCAACGGCGCAAGGAATGCTGTCGTCGCCCCGATCGCTACGACAACGACCCAGAATGCGATCCCCAAACTATGCAGGAGGTTGCGCGCGTCGCGGTTGTCGCCCAGGGCGCGGCACCGTGCTACCTCCCGGTTCATCGTAGGGGTCAGGCCCATGTCGAGCAGAGCGAATAGCGCCTGCATCGACATGAAGAATCCAATGAGGCCGTATGGCTCGAGCCCGAGATACGTCAGATAGAAGGGAACGACAGCGAGCCCGATCAATGCGGTCCAGACGGATTGCGCTAATCCGGCCGCCAAGTTCCAGCGCAGGCTCACCAACCTATTCGTGGAAGTCGTTGACGTGATAACCGTGCTTCTTCACCAACTCGTCGCGCTCTGCCGTGCGCAGGTCCTCGCGGACCATCTCTTGCACCATCTCCTCGAAGCTGATCTTCGGGCTCCACCCAAGCTTCGTCCGAGCCTTGGTCGCGTCGCCGAGCAGGGTTTCGACCTCGGTTGGACGGAAGTAGCGTGGGTCGACCGACACGATGCAATTGCCGTCTGAGTCGAAACCTTTCTCCTCCACGCCGTTGCCGTCCCAGCGCACACTGATGCCTAGTTCAGCCGCGGCGGCGGCGACAAAGTCCCGCACGCTGTACTGGACGCCGGTTGCGATGACATAATCCTCGGCATTTTCCTGCTGGAGCATCAGCCACTGCATCTCGACATAATCGCGCGCATGGCCCCAGTCGCGCAAGGCGTTGAGGTTGCCGAGATAGAGCCTGTCCTGGAGACCAAGCTTGATCCGCGCCATCGCACGCGTGATCTTGCGCGTGACGAAATTCTCGCCGCGTAGCGGCGACTCATGATTGAACAGAATTCCGTTGCAGGCATAGAGCCCGTAGGCCTCGCGGTAATTGACCGTGATCCAGTAGCCATACAGTTTGGCGACTGCATAGGGCGAACGCGGATAGAATGGCGTCTTCTCGGTCTGCGGCGTCTCGTGGACCAGTCCGTACAGCTCGGACGTCGACGCTTGGTAAAAGCGCGTCTTGCTTTCCATTCCGAGGATCCTGATTGCCTCGAGCAAGCGAAGCGTGCCTAAGCCGTCGGCGTTCGCGGTATATTCGGGCACTTCGAACGACACTGCGACATGGCTCTGCGCCGCAAGATTATAGACCTCGTCGGGCTGGGTCTGCTGCAGAATGCGGATAAGGTTGCTCGAGTCGGTTAAGTCCCCATGGTGGAGGAAGAAGCGCACGTCCTCCTCGTGCGGGTCGCGGTAAAGATGGTCGATCCGTGACGTATTGAACAAGGATGCTCGGCGCTTCAGCCCGTGGACCACATAGCCCTTGGCGAGCAGCAGCTCAGCCAGATAGGCGCCGTCCTGGCCGGTCACGCCGGTGATCAGCGCGGTCTTGCGAGCGTCGAGCATGTTGAGAACGAACCTTTTTTAAGCTGTCGCGGCTCCGAGAGCCTGGGCGGGACGCTGATGCCTTCATGTTGCAAGGGATTCAAGCACCAACGGGCTGTCACCTCTCACGGTGCCGGCTCAGGAGCGGTTCCGAGCTCGCTGGCCGCGCCCCTATCCGCGCCCATAAGTATCCTCGGGGCGAACGACGTCATCCTCGCCCAGATTGCTGCCGCACTGCACTTCGATCAGGTGCAACGGGAGCCGGCCGGCTTGGCCAAGCCGGTGCACCGTGCCCCCCGGGATGTAGTCGACTGGTTTTCCACTCGTCGACCGTCACCTCGGCCATGCGGCTGACCACGATCAAAATGCTCCGACCGGTGGTAATACATTCGCAGCGGAAGCCGCTGCCCGGCCTCACGATGATCGGCTTGGTCTGGAAGCGCGGACCCTCTCGTAGGTGCCCCACGGGCGGGCGACCTGCGCCGGCTCGACTGTGCGTTTGTGCCCCGACACGCCAAGCTGTTCGACCTCCCGCTGGACCTGCTGCGCTGAATCGATCGAGGCAGCAAACGCGGCATCGAGCGTGACGACGACGATCATCAGCTCTAAGCCGACGGCACAAACGGTTGTGTCGCTGGTCGACCGCGCCAGCCAATCCTTGCTGTCGAGCGCAAGGACATCGCCCGACAGGACGTGCCCATTGAAATCGGTTCGGCAAGGTGTTTTGCCTGGGCGTGCTTCAGCGTCCCCCGACTTCGAAGCGTCGGTCACGACGATGATCGCCAAGGCGCGGCCGGGCGGCGAGATTGTCCTGGATTTCTACCCGATGCGCGGTTTGTGGACCCAGTTTCACGCTAATACTGCGACCGCCAACCAAATGGATGGATCACGTGCGTCTGCTCAAACTAATCGAAAAGAACGTCGGATGGCTGATGTCCACGTCTCGGGGGGCCTGCGCGCGGCCAAGCTGGCGCGCTGACACGTTTCATGCCCCTGCTCGACCTAATACGATTCCGCACGGACTGTGTCTGGAGGCGCCGCGCGAGTGGGTCGTGCTCGACACGTTCAATATGTTCTCGCCACGGTTCGAAAATCCGCAGCGCCTGTCCGCGGTCGCGGCAATGTTCCAGCGCAACGGCGCGAAGACGACCTCGCCGGATTCGTCGACGATTGGTCAGGCATCGCACCGGTGCTTCGCGGCCTGAAGATCTAGCCCGAACCGGCGACGCTCCTGAACAGGTCGACCAGCCGCGGCGCCTGTGACGCCAGCGAATAGGATTCCACGGCGCGCGCCCGGCCCGCCTGCCCCATTTGCCGCCTGAGCGCTGCGTCGCCGGCGAGCCCCGTGAGCGCTTCGGTCCATTGATCGGCGCTCGACGCGATCAATCCCGTCTCGCCATGAGTCACGATCTGCCTATTGACGCCAATTGGCGAGGCGATCGTGGGCAGCCCGCACGCCATATATTGGATGAGCTTGTAACCGCTCTTGCCGCGCTGAAACGGCCCATCGATCAATGGCATGATGCCGATGTCGAAGCGCTGGACCTCCGAAACCTCGGTTGCTTCGGCCCAATCGGCCAGTTCGAGCCCTTCGGATGCATCGCCCGCCGCCACCTTCCCCGCACCAATGGCGCGGAAGCGCGCGCCATGCTCGTGGCAGAATCGCGCAAGCGTCGGCAGCAGGGGCCGGACATTGACCCAGGTCGAGGGTGAACCGATCCAGCCAAGCGTCAGCGGCCCCTCCCCGCGTTCCGCCGGCCGGTACACATCGGTATCGACGACCGTCGGGACGATCATGCTGCGCTCGCAGAAGCGCGCGCAATAATCGCGGAGGTAAGCATTGCCGCAAGTCACTGCCGCAGCCTTGCCCAGGACATGTTCAAACTTGCGGCCCAGCACACCCCGGACAAGCGCGCGGCGATGTTCCTGATAGGGCACGAAGACTGCGTCGTCCCAGTCGTAAACCACCGGCGCGCCCGGTCGGAACACCAGCCGCTCCACCGCCGATGGCAGGAAGGGAAACAGCTCGGCATGGACCCAAAAGATGTCGCCGGGCCGGCGCGGCGCGAGCAAGTCGGACAAGCGCGCGGCGTAGCGCCTGGCAATTTCAACCCGCGAGAAACCCTCGTGCGTTGCAAGGCTGCGGACATAAGCGCTACTGAGCAGCGGACGATGGTCGAGCGCGATTCCGGCGGCGGCGAGCGCGGGACCATATTGCAGGAACCGCTGCCGCGTGCTCGCCGCTTCGCGATCATATTTGGTGAAGGCGATGATGCGCATTTGCGATCAGCTGGCGGCCATCTGATCGTAAATCCGCGCATAAGCCGCAACGCCGCGACCCAGCGAGAATAGGTCAACCGCGGTATGGCGACAGCGCGCCGGAAGTGCGTCGTCGCCGGTCAGCTCGAGGTAAGCGAGCACTTGGCTCCGGCCCAAGGGTTCGAGCATTCCGTCATAGCTGACGTAGAGGATTCCCTGGCTCACTGGCCGGCGGCCAGCCGAGTGACGACGCGCCGGGTCAGGCTTTGCCATGAGGGCAGCACGACGCCGAACTCCGCCGCGAACTTGCCGCTGGCGAGCACGCTGTAACGCGGGCGCGGCGCAGGGGTCGGGAACTTTTCCGTCGTGATACGGATCACCTTTGCCGAGGGCCCCCCGGCCTCCGCACTTGCACCGAACACCTCCTCGGCAAGATCCGCCCAGGTGCAGGCACCCGTTCCGGCCACGTGGTAGGTCTGTCCCAAGCCGGTTGACGCCCCACCCATCCAGCGATCGAGGACGCAGCCGACTGCCAGTGCAAGACTATCCGCGCTTGTCGGGCAGCCGAACTGGTCGGCCACAACACAGACCTCGTCCCGATCTTCGGCAAGACGGAGCATCGTTTTCACGAAATTGTGGCCGAACGGGCTGAATATCCAAGAGGTTCGCAGAATGAGGTGCTGCGCGTTGACGGCCCGAACCGCGTCCTCCCCTGCAAGCTTGGACCGGCCGTAAATGTTGATGGGATTGGTCGGCGCTTGTTCCGAATAAGGCGCGGTGGCCGTACCATCGAAGACGTAATCCGTGGAAATCTGAATGATGGGCGCGCCGATCGACGCCGCGCCATTCGCGACCTCCCCAGCCGCCGCGGCGTTGATTCTGAATGCCATCTCAGGCTCACGCTCGGCCCGGTCGACGGCGGTATAAGCCGCGGCGTTGATTACCACGTCGGGGCGCAGGTCGTGTATCAAAGGCTCGATGCCGCCCGTTTCCGCCAGATCGAGCTGAGGCTGTCCGACGGCATATAAATCAAGGTCTAGGCGGGAGGCGGCATATTCCTTAAGCGCGCGGGCCAGTTGGCCCTGCGCCCCGGTGACCAAAACCTTCACTTGGCGCCGCCTAGCCGCGCCCCCGAATAACGTTGCGCTCGGATCGGCCCCCACCACCATTCATTGGCGATGAACCAGTCGACGGTCTTCGCCAACCCGGCTTCGAACGTCTCCTCCGACCGCCAACCCAGCTCCTGCTCGATCTTGCTTGGGTCGATCGCGTAGCGGCGATCGTGCCCAGGACGGTCCTTCACGAATTCGATGAGGTCGCGCCGCGGGCGGCCATCCGACAGTGGTTTGCGCGCGTCGAGAAGGTCGCAAACGGCGTGCACGACCTCAAGGTTGGAACGCTCGGCGCGCCCGCCCACGTTATAGCTTTCGCCGACGCGGCCGCGCGTCAGGATCGCCTCGAGCGCCCGGGCGTGATCGTCGACGAACAGCCAGTCGCGAACATTCTGCCCGTCCCCATATACCGGCAGCGGCTGCCCTTCGAGGGCGTTGAGAATGATTAGCGGGATGAGCTTTTCGGGGAAGTGAAACGGCCCATAATTGTTGGAGCAATTCGAAATCACCACCGGCAGGCCGTAGGTTTCGTGCCAGGCGCGAACGAAGTGGTCCGCTGCGGCCTTTGACGCCGAATAAGGGGATGACGGCGCATATGCCGTCTCCTCGGTGAAGATGCCCGAGTCCAAAGGCAGGTCGCCGAACACCTCGTCAGTCGACACGTGGTGGAAACGGAAGCGCTGTTGCCGCTCACCGTCGAGGCCGCGGTAATTTTCGAGCGCCGCGTTCAGCAAGGCGACCGTACCGAAAACATTCGTCTCGACGAACACACCCGGACCGTCGATCGACCGGTCGACGTGCGTTTCCGCCGCAAGATGCATGATCGCATCGGGCCGTACATCGGCCAGCAGCTCCACCATGCGCGCGCCATTGCAAATGTCGGCCTCGACGAAGCGGTAATTTTCGGCGTCCTCGATCTCGCGCAACGACTTCAAGTCAGCAGCGTAAGTCAGCTTGTCGAGATTGGTGACTTGGTAGCCCGCACCAACCAGTAGGCGGCAGACTGCGCTGCCGATAAAGCCGGCGCCGCCGGTGACGAGAACCGATTTGATCGCGGTCATGCCTTAAGAGCCCGTCTCAAGATCGGCGAGCAACGGCGCCGCGGTATCCTTGGAAGAAAGAAGCGGTTCGCCGTCGAGCGGCCAATCGACCCCAATCGCAGGGTCATCGAAGCGCAGGCCGCGATCATGCTGCGGGCTGTAGGGAGCGCTTACTTTGTAGACGACCTCCGTACCGTCCTCGATGGTGAGGAAGCCGTGGGCAAACCCCCTTGGAATAAAGATTTGATTCCACTGCGCCGCGGAAACGGTCAGCCCGACCCAGCGTCCGTAGGTTGAAGAGTCGCGACGGATGTCGACGGCTACGTCGAAGATCGCGCCACGCGTGACCCGCACCAATTTGTCTTGTGCAAAGGGCGGCAGTTGGAAATGAAGGCCGCGCACAACGCCGCGCGTCTTGGAAAAAGAATGATTGTCCTGGACGAAAGTGACGTCGACGCCGGCATCCTTCAACGCGTCCTCGCGCCACACTTCGGAAAAGAAGCCGCGTTCATCCGCATGCTTTCGCGGAATGATCTCCAGCACGCCCTCCAGCCCAAGCGGGCGAACCTCAAGCATCTTCGTGCTCGGTCGCGCGGCGGCGGAGATAGTCGGCATAATCGGTGGAGCCGAGCTTGTCCGCCACCGAGCGCAGGTCTGCCGGACTTAGATAGCCCAGCTCCAACGCGATTTCTTCCAGGCACATGATCTTCATGCCCTGGCGCTTTTCGATCGTGCGGACGAACGACCCGGCGTCATGCAAGCTGTCGTGAGTCCCGGTATCGAGCCAGGCAAAGCCGCGTCCGAGTTGTGCCACACGCAGGTCTCCGCGCGCTAGATAGGCGCGGTTCACGTCGGTGATCTCGATCTCGCCGCGATGCGACGGGGCCAGGCCGGCGGCAATATCGACCACGTCATTGTCGTAGAAATAGAGACCGGTGACGGCCCAGTTTGATCGCGGTTCCGACGGCTTTTCCTCGATGGAAACGGCGTGGCCGTCCGCCTTGTCGAACTCCACGACGCCATAACGCTCGGGGTCTTCCACCGCATAAGCGAAGACTGTTGCGCCGGTCTGCGGAGCTGCGGCTTGCTGGACGAGCTGGCTGAGGCCCGCGCCATAGAAGATGTTATCGCCCAGGATCAGGGCGACGGGATCGTCGCCGACGAATTCGCGGCCGACGATGAAGGCATCGGCCAGGCCGCGCGGTTCCGTTTGGGTGGCATAGGACAGGCGGATCCCATACCGCGTGCCATCGCCCAGCAGGGCTTCGAAGCGCGGCAAGTCCGTTGGCGTCGAAATGATGAGAATCTCGCGGATTCCGGCGAGCATCAGCACACCCAGCGGATAAAAGATCATGGGCTTGTCGAACACGGGAAGCAGCTGCTTCGACACCGCGAGCGTCGCGGGGTACAGCCGGCTCCCGCTTCCACCGGCAAGGACAATACCCTTCACAGACGCTCCAATCGACTTCGGCTCATGACAAAACCCACTGATAGGGCACCCAGTACCTGGCGTATTGGGAGAAGTTCAACCACACAAACTGCACCAGAAGCAGATAGCCCGCAACGGCGATTTTCCCCGTGAACTGCCCGATGGCGAGCGGCAGGCGGGACAGCACCACAAGCTGTAGCGGCAGGATGTAGAGCGCCATCCGGTCGACCGCGGTCGACGAGGGCAACACCAACAGCAGGAACAGGAGGCCTGCGGCGGCAAGCGAGTAATTCTGCCACAATCGCCGCTCCCGCTCCGAAAATTCCATGCGGCTGCCGGCCAGCCAGAAAAGCACTGCGGCAAACATGTTCATCGCGATCCGGATCGCGGCGCCCTGCGAGGAATATTTCGCCTCGATGTAGCGCTCCACCAGGCCGTTGATCTCGCCGCTGATGAAGATGTCGTAGAGGAAGTAGCTGGCCGCGATGGCGATCAAGACGTTGATGAAACGACTGCGCTCCGAGGCCAAGGCGACCAGGCAGAAAGCGATCACCGCGGTTCGGTGAAACAGCGCGGCGACGGCGACGTAAAGCAGGATTCGGATGGTCGACCCGCCACGGACGAAATTCGCGAGGCCGGCCATCAAGATCCCGAGCGCAACCGCCTGGCGCGTATAGCCCATTGCGACGACGATGATGAGGTAAGGCACCGCGACCAGCAGCGCGAGCCATGGCCGCGGCTGCGTGCCGGCAAGCCGGAACAGCCCCCAGACGAAGAGGGTGGCGCAGATTATGTTGACGAGATAGATGCCTCCGCCGAGTTGATACGCCATCCAGTTGATCAGCTGGTACCCGGGGTCGCCAATCTCGAGAGCGCGGCCGAACGAGCTTCGGCCGGCTCCCGCAAGCATCTGCATGTAGCTGATCCAATCGGCGCCGACTTCGTCGCGAAGACCGACCATCGTCGCGATCGCAAGAGCACTCACAAGCCAAAGGACGTTGATTGACCGTGGTGCGCTCGGCGCGCGCTGAGCCTCCAGCATCGCGCCGCACGCGGCAAAGCCGAACAGGAACCAGTAAGCCGCCAAACGAGAAAAGCCTCTAGCTGGATGACGTCGGGTCGCCGGCCAGCGCCGGGGAGCGACGAGAGAGCGCTGGCAGACTCTGCAAGCCGTGGCAATCAAGCGCATCGAGATAGGTCGCGACGACCCCGCGCTCGTCAAAGCGCTGCTCGACCGTCCGCCTTGCCGCCTTCCCCATCTCGGCCTGCCGGTCCCGCGACAGGGATAACAGACGTTCCATCGCCGAAGCGAGAGAAGGCCCGCTGCGCGCCTGGCAAAGAAAGCCGTCGACCTTGTCGGTGACGATGTCGCGGCAGCCGGGGACGTCGGTTGCGACTAGCGGCCGGCCCATCGCCGCACCCTCGAGAAGCGCTCGCGGAAGCCCCTCGCGATAGGAGGGCAGGACGATCGCGCTTGCCCGAGCGAGGAAAGGCCGGACGTCCGCCGCCTCGCCCAGATAATCGATTAGACCGTGTGCGGCCCACCGATCGACCTCTTCACGCGCGAAGGCCGTGCGGTTGCCTACGTCCAGCGGACCAAGAATCTGGAAATTGGCAGCGATCCCCTTGTCCCGAAGGATCCGCGCCGCTTCGACATACTCGCCCACGCCCTTGTCGCGTAGGAGGCGAGCGACGAGCAGGAATGTGAACCGCCCCTGCGGCAGGGGAGTCGCCGCAAACCGCTCCAAATCCACCCCGCAACCAGGAACGAGCCGCGCCTGCGAGATGTCAACCATCCCTCGCTCGACGAAGGTGTCTAGGTCGTGGCGATTTTCGAAGAACACCACCGGACAGCGCTTGAAGGCGAAGCGATACATCCGCTCGACCAGGCCCATCAGCCCGCCGCCCTTGATGAAAACCGTTCCAAGGCCGGTGACGGTGGGCATCACTGGTGTGCCGAGCATCCGTCCCGCGATGGCAGCATAGATGTTGGGTTTGATGGTGAAGCTGAACCCCGCGGCGGGCCGTATCTTTAGAAATGCGCGCACGAACGCCCCGAGCAAGCCGGCATCCCGCGCCGGATTGGTGCCCGACCGCTCCAGCTCGAGCGTGATCGTCTCCGCCTCGCTGAACGGCGCCGACGCGTCGGGCGGTGCAATCAGCACCGGCGTCATTCCGCGCTCCGCAATCGCCCGAACCAAGCCGGCGCGGAAATTCGCGATGTACCAGGCGCTATTGGCGGTGATGACGACATTTTGGCTCACGTATTTGCACTCTCCTTGGCCCAAGTGAGGGCGCGATCGGACGCAGGCACTTTAGAACTTGGAAACACGGTGGCGCACGGGATTGATCCCGGCACGATCAACTGCCTCGCTGATAGGTTTAAACCAAGATCCTCAAGTGCCCGACTGCCCCCGCAACCTCCAGGTGCCACCACGACAGGCTCAAAGCTCTTTTCTCTTACTTACGTGCTTAACCGGTCACAACTGGTATTCCCAAGTGTTCTTGCAGAGATGACGATTGTTCCTCGATTGAATAATCCCCGCTCCGCACCTCGCATTGATGCTTCCCCTCATTTCGTCCCACTGCCAGCATGAATGGCCGCCGCGTTGATAGCACCAATCAGTGATGTCGTGGCTGCGAAAGTCGATTACAGGATGCGCCAGCTATGAAAAATGAGGCACTGGACATCGTCTTTTCAAAGGCATTGCGCAATCGTCGAGCGGAGCCCCTTCCGCCCGACATTCCGGCCAATGCCGCGCTACAGCACCTCGCCTATCATGGTATCGGGACGAAAATGGTCAGCGATGATCTTGTCGCGAATTGGCCGGCGGAGCTTAGCGAGCAAGTCCGCGCGGACGCACGTGATCAGGCCATGTGGGAGCTCCAGCACGCGGCGGTGCTCCGACCATTGCTGAAGTCTTTTGCCGACTCGGACATCCCGACCCTTCTGCTTAAGGGCACCGCACTCGCTTACGATCTTTACGAAAATCCTGCCGAACGGGCACGCGCCGACACCGACCTTCTTATTCACGAGCGGAATCTTCAATGCGCTCGTTCCTTGTTGACCAATTGTGGATTTGAGGCGCCGTCAGATCATGGCTTTCTTCCCCCCGAGCTGCGATTCCAGGAAAGTTGGCTTTTGCTCGCGCCCGATAACTCGACGCATTGCATCGATCTCCACTGGCGCGCGATGAACACGCCCGCAGTCGATCGCATGTTCTCGGTCGACGATTGGTTCGCAGGTGCGCGTCCATTGCCTCGATTGTCAGCAACCGCCCGAGCTCCGAGCCGCCCGATGATGCTTCTTCATGCGTTACTGCATCGTGGCTTGCATGATTGCGCCCCCTATTTCGTCGGTGGCGAGACATATTACGGCGGCAATAGACTGATCTGGCTGTGGGACATCGCGCTAATCGGCCGATCGATCTCCGAAATTGAGTGGCGTGAATTTTGCCGGCTGGCGCAAAGCAAACAGGTTGCCCGGATCTGCCGCGATGGCCTTGTTGCCGCTTCCGACCGCGTCGGCCCAGTTGCACCTGAGTGGGTCGAATCGGCGCTGATGTCCAAGTCGTCGCGATATTTCAGCGGTGGCCAATTGCGCCGCGCATGGCTCGATTGGTGGGCAGTCCGGGGAATTGGTCGGAAACTCCGTTACTTGACCGCCCGCGCCTTCCCCAGTGCAGGCTTCATGCGCGCCAAATATCGCGCGCTTGAGCATCGCCCGCTGCCCAGCCTGTATCTGCGGCGGCTTGCCGAACTTGCAAGACCGCGACGATAGCACACACCCTATGCCGATCTTCCGGATCCTCCGCCTCAATCGTCAGCATATGGCGCGGCTTCTGCTGCTGGTGATCCTCACCACGGCGAGTTCTGTGGTACTTCTCGTCGTTCCCTGGATGGCCGGACACCTTTTGGGCACCATGGTCACCGGGCAAGAGGGCGCCTTGAAAGGGGCGGTTGGCGTCCTTGCCGCCTGTCTCGTTGCGATTGCAATGCTGAGCTTCCTCACCGCCGACCGCATGGTTCGAATGAGCGCGGCCCTGCTTGCCGAGCTTCGCGAGCGTATTTTCGATCATGTGCAGCGATTGCCGATGGCTTTCCACGACAGCCGGGGCAAAGGCGACATGCTTGCCGTCATGACGATCGAAATCGCCAAACTGAGCGAATTCGTCGCGGTCACCCTAGTGGCAGTTCCAGCTCGCCTGCTGACTGCGATCGGGGCCATGATCGTCATGTTCACCATCGACGCGCGGTTAGCACTTCTTATCCCGACCATCGTTCCCCTTTTCTACCTCGCCACCAAGATCGTCGGTCGGCGGCTTCAAGGCCTTGCCGTGCAGATCCAGCAGGCCGACGCCCGAGCAATAGCGCTTTCGGACGAAGCGCTGCAGATCGTGCCCGCGACCAAGGCTTTCGGCCAGGAAGCGGCTCAGTACGACCGCTATCGCCAGACGGTTCGCAAGCTTGAGGGCCTGATGGTTCGGCAGGGCCGGATCTACGCGGCCCTAGACCCCCTGATTAGCTTGATAGCCGCTTTTGCCGCCTTGGCCGTCCTATGGTTCGCGGGCCACGACGTTTCGGACGGCCGGATGACTGCCAGCGAGCTGTTCAGCTTCATGTTCTACGCCGCCTTACTCACGCGTCCGGTCGGGTCGCTGGCGCACCTCTACGGCCAAATTCAAACGGCCCGCGGGGCGCTCGCCCGACTCAGTGCGGTCCTGGCCGAGCCGACTGAGGATGTCGGGGCAGCCCAAGCATCGCGCCGACCGCGTGCGCACGGGGCGATTGAATTTCGCAATGTCCATTTTGCTTATGCTGGGCGCGACCCCGTCCTGACCGGTGTCGATCTTCGGGTCGGCGCTGCGGAAAGGATTGCCATCCTGGGCGCGAACGGTGCCGGCAAAACCGCGATGATCAATCTGCTAATGCGCTACTACGACCCGCAAGTCGGCGCGATCTTCGTCGATGGCGAGGATAGCCGGACCATGGGCCTGAGCGCGCTGCGAGACCGAATCGGTCTGGTTCCGCAGAGCGCACTCCTGTTCAACGCCACCATCAGGGAGAATATTGCGTTCGGAGCGGTCGGTGCATCGCAACAGATGATCGATGATGCCGCTCGGCTGGCTCAGGCGCTCGATTTCGTCGCTTCCCTGCCCTACGGCATGGACACGGTCATTGGAGACTGCGGGCTTCGCCTCTCCGGCGGTCAGCGGCAGCGGATTGCGCTGGCGCGCGCACTGATCAAAGACCCGGCAATCATCATATTCGACGAGGCCACCTCGATGTTTGACGATGAGGGCGAAGAGGCCTTTATCGATGCCTGCAACGATGCGCTTCACGGTCGCACGGTGATCCTAGTCACGCACCGGCCCGCTACGCTTGCCCTGGCCAATCGTATCGTGACGCTCGAAGACGGCCGAATCCGGGAACTCAGGGCGGACGAGCGACGGCTTCAAAAGGTCTCCGCGTGAGCGGGATCGCCGCCATATTTTACTTTGATGGTCGTCCAGTAGATCCGGATCTCATCGCGCGAATGACGTCAGCCATGGCCTATCGCGGCCCTGACTGCATCGATCATTGGACAAGCCAGCAGGCCGCCCTCGGCCATTGCATGCTGCGCACCACAAAGGAGTCACTCCAGGAGCGCCAGCCCTTGCAGTCCGACGACGGCTCGATCGTTCTTGTGATGGATGGCACCCTCAGCAATTGGGAGGAGCTTCGCCGCGAATTGCTCTCTCGCTCGGCACGCTTGCGAACGCGATCCGATTCCGAATTGGTGCTGCGAGCATATGAAATCTGGGGCGAGCAATGCCCGCACCACATCGAAGGAGAGTTTGCCTTTGTCCTCTGGGATTCACGAAGGCAACGCGCATTTTGCGCCCGCGACCACGCCGGGCGCCGCTCCCTCCATTATCATTGGGACGGAAAACGACTGATTGTTGCCTCCGACATCGCCGGCGCCCTTGCAGGGGGCGTTCAAGCGCGTCCCAACCGCGGAATGTTCGCGGAGCTGATGGCAGGCATCGTGCTCAGCAAGGATGAGACGATCTGGCAGGAAGTGCTGCGCCTCCCGGCCGCGTACGCGTTAAGCGCGGATCCGGACGGAATGGTGCGCTCCAAATACTGGTCGCCCCCGTCACGGGTGACCGTTCACTATAGGAACGACGACGATTACGTCGAGCATTACCGAACGCTGCTGTTCGATTGTGTGCGACGATCCTCGCGGTCGCACCTTCGTCTGGGCTGTGAGGTCAGCGGCGGGCTGGATTCGTCCGCCGTGTTCGCGGTAGCCAGCAAATTGCAGCACGAGGGGCGCCTCCTCGCACCGGCGTTGAAGGGCTACACGCTCAAGTTCGAAGAAACGGGTAGCGAGGCAGACGAGATCGCCTTTGCCCGGGCCGTTGGCCAGCACAGCCGGCAAGCGATCGCGGAAGTTCCGCCCTTCCTCCCCCCTCGACGCTGGTTCCAGGAGCGCTCCCGCGCCGACTGCGACATTCCGCCCTATCCGAATGGCGCGATGGGCCTCGGCATGGCGGCCGCGGCCACGGGCGACGGATGCCGCGTCATCTTGAACGGCAGCGGCGGCGATGAGTGGCTCGAAGGCAATCTGCTTTACTATGCCGAGCAACTGGCCGCGCATGATTGGTCTGGACTTGGCCGAAGTCTGCGCGAGGACATCGCCAGCGTCGGTCTTGCCAAAACCGCCTGGTGGTTCTTGCGTTTCGGCCCCACCGAACTCCTCCCGCCTCCACTTTGGAAGGCTCTTCGGACCATCAGGCGGGTTTCGGCATCGGGGCGCGACGAGGCATATTGGCTATCGCCCGAACTCAGGTCGCTGCTAGCGGCCCGCCGCACTGCTTCTGGCACAGATGTAGTGGCCAGCACGTTCATCGACCGGCGGGGGGTCAGCCGATGGCTGAACAATGCTTATTCGGCTTTCGCGAGCGATCTGGGTACCAAGCTGGCCGCTCGTGCTGGGTATGAACCGCGAAGCCCGTTGCACGACAGGCGGTTCATTGAATTTGCGTTCGCTACGCCCGACCGAATCAAGAGAAAGGCCACGATTGGCAAGTACACGCATCGCCGGGCGCTTGCGGGCCTTCTGCCAGACATGGTGGTCGATCGGATGACTAAAGCGGAGTTTACCGTCGCATTCGCCCGACAGCTGGACGGAATGGCAAATCTTTTCGAGGGCTCCAAACCCGATGTCAGGAGTTATCTTGATCTAAGCGGGGTAGACCGACTATTCGACACGTACCGCTCGGAGTCTTACGAAGGAAATCCCATTTGGAAGTTGTGGGGCATCTTTGGATGCATGACAGCTGGGGATTTGCTTTCCGAGCAAGAATGTTAGCGAGGAATTAACGATATGGACGATCTGCAATCGAACGGCCTTCCTGATCAGAATGAAGCCTTCGAAGCTGTGAAGGCGGCGTACGAGGCGCCTAAACTCACCGTCTTCGGCAATGTCCGCGATCTCACCCGTACCGGGGAGGGATCCGGAGCAGATGGGGGTACAACTGCCGGAATGACGATGACGTCGGATCCTGCGGCTAAGGAGAACGTCGTTCGCGTCGGGGATCACCCGCTTGGGATCGGCCTTTACCTTTTCGACTTCAAGCCCGCCTTCAAGGCGGCCTGCGGCGTTGGGCGCCAGTTCGGTGTCATGGCTGACGAGGTCGCGCAGGTCTTGCCGGCCGCCGTGTCGGTAGGCACCAACGGCTATCGCCGTGTCGATTATGGCATGCTGGGGATCAGTCACGCCTGACGCCAATCGCCCCGTCTGATTTCGCCTTTGCGATTGTGCTTCTCGATGAACATTTGGAGTACCTCAGCGATGAGGTACGCCTGCAACTGTTTTGCAAAGCAATTGCCGAGACGGTTCGGCCCGGCGACCGCGTTCTCGACCTTGGATGCGGCGTAGGCATCCTAGGCCTGCTCTGTCTGAAGGCGGGTGCAGGACATGTCTGGGGCATCGACCAGACAGATGCGATCGAACTGGCTCGTGAAACCATGACCCGTCTGGGGCTTTCGGACCGATATACGTGTGTTCGTGAGCGGAGCTTCCGTGCGACCATTCCCGAACAAGTCGATCTCATCGTCTGCGATCACGTCGGCCATTTCGGCGTGGATTACGGCATTCTCGACACATTGGGCGATGCCCGACGGCGCTTCCTCAAGCCGGGCGGAAATATCCTTCCGGAAGGTCTTCAACTCTTCCTCGCCGCTGCGAACGCGCCGCAGTGCCGAACGAAGGCCGAGGAGTGGGGCCAACCAAACATTCCTGCCGAGTATCGCTGGCTCCGCGAACATGGCGTCAACATGAAACATCCGCGGACTTTCTGCGCGGACGACATCCTGTCCGAAGCCGCCCAGGTCGGTCGATTGGATCTCTATCAGGATAACTCGGAGCAATTAACGCTTGAGGCCACGCTCCGTGCGAAGCGCGACGGCGTGATCGACGGGCTAGTCAGCTGGTTCGAATGCACGCTTTCCGCGACCGTCTCGATGTCCAACTCACCGTTCGATGGAAATGCGATAAAGCGCGACCAAGCTTTCCTTCCGTTCGAACGTCCCGTTGCCGTACAGGCTGGCGACGCGCTTGAAGCGAGCGTTGTGTTCAGGCCCGACACGAACTTGCTCGCATGGACGATTCGCCTGCCGAGGACGGGAGAACGCCATCGGCAGTCGACGTGGCACAGCATGATCATAGGTCCCGGCACGCTTCCGGCGACCCGCCCCAAGGTTGCGGAGCTGAGCCCTGTCGGAGCGTTTCGCAAAGCACTGCTGCAATATGTCGATGGTGTTCGAACGACCGATCAAATTGTCGAGGACCTCGTCCGTACTCATCCCGACCTTTTTGCCAGCCGGGATGAGATCAGGCGCCTTGCCGAACTCGAGCTTTCCAGGAACATCAAGGGATGAGGCTCAATCTGGAGCCGTGCCGCGCGCAGGGGCCGTTACCGCAATCGCCTTACCACCAATGGATCGTCGAGTCGGGCGTCGTTACCCTCTCTTTCTATCGGACCGACGGCGGATATTTGCTTCGCTTCCCGCACCGAGCGGACTTCATCGTCAACTTGGAATCCTCGGACGTGACCTGCTTCCCTTGCGATGGCGCGAGCGAGAACGTCATCGACGGGCTTTATTACAACCAGGTCCTTCCCTTGCTAGGAAGCCACCATGGGAAGCTGGTGCTGCATGGAAGCGCTGTGGCGGTCTCGGAGGCTGCGGTGGCCTTCGTGGGCTCGTCGGGCCAGGGCAAGTCCACGCTGGCGGCTGCCTTTGCGCGTGCCGGCAATCCGTTCCTAACCGATGACGGTGTCTGGATCGAACGGTCGGGCCCGACGTTCATCGCCAACCCAAATCGCCCCGCGCTGAGGCTTTGGCGGGATAGCCAACTTGCGCTCCTGCATGATGCGCAAGGATCTTCGGCCGAGCAGGAGGAAAAGCAGCTTCTGAGCACCGGCCCTGCGCTTCCTTTTCAAGTGCACCCACTACCGCTCCGGGCGATCTATCTGCTGGGCTCGGACGAAACGAGCAGCGTAGCCATCAAGCCGCTCGCGGCATTGCCAGCAATCCCCTTATTGATCAGTCACGCCTTCATTCTGGATTTCGACGACGAGCGGCGCCATCGAGAGCACTTCCACGCGCTCACCCAGCTGGCTGACGCGGTGAATTGTTACCGCATTGATTACCCTCGGTCCTACAGTGGCTTGCCTGAGGTAATTGCAGCGGTGACAGACCATGCTACCGGGGCGGTTGCTACCGGAAATAAGGGAATTGCATGACTGATATTCTTGATCAAGCGTGGCAGCCCTCTCCTGACGCCTTCGCCAACGCGGTTGGAAACGAACTAGTCCTGCTGCAGATAAAGCGCGGGACCTATTACGGAATGGACCCATTAGCCTCTCGGATTTGGAAGGGGATGAACGAAGGTCAAAGCGTTCGGCAGATCTGTTCGAATATCGCTAGGGAGTATGATGCACCTTTGGCGCAGGTCGAGGAAGACACGCGCCGGTTCCTAGAAGACTTGAGAACTAATGAGATTATCATCGCTGCATGAACGGACACGATCGCGCAGCATTCTCTCCCTAACCTGGGGGGATTGGCTCGATTTCGCAACAGCAACTGTTGAACTGGGCCGTGCGCGGTTGACGCTCCGACGCGCTAGCGTTCAGACGATGCTCGAGACAGCCATCGATACTCCCACGCACGCCCGCGCATATCACCCTCACGTGACGATTGATCGCGTGGGCATTGCGATCGCGCGCGCCTGCTACCGGGTACCGTGGCGCGCCGACTGCCTGATCCAAGCGCTTGCTGCACAGCGCTGGCTCCGACGTCACGGCATTCCATCTAGGGTGGCAATCGGGATTCGCGAGAGCGGCGCCAATCCGTTTGAGGCTCATGCTTGGCTCATCTCCGGCGACACCGTCGTAACCGGAGGTGATGTGCGCGACTACCTGCCCCTGCTACCTCGAGGCTGAACCATGTTCGACATCAAATTATCGCACACCACTGCCGGGTGGTATGAGAGCAAGCTGTTCATTGAGCATGCGCTAGCAATTAGCCATGATGGTTTGCACGTCGTTATCGGGGTCCTGATCCAGCTCATCGCTGCATCACTCCTTCGCCGAACCGTAGCGTCCTGGCTGCCCTGGGCTGCAGTGTTGGCTTTCGCGTTGGCCAATGAAGTGGTCGATCTGCGCGTCGAGCGCTGGCCAAGCCCAGGAATGCAATTTGGCGAAGGTGCCAAGGACATCGTGCTCACTATCTTGCTGCCTACGATCTTGCTGGCCGTGACCCGGTTGCGACCGGCGTTGTTCGGCACACGCTTGGATTCGCCAGCGGAGCGACTCGCGGCTTCGCGAGAGAGCGCGATGATGGATCGGCCATATACTCCTTCGCCTTAGCTAGAATACTCACATCTTGGAAAGCTTGGCCCAATGTGGAGATCTCCACGCGAATTCTCGGGCCAATTGGGACATTGAGATTTCGAATTTCAACTCAAAATTCCGTTCTCCTATTCTGTGCTGCATCTGATGATAAAACGCGCATAAACTTAACACCCAGCAGTCTGACGGCTTGAGGCCTAAGCCTCCATCCGTTCCGAACATGAGCGCATTCGATCGGCAGACATCGGCAGCCGGGCACCGAGCAGGAATGGCCCCGTACCCAGGGGCGGTGAGTCGGACATTTGCGAAAGTTTTTTAGTCTTTCGCGCAAGACAAGCATTATCAGCCTAGGCAAGGCTGCGTGCCTGCGGGACCTTGGAGAAAATTGTCAGACCTCGCCAGCTTACAACTCAAGCGCTTCGTCCTGCTTTTGGCGCCCTCCCCCTGAAGCGCCTCTCGACGCGCTACAAAAGCCCTCCCCCTCATCATACAGTTCTGGTCGTTCGACGGAGCTCGTCCATCGTCGTAGGCGCCGAAATGTTCGGTTTACCCTCGCAACCCACGGGGCGCGGGCGCTGAGGTTTCCGGGCTTTTCCGCTACGCGCACCCCAATGCGTACTGGCGCATTTCGCGAAGCCTTATCGTGACCGAAGATTGTCAGTTTGTTTTTCCCGCGCGCCCGCGCCCCGGTCCCTTCCAACCGCAAATCCGCGCGTCCTAATAGCGCAGGCCGGTTCGCTGGACAGCCGGCCGCAGGCTGGGCGGCAAGCTTGCGATCCTCATGTCCGTCGCGCTTTGGTTGGGCAGGACGACACGAAGCTTGCGGTTGGCAAAGTCGATCGACACCTTCTTGAATGCCCGCATCGCATTCATGCCGAGAAGCACTGCGGGCTTATCCTGAAGGCCAAGCTTCTTGAACGTGTGCGCATTCGCGAAAATGATGGCAAGGTCATTGAGCTCGACTCCACCGATCTCCAGCCGTTTCAACCGCATGTAATCGCCGGCAATCTTGTGACCCGTGACGGAATGCACTTCAACGCGATGGGAATCGGTCAGCTGCCGCTTCTTGAGCATCGCCTGCCGCAAAGCCTCATTGCCGATGGTGATCTCCGAACCGGTGTCGAGCACGACGTTGATCCGGCGGCCATCGGCGCGGGCATTGGTCATGACCAGACGGCCATTTCGGCGGCTGGCACGGACGACAATGCTTCCGGGCTCTCGCTCGAAATCGGGTCGGGCGGAGGGGACGATGGACATGGTTTGCGCATCGAAATCGAACAGAATGCGCTGCGACCGCAACGAATCCACACCCAGGATGCCGTCCGCCCCATATGCGACTGGTCCAGCAAGGGGCATCGACGATGCGCACTTCCCTTTGGCTCAGCCCTAGGGCGGGCACAGTCGCAGTGGCAACGGAGGTGATCCCGGTCACGCTGTGCAACGTGGCCATCGGCCCCGCCTGCAGGTTGAGGTCTTTTGCCAGTTGATGAGAAATTGCGGTGCGGTCCGCGCCGGTATCGACCAGAAAGCGATAGGTGCCCTGGCCGAGCCGTACGGGCACCGTCATGCGGTTAGCCCGATCGCTCTCGAACCGAATATCCTGCGTCTGGGTTGTCGAATCGATCTCGCCCGGCTCACTGACCGCCTCAAGCGTCGTTGGCGGGAGAGGGTTGGCCGCAAGCGCGCCCCAGGACATCGCGAGCGAAGCCAGTGCTGTCATCGTTCGCATTTCGCTTTCTCCGCCTTTTCGCCGCTTCCCCGCCGAAATCGAAGCATTTTCCACCACGGCGGCGCCACGGCAACCAACTGGTAAGACCCCTAACCTAGCCTTGCCCGTAACGTATGGCCGGTTCGACCAAGCGACGCGCCGGGTCGAGCAATATCGGGGAAGAGTGCATGCTGGACGAACGGCCGGTTGAAACGACCCTATATTCCTTGGGCGGAGACGCGCCGTGCCCACTCAAGCGCCGCCACGACGAGCGCCATGTGAGTCTGCTTCGAGTCGGCTCGCTCATCCTCGCCGACCGGCGCGAGCTCTGCCTGATTCGCAACGTTTCCGCCGGCGGCATGATGATCCGCATCTATTCGGACATTGCGGCGGGTACGCGGTTATCCGTCGAACTTAAGCAGGGCGAGCAGATCTCGGGCTATGTCCGATGGATCAAGTATGACTTCGCCGGCGTCACTTTCGACGCGCCGATCGACATCGTCGACCTGATTTCCGCGGCGGGAGATGGACCGCGCCCGCGCATTCCGCGCGTTGAGGTCAATTGCACCGCCTGGGTTCGGGAAGACGGTACCGTGCATCGGATGACCGGCGCCAATATCTCGCAGGGGGGAATGATGGTTGTCGGCGCGGCGAACCTCACCGTCAATGCATCGGTCGTGATCACGCTCATCGACTTGCCCCCGGCACAGGGGATCGTCCGGTGGAAGGATGGCGCGGCGCATGGCATCCACTTCACCCGTCCGTTGGGGCTGCCAATGCTTGTGAGCTGGCTTCGCGGGCAGCAGGACAACCGTCGCGCGGCATCCTGAAGCGACGTTTAATCGCCTGGTGAACCCATCGGTGACATGGTCATCCACCGCTCGACCATGCGCTTTTCGTCGTTGGTCAATGGCCGACAGGCAAGTCCCGGACGCCGAAATTCCGGCTGCATACGCGGACGGGGCTTGGGCACATTGCGCAACACTTCTTCGGGTTCGAGATTGCGGGCAAAGGCCAGACCGGCAAAGCGGCCCTGGACCCAGATCACCTGGCTTTTCAGGCGCAGATCGTTGCGCTGGAAGAATGCGGTCGATCCTTCGATCGGCAGATGATCGCCCTCGATCAGGGCGCCGTCCGACGACAGGTTACGCAGGTTGACGCGCTGCGGCACGCCCGCGACTTCCACGGTAGCGGCCAGGAGCACCGGTGCCCGGCGCGACCGCCGATTGTGCGACATGCTGCTCTCGTCCATCCGCCCGCCATACAGGCGGGGGGTAAAGCTTCATTTAACGCCGTTTGAAAAGCAGCATCATGTTGTTGGCGGGCATCGACCGCACTTCGACCAGATCGAACGCACGCGCCGCTGCTTCGGCGAAGTCCTCGACCCGGCGCAGCCCCCAAGCTGGGTCGCGGCGGCGCAAGTCGGCATCGAACGCTGCGTTGCTCGGCGCGGTCGGCAGATCGTCCTTCAGCCACGGCCCGTAGAGGATCAGCGGCGCCCCCGGCCCGAGCAACCGCGCGGCGCCGTCGATCAAGCCGATCGCCGAGGCCCACGGGCTGATGTGCACCATGTTGATGCTGAGCACGGCATCGGCCCGCTCGATCGGCCAGTCCGGAGCCGCCGCGTCGAGCAGGATCGGCCCGCGCAGATTGCTCACATCGCTCTGGGCGCGCCAGCCGTTGATCGAGGCCAGCGCGTCCGGGTGAACGTCGCTCGGCTGCCAATCGAGCGCAGGAAAGCGCTCGGCAAAAAACATCGCATGCTCTCCCGTGCCGCTCGCGATTTCGAGGACGAGTCCGGTCGCCGGCAGCCAGGCGCGAAGTACCTCTGCAATTGGCTCGCGGTTGCGCTGCGCAGCGGGTGCCGAGCGGCGCTTGCCCGCCTTTTCCTGCTCGTAAAAGCGCCGCTCGTCGCTCATGCGCATTCGCAAGAAAGCGGCGTCCTGACCGGCCTAGCAAATGGTAGGGCCGCGCCGGTGAATTTATCGGGCCGCTCGGTCGCCATTCGCTCTCGCCGCCTGCTGCGCCCGCCGCTCGCGTATCACGAGCCAAATGAGCAGGCCAATCGGCCCGGCCATGAAGGTCAGGAACAGCACGGGCAGCTGCACCCAGCGCGAAAATCCCTTCAAATCGGCATCGCGCGCGATCCACAGGCCGACGAACAGGTCGAACGCCAGATAGTGCGTCCAGCCGAGCACGATCGCACCGTCGCTCATGAACAAGGTGCGAAGGCCGCGTACCGAATAATCGCCAAGGTCGGGCACCGGCGCGCCGGGCACGCGCACCGGGTCGACGAACCCGCCGAACAGCGCCGCGAATATCGCGGCATATGCCAGGCACAGCATCGCCACCCCAGCGTACATCACCGTCGAATAGACCTTGGGCCCGCGCGGCAGCGCCGCAAGCAGCGCCCAACCGATCAGGGCAATGACGTTCGTCAGTCCGAAGAGGCCGGCCCAGCTCACCCGCCGCCCACCGGTTCCTTCAGGCCCGCAGACGCGGCGTCGGGCGCGGGCTGTCGGAAGCTCAATACCGGTTTCCTAGCCGCCAGTGTTTCGTCGAGGCGGCGGCGCGGCGCGTGCACGGGCGCGGCCTTCATCGCCGGGTCGCCGGCGCGCGCACGTTCGGCGATCGAGCGCAGCGCGGCGATGAACTGGTCGAGGCCAGCCTTCGACTCGGTCTCGGTCGGCTCGATCAGCATCGCGCCGTGGACCACCAGCGGGAAGTACATCGTCATCGGGTGGAAGCCTTCGTCGATCATCGCCTTGGCGAGATCGAGCGTGCTGACGCCGTCGGCGAAGCCTTTGTCGGAGAAGATGGCCTCATGCATGCACGGCCCGCTGCCTGCGAACGGCGCATCGAGCACGTCTTCGAGGCTGCGCAGGATGTAATTGGCGTTGAGCACCGCATCCTCGGCCACCTGCTGAAGGCCGTCGGCGCCGTGACTGAGGATGTACGTCAGCGCGCGCGTGAACATGCCCATCTGGCCGTGGAACGCAGTCATGCGCCCGAATGTCTCGGGGTGCATCTCGGCCGCGCTTTCCTCCTCCACGATCTTGAAGCTACCATCGGGCATCTTGGCCGCGAAGGGCAGCGGACCGTAGGGCGCCAGCGCTTCGGACACGACCACCGGCCCCGACCCCGGTCCACCGCCGCCATGCGGGGTCGAAAAGGTCTTGTGGAGGTTGATGTGCATCGCATCGATGCCAAGGTCGCCGGGACGGACCTTGCCGACGATCGCGTTGAAATTGGCACCGTCGCAATAGACGAACGCGCCCGCGGCGTGGACCGCGTCGCTGATCCGCTTCATGTCGGGCTCGAACAGGCCGCAGGTGTTGGGATTGGTGATCATCACCGCCGCGACGTCCGGCCCCAACCGTGACGTCAAGGCGTCAAGATCGACCCGCCCCGCCGCATTGGCCGGGATGTTTTCCACGCGATAGCCAGCGAAAGCGGCGGTCGCGGGATTGGTGCCGTGCGCGCTTTCGGGGACGAGCACGACTTCGCGCTTGTCGCCGCGCGCCTCGAGTGCCGCGCGAATGCACAGCAGCCCGCACAGCTCGCCATGCGCGCCCGCCTTGGGGCTCATCGCCACGCCGTGCATGCCGGTCAGGTCGAGCAGCCAGAAGGCCAGCTCGTTGATCACCTGGAGCGCGCCCTGCACCGTCTCCTGCGGTTGCAGCGGATGGACGTCGGCAAAGCCGGGCAGCCGCGCGACCTTCTCGTTCAAGCGCGGATTATGCTTCATGGTGCAGGATCCGAGCGGGAACAGGCCCAGGTCGATCGCATAATTCTGCCGCGACAGGCGCGTGTAGTGGCGCACGGTTTCGGGCTCGGACAGGCCGGGAAGGCCGATGGGCGCGGTGCGTTCGAGGCCGCCGATGCGCGATCCTCCCCGGGACGGGGAGGTGGCAGCGCGAAGCGCTGACGGAGGGGGGCTGGAGCCCGTCACGCCGGCCCCTCCCCCAGCTTCGCTGGTCCCGCTCCCCGTCCCGGGGAGGAATTCGTCGAAATCGACGCCAGTCGTGTCGGCGCCGTCCATCTCGAAGATCAACGGCTCCTCGAGCATCAGCGCGCGATTGCCGGTCACCGTCTGCGCTTCGCCTTCAGCATTGGCGGGGGTCGAGGGCCGCCAGCCCGACGGATTGACGGTCATCGCACCACCTCCTTCAGCGCGGCTTCCAGCGCATCGATATCCGCGTCGGTCGCGGTCTCCGTAACCGCGACCACCAACCCGTTCTGGAGAGCGTCGATCCCCGGATAGAGCCGCCCAAGCGAGATCCCCCCGATCACCCCGCGCTCGACCATCGCGTGCACTGCGGGCCGCGCTTCGACCGGAAGCCGGAGCGTGAATTCATTGAAGAAGCCGTCGTTGACCAGCTCGACACCCGGAATCGCGACGAGCCGGGCCGCCACCTCGCACGCGCGCGCGTGATTCAACTGTGCCAGCTGCCGCAGCCCTTTCTCGCCGAGCAAGGTGAGGTGCGCGGTGAAGGCGAGCGCGCACAGCACCGAGCTGGTGCAGATGTTCGACGTCGCTTTTTCGCGCCGGATATGCTGCTCGCGCGTCGAGAGCGTCAGCACGAAGCCGCGCTTTCCCTCCGCATCGACCGTCTCGCCCGCAAGCCGCCCGGGCATCTGGCGGACATGCTTTTCGCGACAGGCGAACAGGCCGACGTACGGTCCGCCGAACTGAAGCCCGACGCCGATGCTTTGCCCCTCGCCGACAACGATGTCCGCACCCATCTCGCCCGGCGACTTGATCAGCCCCAGCGCGACCGGCTCTGTAATCACCGCGATCAGCAGCGCGCCGGCGGCATGCGCGGCCTCGGCAATCGGCGTCAGGTCGGTGATCCGGCCGAGGATATCGGGATATTGGACGACGACCGCGCTGGTCTCGCCGTCGATCTTGCCCAGCAGCCGCTCGACATCGCTGGTGGCGTCGAGTTCGGGCAGCGACGTATCGAGCGCGTCGCCGGTGAACTTGGCCATCGTCGTCGCGACATTGACGTAATGCGGGTGAACGCCAGACGAGACGATCGTCTTGTTCCGCCGCGTGATGCGGTGACCCATCAGGATCGCTTCCCACATCGCGGTCGATCCGTCGTACATCGACGCATTGGCGACTTCGCAGCCGAGCAGGCGTGCGACCTGCGTCTGGAATTCGAACATCATCTGCAGCGTGCCCTGCGCGATTTCGGGCTGATAGGGCGTGTAGCTGGTGAGGAACTCGCCGCGCTGGATGATATGGTCGACGCTCGCCGGGATGTGATGCTTGTACGCCCCGCAACCCAGGAAGAAGGGCACGTCGCCCGCCGCCATGTTCTTGCGCGACAAAGCGATCATGTGCCGCTCAACCGCCATTTCGGACGCATGCATCGGCAGGCCGTGGATCGGCCCCGTCAGCCGCGCTTCGGCCGGCACGTCCTTGAACAATTCGTCGATCGATCCGGCGCCGACGACCTGTAGCATCGCGCTGCGATCGGCATCAGAGAGGGGCAGGTAACGCATCAGTTCGGCTTTCTCATCGTAAAGCGGAGGCGGACGTAATCGGCGGTTTGGGTGCCGGCGCGGTCGGCGACGGCGTCGGCGATCGCCTGGCGCTCGGCCTGCGGCACGCCGGCGCGGTCGAGCCAGCCCTTGCGGAAGGTCGTCACCCAGCCGGCGACGCCATGCTCGAGTGGAGTCGGCCGTTCGATCAGCCGCGCGTCGATGTCCTTGAATCCCGCCGCCTCGTAAATTGCGACGAACTCCTCGACGCTCGGATACCAGTTGGCGGCATAGGTCGGCGGGCCGTAGCCGCTGGCAACCAGCACGTCGTCGAGCGACTCGCGCAGATGGGCAAGATTGCCCTCCCCGCCCATCTCGCCGGCGAAGCGGCCCTTGAACTTGAGCGCGAACCAGATCGCGCGCGCCGCACGCTCCTTGTCGAGCACCCAGTGCAAGGTGGCGTTGGAGAATACCGCGTCGAACGCTTCCGCAAACTTGAGATCGGCGGCATCCATCAGCCGCGCATCGAGGCCCTTTGCCTTGGCCGCAGCGATCATCGAGAGGTTGTTGTCGATGCCGACGACATCCGCGCCTGCTTCCTTGATCTTCAAGGTCAGCGACCCGTCGCCGCAGCCGACGTCGAGGATATGCTCGCCCGGCTGCGGGTCGAGGAGGTCGAGCGCGGCCTGGCCGAGCGCGGGCACGAAACCACCCACCCGCGCATAATCCGCGGCATCCCAATCGCTGGTCGAGGTTGGTCTCACGTCACCCTCGCTCCGTTTGTGCCGAGCGCAGTCGAGGCACCTGTGCACGCGCGTCCCTCGACTTCGCTCGGGACGAACGGAAAAGGGCGGCGGGCAAGCGAAATATCACAGCGTCGCAATCCACTCGCGATAGGCGGCCTCGTCCATCAACCCCTCGACCTCACCCGGATCGTCGAGCTTCAATTTGAAGAACCAGCCCTCGCCTTCGGGGTCGCTGTTCACCAGCGACGGGTCGTCGGCAACCGCGGCATTGCCCTCGACCACCTCGCCCGACACGGGCGCGTAGACGTCGCTTGCGGCTTTGACCGACTCCACCACCGCGGCCTCCTGCCCCTTGCTGACCTTGCGGCCGGCTTCGGGCACCTCGGCGAAGACGATGTCGCCCAGCGCTTCCTGCGCGTGGTTGGAAATGCCGATGGTCGCGGTGTCGCCCTCGACCCGGATCCATTCATGCTCCTTGGTGAAATAGAGGCTCATCAAGCGGCTCCCTTGCGGTGATATTTGTGGGGGACGAACGGCATCGGCGCGACGGTCGCGGCAAACAGCTTGCCGCGCTGCGACAGCTTCACCTGCGCCCCCGGCTCGGCCATTGCGGCCGGAACGTAGGCCATGGCGATCGGTCGCTGCAGCGAGGGCGAGAAACCGCCCGAGGTGACCTTGCCGACCTCATTCGCCTCCCGGTCGAGGACCATCGCGCCCTCGCGCACCGGCTGGCGGCCTTCGACGAGCAGGCCGACGCGCTTTTGGATCGGGCCATTCTCCAACTCGGCGAGGATGCGAACGCTTCCCGGAAAGCCGCCCTCGGCGCGGCGGCGCTTGTTGATCGCGAAGTTGAGCCCGGCCATCACCGGCGTCGTCGCCCGGTCGAGGTCGTGCCCATAGAGCGGCAATCCTGCCTCGAGCCGCAGCGAATCGCGCGCGCCAAGCCCGATCGGCTTCACGGCATCGTTGGCCACGAGGGCGTCCGCCAGCTTCTCGGCCTGCGTTGCGGGCACCGAAATCTCGAACCCATCCTCGCCGGTATAGCCCGAACGGCTGATCCACAGCGGCTGTCCGTCCCAGTGGAATGCGCGGCCCTGCATGAAGCCAAGCTCGCCCACGCCCGGCACAATGCCTTCCAGCAACTCCGCCGCCTTCGGCCCCTGAAGCGCGAGCAGCGCCTGCTCCTTCATGTGGTCAACAACCACCCCGCCGGGCAGCCGCCGCTCGAATTCCTGGATGTCACCATGCTTGGTAGCGCCGTTGACGACGACGTAGAAATCGTCGCCGCGCCGCGTCGCCATCAGATCGTCGATGATCCCGCCGTCGTCATCGAGCAGCAGCGAATATTTGGGTTTCATGTCGCCCAGGCCGAGAAGGTCGGCGGGGAGCAGCTTCTCCAGCGCCGCATCGGCGCCGCGGCCGTGGATCAGCAGCTGGCCCATATGGCTGACATCGAACAGGCCGGCATTTTCGCGCGTCCACAGATGCTCGGCCATGATGCCTTCATATTGCACAGGCATTTCGTAGCCCGCGAAAGGCACCATCCGCCCGCCGTGGGCGCGATGCCACGCATCGAGCGGCAGTTTTGCAAGCGGCGCTGCGTCGGTCGGGTGATGATCGTCCTGGCTCATGGGCGCTCCGCATCAGGTGACGACGGCTCAACGCCCGAAACGGGCGCATCGGCCATCGCCCCCGTCTGTCCCTAGCGCCTGAGAGCTTTACCCCTTCGGCGGCCCCGAATGACCGGGACACTTTCCAGACTGTCAGGCGCGCGCGGTCCTGGGTGCCTGAGAGATTCCGGGGGCGGTTGCTCCTTCGGCGTCGCAGCTTTCGCTGCAAACTCTCCCGCGCGGCCTTCCGGGCGCTTGCGCGTCCGGCGACCGCGGTGCCTTGGCTGGCGCCACGGACGGAGTCAACGCGGCCTTTCGGTGAAATGCTAGCGCGTTGCGTTGTAGCGAAGCTGGTCCTGCGTCAGCTGGAAGCCGACCAAATGTTCAAACGTCGCATTGGCAACCGCCGCGCGCACACCGGGATCGGCCAGCGGATCAACCGCCGCCTGCGTATCCCCCGCCTTGCGCGGTCGCGTCAGGATGGCGCGCACATTGGCCGGAAGGGTCGCCGCGGCGCGGTTGACGCGAATGCTCGCCTGGACGCGGGTCCAGCCGTGCAAGCTGCCGGCCGGGAAATTGATGACGGCTTGGCCGACGCGCTTGGCGACGATCCGGGAGCCCCCCTGAAGCGCGACATCGAAATAAGGCAGCACCACCTGCCGCGCCGGCCCAGCATCGCGGCGCAGCGCCGTGACCGTGAAGGTCACTGTCGACACCATATCGGCCCCAGCCTCCTGGCAGACAGCACGGACATCGCTGATTGCCGCTGTGACGTCGATCGCGGTCGAATCCGTGCTTCCAGCGGGATTGAAGAGCGTCACGTCGCCCGTGCCGGCCGGCACCGCCGCGATCGGGCAGGAACTGCGGATGGCATAGACGCCGCCATCGACGAAATCGCCGCGGGTGCGGCACCCGCTAAGGACGGTCAAAGCGATAAAAGCGGCGATACGAAGCTTCACGGTGGGAGAATTCCTTGGCGGCCTGGTGCGGTGCGGCGTTCATAGGAAGCCCCTTCTATGCCTGCAAGCGATGCCTTACATGGGCCGGCAATGGCTGAGCTTCCCCATCTCCGCGTGCTGGTCGCGGCCCCGCGCGGTTTCTGCGCCGGGGTCGACCGCGCAATCCAGATCGTCGAGCTCGCGCTCGAACGTTATGGCGCGCCGGTCTACGTCCGGCATGAAATCGTCCACAACCGCTTCGTCGTCGATCGCCTGCGCGACATGGGCGCCATTTTCGTTGAGGACTTGGCCGACGTGCCCGATGGCCGTCCGGTGGTGTTCTCCGCGCATGGCGTGCCCAAGTCAGTGCCTGCGGAAGCCGAAGGGCGTGGACTGTCTTACGTCGATGCCACTTGTCCGCTTGTGTCCAAGGTGCATCGGCAGGCGGAACGTCTGATCAAGGACGGGCGGCACATCATGTTCATCGGCCACGCCGGCCACCCCGAAGTGATCGGCACGTTTGGACAGGTGCCGCCGGGTTCGATGACCTTGGTGGAATCGGTGGAGGACGTCGCAGAGATCGAGGTGGCGGATCCCGACAATCTGTCTTTCCTTACGCAAACGACGCTCTCAGTCGACGATACGCGTGAGATAGTGGATGCGCTCACGGCGCGTTTTCCCAACATTCTGGCGCCGCGCAGCGAGGACATTTGCTACGCCACGTCCAACAGGCAGGCGGCGGTCAAGGCGATCGCTGCGAAATGCGAACGGATCCTGGTCATCGGCGCGCCCAATAGCAGCAATTCGCTTCGTCTCGCCGAGGTCGCTGAGCGGCTCGGCGTCCCCGCCCGGCTGATCGAGCGCGCACGCGATATCGATTGGGAATGGCTCGGCCAGCCCGACACGATTGGCCTCACGGCCGGTGCGTCCGCCCCCGAGCTTCTCGTTCGGGAGGTGATGACAGCGCTCGAGGAGCGCTTCCACGTCACGGAGGAAGAAGCCGACCACAATCCAGAACGAATGGTCTTCAAACTGCCGCGTGAGCTTGTCGCCTGACGTGACGTCGCTGCCTGCTGTCGAGATGTTCACCGACGGCGCGTGCCGCGGCAATCCGGGACCGGGCGGTTGGGCCGCACTTCTTCGCACGGATGCCAAGGAACGCGAGCTGTCGGGCGGGGAGCCGCTGACGACTAACAATCGCATGGAATTGCTCGCCGCCATTCGCGGGCTCGAAGCGCTCAAGCGCCCGTGCCGTGTCCAGCTCCATACCGACAGCCAATATGTCCGTGATGGAATCACCAAGTGGATTCATCGCTGGCGGCAGAACGGTTGGCGTACCTCCGACAAGAAACCTGTCAAGAACGCGGAGCTTTGGCAGGCGCTAATCGAGGCGTCCGAGCCGCACCGCGTTGAATGGCATTGGGTAAAGGGCCACAGCGGCCATCCGGAAAACGATCGCGTCGATGCCCTCGCCTGCGCGGCGGCCGACCGGCAGAAAGCGGCGACCTAGCGCCGGCGTCGGCTCTGGCGGAGGGCGCGGGCCTCCTCCCGGCTGATCCAGCGCACGTCGCGTACCGCGCAATATTGTGCGCCAATCGGGCTCGGCACGACCAGCTGCGCGTCGAGGCCCGAACAGATCCACGATCCGCCGCCGAAGGTCCGCACCCCGATGCCGCGCGCCCAATTCAAGTCGGGACAGTCGCCCAGCGTTTGCAGCGCAAAGGTGCGGTTGCCGCCGGCGCGCATCAGCACGAGCCCCCCGGGAAGCGTTTCAAACCCGCGAATGGCCGAGGCGTTGAAGCATTGCCGCGCCGGCTGGGCTGCGCTCGGCGTTGCGGGAAGTCCGGCAACGGCGGCGAGCGACGCTGTGGCCAGGCCCAGGCTGGTGAGCGTGATTGCGGTCCACCTCATTATCGGCTCCTTCGCGTCTGAAACGCGCACGGTCGCCGCCGGTGCCGTCACGGCGCAAAGCGCCCCGGCGCGAACGTCGCCGCATTGATATGCGCGACCATCGGATCGGGCGGATCGCCGGTCAGCAGCGCCGCCGCCATCCGCGCGGCCGCGGGCGACGTCTGAATCCCGAACCCGCCCTGCCCCGCGCACCAGAAGAATCCGTCGGCGCGGGGGTCGAAGCCATAGACCGGGAGCCGGTCGGGCGCGAAGGTGCGCAAGCCTGCCCAGCGCCGCTCGACGGCCTCGACCGGCCAGTCCACCACCTGCTCGAAACGGTCGATCGCGATGGCGACATCGATCTCCTCCGGCGCCGCATCGCATGGGTCGGTGGCGATCTCGTCATGCGGGCTGAGCCAGATCGTACGGTCGCCCTCGCCCTTGAAATAAAAGGTGCCCTCAGGATCGTCGACCAGCGGCAGGTCGCGCAGGCCCGGTTGGCCGACGCGAAGCTGGACCATCGTTCGCCGCTTGGCGGCCAGGCCGAGTGGCGGCACCCCGCAGGCCTCGGCCACGGCATCGGCCCACGCGCCGGCGGCATTGACGAGGACGGCCGACGTTTGCGTGTCCCCATCGTCGAAGTGCGCGGTCCAGCGGCCGCCGTCGCGATGCGCGCGGGCCAGCCGCCGGCCCGGCTCGACAATCCCGCCGCACGCTCGGAAGTCGGCCAGGAAGGCAGCGTGAAGCGCCGCGACGTCGATATCCGCGCACCCTGGCTCCAGAATCGCGTGCCGCCATTCGGGCCGGATTCCGGGTAGCATCCGCTCGAGGGCGTTGCGGTCGATCGGCCGGGAATCGACCCCCACCGGCGCCTCCGGCGGCCCGGTCCGTGAAACGTGAAGCGCTCCGCGTGTCCGCAGGAACCCGCCCGCTTCAAGGAACGTGCGGGAGGCGGCGGTGAGCTTCGCCACCTGCGGCCCCCCGTAACTTTCCAGCCAGAAGGCTGCCGATCGCCCCGTGGCATGATAGCCGCAGTGCGCCTCCGCCTCGACGATCAGCGTCCGGCGCGCTTCCGCGATGGCCGCGCCCAAGCTCGCTCCGGCGATCCCGCCGCCAATGATGATGACGTCCCAATCCTGCATTGCGTGGCCCGGTTACGAATTGGAAAGCCGCGCCGTCTAGGGGTGGCGGTCATGATCAACGTCGCCTTTACCGGAATTCTGATGGGAATCCTGGCGCTGCTGCTGGTGATCGCCGCGGTCGTCGACATTCGTACCTTCACGATTTCCAACAAGCTGAATCTCGCCGTCGCGTTGCTCGCGCCACTCTATTGGTATGCGGCGCAATTCACCTTCGGCCAGATCGTGCTGATGGTCGCGGCGGCCGTCGTCGTCTTCCTGCTGTTCGCCGCGACCTTCTATGCAGGGCTCATGGGCGGCGGCGACGTCAAGCTCGCGGCAGCGCTCGCGCTGTGGTTCCCGCCTTATGCGACCATAAAGATGCTGGTCCTGATGTCGGTCGCGGGCGGCGTGCTGACGTTGGGGATCGTCGCCTGGCACCGTTTCAAGAATCGGCCGGGAAAGCCCGAAATTCCATATGGGGTCGCCATTGCGTCCGGTGGTCTCGTCATTCTCGCCCAACGGTTTCTTAACCAATTTGCCTGATGTGTGAGGCTGAACTGGGGGCCCTCGAAGGGGAGGCGATAGCGCCATGAATGTAAAGAAGATCGCTCTGCTCGTAGGAGCGCTGGTCATTGCGGTCGTCACCGCGGTCATGGCCAAGAATATGTTCGCTGGTGCTGGGGCGCAGCAGGCTCAGGCCGCGCCCGTCCCTGACGGACCCAAGGTTCTGGTCGCGAAGAAGTCGTTGCCGGTCGGCACGATCATCGACGCCGAAAGCTTCGCTTATCAGCCGTGGCCCAAGGAACTGATGCAGGGTGCCTATTATGTCGAAGGCGCGCCCGACGGCGACCCCAAGGCGCTGATGGGCACCGTCGTCCGCTATGCGCTGACGGCTGGCCAGCCGGCCACGCGCGGCTCGCTCGTTGGTCCCAACGATCGTGGCTTCCTAGCCGCGGCGCTGAGCCCCGGCATGCGCGCCATCACCGTTCCCGTGAATGCCTCGACCGGCGTCGCCGGCTTCGTCTTCCCGGGCGATCGCGTTGACATGGTGCTCACCCAGGAAGTGAAGGGTGGCGGTGACGGCGACCCGCTGAAGGTATCCGAAACCATCGTTCGCAACATTCGCGTGCTTGCGACCGACCAGCGCATCAGCAGCACCGACGCGGAAGGCAAGACCCAGGTCCGGACCTTCTCCAATGTCACCATCGAAGTCACGCCCCGCCTGGCCGAGAAGATCGTCGTCGCCCAGAGCGTCGGCACCCTGTCGCTGTCCCTGCGCTCGATCGCCGACAGCACGGCCGAGCTGGAGCGTGCAGTCGCAGCCGGTGAGGTCAAGGTTCCGGCGGGCGTCAACCCGGCGCAGGAGCGGCAGATGCTGCTCGCCGTCGCCAATCGGCCTCTCGATGCCAACCCGACCTTCAGCACGGGTGGCGACGTGTCGCGCTTCCAGCGCCGTACCGTGCCTGCGCGCCAGCAGGACGAAGCTTCGAAAATGGCGGCAGCCATGGCCGGCTTCGGCAAGGGACTTGGCCAAGCCATCGCAGGAGCACCCGGCGCCGCGCCCGCTCCGACCGGACCCGCTGTCCGAGTCACTCGCGGCAACAATGTCACCGTCGTTCCGGTGGGAGCTCGCTAACATGACCAATCGCAACATCACTCGCCGGGCACGCCTCGGCACGGCCTTCGCCGCTTTGGCCATCGCCATGGGCACCGTCGGCACGGCCTTTCCGGCGGACGCCCAGTCGTCGCGGACCTATCGCCCCAGCGGCGTGACGGTCCTGTCGATCGGCGAAGGCCAGGTCGTCAACGCGCCGCGCAAGATTGCCGACGTGTGGGTATCCAACCCCGACGTTGCCGATGTCCACGTGACCAACGCGCGCCAGCTCAACCTGTTCGGGAAGAAATCCGGCGAAGCGACGCTGATCGCGACGGCGGCCGACGGGTCGGTAGTTTACGCGACCAACGTCCGTGTCAGCCAGAACCTGTCATCGGTCAACGAGGTGCTTCGCGCCGCAATGCCCGAATCGAACATCACTGTGACGCCCATCGGGCAGGTCGCGGTAATGAACGGGACGGTCGCTTCGCCGGAAGATGCGGCGCAGGCGCAAGCCCTGGTCGCCGCCTACCTCAATCCCGGCAAGAAAGATGGCGATGTGCTCGACATCGTGCCGATCAACCGACTGAAGACGGCGACTCCGCTGCAGGTGAATCTTCGCGTCCGCATCGCTGAAATCAACCGCACGCTGATCAAGGAGGTCGGCGTCAACCTGCTGACTCGCGACCGGAGCGGCGGCCTGCTTGGCGGCATCGGCCGCGGCGATCCCGGATCGATCCGCACCGTTCCTGGGGTTTATGATCCCATCAGCGGCACGATCACCGGTGAGATCGATCCGATCACGGGCGCCCTTCCGGGGACGGACAGCGTTCGCTTCAAGACCATCGCCGACGGCACGTCCATCGGCATGTTCGGGAAGATCCTTGGCCTCGACGTGCTCGGCACCCTCGACCTGCTCGAAAATGACGGCAGCGTGAAGACGTTGGCGGAGCCGAACCTGACTGCGCTGTCGGGCGAAACCGCAAGCTTCCTCGCGGGCGGCGAATTCCCGATCCCGGTGTCTCAGTCGCTTGGATCGATCACCATCGAATACAAGCAATATGGTGTCGGCCTGGCCTTCACGCCGATCGTTCTGGCGGATGGCCGCATTTCGATGCGCGTCCGACCGGAAGTCAGCGAACTGTCCAACGAAGGCGCCGTCCGGCTCAACAACTTCCTGGTCCCGGCGCTGACCACGCGTCGCGCCGAAACCACGGTCGAACTGGGCTCGGGCCAATCGTTCATGATCGGCGGCCTCCTTCGCAACCGCGTGACCAACACGGTCGAAAAGGCGCCGTTCCTCGGCGACTTGCCGATCCTTGGCTCGCTGTTCCGCTCGACCGCCTACCGCCGGGACGAGACGGAGCTGGTCATCATCGTGACGCCGTACCTGGTCCGGCCTGCGTCCAAGCAGCTTGCGCTGCCGACGGACGGCTACCGGGTGCCGACGGATACCGATCGTATCCTCGAAGGAAAGACGTACGACGGGGTTTCCGGACCTCGCGGTGTCCAGCCGACGGCCATTCCGGCCCAGCCGCTGCCGTCCCCGGCGATGAGCAGCGCCCCTGCAATCGGCGGCGCGGCCGCCGTCGCTCCGGGCTTCAAGCTGTGACCCGCGCCTCTTTCAGGAAGGATGCCACGATGCGTTCCAAACTGCTCCTCATCGCGCTTTGCGCAACGGTCGCGGCGTGCAAGACGGACACGCCCGAGCGCGGACTCGCAACGGTTCACGTGCCGGTTGTGACCAGCCAGGACTTCGTGTTCGACGCGGCTGCCCCAGGTGGTTCGCTCGCCCCAGGTGAGGCCGAACGCCTCGACGGCTGGTTTCAGGGCCTCGGTCTTGGTTACGGCGATACGCTTTACGTCGACGGGCCGTTTTCCGACGACGCCCGTGCGCGGGTTGCCCAGGTCGCCGGTCGTTACGGCATGATGGTCCAACCCGGGGCCCCCGTGGTTGCTGGCGCTGTGCGCCCGGACGCAGTCCGCGTGATTGTCAGCCGCCGCCGTGCCGAAGTCCCCGGCTGTCCCAATTGGGATACGAAGGCCCAGCCGAATTTCGCCAACAAGCAGATGTCCAACTTCGGCTGCGCCGTGAGTTCGAATCTGGCGGCGATGATCGCGGATCCGGTCGACCTGATCCATGGGCGCGAGGGCAACGGCGTGCAGGACGCGTCGACCGCCGCGCGGGCCATCCAGATGTATCGCAGCGCTCCGCCGACCGGTGCCAAGGGTCTGCAAAGCGTCAATACGAAGGGCAATTAAGCATGAACGCTCCGTTTCAGTCACGCGCTGGTCTGCGCGATCCGTTCACCGCCTTCGTCTGTGACGATGCGACGGCGGACATGCTCCGTCCCGTCGCGGTTGAGCACGGCTGGAGTCCGGAGAAGGTCAACAAGGGCGGACTGCGAAACGCGGTCCAGTCGCTCTCGGTCTCGGCCAGCCCGAACATCCTGTTCGTGGACTTGTCCGAATCGGGCGATCCGCTCAGCGACATCAATGCCCTCGCCGAGGTGTGCGAGCCGGGGACGATCGTCATCGCGTCAGGTACCGTCAATGACGTGCGCCTGTACCGCGATCTGGTCGCCAGCGGCATCCACGACTATCTGCTGAAACCGTTCACGGTGGATCAGCTGCGCGACACGTTCGCGCATGCGCAGATGATCTTGTCGGGTCCGCGCGGTGAAGCACAGGCCGACAAGCCGCACGTCATGGCCGCCGTGATCGGCGTCCGCGGCGGCGTTGGCGCCTCGACCATGGCGACTTCGATCGCCTGGTTGCTTGGGGAACGTGCGCACCGTTCGACGGCGCTGCTCGACCTCGACGTCCATTTCGGGACCGGCGCCCTGGCGCTCGATCTGGAACCGGGCCGCGGCCTCACCGACGCGATCGAGAATCCGAGCCGCATCGACGGCCTGTTCATCGAACGCGCCATGGTTCGCGCCAACGAGCGTCTGTCGGTGTTGTCGGCGGAAGCGCCGATCAACCAGCCCTTGGTCACCGATGGCACCGCGTTCTTCCAGTTGCAGGAAGAAATGCGCAACGCCTTCGAATCGACGGTGCTCGACCTGCCCCGGCACATGATGATCCAGTACCCGCACCTCGTTCACGACGCGCATGTCGCGGTCGTCGTCGCGGAGCTGACGCTGGCAGCCACGCGTGACACCATCCGGGTGCTCGCCTGGCTCAAGTCGAACGCGCCGCAGACCAAGGTGATCGTGGTTGCCAATGGCGTCCCCTCAGGCGGCGCTCTGGAAATCAGCCGCAAGGATTTCGAGCAGTCGATCGAACGAGGCGTGGACCTGGTCTTCCCGTACGACGCCAAGCTCGCCGCCCAGGCGGCCAAGCTTGGCAAGCCGATGGCGGAAGTCGCCGGCGGCAAGATGGCCGCGCCCTTCTCCACCCTGTCGGGAATGGTTCTCAACCATAGCAGCGAAGAGGGTGCGACGGGGGAATCCAGCGCGGCGGCCGGCGCCAAGTCGCTGGTCGACAATCTGATGTCCAAGCTGTCCAAGCCGAAGGCGCAGGCAGCCTAGCAAGTGACCGTTCGCCGGGGCTTAGGCACTGGCGGAATTGACGAGAGGCGAAGGCGATCATGCTCTTCTGGATCATCCTGGCTGGCGTCGGTAGCGCCCTTCTGCTCGCCATTGCGGCGTTTCAGGGGCCGTCGGCATCAAAGGCGCTCAAGCGCCGCATGGAACTCGTCAAGGAACGGCACGGCGACGTCATTGCGGGCAATGCGCAGGCGCAGATTCGCAAGCTCATGGCCCAGCGGAACAGCCGGATCGAAGGTTATGCCTCGACCCTGATCCCGAAGCCCGCGCTTCTTCGCCGCCGGCTGGAGATGACCGGCAAGGAAATCAGCCTGGCGAAATATGCCACGATCTGCCTTGGCGTGATCGTCGTTGTCGCGGGTCTTCTGACGTTCCGCGGCGCGCCGTTCCTGCTGTCAGCGATGTTCGGCCTCTTCGTCGGCATCGGCGTGCCCTATTTCGTCGTCGGCCGGATGATCAAACGGCGTGTGAACAAGTTTAATACGAACTTCCCTGACGCCATTGAGCTGATGGTGCGCGGACTTCGCTCGGGCCTTCCGATCACGGAGACCCTGGGAATCGTTGCCGGTGAGGTTTCAGGGCCGGTCGGCGTCGAATTCCGGGCGGTGTCGGACAAGATGAAAATTGGCCGTACGATGGAAGCGGCGCTTCAGGAAACGGCGGATCGTCTGGGCACACCGGAATTCCAGTTCTTTGTCATCACGCTCGCCATCCAGCGCGAGACCGGCGGCAACCTGGCCGAGACCCTTTCCAACCTTGCCGACGTGCTGCGCAAGCGCGCGCAGATGAAACTGAAGATCCGCGCGATGAGCTCGGAATCCAAGGCTTCGGCCTACATCGTCGGCTCGCTGCCTTTCATCGTCTTTGGCCTCGTGTGGTTCATCAACCCGGGATACATGGACGGCTTTTTCACCGACCAGCGGCTGATGGTGGCCGGCCTTGGCGGCTTGGTATGGATGAGCATCGGGGTGCTCATCATGGCCAAGATGGTCAACTTCGAAATCTGAGGGGGAAGACGTGCAAGCACCGCCGCCAACTGGCCCTACCCTTCTCGGCTTCGACGTGATCTGGATCGCGACGGTGCTCAGCGCCGTCGCAACCTTCGCCGTGCTCCTCGCCATTTACGCCGCGACGACGGTGCGCGACCCGATGGCGCGCCGCGTCAAGGCCCTGAACGAGCGCCGCGAGCAGCTGAAAGCGGGCATCGTTGCCTCGACCAACAAGCGCAAGAAGCTGACCAACAAGAACGAAGCGGCCGACCGGGTCCGCTCGATCCTCAGCAGCTTCAAGATGCTGCAGGACGACCAGATCAAGAAGACGCAGCTGCGCCTCATGCAGGCCGGCATCCGCACCAAGGACCTGGCGTTCTTCATCATCTTCGCGCGCTTCGTGCTGCCGGTGGTGATCGGGATCAGCGCGATCCTCGCTATCTATGTCTTCGACGTCTTCCCCGATTGGTCGGCGCTGCGCCGCTACATGACCGTCACGGGCTCGCTCGTCGGCAGCTACAAGGCACCGGACATCTGGCTCAAGAACAAGGTGACCAAGCGCAGCAACGCGGTCCGCAAGGGTCTTCCCGACGCGCTCGACCTGCTCGTCATCTGCGCCGAGGCGGGCCTTACCGTCGATGCCGCCTTCGCCCGTGTGTCCAAGGAACTCGGCAAGGCCTATCCTGAGCTTGGCGACGAATTCGGCCTCACTGCGATTGAGCTTGGCTTCCTCAACGAGCGCCGCATGGCGTTCGAGAACCTGGCCAACCGTGTCGACCTGGAGGCCGTGCGCGGTGTGGTCACGACCATGATCCAGACCGAAAAGTACGGTACGCCGCTCGCTTCGGCTTTGCGCGTGCTGTCTGCAGAGTTCCGCCACGCCCGAATGATGCGCGCGGAGGAGAAGGCTGCCCGCTTGCCCGCGATCATGACCGTGCCGCTGATCTGCTTCATCCTGCCGGTGCTGTTCATCGTCATCCTCGGCCGGCTGCCTGCTCGATCAGCGACAGCTTCATCAACGGCTGATCCCTTCGTCCCCCGGGCCGTGCCCGGGGGCGCTTGGGGAACGCAGCGGCCCGCCCGAGCGTAGTCGCCTCAACACCAGCGCTGTTGGGGATGCGGAATGAATATCATGAACGATCCGAACCTGTGGGTGATCTGCGCCCTAGTGTTCGTCCTCGGGCTTCTTGTCGGCGTGTTCCTCACCGCCGGCGGGCGCAAGAAGTGGAAGACCCGCTACAACGCGGAAATCGATCGCCGCAAGGAGCTTGAGCGCGCCCACCAGGAGCGCGAGCAGAATTGGGCCAACCAGGAACGCGAATGGCGTGAACGCGACAGCCTGCGCGGCGCCGCGGCGCGCGGCGGCCCGACCTCGCGGGACATCGACGGTGACGGCGTCCGCGACAGCGCCGACCGTCGCCCGACCGACGATCGGAGAGCCTAGCCCTCGATCCTCGAGAAATCCGCGACGCGGTTCACCGCGTCACGGAATCGCGCAAGCAGCGCCAGCCGACGCGCCCGTGTGCCCGCGTCCGGGTCGTTGACGGTCACCTTGTCGAAAAAGTCGTCGATCGGCCCGCGCAGCGACGCGAGTGCAGCCATCGCCGCGGTAAAGTCCTCGGCCTCGATCGCGGCCGAAGCCTTCGGCTCCGCCGCATCAAGCGCTGCAACCAACGCCGCCTCCTCTGGCGCGACTTCACCGTCACCCCGGACTTGATCCGGGGTCCAACTGCCCTCTTCTTTCTTCAGGATATTCGCCGCCCGCTTGAAACCCGCGAGGAGGTCTCGTCCCTCGGGCGTCTCCACAAACGCCTGCAGCGCCTTCACCCGGGCGAGCAAGCGGATGAGGTCATCCTCGCCGCCAAGCGCAAAGACGGCGTCGATCAGGTCATGCCGAATACCAGCCTCGCGCTGCTGTACCTTCAGGCGATCGGCGAAGAAATCCATGATCTCCTTTTGGTCGACCTTGGCTTCAGCCATGCCGAACGCCTCACGCAGACGTAGCCGCGTTCCGTTCACGATGATCGTCTGGATGATGCCCAGCGCGGCGCGACGGAGCGCAAACGGATCTTTCGATCCCGTCGGCTTGATCCCCCTGGCGAAGAACGCGGCGAGTGTGTCGATCCGGTCGGCCAGCGCGACGCAAGCCGGGATGCAGCCCTCAACCGACTGCTGATACTGCTGGCGCAAAGCAGCGACGGTGCCCGGCTTTTCCCCGCCACGTTCCGCATAGTAACTGCCCATCACACCCTGCAGTTCGGGAAACTCTCCAACCATGGCCGAAGCGAGGTCCGCCTTCGCAAGCAGTCCGGCACGATAAGCCGTATCGGGATCGCGTTCCTTAAACCAATGCGTGCAAATCTCGCGGGACAGGCGCGCGACGCGTTCCGCCTTCTCATGTAGCGAACCGAGCCCTTCGTAGAACAGCATTTGCTCAAGCTTCGCAGCCTGCTCCTCGAGCGGCACCTTCAGGTCCTGCTCCCAGAAGAAGCGCGCGTCGGCGAGGCGCGCGGCGAGCACGCGCTTGTTGCCCTCGACGATCGAGGCGCCGCCGTCCTTCGCGTCGATGTTGGCGACGCACACGAACGCCGGGGCCAGCCCGCCATCCGCGCCCGCGCAGGCAAAATACTTTTGGTTGGTGCGCATCGTGAGCACGATCACTTCGCGCGGAACGTCAAGGAATTCGGGATCGAACCGGCCGAGCAAGTGCACCGGCCATTCGGTCAGCCCCGCATTCTCGACCACCAGCCCTTCGTCCTCGATCAGGCTCAGCCCGGCATCCGCCGCGGCCTTCGCCGCGCCCTCGCGGATCATCCGTTCGCGCTCGTCCTGGTCGACGATCACGTGGCAGGCGCGCAATTTCTCGAAATAATCGTCGGCGCTGCCGATGGTGATCGGTCCCGGATGGTGGAAGCGGTGGCCGACCGTGCTCGCGCCGCTAGTCACGCCGTCAATTTCGATCCGCACGATTTCCTCGCCGAGCAAGGCAACGATTCCCTGCAGCGGCCGCACCCAGCGCAGGTCGCCGTCGCCCCAGCGCATCGACTTGGGCCAGGGGAAATCGGTGACGATCCGCCGCACCGCCTCGGCAATGACGTCGGCAGCGGCGCGGCCTTCGCGCGCGATTATCGCGAACCAGACCCCGTCGCGCTCCGCCAGTTGGTCGCGCGTCAGCCCAGTCTTGCGCAGGAAGCCCTCGAGCGCCTGATCGGGGGCGGAGGTGCGCGGGCCCTTGATCTCTTCGCGCGACGCCTCGGTCCGGTCGGCGACATCGCGCGCGACGAGCACCAGCCGCCGCGGGGTCGAATGCACATCCACCGCGCCCCGCGCCAGGCCCGCCTCGTCGAGGCGTTCGGCGAACATCCTCGCCAGATCATTGCGCGCCCGCGCCTGCATCCGCGCCGGGATCTCCTCGGACAGCAGTTCGAGCAGGAAGTCGGCCATCAGACGCCCTTCCCCCGCTCGATCCATGCCCCGCATGCCGCCTTCGCCAGGTCGCGCACACGGCCGATGTACGCCTGCCGCTCAGCGACCGAGATCACGCCGCGCGCCTGCAGCGTGTTAAACACATGGCTGGCCTTGATCGCCTGCTCGTAGGCGGGGATCGGCAGGTTGCTCGACAGGCAATTCTCGCATTCCGCGGCTGCCTTGCGGAACAGGTCGAACAGCGCCTCGGTATTCGCGGTCTCGAAATGGTAAGCGGACATCTGCCGCTCATTTGCCAGGAACACGTCGCCGTAGCTGACGCCGGCGTCATTGAAGCGCAAGTCGAAGACGTTATCGACGCCCTGGATGTACATCGCCAGCCGCTCGAGCCCGTAGGTCAGCTCGCCTGTGACCGGCCGGCATTCGAACCCGCCGACCTGCTGGAAATAGGTGAACTGGGTGACCTCCATTCCGTCGCACCACACTTCCCAGCCGAGGCCCCAGGCACCCAGCGTCGGGCTTTCCCAATCATCCTCGACGAAGCGGATGTCATGCCTGGTGAAGTCGATGCCGATGGCGTCGAGGCTGCCGAGGTAAAGCTCTTGCAGATCCTTCGGGCTTGGCTTCAGCACCACTTGATATTGGTAATAGTGCCCCAGGCGGTTGGGGTTTTCGCCATAGCGACCGTCGGTTGGCCGGCGGCACGGCTGGACATAGGCGGCGCGCCACGGATCGGGGCCGAGCGCGCGCAGGACCGTCGCCGGATGGAATGTCCCCGCCCCCATTTCCAGGTCGTAAGGCTGAAGGATGACGCAGCCGCGTTCGCCCCAATAGCGATGCAGCGTCAGTATCAGGTCCTGGAAACTCAGGCTCAAGCGATCGATCCGTACGGTTAGCGTGAAGCCGCGGCTTTGGCCGATGCCGCGATGCCGTGCAACTGGCCGTTAAGCTTGCGCCCCTTACCGCTGATCCCCACGTATCGCCGCGAAAGGACGAACGCCTGTGATCCGATCTCTGCTGCGGCGGGCTTTGGCCGCTGTTTCGATGGGCCTCCTCGCCGCTGCGCCACTGGCCCCCGCACAGGCCAAGGCGCCCGCGCCCAAGCCGGCGTTGTGGGCAGTCAGCGATTCCGACACGACGGTCTATCTGTTCGGCACCATCCACCTTTTGCCCGACAATTATGCCTGGCGCACCCCGCGCTTCGAACAAGCGGTGGCGGGCTCGCAGCAGCTCGTCGTCGAAACCATCGTCGATGAAAGCAATCCGCACGAAATGCTCGGTGCGCTCGCCGGCCTGGGCTTTTCGAAGGGCCAGCCGCCGATCACCGCGCGCGTTCCCGCCGCCAAGCGCGCTGCGCTGGAGGCCGCCATCGCCAAGAGCGGCATTCCGCGCGCCAATTTCGACGGCATGGAAACGTGGGCCGCGGCGTTCATGCTGCTCGGCACGCAATTTCGCGAAATGGGCCTCAAGACCGGCCAGGGGGTCGAACCCGCGCTCCGCACCACCTTCACCCAGCAGGGCAAGACGGTCGGGCAGCTCGAAACCAACCGCGATCAGTTGAGCTTTTTCGACGCGCTTCCCGAACCGGCGCAGCGGGCCTTGCTCGAAGGCGCGATCGAGCCGCCGCAGGACATGAGCAAGGAATTCCAGGCGATGGTCGCCGCCTGGTCGCGTGGCGACGTCCAGGCAATTGCCCGCACCTTCAACGAGCAGATGGCGGCCTCGCCCGCGTTGCAGGAAATCCTGATGAAGCGCCGCAATGCCAATTGGAAGAATTGGGTGCAGCGGCGGATGGCTACCCCGGGGTCGGTCATGGTCGCGGTGGGCGCAGGGCATCTCGCGGGGCGCGATTCGCTGATCGACATGCTGAAGGACGGCGGGTTCAAGGTGCGCCGCGTCCAGTAACTCGCGGTGGCGCGGCGGCGCTCGTCTCAATTCGTCGCTTTAAATTCACAATGCGTGGAATTCGCTAGACATTTCTTAACGCCTTAGTGACCATGCTCGCTTGAGGGTGTCGGGCTGGGGGGTTCGATACGCGACGGGAATGTCGGCGTGGGGGCGCCTGGCAAGCGGGTGTCCGCGGCGCCATTCCTGTGCGTTTCGCCAACCGTGCCGGCTCGGCCTTTTGAGGGAGGGCTGACGGATGGGAATCATGACTCTGGCTGCAGCGATCGCGGCCGCGTCTCCCGGGGCGGCGTCCCTGCCTGATGCCGAACCAGCGATCTTCCAAGTCGCCGACGGCGATACCCGGGTTTACATCTTCGGCACCTTCCACGCACTCGATGGCAAGCCCGACTGGTTCAACGACGACGTCCGTACCGCCTTCGATCAATCGGCTGAACTGGTGCTCGAAACGGTCATTCCCGAGCCCGCGTCGGACCCGGCCCTCGCCGGTCCGCCGCCGGCGCTTCCGGGCCCGCAAGTCACCACTTCCGCTTCTTTCCTGGGCACGACCAAGATGGCGATCAAGGCCGGCAAGTCGCAGGGCCTAAGCGTCGCCCACGGTGCCGACATGGTGCTTCGCCGCGCCGCCGACGACGCGGGCAAGCCGGTCGAAGGCCTGGAGACCCTGGAATCGCAGCTCGCCATGTTTGCGCGCATGCCAGCCACCGCCCCGGCAAAGGCGGCACCCGGCGGACGTCCCGCCGAGCAGCGCGCGATGCCTGCGCTGTCGAAGGCGATGGTCGAACTGCAGAATGCATGGAAGCGTGGCGACCAGGCGATCTTCGTCCAGATGATCGACCAATTGCGCCGCTCGTCGCCCGATCTCTACCGCATGATGTTCGCGGAGCGGAACTCGCGCTGGGCCGATTGGATCGCGGCGCGGATGCAGACCCCTGGCACGGTGTTCGTCGCGGTCGGCGCCGGGCATCTCGCGGGCAAGGACAGCGTTCTCGTCCGCCTGGCCGAAATGGGCATCGAGTCTTCCCGCCTCAACTAAGCGCCGCGGGCCGCCGCAAACTTGCTTTTGCGCCGCCCTGGACTAGGGCGCGCCCTTCCCGGCCGTGGTCATCCCTGGAGGCGTGGCGGGAAGTCACTTTTATTCGAGGATACCGCAAAAATGAGCGAACAGCTGACGCTGCCCGCCGAGACGCGCGACCGGGCTGGCAAGGGAGCCTCCCGCGAACTGCGTCGTGACGGACGGGTGCCCGCCGTGGTTTACGGCCAGAAGAAGGATCCCCTGTCGATCCACGTCGAAGAAAAGCTTCTGTCGAAGATGCTTTCGTCGGGTCACTTCATGAACTCGGTCGTGATGATCGACGTCGGCGGCAAGGCCACGCGCACATTGCCCAAGGCGATCGATTTCCACCCGGTGTCGAGCCGCCCGATCCACGTCGATTTCCTGCGCATCAGTGAGCACACCAAGGTCAACGTGGCGGTGCCGATGCGCTTCGACAACGAAGATGCTTCGCCGGGCCTCAAGCGCGGGGGCGTGCTCAACACGGTCATCCACGAGCTGGAGATCGTCTGCGACGCGGCCAACATCCCGAGCGAGATCCACATCCCGCTCGACGGGCTGGAGATCGGCGATTCGATCCACATCAGCGCGGTCAAGCTTCCGGACGGGGTGACCCCGGCGAACACGGAAGAAGACTTCACCGTCGCCACCATCGTCGCCCCGTCGGCGATGAAGTCGGAAGAAGACGAAGCGGCTGAGGCTGACGCCGTCCCGACCGTCGATGGTGAAGAGGGCGAAGGGGCCGAAGGCGGATCGGAAGAAGGCGGCGAAGACGCCTGATCATGAGCGAGCCCCTCCCCTTGATGGGGAGGGGTTGGGGTGGGTGACGCCTCCGGATAGGCTGCGCGGTCTCCACCCGCACCCCCTCCCAACCCTCCCCCATCGAGGGGGAGGGCGTTAAGTTCGTGCAAATCTGGGTCGGCCTTGGAAATCCCGGCGCGCAATATGCGATGCACCGGCACAATGTCGGCTTCATGGCGGCCGACCTTATCGCCGACACCCATCGCTTCGGCCCGTGGCAGAAGAAGTTTCGCGGGCTCGTGTCCGAAGGGCGGATCGCGCAGCAGCGCATCCTCCTGCTCAAGCCCCAGACCTTCATGAACGTCAGCGGCGATTCAGTTCAGCAGGCGCTGCACTTCTACAAGCTCGACGAGGACGCGCTGACGGTATTCCATGACGAGCTCGACCTTGCCCCGATGAAGGTCAAGGTGAAGGTCGGCGGCGGGGTCGCGGGCCATAACGGCCTGCGCTCGATCAATGCCGCGCTCGGCCCCGATTTCCGCCGCGTGCGCATCGGCATCGGCCATCCGGGGCACAAGGATCGGGTGACCAATTACGTCCTCGGCAATTACGCCAAGTCGGAAATGGAGCCGCTGGCGGACCTCCTCGCCGCGATCGCCAGCGAGGCCGGCTGGCTCGCCGAAGGCAATGACGCCCGCTTCATGAGCGAGGTGGCGCTTCGGCTTCAGGGGTCGGATTAGGCGATCCCGGTGCCAGACCGACGCGGCGTTGGGCGTCGGCAAGCATCGTTTCGAAACGCGGATTGCCGCGGAGATTGTCGAGGTCCGGGTCGGTCGCCGCAAGCCTGACCTGGCTGCTCAAGGCGCGGGTGATGGTGGTCTCCAGCAATGCGATCGCACCCTCGACGTCGTTTAGCTGCGCCGCGAGGACGCAGGCGAAATTGTAGCGCATGTTGAGGTTGCCGCCGTCGAGCAGCATCGCCTTGTCGATCCACTCCTTGACGCGCTCGACCTCGCCCATAGCCGCCAGGCCGCCCGCCGCGATCCCCAGGGCGGCGCCATTGCTCGGATCCTTTTCCAGGGCTTTCTGCGCTTCACTGAACATCATTCGGCCGGCGTGCCGCGCCTTGTCCCGATCGCCGGCGGCCTCATAGCAAGTGAGGAGCATCGCCCAGGTGTGGAAGTCGCCTTCCATGAGCTGCGCGGCCTTCTCGTAAAAACGCGTCGCTTCAGGGATCCGCCGCTGGGAGAGGCTGACCCGCCCCGCCTCCTTGTTCACCTCCCATGACTCAGGCTCAAGCTCGAGCGCTCGGGCGATTTCGCGGTTAGCCTCCGCATGCCTTCCTTGTTCAAGGAAGAAGCGCGCCTTGGCCGAATGGGCGACGGCAATGCTGGGATCGATCGCCAGCGCCTTTTCGGCCGTGGGCAAGCCGTCCTGCGTCGTATCGCCGAAGCCGAACCGCAGGCTGATCTGGGCCAGCGCCATGAGTGCCAATGCCTGTGCATATTGCGGGTCGATTTCCAACGCGCGCCCGCACAGCCGGACGACCCTTTCCTCGCGGCGTCTGTCGCCATGATTGCCGGTCAGCCAATATTGCCTGGCCATCAGATAGTAATTGTACGCCTCGGCGCTGCTCGTACCGCGCTCCTCGATCGCCTTCTTTTCTTCGGGCAGCAGCTTCAACTTCAGCGCTGCGACGATCTCCTTGGTGATCTCGTCCTGGATGGCGAAAATGTCGGTCAATTCCCGGTCATAGCGCTCGGCCCACAGATGGTCGCCGGTCGCGCCGTCGATCAGCTGCGCGGTGATGCGCAGCCGGTTGCCGGCCTTGCGGACGCTGCCTTCAAGGACATGGCTGACGTTCAGCTTGCGCGCGCATTCGCACACGTCGACCGACTGACCCTTAAAGGTAAAGGCAGTGTTCCGCGCGACCACCCGCAGCGCGGAGATCTTGGACAAGTCGGTGGTAATGTCCTCGCTGATCCCGTCGCTGAAATATTCCTGCTCCGGGTCGCCGCTCATGTTCTGGAAGGGCAGCACGGCGATCGACCGCTCGCGGCGCGGCGGGCGCCGTCCTTCCTCTCGCGCGGCCGTTGGCCCGGCAAGCGCCGCGACACTCGCGCTCAGCTTGGCCCAGGCGGCGGCTTTGGGATCGCCGGTCCAGCCCTCGATCCGCGCGCAATGGATCTGATTGAACGGCAGCGGGGGCATCGACGAATCGAGGGTCGCCTGGATCAGCGTCCCGGCGTTGCGGGCAACATCGGCTTCCGCCCTCACCCATTCGGACTTCACTGCCTCGGCAGACCACAGGACGACGACGGCCTGCGCCGATTTCAGCCGCTCTTCGATGACTTCGGTATAGGCCTTGTGCGCGGGCAATTCGTCGTCGCGCCACACCTCGTAGCCTTGTCCGCGAAGCGCATCGGCAACGCGCGACGCTCTGGCTTCGTCCGGCCTTGCGTAGGAGATGAAGACGTGGCCCATCCCTGCCCCTTTCGCACCGGATATCAGGACTCTAACGAGGAGTCATGACGCGGGCACTTTTCGCTACCGAGCTGTACGAGGCCGATATCGGCGACGACGCGCTGTTGGGCGAGCTGGCCCGGTCGATTCGAAGCCTGGCGACCGACGATGACGCCGGGCGCCGCTGGAGCGCCGACCACGCCTACCGCGGCTACACCAGCTACGCCTCGCTTGACGACCTGCCCCGGCGCGACCCCGCCTTCGCAGACTTGGCGAGGCTCCTGACCAAACATGCAGCTGCCTTCGCCAAGGAGTGCGCATTCGACGGTGCCAAGCCAAAGCTCGACAGCCTGTGGGTCAATCTGTTGAAAGGCGGTGGACAACATAGTGGACACATCCACCCGCACAGCGTGATCTCGGGCACCCTTTATGTCGAGGTCCCGCGCGGCGCGGGCGCGATCCGCTTCGAAGACCCTCGCCTGCCCTTGATGATGGCCGCACCGACGCGTCCGGACACCTTCGTTACAGTCGAGCCGCGCCGCGGCCTGTTGCTGCTGTGGGAAAGCTGGCTCCGACACGAAGTGCGTTCCGGCACCAGCAAGAGCGAGCGCCTCAGCGTCAGCTTCAACTTCCGCTGATCAGCGGATCGGCTGGCGTGCCGTCACAGGCTTGACCTCGCTGATCCGCTCATGCGCGATCCGCCACAGCCCGCCGTAATCGCGCCAGAGGGTGCTGTAGGTCTGGCGCAGGGGCTTGCCGCCCTCCTCCCAACGGAATTCATGCGTGGTGTAGAACACGCCGACGCCCGGCTGCACCTTGCTCACGATCTGGTGGACGGCCAACTTGCGGTCGTCCGGCGAATAAGGCCCGTCCCAATTCTGCAAATAGCGCGCCCAGTCGACGATCGCCTTGCGCCCCCGCGTCACCCCGTCGGGGCGCTCGACGATGGCGTCCTCGGCATAAGGTTCGACGAAGCCCGCGAACGTCTTGCGGTCCCACGCCGCGGCCATTTCGAAGATCTGTGCCGTGACCTCGCTCGACGCCTTCCAGTAAACGTCCGGGGCGCCGGGCGGACGCGGCCGTTGCTCGGGCTGAGGCGTGGCGGTCGTCCGCACCTCGCCGGGGAGGACGCGAAGAGCCTCTGCCGTTCGCGCTACGCGCGCGGCAATACCTTCCGGGCCGCAACCCAGCCGCCCGAACCGGTCCTGGCCGCCATGCATGACGACGAAATAGCGCGGGGTCCCGCGGCATGCCGCCTTGAAGTTATAGGGATCCTCGGCCCACAGGTCGCTCTTGCTCAGCAGGCGGTTGAGCTCGTGGCCCAGCGGCTGCGGTAGGCGCTTGGTCTGACCTGGGCGGACTTCGTACCATCCATATTCGTCCTTGATCAGCAGCCGCGGCGGCGCCTTTGACCGTTCGTCCCCGACCAGTATGAAGCCCCAATTCTTGCGCCAGTCGCGCAATTTCTCGATCAGGCCGCGATCGCTGAACGCGACGCGCGCACGCTCTTCGAGCGCCTGGCGCTTGCCTGAAATGATGATGTCTTCCTTGGTCGGCGGAGACACAGTCGCAGCGGCCGGCACGGCAGCAGTAAAGCTGGCGCAGGCGGCAAGCAGGACAGGCAGGTTGCGCATCGACAAATCCATGATGGTGGAAATCGTACTGCGGATTGCCTAGGGGGCGCTGAACTTCGCGTTACGACGCGCTTCATCCACCGTTAGGACTTTTCGCACTTATGGGCTTTCGCTGCGGCATCGTCGGCCTGCCGAACGTCGGCAAATCCACGCTCTTCAACGCGCTGACCGAAACCGCGGCGGCGCAGGCGGCCAATTATCCATTCTGCACGATCGAGCCCAATGTCGGCCGCGTCGCGGTGCCGGACGAGCGGCTGCAGAAGATTTCGGCCATCGCCAAGTCGGCCCAGACGATCGAAACGCAGATCGAATTCGTCGACATCGCCGGCCTCGTTCGCGGCGCCAGCCAGGGCGAAGGGCTCGGCAACCAGTTCCTCGCCAACATCCGGGAGGTGGATGCGATCGTCCACGTTTTGCGCTGCTTCGAGGACGGCGACGTCACGCACGTCGAGGGCCGCGTCGATCCCATCGCCGATGCCGAGACGGTCGAGACCGAGCTGATGCTCGCCGACCTCGACAGCCTCGAGCGGCGCGTCCCAAATCTCGTCAAGAAGGCCCAGCAGGGCGACAAGGACGCCAAGATCGAAGCCTCGGTGCTCGGTCAAGCGCTCGAGCTGTTGCGCGCGTCCAAGCCCGCGCGGCTGACCCAGCCCAAGGATGTCGAGGAAGCCCGCGCGCTCCACCGCGCGCAGCTGCTGACCGGCAAGCCCGTGCTCTACGTCTGCAATGTCGACGAAGGCGATGCGGCCGACGGCAATGCGCTCTCCGCGAAGGTCTTTGAAAAGGCGGCGTCGGAAGGCGCCAAGGCCGTGGTCGTCTCCGCCGCGATCGAATCCGAAATTGCCACCCTGCCCGAGGAGGAGCGCCAGGCTTTCCTCGCCGACCTCGGCCTTGAGGAAACCGGCCTGACGCGCGTCATACGCGCCGGCTACGAACTGCTCGGCCTCATCACCTTCTTCACCGCGGGCCCCAAGGAATCACGCGCCTGGACGGTACGCAACGGCGCCAAGGCGCCCGAGGCCGCCGGCGCGATCCATACCGATTTCGAGCGCGGCTTCATCCGCGCCGAGACGATTGCTTATGCCGACTATCTCGCCTGCAACGGCGAAACGGGTGCCAAGGACGCTGGCAAGATGCGCGCCGAGGGCAAGGAATATGTCGTTCAGGACGGCGACGTGATGCTGTTCCGCTTCAACGTCTGACGGCCCGCGGGGGCCAGGTAGTCGCTCAGCCAGATGATGAACAGCAGCCAGAAGGCCCGAACGACCAGCCACCCACGACGTCGCTCGGCCAATGCACGCCAAGCATCGGCCGGCTGACCCCGACGGCGGCTATCAAGGCCAGCGCAACGCCCATGGCGATCCGTCTGGCGCGCCCGGTAAAGCCGAGCAGGGCGATCCCCAGATAGACCATCATCGCGTTGCTCGAATGCCCGCTGGGGAAAGAATGCGAGCTGACTTCAACCAGGCGCATATGCTCGTCGGGGCGTAGCCGGGCGAACCAGTCCTTTTCGAGGATGACGAGGATCCGGCCGGTGGCGCAGGCGATGAGCAGGATGAACGCCTCGCGCCGTAGGCCGCGCCACGCCATCCACCCCGCGCCCGCCAGCGTGAACGCGACGGCGGTGTACCACTCACCGAAAAAGGTGATGAAACGCGCCACCGGCTCGAGCACGGCGTGGTCGGCCGAATAGGCCTTGAGCAGCAGCCCGCGATCGACATCGCCGGCGCCGCCGAGCAACATCACCAGCCACAGCGCGAGCAGCGCCGCCAACATGACAACTTTGTTACGGTCCATCAGCCGTGCCAGACGCGCCAGCACGGCGATGGGTCCACCACCGGCGCTAGAACTTCATCCCCGCGCGCAGTCCGAAGGTGCGCGGTCGCCCGGGATAGATGCGGACGTTGGTGCAGATGCTGCAGCCGACACCGCGCGACAATTCGTTGCGCTTGTCGAAGATGTTCGTGCCGAACAGTTCGACGTTGTAATTGCCCCACGTATAGCCTGTGAACAGGTCAACCAGGGCGTAGGATCTAAGTGTCCCGGTGATCGCCTGGTCGTCCGTGCGCAAGGCGGAGCGCGCGGAACCTTGGTATGACAGACCGGCTTGCGCATGCGCCCGGCCCGCGCCCATGTTCCAGGCGTAGCGCGCGGTCGCCGAGAATTTGAATTTGGGCGTGATCGGCAGGCGCGTGCCCTTGGGCGCGACGATCTCGTCCCGCTCCTCCTCATCTTCCACCGTCAGTGGGTCGTCCTCGACTAGGATGAGGTCGCAATCGGGCTCCGGATCTGCGGCGACTCCGCAGATATTGTCCTTGGTCTTGGCATCGGTGAAGGCCGCCGCGGCATTCAGCGTCAGCCCGCCCGCGGTATAGTTGATGTCGGTTTCGATGCCGTTGATCCGCGCATCGCGCCCGTTCTGCACCACGGTCAGGCTGTTTTCGCCGAGGAAGCTGAATTGAAACTTCTCCCACACTTGGTGGTAGATAGCGCCGTTCCAGCGGAACGGCCCGAAGGTCGTCTTCCAGCCAAGCTCATTGTTGATCAGGAAGTCGGCGTTGTACGGCGCCAGGCCCGGCTGGCGGTTGATGCCGCCCGGTCGATAGCCTTTCGACCGAGTCGCATAGAACATTAGCCCGTCGCGCGGCTTCCATGTGCCGTTGAAACGATAGGTCCAGCCCGTGTCCTTGCTCGCCTTGGGCTTGAGCTCCCCATTTTCGAAGGTGGCGACGTTGATGCAGGGCGTCCCATCAAGCTTGCCGTCGAGGATGAGGGTCGTGTCGGTGCCACCGATCTGTGATTCGCGCAGGGAATCGCCATCGACGGTGAAACATTGGGCAACGCCGGTCCGGGTGCTTCCGACCGCATTCGGCGGCGGCGAGCCGGGCAGCGGGTCCCCGTCAGCATCCTGGATGAACAAGGGGTCACGGCCAAAGCCGGCAAAACCGAACACGGTATTGTCGAACTTGTAATAGCGTCCGCCGCCCGTCAGCGTGATCTGCGGCGTAACGTCGAAGCTCAGCTCTCCGAAGATGGCATAATCCCGGTCGATGCGCTTTTGCTTGGTCAGCCACAAAATTCCGGGACGACCGTTGACCGACAGGTCCGCGGCAAGGTCGTCGACTCGATATTCCTGCAGGATGTCATTCGATTGCCGCTGGTAAAACAGGCCGCCGATGAACCGCAGCGCATTCTCCTGCGGCGATGCGACGCGCAGTTCCTGGCTTAGCTTTTTGAAGTTGTTGCCGCCGGTGATGTACTGGCGGATGTCGATGGGACCGCCCGCATCGTCGACGAAATACTGGTAATTCGCGATGCCGCCGACGCTCTCGTAATAAGCATCATAAGCGTCGGCATAGTCGGTGTAGTCGCTGACACCCGAATTCGGACGATGCATGTACGCGCCGGCATAGGTGATGTCGAAGTTGCCGACCTTCCCTTCGACGGTGAGCGCGGCCTGCGTGAACTTGTCCTTGGCCGGCTCTTCACGGAACCGCTGCGTCTCCAGGTCGCCCAGACGATCGTCGAAGAACCAGACGCCGCGCGTCTTGCTGTTCTGGTGCATGATCTGGGGCGTGACGGTCCAATTATCGTCAAGATCGATCTTCAGCGCCGCACGGCCGCCATAGGTCTTGTTGACGTTGATATCGTCGTCGACGAACGCGGCATTATCGACTTGGATACCATCGGTGCGATCGCATCCGATCAAATCGGGGAGGAGATCGTCATCGTCCCCGTCCGGGCCAAAGACCTTGCTTCCGCAATAAGCCCGCTCCCCGAACACATTGTCGATGTAGCCGGCGTCGCGCTGGTAAAAGACGTTCGCGCGGAAGGCCATGCGGTCGCTGATCGGCAAGTTGATCATGCCTTCGAGGCTGCCCCCGACTCCGCCATGCGCGACGCTATTCAGTTCGGCATCCACGCGGCCCGCGGTAACGCCGATCTCCGGCTTGTTGGTAATGATGCGGATCGTGCCCGCCTGCGAAGAGGCGCCGTACAACGTGCCCTGCGGTCCGGCGAGGCTCTCGATCCGGGCAATGTCGTAGATGTGGACGTCGAGCGTTCCCCCGATCGTCGTGACCGGCTGCTCGTCGAGGTAGAAGCCAACCGACGGAAGCGACCCCGTATGGTTGCCGTCGCCGCCGGTGGCGACGCCGCGCATGTAAACGGTCGTGAAGCCCGGCGCCGCGGTCTGGAAGCTGACCGACGGAAGCTGCTTCGTATAATCCTCGAAGTTGGAGATGTTCAGCTGGTCGAGCCGCCGCGTGCCGATTGCCTGCACGCTGATCGGGACGTCCTGCAGGTTTTCCTCGCGCTTGGTCGCGGTGATGATGATCTCGGTTTCGTCGGGGACAAGCCCGTCCTGCGCTTGCTGAACGGCGGGGTTGGACGTCACGTTGGTGGCGTTCGTCCCCGGCGCGGGCGATTGCGTCGTCGGCGACTCGGGCGTCGCGTCGGCCGGCGAAGTGGAGACCTGGGCGAAGGCTGCGGAGCCCATTGCCGTTGACGCCAGCAACCCGATCACAACCAAACGCGACGTGCGGTCCGTCATTCCATTCCCCTCTGTTTATGTCGGGATTGCGACAGAGCGGCCGCGCCTTGTCAACATGCCTTCGGCATCCGGCAGAACGATTGTTGCGCTACCGTTGCGATAAGGTCGCGGGTACATCCGGATAGGTATCGAGGACGGGACCCAGAGCCCGTTTGAGTGGTCCCAGGTGCGCCTCATACGCGCGCCATTCGTCTTTCGCGTCGCGATAGATCGGCTGCCGAACCTGTTCGGAACTGGGTGTGCGAACAGCGCGCTCGGTCTTGTGGAAATCAAGGCACGCCTGCTCGAACTCGAGCCCGCAATAGTCGAGCAGCGCCCGGACCTCGGCTTCAGTATCGTCGACCATGCGCTCGTAGATCACGCGGTGCACGCGCCCGGGGAGCACGGCATCGACGTGCGCCATCAAACGCACATAGTCGGCGTAATAGCGGCCAAGGTCGACGAGGTCGTAGGTGAAGTCCTGACCGCGCGCGAAGTGCTGGCGAAAGTTGGAAAAGCAGCAGCCCAGCGGGTGACGACGGGCATCAACGATCTTGGCATTGGGCAGCACCCAATGGATGAAGGGCACGAACATCCAGTTGTTGGGTAATTTGTCGATGAAAAAAGGCCGATCGGTCCGCCGCTGGATGGCGGTACGCTCCAGGTAGGATTCACCAGTCGCCTTCCGCTCCTCGTCCGTCATGTCGGCCGCGGACGCGGGATATCTGCCCCGTCCCCGCGCAAGCGCAGGCATGTCGGGCAATTCCGCCGTCCCTTCGACCTGACTGTGCGACGACAGAATCTGCTCGACCAGCGTCGAACCCGCCCGCGGCATCCCCAGGATGAAGATCGGATCGGGCGCGGCGGAGCCGCCGGGCCTCGCAAGCAACTCGCTTGTGAAGAGCGCGATCGAACGGTCGACCAGCGCCGTCAACTCACCCGGATGGAACGGGTGGTAGGTCCTCCGCCGCGCGTTTCCGGCTGCGTAGTGGGCAAATGCCGCGTCGCTCTCGCCGGCATCGTGCAGGGCCTTGCCGAGCGCGAAGTCGAGGTGGAAGCGGTCGTCGTCCTTGAGGTCGGGGGCATCCAGCGCGCTACGCATGGCGGCAATGTCGTCCGCGCCAAAGCGCACGGTCTTGAGGTTGGCGAGGCTCCACCAAGCCTCGCCAAGCGTCGGCTGGAACGCGATCGCCTTGCGATAGGCATCGACCGATTCGTCCTGCCGGCCCACCGTTTTCAGCATGTGGCCATAGCTCATCAGCAGCCGCGGCTGCCGCGGCACACGCCGCAGGACCTCCTCGTAAAGTTTCAGCGCCTCTTCGAAGTCACCCAGGCGGCCCAGCGTCGCCGCCTTGAGGTTGAGATGGCCAAGTCCGTCAGGTTCCGCGAGCAGGATCTCGTCAAGCAGCTCGAACGCCTCGGCCGGACGGCCCAGCCGGCCAAGCACCATCGCCAGATTGGCGCGGGCGGCAGTGAAATCTGGCGCAATCTCGAGCGCGCGGCGCAACAGGGTCTCGGCGTCCTTCAGCCGGCCGATTCGCGCCGCAAGTTCGGCCAACATGCGGATCGCACGCACGTCGAACGGATCTTCCTTGAGATGCGGCTTGAGCAGGCGCTCGGCGATATCCAGACGGTTTTCGTTCAGCGCCATAGCCGCCTCGATCAGGCGCGGATGCCATCGGTTGTTCGCTTGGATTTCGCTCGCCACGGCGGTTTCGTAGCGCGAAGCCGGCGCGCCCGCTATGCGCCAGCACCATGCGATATTTCGAAGATCTGGAAGTGGGCGCGGAAACCGACTTCGGCGTCTACCACGTGACGCGGGAGGAAGTGCTGGAGTTCGCCCGCAAATACGATCCGCAGCCCTTCCACCTATCCGATGAAGCAGCCGCCAAGACGCACTTCGGGCGGATCGCGGCGAGCGGCTGGCACACCTGCGCGATGACGATGGCCGTGCTGGCACGCTATTCGGTGGATCATGAGCAAGCCGGCCTCGGCTCACCCGGGATCGACGACCTGCGCTGGCTGAAGCCCGTCTATCCCGGCGATACGCTCTCCGTGCATGGCAAGATCGTCGAAAAGACGCCCTCGCGCAGCAAGCCCGATATTGGCGCCGTCCGCACAGAAACGACGGTCACCAACCAGGACGGCGTCCCGGTCATGCGCTACACGTCAATCGTGCTGATCCGCCGGCGGCCCGAAGGCACGCCGGCGGATTAGTCCTTAATTGTCGTCGCGCTGGCGAGCGGCGCGCTCGGCGCGACGCTGTTCGATGCGCTGGCGAAGCGACTCACGCACGCGTTCACGACCTTCGCCGTTGGACATGCGGGTGGTCGAGCGCGGCGCGCGCTCGACGCTGTCGGTGCGGATACGGCGAACGCTCTGCGTGCCGATCGTGTCGCCACGGCGTTCGCGGATGCGGTCGGCCAGGGTCGACGACACGCGCTGGCGCCATTGCGCCAGCTCGGCGTCGCTCAACCGACGCCGGGTGCGGTCGCGGTCATAGACGTAGTAACCGCTGCCCGGATAATAATAGCCGTTGTACCAGCCGCCGCCGTAGGGCGATCCGTACCCGCCATAATTATAGCCGTATGGGCCGTAGCCGTACGAATAACGGGAGCCGTAGCCGAAATAGGGATCGGCATACGGGCTGTATCCATAGCCGCCGTAATTGCCGTAATAGCCGCCGTAGCCGCTGTTGTAGCCGACGCCGACGCCAAGCCCTGGGCCGAAACCATAGCCGCAGCCGCTGAGCGCGACCGCCGCCGCAGCGACCAGACCAAGTTTCAAATTACGCATGACACACCTGCACAGGTAAAAGGTTCAAAGCGCACGGCGACTCGCGCGTGCTCGCTCTGTTTCTACGCTTGCGCAGCTTTCCCGCAGATGAAGCGCGGGCTCAGCCCGCGATGCCCTCTTCGCCCTTCGCCGCGCGGCTCTTCGCCTGGTTCTTGGGGTCAAGCGCCCCGGTCACGCGCACCTTGCGCTTCGCTTCGGCCCAGATGTTCCGATAGGCGAAATAGGCAAGGATGCTGGCGACGATCAGGAAGATCACCACGGCAAGGCCCGTCGCGTGCCGGTTCTCAAGCTTCGGCTCGGCGGTCCACACCAGGAACGCCGTGACGTCCTTCGCCATCTGATCGACAGTCGACTTCGTGCCGTCGGCATACGTCACCTGACCTTCGCTGGTGAGCGGCGGGGGCATGGCGATGTTGAGGTTCGGGAAATAAGGATTGTAGTGAAGCCCCGCCGGAGTCTTGGCGTCGGGGAACCTCTTGACCTCGTCCGCGGTCTGCGGCCGGTAGCCGGTCAGGAGCGAATAGGTGTAGGCTGCCCCACCCTCTCGCGCCTTGGTGATCAGCGACAGGTCGGGCGGAAGCGCATTATTGTTCGCCGCGCGAGCCGCGACCGCATTGGCATAGGGGCTCGGGAAACGGTCGGACGGAATTGCCTTGCGCGTTGACGCTTCGCCGGTGTCCGGATTGATGCTCGGCACCTCGGTCGCCCACTGATCGGCGATCGCCTTGATCTCGGGCTCCTCGTAGCCGAGCGCCGCCAGGTCGCGGAACGACACGAGGCTCAGGCCGTGGCAGGCTGCGCACACTTCCTTGTACACCTGGAAGCCGCGCTGCAGTTGCTGGTTATCGAAATGGCCGAAGGGGCCGTCGCTCGCCAGCTTGAGCGGCTTGGCATGCTCGTGCAGCGCGTGCTGGGCCGTCTCCTCATGCGGGGTGGAAAAATAGTCCGCCGCGCCGACGAAGAGCGAGATCAGAAGGATGCCGGCCAGACCGAGGCCGACGATGAAACCGATGAACCGGACCATGACCCGTCTGTCCCCTTATTCGGCCGTTGCCGTAGCGACCGATCCCGGCCGTGGTGATTGCCCGGCGGGGGCTGCCTCCGCCGCCTCGCCGTGAAGGACGCTTTCGGTAATCGAATTCGGCAGCGGCAAGGGCGTTTCAAACTTCGCGATCAGCGGCAAGATCACGAGGAAGTGCAGGAAATAGTACATGGTCGCGACCTGGCTGATGGCGATCCACGGCTGCTCGACCGGCTTTACGCCGCAGATCCCAAGGATGATGACGTCGACGACCAGGATCCAGAAGAAGCGCTTGAACACCGGGCGATAGCTGCCCGACCGCACCGGCGACTTGTCGAGCCACGGAAGGAAGAACAGCAGCAGGATCGCGGCGAACATCGCAAGCACGCCCCATAGCTTGGCCGGCAGGATGAAATCGACCGTGAAGGCGCGCAGGATCGCGTAAAACGGCCAGAAATACCATTCGGGCACGATGTGCGCCGGCGTCGCCAGCGGGTCGGCCGGGATGTAATTGTCCGGGTGGCCAAGCATGTTCGGCGCGAAGAAGGTGACGAGCGCGAACAGCGCGAGGAAGGCGGCGGCGAACCAGCCATCCTTGGCGGTGTAGAAGGGGTGGAAGGGCAACGTGTCCTTTTCGGTCTTCACGTCGACCCCGGTCGGGTTGCTCGACCCCGGAATGTGCAGTGCCCAGATGTGCAGGATCACGACGGCTGCGATCACGAACGGCAACAAATAGTGGAGCGAGAAAAAGCGCGTCAGCGCTGCCTGGTCCGGCGCGAAGCCGCCGAGCAGGAAGACGCGAAGCGGTTCACCCACTACCGGAAAGGCGGAAAAGAAGCCGGTGATGACCTGCGCGCCCCAATAGCTCATCTGGCCCCACGGCAGCACATAGCCCATGAAGGCCGTGGCCATCATCAGCAGGTAGATGACGAGGCCGAGCATCCACACCAGTTCGCGCGGCGCCTTGTACGACCCGTAATAAAGGCCGCGGAAGATGTGGATATAAGTAACGATGAAGAAGAAGCTGGCGCCGTTCATGTGCAGGTAGCGGATCATCCACCCCGCATTGACGTCGCGCATGATGTGCTCGACTGAATTGAAGGCGCCGTCGACACTGGAATAATACCACATCGCAAGCACGATGCCGGTGACGATCTGGATCATCAGGAAGGCACCGGCAAGGACGCCGAAGTTCCAGAAATAATTAAGGTTTCGCGGCACCGGATACCCGCCGCCGATGGCGCCATAGACCAGCCGCGGCAGCGGCAGGCGCTCGTCGAACCAGCGGCCCAGTCCCGTCTTGGGTTCGTACGGCTTTGCCCAGGAAAAGCTCATTCTGCTCTGCCCCCTCAGCCGATCTGAACGACAGTCGGTGATTTGAATGCATATTCCGGAACCGCCAGGTTGAGCGGCGCCGGGCCGGTGCGGATGCGGCCGGCGGTGTCATAGGCGGAACCGTGGCACGGGCAGAAGTACCCGCCGTACGGCCCGCGGTTTTCACCCTCGCCGACGCCCAGCGGGACGCAGCCGAGGTGGGTGCACACGCCCAACGTCACCAACCAATTTTGCCGGCCGGGCTTGGTCCGGTCGGCCAGCGACTGCGGATCGCGAAGCTCGCCCAGCGGCGTCGCATTGGCCTGCTGGATCTCGGCCGGCGTGAGGTTGCGGATGAAGACCGGCTGTTTGCGCCAGCTGGTCTTGATCGCCTGTCCCGGCTGAATCTTGGAGATGTCCACTTCGGTCGTCGACAGCGCGAGCACGTCGGCCGGCGGCGCCATCTGCACCACGAGCGGCGCGACTGCGGCAACGGCGCCGACGCCGGCGAAACTGACCGCGGCGACGTTCAGAAAGTCGCGGCGACGAACGCCTTCGCCTTCACCGCCCGCACCTGTGCCTGTGACTTGAGAACCCTCAGCGGACGGTGCCTGCGTGGCCATGTTCACCCTTTTTGACACTGCTGTGCACGAACCCGGAAATAAGGGTCCTAAGCGACGGCGCGCCGGGCGGACCCGGTGCGATTGGCGGGCCTGATAGCGGCCACTTGGAAGGCTGCCAAGGCCCTGTAACACGTCTGTCAGCCGATCCCGGGCTGTCGCCCGCGCATTCGCTCCGCTAGTCGGTGGCAATGACCGATTTCGCCTCGCTGATCGTCGCCGACCGTGGCCAGGGCGCCCGGCCGATCCACCTCGTCGACAAGGACGGTTTCGCCGATTGGGCGAAGCGCCGCCCGGCCGAAGACCGCGCCTTGCTCGAAGCCCACCGGTTCGACGGCAAGACCGGCTGCGCCTTTGCCATCCTGCCGCGCGGCAACGACTTCGAAGTGGTCGGCGCGGTCAAGGACGTGGCGGCGCTGTCGCCCTGGTGCCTGGCCAAGCTCGCCGCGAGCCTGCCCGAGGGCACCTACAGGCTGGCGCAGGGCGACCCCGGCAAGGCAGCGCTCGGCTGGCTTCTCGCCCAGCACCGGTTCGACCGCTTCCGCGCCAAGCCCAAGGACGATCCTGTCGGGCCGAGGGTGCTGGTGACCGGGGAAGCGGCGCGGATCGCGCGGCATGTCCAGCTGGCCGAGGCGACTGCGCTCGTCCGCGACCTCGTCGATACGCCCGCCGGCGATCTCGGCCCGGCCGAGATCGAGCAGGCGGTGCGCGATGCCGGCAACGGAGCGGAGGTGCGGGTCACCTCCGGCGCACATCTCACGCGCGATTGCCCGTTGATCGCCGCCGTCGGCCGCGCCGCCGCGCCGGGCCGCGAACCGCGCCTGATCGAGCTCGAATGGGGCAAGCCGGACCATCCGCGCATCGCCATCGTCGGCAAGGGCGTGTGCTTCGACACCGGCGGCCTCGATCTAAAGCCCGCCTCGGGCATGCGCCTGATGAAGAAGGACATGGGCGGCGCGGCGCACGCCCTCGCCCTCGCCCGCCTGGTGATGGCGGCGCGCCTGCCGGTGCGGCTTCACCTGCTCATCCCCGCAGTTGAAAATTCGGTTTCTGCGGACGCATTCCGCCCCGGCGACGTGGTGCGCTCACGCAAGGGCCTGTTCGTCGAGATCGACAATACCGACGCCGAAGGCCGCCTCATCCTCGCCGACGCGCTCGACCATGCAGCGGAGGGCAAGCCGGAGCTGATCGTCGATTTCGCCACGCTGACCGGCGCCGCGCGCATCGCGCTTGGCCCCGATCTTCCGGCCATGTTCGCCAACGACGATGCGCTCGCCGAAAGTCTTCGCCAGGCGTCGGAGGAAACTGAGGATCCGCTGTGGCGCATGCCGCTGTGGGATCCGTATGACGACATGTTGAAAAGCGACCTGGCCGACCTCGCCAACGCCTCGGGCTCGCCGATGGCGGGAAGCATCACTGCAGCCATGTTCCTGAAGCGCTTCGTCCCCGATTCGGTGCGCTGGGCGCATTTCGACACATTCGCCTGGCGTGACTCGGCCAAGCCCGGCCGTCCCAAGGGGGGCGACGCGCTTGGCCTCCGTGCCGTCTTCCGTCATCTCGAGCGGACTTATCCCCGCCAATAGTGCGAAACGCCCGAAAAATCGGGCAAAACTCGTCACTGCGGTGCAACAATTTCGCGCCTTGCCGGTTTAGATCGCACACCGCGACAATAAACGGAGTTAAGGCATGGCCGAGGTTTCGCTTTCCGGCTGGATGAAGGCCTTGATCGCCTACGTCCGCTCTGGCGAGCCCGATTTGACCAATCGCCAGATGGCCTTGCTCATGCTCGTCTATCTTACGCCTGGTCCGCATACGGTTCGAGGTCTGGCGCGTGTTCTTGGCGTGTCAAAGCCCGTCGTGACCCGCGCCTTGAATACGCTTGGCGCGCTGGGCTATCTGCGCCGCGAACGCGATCAGGACGATCGGCGAAACGTTTTTGTCGTCCGCACCAGCACTGGGGCAGATTTCCTTGAAGGCTTCAAGCGCAACCTCCGCGAAGGCGGCGACGGACACCCCGCCCCCGCCGCGCACCGGCCGATCATCGGGCAAGCGCCGGCCTTCGCGCACCAACGCTGACATCGATTTCGCGCTGGGCGGCCGATCGGACCCACCCGACCCCACGACCCACGCCTATCGCAAGGATCTCGCCGACTCCGCGCTCGCCGGCCGAGTGATCGCATCCCATTACGCCGAGCCGGTTAACCGCACCGTGCGCAGCGCCGCCACCTTGCGAGCCACGCCGAGCGACGGGGGTGACGCGATTCGCGACCTCGCCCCTGGCGAGCCGTTCGACCTGCTCGACGATACGTTGGGCTGGGCGTGGGGCTATGCGGGTATCGACCGCCGCGTCGGCTACGTCCCCAGCATCGCGCTGGACGGCTAGGGGCGACGCTAATTCATCACTGACGTCTGGAGCCACACCAGGCGATACAGGCTGCTCACCACGAGCAGCGCGAGGATGCCGAGGATTGCCCAGTCGCGCGCGGGCCATTGCGGCCGACGCGTCGGGAACAGCAAATAAGCGGCAAGCGCGCACAGGCCCAATGTCGCGATCGCGCCATTGCGCATGACGATGGCGACGGTCGATTTCACATATTCGGTGCCGGCTTCGCTCGATTCGCCATAGGGGTTGAGCCATGTCGCGATAGCCCAGGTGATGATTGCGGTCAGCAGGACCAAGGCCCCGACGAACATCCGGCCGCGCGTGATTCCCCGGTTACTCACATCTCACCCCGCTGGCGGCGCAGCGCATACCATTTCGCGACGTTGGCCTGGTGCTGTGCGAAGGTCTCGGCAAAGACATGACCGCCGGTCCCGTCGGCGACGAAATAGATCGCCTTGGTCGATGCGGGCCTCAGCACCGCGGCAATGCTCTCGCGCCCCGGATTGGCGATCGGTCCCGGCGGCAGGCCGGGACGGCGGTAGGTGTTGTAGCCGTTATCGTCCATCAGCTCCGACCGGCGGATTCGGCGGCCCAGCGGCTTGCCCTTGGTGATCGGGTAAATGACCGTCGGATCGGCATCTAGTTTCATGCCGATCTTCAGCCGGTTGCAGTAAACGCCGGCAATCGTCGGCCGTTCGGCGGGCTTGCCCGTCTCCTTTTCGACGATCGAGGCCAGGGTGACCGCTTCCGCCTTGCTCAACACCGGGCAATCCTGCGTCCGCTTGACCCATAATGCGTCGAGCGTCCGCGTCATCGCTGCCTGCATCCGCGCGACCACCGCCGCGCGCGTCTCGCCGCGCTTATAGCCGTAGCTGTCGGGCAGGACCGATCCTTCGGCGATCGGCGGCACCGCGCCCGTGAGATAGGGAACCCCCGCAATCTTTTCCGCGACGATGATCGACGGCATCCCCTCGGTCACGGTGATCAGGCGCTGCACCGGGCGGCCATGCTGCAACAGGTCGAGCACCTTCGCGCCACTCATGCCTTTCGGGATCTCGAACTCACCCGCCTGCACTGGATCGCCCGAGCCGAGCACGCGCGCGATCAGCGAGAAGCTGCGCGCCGACCCGGGGATCGCGCCTTGCCCTTCAAGCTGGCGGGCAACGCTGGTCATCGTCGCGCCTTCCTCGACGACGATGGTGTGCGGCCCGGGCTTGGGGCCCGGCGCCCACCAGAACAGGTACAGCGCGGCGAGCGCTGCAAGGACCAGCCCCGCGCCGCCGATCAGCAGCAGCTTCCTCACACCGCCTTCATGATCAGGCTGGCGTTTGTGCCGCCGAAGCCGAAGCTGTTATTGAGGACCGCGCGCACCGGCCGTTCCTTGGCCTTGTGCGGGACGAGGTCGACGCCCGCCGTCCCCTCGCTCGGATTGTCGAGATTGAGCGTCGGCGGCACGATCTGGTCGCGGATGGCCAGGATGCAGAAGATGCTCTCGACCGCGCCGGCACCGCCGAGCAAATGGCCGATCGCCGACTTGGTCGAGCTCATGGATAGGGATCCGATGGCATTGCCGAACAATTTGCGCACCGCGCCCAGCTCAAGCTCGTCGCCGAGCGGGGTCGAGGTGCCGTGGGCGTTGATATAATCGATGTCGCTGGGCTGCAGCCCGGACTTCTTGAGCGCCATTTCCATCGACCGGTATGCACCCGACCCTTCGGGATGCGGCGCGGTCACGTGATAGGCGTCGCCCGACAAGCCATAGCCGACGACCTCGGCGTAGATTTTCGCGCCGCGTTTCTTCGCGTGCTCATATTCCTCGAGCACCACCACGCCCGCGCCCTCGCCCATGACGAAGCCGTCGCGGTCCTTGTCGTACGGGCGGCTTGCCTTTTCGGGCTGGTCGTTGAACGCCGTGCTGAGCGCGCGTGCCTGGGCAAAGCCGGCAATGCCGATCGGGCAGATGGTCGCTTCGGCGCCCCCCGCGAGCATGATGTCGGCGTCGTCATCCTTGATCATCCGGGCTGCATCGCCGATCGAATGCGCGCCGGTCGAGCACGCGGTGACGACCGCATGATTGGGGCCCATCAGCCCGTATTTGATCGATACCTGGCCCGAGACGAGGTTGATTAGCCGCCCGTGGACGAAGTGCGGCGAGACGCGGCCCGGCCCCTTTTCGGCGAGCACCCGGCTTTCGGATTCGATTCCCGGCAATCCACCGATGCCCGACCCGATCGAGCAGCCGGCGCGCAGCCGCATCGCTTCCGGCATGTCCTCCAGCCCGGCATCCTCGATCGCCTGGCCTGCGACATCGATGCCGTAGACGATGAACGGATCGACCTGGCGCTGGATCTTGTGATCGACGCGCTTGCCCGGATCGAAGCCATATTCATGGTCGGCGGGCTTCACCTCGCAGGCGATGCGGCACTTCTGGTCGCTCGCGTCGAACCGGGTGATCGGCCCCGCGCCGGACTTGGACGCCAGGATGTTCTTCCACGTGGTTTCGACGTCGGCACCCAGCGGGGTGACGAGGCCCAGTCCGGTTACAACGACACGCCGCATCCTGCTCTCCATAAATCAACAGGCCCAGACCCGTGCGGGCTGAGCCTGTCGAAGCCTTGCTTTGCCGTAAAGTGACGCCGGATCAAGGGCAGTCCTTCGACGAGCTCAGGACGAACGGTCGGGGACCGCTCAGCCCTTGTTCTGGTCGATATATTCGATCGCATCGCGAACGGTGGTGATCTTCTCCGCAGCGTCGTCCGGGATCTCGACCCCGAATTCTTCCTCGAAAGCCATGACCAGTTCGACGATGTCGAGGCTGTCGGCGCCAAGATCGTCGATGAAGCTCGCGTCCTCGGTCACCTTGTCCGCTTCGACGCCGAGATGTTCGACGACGATCTTCTTCACCCGATCGGCAGTCTCGCTCATGTGACGTTTCCTCCGTTTTTGCTTTGGCGATGCCCTAGCGATGCGGATTTGACCCGGCAAGTGGCCCGACTTGTCATTGCGGGCGCAGCGAAGCAATCCAGCGTCGCAATGACTTGCTCCACCGCCTCCGGGTCCCCGCAATGACGGTCGACCGCCCCCTGACGCCCGGCGAAATCGCGCTTGCCCGAACCGTGTTCGGCGACGCGATCGACTATTCCGGAGTCCGAATGCTGCGGCGCAAATGGTGGCCGTTTCAGCCCCGCAACACGGTGATGGCGCCCACCGGCAACGTCCACTTCCACCCGCATGACGACCTGTGGTCGGAGGACTTCGCTGCCGAGCCGCTGCACCGGCAGGGCCTGTTCATCCATGAGCTGACCCATGTCTGGCAGGCGCAGACGCGCGGCCGCTTCTATCTGCCGCTGATGCGCCACCCCTTCTGCCGCTACCGCTACAACCTCGTCCCCGACCGCCCCTTCTACCGTTACGGCCTCGAGCAGCAGGCCGAGATCGTCCGTCACGCTTTCCTCGCTCACAACGGCGGCCGCCCCCCGCTTTTCCCACCGCGCACCTTGCTTCCCTTCGATGTGGGTAATTGCGCATGACGAGATCTCACCTGCCCCATCAACCGCCACTGTCGCAGCGCCTCACAGCCGAAGCGCTCGGTGCCTTCTTTCTCTTCGCCACCGTGGTCGGCTCCGGGATCATGGCGGAGGGTCTGGCGGGCGGGAACGTTGCCATTGCGCTTCTCGGCAACACGCTTGCCACCGGCGCAATCCTGTTCGTGCTGATCACCATGCTCGGCCCCATTTCGGGCGCGCATATGAACCCGGCGGTGAGCCTTGTGGCGGCGTCTCGCGGTGAATTGCCGTGGGGCGACGCCGCCGCCTACATTGGGGCCCAGCTCATCTTTGGCATTCTCGGCGTGTGGGCCGCGCACCTGATGCTCGATCTCCCGCTCCTCCAACTGTCCGCAAAGACCCGCACGGGCGTGGGGCAGTGGGCGGGCGAGTTCGTTGCCACCTTCGGCCTCGTGCTGACCGTTTTGGGCACTGTTCGGCACCGGCCGGCATGGGTCCCGGCATCGGTCGCGCTCTATATCACCGCGGGCTATTGGTTCACTTCGTCGACCAGCTTCGCCAACCCAGCAATCACTGTCGCTCGCAGTTTGTCGGATACCTTCGCGGGCATCGCGCTGGCGGATGTCCCGATGTTCGTGGCGTCGCAACTGCTCGGTGCCGCGTTTGGCGCCGTCATCGCGCGGCAGCTGTTCGACCGGCGCTGAGCCCTTTGGGGGTACGCCACGCCCCTGTAACCAACTTGCAACACAGCCGAAACGAACTGGCTCGGACGCCCCGCTCTCCCTTCTGACGGCCGATCGTTTCGGGCATAAGTCGCGCAGACGACATAAGGGGGAACTCATGCGCATTTCGGCAGCCTTGCTCATCGGCACTTCTGTTCTGGCGTTCGCGATTCCCGCGGCCGCGCAGACCGGCCAGGAGGACATCGCACAAACCGCCCAACCGCCCGAAGCTGCCCAGCCCGCCCCCGACGTCTTTGCGGAAGACGAAATCATCGTCACCGCGACCAAGCGCGCAAGTCGCGTCCAGGACGTTCCCTTTTCGATAAACGCGCAGTCCGAGGAAGACCTCCAGCGCGCCAATGCCCAGACGATCGAGGACATCAGCCGCAACGTCGCCGGCCTCACCGTCCAGAACCTCGGTCCCGGCCAAAGCCAGGTTTCTGTACGCGGCGTGTCCGCCGGCCAGATCGCGCGCGACCAGCCGGGGGTGAAGGAACAGGTCGGCGTCTATCTCGACGAGACGGTGACCTCGATGTCGCTCTTCACGCCCGACTTCGACCTGTTCGACCTCAACCGCGTCGAAACGCTGCGCGGCCCGCAGGGCACGCTGTTCGGGTCGGGTAGCGTCGGCGGCACCGTCCGCTACATCACCAACCAGCCCAACGTCGAGCGCCTTGAGGGCATGGTCGAAGCCGACATCAATACGGTGAAGGATGGCGGCGTCGGCGGCTCGCTAAAAGGCGCGATCAACTTGCCGATGGGCCCGGCCGCGGCCGTGCGCGTTGTCGCCTACGGGACGCATTTCCCCGGCTTCATCGATTCGATCGGGCCGTACGACAAGAACAACGTCAACGACGGCGATCGCTACGGCGTCCGCGCGGCGCTGCTGTTCCAGCCAACGCCCGAGTTCAAAATCACGCCGCGCATCGTCTATCAGAAGGTCGATACCGGCGGGTTCAACCGTCAGGACGAATACATCCTCTCCAACAACGCATTCGTGACCGGCGGCGATACCCTCGACGAGCGCGAGCAATATCTCCAGTTCCGGGAGAAGTTTCGCGACAAGACGTGGCTCGCCGATCTGGTCGCCAGCTATGACTTTGGCCCGGTCGAATTGACCAGTGTCAGCAGCTATCTCAATCGCGACATTCTGGTTAGCCGGGACGCCTCGGCACTGACCGACTCGATCTTCGTGTCGTTCAACGGACTTGGCGTCTCTCCTGCGGCGATCGACCTCGACTCTGAACTGTTGGACACCACTAAGCTCAAGCAATTCACGCAAGAACTCCGGCTCGCCTCGACCGGCAATGGACCCTTCCAGTGGGTCGTCGGCGGGTTCCTGACGAACATCAAACGCGACTATTCGCAGACCCTGCCGACGCCGGGAGTCGAAGGCACATTCTCGCAGCAAGCGATCAACGGCCTGTGCATCATCGCCGGCGATCCGACCTTCTGCCAGTCGCCTGGCGTGCCCAAGACCGAAGCGCAGGTGTCGCAGGGCTTTGCGGCTAATTCGCCCTATAATGCCGAACTGCCCTACGACATCCGGCAGCGAGCGATCTTCGGTGAGGGCAGCTACGACTTCGGTCAGTTCAAGATCACTGCGGGCGGCCGCTATTACAGCTTCAAGGAAGAGCGTGATTTCATCTCGGGCGGCTTCTTTTCGGGGCTCGTCGTCAGCCTCGGCGACCGCGCAAAGTCCAATGGTTTCAGCCCGCGGGTCATCGCCACGTGGGAACCGAACCGCAATCTCAGCGTGAACGTCCAGGCGGCGAAGGGCTTCCGTCTCGGCGGCACCAACGACCCGCTCAACGTTCCATTGTGCACGCCGGAAGATCTCGACGTGTTCGGCGGCCAGGGCGCGTATAAGGACGAGACGCTGTGGAACTACGAAGCCGGGGTCAAATACAGCCGCGGCGGGATCACGTTCAATTCGGCCGTCTTCCACAACAAGATCAAGAATCTGCAGGTCACACAGACGGCGGGCAGCTGCTCGTCGCGGATCGTCTTCAACGTCCCCAAGGCGCACTCGACCGGCATCGAAGCTGAATTCTCGGCGCGTCCGATGCCGGGTCTCGACTTGTCGATCGCGGCCAACATCCAGAGCGCCAAGTTCGACTCCACCGTTCTGACCGGCGCGGGCGATGTCCTCGGGGGCATCGAGGAGGGGAATCGCCTTCCCACCGTGCCCAAGTTCCAGCTTTCGGCCAACGCGACCTATGGTCAGCGTCTCAACGACAGCGCGGAATGGTCCGTGACCGGTAGCGTGCAGCATATCGGAAACCGGTTTGGCGAGCCTGCGGATCAGGTCGCTGGCGCCGGCTCCCTGTCTGCCGCTGGCGGCAACCCGGCGATCTTTTACGATCCGGCCACAGGCATTTTCGGCACGACCGATCTCGACTTCGGTTCGCTGCGTTTGCCGTCCTACACGGTCACAAATCTGACGGGCGGCGTATACTGGGACAACGGCCTCGAGGTGCAACTTTACGTCAAGAATCTGTTCGACGTGAATCCCAAGCTGGCGATCGACCGCGAACGCGGCAAGCGCGCCCGCTTCGGCTATCTGGTTGGACAGCCGCGCACGATCGGGCTGACCGTGCGCAAGAAGTTCGGTGCCGAGCCGGCCGCTCCGCCGCCGCCCGCGCCGGTACTTCCGCCCCCGCCTCCGCCGCCCGCGATGGAGCCGGCGCCGCCGCCGCCGCCTCCGCCACCCCCGCCGCCCTCAAGCGGTGAGCGCGGTCGGTAACGCCGAACGCATCGTCGTCGTCGGCGCCGGGGCGTTCGGCGCGTGGACGGCCCACCATCTCCACCAGCGCGGCCACCGGGTCGCGCTGGTGGAAGCGCATTCGCCGGCGCACAGCCGCGCTTCGTCCGGCGGTGAATCCCGCCTGATCCGCGCTGGCTACGGCCGCGACGCCATCTACACCCGCATGGCCTGGGACAGTCTGCCGCAGTGGAAGGCGCTGAGTGATCAGGCCGGCCTGCCGATCTTCATTCCCGGCGGCGTCCTCTTCTTTTCGAACGTCCGCGACGACTATTTCGACGGCGCGGTCGAGGTGCATCGCGAGCTCGGCCTGCCGATCGAGGAGCTGGGCCGCGCCGAGCTGCAGCGGCGTTTCCCGATGATCGATTTCGACGGGGTCGCGGTTGGCCTGCACGAACCCGGCTTCGGCGTCCTTATGGCCCGCCGCGCGGTGCAGGCCCTCGTCGAGCGCTTCGTCCGCGATGGCGGGACCTTTCTCGAAGGCGCGGTCGAACCCCCTGCCGGTGATCGCCTCGACACCATTCGCCTCGCCGGCGGCGAGCGAATCAGCGGTGACCGCTTCGTCTTTGCCGCCGGCCCGTGGCTGCCCAAGCTCTTCCCGGACGTCATCGGCGCGCGCATCCGCCCGACCCGGCAGGAGGTGTTCTATTTCGCAGCGCGCGCAGGCGAGAATGACTTCAGCCCCGCCGCCCTGCCCGGCTGGGCGGACTTCAGCACCGGCGACCTGTTCTACGGCACGCCCGATATCGAAGGGCGCGGCGTCAAGTTCGCGCATGATGCGCACGGGCCGCCAGTCGACCCCGACACGCAGGACCGCCGCCCGAGCGACTCTGCCCTGGCCGAGGTCATCTCTTTCCGCGACCGCCGCTTCCCCGAACTACGCGGCGCACCCCTAATTGGCGCCGAGGTTTGCCAGTATGAAAACAGCTCGAACGGCGATTTCCTGATCGACCTGCACCCGCGTTGGGACAATGTCCTGCTGGTGGGCGGCGGATCGGGCCACGGCTTCAAGCACGGGCCGGAGGTCGGCCGTTACGCGGCCGCGCGGCTGTTTGGGTCAGCCGACCCCGAGCCGCGCTTCAGCCTCGCCACCAAGAGCGAGACCCACCAGCGCGAGGTTCATTAGTCCGGCTTCTTTGCAACGCCGACCAATGCCGGCCGCAGCAGGCGGTCCTTGAGCATGTAGCCCGGCTGCATTTCCTCGACGATCGTGCCCGGCTCGGCGTCGCTCGGCATTTCCATCATCGCCTGGTGGCGATGCGGGTCCAGCATTTCGCCCTTGGCCTCGATCCGAGTCACGCCGTTGCGCGCGAACACCGCGTCGAGCTCGCGCGAAGTCGCTTCGATGCCCGCCAGGAATTGGCTCGCAACCTTGTCCTCGCGCAACTCCGCCGTCACCGCGGCCAACGCGCGGTCGAGATTGTCCTTGATCGCCAGCATGTCGCGCGCAAACTGCGCCGCGGCATAGGTCGACGCTTGGCTCTTCTCCGCCTCCAGCCGGCGGCGCACATTTTGCACCTCGGCCGCCGCATAGAGCGCCTTGCTGTTGGCCTCCTCGAGCTGGCGCTGGAGCTCGGCCAGCTGGTCATGCTCCTGCAGCTCGGGCGAATTCTCGGCCGTCTCCTGGCGGAGTGCCTCCGCCTCGTCATGCAGTTCCTGTTCGTCCTTGGTCGTCTCGATCATGCCATCAATCTCGTCAGGGCTTTCGCAGTGAAATCCACCATGGGCACCACGCGCGCGTAGTTCAACCGCGTTGGCCCAATGACGCCGACAACGCCGACCACCTCGCCCTGGCTCCCGCGATAGGGCGCGGCGATCACCGAAGAGCCCGACAGCGCGAACATCCGGTTTTCGGAGCCGATGAAGATCCGGCATCCCGGCGCGTCGCGCGCACCGTCGAGGACGCGCGCGATCTCCTGCCTGTCCTCGAGTTCGTCGAGCAGCCGGCGGACGCGGTCAAGGTCCTCCGCGGCATGGTCGTCGATCAGATTTGCCTGGCCGCGCACGATCAGCACCGGGCGGCGCGCCTGGTCCTGGCTCCAGTCGGCAAGCCCCGAAGCGATCAGCTCGGCCGCGGCCGAATCGATTGCTTCCTTGCGCTCGCGGATTTCGGCGCGCAGCCGCTCGCCCGCTTCGGCCAGCGTCAGTCCGGCCAGCCGCGCATTGATGAAATTGCTGACCTCGGCCAGCGCGCCCGCCGCCATCCCGGCGTCGAGCGAGACGATGCGGTTCTCGACGCTGCCGTCGGACCCGACCAGCACCGCCAGCGCGCGCGTCGTGCTCAGCAGCACGAACGACAGCTGCTTCAATCGCATCTCATGCTTGGGCGCGAGCACGACACCCGCCGCCTGCGACAGACCCGACAAGGCCGCCGAAGCCGCCGCAAGGGCGTCCTCGATCGGCTGGTCTCGCACGATCCGCCGCTCGATCTCCGCGCGCTCGCGCGGATCGGGGGCCGATGCCTGCATTATCCCGTCGACGAACAGGCGGAGTCCGCTCTCGGTCGGCACGCGGCCCGCCGAGGTGTGCGGATGGGTCAGCAACCCGCGCTCCTCGAGTTCCGACATCACGCCGCGGATTGACGCAGGCGACAGGCTGATGCTCCCCGCCAGCGCCTTCGACCCCACCGGCAGCCCACGCGCCAGATAGGCATCGACCACCAGCCCGAAGATTTCGCGCATCCGGTCGCTAAGCTCGCCGATGGGTTGGGTCATGCGGTCCGTCATTGCGAGGAACCTAGTGGCTTAGGGTCGCTAATAGAACACCGCTTATCCTGAGTAGGGCCAAAGGCCCGTATCGAAGGTCCGTGCTTCAATACGCGGATACGCCGCTACTCAGCATGAGCGGGTTTGTGCAGATAGGCACGCCGGTCTAGGAGGCGCGCACACCAGTATCAGGAGACCCCATGCGACCTTCCGGCCGCGCACCCGACCAGATGCGCGAAATCCGAATCGAACCCGGTTTCACCCGTCACGCCGAAGGCTCGGTCCTCGTCTCGTTCGGCGACACGCGCGTCCTGTGCACCGCCTCGGTCGAGGAGAAAGTGCCGCCCTTCCTGCGCGGCAAGGGCCAGGGCTGGGTCACAGCCGAATATGGCATGCTCCCCCGCGCTACCCATACCCGCGGCAATCGAGAGGCAGCCAAGGGCAAGCAATCGGGCCGCACGCAGGAAATCCAGCGGCTGATCGGCCGTTCGCTGCGCGCGGTGGTCGACCTGAAGGCGCTGGGCGAACGCCAGATCGTCGTCGACTGCGACGTGCTCCAGGCCGACGGCGGCACCCGCACCGCCGCGATCTCGGGCGCCTGGTGCGCGCTGCGGATTGCGGTCGACAAATTGATCGAGGCCAAGTCGCTTCCCAGCGACCCCATCCGCACGCAGGTCGGCGCGGTCAGTTGCGGCATCCACAACGGCACGGCTGTGCTCGACCTCGATTATATCGAAGACAGCGCTGCGGGATGCGACGGCAATTTCGTGCTCACCGCCGACGGATCGATCGTCGAGGCGCAGGTCACGGCAGAAGGCGAATGCTACGATGAGGAAGGGCTGCTCCGCCTGCTTCGCCTCGCCCGCATCGGCTGCTCGGAGATCTTCCAGGCGCAACTGAAGGCGACCGGCAAATGAGGCCGATTGGCGGAAAGCTCGTCATCGCCACCCATAATCCGGGCAAGCTGCGCGAGATTGCCGCGTTGGTCGCGCCACTCGGGGTCGAAGCCGTCGGCGCCGAGGAGCTTGCCCTTCCCGAACCCGAGGAGATCGGGAACAGCTTCGCCGACAATGCCGACTTGAAGGCGCGCTCGGCGGCCGACCTCAGCGGCTTGCCCGCGCTGGCCGACGACAGCGGCCTGTGCGTCGACGCCCTCCACGGCCGGCCTGGCATCTTTTCTGCCCGCTGGGCCGAGGACGCGGATGGAAATCGCGACTGGATGCGCGCGATGGAGCGCGTGTGGACCGAAGCCGAAGCGACCGAGCCCGATGCCGCGCCCGCCGCGCATTTCGTCTGCGCGCTGGCGATCGCCTGGCCCAACGATGGTCAGGCCGAGACCTTCGAGGGCCGCGTCGACGGCACGCTCGTCTGGCCGCCGCGCGGCGACCGCGGTTTCGGCTACGACCCCATGTTCATCCCCGTCGGCCACGACCAGACGTTCGGCGAGCTCGATCCCGAGGTGAAGCATGCGATGAGCCACCGCGCCGACGCCTTCGGCAAATTCCTTGCCGCGTTGCGGGAAGATCCTCTTCAAAAATAGGATTTCATCTGCGACGTTCGCGTCCATGGCCCGCGGTCGAATTCGACGCTTAAACGAACCCGCGCGTCCAGGCTTAAAGTCACGCCAAAAGCGCTGCACACCATGACTTCAGTGACGTTAGACCGATCCACAGAGGGCGCAGCGCCGTTCGCGCTCTACGTCCACTGGCCGTTTTGCGTCAGTAAGTGCCCATATTGCGACTTCAACAGCCATGTTCGGGGCGGAATCGACCAGCTTTCGTGGCGCGATGCGCTCCTCGCGGACCTTGCTCACGAAGCGCGCTTGCTGCCCGGGCGGCGGCTGGTCTCGATCTTCTTCGGCGGCGGCACGCCCTCGCTGATGCCGCCCGATACGGTCGCCGCAGTGATCGCGGCGGCACAGGCGCATTGGCCCGCCGCCGCCGACATCGAGATCACGCTCGAAGCCAATCCCAATTCGGTGGAAGCAGCGCGCTTCGCCGATCTCGCCGCCGCGGGGGTCAACCGCCTCTCGCTCGGCCTGCAGAGTTTCGACGATGCCGCCCTCGCCTTCCTTGGCCGCGCCCATTCGGCGGCCGAAGGGCTGCGTGCGCTCGACATCGCCCAGCGCAATTTCGACCGGGTCAGCTTCGACCTGATTTACGCCTTGCCGGGTGACAGTGAGGCGGCGTGGGCGGCGACGCTCAAACGCGCGCTGGCGCTCGGGACGTCGCATCTCTCGCTTTATCAATTGACGATCGAGCCCGGTACGCGCTTCGCGACGATGGTCGGCAAGGGCGATTTCCTACCCCTCGACACCGACCCCGCCGCCGCATTGTTCGAACTAACCGACGCCATGACATCGGCCGCGGGCGTGCCGGCTTATGAGATCAGCAATCACGCCCGCCCCGGACACGAGAGCCGTCACAACCTCACTTACTGGCGCTACGGCGATTATGTCGGGGTCGGCCCCGGCGCGCACGGCCGCCGGCTCGGCCTGCGCACGGTGCGCCATCGCAAGCCAGAAAATTTCCTCTCCGCCGTCGCCCGCAACGGCCACGGCATCGTCGAGGAAGAACGGCTATCGCCTGGGGAAAGCGCCGACGAGGCCCTGGTGATGGGGCTGCGCCTGCGCGAGGGGATCGACGCTGACGCGCTCGCCGCGCGCTTCGGCTTCGCGGGAATCGTCGACTGGGCGCGGGTCGATCGCCTCGCCGCCTCCGGCCATCTTGAACGGCAGGGCTCGCACATCCGCCTCACCGGCGCCGGGCGCTTGCTTCTCGACGCGATCCTTGGCGAGATCGCGTTGGCCGCGCCTATTGCTTCTTCGGCTCCGCCGCCGCGGGCTGCGCAGCCGGAGTCATCGCAACGCCTTGCGGTTTTGCGGTAAGCTGCTCGGCCATGAACTTATACTTCTCGACCGGGGTCGCGACATAATCGTCAACCGTCATTGTCGCGTCTTCGGCCGCCGCCTTCTTGGCCATTCCGTTCTTGACCCGGAAGGCCACGACTGCGGCCTTGAGCGCGTCCATCTGCACGCTGCAATTTGTCCGCAAATATCCTTCGATCGCGTCCGCCCCGATCTTCTCGTTGCTGGCTTTCGCGCTCGCTTCGCGCAGGCAGCCGCGGAAGGCATCGGTCGGCGCCGCAATCCCCGCCTGAAGCCCCACCAGCGCAAGCGCGGACGCGCCCAAAATTGCAATCACTGCACCTCTCCCCAGGCGTTGACTACAGAGTCGGCACGATGACTCCTTTTTCGCGTCTTTGGAAGGGCTTATCCGTGCCGCCCGAATGACCGGCGAACTCGCCCCCGGCCTTTATGTCGTCGCGACGCCAATCGGCAATCTCGGCGACCTCAGCCCACGCGCTGCCGACGTGCTGCGCCGCGCCGAATTGATCCTGGCCGAAGACACGCGCGTCACCGGCAAGCTGCTCGCCCATGCCGGTGCCAAGCGCCCGCTCCAGCGTTACGACGATCATGCCGAAGCGCGTGGTCGCGAAGCGATCGTCGCGCGGCTCGGCAGCAAGGCGGTGGCACTGGTCAGCGACGCGGGAACGCCGCTGATCTCCGACCCCGGCTATAAGCTGGTTCGCGATGCCCGCGCCGCGGGTCACAAGGTCTTCGCCGTTCCCGGCCCAAGTGCAGCGATCGCGGCGCTCAGCATCGCCGGCCTGCCCAGCGACCGCTTCCTGTTCGCCGGTTTCCTTCCCGCCAAGGCCAAGGCCCGCGCCGACGCGATTGCCGAACTTGCCGGCGTTCGCGCGACATTGGTGTTCTACGAAAGCGGCCCGCGCTTGGGCGAAAGCCTCGCCGCAATGTCGGATGGCCTGGGCGAGCGCGAAGCAGTGGTCGCGCGCGAACTGACCAAGCTGCACGAAGAATGCGTCACCGGTACCCTTGCCGACCTTGCAGCGCGTTATGATTCGACCGCGCCGAAGGGTGAGATCGTCATCGTCGTTGCCCCGCCTGCGGCAGCGTCCGAAGCCAGCGACGACGCGCTCGATGCCGCGCTCGATGAGGCGCTGGCGCGGCTGTCCCCGTCGCGCGCGGCGGCCGAGGTCGCCGAACTGCTCAACATCCCCCGCAAACGCGCCTACGCTCGCGCGCTCGAACGCGCCAAATGACTCGAAAGGCAGCAGAGCAGCGCGGGCGGCGCGCCGAGACGTTTGCCTGCTGGTACCTGCGGCTGCGCGGCTGGCGGATCCTCGCCCGCCGCGCCCGCGTTCCGGGTGGCGAAGTCGACATCGTCGCCCGCCGCGGCAAGACGCTGGCCTTCGTCGAAGTGAAAGCGCGCGCCACATCAAACGATGCCGAATTCGCGCTCGATGACTGGCGCTTGCGGCGGGTCGCCGTCGCCGCCGAGCGGATCGCGCCGCGCTTCATGCGCCCCGACGACGATGTGCGCATCGACGCCATGTTCATGGTCCCGGGCCGCTTGCCGACGCATCTCAAGGACGTGTGGCAAGGGTGACAAAGGAAAATCGCTCGCCTAGGCGCCCGTCCATGCCGCTTCGCGTCGCCGTGCAGATGGACCCGCTCGAGGGCATCAATATTTCCGGGGATTCGACCTTTGCACTGATGCTGTCGGCGCAGGAGCGCGGTTATCGGCTTCATCATTATTTGGCCGATGCGCTGACCTATCAGGACGGCCGCGTCTTCGCCGGCGCGCATTCCGTTAGCGTGAAGCGCGACGCGGCGGACCATTTCCGCCTGGGCGCATTCGAAATCCTCGATCTGGGCAAGGACGTCGACGTCGTCCTGATGCGCCAGGATCCGCCGTTCGACCTTGGCTACATCACCGCGACGCACCTGCTCGAACGAATCCAGGGCGACACTTTGGTCGTCAACGACCCTGCTGCCGTCCGCAATGCGCCTGAGAAAATCTGGGTGCTCGATTACGCGCGCTTCATGCCGCCGACCGCGATCACGCGCTCCCTCGGCGTAGCTCGGGAGTTTCTCGCCCAGCATGGCGAAGCGGTGTTGAAGCCCCTGCATGGCAATGCGGGAAAAGCGGTGTTCAAGATCGGCCGCGACGGCGCCAACCTCGCGCCGCTACTGGAGCTGTTCAACGCCGCCTATCGCGAACCGCACGTCCTCCAAGCTTTCCTTCCCGAGGTGTCCGACGGCGACAAGCGCATCGTCCTTGTCGATGGCGAGGTCGCCGGCGCGATCAACCGCCGCCCGGCCAAGGGCGACATCCGCTCCAACCTCGCCGCCGGCGGCACCGCCGAAAGCACCGAGCTGACCGACGGCGAGCGCGAGATTTGCGCCGCGCTTGCGCCCGAGCTCAAGCGCCGTGGCCTGCTGTTCGTCGGCATCGACGTGATCGGCGGCCGCTGGCTGACCGAAATCAACGTCACCTCGCCCACCGGCATCGTGTCAATCGACCAGTTCAACGGGACCGACACTGCCGGGATGATCTGGGACGCGATCGAACGGCGCGTAGATGCCGGCGCCGCCGCATGAGCGACTGGATTCTCGGCCTGATCGAGCAGTCGGGCTACCTTGGCGTTGGTTTCCTGATGTTTCTGGAAACCGTTTTCCCGCCGATCCCGTCTGAAGTGATCATGTCGCTGACCGGCATCGCCGCGGCGCAGGGCCGCATCTATCTGCCCTTCGCCATTGCCGCGGGGACCGCCGGGGCGATGCTCGGCAACATCCTGTGGTACCTTGCCGCCCGCGCTCTCGGCCACGACCGCCTCAAGCCCTTCGTCAAGCGCCACGGGAAGTGGCTGACGGTCAACTGGAAGGATGTCGAGAAAGCGCATCGCTGGTTCGACCGCTACGGCGTGTGGATCGTCCTCGTCGGGCGCGTCATGCCGACCATCCGCTCGCTCATCTCGGTTCCCGCCGGTCTGCTCGACATGCGTTTCCGCAACTTCGTCATCGCATCGACCATCGGCACCGCGATCTGGACGACCCTGCTAGCTGTCGCAGGCTACAAGCTGCGCGAAAATTATGCCGACATCGACCAGTGGATCACGCCGGTGTCGAACATCGTGCTGGTGTTGCTGGTCGGCGGCTACCTGCTCCGGCTGATCCTGCACAAAGTCGATCTCGACTAATCACGCGCGCGGATGCGCGTGGCGATACACGTCGAGCAGGCGCGCCGCGTCCACCGCCGTGTAGATCTGCGTCGAGGAGAGGCTGGCGTGGCCGAGCAATTCCTGCAGTGCACGCAGGTCCGCGCCGCGCGCGAGCAAATGGGTAGCAAAACTGTGGCGCAGTGCGTGAGGAGTCAGGCTGTCGGGAAGCCCCAAGCGCTTCCGCGCCGCGGCGACCGCGCGCCGCACCAGGTCCGGGTTCAGCGGCCCGCCGCGCGCGCCGACGAACAGGGGTGCGTCACCGCTGAGCGGATATGGGCACTGGCGCACATAATCGTCGATCGCCTCGCGGATCGCGGGGACGATGGGCACGATCCGCGTCTTTGATCTTTTGCCCGTGACCCGGAGAGTCGCGCCCAGCGGCAGCGCGCGGGCAGTCAACGACAGGGCTTCGGCAACCCGCAAGCCGGCGCCGTAAAGCAGCAGCAGGATGGCAAGGTCGCGCGCACCGATCCACGCCTGACTGGCCGCGCCCGCCGCATCCTCGGCCAAGCCCATCGCATCTTCGGGCGATGCAGGCCGCGGGAGGGTGCGTGGGCGACGCGGCGCGCGCGTTCGCGGCAGCTGCGCGACCCGACCGTCCTGCTCCGCGACATATTTCAGGAAGGCGCGCACCCCCGACAACTCGCGCGCGGCCGAGGCAGGGCCAAGCCCCTCGCCGCGCCGGTGCGCCAGAAAAGCGCGCAGATCAACCGCGGCCAAAGTGCCAAGATCGGCGGTGGAAACCGGCCCGCCGCGATGCGCCTGGAGGAAATCGATCAGCCGATGCGCGGTCGCGACGTAAGCGCGCACCGTGTGCAAGGAGCGTCGCCGGTCATGCTGCAAATGCCCGCCCCATCGGGCCGCGAGGCCGCGGGGTTCGTCTACGCCTAGCTCTGCGGGTCGATCAGCCACCGTCGGATCATAGACGCGAGGCTGTGGCCAAGGAACATCAACAATTCCGAACCATGCCGCGCGTCAAGGCTGAGCGAATCGCGCTGGCCAAGGACCAGCAGCCCGCACGGCAGCGGCGGCTCGCAATCGATGCGGACCAGGGCCTCCGCGCGGATCAATCCGCTCGCCGGGCCGAACAAGGGGTGGCCGCGCGCCACGCTGCGCATTTCGACGCCGTTGACCTGACGGATGGCGCGAAGAAGGATCTTGGGATCGACCGGCTGCACGCCGGAGCCGTCGGCGCGGAAGCCCTGCTCACCCACAACCAACGACAGCGCGACCGCGTCGATGCCCAGGATCAGCGGCCATTCCTGCGCAACGACGTGGAACAGGCGCTCCATTCCGTCCGCGTCGATCGCGGCAAGGACCGCGGCGTGGATCGAGCTTACCGCGCCAGAATGACCGCGGGCAAAAGCGATCAAATCCTCATTGGCTTCCTGGGCGGCGCCAAGCCGCGCCTGCAGGCTCGCCAACGCGCGCTCTTCGAATTGGATCACCTGCCCCATTTGCCCTTGGATACGCCCGAAGCAGTTAATTTCCTACTGAGGCAGACAAACGAAAAGCGGCGGCGCCTTTCGGCACCGCCGCCCCCCGTCTCGCTGCCGAAGCAGCGAAGTCTTACAGCTCGTTCGAAACGTTATTGAACGTCGTGCCGAGCTTCGTGCCGATGTTCTGCATCGCAGCGATGGCAGCAACGGCGATCAGGGCCGCGATCAGGCCGTATTCAATGGCGGTCGCACCCTTCGAATTTTTGATCAGCTTGAGAAACTTGCTCATGGTCTTCGCTCCTTGGTTCCAAGAGAGGCGCTTGCCGCCTCACCTGCAGTCCACTTCGCAGGATGCGACGAAATTAGGCCGTGAGCCGTTGAGAAAGCGTTACTTCCAAGGGTTTCCGAGAGGTTAAGCGCGGTTGGCCGCGATCAGATCTTCTGCCCGGTCGATTCCCAGTCCTTGAGGAAGCTGGCAATGCCCGCGTCGGTCAGCGGGTGCTTGAATAGTTGCCAGATGATCTTGGGCGGCGCGGTCATTACGTCGGCGCCGATCTTGGCGGCTTCGACCACATGCATCGGGTGACGCACCGAAGCGACCAGGATTTGCGTATCAAATTCGTAATGGTCGTAGATCAGGCGAATGTCGGCGATCAGCTGCATCCCGTCGAACGCGACATCGTCGTGGCGGCCGACGAAGGGCGAGATGAAGGTCGCGCCGGCCTTGGCCGCAAGCAGCGCCTGCGCCGCCGAAAAGCACAGGGTGACGTTGACCATCGTGCCGTCCGAGGTCAGCGCACGGCACGCCTTGAGGCCATCGGGCGTCAACGGGACCTTGATCGCGATATGCTTGGCGATCTTCCGCAGCACCTCGGCCTCGCGCATCATGCCGTCATAATCGAGCGCGACGACCTCGGCCGAGATCGGCCCTTCGACGACATCGGCGATTTCCCGCACCACTTCGAGGAAATTGCGCCCCGCCTTGTGGATCAGGCTGGGGTTGGTCGTCACCCCGTCGAGCAGGCCGGTCGCGGCCAGATCGCGGATTTCGGAGATTTCGGCGGTATCGGCGAAGAACTTCATTTGCGGTCCCCGAGGTGATCGTGCTGAGAGGGCCAATAGCGGCGGCCTGCGAGGCCGTCATGGTGATTCGCGAAGGAGAGTGCGATGACCGACCATGTGAAGGTGGAGCGGGCCGGCGCGGTGCTCGCCATCACCCTCGCCCGGCCTGAGCGGCGCAACGCGATCACCGTCGCGATGTACGCCGCGCTGGCCGACGCGGTCGAATCCGCCGCGAACGATCCGACCGTCCGCCTGATTACGCTGGAGGGCGACGGGGAGGACTTCACCGCCGGCAACGACCTCGCCGATTTCCTTTCCGCGCGGCCCGACCCTGGGGTGGGCGACCTGCCCGTCTGGCGTTATCTGCGCGCGCTAGCCGACAACGCTGTGCCGATCCTCGCCTGCGTGCAGGGCAATGCGGTGGGCATCGGCACGACGATGCTGATGCATTGCGACCTTGTCGTCGCCGAGCGCGGGTGCCGCTTTCATCTGCCCTTCGTCGACCTGGGGCTGGTGCCGGAGGCTGCGAGCAGTCTGATCATGCCGGACTTCGCCGGGCGCCGGCGCGCCGCGCGGCATCTGCTGCTGGCCGAGCCGTTCGGGGCCGAGGAGGCGCTGACGATGGGGCTGGCCAGCCATGTGGCCGAGAGAGGCGAGGCGCGCGCGCTTCGCGATCGCCTGGTCGCCACTGTTCTCGCCAAGCCGGCCGAGGCGATGCGCCAGACGCAAGCCTTGCTGCGCCGGGTCGACCGGGCCGCGGTGCTCGACCGCATGGAGCTGGAGAACGGCCACTTCGCCGAGCGGCTTCAATCGGACGAGGTCAAGCAGGCCATCGCCGCCTTCTTCGCGGCGCGGGCAAAAGCTTAGGTGCCGGCGATATAGACCCGCTTGGTCTCCGTGATGTTGACCGGCGGCCCGTTGAAGAACAAGTAGTTGGGCGTCATGGTGAAGGTGACGCTGAGCGTCCGGTACCCGCTGTTGGCCGGGCCGTTGGTCACGACGGGGTCGCTATAGGTACCGACCTTCGTTCCGAATACGCGTTCGTTGATGCGCGTCTTGATCTGATCGTTGGTCGGAACCGTGCACCCGTTGGCAATCGTCGGGTTGTAGCAGAGCGTGGCGTAACGCGCCCCTTCACCGAGCGCATGCTGCATGCCGGCCTTGGCCTGGAACGCGACGCCGACCTGGAAAATGCCGTAAAGAAACAGCAGCAAGGTCGGCATCGCGATCGCCATTTCGATGATCGCTGCGCCGCGCTCATCGCGCCGCAAGTGCTTCAAGACGGTCATTGGACTCGCAGCCCCGCTTCGCCCACCAGGGTGAAGGACCCGTCGGCGTTCGACCCCAGGAAGCGCGTTTCGAACATCGGCACGTAGGCTTTTTCGATGCGGACGTTCAGGTGACGTGAGTAAACCTGCCCGTTTTGGCAGACCTTCTCATAGTCTGCCGCTTGGGTGGCGACATTGTTGTTCTGGCGAACGCCGTTGCACTCCAGCCAGTATCGCACCTGCACCGCGTTCGTCGGGACGCCGGCGGCAGCGGCGGTTTCAGCCCGCAACCCCTGGAAGATACTTTGGGACTCGTCGCCCTGCATCCCTTGCATGGCCTTTTCGATCGCGCGCTGAGCCACCTGCTCAAGCTCGAGCTTGGCATTGTAGCCGCGGCTGATGTCGACCATGCCGATGACCATCGCGGCCAGGAAGGGCGCGGTCAGCGCCAGCTCGATGACGGATGCGCCGCGCTCGTCGCGGCCGATGCAGGAGGGCGCGCGCATCATGCCACCAGCCGGACGTGCTTGCCCATGATCGCGCCCCCGCCATAACCCCCGGTGCAGGTGTTGTTGATGCTGCCGTTGCCGGAGAAGGACACGATGTAGGACACGAATTTGGCGCACGTGAAGTTGAGGTTGGCGGTACCGTTGATGTCCAGTGCCTGATTCGGAAAATAAAAGGCGCCGCTCATCACCGAATTGGAATTGCCGTTGATCTTGTTGGTGATCGTCGTCGACTGCGGCGCTCGCCGATCCTGGAAAAACAGGATTTCCTTGTAGGTTCCGCTTGTCGGTGCGGTCATTTTGATCTCGGCTCCGGCATTGATGTCGACCGTGCCGATATTCGCCGTGGAACCGCCGCTGCTGTTGGACAGGATGATCGTACAGCCGGTGCAGCTGATCTTGGCCTGACCTCCGGCGCTGAAGTTGCCGCCGTCGATAACGTAGGTCGCACTGCCTAGGTTGAGCGTCCCCTTGATGTCGATCTCACTAACGCATTGTACGCTTCCCGCGGGGTCGGCCGTACGGTCGATCGTGTTCCCCGGATTATTGCGCAGACGGCTCGCGCTGCCCTGGCAAGGGCCGAACGGTTTGGGCGGCTCCTTCGTCGCATACGGATCTTCCTGCTTGACCGTGTAGGGAAGCAGTTCCGCCCCATTCCAGTGCGAGCTCGGCGGAACGTTGCCCACCGCCGCGACGGGGGTCGCATGAACCTGCGACGAGCCTGTCGCAATCGCGGCGCTCAGCGAATTGGAATTGGTGATCATGCCGCAGCCCAGGTTCAGCGTGCTGTTGCCGGTCGACGTGATCCCCGTCACTCCGCTATCGATCAGACTGACGACGCAATAGACGCCGGTCGCGATCGTTGCCGCCGTCCCCGCCGCCCGGATGATCGGCGGATTGGGAAGAAACAGCGATGAGAAGCTCAACCTTTTCTGGATTTCGAGCTCGACCCGCACGCCATTCGTCCAGCTGCCGCTGGTCGGGAACGTGACTTCCTGCGGATTGAGCAGGGCGAAGCCGACGTGATTGTTTCGCGTCAGGTCATTCGCCACCGCCTGGGCGGCGGTCTGGCCGGCGTTGTTCTGGACGCGCGCGTAGGTGCCGGCGAGTGCCGCGGAGTCGGCCGCGCGCTGGAGCTGCCGCTTCCACAACGCCCATTGGATGGTGTCGCTGGCGAGACCGGCCGAGCCGATCACCAGCGGCAGTGCCGCGCCCGCGAGGACCAAGGCATTGCCGCGCTTGTCCTTGATTAGCCGTTTCCAGAAGGTCATCGGATCCCCACACATTTTGTGCGCTTCGGCAGCGACTTAGCCTGACTGTGGTGAGCGAACCGTTGAGGCCTGTGGTTAATCGCCGTTGACCATGAATCCGCGGGAGGTTCCCTTGCGAAACTGTGTCTTACACCTATAATACACGGCAAGGCTCTTGCACAGCGTGCCGTGGCCGTTCACCGTTGGCGGCGGAACGTTGCGCAGCGCAGCGAAAGGAATGACGATGGCGACCGAACCCGCGAGCGACACCAAGACCGCGACGAAGCTGAAGCTGGACCCGCCCGAGGTACTGCAGCCGATCGCGCCCGCGGAAGCCGCCGGCCTGGTCCCGCTCAAGTCCGAAGAAACGACCGAGCTCGACAAGCGCGTCGGCCAGTTTGTCGATGAACTCGCCGCGCTCGATTCCAACAGTCCCGATTTCGGCAAGAAGGTCGATCAGCTGACCGCCATGGGCCGCAAGGAGATTGCCGAGGCGGCGGGGGCGTCCAACCGCTTCCTCGACCGCCCGGTGAAGGCGATCGACAAGGACACCGGCATCGGCGCCGACCTGACCGAGCTTCGCCGGACGGTCGAATCGCTCGACCCCAAGGAAGCGACCAAGACGCGGAAGCTGCTTGGCATCATCCCGTTCGGCAATCGCGTCGACAAATATTTCGACAAGTATCGCAGCTCGCAGACGCACATTTCTAAGATCCTCGGCAGCCTCGCCAATGGCAAGGACGAGTTGCTCATGGACAATGCCGCGATCGACACCGAGCGCGCGGGCCTGTGGAAGACGATGCACAAGCTCGAGCAGATGGTGCACATCTCCCGCTCGCTCGACCGCAAGCTCGAGGACAAAGCCAATGAGCTCGACGCGACCGATCCGGCCAAGGCCAAGGCGATCCGCGAGACGGCGTTATTCTATACGCGCCAGCGCACTACCGATTTGCTGACCCAGATGGCGGTGACGGTCCAGGGCTATCTCGCCCTCGACCTGGTCAAGAAGAACAATGTCGAGTTGGTGAAGGGCGTCGACCGCGCGTCGACTACCACGGTCGCGGCGCTGCGCACTGCGGTGACCGTCGCCCAGGCGATGACCAACCAGAAACTGGTGCTTCAGCAAATCAGCGCGCTCAACACCACGACTGCGGGCATGATCGATTCGACCGGCGAGATGCTGCGGACTCAGACGGGTGCAATCCACGAGCAAGCCGCGAGCTCGACCATCCCTCTCGAAACGCTGCAGCGCGCCTTCCAGAACATCTACGACACGATGGACCAGATCGATCAGTTCAAGCTGCAGGCGCTCGGCAATATGAAGCAGACCGTCGACACGCTCGGCAAGGAAGTCGAGAAATCGCGCGGCTACATTGCGCGGGCGGAAGGCGTGAACCAGGCCAAGCTGGAGAACACCGCCTCCCCGTTCGCGCCCATTGAGAGCAAATGACCAACGTCAACGACAAGGTTGAGCGCGCGGTCGCGCGGTTCGAGCGAGTCACACGCCAGCTGGACGAGCGCAAGGGGCCGGTGCGCGATGCCGCGCGGCGGGAGCGCCAGCGGCTCAATGCCGACCTCGGTCGCCGCTTTGCCCGCGTCGCGGTCGCAGTCGGCCTGATCAGCCTGGTGACGATCATCATCGGACTGATCATGCCCATCGGCATGTTCGGGTTTCTGGCGGCGGTCGGCCTGGCGGTCGGCGCGGCCGGCCTGCTCGGCTTCATGCCCGCGCGCGGCGGCGGCGCCCTCCCCGCGCCATCGGCCGACTTGCCCAATGGTGAGATGGTGCAGCAATTCGATTCCTATTTGTTCCGTGCCCGCCGCGCGCTGCCCGCGCCCGCGCAAGCCGAGATCGACGCGCTCAGCGCCGCATTGCCCGCCTTGCGCGAAACGATTGCGCGCGTCGAAACGCTCGACCCGTCTGCGCAGGATGCGCGACGCCTGATGTCGATCCATCTGCCCGGCCTGATCGACCGTTACCAGAAAGTCCCCCCGGCCTATCGCGGCGAAATCGATGGCGAAGGCAAGACCGTCGATCAGCGGCTGGTTGAAGGGCTGGCTGCAAGCCGCGCCGCGCTGGGCGAGATTTCGCAGCGGCTGGCCAAGGCCGACATGGCGGCATTCGAAACGCAGGGCCGCTTCATCACTTCGCGTTACGGCGAATCGGCGATCGACCGCTAACACCGCAAGGCCATTGCGGAGCGGCGCGCGGCACGGCACCTTCTGGCCAAAGAACGACTGGGGGCGGTCATGGCGGCGCACGCACTGCGAAAGGCGGCATATCGGCAACTTGAGCCGTCGGCATGGCCGAAGAAGGGCCTGTCGCCGGTCAATCTGTTTCTTGTCGTCCTGATCGTCATCGCCGTTATCTCGGCCGTCCTTGAAACGGAGCCAATGATCGCTTCGGGCAACGACGATTTCTTCAAATACCTCGAGCTTGGCCTTGGCGTGGTTTTCCTGGTCGAATATCTCGCACGGGTGTGGGTGGCGGTCGATAATCCGCGCTTCGCAAAGGCGCGTTATCCACGCCTGCGCTACATGGTCAGCCCGCTTGCGATCATCGACCTGCTCGCCGTCATCCCCACCTTCTTCGCGTTCGGCGGCGCGCCGAGCCTGGCACTGCGCTTCTTCCGCGTGCTGCGCATGCTGCGGCTGGCGAAGCTCGGCCGTACCTCCGACGCGTGGCACGACATTCGGGAATCTATCTACGAGCGGCGCCACGAGTTTGGGCTGATCCTCGGGCTGCTCATGCTCACGATCCTGGTGTCGGGCTCGCTGCTTTACGTCGCCGAGGCCGAAGCGCAGCCCGACAAGTTTGGGAGTATCCCACGGGCGCTGTGGTGGGCGATCGTAACCCTGACCACCGTCGGCTATGGCGATGCCTATCCGGTCACCGTGCTAGGACGCGTCCTTGCCGGGCTCATCGCCATCACCGGCGTAACCGTCATTGCGCTCCCCACCGGCATTTTCGCCGCGTCCTTCTCCGACGCAATGGATCGCCGCCGGCAGAAGGCGAACGGCGACACGGATGGCGCCGCTTGATGGGGACTCGGCGCACATTGCCCTGTCGCGCCGCGCGGCCCATGATACGCGCCAGTAGGACCCGCCGGAGCTGACGCGGATGCAGCTTGCCCTCGCCAGTGCTGCGCAGGAGAAACGCGGGCGCTTTCGCTTGCCGCCTGCGGTGCCGCCGTTCAGCACGCGCACGTACCGCATCTTCACCCTGATCTGGATGACCGCCTTGCTGCTGGCGATCGTCGGGCCGGCGATGGGCATCTATTATCGCTATGCGGCGGCGGACAATAATTCGCAGCTCGTGCTCGGCAGCCGCGCCGGCTTCGGCGTGGCGCCTGGCGATGCGACCAAGATCCGTTTCGCCGTCGGCCCCGAAGCGCGCCGGAGCGGTATCCGCCCCGGCGACGACATCATCGCGATTTACGGGCTCCCGCTGCCTGCTGTCATGCCGGTGTCCGAACAGGCGCTGGCGGACAATGCCGAAGACCCCGCCTACATCGCGATGGGCAATTTGCTCTACGGCACCGACAGCTCATCGGAGGTGCCGCTGACCGTACGCGGAACCGATGGCCGCACGCGCGAGGTCGTGGTCGTCACGGGCGAGCAGCATATCGATTCCGCCGCCCGATCGGTTGGGCTGGGCCCGAAGCTGTTGAGCTTCATCGATATCCTTCACGTGCTTTTCTATCCCTTCCTGCTGTGGGCGGCGTGGATCCTTCACCGCCGCAACGCGCGCGACGCGGTCAGTTCGATCCTGTCGCTGGCAGTGCTGCTGACGATCAGCGCGGAGCAGCCGTCATCCTTCTTCCTGGCGGCGATCGGCGTGCCGCGCGTGGTCAACGTCGGCTTGTTCGACCTTGGCAACATCTGCCTGCTCGCCGGCATCCTCCTGTTCCCGCACGGCCGATTGTCGGTCCGGCTGGCGGTCCTGCTCGCCTTCCTGCCGGTGCTGCTGTTCCTTCACGGGCAGCTTTACCAGTCGGTGTTCATCGGCTTCATGATCATCGCCGTGCTGCTGCTCCTGCGGTGCCTGCGGCAGACACCCTCGAGCGACCTGCGCCAGCAGATCCGCTGGGCGCTGCTCGGCTTCAGCGGCTATGCCTTGCTGCGCGGCGTCTCGATCCTCGCGGATTCGATGAAGTGGTGGACCGAGACGTTCGCCACGCAAATGCTGGTCGAGGTTGTCGCCGGCCTGTCCTTCGCCGCCGGCGTCCTCGTCCTGCAGCTCGGCCTGCTGATCGCGCTCTTGCGCTATCGCCTGTACGACGCCGAGGTCGTCATCAGCCGGTCAGCCAATTTCGCGCTCATCACGGTCCTGATCGGCGGCATCTTTGCCGCGGCGAACGAGGGCGTGAAGGTGTTCGTCCAGGGGCTCTATGGGCCCGACGCCGGCAATTCCCCGGGCATTTTCGCCGCCGCCGTTGCGACCGTCGCGGTGACGCCGCTGTACGACAAGATCCAGACCTGGTCGGCCAAGAAGTTCCAGCGCAACCTGTTCCTGCTGCGCGACGACTTGCCGGAATGCGTGCGCGACCTGCGCGAGACGGCGACGACCAACGAACTGATCGAGGAAGTGCTCTTGCGGATCGAGCGCGGCGTGCGCGCCGTGCGCAGCGCAGCGATCGTCAACGGCAAGGTGGTCAGCACGCGCGGCGTTTCCGCCGAGGAGGTCGAGGAATGGCGGCAAAGCCGCGAGGGCCAGTCGCTTGAGGAAGACAGCGCCGAATCCAAGGACCGGCTGTTTCCGGTGCGCCTGCCGCTCGTCCCCAGCTCGGACGATGTCGCGCCGATCGGCTACATCCTGGTCGGCCCGCGGCCCGACGGGACGATCGCCAGCAAAGACGAGCAGAACGCGCTCAACGAGATTTCCGAATCGATCGCGCGCGGCATCCGCAACGTCATCAAGCGCGAGGCCCGCGAGCGGCTGGTGATGGACCGGATCGAGGCAAACGCGCGCAGGATTGAGGCGCTGGAAGCCCTGCTCGCCGGGCGCTCGTCGCCGACGCTGAAGCAAGCACCCGGTCCGGCGTGAGCCGTCATGGTTATCGCCGATTTCATTGACGTGCTTCAAATCAAAGCATAATTTACGCGGCAATAGCGGACTTGGGGGTTCATCAATGTCACGTGCCTTGGTTTTGGCCGGGCTGCTGGCCGTCGCGCCGGTCGCAACCGTTCTTCATGCCGATCCCGTTTTCGCGCAGGGCGCCGGGCAAAAGTGCGAGGACAATTCGCAGAAAAAGGCGCGCCGGTCGATGTTCGGAAGCATGCTTGGAAGCATCGGTGGAAGCTTGCTCGGAAGCATGGGCGGGACCGCTGGCACGGTCGCCTCGCTGGCCATGCCCGCGGCGTCCTACCTGGGCGAGGAGCTGCTTCGTGTCCTCGACTGCAAGGAGCAGGTGCAGGCGGCGCAGGCGACCGACCAGGCGATGCGCGGCGGAGTCGGCACCGAAGTCGCGTGGAAGAGCGAGAGCCGGCCCAACGTCACCGGCAAGTCGACCGTGACCGCGTCGCAGCAACTTGCCGACGGCGGGCAGTGCCTGACCGTCACCGATGTCGTGATCGTCGACGGTGAGGAGACGACCGTGCCCAAGCGGATGTGCAAGGCGCGCGGCGCGAAGGGCTTCGCGAAGGTCTAGGCATGACCGCAGGCGCCACCAGAGCGGCACTCGTTGCCTGCCTGATGCTGATCGGCAGCAACGCGGTGGCGGCGACCGATCCCAGGAACCCTACCTGCCCTGACCAGCTTAACTGGTCGACCTATCGGCAGATGCGCTTCACGCTCGATCAGTCGAACGGGCAACGCGTGCTGCGCGCTGAGGGAATGATCGACGAGGACATGCCGGCGCGCTTGAGCGAGGCGCTGCAGGCCAACGATCCGATTGACGAGATTTGGCTGCGCTCCCCCGGTGGCGCTGCGCGTGCCGGCAACGAAGCGGGCAAGATCATTCGGCAGACGGGCATTCCCACGCGCATCCCCGCGGGCTGGGCCTGCTTTTCGGCCTGCAACTTCATGTTCATGGGCGGCGCCGTGCGCTACGTCGATCCCGCGGGTCACTTCGTGGTGCATATGTTCACCCACCTTGGCGACAAGGACGCGGTGCGCTCCGAACTTGCCAAGGGCCATGACAATGCCCTCGGCCTGATCGGCGAAGTCGAGCAGGACTCGGCTTTACTCGCGAGTGAGGATAATGACTTCCTGATTCGAATGGGCGTCTCGCGCAAGCTGCTGACCGAAGTGATGTACCAGCAGAAAGCGGTTGCCGAGGGCGCCGAAGACCAATCGACGCGCCGCTGCCTGACCGCGGCGGAGACTGTGAAATATAACGTAGCGAACGCGCAGTAGGGAGTAATGCAAATGCGATCGAAGCTTTGGCTGGTGGGCACCGCCGCGGCGGTGGCATTGAGTTCGACGGCGGCCATGGCCAGCGTCGTCGTGGTTCGCTCGCTCGGGCCGTCGGCCAAGGCCTATCCGCCGGGCAAGACCCTGCCGGAGAGCGCCAGCATTTCCTTGAAGGGCGGCGACGTCGTCACGCTGCTCGGGCCGAGCAGCGCGCAGACCCTGCGCGGACCCGGCAATTTCAACGCCAAGTCGGTGACGCTGGCTTCCGCCGCCGGCAAGCGCGGCCGCTTCGGCGCGCTACGTACCGCCGATGTCGTGCGCAACCCGAGCATCTGGGACCTCGACGTGACCCAGAGCGGCAAGATGTGCGTGACCAAGGGCGGCAAGCTCAACCTGTGGCGCCCCGATGCGCAGGCGGCGGCGAAGCTCAACATCCGTTCGGCGGATGGCAAGGTGCAGGCCGTCGACTTCGCCCCGGGCAAGACCGCGATCGCCTGGCCCGCGGCAATGCCGCTGGCGGATGCCGAATATCAGATCGAATGGCCTTCGTCGGGTGAGAAGAGCTCAGTGCAGTTCATCACCGTCACCAACGCGCCCGCCGACATGGTCGGCGCCGCGCAGGTGCTGATTGAAAAGGGCTGCCAGAACCAGCTCGAGCTGCTCGTCGAGAGCGCGAGCAAGGGCCCGAAGTAGGCGCTAGCCAACGATCCCGGTGGATCGCAGCCGCGCTATGTCGCCCGGCGCGATCCCCATCGCCGCAAGGATCTCGTCGCTATGCTCGCCAAGCGCGGGGGCGGAAGTTCCGCGTCGGCGCGCACGCCGTCCATGCGCACCGGTGAGCCGACCAGCGGCATCCCCGCGATTGTGCGCACCATGGCGCGGTGCTGTGCCTGGACGTCGGTCAGGGCCTGGCCGATGCGGTTGATCGGGCCTGCAGGAATGCCCGCACGCTTAAGCTGATCGAGCCACTCCGCCGCGGACTTTTGCGCAATCACCTCGCTGACCAGCGCCACGATCACGTTGCGATTGGCAACGCGCGCAGCGTTGCTCGCGAAGCGCGCATCGGCGGTCCATTCGGGATGGCCGCAAATGTCGGCCAGCCGCGCAAACTGCCGGTCGTTGCCGACGGCGATGATGATCGGCTGATCGGCGGCGTCGAACGGTTGATAGGGCACGATATTGGGGTGGGTGTTGCCCTGGCGCGGCGGGTCCTTGCCCGACACGAGCGCGTTCGATGCCTGGTTGGCCATGACCGCGATCTGCGTGTCGAACAACGCCATGTCGATCGTAGCGCCTTCCCCGCTCTTCTCCCGCCTGTAGAGCGCGGCAAGGATCGCGGTGCACGTGTACATGCCGGTGAACAGATCGGCGATCGCGACCCCGGCGCGTAGCGGCCCGCCCCCCGGCGCATCGTCGGGAAGCCCAGTTACGCTCATCATCCCGCCCATGCCCTGGATGATGAAGTCGTAGCCCGCGCGGTCGGCATAAGGCCCGTCCTGGCCGAAGCCGGTGATCGAGGCGTAGATCAGCCGTGGGTGGCCGCCGCGTAAGCTCGTGGCATCGAGGCCGAACTTTGCGAGTCCGCCGACGCGGAAATTCTCGACCACGACATCGCACTGCGCCGCAAGCTGCCGCACCAGCGCCGCGCCCTGGGGTTGGGCGAAATCGATCGCCGCCGATCTCTTGCCGCGGTTGGCGCTGAGGAAATAGGCCGCGACGCGCCGGTCGCCCTGCCCATGCCATGGCGGGCCCCAGTGACGCGTGTCGTCCCCCGCCCCCGGCCGCTCGATCTTGATCACATCGGCACCGAGGTCGGCGAGCAATTGGGTGCACCACGGCCCGGCGAGCACGCGGCTGAGGTCGAGCACCTTGATGCCAGCGAGCGGCGCCTTCATCGGCGTTTCCAGAAACGGCGGTCGGCAAGCACCGCGCGCGCCGCATTATGTCCTGGCGCGCCGGTCACACCGCCACCGGGATGCGCGCCCGACCCGCACAGGTACAATCCCTTGAGCGGCATCCGATAGTCGGCGGCGCCGAGCATCGGCCGCGCGCTGAACAATTGGTCGAGCCCCATCTTGCCGTGGAAGATGTCGCCCCCGATCAGCCCGAAACGCCGTTCGAGGTCGAGCGGCGAATGGATCTGCCGCCCGATCACCGACTTGGCGAAGCCCGGCGCGTGCGCTTCGACCGTGGCGATGACAGTGTCGGCGGCTTTTTCGCGCTCATCATCCCAGCTTCGCCCCGGACCTAAGTCGTAGCGGAAATGCTGGCAGAACAGGCTCGCGACATGCTTGCCCTTGGGGGCGAGGCTTGGGTCGAGCGTCGAGGGGATGAGCATCTCGATCACCGGCTGCTTCGACCAGCCGTGAGTTTCCGCGTCGAGGTAGGCGCGGTGCATGTAGGCCATGCTCGGCGCCATGATGATGCCCGCGGTCAGGTGATTGCCGCGCTTGGGCAGGACGGTGAAGCGCGGCAGTTCGGACAAGGCGACATTCATGCGGAAGGTCGCGCTTTCGCATTTCCACCCCGCCATGCGCGCCGCGACCTTGGCATCGACCGCCCCGCCGGGCACGAGCCGATCGAACAACAGGCGCGGATTGACGCCCGCCACCACCGACGTGGCGCGCCACGCCTTGCCGTCGGCAACGACGCCCGCGGCGCGGCCGTTGGTGACGATCACCTCTTCGACCGGCGTGTTGAGCAGGATGTCGACGCCCGCCTCGCGGCACGCCTTGGCCATGGCCTGAGTGATCGACCCCATGCCGCCGATCGCATGGCCCCATGCACCCGGCACCCCCGCCGCCTCCCCGAACAGATGGTGGAGCAGGACGTAGGCCGTTCCGGACGAATGGGGCGAGGCGAAGTTGCCGACGATCCCGTCGAACGCGAACAGTGCCTTGACGATGTCGCTTTCGAAATAGCGGTCGAGCAATTCGGACGCGCTGCGCAGCGCGAAATCGTGCACGATTCGCGTCTCTTCGAGCGACAGCCCGGCCATGTCGCGCCCAAGGCCGAGCAACTTTGGCAGCGCGCTTAGCTTCGTGCCGACATTGGGCGGCGCCTGGAGTAGCCACTTCTTGAGCAGTCGGACGACGACATCGAGATCGGCGATGTAGCGGTCATATCCCGCGGCATCGGCCTTCGAATGGCGCGCAATCTCCTTGCGCGTCAGGCCGCCACGCCCGGACAAAAGATAATCGCCGTGGCCCGGCAGGAAGTTGTCGGTCTTGCGCAGCACGACCTTCAGCCCGTGCCGTTCGAGCTGCATGTCGGCAATGACCTTGGGGTTGAGCAGGCTGACCGTGTAGCTCGCCGCGCTATTGCGAAAACCCGGCAGGAATTCGTCCGTAACCGCCGCGCCGCCGACGACCGGCCCCGCTTCGAGGATGGCGACCTTAAGACCCTTGCGCGCAAGGTAATAAGCGCAGGTCAGGCCGTTGTGGCCGGCGCCAATGATCACCGCGTCGTGCAAGTACGTCCCCACTAGCTTGCTGATTCCCTCACCGTTCGTGTCGAGCGGACGGGATTATCGCATCAAAACCAATTCTTCGGCCATCGTCGGATGAAGCGCCACGGTCGCGTCGAAGTCGGCCTTCTTGAGCTTGGCCTTCACCGCCACCGCCGCCGCTTGCAAAATTTCGGGCGCATCGGGACCGATCATGTGCATGCCGACCACCTCGTCGGTGCTTTCGTCGACCACCATCTTGTACAGCGAGCGCTCGTTGCGCCCCGCCAGCACGTTCTTCATCGGGCGAAAGTCCGAGACGTAGGTCTTGACGCTGCCCAGCCGGTTGCGCGCTTCGCCCTCGGTCATGCCCACCGCGGCGAGCGGCGGATGGCTGAACACTGCCGAGGGGATGCAACCGTAATCGACCCGGCACGGCTTCTTGCCGAAGAAGGTGTCGGCGAAGGCTTGGCCTTCGCGGATCGCGACGGGGGTGAGCTGGACGCGATCGGTGACGTCGCCGACGGCGAAGATCGACCCGACGTTGGTGCGATTGTCGTCGTCGACCTTGATCTGGCCGTTCTCACCCAGCTCGACGCCCGCCGCGTCGAGCCCAATGCCCTCGATATTGGGCCGGCGCCCGACCGCGAACAGCAATTGATCCGCTTCCATGTCGTCGCAGCCGGTCATCGATATCTGCAGACGCCCGCTGTCGAGCCGCGCGATTCGGTCGATGCGGGTGTTGAATTCGAAGCTGATGCCCTTTTTCACGGAGATCTGAATCAGACGGTCGACGATCTGCTGGTCGTAATGGCGCAGCAGCACGTCGGTGCGGTTGACCAACGTGACCTGCGTTCCGAATTCGAGGAAGATGCCGGCGAATTCATTGGCGATGTAGCCACCGCCGACGATCACGATTCGCTCGGGCAGCTTGTCAAGGTGGAAGACCTCGTTCGAACTGATCGCATGCTCGATGCCCTCAATATCGGGCATCAGCGGGCGCGCGCCGGTGGCGATGAGGATCTTGTCTGCGGTGATCGTCCGCCCACCGGCGAGCTGGACCGAATTGGGCCCGGTCAGCACCGCGCGTTCGCGGAAGATTTCGACCTTATGGTTGGTCAGCGTGTCGGCATAGGCGCCCTCGAGCCGCCCGACCTCGGCCAGGACATTGTCGCGCAGGACGGGCCAGTCGAAGCGGCAGTTGGGAATGTCCCAGCCAAACATCGCCGCGTCGTTCAAATCCTCGGCAAAGTGCGCCCCGTAGACGAGCAACTTCTTGGGCACGCAGCCGCGGATGACGCAGGTGCCGCCGATCTTATGCTCCTCGGCGATGCCGACGCGCGCGCCATAAGCGGCGGACACGCGCGACGCGCGGACGCCGCCCGACCCGGCGCCAATCACGAACAGGTCGAAATCCGCCATCAGAGCCCCGCTCGTTCCATGAGTGCGAGCGTGGAGGCGTCAAGCTTCTCTTCGCTCGTGCCATCGGCCAGCTTGCCCGCGATCTGCTTGCCCAATTCCACGCCCCATTGATCGAACGGGTTAATTCCGAGCAGCGCGGCATTGGCGAAGGTGCGGTGCTCGTAGAAGGCCAGCAGCGCCCCCAGCGAACGCGGGTCGAGCTGGGACAGCAGGATGGTCGCACTGGGCCGGTTGCCGGCATAGGCCCGCTGCGGATCGTCGCTCGCCTTGCCGTGCATCAAGGCCGCCGCCTGGCCGATGGCGTTGAGGAGAAGCGCGCGGCGGTGCTCGGGGCTCTGGCTGTCCTCGCCCTCGCGAACCGTTACAAATTCAACCGGCACGATCGCCGTGCCCTGATGGAGCAACTGGAACACTGCATGCTGCGCATCGGTCCCCGTCCCGCCCCACGTGACCGGCGCGCTCGGCGCGGTCACCGCCGACCCGTCGATCCGCACCGACTTGCCGTTCGATTCCATCTCGAGTTGCTGAAGGTAGAAGGGCAGCAGCCGCAAACGCTCGTCATAGGGAAAGACGGCGCGCGTCCCGCAACCATACTCCTCGGCATAAAGCCGGTCGGCGAAGGCGGCGATCAGGGGCACGTTTTCCGCCGGGGCGGCGAAGCGAAAGTGCCGGTCCATCTCAGCCGCGCCTTCGAGAAGCTCTTCGAACGCATCCCAACCCAGCGCCAGCGCAGCCGATACGCCGACCGCGCTCCACAGCGAGTAGCGGCCGCCGACGCCCTCCCCGAAGACGAGCACGCGGGTTTCGTCGATCCCGGCTGCAACCGCAGCTTCGGGCTTGGCGGTGACCGCGATCACCCGTCCGTGCGGGTCCTCGACGCCGGCGTCACGCAGCCAGTCGAGCGCCGCGCCATAGTTGGCCAGCGTCTCCGCCGTGGTCATCGTCTTCGACGCCACGACGATCAGGGTCGTCACCGGGTCGAGCATGTCGGTAGCTTCTTCAAAGGCGCCGCCGTCAATGTTGGAAAGAAAGCTGACATCGATCCGCGAGCGGCTCCGGCCCAGCGCGTCGGTGAGCAACGCGGGCCCGAGGACCGATCCACCAATACCGATGTGCAGCACTCCGGTGATATCGCCGAATGCGCCGCCCTCGATCGCGTCGACCAGCGCGCGCACACGCCCTCGCCGCGCGGCGGCCTCGGCATTATCGCCCGCCGCGCCGCTTCCACGCTCGGCGACATGAGTCGCGGCGCGGCCCTCGCTGGGATTGACGATGTCCCCGGCAAACAAAGCATCGCGCGCCTTCGCGACGCCCGCAGCTTCGGCGCGGTCCTCGAAGCGCTCAATCGTCGCTCGGTCGAGGTGCGTTTTCGACCAGTCGAAATAGACGCCGGCAACTTCGAACGTCAGGCGGCTCAGCCGGTCAGGCTCGGCCCTGAACAGCTCGTCGAGCCTTTGCGTGCCGCCTTGCTGCCGATGCTCATCCATTGCGCCAGCCACATAAACGGCGCCCCGGCAAATGCCACCCCGGCTTGACCTGAGGCGAGCGGGCGAGAAGAAGCGCGCGCACATGCTTAAGGCCTTCACCCGCCGCTCCAAGCCTGACACCTCGAGCGGGGATGACGGCGGAACCTGGGGCACCGTACGCTTCGTCCTGGGGCTCGCACTGCTCGCCTGGGCGGTGCGCAGCTTCCTCTTCGCGCCATTCAGCATCCCGTCGGGGTCGATGCTGCCGACGCTCTACATCGGCGACTATCTGATGGTCGCGAAATGGCCCTACGGCTATGCCAGCGTCAGCTTCCCGTTCGGCATTCCGAGCTTCGATGGGCGCGTTCTCGAAGGCACGCCGAAGCGCGGCGACGTCGTGGTCTTCCGCCACCCGACCGATCCCGCCGACCTCATCAAGCGAGTCATCGCCGTACCCGGCGACACGATCGCAGTGAGCGGCGGCCGCGCTATTCTGAACGGTCGTGCCCTCGCCCAAGTGCCGATCGCGCCCGCGCGCATGCCCGTCAGCCCCAACACCCCGTGCAAAACCGTCCCGCCGGCTGCGCCCCAACTCGCCCAGGCTGGCGACCAGATCATGTGCAGCTATCGCGCCTACCGCGAAACATTGCCGGGCGGACCGTCCTATACGGTGCTCGACCAGGTGAGCGGCGGCCCTGCCGACGACTTCGGGCCCGTCACCGTCCCCGCGGGCCATGTGTTCCTGATGGGCGACAATCGCGACGACAGCCTCGACAGTCGCTTTTCGAGCGCCGAGGGCGGGATTGCCCTGGTCCCCCTCGATCATCTGATCGGCCGGGCGATGGTGACGTTCTGGTCGACCGACGGCAGCGCCTCCTATGTCCTGCCGTGGACTTGGTTCACTGCGCTCCGCTGGGACCGCATCGGCAATGGTTATGTGGACGGCCGGCAATGAAGGACGATGTAGCCGGGTTCATTCGCGACGCGCTCGGCCACCAGCCGCGCGACAAACATTTGTTCGACATGGCGCTGACCCATTCGAGCGTGGGCGGTGAAAGCTACGAACGCCTTGAATTCCTCGGCGATCGGGTGCTCGGCGTGGTCATCGCCCGCGCCTTGTACGAGCGCTATCCCGACGAGCCGGAAGGCAAGCTGTCGCGCCGCTACAACGCCCTCGTCGCGCGCGAAACCTGCGCCGAAGTTGGCCGCGCGATCGGGCTTCCGCCGCTCATCCGGCTCGGCCGTCAGGCGCGCGAAGACCATGCCAACCGCAGCGACAATGTCATCGGCGACGTGGTCGAGGCTTTGATCGGCGCGCTATGGCTAGACGGCGGGCTCGACGTGGCGCAGGCCTTCATTCTCGACGCGTGGGGCGAACTGCTCGCCGGCCAGGGCCGCGCGCCGCAACATCCCAAGTCAGGCCTTCAGGAACTGGCCGCCGCGCGCGGGTGCAAGCCGCCCGAATATGCGCTCGTGTCGCGCACCGGCCCGCACCACGCGCCGTTGTTCACCGTCCAGGTCCGCGTCCCCGGCCTGGGTGAAGCGAGTGCGCAAGGTGCAAGCAAGCAGGAAGCCGAAAAGGAAGCCGCCACCGCACTGCTGGCGCAGTTGCAATGAGCGAAGACGGCACCCGCGCCGGCTTCGTGGCCGTGATCGGTGCGCCCAACGCCGGCAAGTCGACACTGGTCAATGCGCTGGTCGGGCAGAAGGTCGCGATCGTCAGCCCCAAGGCGCAGACCACGCGCGCGCGGCTGATGGGGATTGCCATCCACGACCGCGCGCAGATCCTGCTGGTCGACACGCCCGGCATCTTCGAGCCGAAGCGACGGCTCGACCGGGCGATGGTCGCCGCCGCCTGGACCGGGGCCGAGGACGCCGAACTGACCCTTCTCGTGATCGACGCCGAGGCGGGCATGCGCGCCGGCGTCGAGCGGATCGTGGACGGGCTGCAGGGGCGCAAGTCGCCCGTCATGGTCGCGCTCAACAAGGTGGATCGCGCGGACAAGGGCAAGCTGCTCGGCCTAGCGCAACAGATTACCGACGCCATTGCCCCCAGCAGCTGTTCATGATCAGCGCGCTGACCGGCGACGGGGTCGATGACGTCAAGACGGCACTTGCCGCGGCCGTGCCTGAAGGTCCGTGGCTCTATCCCGAAGACGAAGTGTCCAACGCGACCGACCGCATGGTCGCGGCCGAGCTGGTGCGTGAGCAAATCTTCCTCCAGCTTCATCAGGAGCTGCCGTACGCCTCCGCGGTCGAGATCGAAAAATGGAGCGAACGGTCCGACGGATCGACCGAGATCATGGCGCAGGTGCTGATCGAGCGCGACAGCCAGAAAGGCATCGTCATCGGCAAGGGCGGATCGCGGCTCAAGGCGATCGGCGAAGCCGCGCGCGGGGAAATCGCCGCGCACCTCGGGCATCCGGTGCACCTCTACCTCCACGTCAAGGTCGCCCCCCGCTGGAGCGAGGACCGTGGACTCTACGAGGGCATCGGCCTCGATTGGGCAGACTGAGCGGCGAGCATCTCGTCGACCCATGCGGGCACGAGGATGCCCGCGCGGCCGATCCGGCTTTCGTGAAAAAAGTAGCTGCCCTGGCTCGGCTCCAGGTTCATCTCCAGCGTCCGCGCACCGCGGTAGCGCGCGGTCTGGACGAAGCCCGCGGCGGGGTAAACCGCGCCTGACGTTCCGATCGACACGAACAGGTCGCAGCGCTGCAGCGCCTCTTCGATCCGTTCCATCGCGTAGGGCATCTCGCCGAACCAGACGATGTCGGGCCGAACCATGCCCGGCGCGGTGCAGGTCGGGCAGGACGAGCTTGCGTTCATCTCTCCGGCCCACGGGAAGCGATTGTTGCACGCTAGGCACCAGCCGCTCGTCAGCTCGCCATGCATGTGAATCAGCCGCGCCGATCCCGCGCGCTCGTGGAGGTCGTCGACATTCTGCGTGACCAGCAGAAGCTCGCCCGGCCATTCGGCGTCGAGGCGTGCGAGCGCGTGATGGGCGGAGTTGGGCTCCACCTCCGCTAGCCGCGCGCGGCGGGCGTCGTAGAATTGATGCACCAGCGCCGGATCGCGGGCGAACGCCTCGGGCGTGCACACATCCTCGACGCGATGCCCCTCCCACAGGCCGTCGGGCCCGCGGAAGGTGGCAAGCCCGCTTTCGGCGGACACGCCGGCGCCCGTCAGGATGACAATGTTGCGCACCTCCATGACGACAGCATAGAGCCGCAAGGCATGAGCGACGCAACCATTCGCGCCGGGATCGGCGGCTGGACCTTCCCGCCCTGGCGCGGCGTCTTCTATCCCGACAAGCATCCGCAGGCGAAGGAGCTTGATTATGCCGTAAGCCACCTTGGCGCGATCGAGATCAACGCCACCTTCTACGGGCGGCAAAGCGCGAAAAGCTGGGAGAAATGGGGCAATGCCGCGCCCGACGGCTTCCAGTTCGCGATCAAGGCCTCGCGCTACTGCGTCAGCCGCTCCAAACTTGCCGAGGGCGGCGAAAGCATCGCCAATTTCTTGGGCCAGGGGTTCGAGGTGCTTGGGCCCAAGCTCGGCCCCATCCTGTGGCAGTTTGGGCCGCGCAAGACCTTCGACCGCGACGACATTGCCGCGTTCATCGACCTGATCCCCGACCAGATCGGCGATCTCAAACTGCGCCACGCGTTCGAGCCGCGCCACGCCAGCTTCGACGACGAGGCATTCTTCGATCTCTGCCGCGCGCGCGACATCGCGGTCGTGCTCGAGGATTCGGACGTCTATCCGACGATCGACGTCGACACCGCGAGCTTCCGCTACGCCCGCCTCCAGCGCATGCGCGAGGAAGTCGTCACGGGGTACGATGATGCCGCGCTCGACGGCTTCGCCGAGCAGGCGCGGGCGTGGCAGGCCGCCGGCCGCGACGCCTACGTCTTTTTCATCAACGGCGCCAAGGTGCGGGCGCCCGCCGCAGCGCTGGCCCTGCAGGAACGGCTTCGCTAAGCCGCTTGCCTATGCGCACCGCCGATCAGCCGATCCGCATCACCCTGTTCGCGCCCGACGGCCGCATGGGGAAGGCGATCGCCGCCGCCATTGCCGACGATACCGGGTTCGCGCTCAGCAGCGACAGCGGCGACGTGCTGATCGATTTTTCGGTGCCGAATGCACTTCAGGACAGCCTCGATCGGGCAACGTCTGCAGGCGTCCCGATCCTCGTCGGCACCACGGGCCTTGGCCCAGACGCGGACGCCCAGCTCGCGGAAGCGGCCAAGAGCGTGGCGGTGCTGCGCGCGTCCAACACCTCGCTCGGCGTTGCGCTGCTCGCCGATCTGGTCGAGCGCGCCGCCCGAGTCCTTGGACCCGACTGGGATATCGAGATCGCCGAGACGCACCATCGTCACAAGGCCGACGCCCCATCGGGCACCGCGCTCCTGCTCGGCGATGCGGCAGCGCGCGGGCGTGGCGGTCAGGTCAAGGCCGAACGCGGCCGCGACGGGACCGGACTCGAGCGGGCAGTCGGCGCGATCGGCTATGCCGCGCTGCGCGGGGGCACCGTTGCGGGCGATCACGACGTACTGTTCCTCGGCCCGGAAGAGCGGATCATCCTGTCGCACCGCGCCGAAAGTCGCATGATCTTCGCGCGCGGCGCGCTGGCCGCGGCACGCTTCCTCGCGAGCAAGCCGGCCGGGCTCTATTCCATGCGGGATGTCGTGTCGGCGCTGTGACCCGCGACCAGATTTTCGAATTCTTCCGGCGGCTGGCCGAGGCAAACCCGTCGCCGCAGACCGAGCTTGAATCGAACAATCCGTACCAATTGCTCGTCGCCGTGGTGATGTCGGCGCAAGCGACCGATGCCGGCGTCAACATCGCAACCCGCCCGCTCTTCGCCCGCATCCACACGCCCGAGCAGATGGTGGAACTTGGCGAGGAGAACCTGCGCGAGGCGATCAAGACGATCGGCCTGTTCAACACCAAGGCCAAGAACGTCATCGCTTTGTCGCAGGCGCTGATCCGCGACCACGGCAGCGCGGTTCCGCGGACCCGCGACGAACTGCAGGCGCTGCCCGGCGTCGGGCGCAAGACCGCCAATGTCGTGCTCAACACCGCCTTTGGGGAGGAAACGTTCGCGGTTGATACGCACGTTTTTCGCGTGTCGAACCGCACCGGCCTCGCGCCCGGCAAGACCGTCGAAGCGGTCGAGGCCAGGCTCGAGAAGATCGTGCCCCAGCCGTTCCGCCGCGACGCGCATCACTGGCTGATCCTGCACGGCCGCTACACATGCAAGGCGCGGCTGCCAGAATGCTGGCGCTGCCCGGTCGCGGACCTGTGCCGTTACCAGCCCAAGACCCGGGCGCCCGAGGCTAGACCCAAAGCCGCTCGAAGCGCGCGCCCAGCGCCGTCAAAAGCTCGTATTGCGAAAGCCCGGACTGGCGTGACGCGCTCGGCAAGTCGTAGTCGATCTCCAGCCAGTCGCCTTCCTTGAGCGACGGCACCGCATCGCAATCCACGGCGATCAGATCCATCGACACGCGGCCGATGACCGGCAGCGCGAATTCCTTCGCAAACGCCGATCCGCGCGACGAGAAGCCGCGCAAATAGCCGTCGGCATAACCGATGTTCACGATCGCCGCCTCGGTGTCGGCCGGCGCAACGAAGGTCGCGCCATAGCCGCAGCTTTCACCCGCGCGGATCGTGCGCCGCTGCACGATCTCTGCATCGACGCGGATGACGCTGCGGATATTTCCCTCCGCCTCCTCGCGCGGCACGCCGCCGTAGAGCGCGAGCCCGGGGCGAACGAGGTCGAAGCTGAAGTCGCGGCCAAGGCAGATCCCGGCCGAATTGGCGAGGCTGTAGCGCTTCGCAGGCACCTCCGCCGCAATGCCACGGAAGCGGTCGAGCTGCGCCCGGTTCATCGCATGATCCTCGTCGCCGCAGGCAAGATGGCTATGCAGCGTCTCGATCGTCAGGCCGTCGAGCGACGCCAGTTCGTCCGGCCTCAGCCCGAGGCGGTTCATGCCGGTGTCGACCATCACGTCGCACGGCCGGTCGCGCGCGCTGTCCTTCCAGCGGGCGACCTGTTCGGCGGTGTTGAGCACGGGCCGCGCGGTCGACGCCAGCGCCGCTTTCATGTCCTTCGGCCCGACGCCGTGAAGGACCACCAGGCTGCTGCCGATCGGGAACGGGCCAAGTGCCTCGGCTTCTGCCCAGGTCGAGACGAAGAAGTCGCGGCAACCGGCTTTGTACAGCGTCTGCGCGGCCTCGCGCGCGCCGAGGCCATAGCCGTTGGCCTTGATCGCCGCGCCAGCAGGAACGCCCGCGCGCTCGGCGAGCCAGCGGTAATTGGCGGTCAGTGCCGATCGGTCGACGGTCAGGCGCAGATTATGGTGCATCGGCGACTGCCGTAACCGCGCTAGTCCTGTGCGTCGAGGTTGGCCTTTGCCGCTTCCCAATTGCGCCCGTCGAACGGTTCGATCGCCAGGGCCGGCGGCGCGTCCAGACAATGCGCATTCACGCTCCAGGCATCAGGGTGGCTGCGCGGCTGGTAGAAGCTCTTCACTCCGCAAATACGGCAGAACAGATGCTCGGCAGTACCGCTGCCGAAGCGATAGCTGGCGAGCGAGTCACGTCCGGTCAGGAGCTCGAAGTCCTCATGCGGTACGACAATGTGCAGGAAGCCCGTCATCCGGCACACCGAACAATTGCAGTCCAACGCAGGAACCGGCGCCTCCGGCAGGGTCGCCGTGAAGCGGACCGCACCGCAATGACAGCCGCCGGTGACTTCCATCGCCTTGGCCTAATCAAGCGCCGCGACGCGCACAAGCGAAGGGCGCCGTCACCGCTGACGACGCCCTTCTGGGAGAGATCGTAACGTCTAGCGCGCGGCGGTGACGGCGATGATGTCGCGCTGCGCCGACGCCATTTGCGCGCCATCGCTGCGCGCCTTGGCAAGCGCCGTATCGACGCAGGACCGCACCGCGTTGCGGCCTTCGAGGTCGGCGGACGACACGCTTCCGCAAACCTCCCGCGCGGCAGTGACCAGGCGGCGGTCGAGCTGGCGCTGCCCCACCGGGCTGTTGAGGTCGAGGTCAGCAGTCCGCACGAAGCTGACCGCGACATCGTCGGCAACGGGGTCGGCCAAAGCCGGGACGGCCTTGAGTGCGGTCGCCGTAATGAGCGCCGAAGCGATGATGATGTGAATGGCCTTCATGTCGCGTCTCCCTGTTCCGAGTGCGACCGTCCAATTAGTCCTGAAATGCAACTTACGTAAGCCACGATGTCGTGCTATGGTTCTGCAAATTTGCAGAACCTGCACCGGCAAAATGGAGCTAGGGCAAGGCCTGATGGATTGGGACGACCTCCGCTACTTCCTCGCGGTCGCGCGTGAAGGCAGTACCCTGCGCGCGGGCCGGGCGCTGCGCACCAGCCAGACGACCGTGGCGCGGCGCATCGCCGCGCTCGAACAGGCGCTCGGCTTCCCTCTCTTCGAGAAGCGGCAGGCGGGCTACGCGCTGACCCCCGCGGGCGAGGAATTGCTGGCCAAGGCGGGGGCGGTCGAACAGGCCATCGACGACTTTGCCGGCGCGGCCTCGGGGCAGGCGCGCGCAGTGCGCGGCACGGTCAAGATCACGACCGAGGAAATTTACGCCATCACTTTGCTTACGCCGCTGCTGACCGAATTGCACCAACGCTTCCCCGACATCGTGATCGAACTCGACACGTCGCAGAAGGTCCGCGATCTTGGTGCCGGCGAAGCGGACGTTTCGCTCCGCAGCACCGCGATGGCGCAACCGGCCGGACTGGTCGGGCGGCGGCTGTGCATCGACGATTGGGCGCTTTATTGCAGTCGCGCTTATGGCGAGCGCCACGGCGTGCCGACGACGATCGAGGAGTTGCGATCGCACTCCTTTATCGGTGGCGGCGGCGGCAATTTGTGGATCCACTACCAGGCCTGGCTCCAGGCGTTGGGGCTGGAGCAGCAGGTGGCGATGCATCACGCGACGTCCGGCGGGCTGCTGTCGGGTGTCCGCGCAGGCTTCGGCATCGCCGTCCTGCCCTGCGTCGTCGCCGATGCCGATCCCGACCTGATCCGTTGCATGGCGCCGCGCCACGATCACGAGCGAGTCCTGTGGCTCTTCACCCATGAACGCGTGCGTCACACGCCACGCGTGCGCACAGTGATCGATTTCCTCTACGAACGCCTCAGCCGCCATGTGCAGCAGCTTGAGGCGACGCGAACTGCCGCCGCGGCCTAGCTCGGCAGGCCTCCGCGCCACATCGGCATGGTCGCATCGCCCAGGGCCACATCGACCGCCGCGCGGGCGAGCAGCCGCGTCGAATCGAGCGTTGGCAGCGGCGACACGTCGGGCGTGATCAACAGCGGGATTTCGGTGCACACCAGCGCGACCGAGTCGCACCCTTCCTCCGCCAACTTGCCGATGATGTCGCAATAGGTGCTGCGCGCCTCGTCGGTGAATTGGCCAAGACACAATTCGTCGAAGATGATGTCGTTGACCAAGGTTCGGTCACCCCCGACGGCACGGCGTAGCCAATCCCGCGCCGCGCCAAGGCAGCGGGATAGACCGGGCCGGTCATCGTATATTTGGTGCCCAGGATCCCGACCTTGGCGAAGCCCTGCCGCCGCGCCTCCTCGGCAACGACTTCGCCAATATGCAGTGCGGGAATGGCGAACGGCGCGCCGTCCTGCTCCAGCGCGATATGCGCCGTATTGTCGGGACAGACGAAGAAGTCGGCGCCCGCCGCCGCAAGCTTGGCCGCTTCGCTGCCGAACATCGTCCGCAACGGCGCGTGATCCCCGCTTTCCCACGCCGGCATCGCCAGCGCCATCGGACTGCAGGTCATGCTGATCTCGGGGTGCATGTGCGCGCCCAGGCGCTCGACACCCGCCAGGCACGCGGTGCGGAAACACAGGCCCGCACCCTCGAAGCTGTGGGCGAGGATGCCGATATGCTTCATTCGACCGTGACGCTCTTCGCCAGGTTGCGCGGCTGATCGACGTCGGTGCCCTTGAGCACGGCGACGTGATAGGCGAGCAGCTGGACGGGAACGGCATAGACCAGCGGCGCGATCAGCGGATGCACTTCGGGCATCTCGATCGTCGCCATGCAGCCTTCGCCCGCCTCGGCGATGCCCTTGGCGTCGCTGATCAGGACGATCTTCCCGCCCCGCGCGCGCACCTCCTGCATGTTGCTCACGGTCTTTTCGAACAACGGCCCGGACGGCGCGATGACGATCACCGGCACGGCTTCGTCGATCAGCGCAATCGGCCCGTGCTTCATCTCGCCCGCGGCATAGCCTTCAGCGTGGATGTAGCTGATCTCCTTGAGCTTGAGCGCGCCTTCCAGCGCCATCGGATAATCGGGCCCGCGGCCGAGGTAGAGCACGTCGCGCGCCGGCGCGATGAGGTACGCCATCGCGGCGATGTCATCGTCATGCCCCAGCGCCGCGTTGAGCGCCGCGGGCGCCTCCTGAAGATGCGCGACGATGTCGATTTCCTCCTCGCGCGACAACCGGCCCTTGGCGCGGGCAAGGTTGGCGGCGAGCGCGGCCAGCACCGCGAGCTGACAGGTGAAGGCCTTGGTCGACGCAACGCCGATTTCGGGACCGGCGTGGGTCGGTAGCAGAAGATCCGCCTCGCGCGCCATTGAACTGGTCGGCACGTTGACGACCACTGCGATCCTTTGCTGCTCATCACGCGCGTGACGCAGCGCGGCGAGCGTGTCCGCCGTCTCGCCCGATTGGCTGATGAACAGCGCGAGCCCGCCCGGCTCGAGCACCGGCTGGCGGTAACGGAATTCCGATGCGACATCGATGTCGACGGGCACGCGCGCGAACTGCTCGATCCAATATTTGGCAACGAGGCCGGCATAAAAGCTCGTTCCGCACGCGACGATCGTCACGCGGTCGACCTTGGCCAGGTCGAGATCCGCATCGGGCAATGCGACCTCGCCCTCGAACGGGCGGACATAGGTCTGGAGCGTCTGGGCAACCACGATCGGCTGCTCGAAAATCTCCTTCTGCATATAGTGGCGGTAATTGCCCTTCTCGACCGGCGCCGAGGATGCGCCGGACTGGACGATGTCGCGCTCGACCGGCTGGTTGTCGCGATCGAAAATCTCAATTCCGTCGCGGCGGATGATCGCCCAGTCGCCCTCGTCGAGATAGGCGATGCGTTGCGTCCACGGCGCGACTGCAAGCGCGTCCGATCCCAGATAATTCTCCCCGTCGCCATAGCCGACCGTCAGTGGTGCGCCGCGCCGCGCGCAGATGATGAGGTCGGGGTGATCGCGGAACAGGATGGCGATCGCGAATGCGCCGTGAAGCCGCGGCAGGACCGCCGCCACGGCGTCCTGCGGCGATGCCCCGCCTTCCACCTCGCGCGCGACCAGGTGGCCGACGACTTCGGTGTCGGTCTCGCTTTCGAACTTGCGCCCTTCCGCGATCAGTTCGTCGCGGAGCGGCTTGAAATTCTCGATGATGCCATTGTGCACCAGCGCCACCGGCCCGACGATGTGCGGGTGCGCATTGCCGACGGTCGGCGCGCCGTGTGTCGCCCAGCGCGTGTGGGCAATTCCCGTGACGCCGTGAAGCGGATGGGATTTGAGCTCGCGCGCGAGATTGTCGAGCTTTCCCTCGGCACGTCTACGCTTCAAACTGCCGTCTTCAATGGTGCAGATGCCCGCGGAATCGTAACCGCGATATTCAAGCCGCTTGAGCCCGTCGAACAGCCGCTGCGCGACATCCGACGTTCCGACAATTCCGACAATTCCGCACATGACAAGAGCGCCTGCTAGAGGGTGTAGGGAACGCGAATTCCCGGCATCACGGCTGGGAAGTCGCGTACGTTTCGAGTGATTAGGACACGTCCGCGCACCTGCGCCGACGCCAGAATGAGCGCGTCAGGCGCTTTCAGGCGCGGCCGCTCGCGGCGCAAAGCTGCGGCGCGCTGAGACGTCTCCTCGTCGATCTCATCGATCCCGAAGCGGCCGAGGAAACGCAGCGCCTCCCGCAGCATGTCATCCGTGCCCTTCGACATGACCTCGATCCATGCCATTCGGCTCAACCACACCTGGGCGCCGCTCTCCGTCGCGCGGCGAATCTCGGTATGCGCCGGACGGTGATCCATCAGCGCATCGATCAGGATGTTGGCGTCGAAGCTATATCCGCTCATCCCGCGGACTTCTTGCGCCGCCCGGCCGCCTTGGCGGCAAGGGCAAGATAATGCGCGCGTTCGCGGTCATCTTCCGCCGTGAACATTTCGGGGGATTCGGCGCGAACTTCCTCATAATCGTCGTCCCAAGGCCGGGTCCATTCCGCGCGACGCTGCCGGTCGTACGTCGCAGGATCGATCGATATTCCGTGCCGGGCCCACAAGCCGAAGCCGGCGTCGATCCAATCCTTGGGCGCGTCGGCGCGGTAAGCCGAAACCGCCTCCCGCAGCACCGACGCCCGAGATTTTGCCTGCTCCGCCGCGAGTCGATCAAGCCATTCGATATCGTCGTCTGGCAAATCCACGAGAATGCGAGTCATGATATACCGATATCATATCATGATATCGCGTCAAGCTATTGCGTGGCCTTTCGTGTCATTCGCTCCCGAAAACGCTTCGCCCAGCCGGCGACGCCGCGCTGTTCGGCGCGTTCGACCGCCAGGCTGTCTGCGGCAACATCTTCGGTGATCACCGATCCCGCCCCGACGATCGCGCCGTCGCCGACGTTGACCGGCGCCACCAGCGCAGTGTTGGAGCCGATGAAGGCGCCCGCGCCGATCACGGTGCGGTGCTTGCCGAAGCCGTCGTAATTGCAGGTGATCGTGCCCGCGCCGATGTTGGCCTTTGCGCCCACTTCGGCGTCGCCGACGTAAGACAAATGATTGACCTTGGCGCCTTCGCCCACGCTGGCCTTCTTAAGCTCGACGAAATTGCCGACCTTGGTGCGCGCGGCGAGGCGCGTTCCAGGGCGGATCCGGGCGAACGGGCCAATGCTTGCGCCCGCGCCGATCGACGCGCCGTCGATATGGCTGAAGGCGTGGATCGTCGCGCCGTCGGCAACCTTCACGCCCGGCCCGAATACGACATGCGGTTCAACCGTCACGTCGCGGCCGAGCTTGGTGTCATAAGCAAACCAGACGCTTTCGGGATCGATCAGTGTCGCGCCTTCCTCGAGCACCTGCTCGCGGCGGCGGCGCTGCCATTCGAGCTCGAGATGGGCGAGCTCGGCGCGGCTGTTTACGCCAGCGGTCTCATAGGGATCGCCTTCGATGACCACGGCGGCGTGCCCCTCGTCCCCCGCGATATTGACGATGTCGGGCAGATAATATTCGCCCGCGGCATTGTCGTTCCCCACTTGGTCAAGCCACCGGAAGAGGTCCGCGCCGCGTACCGCCATCATGCCCGAATTGCACAAGCGGACCGCACGTTCGGCTTCGCTGGCATCCTTGAACTCGACCATCTTCGCGATGCGATCCCCTGCGCCGAGGATGATCCGGCCGTATTTCAGGGGATCGGGCGGAGTCGACGCCAGGACGACGACACCTGGCCGGTCATCCTGGTCGAGGCGATCGAGCATCCGCGTCAGCGTTTGCGCCTTCACGAACGGCGTGTCGCCATAAAGGATGACGACGGGACCCTCGTAAGCCTTAAGGGCACTGGCCGCCTGTTGAACCGCGTGGCCTGTGCCTCGCTGCTCGGCTTGCACGGCAATCTCCGCCCCGTGGCCGGCGATCGCCGCTTCGACCTGCTCGCGCCCCTTCCCGACGACGACAATCTTCCTGTCCGCACCCAAACCGTCGACGCGGTCGAGCAGGTGCAGCAGCAAGGGCCGGCTGGCAATCGGGTGCAGAACCTTATGCGTATCGGATCGCATGCGCGTGCCCTGCCCGCGGCCAGGATGACGACGGCGAAATTCCGTGAAGCGGTCATGTTTTCTCGCAATGGCATGGGGTCCGTCCCTGCGCCAGCCTCGCATGAAAAAGGGCGGCCCAAGCAGGACCGCCCTCCTTCGGATCAATACCAAACGTTCTAGAAGACGTTCGTATAATATTCGTTGCCGACGAAGCCCATCTTCTGAACCCGGGCCTGCTTCGTCACGGCAAGAACCTGGTCGACAAGTTCGTAGCGCGCCGTAGCGTCGGGCTGCATGTGAAGCTCCGGGATCGGATTCATCTGCTGCGTCACGTCAAGGTAGCTGCGCAGCTGCTGAAGGTTCACCGGCGAACCGTTCCACAGCACCTGGCCAGCCGCACTCACGACGACCTTGTTCTTGACCGGGTCGATCGGCGGCGGCTGCACCTGGTTGGGGTCGTTGACCGGAAGATCCAGCTTCACCGCGTGCGACTGCACGGGAATGGTGATGATGAACATGATGAGAAGCACAAGGAGCACGTCGATGAGAGGGACGACGTTCATGTCCATCATCGGCTCGCCCTGGGTGTTGTCACCCGTCATTTGCATAGCCATGGCGAGATACTCCTACTTAAGACCGCACACCGGCCAACGGCGGGGGCTCGGAAATGAAGCCGACGCGCTGGAAGCCCGCCTGCTGCATCGTGATGATCGCCGCGCCGATGCACTTGTACCGCGTATCGACGTCGCCGCGGATGTGCGCTTCGGGCATGTTCTCTTCTGTGACGTTCTCGACGCCGCCAACATCTTTGACCAGCGTCTCGAGCTTGTTCACCGCACGGTCGAGCAGCTCTTTCTGCGAGACCTTGGTCATGTTCCAATACACCTCGCAGGACCCGCCCGGCCCGTTTCGGACCGTCAGTGAGACGTTTTCCGGCTTGGTCGTGGTCGCTTCGAAGCGCACGTTGGGCAGCTTCACCGGCACCGTCTGGATGATGACCGGAACGGTGACCAGGAAGATGATCAGCATCACCAACATGGTATCGGCGAGCGGGATGACGTTGATGTCGGAGATGGCGACGTCGTCGTCACCGTCTGCGGGGCCTACACTCATTCCCATGGGGACAAATCTTTCGCTTGCGTCAGGCTCGACACCGGGCCGGCACGAACGCCGGCCCGGGTTCGATGATTACTTCGCGGTCGTCGGCGTCGCCTGGGCACCCGTCGGCGTCAGGCCGGGGCGAACCGGCTCGCTGCCCGGCTGCGTCGGCGCTGCACCCGTGCGGGTCTGCGCCGTGTTGCGCACCGCCGGACCGGTGGTCCCGCCGAGGTTCGGCTTCACCGCACCGTTCGACATCAGATAGCCGTGAAGGTCGTTCGTGAACGCCGCCAGATCTTCCATGATCGACTTGTTGCGACGGATCAGCCAGTTGTAGGCCAACACCGCCGGAACCGCGACGACCAGGCCGAGCGCGGTCATGATGAGAGCTTCACCGACCGGACCGGCGACGGCGTCGATCGACGCCTGACCGGCCGAGCCGATCTTGATCAACGCGCGGTAGATGCCGACGACGGTACCGAACAGGCCGATGAACGGCGCCGTCGAACCGACGGTGGCAAGGAAGGCAAGACCTTCGCCGAGCCGGGCGCCGATCGCGCCCTGGCTGCGTGCCAGGCTATTGGTCATCCAGTCATGCTGGTCGATCGGGTCGGTCAGCTTGCCGTGCTGTTCCTGCGCGACGAGCGCGTCATCCACGATGGCGCGATAGGCGCTCTTCGCCTCGAGCTTGGTCGCCGCTTCACGAAGGTTCGGCGAGTTCCAGAAACTGGAGCGGACCTTCCGACCCTGATTGATGATCTTCTGCTGCTGCATCAGCTTGGTGAAGAGAATGTAGAAGGAGATGACCGACATTCCGACGAGGATGACGAACACCGACCACGCGATGATACCGCCCTGCTGAAGTGCCGGGATCAGGCCGTATGGGTTTTCTCCGCCATGAGCTTGCATAACTGTGCTTTCCTTTTTGAAGTCCTGAACCGAATGAAGTGGCTTTAACCTTCTAACCGCCAGGTAATCGGCGGCGACGTAACAGTGTCCGAAGTGGGCTGGCCGTTGCTGTCACGAGCCGGCGTGAACTTGGCTCGACGGCGGATGATGTTGCACGTCGCGGCATCAAGCGCGCTGTTGCCGCTGGATTGCGTGACGTTGCAACCGGTCACCCGCCCATCGGGACCGACCGAAATCGACGCGCGGACCGTACCTTCTGCACCCGCCGAAGCGGCCGACGACGGATAATCATCCGCACTGAAAAGGCCCACCAAGCTACCGCGCGAACGCGCTGATTCAACCTTGCGCGGCGGCGGCGGCGGAGGCGGCGGAGGCGGCGGACGCTGAACGACCGGCGGGATGACGGGCGGCGGCGCCGGGGTCTCCACAACGGCGATCGGCGGTTCCGGCGCCTGCATCCGAACCAACGGCGGCGGTGTCACCGGCGGAGGCGGAACATCCGGCATGTCTTCCGGCGGTGGCGGCGGTTCCTCGGGTGGCGGCGGCTCTTCCTCCACATCGAAGGTCTTCAAATCTTCGACGGCCTGCTTGACGACATTATACGCAAGGCCGGTAACGATCGCATATCCAAGCGCGCCCTGAAGGACGAGAACCAGGATGATCGCCAGGGTCCGGTTGCCGCTGATCTCTTTGCGTTGGGCGTAAGACATTAACCCGCAATTCTCCTCGACGAGCCGTGGGGGCCACGGCGCAGACCGGGCGACCCAGACGCCCCGTCTCGTGATTCCTGCTACCGATGTATCAACATATCATCGGCCACAAGCGCGCTTCCTTATCCCTCGCTCAAAGGCCGTGCAACGAATTTTGTTCCACAGGCGGAAGGCTGCTAGCGGTTCGGCCAAGCTGCGTGAAACGATGCAATCTCAACGCCGACCCCTCGCGCATCGGAATAGATATCCGGCTTAGACAAACGAACCCGCAAATCCCGGATGCCATGCAGGGCTGCAAGCCGATCGAAGATGGCATGGGCGAGCGTTTCCTGCAGATTGTACCGTCGCAACATCGCGATTTCGCGCACTTGCGAGCGAACGAAATCATAGTCCCATGCGCCGGCGGGATCGTCATTGGCAGGCGCCGTCGCGTCGTCGAGCCAGATCTCCACCGTCGCGAGAAGGCGCTGCGGATTTCCAATCTCGAAATCGTGAAAGCCGATATCGGCGTCGAGAGCGAGCGAATCGAGAATGATCCGCGCCGAGCGGACTTGGAGATGGTCGGGCACCATCCCGGACAAGCGAGCGTCGTCGTCAGCCATCACGTCTCCAGGAATTGCACGTCGCGCTCGAGGTTCAGGAAATGCTGGCCCGAATCGATGGTAATCGTCTGGCCGGTGACGCAGCGGGAATCGATAAAATAGCGCAGTGCGTCGACGACATCCTTCGGCTCGACGCCGCGGCGAAGCGGGTTGCGGCGGTGCATTTCCGCAAAATTTTCCGCCGACTGGCCGCTGGAACGCAGCATTAGCGCCGGAGCGATGCCGTTCACCCGGATGCCGCGCCCCGCCAATGCGCGCGCGGCGATCCCGGTCAGTCCTGCAAGCGCCTGCTTCGACACGGTATAACTTGCGAAATCGGGGTTAGGCGCAAGCAGCTTGGAGTCGAGAATGTTTACGACAAGGGCGTCGCCGCCGTCGTGCGCTCGCGCCAGCCGATCGATGAGCAAGGCCGGGGCGCGCGCGTTGACTGCCATGTGCGCATCAAATTCGGTCGGGTTGAATGCGCCGATCGAATCCTCGGCGAAACGCGCGGCATTGTTGACCAGCAGCCGAACCGTCGGAAGCCCCGCTGCCGCAGCGAAGATTCTCTCTGCGCAATCGGGCTGGCTTAGATCCGCGACGACCTTGTGCATGCCCGCCGGCACGGTGTCGCCTGGATCGCGGACGTGCGCGATCACCGTCCAGCCGTCGGCCTGGAGAGCCCCGGCAATCTCCGCGCCGACTCTTTTCGCGGCGCCGGTGACGATTGCCGTACGGTCTTGTTCGGGTTGCATCGGGAGGCTCCTGCCTTGAGCCGCAGCGCGAAGCAATCCAAGGACGCCCCAATGCCTGAGCGCCAACCACCGATCGAACTGCAGGGAATCAGCCTGGCCGAGCTGCAAGCGGCGATCGACATGCGTCGCCTGCCGCCGGTCGACAGGTGGAATCCGACGCACTGCGGCGATTCCCGGATGCGCATAGCGCGCGACGGCACCTGGTATCACGACGGCGCGCCCATCAGCCGTTCGGCAATGGTGCGCTTGTTTTCGACCATCCTTCGGCGCGAGCCGGATGGGTCACACGTGCTCGTCACCCCCGTGGAGAAGCTGACCGTCGAGGTCGAGGCGACGGCATTTCGTGCGGTCGAGATGCAGAGCGAGGGAACGCGCCGCGACCGCAAGATCGGCCTGACCCTGGACAGTGGCGACGCGCTCATCCTGGGCGCGGATCATCCGCTGCGGATTGCGGAGGACGGGGCTGGCGGCCCCTCCCCGCGCGTGCTCGTGCGCCACGGGCTCGAGGCCGAGTTGAGCCGCGCGATCTACTACGAGCTGGCCGAAATCGCCCTGGCCGAAGGCAATGATCCGCCCGGAGTCTGGAGCGACGGGACCTTCTTCACGCTGATGCCCGGCGCATGAACATCCACGACCAGCTTCGCCGGGCGCTCGCCGCTCCGGGCGCCAATCGCCTGCTGGAAAGCGATCTTCCCGGCGAACGGTTCGAACCCGCCATCCCCGCCGCCGTCCTCATCGCCGTCACCGACCGCAGCGACCCAGGCGTCATCCTCACCGTCCGCCGCGACCACATGCGCACGCATGCCGGGCAGATCGCCTTTCCCGGCGGACGGATAGACCCCGGCGAATCCGCCATCGAGGCAGCATTGCGCGAAGCCGAGGAGGAGCTTGCGCTCGACCCGGCGCGCGTCGACGTCATCGGCGATCTTGCGCCGTACCGCACCGTTACCGGATATGCCGTGACGCCCGTCATCGGAGTCATGGCGCCGGACCTTCCGCTGCAAGCGCAAGAGGCCGAGGTCGCCGACTGGTTCGAAGCGCCGCTCGCCTTCCTGCTCGATCCCGCGAACCACCAGCGGCGCAGCGCCTTGTTCCAAGGCCAGGAGCGCCACTATTACGAAATCGACTGGAACGGCCGCAGGATCTGGGGGCGACGGCTGCAATGACCATCAACCTTGCGCGGCGGCTCCACGCCTCATGACGCTCGACGCCGCCAAATGGCGCAAGCGCCGCGGCATGCAGCGCCTGTTCGACGCGCTCGGGGCCGATGAGGGGCTGACGCGCTTCGTTGGCGGCGCGGTGCGGGACGACCTGCTCGGCCTGCCGGTCAGCGATGTCGATCTCGCCACGCGCCTAAAGCCCGAGGAGGTCGTGGCCCGGCTCGAGGCGGCGCGCATCAAGGCCGTGCCGACCGGCATCGCCCACGGCACCGTTACCGCCGTCAGCGACGGGCACCCGGTCGAGATCACCACGCTGCGCCGCGACGTTTCCACCGACGGCCGCCGCGCGACGGTCGCCTTCACCGACGATTGGAAGGAGGACGCGGCGCGGCGCGACTTCACCATCAACGCGCTCTCGGCCGATCCGCTGACGGGCCAGATCCACGATTATTTCGGTGGGCTCGACGATCTCAAGGCGCGCCGCATCCGCTTCATCGGCGATCCCTTGCAGCGCATTGCCGAGGATCATTTGCGAATCCTGCGCTTCTTTCGCTTCCATGCCCGCTTTGGCGCGACCGAGCCCGACGGCCCCGCGCTCGACGCCTGCACCGCGCGCGCCAACGATCTGATGGCGCTGTCACGGGAACGGATCGCCGACGAACTCATGAAATTGCTGGGATTGCCCAATCCCGCGCCAACGCTTGCAATCATGCTCGACCGCGCGATCCTGCGCCCGGTGCTGCCCGAGATCGACCCCGCGCGCATTGCCGATCTGCGGGCGCTGATCGCGGCCGAGCAATCGGCTGCGGTCGTACCCGATGCGCTTCGCCGGCTCGCGGCGTTGCTGCCGCGCGATCCTGGCTTGGCCGACAAGATCGGCGGCCGGCTGCGACTGTCCAACAAGGCGCGAAAGCGCCTCGTTTGCGCCGCCGAGCGCGACCTCGGCTCCGCGCCGCGCGTGCTGGCGTACCGAGTGGGCAGCGATTGCGCGATCGACCGGTTGCTGCTTGCAGGCGATAGTGCCGCAGCAGCGTCGCTGGCCGGCTGGAAGGCGCCGCGGCTGCCGACCAGCGGAGGCGCGTTGATCGCGCGCGGCCTTCGCGAAGGTCCGCTGGTGGCGACGACGCTGAAGCAGATTGAGGAACGGTGGATCGAGGCCGGATTCCCGACCGGCGCGCTGTTCGCGGAAATCGTCGATTCGGAAGTCGCTGCGGCGCTGTCCAAGCCTTAAAGTCAGATCCCAGCTTCGACTGCGATCCGTACCGCCTCGGCACTGGTTCCGACGCCAAGGCGATCGAGCATCATTGCGCGGTGCATCTTCACGGTCTTTTCGGCGATCCCAAGCTGATAGGCGATCTGCTTGTTGAGGAGGCCGGACGCCATGCCCTTCAGGACCTGCCGCTGGCGTGGCGGAAGCGCCTTGACGCGCTCGGCCGCGCGCGCGTGAAGCGCCGACAGCGCCATCGGCTCGTCCATCCCCAAATCGACTTGCGAACCCAGGAAGTAACTTAGCGTCCCGTCCTCGCCGAACAGCGGCGCGACCATGACCCCGTTTCGAAAGGGCGATCCGTCGCGGCGGTAGTTGAGAATGTCGACCAACACCGGGCGTTGATTTCCCACCGCGTTGCGGATCTGCGCGCTGATCCACGGCTCGGTCTTCTCGCCGGCAAGGAAGCGGCAGTTGCGCCCGACGACTTCGGACGCGGCATAACCCGTCAGGTCGAGGAACGCGCGATTGGCGACTTCGATCGGATTGTCGGGCTTGCGCGGGTTGGTCAGCACCATGGCTAGCGGGCTAGCCATGATCGATTTCAGCACGTCACTCGAGGACTCGGGCATCACCCATTAGTCGCACACAAGCGGCGTTCGCCCAATCTCCCAGATTAAGCCGTGCCGCAGGTCAGAACTTGAGCGAGAAACGAACCGCGGCCTTGCGCGATCCGCTCGCACGGCCGTCCACCCGCCACTCCCCCGCATCCAGCTTGCGCTGGCTGCTCTTGAACAAGCCGATGCCGATCGCCGCGTTGGGTGCGACCGAAGTCTGCGCGATCATTCCGCTATTGTGGATCGGCCGGCTCGAATAGCGCGGTTCTTCGACCAGTCGAAAATCGAGCTTGGGGCGGCTCGAGCCTGCATCCGATGCGGCGTGACGTTCGAAACTTTGCGCTTGGCCGGCGCCCGGGACCGCAATGACGGCCAAGATGCTGAGTGTCGCCCGCCATCGCGTCATAGCCGGACATTCTCCCCTGTTTCAGGGGCTCAACTTCCGGGATTCAGAGCGGGTTCCGGCACCGGAATTCTTGGTCCGCAGCGGGACATTTTTGCATCACTGACGCCGGGATTCGGCATAGGCAAACGCAGCTTCGGCCTCGAGCGGCCTTGCAAAATGGAAACCCTGGCCCGACGCGCAGCCAAGTGCCGCGAGGGTGGTCGCAAGCTCGACCGTTTCGACCCCTTCCGCCGTCGTCGACATGCCAAGCGCCTCGGCAAGGCCAAGCACCGCGCGAACGATGGCAACGCTGTCCGGATCGACCATCATGCCGGTGACGAAGCTGCGGTCGATCTTCAGCACGTCGATCGGCAGCCGCTGGAGATAGGCCAGGCTGGAGTAGCCGGTACCGAAATCGTCCATTGCGACGGTCGCATCGAGCGCTTTCAGGGCTTCGAACACCCGCGTCGCGCGGGCTGGATCCTGGACGATCGAGCTTTCGGTCAACTCGACCGTGATCCGTTTGCCGGCGAGCCCGCTGGACTTGAGGGCGCTCGAAACGAGGGCTGCAACATCGTCCCTGGCGACCTGGATCGCGGATAGGTTTACCCCGACGTAAAGCGGCAGTGGCTTGCCTGCCTTACGGTCCCAATCCGCCAGGGTGTGCGCCGCCTTGTCCATCGCCCAGCGGCCGAGGTGAAGGATGAGGCCGCTTTCTTCTGCGACGGGGATGAACTCCGACGGGCTGATCTCGCCGCGATCCTCATGCTCCCACCGCGCCAGCGCCTCGAAACCTGCAACCTCGCCGGATTTGAGGTTGATCAGCGGCTGATAGAACAGCTTCAGCTCTTCCTTCTCGATCGCGCGGCGAAGCTCGGTCTCGATTGAAAAGCGGCGCCGCGCTTCCGTCGCCTGCTGCGGCTCATAAACCTGCGGCTTGCCCGCGCCCTTGGCCTGCTTGACTGCGAATTGCGCGTTACGAAATAGCTCTTCGGGGTCCTGCCCCGCGTGCATCATCGCCAGGCCGATCGCGCATTCAACGCGGATTTCCAGCTCGGAGATTTTGAATGGGGCGGCCATGACCTTGTGAATGCGTTCGGCCGCCTTCAGCGCGTCGCCAATTCCCCTCCGCAAGGAAACCAGGATGCCGAATTCGTTCCCGCCTGTACGGGCAAGGATGTCCCCGGCGCGCAGCGCGAGGACGAGCCTTCGCGCGAAGGTGATGAGCAACTCATCGCCGGCAATTCCGCCCATGCTTTCGTTGATGCGGCTGAACCGCAGCATATCGACCACCAGCACGGCATGTCCGAGATCGCGGCTAAGAGTTTCCCCGGCCTTCTCGACGGCCTCGGTGAAGGCCAGACGGTTGGGAAGGCCGGTCAGGCTGTCGCGCAGCATCTCGGCGCGAAGGTTGTTTTCGGCCTGAATTTCGATCGTGCGATCGACCACGCTCAACAGGCAACGCGGCGTTCTGTCCGCCGCCGGCGTCAGGGCAGCAATCTTCAGTTTGAGGAACCGGCGGTTCAAGCCAGTTCCCTCGGTCAGCTCAAGCTCATCCACCGCGTTCGCTGGATCAGCAAGGAACGAACGAATGAAATCACCGCCGAGGCCATCGGAATAATGATGAAAGAGTTCGGAGAATTTCTCGGGACAGCCGTGGCAGTAGGCCAGGTCGAAGAATTGCTTATTGAGCGCCTGAACCCAAAGCTTGCCCGACTTCATGCAGAAGATGCCGGCTGCGAGCGGAAGCGCATCAAGCAGGCAATGATCGTCGCCGTGGGATGGGGCGACAAGGATTGGCTGCACATCGACGCGCGCGCCGGCGCGCTCTTCGGCACGTGAATATGCAACCTGCATGGCGCGCTTTATCCGAAAGACCGGTTAATTTTCTCCTCTCGACGGGGCCGTTAACCGGCTGCGCGCTTACGAAAAGCGATTGCTCCGCGGAAAGCCGATCGGCGGCATCCGCCCAGCGGCCCCGCGCGCCGCGCGCCACGGGCTCAAATCCGTTTCGGTCCGCACCCGTCCGCTTTCGCCGCCCAAGGGCCAGCTCAACCCGTCCGCGAGTGCGAAGGCAACGGCATCCGACAACCCGCCATCGCGATAGCGCTGCAGAGTCACCCCCTGCCCGCGCGCCAGTTCGGGCAATTCGGACAATGGGAAGACCAGCATCTTGCGATTTTCGCCGATCACCCCGACGGTATCGGCGGCGTCCGGGATCGGGCGCACCACCGCGACGCTCGCTCCTGGCCGCAGATTGACCAGCTGCTTGCCCTTGCGCGTTTCGGCCAGCGTCGCCTCGCCCGTGGCGACGAAGCCCTTGCCGTCGCTCGACGCAAGCAGCAAGCGGCTGTCCGGCGCAAGCTTCAACAGCTGGACGATCTCCACCTCGGCATCGAGGTCGATGAACAAGCGCACCGGCTCGCCGAACCCGCGCGCGCTCGGCAGCTTGTCGCCGGCCAGCGTGTAAACCCGGCCGTTGGACGCAAACAGCGCCAGCCGATCGGTCGTCTGGGCGTGGAAGTGAATGAATGGACCATCGCCCTCGCGCCATTTGAGGTCCCCGACCTGGTCGAGCGCCAAATGCCCCTTCATCGCCCGGATCCAGCCGCGCTGCGACAGGATGACGGTGATCGGCTCCTTTTCGATCATCGCCGACCAGTCGATCTCGCGCGTCGCCGCCGCGACTTCGATGCTGGTGCGCCGCGCATCGCCGAACTTTTCGATCAGCGTGGCAAGATCGCGCTTGAGCCGCGTGCGCTGGCGCGCCGGGCTTTCGATCAGCTTGGCGAGGTCCTCGCGCTCCTTGGCCAGCGCCGTTCGCTCGCGTCCGATTTCCATTTCCTCGAGCTTGCGCAACCGGCGCAGGCGCATGTTGAGGATTGCTTCGGCCTGCGTGTCACTGAGCGCGAATTCGGCAATCAGCACCGGCTTGGGCTCGTCCTCGCTACGGATGATCGCAATCACCCGGTCGAGGTTGAGGAAGGCGATCAAATAGCCGTCGAGCAGCTCGACGCGCTCGTCGATCTTGCCGATCCGCACCTGGCTGCGGCGCACCAGCACCTCGATCTGAAACGACAGCCAGGCAAGCAACGCCTCCTTCAGGCTCATCACGCCCGGCGTGCGCGTGGCGTCGAGCACGTTGAGGTTGAGCGGGAAGCGGATTTCGAGGTCGGTCAGGCGCAGCAAGCTGTCGATCAGCAGATCGGGATCGACCGTGCGCGCGCGTGGCTCAAGGATCAGCCGGATCTGCTCGTCGCTCTCGTCCTTGACGTCGGCCAGGATCGGCAGCTTCTTGTCGCCGATCAGCGCCGCGATCTGCTCGATGAGCTTGGCCTTTTGCACGCCATAAGGGATCTCGCTGACCAGCAGGTGCCAGCCGCCGCCTTTTTCGCGCTCGACACTGATCCGCGCGCGTAGGCGGAACGCGCCGCGTCCACTGACATAAGCGCGGGCAATGACGTCCTCGTCGTCGACCAGGATTCCGCCGGTCGGGAAGTCCGGGCCCTTGACCCACTGCAGCAGTTCGCGGTCGTCGGCCTTGGGGTTGTCGATCAGATGCACCGCGGCATCGACCAGCTCGGTCAGGTTGTGCGGCGGGATGCTGGTCGCCATGCCCACCGCAATGCCGCTCGCGCCGTTCGCCAAGAGGTTGGGGAACAGGCCCGGGAAAACCTCGGGCTCTTCCTCTTCGCCATTATAGGTCGGCTTGTAGTCGACCGAGCCCTCGTCGAGCCCGGCCATGAGCTGCATCGCCACCGCCGTCAGTCGCGCTTCGGTGTAGCGGTAGGCGGCGGCGTTATCGCCGTCGATGTTGCCGAAATTGCCCTGCCCGTCGACGAGCGGGTAGCGGAGCGCGAAATCCTGCGCGAGGCGGACCATCGCATCATAGACCGATTGGTCGCCGTGCGGGTGATATTTGCCGATGACGTCGCCGACCACGCGCGCCGATTTCTTGTATGCGCCGGCGGGGTCGAGCCGGAGCAGCCGCATGCCCCACAGGATGCGGCGGTGGACCGGCTTCAGCCCGTCGCGGACGTCGGGCAGCGACCGCGCGGTGATCGTCGACAGCGCATAGACAAGGTAGCGTTCGGACAGCGCGGCATCGAACGGCGTTTCGATGACCGAGGACATATCGGAGTCAGGCATGGCGCTTGACTAGCAACCCCGCAGCGATGCTTCCAAGGGGCGGTTGCGGAAAGCCGTGGATTATTCGGCGGCCGCCGCCGTATGTGCATGGCGCCAGCCGCCATCGTCCTCGGCCAGCGCCATGGCCATTTCGGCCAACAGCCATTCGCGGAAGCGCTTGACCTTGGGCACCATGCGCCGCTCCTTGGGATAGACCAGCCAATAGGCCCAGCCCCGCGCGGAAACGCGGTCTGGGAAAGGCATGACCAGCCGCCCCGCGGCAATGTCGCCCTTCCACAACAGGGGCGTCAGCAGCGCGAAGCCCTGCCCGCCCATCGCCGCGTGGCCTTCGTTCGCCTGGTTATCGAGCAGGACGCCGGGCCGGCGCTGGACTTGGTCGTCGACGGCGACGCCATTGTCCGTAAACCATTGCTGCCACCAGCTATCGCTCGGACTGATCATCGTCTGGCTCGGCATGTCGCGCGGCTCGAGCGGACGGCCGAGGCGCCGTTCCGCCTCCGCAACGCAGCATGGGCTGGCGACGGGCGTAAAGCCCGATTCGAACAGGCGGTGGCGTTCGAGCCCTTCCCACTCGGCGGTGCCGGCGCGAATGGCGATATCGGCATCGCCCGCGCGCAGGTCGACGACGTCGTTGCTGGTTGTCATCCGCACCGCCAGGTCGGGGTGTTCCATCTGGAAGCCGCCCAGCCGCCACGCCAGCCAGGTATTGGCGAAGGTGTGGGTGGTGGTGACGGTCAGGAGCGTCTCATCCTCCTCGCGATGGCTGGCGAAGGCGGCCTCGATCGCGTCGAATGCGCCGGTCAGCGACGGCAGCAGGCGCGCCCCCAGTGGAGTCAGTCGCGCGCGCCCCTTCTCGCGCACGAACAAAGGTGCGCCCAGCCGCTCTTCGAGGCTCTTCACCTGATAGGACACCGCGGCCTGGGTCATACCAAGCTCGGCCGCGGCGGCGGTGAAATTCTCGGTCCGCGCGGCCGCTTCGAAGGCGCGGATGGCAGCGAGCGGCGGCAGTCGTCGAACCATGCGACTCCATAAGCCTCATTTATCGATTCTGTCGAGCGTTTGATTGGCGAAACGACGGTGGCATTCGTACATCAGGATCAGCCGCTGGCGGAGCGCGAAACCCTCCACTCCCCAGCCCTCTCGCCGGCGGCCAACGACAAGGAAAGGGACTGCGCCATGCTTTATGGCCTCGATACGCGTGCGTTCGGCGAAAACGGCCCCCAGGCGCAATCGTCGCGGGCACTTGAGGAGCGCTCGGCCCGCCCGTGGCGCGCCATCCCCCACGACTGTCGGTTGGCCTTGGTCGAGCAGGCGCTTCGCCCGCCCGCCAACGACCTGATCGACGCATTCCCGCTGGCGCTTTGAGCCTGCATTGCCTGAAGAAAGGACCGAGTGATGATGGATGAGATTTTCGACCGCAGCTACCAGTCCGGACGGACGGAGCTGAACGCCGGCATCGACCGCGGCCTGAAGCGGATCGCGCGCCGCATCGACGCCACCTTCCGCTCGCTTCATCGCGTTCAGTGGAGCGCGCCCTGGGATAGCGCGAACAAGGCCCACCTCGGCTGATCCGCGGATCGCCGAGATGAGGAGGAGCGCGGGCTAGCACGCACCGCGCTCCTCGCTTATAGCCGCCGCTTCCCCGCCATTGGAGTGAAGCGACCCAGATGTCCCGCCGCCGCCAAATCTATGAAGGCAAGGCCAAAATCCTTTACGAAGGTCCCGAGCCGGGCACCCTGGTGCAATATTTCAAGGACGATGCGACGGCGTTCAACGCGCAGAAGCGCGGGACCATCGCCGGCAAGGGCGTCCTCAACAACCGCATCTCCGAACATATCTTCACGGCGCTGGCGACGATCGGCGTGCCGACGCACTTCATTCGCCGCCTCAACATGCGCGAGCAGCTTATCCGCCAGGTCGAGATCATCCCGATCGAGGTCGTGATCCGCAACGTCGCGGCCGGCTCGCTGTCCAAGCGCCTCGGGATCGAGGAAGGCACCCAGCTGCCGCGCACGATCATCGAATATTATTACAAGGACGATGCGCTTAACGACCCGATGATCGCGGACGAACATATCGCCTGTTTCGGCTGGGCCAGCCAGGACGAGATGAACGACATCGCCGACATGGCGATCCGCGTGAACGACTTCCTGTGCGGCATGTTCGCGGCCATCGGCATCCGCCTGGTCGACTTCAAGCTGGAGTTCGGGCGCGTGTGGGACGGCGATTACGCCCGCGTCATCCTTGCCGACGAAATCAGCCCCGATGGCTGCCGCCTGTGGGACACGAAGACCAACCACAAGCTCGACAAGGACCGCTTCCGCCAGGACCTCGGCGATGTCGAGGAAGCCTATCAGGAAGTTGCCCGCCGCCTCGGCCTGCTCCAGCCCGACGAAGAATTTGCGGTGCTGGACCTCGACAGCCACCGCAAGAAGCGGGGGAAGTGATTCTGGCCCCTCCCCTCGATGGGGAGGGGTTGGGGTGGGGTGACGTCTCCGGACAGGCCGCGGCTGTCTCGAACCGCACCCCCGCCCAACCCTCCCCCATCGAGGGGGAGGGCCTGTGAGCCTCCCCGCGCCCGCATCGTCACCTTGAACGCCGCGCTTGGGCCGCTCGATTACCGCGTACCTGATGGCATGAATGTCGAGCCGGGGTCGGTGGTCGTTGCCCCGCTCGGCCCGCGTCAAATGCTCGGCGTCGTATGGGAAGCGGATCGGCTGCCCAGCGAGGAGGTCGGGGATAATCGCCTCCGTCCTCTGGCCGGCATGCTCGACGTCCGGCCGATCGCCGCGCCGCTGCGGCGGCTGTGCGAATGGACCGCGGATTATTATCTCGCGCCGCTTGCGGCGGTACTGCGGATGGTGCTGCCCTCGTCCGCCGCGCTCGACGGCCCGCGCCAGCTCACGGAATATCGGCCGACCGGCCAAATCCCGGATCGCCTGACCCCGCAGCGTGAACGAGCACTCGCTACGCTTGACGGCCGCCAGGGCACGATCCGCGAACTCGCCGACATCGCGCAGGTCAGCGATGCCGTTCTGCGCGGGCTGGTCAACGCCGGTGCGCTCGAACCTGTGGCGGTCGATGCCGACCGGCTGCTCGCCTGCCCGAACCCCGATTACGCCGCGCCCGACCTCAACGACGAGCAGGCCGCCGCCGCGCAGAGCCTTTCCGCAGCCATCGGCCAAGGTTTCGACCCCGTCTTGCTCGACGGCGTCACCGGATCCGGCAAGACCGAGGTCTATTTCGAAGCGATTGCGGAATGCCTGCGCCAAGGGCGGCAGGCGCTGGTGCTGCTCCCCGAAATCGCGCTGACCGAGCCGTTCCTCAAGCGCTTCGAAGCGCGCTTTGGCTGTGCCCCGGTCGCGTGGCATTCGGGGCTGCGGTCGTCGGAGCGGCGGCGCAACTGGCGCGGCATCGCCAGCGGCGAGGCAAAGGTCACCGTCGGCGCGCGCTCGGCCTTGTTCCTGCCCTACCGGAACCTCGGCCTGATCGTCGTCGACGAAGCGCACGAGCCGACCTTCAAGCAGGAAGACGGCGTCCAATATCACGCCCGCGACACGGCTGTGATGCGCGGCAAGTTCGAGGACATTCTGGTGATCCTGTCGTCGGCGACTCCGGCGATCGAGAGCCGCCACATGGTCGAAATCGGCCGCTACCGCGAAGTTACGCTGGCGCAGCGCTTCGCCGGCGCGCAGCTGCCCAGCATCCGCGCCCTCGACCTGACGCAGGACCCGCCGCCGCGCGGCCGCTGGCTTGCGCCGGAGCTAGTCGGCGAGCTCGAGGCCAATCTCGCCGCGGGCGAGCAGAGCCTGCTGTTCCTCAACCGCCGCGGCTTTGCCCCGCTGACCTTGTGCCGCCACTGCGGCCACCGCTTTCAATGCCCCAATTGCACCGCGTGGATGGTCGAGCACCGGCTGACCCGGCGCCTTGCCTGCCACCATTGCGGCCATGTCATGCCGCCGCCCCAGGCGTGTCCCGAGTGCGGCGAAGAGGACAGTCTGGTCGCCTGCGGGCCTGGCGTCGAGCGCATCGCCGACGAGGTGGCCGAATTGCTACCCGAGGCGCGCACCGCGATCGTCACCTCGGACACCATCTGGTCGCCACAGCGCGCCGCCGAATTCGTCGCGGCGATGGACGGGGGTGAGATCGACATCGTCATCGGCACGCAATTGGTGACCAAGGGCTATCACTTCCCCAATCTGACCCTGGTCGGCGTGGTCGATGCCGACCTTGGCCTCGCGGGCGGCGACCTGCGCGCGGCCGAGCGCAGCTTCCAGCAGATCCAGCAAGTCGCGGGCCGGGCCGGGCGCGGCGACAAGCCGGGGCGCGTTCTCATCCAGTCGCACGATCCGGAGGCGCCGGTGATCGCCGCGCTGGTGTCGGGCGACGCGCCCGGCTTTTACGCCGCCGAGACCGAAGCGCGGAAAGATGCGGCAATGCCGCCCTTCGGCCGCCTCGCGGCGATCGTCGTCTCGGCGGAGGATGCGAGCGAGGCCGAGGCGGTCGCCCGCCGCATCGGCCATGCCGCCCCGGAGGTGGACGGGATGGTGGTATTCGGCCCCGCGCCCGCCCCGCTCGCCATGCTGCGCGGCCGCCATCGCCAACGGATTCTCGTCCATGCGCGGCGGAGCCTCGACGTGCAGGACGTCATCCGCGACTGGCTGGCGGGCGTCGAATGGGGGTCAAAGACCCGCGTCAGCGTCGACGTCGATCCGTACAGCTTCCTGTGACCGCCGCCGCCGCACCCACCACGGTTCGACTAGCCGATCTTCCAGCATCGCGCGCCGGATCAGCCAAACACCCGCCGCGGTCGCGACAAGCAAGGCGAGGATCGACGCTTCGAGCCCAAACTGCCCGCCCGACAGCAGTTCTGGACCCGACAGGCGGGCTTCGACGATGCCCTGCGAATCGATGCCGGACACGGGCACGTCGAAGATGAAGCCTTGCGTAAAATTCCACGCCGCGTGGAGGCCGATCGGCATCCACAGGCTGCGCGTCAGCATGTAGGCACCGCCCAGCAGGACCCCCGCTTCGACCGCGATGGCGAAGGACGAGAACCAGGTCGCATTGTCGTTGCCGATGTGCGCCAGCCCGAACAGCGCCGAGGTCAGCACCAGCGCCGCCCAGCTTCCAGTAAATTCCTCGACCCAGCGGAACAGGATGCCGCGGAAGAACATCTCCTCCATCACCGCGGGGACGATCGTCGTCGCCAGCAGGATGTTGGGCAGCTGGCGCGCCGAGCCCATGCCGATGATGTTGTAGACGTCGAGAAGCGCAGCCAGCGCGACGATCAGCGTGAACAAGCCCGCGCCGAAAGCCAGCCCGATCCCCGTCTCGCGCAACGCGCCATCGAACCGCAGTTCGTCCTTATGGATGAAGCCGATGTGCGCGATGACGACCTTGTAGACGATCATTGCCAGCGTGATCGTCACCAGCGACTGGATGACCAGCGACAGCAAGGGGTCCATCGGCGGCAAGGCGCGCCCGGCGAGGATGCCGCCGCCCAGCGCAAGCGCGAACAAGGTCGTGGCGATCAGCAGCGTGACAAGTGGAAAATCGGCGATCTTGTGCCAGTTCGGCCGAAAGTCGTCCTCGTCGCTGTCGTCGTGCATGCCGTCCCCCCGAAGCGGCGTTTTCAGCCGATCGGATGGCACGCGGCAAGATGCTATTCGACCAGCGGCAGCTGTGGCGCGCGTTCGCCGCACCCTTCGGCCGCGAGCAGGTGCCGCTTGCGGTCGAGCCCGCCGGCGTAACCGCCAAGCGACCCGTCGCTGCGGATCACGCGATGGCAGGGAATGAGGACCGCGACATGATTGTCGCCGTTCGCCGTCCCGACCGCGCGCACCGCCTTGGGCTGGCCGATCGCGGCGGCGATCTGCGCATAGCTGCGCGTTTCACCAAGCGGGATCTTGCGCAATTCGCGCCATACGGCCTCCTGGAACGCCGTGCCGGCGACGTCGATCGGCAGTTCGCGCGCGCTGGCCGGCTGCGCGATGGCCGCGAGCGCGCCTTCGACCAGCTCGCGGAGCCCGCCATCGTCCTTGGTGAGCGTGGCGTTGGGGAATAGGCGGCGCAGCGCGGCCTCGTCCTCGTCGAACGTCAGCCGGCAGATGCCGCGCGGCGTCGCGGCCAGCATCATCGGGCCGATCGGGCTGTCGAACTGAGTCCAGCGGATCGTTTCGCCGCGCCCACCATCGCGCCACGCCGAGGGTTTCATGCCCAGCCGTTCCTTCGCATCCGAATAAAAGCCGCTCGGGCTCTGGTAGCCGGCGTCGTACACGGCATCGGTGATCCGTCCGTTGCCCTTGAGCGCGGCCTCGGCGCGGCGGTTGCGCAAGGCGCGCGCATATTCTGCCGGCGATACGCCTAGGTCGCGCTTGAACAACCGCTGGAAATGATGCGGCGCGTAATCGACGGCGGCGGCGAGATCGGCGAGCGCCGGCGCCTCCTCGGCCTGTTCGATCAGCTTCACCGCCTTCGCCACCGCATCGCGGTCGCGCCCGACCTCGTCGGGCTTGCAACGCAAGCAGGCGCGATAGCCCGCGCTCCTGGCCTCCGCCGCCGAGCCGAAGAATTCGACATTCTCGCGCCTCGGACGGCGCGCGGGGCAGCTTGGCTTGCAATAGATGCCGGTGGTCTTCACGGCGCCGATGACGCGGCCGTCCCATCGACGGTCGCGGTCCATGAAGGCCGTCCACGCCGTGTCTGGGTCGATCGCCAGGTCAAGATTTCGCATCAATATGGACCTACCATAATCGCCGGGTTTAGGCCCCGCTTCCACAAGCTTGCGGTCAAAAGAGAAAAATGTCCGGCTTCTCCTTCCATCAGGACGATCTCGACAGTCCCGACGTCCAAGCGCTGCTCGACTCGCATTTCGCGCAGATGCGGTCGAATTCGCCGCCGGATGCGTGTCACGTCCTTCCCATTGACGGCCTGCGCGATGCCGAAGTGACCTTATGGTCCGCGCGCGAGGATGGCCGGCTTCTCGGCGTCGGGGCGCTCAAGCAATTGTCGCCTGACCATGGCGAAGTGAAATCGATGCGGACGGCGCCCGACGCGCTCGGCCGCGGCGTTGGGCGGGCGCTGCTGCACCATATCATCGGCGAAGCGCGACGCCGTGGATATCGCCGGCTCAGCCTGGAAACGGGCAGCACCGCGCCCTTCGCCGCCGCGCTGCGCCTCTACGCGCAAGAAGGCTTCGTTCCCTGCGGGCCGTTCGGCGGCTACGCCGACACCCCGTTCACGCGATTTTTCACACGCGAAATCTGATCCGGGCGACCACCGCCTTGCATCGCGCGCGACCCCTTGCTAGGGGCCGCGCCAACCGATGGGGGGCGTGCGGCGTCAGCCGTTTCACGCCCCGTTTTTCGCATCGGGGCAATTCCAGTTCTGGAGCTTTTCGCGCGTGGAGACATCCGGCGGCATTCGAGCCAGCTTAGCGGGGCGTTACGCCTCCGCTCTGTTCGACCTTGCTCGTGACCAGAAACAGATCGATTCGGTCAGCCGCAGCCTTGATGCGCTGAACCAGGCTTTGCTCGACTCGAAGGATTTTGCAGAGCTGATCGCGAGCCCGCTGGTTTCGCGCGACGAGGCTGGCCAGGCGGTCGCCGCGCTCGGGCCGCAGCTTGGGCTCGACCCGATCACCACCAATTTCGTCGGCGTGCTTGCGCGCAACGGCCGCAAGAACCAGCTTCGCGCCGTCATTCGCGCCTTCCGCCGCCTGGCGTCGGAGCATCGCGGCGAAACCACCGCCGAAGTCGTCACCGCGCGACCCCTCAACGACGATCAGCTCACCCAGCTGAAGCAGCAACTCCGCACCCGCGCCGGCCGCGACGTCAATCTCGACGCCCAGGTCGATCCTGCCATCCTCGGCGGCATCGTGGTCAAGCTGGGCAGCCAGATGATCGACGCTTCCATCCGCACCAAACTCAACCGACTTGCCCAGGCAATGAAGGGCTGAAGGCCCATATGCCCAACGCACCGATGAAAGGCTAAGCAGACCCATGGACATCCGCGCCGCTGAAATCTCCCGCGTTATTCGCGATCAGATCGCGAACTTCGACGCCGATGCGCAGGTTTCCGAAGTCGGGACCGTTCTGTCCGTCGGCGACGGCATCGCGCGTATCTACGGCCTCGACAACGTCCAGGCCGGTGAGATGGTCGAATTCGACAACGGCACCAAGGGCATGGCGCTCAACCTCGAAGCCGATAATGTCGGCGTCGTGATCTTCGGTTCGGACTCGGAGATCAGCGAAGGTTCGACCGTCAAGCGCACCGGCACCATCGTCGACGTGCCGATCGGCAAGGGCCTCCTCGGCCGCGTCGTCGACGCGCTCGGCAACCCGATCGACGGCAAGGGTCCGCTCACGGACGTGACCCGCAGCCGTGTCGAAGTGAAGGCCCCGGGCATCATCCCGCGCAAGTCGGTGCATGAGCCCGTGCAGACCGGCCTCAAGGCGCTCGACGCGCTGGTGCCGATTGGCCGCGGCCAGCGCGAGCTGATCATCGGCGACCGCCAGACCGGCAAGACCGCCGTCGCGCTCGACACCTTCATCAACCAGAAGCAGGCCAACGCCGGCGACGACGAAAAGCAGAAGCTCTACTGCATCTACGTCGCCGTCGGGCAGAAGCGCTCGACCGTCGCGCAGATCGTCCGCGCGCTCGAAGAAAATGGCGCGATGGAATATTCGATCGTCGTCGCCGCGACCGCGTCGGAGCCGGCCCCGCTGCAGTTCCTCGCGCCCTACACCGGCTGCGCGATGGGCGAATATTTCCGCGACAACGGCATGCACGCGGTCATCGTTTACGACGATCTGTCCAAGCAGGCCGTCGCCTACCGCCAGATGTCGCTTCTGCTGCGCCGCCCGCCGGGCCGCGAAGCCTATCCCGGCGACGTTTTCTATCTCCACAGCCGCCTGCTCGAGCGCGCGGCGAAGATGAACGACGACCTCGGCGGCGGGTCGTTGACCGCGCTGCCGGTCATCGAAACGCAGGCGGGCGACGTGTCGGCCTACATTCCGACCAACGTGATTTCGATCACCGACGGCCAGATCTTCCTGGAAACCGACCTGTTCTACCAGGGCATCCGCCCGGCGATTAACGTCGGCCTGTCGGTCAGCCGCGTCGGCTCGGCCGCGCAGACCAAGGCGATGAAGAAGGTCTCGGGCTCGATCAAGCTGGAGCTCGCGCAGTATCGCGAAATGGCGGCGTTCGCGCAGTTCGGTTCCGACCTCGACGCCTCGACCCAGCGACTGCTGGCCCGCGGCGCGCGGCTTACCGAGCTCTTGAAGCAGGCGCAGTATCAGCCGATGCCGGTTGAAGAGCAGGTCGCCTCGATCTTCGCCGGTACGCAGGGCTTCCTCGATCCCGTCGATACCAAGGACGTCGTCCGCTACGAAGCCGCGATGCTGAGCTACATGCGCTCGGAAAAGCCCGAAGTGCTCGCCAAGATCCGCGACACCAAGGCGCTCGACGACGATACCGCCAAGGCGCTCAAGGACGCGCTCACCGCGTTCGGGAAGCAGTTCGCGTAAGATGGCCTCACTCAAGGCCCTCAAACTTCGCATCGGCTCGGTGAAGTCGACGCAGAAGATCACCAAGGCGATGAAGATGGTCGCCGCGGCGAAGCTGCGCCGTGCGCAGCAGAATGCCGAATCCGGCCGTCCCTATTCGTCGCGGATGAGCGGCGTCATCGCCTCGCTGGCCTCGAACGTCACGCCGGGGCCGCAAAGCCCCAAGCTGCTCACCGGCACGGGCAAGGACGACACGCATCTAATCATCGTCGCGACCAGTGACCGTGGTCTTGCAGGTGCGTTCAACACCAACGTGGTGCGCGCCGCGCGCAAGGCGGCTGACGAGCTGACCGCTTCCGGCAAGACGGTGTTCTTCTACATCGTCGGCCGCAAGGGCCGCCCGGTGCTGCAGCGCTTCTACCCCAAGGGAATCATCGCGCAGTACGATACGAGCGAGATGAAGGCGCCGACCTACGCCGACGCGCAGAAGATCGCGAAGGATGTCATCGACCGCTATCAGACGGACGGCATCGACGTGGTCCACCTCGCCTACGCGAACTTCCGCTCGACGCTGGTGCAGGAACCGGTGGTCGACCAGATCATCCCCGTGAAGCCGGCCGCCGCCAATGAGAACAAGGGCAATGCCTCCCTCGCGGCGATCGAATATGAGCCCGACGAGGAGGAAATCCTCGCCGACCTGCTGCCGCGCAACATCGCAATCCAGATCTATCGCGCTCTGCTCGAGAATCAGGCGGGCTTCTACGGCTCGCAAATGACCGCGATGGACAATGCCACGCGCAACGCCGGCGACATGATCAACAAGCTGTCGATCCAGTACAACCGGCAGCGCCAAGCGGTCATCACGACCGAGCTGATCGAAATCATTTCAGGCGCCGAAGCGCTCTAACCCGACACGAAGGCAAGGAAGACACAGATGGCCACCGCTGCCCCCGAGACCAAGCCCCGCAAGAAGGCCGCGCCGAAAGCGACCGCCGGCGACGCGTCGAAGACGCCGATAGCGACGTCCAACCTGACCGGCCGCGTCGCGCAGGTGATCGGCGCCGTCGTCGACGTCGCGTTTGAAGGCGAGCTTCCGCCGATCCTTTCGGCGCTCGAGACCGAGAATCAGGGCAATCGCCTCGTCCTCGAAGTCGCGCAGCACCTTGGTGAGAATGTCGTTCGCACCATCGCGATGGACTCGACCGACGGTCTGACCCGCGGCCAGGTGGTCAATGCCACCGGCAGCCAGATCCGCGTGCCCGTCGGCCCCAAGACGCTCGGCCGCATCATGAATGTCGTCGGTGAACCGATCGACGAGCGCGGCCCGATCGGGTCGGATCTTTCGGCCCCGATCCACGCCGAGGCCCCGGCCTTCGTCGACCAGTCGACCGAAGCCGCCATCCTCGTCACCGGAATCAAGGTCATCGACCTGCTCGCCCCCTACGCGAAGGGCGGCAAGATCGGCCTGTTCGGCGGCGCCGGCGTCGGCAAGACCGTGCTCATCCAGGAACTGATCAACAACATCGCCAAGGGCCACGGCGGCGTGTCGGTGTTTGCCGGCGTCGGCGAGCGCACGCGCGAAGGCAACGATCTTTATCACGAGTTCCTCGAGGCCGGGGTTATCGCCAAGGATGCTGACGGCAATCCGACGCCCGAAGGCTCGAAGGTCGCGCTCGTATTCGGCCAGATGAACGAGCCGCCGGGCGCCCGCGCCCGCGTCGCCTTGTCGGGCCTGACGCAGGCGGAATATTTCCGCGACGTCGAGGGCCAGGACGTCCTGTTCTTCGTCGATAACATCTTCCGCTTCACCCAGGCGGGTTCGGAAGTGTCGGCGCTGCTCGGCCGCATCCCCTCGGCCGTGGGCTATCAGCCGACCCTGTCGACCGACATGGGCCAGCTGCAGGAGCGGATCACCTCGACCAACAAGGGCTCGATCACCTCGGTGCAGGCGATTTACGTGCCGGCCGACGACTTGACCGACCCGGCGCCGGCCACCTCCTTCGCCCACTTGGACGCGACGACGACGCTGAGCCGCGCGATTTCGGAGCTGGGCATCTACCCGGCGGTCGATCCGCTCGACTCGGTCAGCCGCGTTCTGACCCCCGCGGTCGTCGGCCAGGAGCATTATGAAGTCGCCCGCGCCGTCCAGGAGACGCTGCAGAAGTACAAGAGCCTGCAGGACATCATCGCCATCCTCGGCATGGACGAGCTTAGCGAAGAAGATAAGCTCACCGTCAGCCGCGCGCGCAAGATCCAGCGCTTCCTGAGCCAACCGTTCCACGTCGCCGAAGTGTTTACCGGCATCCCGGGCAAGTTCGTCCAGGTCGAAGATACGGTGCGCTCGTTCAAGGCGGTCGTGAACGGCGAGTACGACCATCTTCCGGAAGCGGCTTTCTACATGGTCGGCGGCATCGAAGAAGCCGTCGCCAAGGCCGAAAAGCTGGCCGAGGACGCGTAAGGGCATGGCCGGCACGCCTGACCTTGCGGACTGCGTCAACGACGTCTGTCCCTGGTCGGGCAAGCCGGTCGGCGCCGACAGCCTGACGACCTATCGCGGCAAGGTGGTCGGCTTCTGCAATCCCGGATGCCGCGACAAGTTCGAAGCCGCCACAGGCGCCTTCGACCGTGCGATTGAAAGCAAGGACTGATGGCCGACCTGCACTTCGAACTCGTCACCCCCGACCGGCTGGTGATGTCGGACGACGTCCACATGGTGGTCGTCCCGGGGACTGAGGGCCAGTCGGGCATCATGGCCGGCCACGCGCCCTACATGACGACGCTGCGCAATGGCGACATCGCGGTTTACCGCAGCGCCACGGGGCAGCCCGAAACGATCGCCGTCACCGGTGGCTTCGCCGAGGTCAGCGAGCGCGGCCTTACGGTTCTTGCCGAAAGCGCGGGCGAAACCGCCTAATCGACCAACCGGAAGCGCCAGCGCTGGACGTTGGCGCCGTCTTTTCCGCTCACTTCGGCGAACAACGCCTTGCCCTCGCGCCGATAAGCGATGCGATTTGGAAAATCGTGCGCCGGGTTTTCGAACACGATTTCCGACGCCGCGACCCTGGTCGCTGGAAAGCACGCGCCGGCCTGGCCCTTCGGGAGCGCGCAGAACCGAAGCTTGCCATCGGCCAGCTCGATCCGCGTATGCTCCCACCAGTCCAGCTTGCCGGCCTTGCCGCTCCGGCCTGCGCCGATCATCAGGCCGGCCTTGGGCGGGGTCCACCATTCCTCGACCCAGCTTCCGTCCGCGGACTCGGTCGTCCAGCCACCAGCCAGCCAGCTTGGCATCGCGTTCCCTGGTTCGCTTGCGGCCAGTGCCGCCAACGCGATCAGCCACATCGTGCAGCCCTCCCGCACACCTCGACTAAACGGAGTTAGTCTTTTCTAAAAGTTTCTCTCTTATTCACCACCCACGTTTCCGCGAAAAAACCGATGGTAGGGATGGCATGAGCGCATTCGGCAAGCGTGGTGGGATCAGCGGCGGAGGACGGCCGAGCTTCGGCGTTGCTAAGCCGATGAAAGGCGGGCCGTCGGCGCCCGTGATCCCGGGACCCGAACTTCCTGGCGGCGGCGACCAATTCCCGCCGATCGAGGAACTGCCGGAATCGATCGACCTCGCCGAAAGCGGCCAGGCCGCACCCGCCCAAATGGGCGCGATGGACCGCCTCACTGCGCGCCAGAACGCCAGCGGCGATGCCGCCAGCAGCAAGCAAGAAGGCTTCGAGGCCGCGGTTCACCGCATCAAGGAACAGGTGCTCCCGCGCCTGCTCGAGCGCGTCGACCCGGAAGCGGCGGCGACGCTGAGCAAGGATGAGCTGGCCGAGGAATTCCGGCCGATCATCAGCGAGGTGCTTGCCGAGCTCAAGATCAACCTCAACCGCCGCGAGCAGTTCGCGCTGGAAAAGGTGCTGGTGGACGAGCTGCTTGGCCTCGGCCCGCTGGAGGAATTGTTGTCCGATCCGGCGATCAGCGACATCATGGTCAACGGCCCCGACCAGACCTTCGTCGAGCGCAAGGGCAAGCTCGAGCTCGCCCAGATCCAGTTCCGCGACGAAGAGCATCTGTTCCAGATCGCACAGCGCATCGTCAATAAGGTCGGCCGCCGCATCGACCAGACCACGCCGCTCTGCGACGCGCGCTTGCAGGACGGCAGCCGCGTCAACGTCATCGTGCCGCCGCTCAGCCTGCGCGGCACCGCAATCTCGATTCGTAAGTTCTCGGAAAAGCCGATCACGCTCGACATGATGAAGGGCTTCGGCTCGATGTCGGACAAGATGGCGACCATACTCAAGATCGCGGGCGCCAGCCGGATGAACGTCATCATCTCGGGCGGTACCGGCTCGGGCAAGACGACCATGCTCAACGCTTTGTCGAAAATGATCGACCCGGGCGAGCGCGTGATCACCATCGAAGACGCCGCCGAACTTCGCTTGCAGCAGCCGCACTGGCTCCCGCTTGAAACGCGGCCGGCCAACCTCGAAGGCCAGGGCGCGATCTCGATCCGCGACCTCGTCATCAACGCGTTGCGTATGCGCCCCGACCGCATCATCCTCGGCGAAATTCGTGGTCAGGAGTGTTTCGACCTCCTGGCCGCGATGAACACCGGCCACGACGGCTCGATGGCGACGCTCCACTCCAACAGCCCGCGCGAATGCCTGGCGCGTATGGAAAACATGGTGATGATGTCGGACATCAAGATCCCGAAGGAGGCGATCAGCCGTCAGATCGCGGATTCGGTCGACCTCATCGTCCAGGTCAAGCGCCTCCGCGACGGCTCGCGCCGCACCACCAACGTCACCGAAGTGATCGGCATGGAAGGCGACGTCATCGTCACGCAGGAATTGTTCAAGTTCGAATATCTCGACGAGACGCCCGACGGGAAGATCATCGGCGAATATCGCTCGATGGGCCTGCGCCCGTACACGCTCGAGAAGGCCAAGCAGTACGGGTTTGACCAGCCATATTTGGAGGCATGCCTGTAGCTTGAGCGCCCGAGCATAAGGCCGCCGGCGCGCAGCGACGCCGGCCTTATGTCGAAGAGAGCGCGAAAGCCGGCCGACCTGCCGCGCCAGCGGACAGGATCGACGTCCTACGATTTACTCGCATGACCGCCCCGCCTAAACCGACCCCCGAAAACAAGGGAGCAACTCATGCCGTCACGCCGTGCCCTGATCAGCCTCGCCGGAGCAGCCTTGCTCGCGCTCGTCGCCGCACCGTCCAGCGCGCAACCGGAAAACGACTCCGCAGCCCTCTCCGCTGCGATCAAGGCCCCGACGCGCACCGTCGCAAATGTCGCACGCGACCCCTACCGCCACCCCGCCGAGACACTCTCCTTCTTCGGCGTCCGCCCGAACCATACGGTGGTCGAAATCTGGCCGGGCGGCGGCTGGTACACCGAAATCCTTGCGCCCTATCTCGCGTCGGGCGGCGGCAAGCTGATCCTCGCCGCCCCGGCTTGGGGCCGTAGCGGGATCGACAAGCTCAAGGCCGCCAATCCGGCGCTTTATGGATCGCTGCCCGTTGCCGATTTCCCCGTGTTCGACGGCAAGGCCGCGGAAATCCCCGCGGGGACGGCGGATGCGGTGCTGACCTTCCGCAACGTCCACAATTGGCGGATGGGCTATCGCCGCGACGACAAGGCGGATTACAGCCCGCAGGCGTTCGCGCAGATCTACGCCATGCTCAAGCCCGGCGGCGTGCTCGGGATCGAAGACCACCGCCTGCCCGAAAGCGCCGACGCCGAGCGCGAGCGCAAGAGCGGCTACATCAAGGTGTCGACCGTGCGCCGGCTGGCCGAGGCTGCCGGATTCCAGTTCGCGGGCGCGTCCGAAGTGAATGCCAACCCCAGGGACACCGCCGACTGGCCCAACGGCGTCTGGACGCTGCCGCCCAGCTTCGCGCTCAAGGACCAGGACCGCGCCAAATATGCCGCGATCGGCGAAAGCGACCGGATGACGCTGAAATTCGTCAAGCCAGCGACGGCGAGCAGCCCACCGCCACAGGCCGAACGCGGCCGCTAAACGCGGCTCAAGCGATTGTGCTGATTGGGAAAAATGGTGGGCGTGGCAAGGATTGAACTTGCGACCCCTGCGATGTCAACACAGTGCTCTACCACTGAGCTACACGCCCACTCGAACGCGCATCTAAGCGGCGAGCCGGGCTGGCGCAACCCTGTCGCGGCGTGCGGATCGCATGGCCCTGCCGCGCCGCCGCTACGGGCAAAGGTCCTGGTTCGCAACTTACCCATGCGAGCCTCGTTGAGAGGCGGCATGCTTTCCCCTGAAAACGACCTCGATCATCCGCTCGTTGGGCGGTTCACCGACTTCATCGCCGGCGCGGGCTTTCCTTGCGTGGGCGCCAAGGCCGCGCTCAACCGCGCCGGGATGCGCTTCGTCGTCGCGCGCGACCTCGGCTCGGCGTGGGACGATTTGCGCATCATACCCGCGCTGCTCGATCTTGCCCGCTCCTACCGCGCCGACCCGCAATTGTTTCAGTCGCTGGCGGTGATCTTCGCGTCCGGCGCCCCTGACGATGAAGCGGCCTTCGAACGCCTGCTGTGGACGCGCTTGAACTCGCTGACGGCCAAGGACGAATGGCTCGGCCAGCAGCCCGACCGGCGCGTCGCGCACGACCCCGAGGATCCGCATTTCGCGATGAGCTTTGGCGGCGAGGCCTTTTTCGTCGTCGGCCTCCATCCCAAGGCAAGCCGGCCCGCGCGGCGCTTCGCCTACCCCGCGCTGGTCTTCAACCTCCACGACCAGTTCGAGCAGTTGCGCGCGCAAGGCCGCTACGACCGGCTGCGCGAAACGATCATCGACCGGGACGTCAAGCTGGCCGGATCGCCCAATCCGATGCTTGCGCCGCATGGCTCGGTCTCGGCGGCGCGGCAGTATAGCGGCCGCGCGGTCGAACCGGGCTGGACCTGCCCGTTCAGCGGGCGGAGCAAGCGCGATGCCGCATGAGATCGCGCCGCGCTCGGGCGTGGCGTTTACGCTCGACCGTGGGCAGCGGCTGACGATCATCGATCCCCAGGGCGAGCAAGTGGCCGACCTCCTCGCCTTCAACCGCGCCGACGTGCGGGAGGTCATCAGCGCGGGGCGCACGTTCGATTATGCCAGCAAGATTTTCCTCACCGCCGGCGACCCACTTTATTCCAACCGTTCGAACATCATGCTCGACATCGTTGAAGACAGCGTCGGGCGGCATGATTTCCTGCTCACGCCCTGCTCGAAGGACACGTTCCGGATCATCTATGGCGACAGCGACCCGCATCAGGGCTGCTTCGGCAACCTCGCGCAGGCGCTGGCACCTTATGCTATTGAAGAGGATATGATCCCCGCCGCCTTCAATTGCTTCATGAACGTACAGGTCGACGGCACGTCAGGCGCGATCAGCGTCGATCCGCCGTTGTCGAAGGCCGGCGATCGGATCGTGTTCGAGGCACGCATGGACCTGATCATCGGCCTCACTGCTTGCTCGGCGCTGCAGTCGAACAACGGCAGCTTCAAGCCGATCCACTGGCAGGTCGATTGACGATGCCCGCGGCCGCGCTGCCGCGGGCCTTGGGCGATGCGCACAGGCCGCCGACGGCGCGGGCACTGTCGCTATTATATTTGTGGCGGCACGGCCGCTGGCCTGACCTTGAGCGGCCGCGCCGCTTCACCGAATGGGTGCAGTGGCGCAAGCTCAACGATCGCCGCGTGGCCCTCGCGCGCCTGACCGACAAGCTGCAGGCCAAGGCCATCGCCGCCGAGCGCCTGGGCGATCAGCATGTCGTTCCAGTCCTGTGGCACGGGCAGCGCCTGCCGGGCACACCGCATTGGCCGATGCCATTCGTGGTCAAGGCCAATCACGGCTGCGGCCAGTTTGTCGTCGTGCGCAACATGGCCGATTGGCGCCGCGCGCGGATCCGCAGCTTTGCGTGGATGCGCAGCACCTACGGCGCGGCGCTCGGCGAATGGCATTATGGCATTGCGCGCCGGGCGCTGCTCGTCGAACCGTATCTCTCTTCCCCGATCGGCTGCCGCTGGACTACAAAATCTACGTCTTCGGCGGGCGCGCGGAGATGATCCAGCTTCACGAGGGCCGCGGCACCGCGCAGCACCGCTGGACGCAGCTCGACCGCGATTGGCGCATCCTGTCCCGGCAACGAAGCCGCCGATCAGCCCCAGCGAACCTCGATGCGATGTTCGCCGCCGCCGAGCGCCTGGGGGCCGGGCACGATTTCATCCGCACCGATTTCTTCAACATCGATGGCCGCTATCAGTTCGGCGAATTCTGCCTGTTTCCGGGGTCGGGCCTCGACCCGTTCGATCCCGTTGACCTTGACGACTGGCTTGGCGACCTGTGGCACGCAACCGCGTCGGTTACGGCGTCTAGAGGCGTCCGTGCTGGTCCTCGGTCTGGAAGATGCGGTCGACCTCCATCACCAAATCCTTAAGGTGGAAGGGCTTGGACAGAAGCTTGGCCTCGGGCGCGGTGCGGCCGCCCTGGAGCGCCACGGCGGCAAAGCCGGTGATGAACATGACGCGGATCGCGGGGTCGATGGCGCTTGCCTTTTGGGCCAGTTCGATCCCATCCATTTCGGGCATCACGATGTCGGTCAACAGCAAATCGAACTGCTCCGTCTCGAGCAGCGGAATGGCCTCGGTGCCGCAGCCGACGGCGGCCACTTCATAGCCCACACGCTGCAGCGCGCGCTGCAGATATTCGCGCATCGACGTGTCGTCTTCAGCCAGCAGGATTCTCGCCATTGCCCGTTTATGCGCCCATCATTTGCGATTTGCCAGAAGCGAATGGGCGGCCGGCGCGTTGCAGCCCCCTGTGCAAAGTCCTAATCTGGGACGGAATTTAACTGTGACCCTCCTCGCCCCACCCCTTGTCCACCCGCCGCGCGGCCCGCTTCCCGTGCTCCTCTCGGTGCCGCATTCGGGCCGCGACTATCCGGATTGGCTGATTGCGTCGGCCTGCCGGGGACGCGCCGCTCTGGCCAAGTTGGAGGACCCTTTGGTCGACCGGCTCGCCTGGCGCGCGATCCAGCGCGGCTGCGGCGCGGTCGTTGCGCGCGCGCCGCGCGCCGCGGTCGATTGCAACCGCGCTGAAGACGAGGTCGATCCGGCGATCATTGAAGGCGCGCGTCGCGGCCCGATGACCGCACGAGCGCGCGGCGGCCTGGGCATCGTTCCCGCGCGCACGCAGCAGCACGGCTATCTGTGGCGGCGGGCGGTCACCCGCGCGCAGCTTGAGGATCGGCTCGAGCAGGCGCACCGACCCTATCACCGTGCGATCGAGGACCAGCTGGGATTGCTGCTCGACCGCTTTGGGTGCGCCCTGCTGCTCGACTGCCACTCGATGCCGCCGCCGGCCGCGGGCGTCCCGCCCATCGTCTTCGGCGACGCCCGCGGCCGTTCGGCGAGCGCGTGGGTCGCCGATGAAGCGCTGGCCATCGCCCGACGCCAGGGCTTTGACGCGGGGCTCAATGAGCCGTTCGCGGGCGGCCACGTGGTCGAGCGGCACGGCGCGCCGGCCCGCGGCGTCCATGCGCTGCAGATTGAAATCGACCGCCGCTGGTACCTGGATGGCGGATTGAGCGAACCGGGCCCGGGCTTCGACCGCGCTTCCTTGCTGATCGAAGCCCTGGCGGTCGGCCTGGGTCAAGCCTTGCTCGATCAGCCGTACGCGACGGCGGCCGAGTAGGACGGGTCAGACCGTCTCGGGTGCCTGCTGGACCGGCAGGTTGGGCGTCTTGCCCTGTGCCACCTGGCGGCCGAACACATCGCGCATCAGCGTCAGCGAGAAAAGGTGCGCGTAGATCAGCGGCAGGAGGCCGGTCTGATTCATCTTGCGCAGCTCGTCGCCGCGCAGGCCGCGGAGCTTTTCCTCGTCGACCATCTTGAACCCGCGATAGACGAATGGCTGCTCGGTGCCCTGCGGCTGGATGGCGACCTCGCCTTCCATCAGAAGCTCCGACTTCTTGAGTTCCTCGACGAAGGCGGCGGTGCGCTGGCCCGCGGCCTCGAACTGCTCACAGAAGCTCAGGATGGACTTGGTCGCTTCGCTCGGCTGTTCGCCGTCGAACACGGCCTCGCCTTCCTTGCCGGTGCCGAGCACTTCCGACGTGGGATCGAAGCACAAGGACAATTCGTCCGATTCCGGACGCAGCCGCGCCAGAAGGAACGGAAAGCGGCGGAGGTAAGCGGGCATGTAGACCGTCTCGTCGCGCATGCTGCCGTCGTCGTTGAGGAAGACGTTGACCCCTTCATTGAGGCCCATGAGCGCGATCGGAACCGGATTGTCGCCGATCGCGAACACGATCGGGAAGTGGCGCTGGACAAGCGCGAATTCATCCACCGTCACCGGGACGGCATGGCCGGCTGCAAAGCGCGGCACCTTGAGGCCGGTGCGAAGCTTCATCTTGCCGTGCTGGCCGACATTGATCGGCTCGATGGCATTGTAGAACAGGGGCAGGTTTTGATTCGGCGCTACGCTCGCCATTTTGATCGATCTCCTGGGGTCCGGACTACGGGGTCGCCATGCGAACAGCCCGGCAAATCCGTATCGGCGCAGGCTCTATTAAGGTTGACCGGCAAAGGCAAGCCGCCACCATTTGCACCAGTGATCGAGTTCATCAGTTGTTCAACGCCCCGCTGCGATGCCCCGGCGCAGCGATGGCGGGCCCTTTGAAGTGACTCCGGCAATGTTCCTCGGACTTGTGCCAGTGCTGGTCGGCGTGTTCGCCGTCCAGTCCGGCACGGTGCAATCGGTAACGCGGCTTGTCGTCCAGGACGAGGTGATCCTGCGCGTCCCTGTCATGCCCCGCCCCGCCGCGCCGCGCGTCGAGTGGGTCGAAAAGAAGGGTCCCAAATGTATTCCCGCGACCGAAATCCGGCGCGCGATCCTGTCCGGCCCGGAAGAAGTCGATTTCATCCTGTCCAACCGCGAGCGCGTCCGCGCACGGCTCGAGGACGGCTGCGAAGCGCTGGATTTCTATGCCGGTTTCTATCTGCAGCCGGAGGACTGGCGAATCTGCGCCGAACGCGACGAAGTCCATTCGCGGATGGGCGCAAGCTGCACCATCGAGCGATTTCGTCATCTGGTCCCCAGGGAACGCGACTAGAATCCTTGACTTTTCCGCGCTTCTGCGGCCTACGCGATAGCATCTGGCACCGTGCAAAAGAACACGTGCGCCACCCTCTTTCTTCCGGAACCTGAATGACTTTTGCCGATCTCGGCCTTTCCGACCAGTTGCTCCGCGCCGTGGACGACAGCGGCTATCCCGAGCCAACGCCGATCCAGCGCGCCGCCATCCCGTCGATTCTCATGGGCAAGGATCTGATCGGGATTGCGCAAACAGGCACCGGCAAGACCGCCGCCTTTGTCCTGCCGATGATCGACATCCTAGGCCACGGCCGCAGCCGCGCGCGCATGCCGCGCAGCCTCATCCTCGAACCGACGCGCGAGCTGGCGCAGCAGGTTTCGGAGAATTTCGAGAAATACGGCAAGTACAACAAGCTTTCGATGGCGCTGCTGATCGGCGGCGTTCAGATGGGCGACCAGGTCAAGGCGCTCGAAAAGGGCGTCGACGTGCTGATCGCCACGCCTGGGCGCCTGATGGACCTGTTCGGCCGCGGCAAGATCCTGCTCACCGGCTGCGAACTGTTGGTCATCGACGAAGCCGACCGCATGCTCGACATGGGCTTCATCCCGGACATCGAGGAAATCTGCTCGAAGCTGCCAAAATCGCGCCAGACCCTGCTGTTCTCGGCGACCATGCCGCCGCCGATCCAGAAGCTGGCGGCCAAGTTCCTCAACGATCCCAAGCGCGTCGAGGTCGCGCGTCCGGCGACCGCCAACGTCAACATCGAACAGCGCCTGGTCGTGGTTCGCGGCGACAAGAAGCGCGACGCACTGCGCGACATCCTGCGCCACGAGGAATTCAAGAACGCGATCGTCTTTTCCAACCGCAAGACTACGGTGCGCGAGCTTGCGACCAGCCTCAAGCGCTCGGGCTTTTCGGTCGGCCAGATCCAGGGCGACATGGACCAGTCGGACCGCATCGCCGAATTCGACCGTTTCAAGAAGGACGAGATCAACATCCTCGTCGCGTCGGACGTCGCCGCGCGCGGCCTCGACGTCAAAGGCGTCAGCCATGTCGTCAACTTCGACGTGCCGTGGCAGCCCGACGATTACATTCACCGGATCGGCCGCACCGGCCGCGCGGGAATGACGGGCATCGCCATCACGCTGGCCACGCGCGAGGATGCCGAAGCGGTCGAGCGGATCGAGAAGCTGATCGGGCACAAGATCCCGCGTGCCGGTGAAGTAGCGCCCACTGCCGCGCCCGCCGAAGATGCGCCGCCCGCGGAACCGGAGCGCGAAGCGCGCAAGCCGCGCCCCGAACGCAAGCCGCGCGGCGAGCGCAAGCCCGCCGCAGCCAAGCCTGAACCGCAACCCGAACCGCGCGACGAACCCGTCCCCGAACGCTCGCTGGTGGTCGAGGACCTCAAGAACGAGTGGAACGGGCCGCTCCCCGGCTTCCTGTCGCAAAGCGCGGGATAGGCACATGCGTGTGTCTGGAAAGGCGTCGCGCGCCTTCCCAGCTTCGGTCCCGACACGCAAAAGGGACTGCACAATGACCGACTATATCCCGCCCAAGGTCTGGACCTGGGACGCGCCGAGCGGCGGCCGGTTCGCCAGCATCAACCGCCCCATCGCCGGCGCCACGCATGACAAGCCGCTGCCGGTCGGCAAGCATCCTTTCCAGCTTTATTCGCTCGCCACGCCCAATGGGCAAAAGGTGGCGATCATGTTCGAGGAACTGCTCGAACGCGGCCATCCCGACGCCGAATATGACGCCTGGCCGATCCGTATCGGCGATGGCGATCAGTTCGGCAGCGGCTTCGTCGACATCAACCCCAACTCCAAAATCCCCGCGCTGGTCGACCGCAGCGGTCCCGAACCGGTTCGCATCTTCGAATCCGGCGCGATTCTCGTCTATCTCGCGGAAAAGTTCGGCGAATTTCTTCCCACGTCCGGCCCCGAGCGCGCGGAAACCCTGTCTTGGCTGTTCTGGCAGATGGGCAGCGCGCCCTTCCTCGGCGGCGGCTTCGGCCATTTCTTCGCCTACGCGCCGACCAAGCAGGAATATCCGATCAACCGCTACGCGATGGAGGCCAAGCGCCAGTTCGACGTCCTCAACCGCCGCCTCGCCGAACATGAATATGTGGCCGGCGCCGATTATTCGCTCGCCGACATGGCCATCTGGCCCTGGTACGGCGGGGTCGCGCTGAACCGCACCTACGAAGGCGCCAGCGAATTCCTCGCCGTGCACGAATATGCGCATGTCATGCGTTGGGCGAAAGCGATCGACGCTCGCCCCGCAGTCAGGCGCGGCCGCATCGTCAACAAGCTGACCGGCGACGAACGCGAGCAACTCCACGAGCGCCACGACGCCAGCGACTTCGACCTGCGCACCGAAGACAAGATCAAGGGCGCGGCGAATAGCGCCGAGGCGGTCAAGGACGACGCGATCTGAAGCCCGTCATTGCGAGCGGAGCGAAGCAATCCACACGCTGGATCGCTTCGCTACGCTCGCGATGACGAATAACGCTCGACAAACGCGACCGCGAACGCCGTCAATCGCCCTTCGCCGATCGCATCACGAAGCCCCTGCATCAGCCGCTGGTAGAACCACAGATTATGCTGCGTCATCAGCATCGCGCCCAGAATCTCGCCCGATTTGACGAGGTGGTGGACGTAGGCGCGACTAAAACTCGTGCAGGCGGGACAGTCACAGCCCGCCTCAATCGGCTCCGCGTCCTCGGCGAACCGCGCGTTGCGCAGGTTGAGCGGGCCGTCGGCGGTGAACGCCTGCCCCGTCCGCCCCGACCGCGTCGGCAGCACGCAATCGAACATGTCGATCCCGCGCACCACCGCGCCGACGATGTCGTCCGGCTTGCCGACCCCCATCAAGTAGCGCGGGCGATCCACCGGCAGCTGGCCCGGCGCGAAGTCGAGCGTCGCGAACATCGCTTCCTGCCCCTCGCCCACGGCGAGCCCGCCGACTGCATAACCGTCGAACCCGATGTCGATCAGCGCGGCAGCGGACTCCGCGCGCATCGCCTCGTCGAGCCCGCCCTGCTGGATTCCGAACAGCGCCCCCGCATTGCCCAGCGCGTCGAACGCGTCGCGCGAGCGCCGCGCCCAGCGCATCGACCGCTCCATCGCCCCGCGCTGCGCCTCGGGCGTGTCGGTCGTCTTCACCAATTGGTCGAAGGCCATGACAATGTCCGAGCCGAGCAGGCTCTGCACCTCCATCGATCGCTCCGGGCTCAGCATGCGCCGCGACCCGTCGAGGTGGCTGGCGAAGGACACGCCCTCCTCGCTAACCTTCGTCAGGTCGCTGAGGCTCATCACTTGGTATCCGCCGCTGTCGGTGAGGATCGGCCGCTCCCAGCCCATGAAGCGGTGCAGCCCGCCCAGCTTTGCAACCCGCTCCGCGCCCGGTCGCAGCATCAGATGATAGGTATTGCCCAGAATGATGTCCGCGCCGCTCGCCCGCACCTCTCCCGGCCGCATCGCCTTGACCGTCGCCGCCGTCCCCACCGGCATGAACGCCGGCGTCCGGATTTCGCCGCGCGGCGTGGCGAGAGTGGCGGCGCGCGCGGCCCCGTCGGTGGCGGAAATAGTGAAAGTCAGGCTGCTCACCCGCGCGCTCCTAGAGGAGCGGCGCAGGAACCGCCAACAGCCCTGAAGCTATCTCAGCCCCTGACCGCCCTCAATTGGTCGGACGGAACACGTGAAGCACGGCATCCTTTCCAGCCAGGTACAGCTCCCCTAACGGACCGAGCGCCGGCGGGCGATTTTGCAGCGGATAGTCCAGCTCGTTGATAGGTTGCAGGTCGAAATCGAAGGTTCTGATCTTCCTTCGCTGACCACGTGCAAATAGGATGCGCTGCTCACCAGGCCGTAGCCGTGCAAGACGGGTATTGCGGGAATGACGTCGATGCCGGTCGTGATATCGACCTTGTGAAGTTTCTCGTCGGTCAGGAGATAGGCGAAGTTGATCGCCAGCGGCAGGAATGCAATCTCCGCCCCATATTCGGGCCGGATTAGCGCGCGGTTGAAGATCTGCTTCCCGGTGCGAATGTTGAAGCCGGTCACTTCTCCGTCGCTGGCGCTAACGATCGCCACGCCGTCGGCTGAAATCGCGGCCGAGCGATAATACACATCCTCGATGTGCTGGTTGGGTGCTGGAATAAGTCTAGGCATGTCCTTGACGGTCGCGCCAAGCTGGAGTTGATAAAAGGCGATCCCGCATCGATTGATCGGGATCGCCATGTAGACGTTTCGGGGTCCGCTATCCTCGAACACCGCAAGGCCGGGCACCGGGCCCTCAAAGTAGGGCGGCGGGAATTCAAGTGGGCGAACCTTAAACTCGAACGGGTTGCGCAACCCTCCTTCCACGACCACGCATACAAAGTCCGACCGCAGGAGGTCGCCGCGGTCGTTGAAGATGCTGATCTTGTTGCCTGCGCTCGGCACGACCAGAATCGACCCACCAGGATATGGTAAAAGTTTAGGCGGCCCGAATGCGCGCCCGTTGCTTCGGAAATTCCGCTGCCACTGCAGCTGGCCTGCGGGATTGAGGCTGAGCAACACCCAATCGCCTTCGCCAGGAGGGTCGAGCACGACGTAAATATTTCCGGCATCGTCGATCGCGGCGGTCGAGAATTGGCCATCACCCTGGTAGGATAATTTCACGGACGGCGTGTTCCCGGGTGTCAGGATATGGAGCGCGCTTCGCCGGCCGCCGGGCTGCATTGGCGGCTCGAAGGTAGAGATGACGACATCGCCACTTGGCGCGACCACGGACGACGACACGATCTCGCGACCCGAAAGGGCCAGCTGAAAATTGCGGGTTGTCGCGGGCGGGATGGTCGCGACGAATTTCTGACCGCTGTTGCCGATGTCGCCGTGAAACTGGTTCCACCTGCTTGGCCCGCCATATCCAGTGCAGCCCAGTAACTGGAGCAGCGAGAGCATCAGCAGGCAGCGTGGTGACATCAGACACCCCCGCTTCTGTATAGCGCAAAACGCGCATGATCAGAAGCGGCCTACAGGCAGCGTGGCCCCCTTCGCCGCAGCCAAACATTCAATCAACTTTCGGCGATCGCACGTAGCGCTTCGAAGCATTGCGGATCGATCGCGCGGCCGACTTCCTGCTGCATGATCCGCAGCGCCTCCTCGACCGGCAGCGCGCTGCGGTAGGGGCGGTCGGCGGTTAGCGCATCGTAGAAATCGCACACCGTGATGATGCGCGTCTCGCGCGAGATTTGCGCTTCGCCGATGCCGAGCGGATAGCCGCAACCGTCGAGCCGCTCGTGGTGCGCCGCGGCGACGTCGGCGAGGTCGACGAACACGCCGATCCGGCCGAGGATCGCGCGCGTATGTGCCGCGTGCGCGCGCATTTCGACCCATTCGTCGCTGTTGAGGCCGGCGGGCTTGTCAAGGATGGCGTTGGACACGCCGAGCTTGCCGATGTCGTGCAGGAAGGCGGCGCGGCGCAGCCACGCCCGGCGCGGGCCGAGCATGCCCATCTTTGCGGCGATCGCGTCGGTCAGATCGGCGACGCGGCCCGAATGTCCCGACGTGAACGGGCTCTTGGCGTCGATCACCTGGCCGAAGGCAGCGGCGATGGCGTCGAGATAAGCGTCGTCGACCGAAATGGCTTCCGCTTCGGGCGCAAGCCGAACGACGCGCTGTTCGATCACCGGCGATCGGAGCGTCGCCCAGAAGCCGTCGCGGTTTGCGACGCGATGCAGCGCAACGACCAGTTCGGGGTCGAACCAGTTCCCGGAACGTCGCGTGGCTTCGTCCATCGCCGCCGCACGCCCCGCATGCGTGTGGAACACGTCGACCACCTGCGCCAGCAGCGCGATCCGCGCGGCCAGCGGGATCGCATCGCCGCGCAGCCGGCCCGGCCGTCCTGACCCGTCCCAATGTTCGTCGAGGCGGTAGATGCCGTCGCATATTGCGTCCGAAAAGCGCAGCGAGCGCGCGATGTCGGCGCCGCGCGTGCAGCGCGCGACGATCAGTTCCTGCGCGATTGCATCGCCATTCTTGAGGATGTTGCCGATCGCCGCCGCGCGGCGCAGCGCCGGGCGGCCCTGCGCGGTTTTGGCAAAGACGAAGTGCAGCGTCGCGGCGAGGCTGTTGCCGACCGTCTTGTAGCCCTGCTTGAAGGCGCGATCGTCGGCTTCGTAAAGCTCGCAAATGCGCGCGGCATTGCTGCTGCAGCCGAGGTCTTTCAGCAGCAGCGTGTAATAAAGGTCGTTGAGCTCGGCGTCGCTAAGCCCGAGTTCGCGCCCGACCTGGAAGCCGATCCAGCAGGCGCGGATGCAATGGCCGGCGGGCTGCCCCTCGGTGATGTCGAGTGCATAGCTGAAGGCCGCGACGATTTCGGCGCGGGTGACGGCAGTGGCCGTTGACGGCGGAAGGATGACCTGGTGCAGCATTCGGCAACGCCCATGTTAACCGGCCGATGCGCATGGCCGCCTAACGAAGATGGTTAGCGAAAGCTTAGCGCGTTGCCGCCGGCCCGGCGTTCAGCGCGCCATAATCGCGATGCAACAGCCACCGACCGCCGTCCTTGCGCAGGATCATCAGATGCGATCCGTCGAACGTTCGTGGCGTGCCGCCCGCGCGCGGTTTGTGCACCGATGTTTCCGCGACCCGCGCCCATGCCCAATCGCCGTGGACATGAGTCTCCAGCGTCTGCCAGCGGATCGTCTGCTGCACCCGCCCGCGCAGGGCTTCAAGCGCCTGCTGCAGCTGCGCGCGGTCGGTGATCGGTGCGCCGGTCGGCCGTTTCATCACGAAATCCTGGTCGATCGTCGCCAGGATTTCGGCCGGATCGCCCTTCTCGACCGTTCCGAAATAGGTGCAGACGAAGGCGTCGATGTCGGGATCGACGGCAGGCGTCGCCGCCGGGGCATGCTGCGTGTGGCCGGCATGGGGATCGGCCTGCGCGAACGCAGGGCAGGCCGCCGCAAGAGCAATCAGTCCGGCCGTCGTCCGTCGCAATCGCATCATGCGTCTCCACCCGGCAGCAACAGGCTGGCGTCGCCGTAGCTGTAGAATCGATATCCATTCGCGATGGCATGGGCGTAGGCGCGCTGCATAGTGCCGATGGTCATGAGTGCGCTGACCAGCATGAACAATGTCGACCGCGGCAAATGGAAGTTGGTCATCAGCCCGTCGATCGCCTTGAAGCGATAGCCCGGCGTGATGAAGATTGCGGTATCGCCTTCGAACGGCGCGATGCTGCCGTCGTCGCCCGCCGCGCTTTCCAGCAAGCGTAGCGAAGTCGTGCCCACGGCGACGATCCGCCCGCCCGCGCGCCGCGCGGCGTTGAGGCGCTCGGCCGTCGCCGCATCGATCCGCCCCCATTCGGCGTGCATGCGATGTTCGGCGACAGTCTCGCTTTTGACCGGAAGGAAGGTGCCCGCGCCGACGTGCAGGGTCAGCGTTTCGCGCTTCACGCCGCGCGCATCGAGCGCGGCGATCAGACGGTCGGTGAAGTGCAGCGCCGCGGTCGGCGCCGCCACCGCCCCCTCTTCGCGCGCGAACAAAGTCTGGTAGTCGGCGCGGTCGGCATCGTCGATCGCGCGCTTGCTGGCGATATAAGGCGGCAGCGGCATCTGCCCCGCGCGTTCGAGCAGCAGTTCCAGCGGTTCCTCGCCATGAAAACAGAGCAGGGCGGAGCCATCGTCGGCCTTCTCGACCACCGAAGCCGCGACCCCTGCGCCGAAATCGATCGCGTCACCGACCCGCGCGCGGCGCGCATTACGCAGGAACGCCCAATATTCGCGCGGCCCTTCGCGCTTGTGCAGCGTGGCGCCGATCGACGCCTCCCCGCGCCTCCCCTCGAGCTGCGCGGGAATGACCTTGGTATCGTTGAACACCAGAACGTCACCGGGCCGGAGCATGCCCGGAAGGTCGAGCACCTCATGATCGGAAATGACACCGCCGGCGACCTTTAGCAGGCGCGCGCTATCCCGCGGCCGCGCGGGGCGAAGCGCGATCCGATCGTTAGGAAGGTCGAAATCGAAGTCGGCAACGCGCATGCACGCGGGCCTTAGCCCCCAGCTTCGCGGTCACAATTTTCGTGGGCTCGGCGGGCGGCTCGCCCGGCGCGATCTTGTCGACCGCGTCCATGCCCGAGATCACCCGGCCCAGCACGGTGTAATTACCGTCGAGATTGGCGTTGGGCACGAACATGATGAAGAACTGGCTGTTGGCCGTATCCGGCGCCTCGGTGCGCGCTGCACCGACCGTCCCGCGCAGGAACGGGACCGAGGTGAATTCGGCCTTGAGGTCGGGCAGGTCCGATCCGCCCTCGCCCGTCCCCGTCGGGTCCCCGCCCTGGGCCATGAAATCGGGCACAACGCGGTGGAAGATGAGGCCGTTGTAGAAGCCGCGCCGTACCAGCGACTGAATCCGCGCGACGTGGTTGGGCGCCAAATCGGGGCGCAGTAGGATCACCACCGTGCCGCCGTTCGATAGGCTGAGCGTCAGCTTGTTCGCCGGGTTGGCCGCGACCGCCGGCGGCGGCGCGATCGAGGGCACCGCCTGGCCGAACGCAGCGCTGGCCAGACCCACGGCCAGCAGCGGCCCCATCAGCAACGACTTGGCAAACACCCTTCACCCTCCCGAATAGCCGCCGCGGCCTGCGGCCTCGCGCCTGAAAGCCGCCTTAACGCTGGCCGAGATGGCGCCGCACGTCCTCCGCCACGCGGGGCGGCACGAACTTGTCGATCTTGCCGCCGAAGCGCGCGATTTCCTTGACCAGCTTGGACGCGATTGGCTGCAGCGACACGTCGGCCATCAGGAAGACGGTCTCGATATCGTCGTTCAATTGCTGGTTCATGCCCGCCATCTGGAATTCATATTCGAAATCGGCGACCGCGCGCAGTCCGCGCAGGATCATCGACGCGCCCTGCGCCTCGGCGAAATCCATCAGCAGCGAATCGAACTCGACCACCTCGATATTGCCGGGAATTTCCGTGATCTCGCGCCGAACCATGTCGAGCCGCTGCGCGACCGAGAACATCGGCTCCTTGGACGGGTTGGTGGTGACCCCGATCACCAGCTTGTCGACCAGATGCACCCCGCGCCGGATGATATCGAGGTGGCCGAGCGTGATGGGATCGAACGTGCCGGGGTAGACCGCAGTCTTCATCAATGATTCCTCGCCACCGCATATTGCGCGATTCCCCGCAGCAGGTCGGCTTCATCGCCATGATCGGCGAGGTGCTCGATCGCCTGCTCGATCAGCATTTGCGCCTGTTGCCGCGCGCGGTCCTCGCCCAGCAGGGACACGAAGGTCGCCTTGCCGGCCTCGGCGTCGCGCCCCGTGGGCTTGCCCGCCGCGGCGGTGTCGCCGTTATGGTCGATCAGGTCGTCGGCGATCTGGAACGCCAGCCCGACGTTACGTGCATAGCCGCGATAGGGCGTGCGCGCGTCCGCGGGCAGCTTGGCCATGATGCACGCCGCCTCGACCGCATATTCGATCAGCGCGCCGGTCTTGAGCTGCTGAAGCCGGGTAATTGCCGGCAGGTCGAGCGCCTGGCCCTCGGCGGCAAGGTCCATCATCTGCCCGCCGGCCATGCCCGACGTGCCCGCCGCCCGCGCCAGCTCGAGCACCAGGTCGGACCGCACCCACGGGTCTTCATGAGTCGCCGGATCGGCCAGGATCTCGAATGCCAGCGCGTGCAGGCTGTCGCCGGCAAGCACCGCATCGGCCTCCCCAAAGACCGTGTGCACCGTAGGCTTGCCGCGGCGCAGCTCGGCATCGTCCATGCACGGCAGATCGTCATGGATCAGCGAATAGACGTGGATTGCCTCGATCGCCCCGCCGACTCGCAACGCACGGTCGCGGTCGATCGCGAACAGGCGCGATGCGGCGACCGTCAGCAAGGGGCGAAGGCGTTTGCCGCCGCCCAGCGCGGCATGGCGCATCGCCGCGAACAGACGCTCGCGCCCGTCCTGGACGGGGGTCAGCAAGCCATCGAAAAAGGCGTCGATGTCCGCCGAAACCTGAGCGGCTTCGGCCTTCATGTCGGTCGCGCTGCGGTCGATCGTTTCAACCGGCATCGAACGGCCGCAGCCCGGTCGGCTGCCCATCGCTGCCGAGCGAGATCTGCTCAATCCGTGCCTGGGCATCGCGCAGCCGCGCCTCGCAATGGCGCTTCAGCCGGTCACCCTCCTGGTACAGCTCGATCGATCGGTCGAGCGGCGCCTCGCCCTTCTCGAGCGTGCGCACGATCTCCTCGAGGCGCTTGAGCGCATCCTCGAAACTCAGCTGGCTGGCGTCCGCAGCGTCCATGATTCAGCAATGAGCGACCGCCGGGCCCAAATCAAGGCGCGCTCAAGCCGCCGGCGTCGGCTTGAACGGGTCGCGGATGCCGGGAAAAATATCGTCCGGCTGCGGCTCGCCGCTTTCCGCGGCAAGTGCCGCTTCGGCGTCGCGCGCATGCTGCTCGCGCTCCTGGCGCAGCTGCACGATGAGGGCATCGCGATCGCCCTCGAAGCGCGTATCGACCGGCGCCTCGATGCCCTTCGCCTTGGCCGCCTTGGCCACGGCGGCGTCGAGCTCGCGCTGGCTGGTCAGGCCGAGCGTTACCGGGTCCTTCGGCGTGATGTTGGCGATGTTCCAGTGGCTGCGGTCGCGGATCGCGGCGATGGTCGTGCGCGTGGTGCCGATCAGCTTGCTGATCTGGCCATCGGTCACGTCGGGGTGGTTGCGGATGATCCAGGCGATCCCGTCGGGCTTGTCCTGGCGCTTGCTGACCGGCGTGTAGCGCGGGCCCTTGGTGCGGCGCACCGGATCGGGCGCCTTGTGCATCTGGAGGACATAATCGGGGTCGGCCTGGCCCTTCTCGATTTCCTCGTGGGTGAGCTCGCCGGCGCGGATCGGATCGCGCCCGGTCAGCTTGGTCGCCGCCGTATCGTCGGCAATCGCCTGGATCTCGAGGATATGGAGCCCGCAAAATTCGGCGATCTGCTCGAAGGTGAGCGAGCTGTTCTCGACCAGCCAGGCGGCGGTCGCATGGGGCATCAGAGGCTGCACGGACTGGGCCATGACAAAAATTCTCCAGCGTCAAAAACGAATAGGGCCGCCCCTTCACGGAGCGGCCGGCTTGGCGCGCGATGTAAACCCGCCCCGCCCCGGGGGCAAGGCGCTATGATTCGATGCTGAGCACGATCTTGCCGATATGTTCGCCCGCTTCCATCCGCGCATGCGCCACAGCTGCCTCGCCAAGCGGATAGACGCGGTCGATCACCGGCTTCAGGCGTCCGCCCTCGACATAGGGCCAGACGGCCTTGCCGATCTCGTCCGCGACCATCGTCTTGAAGTCGATCGAGCGCGGACGAAGCGTCGATCCGGTCAGCATCAGCCGTCGGCGCATGATGTCGGGGATCAAGATTTCGGCCTTGGCCCCGCGCTGGAAGGCGATCGATACGTGGCGCCCGTCGTCGGCCAGCGCGGCGAGGTTGCGCGGCAGATAGTCGCCGCCGACCATGTCGAGCACGACCGCCACCCCGTCGCCGCCGCTCAGCCGCCGCGCGACTTCGACGAAATCCTGCGTGCGGTAGTTGACCGCCGCTTTCGCCCCCAGCTCCAGCGCCGCGGCGCATTTGGCGTCGCTGCCGCAGGTTACGATGACGTTGAGGCCGAACAATTGGCCGAGCGCGATGGCCATCGTGCCGATTCCGCTGGTGCCGCCGTGGACGAGCACCCAATCGCCGTCCGCAGCGAACCCGCGTTCGAACAGATTGACCCAGACGGTGAACAGCGTCTCGGGCATTGCCGCCGCTTCGATCAGCGTCAGCGCATCGGGCACCGGCAGGCAGGTGCCTGCGGGCGCAATGCAATATTCGGCATAGCCCCCGCCCGCGACGAGCGCGCAGACGCGCTGGCCGACGAACGGCTCCGCGCCCTCCCCTGCCTCGACGATCTCGCCCGCCACTTCGAGCCCGAGGATGTCGGGCGCGCCCGGCGGCGGCGGGTAGAGCCCGCGCCGCTGCAGGATGTCCGGGCGGTTGATCCCCGCCGCCGCGACGCGGATCAGCACCTCGCCCGCGCCCGGCCGCGGCACCGGCCGCTCGACCAGCACCAGTTCCTCCGCGCCATCGGGCTGCGGCGCGACGATCGCGCGCATGGTGGAGGTCGGTCCCGCCATCTGTGCCTTCATCCTGACGCAAGAAAAGACGGGTTATGCGACCGCCTTCTGTCTGGCGAAAGGCCTTTTGCGCGTGATATTTGTCAGGGCCTTCGCTGCCGCTCTCCTAGGGGGCGCTATGCCGGCGATGGCCTGCCAATATGAGTTCGCGCCCGAACCCGTCGGCGGGCCAAGTGCGCAATTCCTTGCCCGCAAGATGGGTGCCGCCGCGACCTTCATCGATCTTGCCATGGCCGAGGGTGCTGCCGATGTTCGCGGTCCCGATGGCAAGGTCAGTCCTTGGGCCAAGGCAATCAGTTTCCGCGTCATTGACCGATGGAAGGGGCAGTCGTCCGACCGCTTCATCCTGTTCGGCGGTCTCGACGGGTCCAATGGTCCAGGCTGGTCGCTCAGCCATTGGGTCGACGACAAAGGCCGCATCGAGCCATGGGAAAGCGTGCGTGAGGCAAGCGCGCTTCCGCCAGCCGGCATGACGAGCTGCGATCCGCCAGCCCTGATGGCGAAGGCCGGTCAGACCTATGTCGTGCTGCGCGAAGCCGACGGCCGTCTCCTTGGCGCGGTCGAATTCCACGCCGGAGCGCACGCGCGCCGTGGAACGGCGATCGCCGCCGCCCCGCTGTGGCCGAACGACGACTGGGCGCGCCAACTCAGCTATTTGCGCGAACCGCCGCGTACGTCGGCAATACCGGCCGATGCGCCAGTCGCACCCAGACACGCATTCGTCCGCTTCCGCCGAGCATTGGACGCCACCGCGGTCTCCCGCTTGCTCGGCCAGGCGAAAGCCATACCGTTCTCCGCCACGCTTGTGCGCAATGGGGTCTCCGCCGACTACCGCCTGGGCAGCGACATTGCTTACGATGGTCTCATCACCGACGCCGCGCGCTGGGCCGGTGCGCGCACGACGAACCCGGCACTGCTCAAGGCGCATGTCGCCACCCTGCTCGATACGATCGCTGTCCGCGACCTTGCCAACGACAGTGCATGGATGACCTACGCCCGCGCAATACTTGCGCTGCTCGATGCTCCGGCCGAGGCCGGTTTGCCGAGATTCACGACTGTCGGCATCGTCGGGGACGACGCAATCTGGCGCAGACTTGCCGTTCTTCCCGAGGTGGCGGAGGTCACTCCCGCGCGCCTTGTGCGCGGGCGGATCGCGGATGCGTTCCGCTCGCAATCCGCCAGCCTGCCGACCGTGACCGCGATTGAGGCGCACCGCCGCCTGACTGGCATTGCGGGCCAGGACTTACCGCCAAGCGCGATCACTGGCCGCTGGCGGATGACCGGAGGCGATACGCTCGAGTTCGGCGAAAAGGTGCTCACGCTCGATCTGCGCGAAGGACGTGCGGTCGCCGCCATGCCCTGCGCCCGTGCCGAAGGCAGCTATCGCTTTGCCGGGCGGGTGCTCGAACTGACCCTTCCCAAGCCCGACCTCAGCAGCTGTCCCAAGAACCAGGACCATTGGTATCCCGCGTTCCTGTTCGACACCGACGGGGTGATCACGGTGCGGCCTGCAGGGGACCGGCTCGAGTTCGTCCACAGCGGGGGCACATTTCACTTCCGCCGGGAGGCGATGTAGAACGCGTCGCCATGGACCTTGACGATCTGTTTCCGAGCAAACCTGACGATCCGCTCAACGCGCTCGCCAAGCAGGACCTCGATCCCATGTCGCAGGACGAACTGGCCGAGCGGATCGTGGCGCTGAACGCCGAGATCACGCGGGTCGAAGCCCACATGGACCGCGTTTCCAAGCACCGCTCGGCCGCTGAAGAGCTGTTCAAGAAGGGCTGACCACCGCACCAAAGACCCATAACGAAATTCGCACCACGGTCTTCGATACGCCGCTGACGCGGCCTATTCATGATGGGCGGGTTGGTGGCTTGCAGTGACGCTTAGGAAGCCCCGCGCAGCCCAACCGACGATAAATTGGGGATAAGCGCGCCCTCGGCCCTTGATTGCCGCGCAACTGCGTATGACATTGCTTCCCGAAGCCCGCTGGGGTTCAGCGGGTCCGGAGTGCCCAGCTAAATGCCTAGTTTTGCTCGCGAACTCGAACAGACTCTCCACAATGCCCTGGGAGAGGCCAGCCGCCGCCGGCACGAGTATGCGACCCTCGAACATCTGCTCATCGCACTGATCGATGACGAGCATGCGTCCAAGGTGATGACCGCGTGCGGCGTCAGCCGGGACGATCTGCGCACGGCGGTGAAGCAATATCTCGACAATGAACTCGGCGCGCTCGTTGCCGACAGCGCGACCGACCCGACGCCGACCAGTGGGTTCCAGCGTGTCGTCCAGCGCGCGATCCTCCACGTCCAGTCATCGGGCCGCGACGAAGTGACCGGCGCCAACGTGCTCGTCGCGCTCTTCTCCGAGCGTGAAAGCTACGCCGTCTATTTCCTCCAGCAGCAGGACATGAGCCGGCTCGATGCGGTGACCTACATCAGTCACGGCGTCGGCAAGGGCGAGACCGCGCCCGAACCGCGCGCCCCGGAAGGCGCCGAAGAAAAGAGCACCGAAAAAGAAGCGAAGAAGGAAAGCGCCCTCAAGCAATTCACCGTCGACCTCAATGAGAAGGCCAAGGCCGGCAAGGTCGATCCGCTGATCGGCCGCATGCCCGAGGTCGACCGCACGGTGCAGATCCTGTGCCGCCGCTCCAAGAACAATCCGCTTTACGTCGGCGACCCCGGCGTCGGGAAAACCGCGATTGCCGAGGGTCTCGCGCGCAAGATCATCGAGGGCGACGTTCCCGAGGTGCTCAAGCCCGCCGTCATCTACGCGCTCGACATGGGCGCGCTGCTCGCCGGCACGCGCTACCGCGGCGATTTCGAGGAGCGGCTGAAATCGGTCGTCGGCGAGCTCGAGAAGCTGCCTCACGCCATCCTCTTCATCGACGAGATCCACACCGTGATTGGCGCCGGCGCGACCTCGGGCGGGGCGATGGACGCGTCAAACCTGCTCAAGCCCGCGCTTTCGAGCGGCACAATCCGCTGCATCGGGTCGACCACCTACAAGGAATTCCGCAACCATTTCGAAAAGGACCGCGCGCTGCTGCGCCGGTTCCAGAAGATCGACGTCAACGAACCCACGGTCGAGGACACGATCAAGATCATCGCCGGGCTGCGCTCGTCGTTCGAAGGCCACCACAACGTCCGCTACACCCCCGATGCGATCAAGTCGGCGGTGGAACTCAGCGCGCGCTACATCCACGACCGTAAATTGCCCGACAAGGCGATCGACGTGATCGACGAGGTCGGCGCGATGCAGATGCTGGTGCCGCCGTCGCGCCGCAAGAAAGTCATCACGACCAAGGAAATCGAGGCCGTGGTCGCGACCATGGCGCGGATCCCGCCCAAATCGGTGTCGTCGGACGACAAACAGGTGCTCCAGCATCTCGAAGCCGATCTCAAGCGCGTCGTGTTCGGCCAGGACCTGGCGATCGAGAAGCTCGCGTCGGCGATCAAGCTGTCGCGCGCGGGCCTGCGCGATCCCGACAAGCCAATCGGCAACTACCTCTTTTCCGGCCCCACCGGGGTCGGCAAGACCGAGGTCGCGCGTCAGCTGGCAAGCGTCATGGGCATCCCCCTGCAGCGCTTCGACATGTCGGAATACATGGAGCGCCACTCGGTCAGCCGGCTGATCGGCGCGCCGCCGGGCTATGTCGGTTACGACCAGGGTGGTTTGCTGACCGACGCGGTCGACCAGCATCCGCACAGCGTGCTCCTGCTCGACGAGATCGAGAAAGCGCACCCCGATTTGTTCAACATCCTTCTGCAGGTGATGGACAACGGCAAGCTCACCGACCACCACGGCAAGACCGTCGATTTCCGCAACACCATCCTCATCATGACCACCAATGCCGGCGCGTCGGACATGGCGCGCGAAAGCATCGGCTTCGGCGCGGCGAGCCGCGAGGATGCGCAGGAAGATGCGGTCAAGAAGATGTTCACGCCCGAATTCCGCAATCGTCTCGATGCGATCGTGCCGTTCAGCTACTTGCCGCCGGCCGTCGTGGCGCGGGTCGTCGACAAGTTCATCCTCCAGCTCGAGCTGCAGCTGGCCGACCGCAACGTCCATATCGAGCTTGACGACGAAGCGCGCGAATGGCTGACCACGCGCGGCTACGACAAGCTCTACGGCGCGCGCCCGATGGGCCGGCTGGTGCAGGAGAAGATCAAGCAGCCGCTCGCCGAGGAATTGCTGTTCGGCAAGCTGGTCAACGGCGGCGAGGTCAAGGTCCGCATCAAGGACAATGCCCCGGCGTTCGAAATCGTCCCCGCTCCGCCGAAGGCGGCCAAAGGCAAGGCGGCCAAGCCCAAGGCCGACAAGCCGACGAAGAAAAAAGCCAGCGACGACGCTCCCGCGGCGGAATAAGCGTCACGCTGGCCAGATTTGGAGCCGGGCGACGCACGTCGTCCGGCGCCTCCCTTCAGCTCTTGGCAGACGCCGGTCGGCGGCCGCCGCCGTGGCTGGCCTTTCCGCCCAAGCTGGCAATCTCGCGCTGTTTTTCGGGGCTCATCGCGGCAAATCCCCTCTTGGCTTTCTTCGCCTCGGCCATGACGCCTCCTTTCCTCGACGCCGTGCCAACAACCGTAGTCGGGAAAGGCTCACCGACGTTGCTTTAGGTTAGCGAGAAAATCGGGGTCTTTCCCTTGCGCCGCCGAAGCGGCATGGGCGGAGGCGACCTCAAGTTGCAAGGAGCCGTTCGATGACCTCCCAGTCCCTGTCCGTCACCGCCGCCATACTCGCCCTCGCCGGCGTCCCCGCCGCCGCGCAGCAGGCGACGTTCGATCAGGCGCGCATTGCGCAGCACGTCCGGACGCTCAGCGACGATAGTTTCGAGGGCCGCGCCCCCTCGACCCGCGGCGAGCAGATGACGGTCGACTACATCTCCAAGCAATTCGCCGCTGCCGGCCTCCAGCCCGGCGGTGAGGTGGTCAATGGCCGGCGCGGCTGGACCCAGCGCGTGCCCCTGCTCAAGTCGGACAATCTCGCCGATCCGGTCGTCACCATTCAGTCGGCTGGCGGCGGCATGCGGCTGACGCAGGGCAATGAAATTGCCGTGCGCGCCCCGACCAATGGCCAGAGCCAAGTCCGTCTGACCAATGCCCCGATCGTCTTCGCCGGCTACGGCGTGTCCGCGCCCGAGCGGCAGTGGGACGATTTCAAGGGCCAGGATGTTCGCGGCAAGATCATCGTCGTCCTCGTCAACGATCCCGATTTCGAAGGCGGCGAGGGCAATTTCGGCGGCAAGGCGATGACCTATTACGGCCGCTGGACCTACAAATATGAGGAAGCCGCCAAGCGCGGCGCCGCGGGCGTGCTGATCGTCCATGAAACCGTCCCGGCCTCCTACGGCTGGGCGACGGTCAAGAATTCGAACACGATCACGATGTTCGATGTCGTGCGCCCGAACCCGGCGGCCGAGCATACGCCGTTCGAAAGCTGGATCCAGCGCGACACCGCGGTGCAATTGTTCCGCAACGCCGGCCTCGACTTCGAAGCCGCCAAGCAGGCCGCGCGCCGCCGCGACTTCCAGCCGATGGACTTGAAGGCAACGCTCAGCGCAACGCTCAACGCCAAGACCGAGGTCATCAATTCGTACAATGTCGCGGGGATGCTGCCGGGCCGCACCCGCCCCGATGAAACGATCATCTACAGCGCCCACCACGACCATCTCGGCATCGGCCTGCCCGACGCCAATGGCGACCGAATCTTCAACGGCGCGATCGACAATGCCACCGGGGTCGCGCATCTGATCGAACAGGCGCGCGCCTTCGCCAAGCGCCCGCGCACCCAAAGATCGGTCGTGTTCCTCGCCGTCGCGGCCGAGGAAAAAGGCCTGCTCGGGACCGAATATTATGTCAGTAACCCGCTCTTCCCACTCGCCCGGACGGCGGGCATCCTCAACACCGACGTAATGGGCGTGAACGGCCGGGCACGCGATTTCAGCGCGCGCGGCAATGAGAAGTTTGGGTTGCTCGACATGGTTGTTGCCGAAGGTCGCCGCCAGGGCCGCACCTTCACGCCCGATCCAGGCGCTGCAGCGGGCAGCTTCTTCCGTTCCGACCACTTCCCGTTCGCCAAGGCGGGCGTTCCGGCGCTGAGCTTCACCCCGGGCCGCAACCTGATCGATGGCGGCACCGCGCGCGGCGATGCGCTGGCCGCCGATTACACCGCCAAGCGCTATCACCAGCCCGATGACGAATTTGACCCCAATTGGAACTGGAGCGGGTTTGTCCAGGATGCGCAATTGCTGCACAATGTCGGTTATCGCCTGGCCAATTCGGCGGACTGGCCGCAATGGGATGCGGGCAGCGAATTCCGCGCAATCCGCGACCGTAGCGAAGGGGAGCGCGGGGGTCCCGGCGCGCCTGCCGCCCCGGCCCCTGGACGCGGCGAGCGCGGCCGCTAAAGGGGTGGAGATCGGCCCCAGTCGGGCCTAGGCCAACGGCTGCCAACGCCGGGAGATACGAGATGGCCGACCTCATCTTTTACACCAATCCGATGTCGCGCGGGCAAATCGTCCGCTGGATGCTCGAAGAAGTAGGCGCGCCGTACGAGCAGCGCATCGTCGATTATGCCGTCCTGGGCGACAATAGCGCGGTGATGCAGGACAACGATTACGCCCGGGTCAACCCGATGCGGAAGGTGCCGGCGATCGTCCACGGCGGCGCCGTCGTGACCGAGGTGGCGGCAATCTGCGCCTATCTCGCCGACGTCTTCCCGGCCGCGGGTCTTGCCCCGCGGGACGACGAGAAGGCCGATTACTACCGCTGGCTGTTCTTCGCCGCCGGCCCGGTCGAACATGCGGTGACCAACCATTATGCCAAGTGGGATCCGACACCGGAACAGCAACGGATGTTCGGCTATGGCAGCTTCGATCGGGCGATGGACGCGCTCGCCGGGCATATCGCCACCCGCGACTATGTCTGCGGCGACCGCTTCACCGCCGCCGACGTCTATGTCGGCAGCCAGGTGATGTGGGGCGTCGAATTCGGCACCATGCCCAAGCTCGACCCATTCCTTGCCTACCGCGACCGCCTGGCGCAGCGTGAGGCTTACCAGCGCGCCAAGGCCATCGACGGCAAGCTCATCGCCGAAATGCAGGCCAAGCAGCAACAACCGACGGAGAGCGCCCAGTGACCGACGACCTTCGCCAGCAGGCGATCGCCCTTTACGACCGCTTCACCCACGAAGGCACCGATCGCCGCGCCTTCATGGCCGACATGGTCAAATTGGCCGGCAGCGTCGCCGCCGCGGAAATGCTGATCGCCGGCATTGCCGCCTCCCCCGCCGCTGCCGCGGTCGTCGCGGAAAACGACCGCCGACTGACCACGCGCACGCACAAGTTCGCCAATGGCTACACTGCGTATGTGGCCGAGCCGCGCAGCCGCTCGCTCAAGCCGACCATCATCGTCATCCACGAAAATCGCGGCCTCAACGCGCACACCAGGGACGTCGCGCGGCGCCTCGCGCTCGGCAATTTCCGCGCGGTCGCGGTCGATTTCCTGTCGCTCCAGGGCGGCACGCCGGCGAACGAAGATGCGGCGCGCGAAGCGATCGGCAAGCTCGACCTCGGCAAGTCGGTCAATGACGCCATCGCCATGCTCGATGAGCTGGCGCGGTCGAGCCGCGGTGGGAAGGTCGGCGCGGTCGGCTTTTGTTGGGGCGGCGGCTTCGTCAACCGGCTCGCCGTGGCGGCCGGCGACAAGCTCGACGCCGGCGTGTCCTATTACGGCCCGGCGCCGGAGCCATCCGAAGCAAGCAAGGTCGTCGCGCCCCTCGCCATCCATCTCGCCGGCCTCGACGAGCGCGTGAATCGCACGGGCTTTCCCTGGGTCACCGCGCTGCGCAACGCGGGCAAGACGGTGCGCTTCTATCTCTATGACGGGGTCAACCACGCCTTCAACAACGACACCTCGGCCGAACGCTACGACAAGGCCGCGGCCGATTTGGCTTGGGCGCGGACGCTCCGCTTCTTCCGCCAGTATCTCTAGTCAGCGGGTGCCGTAGACGACGGTCTTGACCGGTTCTCCTGGGCGCAGAGGTTCGTCTTCCCGCCGGCCGTTGAGCATCAGGATATGCCCAAGCTTGTCGTCGCTCGCCATCCGCGCGGCGAGCGTCCGCCAATTGTCGCCCGGCCCGGCGCGGACGGTGTCGATGATCCGCGGGCGCAGGGCGTTCGCTTCCGCCTGGCCGATCAGCCGGAAGGATCCGAACAGGGCGTCGAGCGGCGCCGGGGCGCCGTCCTTCGACAGCATGATGAAATGGTATCCCGACTGCCCGGCATCATAGACGGCCATCGTAAGCAACACCTGCTCGTTGCCGCTGCGCACGGCAGCGCGAGTGATGAGCGCGTCGAGTCTGTTGATCCGCGCCGGCCGGGATTCGGCGCCGCTGACCTGCGCACCGCGCAGCAATTGCTGCAGCGCCTGCTCGGTATAGGCCGCCGGTCCGCCTGCGGGCATCGGTCCGCCGGCGAATTCGCCGCGCATGCCGTCGGGCCCTTCGACCAGGATCGCTTGCGGGCTGTTGGTCAGGGTGAAGCCTTCGGGCGCTTCGAAGGCAATGCGCATCACCGGGTGAGCAAAGGCGCGGCCCATGACGAAGCCCTGCTCCGGATCGTCACCGTAAAGCATCCCGTCCAACGCCCCCAGATAACGCGCCTCATGCTCGGCGACCTGCCCGTCGCTGATGCCCGTATCCGCCGCCGCCGCGCGCGCGCGTTCGGCGCGGTTGCCACTGAGCGGATGGGTGCGCGCCCATTCGGGGATGCTCTTGGCCTCGTCGCGGCCGCGCGTTTGCGCCAGATATTGCTCGTGGCGGCCAAGCGTCGCCAGCATGTCGGCCGACGCATAGGGGTCGTGGCCGGCCGCGCGCAGATAACGCAGGCCAAGATCGTCGGCCTCGAACTCCTGGGCGCGCGAATAGCGCAGTGTGAACAGTCCCGCCGCAGCGCCGGCGATCTGCGTCAGCCGCTCCGATCCGGTCAGCACGCCGACCGCGATCACCCCAAGCTGGCGCCACAGCGACCGGCTTTGCTGGCGCTGCGAATGGCGCGCGTTGATATGGCCGACTTCATGGGCCAGCACCGCCGCTAGTTCGGCCTCGCTGTTGACCAAAACCATCAGCCCGCGCGTGACGTAGATATAGCAGCCGGGCACCGCGAAGGCGTTGACCACGTCGCTGTTGACCAGGGTGAAGGTGCATTGCGAATCGAGCCCCGCGGCGCCGGCAATGGTCTCGCCCAGGCGCTTCACATAAGTGGCTTCGTCTCCGCTATAGGCGCCGCCGAATTCGGTCAGGAGCTGCTCATGCGCCTTGGCGCCGGCCGCGCGGTCGGCGTCGCTCACCGCCGGGCCGTCGGGCGCGCCGCCGCATGCCGTGAGGGCGCCGGCCATCACCAGGGTCGCAAGGAAACGGGCACGCATTGGCGTGCTGGACGCGCGGCTGCCCGCCCGGGTTCCGGCGGTCAGGCCGGAAGCGCCCGCGGCGGCCCGCTGCGCTTGCCTGCGACCCACCCCGCATAAGCAATTGCGACCCCCGCCAGTCCAGCGGCAAGCGCGAACGGCGCGGTCGGCAGCGGGGCAAGACGCGCATAGAAGTCCTGCCACGCCGCCGATCCGCCGATCACCGCGAACAGGATCGACGCCAGGATCGTCAGCAGGCCGGCGATCGCGAACGGCCGCCCGTGCGGCCGGCGGCGATAGGCGACGAAGAAAGCGATTCCGGCGGCAAGAAGGTTGGCGGCCTGGAAGCCGATTTCCAGCCGCGGCAGGTCCTCCGGCCCGCCGATGCCCAGCGGGATCGCCGACAGCCGCCCGAAGATTGGCGGAATAAGGAAGATGACCGTCGCCAGCATGTACCCGGCGTGCGGATGCACCTTGCGGCGAAGACGAAGCGCTTCGAAGAAGAAGAAGGCGAACCCGCCCACCGCGACGATGTCGAGCCAGGCAAGCTTGGCCGCGAACAGGACGTGGAACGGCAGGCCCATCGCGAAGCGGTCGGCCATGCCCATGAAGATGCTCGCCCCGCCGGCCATGAACAAGGGAAACAGCACCAGGCTCAGCGCGCCGAGCGACCGATGCGTGTCGCGCTGGCCGCGCGCCATCGTCCAGCTCTGCGCGATCATCAGGATCAGCCACAGGGTGGCGGTGATGCCGTGGGCGTGCAGCTCCATCGACGCGGTCGTGATCTGGGACAGATATTGCGGCCAGAAGGCGAGGCCGATGAACGGAAATAGCGCTAGCAGATACCAGTGCGCGTGACGGTACGGCATTCTTCCCCCCTGTGCGGCCTTCCCCCATCCACGAATTTACGCCGCCTGCCGCCAAAAGAAAGGGCCGCCCGGTCGCCCGGACGGCCCTCGCCTCTTTGCTTCGGACGCCGCCGCTATTCGCGGTTGCCCATGAAGCTCAGCAGGAAGGTGAACATGTTGACGAAGTCGAGGTAGAGGTTGAGCGCCCCCATGATCACGACCTTGCCCATCATGTCGGTACCCGCGACATAGGCGTACATGCTCTTGATCTTCTGCGTGTCGTAGGCGGTCAGGCCGGCGAAGATCAGCACGCCGATGGCGCTGATCGCCAGCTGCATCGCCGGTGACTTCAGGAAGATGTTGATGACCATCGCCACCAACAGGCCGACCACGCCCATGATCAGGAACGTGCCCCAGCCGCTCAGGTCCTTCTTGGTGGTGTAGCCCCACAAGGACAGGCCCATGAACGCCGCTGCGACCGCGAAGAAGGTCTGGGCGATCGAGGTGCCGGTGTAGGTGATGAAGATGGTCGACATCGACAGGCCCATCACGGTCGCGAAGGCCCAGAACAGCAACTGCAGGGTCGCCGTCTGCATGCGGTGCATGCCGAAGCTCATGACCATCACGAACGCCAGCGGCGACAGCATGATCACCCAGCCCATCAGGCTCATGCCCGTGCCGGCCTGGTTGATCAGTACGTCGCGCGCATAAGGCGCGAACAGCATGGCGACGATGCCCGTCAGGAGGACGCCCGACGCCATATAGTTGTAAACCGAAAGCATATACGACCGGAGGCCCGCATCGCGGGCAGCGCGCGGAACGCCGACCGTTGCGGCGGCGGGGTTCACCCCTGTCGTCGTTTGCGGGTCTTGCCAATTGGCCATTATCTACTCCTCTGCGCCGGAGCAGTGGGCTCCGTCTCGCGCCTCCACAATATCGGTGAAGCACAGAGGGGATTCAAGCGAAACACGACGGAGCGCGGCAGGGCCATTGCCTCTGGCGTCCCACAGTGCGACAGTCCGGCGCCGGAACGACGGGCGGGGAGCGGGTGTGGTTTATCGTATCGTTCGCGTAATTATCGCCTTGTTCTGCGCGCTGGCGCTTGGCGCGGTGCCCGCCGCCGCCCAGCGGCAGGCACCCGCCCGCATCGTCGCCATCGGCGACCTGCACGGCGATTATGCGGCCTGGGCAGCGATCGCGCAGGCCGCCAAACTGACCGATTCCGCGGGCAAATGGATTGGCGGCACCGCCACCCTCGTCCAGCTCGGCGACTTCACCGACCGCGGCCCTGATTCCCTCAGGATCATCCGCAACCTTCAGCAATTGCAGCGCGAATCCATGACCGCCGGCGGACGTGTCGTCATTGTCCTCGGCAATCATGAGGCGATGAACGTCTTCGGCGACCTGCGCTATACGACGCCGGGGGAGTTCGCCGCCTTCCGCGACGCGCGGTCGCAGGCGCGCCGCGAACGGGTCTACATTGCCAACCGGCGCCAGATCGAAGCGGCGGCGCGCAAGGACAATCCGAGCATGTCGCCGTCGGCAATCCGCGACGAATGGCTGGAGAAGACCCCGCTCGGCTGGGTCGAGCATCGCGCCGCATGGGCCCCAAGCGGGACGATCGGACGGTGGGCGACGTCCAACCCCGCGGTCGTCAAGATCGGCGAGACCTTGTTCGTCCACGGCGGTCTCAGCTCGCAATATGCCGCGCTCGGCATCGACGAGGTCAACCGGCGCGTGGCTGCCGCCATGGCCCGGGCCGAAGCTGCCCCAACCTCGGTGCTCTCCGATGCGCTGGGACCGCTCTGGTACCGCGGCCTGGTCACGCGCGATCCCCGCGTCGATGGGGACGCCGCGCGGGCGCTGGCGGGCAAGCCCCGGCTCTCGCAGGATGACGAATTGACCGCCGTCCTCGCGGCCACCGGCACCAAGCGGATGGTGGTCGGTCACACGCCCTCGCTGCGCGGCGTGATCGTCAGCGCCAACGGCCGCCTCATCCGCGCAGATACTGGCAACGCACGCCATTACGGCGGGCAGTTGGCGTATGTCGAAATCGTCGGCGAACGGGTCACGACGCATAATGTCGCAAGGTCAGGAGCGCCGGCACAAGCAGGGAGGTGACAATGGGGAACTGGCTGATTGGGTCCGCCGCTTTGGCACTGGCAGCGCCCGTGGGGGCGCAAACCGCCGCACCGGCAACGCCCTTGTTCGCAAGCGATGCGCCGATCAACCTCGTCATCCGCGGGCCCATCAACTCGCTTGCCTCGAAAAGGTCGGAAAACGCCCGGCCGGGCACGCTGACGCTGAAGGATACGGGCGCCAGCTTCCCGATCATGCTCACCCCGCGCGGGATCACTCGCAAGATGAGCAACATCTGCTCCTTCCCGCCGCTGCGCGTGGAATTCCCGCAACGCCCCCCTGCCGGAACCTTGTTTGAAGGCCAGGGCCGGCTGAAGCTGGTCACGCATTGCAAGGGCTCGGCCGATTTCCAGCAGAAGGTGCTGCTCGAATATGCCGCCTATCGCCTCTACAACGCGATGACCCCGCTCAGCTTCCGCGCACGGCTCGCCAATATCGATTATGTCGACGACAGCGGCCGCCCGGTGACGTCGCGGGTCGGTTTCTTCATCGAAGATATCGACGACGTTGCCCGCCGCAACGGCGTGGTGAAGGCGAACACCGGGGCGATGGTTCCCCTGGCGCAGATCGAGCCGAGCGCCGGCGCGCGTTTCGCCGTCTTCAATTATATGATCGGCAACCTCGACTGGTCGATGCGCGCCGGGCCGCCGGAAGAAGGCTGCTGCCACAATGGCCGGCTGGTCGCCGCGCCCGGGGCAACGCAATATCAGCCGGTGCCCTATGACTTCGACTTCTCAGGTCTGGTCGATGCGCCCTACGCAACGCCGCCGGAAGGGATCAAGGTCAACAACGTCCGCCAGCGGCTATATCGCGGCTATTGCGCCCATAACGCCCATTCGGCGGCATTCGCGGCGGCGACTTCGGCCAAGCGGACCCAGCTGATCGGCATCCTCGCCAGCATCCCGGGCATGGAGCCCAAGACGCAGGCCAAGGCCGCGAGCTATCTCGAAGGCTTTTTCAAGGACCTTGACAGCGGGAAGCTGCTCAAGACCTGTATCGGCTAAGGCCTATTCCTTCTTTTTCTTGTCCGGCTCGGGCGGCGCCGCTTCGTCGACGCCGTCATAGTCGGCGAGGTAGCGCTTCATCCCCTTGCGCTCGCCATATTCAGTCAGCCACAGGAATGCGAAGACGAAGTTGAAGGCGATGCTGATCGTTGCCGCAAGCTCGACCGCGCCGATGCCCGCGCTCAGCCCGATCGCCACCGAGCACAGGATGAACAGCGCGTCGCCCGAGCTCTTGAGGCTGTTCTTGAACCGCACCGCGCCCGCGATGCCGGCCAGCGCGAAGGCCAGCGCCAGGCTGTTCTGGACGATGATGACGATGCCGGTGACGACCATCGGCAGGATGATGATCGTGTTGACCAGGCTCTGGTCATATTCCGCGCCGCTGCGCACCGCCATGTACACCCGGCTGACGGGAATCGAACACAGGATCGCCCCCACCAGCGCGACCGCCAGCCAGAACAGGCTCTCGCCCATGTTGCCGACATTCTCGGCCTTGATCGTGTCCTGCGCTTCCAGCGGGCCCTTCGACGGCTGGCTGATCAGTTGCTCGACCCCGCCGACGGGCAGGGATTCGCGCAACTGCGGCCAGATCATCAGCGCGAAGTAGATCAGCAGGCCGATGCCGACGTAATAAATCACCAGCAGGCCGATCAGCCGCGCTGCTGTCATCCGCGTTTCTTCCATCTGCTTTCCCCCTTGACCGGCTTCAATCCCAGCTATGGATCATGTCGCGCTGCTCGATCTCGTCGGGCAGCTTGTACGGCTCAAGCGGCTGGAGGACGCTGTAGCGCTCCTTCGACGGCTCGTGATCGAGCGGCGGCCAGTCGATTTCGGCCAGCGGCAACTCGGTATCCGGCACGCGGTCGAGGAAGTCGCGCAGCAACGTCAGCCGCCCGACCTGCTGGTCGTTGAATTCGATCAGGGTCCACGGCGCGAAGTCGGTATGCGTGACCCTCAGCATCTCTTCTCGCGCCTCGGTGTAGGCGTCGTAGTGGAGCCGCGCCTGCTGGTCGATCGGCGACAGCTTCCAGCGCTTCATCGGGTTGCGCAGCCGGTTGCCGAAGCGCAATTCCTGCACCGACTGGTCGCAGCACAGCCAATATTTGAACAGCATGATGCCGTCGTCGACCAAATGCCGCTCGAATTCCGGCACGGCTTTCAAAAAGGCTTCGACCTGCGCCTCATCGGCATAGCCCATGACCTTTTCGACGCCGGCGCGATTGTACCAGCTGCGGTCGAACAGCACGATCTCGCCCGCCGCCGGCAAGTGGTCTATGTAGCGCTGGAAATACCATTGGCTCTGTTCGCGCTTGGACGGACTGGGCAGCGCGACGACGCGGCACTGGCGCGGGTTGAGCACGCGCGCGAACATGTCGATCGATCCGCCCTTGCCGGCCGTGTCGCGCCCTTCGAAAATGACGACGATGCGCTTGCCCTTCTCGCCCACCCAGCGCGACAAGGAGACGAGCTCCTTGCCCAGCGGCTTCAGAAGCGCCTCATATTCCGGACGGTTGAGCTTGCTGTCCCCACTCATGCATCGGCCCCCTGCGCGCACTTTGGCACGGCCATTTGCAGAATGGAACACTTCGGCGCGGCGGCGCGTCGGGCGGCCATGCGCCGCTTGATCGACCCTCTTGCCCGCGCGGCGTTCACGGCGGCGCACAAGGCGCTCAAGCTTGGCTGGTTCGTGCGCCGCCCGCGCACTTTCGGCGCGCATGCGCTGGCGCTGACGTCGGACCGCAAGGCGATCCTGGTCAAGCTGCGTTACGCGCCCGGCTGGCGCCTGCCCGGCGGCGGCCGCGGCGAAGATGAAGACAAGGCCGAAGCCGTGCTTCGCGAGCTCCGCGAGGAGATCGGCATGACCGCCCACGGCCGCGTCCGTCTGTCGTGCGAGCTTGACGAGGTGACCGATTGGAAGCGCGATCTCGCTTCGCTGCTGGTGGTCGAGGACGTGCGCTACACGCCGCGCCGCTGGTCGTGGGAGATCGAGCGCATTTGCGAAGCCGAGCTCGACGATTTGCCCCGCGACATGTCCCCGCGCGCCGCGCGCTGGATCGCCGCCATCCGCGACGCGCTATAAATCCACCGCATGCACCGCTTGTTCGTCGCCATCCGCCCGCCCGATGCGATCGTCGACCGGTTGATCGACGCGATGGACGACAGCCCCGACTTCAACTGGCAAAGCGACGAGCAATTGCACCTGACATTGCGCTTCATCGGCGAGGTCGAGCGGCCGACCGCCAACGACCTCGTTGCGGCGCTCGCCCAGATCCGCGCCGAGCCGTTCGCGCTGCGCATCAGCGGCGTCGGCCGCTTCGAGCGTCGAAATTCCGGCGCCTTGTGGGCCGGCGTCGAACCGCGAGCGCCGCTCGCCGCGCTCGCCGCGAAAATCGAGCGTGCCTGCCAGTCCGTCGGCCTCGCGCCGGAGCGCCGCGCCTTCCACCCGCACATCACGCTGGCCCGCTGGAAAGGCCGCCGCACGCTCGAACTCGAAAGCTTCCTCGAACGCCGCAAGGACCTGTCGAGCGACCCCTTCCCGGTCGACCGCTTCACTTTGTTCGAAAGCCGCCTGTCCAAACATGGCGCGCATTATGAGTCGGTGGCCGACTATGCTTTGGCCTGATCAGGCCGTCAGGGTTCCCATGCCTGGGGAGCGCAGGCCGCCGGCCACTTCCTCGATCATTCGCTCGATCCGCGACATCCGGCGCTCAGCGTCGCGCTCGCGCTGTTCGCGGATGCGGGCAATGTGAAGCGCGCGCGCAACCCGCTCGGCAATGTCGGCCAGCGCCTCGCGCTCGTCCTTGCCGAACAGGCTGCCGTCAGGCCGCGGACCGAGCAGCAGCCACCCGATCGTCTCGGGTGCATCGCCGCTGTCGACGCGAAGCTCGACGCGGGTCGGGAACAGCGGGTCGGCGCCGTCGATCTCGATTAACGGCCCGCCCGCCGCGCCGGTCCAGCCGCCGCGCCATTGCTGCACGGCATCGGCGCCGACCCCGCGCAGTCCGGCAATCAACGCATGACTGCCCTCGCCGATCACCACCGCCGCGCGCGACGACCGTACGCCCGCCTCAACGCGGCTGGTAACGGCGGCGGCCAACCGCTCGACGGTGGCGGTCTCACGCAGATCATCGACGCATTGCGGCAAGCCCTGCCGCAGCCTGATCAGCCCTTTCTGGAAGCGTCGCTCGGCCCAGATGTGGACGCGATTGTGCAGCGGCACGATCAGCACCGCGGCCATCGCCGCGCCGATGATGCCCGCGCCAACCCCGATGCTGTCGGCGAAATAGCGTTCGCCGACGATCTCAACCACTTTCTCGCTTGCCGCGAACAAAGCGACGAAGCCGAGCGTCAACACACCGATCGCCGCCGACCGTCCGATTACGGCATCGGCATCGTACAAGCGGAAGCGCAGCACCGACACCAGCAGCCCGCCGACCATGCTGGCAATCGCAAGCACGAACAATGTTGTAGCGATGATCGGCAGCCATGCCTGGCGCCAGGGCGTCGCACTCGCCGGCGAGCTGTAAAACGTCAGTGTGGCGATCGCGCACATCAGGATGAGTACCCCGATCGCAAAGCCGAAAAAGGCCCAGCGCATTTGCTGCTTCTCGCTGCCCGCGCGAATACTGCGGTAACGCCGCGCCATCACTGCAGCAACCAGCACGAACTGCAGTGCAAATATCAGGTTGGTGACTGTTTGACCGAACGGGTTTGGACCGGTGATCGGGAGTGAAGCGACGCAGAACAGAGCCACACCGACGGCGAAGCGGGATGGGAAGCGGCCATCGGGAAAGATCAGCATCGTCGCGATCATTCCCGTCCAGCCGAGAAGGTTGATGCTGTCGCTAAGCACCATCAATCCGGCGACATCCCACAGGTCCCCACGGTGGGTCATCGCGATGCACAAGAAGGCCGCACCAAGCAAAGCGGCAACGGGCGCTCGCCGAATGGGATAGAGAAAGATCGCTGCGACGACGAACAGCGCGGCCACCGCGACGTTGGTCAGGATCGCGACCCAGGTGACGGTCTCATGGCTGACGCCGGTTCCGGCCAGTTTTTCCGCGACATGCGCCTGGCGCCTGGTGAGCACGACCTCGCGACTGGCCTCGTTTGCGCCGCGCAAGGTTAGGCGGACCGTTTCCCCTTCGCTTTTCGTCAGCAAGGGCCGAATTGACACATCCGCATATAGGCCGCGCGGCACCTCGCGCCCATCGATTGCCAGCACTTCGTCGCCGAACCGGACACCCGAACGGCGCGCCTCATCACTGTGCACGGCGGAAATCTGCAAGAAGCCGTCGTTCGAGTGCATGTCGATGCCAAGCGGCGAGAACACCGGCCGCATGCTCTTGCCATATTGGGAGTATGCGCCGAACCCGATCGCCGCGATCGCAATCGCCAGCGCCAGCCACCAGAAGCCGGTGTACGCCGCCAGCACCCGCCCGCGCAGCGGCGGGATCGCGCGCCACTCGCGCGTGGGCCCTGCTTCCTCCCCCGCGGCCGCAACATCGCCCATCGCTTACTCCCCCGGCGGGCAGCTTAGCCAGTCGGGAGAATAAGCCAATGCCGCCCGCTGCCTAACGCCCGCCAAGCTCCGCGACGATGTTCGGTGCCGGGTAGATTTTCTCCAGCGCCTCCTGGATTGCATCGGCCGACACTACGACGGTCCGGTTCTGCGTCCCGTCATACCCATAATTGCCGGCGATGCTGTGGATGTTGCCGTCGAACGCCGCACCGATCACCGCGCCGTTGCGGTCGATCACCGGCGATCCGCTGTTGCCGCCGATGATGTCGTTGGTGGTGACGAAGTCGTACACCGTATTGGGATCGATCTTCGCCTTGGCGGCGATGAACCCGCGCGGCAGTGCGAAGGGTTCGGCGCCGGTGGCGCGGTCGAATGTCCCGCCCATCAATGTCACCGGCGGCACCGCGCGTCCGCGCTCGGTCCATCCGGCGACCTTGCCGTAACTGATGCGCAGCGTGAACGTCGCATCGGGATAGATGGTGTCACCGTAGGCCGCGAAGCGCGCGTCGGCGAGCTTGGCTTGCGCCGCGGTGACCGGACCCTGGTAGCGCTCGTCGAAGTCTTCGGTCAGCTCACGATAACGCGGGTCGAGCTTGCGCGCATAGACGATCAGTGGGTCCTTGGACGCCTCGATCGCCGCCTGCCCGCCGTTCCACAAGGCGCGGCGATAAGCGGGGTCGGCCAGGCGCGTTCCGGTCACTAGCCGCCGTGCCAGCCCCTCGGGCGATTCCTTGCCCAGCAGCAGGCGCGTGTCGGGGTCGTCCGCGCCCAGATATTCGCGTGCCTTGCTCAGGCTCCACTCGAGATACAATTGCTCGAGCCAAGGCACGATCGGCTTCGAATCGAGCAATTGCTTTTCGAGCAGCGGAAGAGCGCTGTCGCTATATCCGGGCAACCGCTCCCCATTGGGCTTGGCGCGCTCGGCGGCGGCGCGCACCAGGGTCGCGGCGTAACTGTAGAGGTCGCTGGTCGGCTGGATGAAGCGGTAGGGCACGTAGATTGTGCGATACGCCGCCGTCGCGGTGGAAATGTCGCTCCACGGATTGCCGATGGCAGCATTGTTCGCGCTTTTCGCGCGCAAGTCGCGCTCGGCCTCGGCAAGCCGACCCATGAACGCCGGATCGTTGAACGCGCGCTGGCGGCCGAGATAAACCTTGAGCGCATTCTCGACGCTATCCAGTTCGTCCTTCCCCTCGCGGTAGCGCGCCGGGCTTTGCTTCATTGCGCTGATCAGCCGGCCACGCAGCTCCGAATAGAGCGTGACGTTCATCGGCGCGCTGATCTCGCGTGAGAAGGCCAGCTGGTCCTGGGTCAGCAGCCGCTGCGTCGACCCCGGATTGCCGACGACGAAGGTCGCCTCGCCCACGACCGGCGCCCGCGGCGCCCACGCCAAATGCTGCGGCGTGTTCACCGGCTGCCCGTTTTCATAAGCGCGCAGGAACGCGGCATCGAGCGAGTAGCGCGGGAAGTTGAAATTGTCGGGGTCGCCGCCGAACTGCGGCGCCGCCGCCTCCGGCGCCCACACCACCCGCACGTCGCTATATTTGCGATAGGTGTAGAGCTTGTACTGACCGCCGCCGTACAGCGTCACCACCTGGCAGCGCGTCGTCTTGGTGTCCGGGCAGCCCGCGCTTTCCAGCGCCGCCGAAGCTGCGCTACGCGCCTTGACCGCCGCGGCGCCGGTCGCGTTCCCGGTGGCGTGCTTGATCTCGGCGGTGACGTCGCGGATCTGGGTCACCACTTCGGCCTGCTGGCCCGGGCACAGCTTTTCAGCCGCCCGCGTCGCCGCGTTGAAGCCGTTCTTGAGATAGTCGGTCTTGGCGCTCGACAGGTCCTGCAGGCACGACGAAATGCAATGGTGGTTGGTCAGGATCAGCCCGCTGGGCGAGACGAAGCTGGCCGAGCAGCCGCCGGTCAGCCTGACCGCCGCCGCGCGCACCTTGTCGAGCCAGGCCTGGTCGGGCGCCCAGCCGTAGTCGGCGCGCATCTTGGCGGCGGGGAAAGCATCGAAGGTCCACATCCCCTCGTCCGCGCGAACGGCCGATATCGGGATGGATACGGCCGCCAGGAAAGCGGCCACGCGGGCAACAGGACGCATACCAACACACTCCACGCAACAAGTCACAACAACGGTGCGGCAACCTGCACGAAATCGGCCGCCGCGCAAGCGCGGATGGTTGCGCGGCAAGCGCGTCGCACCCACATCGCGGCGCGAGCGTTGACCCGACGCGACACCTCACGCTAAGCTAGAACATAAACGGAACAATGCTGACTCATATTTCTGTGCGAGGTGCGCGCGAGCACAACCTCAAGGGCGTCGACGTCGATATCCCGCGTGAAAGCCTGACGGTGATCACCGGGCTTAGCGGCTCGGGCAAGTCGAGCCTTGCCTTCGACACCATCTATGCCGAGGGGCAGCGCCGCTACGTCGAAAGCCTGAGCGCCTATGCGCGCCAGTTTCTCGAGATGATGCAGAAGCCCGATGTCGAGCATATCGACGGCCTCTCGCCCGCCATTTCGATCGAGCAGAAGACCACCAGCCGCAACCCGCGCTCGACCGTCGCCACGGTCACCGAGATCTACGATTACATGCGCTTGCTGTGGGCGCGCGTCGGCGTGCCCTATTCGCCCGCGACCGGCCTACCGATCGAGGCGCAGCAGGTCAGCCAGATGGTCGACCGCGTCATGGCCCTGCCCGAAGGCAGCCGCCACTACCTCCTCGCCCCCGTCGTCCGCGGCCGCAAGGGCGAGTATCGCAAGGAGCTCGCCGAATGGCAGAAAGCGGGCTTCACCCGCGTCCGCATCGACGGCGTCTTCTACGAGATCGACGAAGCACCCGCGCTCGACAAGAAGTACAAGCATGACATCGAAGTCGTGGTCGACCGCATCGTCGTCCGCGAAGGCATCGAGCCGCGGCTGGCGGATTCGTTCGAGACTGCGCTCAAGCTGGCGGAAGGCTTGGCGTATCTGGACCCGGCAGATCCGCCCAGCGACGCCATCCTCGTTCGTCCTGAGCGGAGCGAAGCGCAGTCGAAGGGCGCTGGCACGGACGCCCTTCGACTTCGCTCAGGACGAACGGAGGCTGCCGAAAAGTCGGGCATGAAGCTCGACTACGCCCCCGCCAACCGCATCGTCTTCTCCGAAAAGTTCGCCTGCCCCGTCTCCGGCTTCACCATCGCCGAGATCGAACCCCGCCTCTTCTCCTTCAACGCCCCGCAGGGCGCCTGCCCCGCCTGCGACGGCCTCGGCGAAAAGCTCATCTTCGACGAGGATCTCGTCGTCCCCAACCATGCGCTGAGCATCGCCAAGGGCGCGGTCGTGCCGTGGGCCAAGTCCAACCCGCCCAGCCCTTATTACATGCAGGTGCTCGCCAGCCTCGCGCGCGCCTATGGCTTCGACCTCCACGTGCCGTGGGCCGATTTGCCCGAGGAGGCGCGCCGCGTGATCCTCCACGGCACCGGCGGCAAGGCGGTCACCCTGCGCTTCATCGACGGCAAGCGCAGCTATGAGGTCAAGAAGGCGTTCGAAGGCGTCATCGGCAACCTCAACCGCCGCATGCTCCAGACCGAATCCGCGTGGATGCGCGAGGAGCTGTCGCGCTACCAGTCGAGCCGCCCGTGCGAGACGTGCCACGGCGCCCGCCTCCGCCCCGAGCCGCTCGCGGTCAAAATCGCGGGCGAGGACATCAGCCTCTCCAGCCGCCGCAGCGTCGCCGACGCGCTCGCCTGGTTCACTGCGCTCCACACCAAGCTCACGCCGACGCAGAACGAAATCGCGCACGTCATCCTGAAGGAGATCAACGAGCGCCTCGGCTTCCTCCACAATGTCGGGCTCGACTACCTCCACCTCGACCGCACCAGCGGCACCTTGAGCGGCGGCGAGAGCCAGCGCATCCGCCTCGCCTCGCAGATCGGCAGCGGCCTCTCGGGCGTCCTTTACGTCCTCGACGAACCCTCGATCGGCCTCCACCAGAAGGACAACGACCGCCTGCTCGAAACGCTCAAGCGGTTGAAGAGCCTCGGCAACACCGTCCTCGTGGTCGAGCATGACGAGGACGCGATCCGCCACGCCGACCATGTCATCGACATGGGCCCCGGCGCGGGCGTCCACGGCGGCACCGTCGTCTGTCAGGGCACGCTCGACGAATTGCTCGCGTGCGACACCAGCATCACCGCCGATTACCTCAGCGGCCGCCGCGAAATCCCGCTGCGCGAAACCCGCCGCAAGGGCACCGGCAAGTTCCTCACCGTCACCGGCGCGACCGCCAACAACCTGCGCAACGTCACCGCCAAATTCCCGCTCGGCACCTTCACCTGCGTCACTGGGGTCAGCGGCAGCGGCAAGTCATCGCTGACCATCGACACGCTCTACGCCGGCACCGCGCGCGCGCTCAACGGCGCGCGCATCCCGTGCGGCCCGTGCGAGGGCATCAAGGGGCTCGAACAGCTCGACAAGGTGATCGACATCGACCAGTCGCCGATCGGCCGCACCCCGCGCTCCAACCCCGCGACCTACACCGGCGCCTTCACCCAGATCCGCGACTGGTTCGCTCAGCTGCCCGAGGCCAAGGCGCGCGGCTACAAGCCCGGCCGCTTCAGCTTCAACGTCAAGGGCGGCCGCTGCGAGGCGTGCCAGGGCGACGGCCTGCTCAAGATCGAGATGCACTTCCTGCCCGACGTCTACGTCACCTGCGACGTGTGCCACGGCCAGCGCTACAACCGCGAGACGCTCGAGGTGAAGTTCAAGGGCCACTCGATCGCCGACGTGCTCGACATGAACGTCGAGGAGGCGGCGGATCTGTTCAAGGCGGTCCCCGGCATCCGCGACAAGATGCGCATGCTGCAGGAAGTCGGCCTCGGCTACATCAAGGTCGGCCAGCAAGCGACCACGCTCAGCGGCGGCGAAGCCCAACGCGTGAAGCTCTCGAAGGAGCTGTCACGTCGCGCCACCGGCAAGACCCTCTACATCCTCGACGAACCCACCACGGGCCTCCATTTCGAGGACGTCCGCAAGCTGCTGGAGGTGCTCCACCGCCTGGTCGAAACCGGCAACACCGTGGTCGTGATCGAACACAACCTCGACGTCATCAAGACGGCGGACCATGTGATCGATCTGGGCCCGGGCGGCGGCGTGAATGGCGGCGAGATCGTGGTGACGGGCACGCCGGAGGAAGTGGCGGCGGAGGCTAAGAGCTTCACCGGGCAGTATCTGGCGCCGCTGCTGGCGCGAGCGAGCCTCAAGCCGAAGGTGGTGGCGACGAAGCCCCGCAAGCCCGCCCGTTCGTCCCGAGCGAAGTCGAGGGATTTGATTGACGAAGAGCCGAATTTGATTGGGGCGAATTAGGCCTATTTCGCAGCTTTCTTAGCGGCTCGAACAGCGTCGCACATCAATCCCTGCAGTTCGCCGTGGGCCTCTGCAGTTGTGAGTAGACCGGCCTGCTCGGCTGACGTGAAGTCGCCACTCGCGTGTAGTGTCGCTAGTTGGACCAAGAGCGGGGCCCCGGCATAACCATCTCGGATCGCCTTTTTTCGGGCCGGAGAACCCTGCCTACACACAATGTATGTGAGCAGAGACCTCACCACCTCGTGACGGTCGCCATCCGATTGGTATTTGGCTGCGAGTGCCAAAAGTTCGCCTGACACTTTCGTCATTCGCCTCGCAATTAATGCAGCCCAAGCCCATTGAAAATCTAGCATCTGCTCCGCAGCATCGACGAATGCCTTATCGATTTTGGGACGATGTTTTTCGTCGGCTACGAACCGGTTGAGGTACAGGGCATACTCCTTGGCCTTGTCCGGACTCCTCGCCCATCGGCTGAGTACGTAATCGAGGGCAGCAGGATCTGAAGCGCGACGAAAAAATGCGAGGCAGAACGCTTCCGCCCGATCACGTTCGTCTCCCTTAAATTCTTCCAATCGATCGAAAATCTCGTGAGTAGCTGCCAGTTCCACTTCCTCCTGATCCGGCACCGTCTCTACGGTTTCGATGTAACTTTCAGACCCATAATCTCCTTCTACTTCGACCTCCTCGTAGTCTGTAAGCAACTCCTCGGCCTCTGCCTTCGCTCTAGCAAACGCCTTGTCCAGTTCCGTCTCGTCACGAAGAAGCCGTTTTGGTAACGTAATAAATGACTTGCTTTCATTTAAGGCAAGGTCGTATTCCCGCAACCTTTTGACAAACCTAGGGAAAAGATCCTTCAGTTGGTCTTGTGTTTCGAAGAGGATATAGTAATCGTCAACATATCTATAGTAGGCGAGTCCGCTATCCCCTACGAATTCATCGACACCAATAAGGTAAGCGTTTCCAAGAACGTCCGATCCAAATGAACCTTGAACCAATCCGCGGGAGCTTCGGTCTATTGTCAGTCCGCCTAGAAATCTCTCCGTAAATTTCACCATTTCTGAAGAGAAACCTTGGTGTTCAAGCTGATTAACCAACTCATGCTGATTAACGGTAGTGAAATATTGCGCAACGTCACACTTCAAAACTAGGGTGTATTTGCCAGAAGTCGCCTCGATCTCGAAAGCTTCGCGGAGAGCAGTCCACTGCCCAGAAGCCAGTAGAAAGCCCTCACCTTTCTTCTTCGCTGGTTTGTAACTGTATACGTGATCCCTATCTATCCCCTTTTCAGCAATCGGCTGAGCCTCTTGCCCAATGAAGTGATATACGATCCGATCCTCAGGAAGAAGGACGGTTCCCGGGCGGAAGTAGTTTGGGCCGATTATTGGCGCCTGCCTCGTGGAGACGCGAGTTCCTTTTGGAACTTCCATTTCGATAGGCGACTTTGGGCCGTAAGCACTTTTGGATAGCTTCTCAGCTACCAAATCTTTCAACTTGTCTGCGCAATGTACGTAGATGGCGTCGAGTTGCGGTAACACAAAGAAGTCATTGAACTGGTCCTGTCGGACACGCCCAACATCAACCTCTTTCTTGAGACGCTTAATAAGTGGGCCATCCAGACCAAACGTAGCCATTCCCAGGCCTCTTAGTAATTCGCGTCGATCCGGCGAAGTGACGCTGCCGTAATCGGTTGCCGGAGTCTAGGTGTTAAACGGAGCGGCCAGTACCAAACGCTCCTCCACCCGCCGCAGCTCAGCGGGCGTATCACCGGCGACAACCTCAACATACCCAATCCCCGCCCGCCGCAGGGCTTCCTTCTTGACCGCGTCGCGCGCGGCGATGGTGTGGGCGCCTTTGTAGTGGCCGCCGCCCTGATATTCGATCCTGTGGAGCGCCTTAGGGCTTGAGCAGCTTGTCGTAGCTGTCGGTCCCGTCGAGCGCATGCTGCGTGCGCTCATAAAGACCCCACATTTCCTTGCCCTTCGCGTGGAAACGGACGGCGCCGGCTCTGACCAGCAGTTGGCGCAATGCGTCATCCTCAAAGCCGCCGACATGGTGCTTGATCACGTCAAAGCTGCGCAGCGCCCAGGTTTCGTTCGACAGCAATTTGCGGATTAAGGTTTCGGCCCGGAACTGCAGCCGGAATTCCTCGCGCATGCGCTGCCGCGCGAGCAGGTAGGCCCCGCCCGACGTCAGCAGCGCCGTCACCGCGGCGGTTGCGATCGTCTGCCACATGATCTGTTACGAGAGCGGCCCGGCCACGGCGGCCGCCGTCTAAGCCGGGCCAGCAAACCTTAGAACGGACCCTTTGGGTGGTTCTGCTCCCACTCCTTCGCCTCTTTCTCAAGGTCTGCGGGTTCGGCCTTGGTGGGCTCGGGCGTATTTTGCATCGTGCCAAAGTCGGGGTCGTCGACCAGCTTTTCCATTGCCTTATCGGTTTCTGTGTGACCCGTGTCGGGTGCTTTATCGTCGGCCATCGTCATTCTCCTTCACGAATTCGATTGGAACGCGGGTACAGTCGGAATTGATCTGGTCGACCGCCTCAGAAGGCCTTCTTGTCTTCGGCGTCCTTCCAGTCCTTCGGCAGACCGTCATAGGGCTCGGCCGGAGGCTTATCGGGGTAATCCCCGGGCTCCTTGAATTTGGGCACGCCCTTTTCCGCACCTCGTCGCCGGGAATCTCCGGGTGTTGACCCTCCTCCGGGTGGATGGCTTCTTTCCAGCCGCCACCCGGCACTTCCTTGGGCTTGGGGTCCTTCCACGGTGGATAGGTCGGTTCCGGTGGGAAGTCCTTCGGTCCGGGTTCGAACGGCTCGTCCTCGTCCTTGGGTTTCATGGCTTTCTCCCCTGTGCATTGCGCACATTCTGTGGGTCCGTCCGGAAACGGTGCGGGCTTACACCCATGGTTTGAGGGTTATTTTCCGCCTTTGGTCTTGTCGCCGGAGGCGGGACCGGTCGGCTTTTCGCCGGCGGTCTTCAACTGGTCGATCATTCCGCCTTTGCCGTACATGTCCTTGATGCCCTTCAGGCCTTTCCCGACGTCTTTTCCGATGTTGTCATTGCTCATGGTCTGCTCCTTCCATCGCGGTCGTGACGTTCGACCCGACTCGTGCCCCGAGCTCCAGCTTATTAAAGCTGCATCAACTTTTTCAGTTATGCAAAAAGTTTACCAACTTGGCTTGGCCGCCATCGGACGTGCGACCGCTACTCGCATCGATTTCGCTGTCCTACAGCACCCCATCCGTGCCTTACCCTGCCGGATGCCGGTCCTGAGCCATGTCGAAGGGCGCCTCTCGCCGCTAACAAAAGGTCACACCGCGCCGCGCGCACACGGAGGCGCTGGCCTCATCGCGCACGCGCTCGAACGTGAACTTTGTGACTTTTCGGGTCTGGGCCCGCGGCTACCCGCCGATCGCCGCGATCTTGGTATTTGCCGGGGTCTTCTTGCGCCGGCCCATCGACCAATTGGCCTGCAGCCGCACCTGCGGGTTGGGGACGCACCAGATCTCGCCGCCGTCGTCCATGCCGACCATCCACAACAGGTCGTAATCCTGGCCGTAATCGATCACCGCGATGGCGACGCCGGTGCCGCGGTCGGTGACGTGCAGGGGGATCGGCGGGGCGAGCTGGGTGAAGGCCATGCCCCCCTAACCCGCCCGTCGCGCCGCGCGTTCCGCGTTGCGGCCTTAAGGTCAGGTGCGGCGCCGGCGCGGGCACGCCCGCTCGCCAACGCAAAGTTAATCGCGGCGCTTGTGCGCGTGAAAGTCTGCCATCCGACTCTTCCTGCCCCCGCCGCGGCTCGGCCCGCCGTTAAGCCGTTTCCATCGGCCGCCGCAGCCGCTTTGACGGGCGCGAGCCGCCCGCAAGAGGCGGCCGAAATGGGCGGAATGTCCCTCATTCCCCGAACAAGTGCGCGCCTGGCGCGCCTTGTCAGCCGATTCCCCCATCGGCGCGTAGGAAGCCCGGCCGGCTCCCCCTCCGGCCGGGCTTTTCACCCCCGCCCCGTCGCATCGCGCGCGCGTGGCGAGTGCGACTTTCTGTGACCTTCCGGGACCGTTTCGGTGGCGCACCGGGGGCCTGCCCCTGGTGCGGCTCGGCCCGCCGCAAGCGTGCAAACCATTGGATTGTCGTGCGTTTCACCCCCCAACCTGCACGGATGATGCGGGAAAAGGGCGGGCGTCTTCGGGCGCCCTCATTCTTTTGTGAAATGGAGACTATGTAATGCGTAAGATGATGATCGCCGCTGCTGCGGCCGTGACTGCCGTCGCCACCCCCGCCGCCGCCCAGGTCGGCAATTCGCAGGGGCTCGTCGCCGTTCAGATCCAGAACGTCGACATCCTCAACAACTTCCTCAACGACACGCAGATCGCCGCCCTGAACAACATCGGCCTGCCGATCACCGTCCAGGCGCCGATCAGCGTCGCCGCCAACGTCTGCGGCACCACGGTCAACGCGCTGGGTGCGCTGCGCAAGGAAGGCAATGCCACCTGCAACGCGACCAGCGGCTCGGCCGCGCTGGCGGACGTCGTCCAGCGCCAGAAGCTCAAGCAGAACAAGTAAGCTCGCGTAACTTGAGCGATGGGGCCCGGCGGAATCAAACCCGCCGGGCCCTTTGTCATGTGGGTGGCCGGCCTGGCCCCGCTTTAGGCGGTCAGGCGCCCATGATGCCAACGATCGCGAAGGCCGGGTAAAGCGCGATCTGGTAGAGCAGGAAGGCGATGTTGATGCGCTTGCCGGGCAGCAGGATCGCGCCCGCCATGCCCAGGCTGAACGCGCTCAGCGCAAGCATCGTCTTGGGAGCGCCAAAGGGGTCGAGGCCGATCGCCTGCTGCCCCGCCAGCGCGACGATGTTGCAGGTGTACATGCCCCCCAGCAGCCAGCGTTTGTGCCGCCAGTAATAAGCGTCGAGGTCGGGCCACAGGTCGAGGTCGTCGGGAAAGACGATCTGGGCGATGAGGTAATAGATGCCGAACACCAGGAGCCCGACCATCAGGCTGAGGAAGTTGACCGGCACCGCTTCGCGGACCTGCCATGCGACCATCCAGAAGCTCGTCAGGTCGAAGGCGATGAGCAGAGCGAGCAAGGGCGTCAGCCAGCCGACGCGGATCTTGTGCCGCAACTCGATCACCGTGCCGAGCCCGCTGATCACCTCGGCCAGGGCAAGTCCCATCAGCAGCCCGAACAAGGAAAAGACGAAGCTGAAACTGTCCATCCCGCCGCCCCCGTCTCGACGGCACCAGGTGTAGGGCAAGCCAGGCCGCGCCGCTACGGCGCGACTATGCTATGCCCAGCGGCGGCAATCGAGGAGAGTAGAGTCGTGACCATTCTCGCCAGGCTTCTGACCGCGGCCGCCATCGCCGCTTCCGCTGCTGCCCCGGTGGCGGCACAATATCCCTATGCAGCGCCATACCCCGCGCCGTACCCGGCACCCTACCCGGCCCAGCCTTATGGCGGGAATGTCATCGGCCAGGTGCTCGATCAGATCCTTGGCGGCCGTTACGCCGGCAACGACCGTACCGCCATCCAGCAATGCGCCGCCGCGGCGGTGGCCCAGGCCGCGAATCAATATAGCGGCTACGGCGGCGGCTATGGCTACCCGCAGCCCTACGGCGGTGGCTACGCCAATCCCTACGCTGCGAATATCCGCGTTACCGCCATTACCGACGTCGAACGCCGCTCCGACGGGCTGCGTATCCGCGGCCTCATGTCGAGCGGCATGAACGTCAACCAGTACGGGCAATATGGGCAATATGTGGGGCCGACCTACAGCGGCGGCGGCGACCTGACCTTCCGCTGCACCGTCGACTATCGCGGTTATGTCCGCGACGTCAGGGTGCGTCGGCGCTAGGCTGCTTGCGGGGCGGTTTTGGCGGCACCAGCCGAGGATTCAGGCGCTGCTGGATGTCGGCGCGGATCCGCGGACCGCTCAAATGCGCCGCCACCTGGAGGTAGCCCTCTTGGGTGAGCTTGCGTCGGACTTCGTCGACCGACCCGGATTCGGCGGCGAGCTGATACGCTCGCTCGATAATGTTCACGTCATGCACGGGCCATATTCTAGCCCGTAACGGCGGTGAAACAACTGCTTTGCGTTATCGGATTTCCGCGACCGGCTGAATGACCGCGCAGGCAATGCGCGCGCCGCTGTTGCCGCTGGGGTCGGTGACATTGTCGTCGGCCGCAGCGTGCAGCACCAGCGCCGCGCCATCGGCGTCGAGCATCGAGCCGGCGGTGCCCGGAATCGTGCCCAGATTGGCGCCGCTGACCGTCACCGTCTCCCCGAGCACGCCATTGGCGGCGACCGAAACGTTGGGCAGGTCGCCGGCATGCGGGCCGGCAGGGTTGCTGAGCCCGTGCTTGCGGCTTGCCGGGTTCCAGTGGGATCCGGCGCTGTCGAACGTCGGGCCTTCGCAGCGCCCAACGGCGTGGACGTGGATGCCGTGAACGCCATGCGGCAGGCCGGTGGCGTCAACCCGGAAGCTGACCCCGCCCGCAGTCTGCCAGGCACGAACGGTGCCAATGGTCTGGCCGGCGGCGTTGATCAGCGGCATCGGCGCGCCCCCGGTCGGTTCGTCGACCGAGCAAGCGGCGAGGGTGGCGATGGCAGCGGCGGGGAGAAGGAGCTTATGCATGAGAAGCACAACACAGGAGGACAGGGATCGTTTCCCCCATCCGATATGGCTGAGCTTGTCGAAGCCCTGCCCTTTTAACAGGCGAAAGAGAAAGACAGTCCTTCGACAAGCTCAGGAAATCGGCTGGGTTAGTCGTCGCGCTTCTCGATCCGCGCCAACACAGCGTCGACCTGCACCTGCGCACCGGCGGTCGCGTTCAATTCCGCCACCGTGCCGTCGAACGGCGCGGTCAGGCTATGCTCCATCTTCATCGCCTCGAGCGTCAATAGCCGCTGGCCCTTGACCACGGCATCCCCCGCCGCGACCTCGACCGCCGTGACCTTGCCCGGCATAGGCGCGAGGATTGCGCCGTCGCCTGCACTCACCCCGGCGACGCCGCGGGACGTCAGCGCGAATTCGAAGGCGCTTCCTTCGTGAAACACGACGACGCGCTCGCCATCGCGGAAGCCGCTGATGTCGGCGATGTCGCCATCGGCGGCCGCGACCCTGGCCGCCTGTCCGCCAAAGCCGAGCGCCACGCTGCTTTGCGGCGCCGCGTTGAGCCGGAAGCCTGACAGGCCGGAGAGCGGCTCGTCCTCGTCCACCGCCAGCGCGACCATGGCTGCCCCGCGGCGAACGCTGTCGTCCGGCTCAGCGCTGCCGACGAGCTGGTCGAGGTTGCGCTCGATAAACCCGGTGTCGATCCGCGCCGCGATGAAGTCCTCATCAAGCAAGGCGTTGAACAGGAAGTTGGCGTTGGTGCGGACGGGCCAGACTTCGACGCCGTCGAGGATCGCAGCAAGCTCGTCGATCGCCTCGTCACGGCTCTCGCCTGACGCCACCAGCTTCGCGATCATCGGGTCGTAGAATGGCGAGATCGCATCGCCTTCCTCGACCCCCGTTTCGATGCGTCCGTCGTCGCCGAGGTGGAAATGCTCAAGCCGCCCGACGCTCGGCAGGAACCCCTTCGCCGGGTCTTCGGCGTACAGCCGAGCTTCCATCGCCCAGCCGGTAATGCTCAGTTCGCTTTGCTTCTTCGGCAGCGGTTCACCCGACGCCACGCGCAATTGCCATTCGACCAAGTCCTGCCCGGTGATCTCCTCGGTCACGGGATGCTCGACCTGCAGGCGCGTGTTCATTTCCATGAACCAGATGCGGTCGGCGCGCAGGCCCTCGCTGGCGTCGGCGATGAACTCGATCGTCCCCGCGGCTTCGTAATTCACCGCCTGCGCCGCGCGCACCGCTGCCCCGCACACCGCCTCGCGAGTCGCTTCGTCCATGCCCGGCGCGGGGGCTTCCTCGATTACCTTCTGGTGGCGACGCTGGAGCGAGCAGTCGCGCTCGAACAGATGAACGACGTTGCCGTGGCTGTCGCCGAAGACCTGCACCTCGATATGCCGCGGGCTTTCGATCCACTTTTCGAGCAGCACGACGTCGTTGCCGAAGCTCGACGCCGCCTCGCGCTTGCAGCTGTCGAGCGCGTCTTCGAAATCCGTCGCGGCATCGACCTTGCGCATCCCCTTGCCGCCGCCACCCGCAACCGCCTTGATCAGCACCGGATAGCCGATCGCATCGGCTTCCTGCCGCAGCCGCGCGGGGGACTGGTCCTCGCCGAGATAGCCCGGCGTCACCGGCACGCCAGCCTCGGCCATCAGGGTCTTGGCGGCGTCCTTCAGCCCCATGGCGCGGATCGAGTCCGGCTTGGGCCCAACCCAGATCAGACCGGCATTGATCACCGCCTGCGCGAAGTCCGCATTCTCGCTGAGGAAGCCGTACCCAGGGTGGATCGCCTCCGCGCCCGTTTCTTTTGCGGCCGCGATGATCTTGTCGCCGACCAGATAGCTTTCCACTGCCGGGCTCGGCCCGATGTGCACCGCCTCGTCGGCCATGCGCACATGCAGCGCCTTGGCGTCCGCATCGGAGTAAACCGCGACCGTCCGCACCCCCATTTCCCGCGCAGTGCGGATGATGCGACAAGCGATTTCGCCGCGGTTGGCGATGAGCAGCGACTGGATCATGACGCGCCGCTTTGCCCGCCCGGCGCACGCTTGGAAAGTGCGGGCTTTGGCGCCGCGTCGCGGTCGATCTCGCGGAAGCGCGGCTGCTCGGGCCAGGCGGCGCGGAAATGGTCGGCGATACGCTTGATGTCGGCGCGATAATCGCCGCTCGGGTGGATCACCGGCCCGATCGCGCCGATGCGCCGCTTCCGGTCGATCCACGCCAGGACGATCGGCACGCCGGCGCCGAGCGCGATATGGTAGAAGCCCGACTTCCACCGCCCGTCGCTGTCGCGCGTGCCTTCAGGGGCGATGACCAAAGCGAGCTCGTCATGCTTGGCGAATTCGGCAACAACCTGGTCGACGTAATTGGCGCGCTTCGTCCGGTCGACGGGGATGCCGCCCATGTCGAGCATGAAGCGCTTCAACGGCCAGCGAAACAGGCTGTGCTTGCCGATATAGCTCGGCCGGACGCCCAGCTGATCGACCGCGCCGAGGAAGATGGCGAAATCCCAATTCGAGGTGTGTGGCCCGCCGGCGATGATGAACTTCTTGTCCGCCGGCACCGCGCCCGTGATGCGCCATCCCCGCAGGCGATAGACGGCGATAAGCGCCCGGCGCACGAGGCGCGAGAGGAGGGAGGGTGACGTCAGGACTGCGACTTACAAATCTCCCCGCTACGGGGAGGGGGACCGCCAGCCGCAGGCTGGTGGTGGAGGGGTGAACGTTGGTCGCAGGCCAGCACGATCGCCGCAATGGCTCCCGCCAAATTCGAAAGGATCTCGCGCGCCGGGATCCTGATCACTTCGAAACCGCGCGACCGCAGAAACGCATCGCGACGAACGTCGCGCTCGGGCCGATTGCCGCGGTCATGAGCGGCCCCGTCAATCTCGATCACCAGTCGGCGGTCCAGGCAGGCGAAATCGACGACGCAGTTGCTGATCGGATGCTGACGACGAAACTTGTAAGCGCCGGGGCGCTTGCGCAATTCGCGCCAGAGGACGACTTCGGGGAGATTGCCCGATCGGCGTTCCCACTTGGCGCGTGCAAAAGCCGCAGTGCTGGCGACCAGTACCCCTCCACCACGCCGCTTCGCGCCGCGGTCCCCCTCCCCGTTTCGGGGAGGTTCTTCAGCCTGCCTGCTTGCTGTCATCACATCCGGAACACGCCGAACTGCGCCCGTTCGGGGATCGGCGCGTTCAGCGTCGCGGCGAACGCCAGCCCCAACACATCCCGCGTCTGCACGGGGTCGATGATGCCGTCGTCCCACAGCCGCGCGGTGGCGTGCCACGGGTTGCCCTGCGCTTCGTAATCGTCGCGGATCGGCTGCTTGAAGGCCTCGGCTTGTTCGGGGGTCCAGCTATCGGCGTCGCGGTGGACCGTGGCGAGGACGCTCGCTGCCTGCTCGCCGCCCATCACACTAATGCGGGCGTTCGGCCAGGTGAACAGAAAGCGGGGGCTGTAGGCGCGGCCGGCCATGCCGTAATTGCCCGCCCCGAAGCTGCCGCCGATCAGCACGGTGATCTTGGGCACCTGCGCGGTGGCGACCGCGGTGACCAGCTTGGCGCCGTGCTTGGCGATGCCTTCGGACTCGTACTTTCCGCCAACCATGAAGCCGCTGATGTTCTGCAGGAACAGCAAGGGCACGCGGCGCTGGCAGGCGAGTTCGATGAAGTGCGCGCCCTTGACCGCAGACTCGCTGAAAAGGACGCCGTTGTTGGCGAGGATCGCGACGGGCATCCCCCAGATGTGCGCGAAGCCGGTGACGAGGCTCGGCCCGTACAGCGGCTTGAATTCGTGGAACTCGCTGCCGTCGACGATGCGGGCAATGATCTCGTGCACGTCATAGGGCGCGCGAACGTCCTCGGGGATGATGCCGTAAAGCTCTTCGGGGTCGAAGTGGGGCGGTCTTGGCTCCTTTAACCCGTTCGTGCTGAGCGAAGTCGAAGCGCGCCCTTCGACTTCGCTCAGGACGAACGAGGTTGGGAGCGTGGACACGATATCCCGCACGATCGTCAGCGCATGCTCGTCATTCTCGGCAAGATGATCGACCACGCCGCTTTTCCGCGCGTGGAGGTCGCCGCCGCCGAGATCCTCGGCGCTGATTTCCTCGCCCGTGGCGGCCTTGACCAGCGGCGGTCCGGCGAGGAAGATCGTGCCCTGGTTGCGGACGATGACGCTCTCGTCGCTCATCGCCGGCACGTAGGCACCGCCCGCGGTGCAGCTGCCCATCACGCAGGCGATTTGCGGGATGCCCTTCGAACTCATCTGCGCCTGGTTGAAGAAGATGCGGCCGAAGTGATCGCGGTCGGGAAAGACCTCGGCCTGGTGCGGCAGGTTGGCGCCGCCACTGTCGACCAGATAGATGCACGGCAGCCGGTTCTCGAGCGCGATTTCCTGTGCGCGGAGGTGCTTCTTCACCGTCATCGGGAAGTAGGTCCCGCCCTTCACTGTCGCGTCGTTGCAGACGATCATCACCTGCCGTCCGCTGACGCGCCCGATCCCCGCGATCATCCCGCGCCGGGGACTTCGCCATCGTACATGTCGCATGCGGCGAGCTGCCCGATTTCGAGGAAGGGCGAGCCCGGATCGAGCAGCCGCTCGACGCGCTCGCGGGGCAGCAATTTGCCGCGCGCAACGTGCCGCTCGCGATGCTTTTCCTTACCGCCCTTCGCGGCCTCGGCGACGTCGTCGCGCAATTTTCGCGCCAGCGCGCGATTGTGCTTGGCACGCGCGAGATATCCCTCGCCCGACGTGTCGATCTTGCTGTCCAGCCGCGGTGCGCTCATGCGCCGATCAGCTCCCGCCCGATCAGCATGCGACGGATCTCGTTGGTGCCCGCGCCGATGTCGAGCAGCTTGGCGTCGCGGTAATAACGCTCGACCGGCCAATCCTTCGTGTAGCCCGCGCCGCCCAGTGCCTGCACCGCCTCGTTGGCGACCTTCACCGCATTCTCGCTGGCCAGCAGGATCGCGCCCGCGGCGTCGTGACGCGTGGTCTTGCCCGCGTCGCATGCCCGCGCGACTTGGTAGACGTAGGCGCGCGATGAATTGAGCGCGACATACATGTCGGCGATCTTAGCCTGCATCAGCTGGAAGGTGCCGATCGGCTTGCCGAACTGCTTGCGCTCGCGGACGTAGGGGATGACGGTGTCGAGGCACGCCTGCATGACGCCGATCTGGATTCCGGCGAGCACCGTGCGTTCGTAGTCGAGCCCGCTCATCAGCACCGCGACGCCTTCATTCTCCTCGCCGAGGATGTTCTCGGGCGGGACGAAGCAATCGTTGAACACCAGCTCGTTGGTCGGTGACCCACGCATGCCGAGCTTGTCCATCTTCTGGCCGATGGAGAAGCCGTCCATGCCTTTTTCGATCAGGAAAGTGGTGATTCCGCGGCTTCCCTCGCCGGTCTTGGCGTAGACGACCAGCGTATCGGCGTAGCCGCCGTTGGTGATCCAGAATTTGGTGCCGTTGAGGCGGTAGCCATTGCCGCTCTTTTCGGCCTTGAGCTTCATGCCGACGACGTCGCTGCCCGCCCCCGCCTCGCTCATTGCCAGCGATCCGACATGCTCGCCGCTGATCAGCTTGGGGAGGTATTTCTGCTTCTGCTCGGCGTTGCCCCATCGGCGGATCTGATTGACGCAGAGGTTGGAGTGCGCGCCGTAGCTGAGGCCAACCGAGGCCGACGCCCGCGCGACTTCCTCCTGCGCCACCACATGCTCGAGATAGCCGAGGCCGAGCCCGCCATATTCTTCCTCGACCGTAATCCCGTGCAAGCCGAGCTCGCCCATCTGCGGCCACAACTCGCGCGGGAATTCATCGCTTTCGTCGATCTTGGCAGCGATCGGCGCGATCTTGTCGGCGGCGAAGCGCTGGGTGCTGTCGCGGATGGTGTCGGCCATCTCGCCGAGGTCGAAATCGAGGGATGCGTCTGTCATGTAGCGCCGACTAGCATTGCGGTTTGAACAAGGCGAGCCGACGCCTTATGTGCGCTGCAGCAAATCAGCCCGTCGCGAGGAGCGGAGTGACGCGGCGATCCAGCTGGATTGCTTCGCTTCGCTCGCAATGACGCCCAATGGAGCACCAACATGGCCACTTCCGCCGACCCGACCGTCATCCTTTCGATTGCTCGCACCCCGATGGGCGCCATGCAGGGCGCGCTCGCCGATGTCTCCGCGACCGATCTCGGGGCGACGGCAGTCAAGGCGGCAGTCGAACGCGCGGGCGTCAGCGGCGAGGATATCGACCGCATTTACATGGGCTGCGTGCTTCCCGCTGGCCTCGGTCAGGCGCCGGCGCGCCAGGCGGCGCTCAAGGCGGGCCTGCCCAAGTCCGTCCAGGCGACCACGGTCAACAAGGTCTGCGGATCGGGCATGCAGACGGTGATCATGGGCGACGAGGCAATCGCCGCGGGCAACGCCAACTTCATCATCGCCGGCGGCATGGAGAGCATGACCAACGCCCCTTATCTGCTCAAGAAGCACCGTTCGGGCGCGCGGATCGGCCATGACACGGCCTACGATCACATGTTCCTCGACGGGCTCGAGGATGCCTACGAAGAGGGCCGCGCGATGGGCAGCTTCGCCCAGTGCACCGCCGACGAATATCAGCTCACTCGCCAGCAGATGGACGATTATGCGATCGAGAGCCTCAATCGCGCCAAATCTGCGATCGACAAGGGCGGGTTCAAGGACGAGATCGTGCCGGTGACGATCAGCAGCCGCAAGGGCGAGACGATCGTCGATACCGACGAAGCGCCGGGCCGCGGCCGCCCCGACAAGATTCCGCAGCTGAAGCCCGCCTTCGCCAAGGAAGGTACGATCACCGCCGCGACCTCATCGTCGATTTCCGACGGCGCCGCCGCGGTCGTGCTCACCAGCGAATCCAAAGCACGCGAAAAGGGCCTCGAGCCGGTCGCGCGCATCGTCGCGACCGCGGCCCATGCGCAGGAGCCGGCGCAGTTCACCGTCGCCCCGATCGGCGCGATCGAGAAGCTGCTCGACAAGGCCGGCTGGAAGGCCAGCGACGTCGATTTGTGGGAAGTCAACGAGGCGTTCGCCTGCGTCGCGATGTTCGCGATGAAGGACCTCGGCATCCCGCACGATAAGATCAATGTCCACGGCGGCGCCACCGCGCTCGGCCACCCCATCGGCGCCAGCGGCACGCGCATCCTCGTGACCCTCGTCAACGCGCTCAAGGGCAAGGGGCTTAAGAAGGGCGTCGCCAGCCTGTGCATCGGCGGTGGTGAAGCGACGGCGGTTGCAGTGGAGCTAATCTAAGCCGTCCATTGCCAGGGAGCGTAGCGACGCGGCAATCCACGCGCTGGATTGCTTAGCTACGCTCGCAATGACGGGTCGCTACTTCTTCCCCGCATAGGCCCAGCACTCCACCTCGACCCGCGCCCCGACGGCCAAGCCGTCGGCGCCGAACGCGCTGCGCGCCGGCATTCGGCCAGGCTTGAAATAGGGCATGTAGATTTTGTTGAACGCGGGCCAATTGGCCATGTCGTCGAGCATCACCGTGCATTTGACGAGGTCGTCGTGGGTCAGGCCACGCGCCTTCAGGATCGCGCCGATGTTGTCCATGACCTGCTTGGCTTCGGCGTCGAAGGTCGCGGGGACCTTGCCGTCGATCAGGCCGAGCTGGCCCGACAAATAGAGCGTGTCGCCGACCTTGACCGCGTCGCTGAACGGCAGCGGCGTGTTGCCGAGGTTGGGGCGGCCGAAATATTCGGGCGGCGCCGCGCCGGCGGCGGTGGCGACGAGCAATGCGGCGGCGGCAACGATCGATTTCATGTCAGTCCCCCTATGAGGGGCTGATCTTAATCCACGACCTCGTTCGGCGCCACGCCCCAGATGTCGCCGGTACGGATAAAGCCGCGCCTTTTGCCCACTTCGATCCGGCACCAGCCGTTAGAGCACTTGTCGATCCGCCCGACGACGCCCGGTTCGGCACGGTAACGGACACCGGCGCCCTCGCCCGGCTCGCTGCGGATGTCGCGCGGGGCGCCCGGCTTGACCATCGCGGTGCGGCGGTCGCTGAGCAACGTCACCAGCATCCAGCCCTTGGCGCCGTCCGGATCCTCGATCAGCCGCCAATTGGGATAGATTTTGAGCACCCGCACCGGCAGGTCGCGGCGCTTGTAGAGCCAGATGCCGGGGTAATTGCGGCCCGGTCCCGTGCGCATCATTGCCTCGCCGCTGGCGATCGATGCCCAATAGGGCGGTTGCTTGTCCTGCGCGGCGGCGGGGGCCGCGACCGTGATCATCAGCAACGCAGCGACCGCTCCCCAAAGCCGCATCACGCCCCCGTGCGGATTCGCTCGACGAGCTGCTTCACCGTTGGGACGAAGCCGTTCGAATAGAAAGGGTCGGTCTTGAAGCGGAATGCAGCGTGACCCGCGAACATCAGATTGTTGTCGACCGGCCCGCCGTGCGCGATGTCCTGCAGCGTCTTCTGGATGCAGAAGCTGCGCGGATCGGCCAGCCGCCCGGTCGAATTCTTCTCATTGTCCGCCCAAGATGAGAAGGAGCATTGCGACAGGCAGCCCATGCATTCGGCCTGGTCGGTGCGGATCTGCTTTTCTTCCTCCGGCGTGACGAAGACGAGCGTGTCGTCGGGCGTCTTCATCGCATTGGTGTAGCCGGCCGCATACCATTCGCGCGCATGCTGCAGGTCGCCTTTGGTCACCCAGTAATTCTTCTTCGTGCCGATCCCGACATCAAGCTCGAAATGATGGTCGCCGATCGCGTCCTTGGTGTAGGCGACCTGGCGCTCGCTGCGCGCTTCGAGGTTGCGCAGGAACGGGTTGCGCACCGCCGACGAATAGAAGCCGGTCGGCGAGAAACGGTGCAGTAACACATCGCCTTCCTCGAGCGTCATCAGCCGCGCCTTCCACTCGGCCGGGATGGGGCTTTCCTGCGTCAGCAGCGGGCGTGTGCCGAACTGGAAGACGATCTGCCCAAGCTCGGGATTGCCGATCCAATCTTCCCATTCGTCGAGCCGCCAGACGCCGCCCGCCATGACGATCGGGACGCTGTCCGCAATGCCATTGTCGCGCATCGTCTGGCGCAGCGCGGCAACGCGCGGATACGGGTCCTGCGGTTGCCGCGGGTCCTCGGCATTGGACAAGCCATTATGCCCACCCGCCAGCCACGGATCTTCATAGACCACCGCAGCGAGCCATTCAGCCGCCTTGGAGTAAGCGCGCTTCCACAAGGCGCTGAAGGCACGCGCGGAACTGATGATCGGCAGATAGCTGACGCCGTAGGATGCCGCGATCTCGCTCAGCTTGTACGGCATGCCCGCGCCGCAGGTGACGCCGCTGACCAGGCCTTTGGTGCGTTCCAAGACGCCATGCAGCACGCGCTGCGCGCCGCCCATTTCCCACAGCACGTTGATGTTGATGGCGCCGTTGCCGCCAGCCATTTCATAAGCGCGCTCGACCTGCGCCACCGCGCCGTCGACGGCATATTTGATCAGCTCTTCATGCCGCCCGCGCCGGGTAAGCTCGGCATAGACTTGCGGCACGATCCGTCCTTCGGGATCATAGCTGTCGGCATTGACGGCACTCACGGTGCCGATACCGCCCGCCGCGGCCCACGCGCCCGAGCTCGCGTGATTGGTCGCCGACACGCCTTTGCCGCCTTCGACCAGCGGCCAGACTTCCTTGCCGGCGTAGATGATGGGCTGCAGGCCCTTGAACAACACGTCTCTCCTAAGCTTTCGCGGGCCTATACAAGTGCTTCCTGTGCGAAGCGAATGAATTGCGGCGCTTGCTTGGGGTTCCTAGGTGAGGGCGTAATCGAGGCCGATATCGACCGCCGGTGCCGATTGCGTGATGCGCCCCACCGAGATGAAGTCGACGCCGGTTTCGGCAATGCCGCGGATAGTGTCGAGATTGACGCCGCCCGACGCTTCCAGCGGGACCCGCCCCGCGACGAGCGCGACGGCTTCGCACAGCACGGGCACCGGCATGTTGTCGAGCAACAGGCGGTCCGCGCCCGCGGCCAACGCCGGTTCGATCTGGTCGATGCGGTCGACCTCGACTTGCACCTGTAGGCCGGTATTCGCCGCCTTCGCCCGGCCCACCGCCTCGGCAACCCCGCCGCAGACGGCAACGTGATTGTCCTTGATGAGGACGCCGTCATCCAGCCGCATGCGGTGATTCTGCGCTCCACCCATACGCGCCGCATATTTTTCGAGGATGCGCAGGCCCGGCGTCGTCTTGCGCGTGTCGAGCAGGACCGCGCCCGTGCCCGCGATGGCGTCGATATAGCGCCGGGTAAACGTCGCTATGCCCGACAGATGCTGAAGCGTGTTCAAGGCGGATCGCTCGGCCGTCAGCATGGCGCGCGCGGCGCCCGACAAGCGCATCAGGTCCGCCCCTGCGGGAACACGATCTCCATCGGCGGCCATCGCCGCGAGATCGACTTGGGGATCGAGCTTGCGGAAGAAGGCAGCGGCGATCTCCAGCCCCGCAATGACGATCTCCTCGCGGCTGTCCATCACCGCCGTGAAGCGCGCTTCCTCGGCGATGGTGGCGGCAGACGTCACGTCGCCACCCTGGCCCAGATCTTCGGCCAGCGTACGCTGGACGAAGCCGTCGAGATCAAAGCCGGGCGGAAGTGTCATGACCGGCGTCTAGGCGAGCGGCGGCAGCGGGGACAAGTCAGTGCGCTGGCTCGGCCGCCTTGCCCGATTTCCAGCGGCCATCCTGCCACTGGAACTTCTCGGCGTCCGCGGGACAGAACCTGTCGGACTGCCAGTGGTTGACGGTGATCGTCACCGCGCCGTCGCCGACATCGATGGTATTGAAGCTCTGATCCTGTTCGCGCACGCGGGTCGAGGTCGCGGTGCCTGCCTGAACCACCAGGGTGCCGCCGGCGCGCGTCACCAGATCGCCCGCTTCATGGGTCGAGGCATGATGGTTATGACCGGCGAGAAGCATGTCCACCCCCGCATCCTGGACCGCGTCGAGCGCGAGTTCCTGGCGCCCAATGGCCGGAGTCAGATCGTCCCCAACCTGAAGCGCGAACAGCGGATGATGCGTGACGAGGATACGGAAGGATTGCTCGGGCACGCGCGCAAAAGTGTTGCGGATGAAGGCGACCTGCTCCTCGTTCAGGCGGCCGTCCTTGAAGGTCAGCGAACGCGCGGTGTTGAGCCCGAGCACGGCAACGCCCGGAAGCTCATGGAAGGGACAAAGCGTCTCGTCGATATAGCGGCGGTAGCGCGTCAGCGGCGACAGGAAACGCCGCAGAACGTCGTACAAGGGGACGTCGTGGTTCCCCGGAACGCCAAGCACCTCGACGCCGGTCTGGCGGATACGATCGAGGAATCGGCACGCTTCTTCGAACTGTTCGGTGCGCGCACGCTGCGTGAAGTCGCCGCTGATGACGACCAGGTCGGGCTTGAGGTCGGCAACGCTGGTTTCGACGGCGGCAACCAGCCGGTCGTCGTGCGCGCCGAAATGCAGGTCGGAAAGATGAACTAAGCGGGCCACGGCACGAAAAACGCGCCCTGGCCCGCCCGGTTCATTCACTTATGGCGATCCGCCTTACCGCTTGCCGCGTTCGCCGCGCTCGCCCGACGTTGCGGGCGCTGCAGGTGCCGGCGCGGCGCCGCCGGTCGGAAAGCCGCGGCGCTTGAGCAGCGCGTTGACGTCCGGATCGCGGCCGCGGAACTGGCGGTATGCCTCCGCCCGGTCGGTTTCGTTGCCGGTCGTCAGCAAGGTCGTACGGAAACGGTCCGCGGTCGCCTTGTCGAACGGATTGCCGGTCTCCTCGAACGCCGCCCAGGTGTCGGCGTCCATCGTTTCCGACCACAGGTAGGAATAATAGCCGGCCGAATAGCTGTCGCCCGAGAACAAATGCCCGAATTGCGGAAGGCGGTGACGCATCACCATCTCGCGCGGCATGCCAAGTTCGCCCAACGTCTGACGCTCGAAGGCGTCGGCATTGATCACGCCGTCGGGCTTCAAGTGCAGCTTCATGTCGACCAGCGCCGAGGACAGATATTCGACGGTCGAGAAGCCCTGATTGAAGGTCTCGGCTTTCTCGATCTTGTCAACCAGCGCTTGCGGCATCGGCTGGCCCGTCTGGTAGTGCTTGGCGAAGCGCTCGAGCACCGGGCGGGTGAGCAGCCAATTCTCATTCACCTGGCTGGGGTATTCGACGAAGTCGCGCTGCGACCCGCCAAGCGACGGATATTTCACGTCCATCAGCAGGTAATGGATGGCGTGGCCGAATTCGTGGAACAGCGTCGATGCGTCGTCGAGGCTAACGAGCACCGGCTGGCCCGCAGCGGGCTTGGTGAAATTGTTGTTGTTCGATGCAAGCACGATGTCGTCGCCGAGCAGGCCCGCACGACTGCGGTAGGTCGTCATCCACGCGCCCGAACGCTTGCCCTCACGCCCGTAGGTATCGAGATAGAACAGGCCCGTGATCTGCCCGTTGCGGCTCACTTCGAACGTCCGCACGTCCGGGTGGAAGACCGGCACGGTGCCGGTGTTTTCCTTGAACTGCAGGCCGTACAGCTGACCGGCCGACCAGAACATGCCGTTCACCAGGTTCGACAGCTCGAGATAAGGTTTGATCTCATCTTCGCTGAGGTCGTATTTCGCCTTGCGCACCTTCTCCTGGTAATAACGATAGTCCCACGGCTCGATCCGCGTGATCCCGTCGCGCCGTGCGAACGGCATCTGGTCTGCAACCTCTTCCTTCACGCGGGCAACCGCCGGGGTCCACACGCGCATCATCAGGTCCATCGCGCGTTGCGGATCCTTGGCCATCGTGTCCTGCATCCGCCAATGCGCGTGCGTCGGATAGCCGAGCAGCTTGGCGCGATCGGCGCGCAGCTTCACGATCTTGGCGATGTTGGCATTATTGTCGTTGGCATTGCCGTTGTCGCCGCGGTTGACGAAGGCGTTGAACACCTTCTGGCGAAGCGCGCGGTTGCTGCCGAAGGTCAGCACCGGCTCGACCGCCGAACGCGTGTTACGGATCGCATAGGTACCCGCCGGCAACCCCTTGGACTTGGCGACCTCCGCCGCGGCATTCTTCACGTCGTCCGAAACGCCCGCCATTTCGGCTGCCGTGGCACGGATGAACGTGCCTTCGTCAGCCAGGAGATTATTGTTGAAGTCCGAAAACAGCGACGACAGTTGCTGGTTGATCTGGCTCAGCTGCGCTTTCTGTTGCGGGTTGAGCTTGGCGCCGTTGCGCACCATCGATTCATAGGTGCGTTCGAGCAGGCGCGTCTGCTTGGCGTCGAGGCCAAGCGAGGCGCGATTGTTGTAGAGTGTCTCGACCCGCGCGAAGAGCTTGGGATCGAGCGTGATTTCGTCGAACGCCGCGGTCAGCTTGGGCGACCATTCCTTGTCGATCGCCTGGATTTCCGGTGTCGACAGATTATCGGTGTGCACCCCGAACACCGCCAGGACGCGGCCGAGCCGCTGGCCCGCGCGCTCGCCCGCCTCGATCGTGTTGGCGAAGGTCGGCGCTTCGGGATTGTTGGCAATCGCCTGATATTCGCGGCGCTGCTCGTCGATCGCAAACTGGAAGGCCGGGGCGAACTGGTTCGGCTGGACCTTGTCCCACGGCGGCACCCCGTCATACGGGCCCGTCCACTCCTGCAGCAGGATATTGTTCGGCACGGCTTGTGCCGCCGCCTGCGCACCCGCGGCCGCAATCGCATCAGCAGCCATCGCCTGTCCCACCAAACCCGTCGTCAGCGCGACCATCGCACTCCCGGCCAACATCATCCGCTTCATGCTCTAAACCCCTCGACATTTCCAAAAACCGTGCGCGACCGCGTAACGATCTGTTCCCGGCCTGCAAGACAAAGTTCGATAAACGGCAGATCGTGAACACCAACTGAGTCAGAAGTTCAGGAAAATCAGCAGCTTGGCGTCGACCGCCAGTCCTTCGCCGCGCTTGCGCTGAATGAAGTCCGCAATTTCTTCCCGCGCCACGAGATGAACGCTGATGTCCTCATGCTCGTCGCCGCCGCCAGACCCGATCCGGCGCACACCATGCGCGCGCACGAGGGTGAAGCTTTCGGACAACATGCCCGGCGACGCATGGAAATCCCCAAGCCGTTCAATCCGCTCAGCGGTAAAGCCGGTTTCCTCTTCCAGCTCCTTGACCGCCGCGGCCTCGACCGTCTCGCCGGCGTCGATGTCGCCGATCAAGCCCGCCGGAAGCTCAAGGCAGCGTCGACCGACGGCGACGCGCGGTTGATCGATCAGGATGATTTTTCCGTCATGCTCGGCAAGGATCACGACGGCCCGCGTGCCGTGAGTGCGGCTGGCATATTCCCACTGCCCCTGGCGCATGGCGCGAACATATTTGCCCGCCCACATCACTTCTTCCGGAGGATCGTCCTGGGTCACAACTCGATCAATTTGTCCGGAATTTCATTGGTGTCCGTGGAAGAACGCGGGAAGTGTTCGGCGAGGACGACGCCGACCTGCTCGATCGCCGCCACCATGCCGTCGGCGATGCGCCCCGCCTTCACCTCGACCAGCAGCGCCGCCATGGCTTCGCCCCAGGTTTCGGGCGTGGTCACGTGGGTGATGGCTTCATCGGCGACGATCTCGGCACGATGCTCCCCCATCGACAGATAGATGAGCACGCCCGTTCGCCCGACGGTGCGGCGTTCAGCCCCCGCTTTGAAAATGGAGATGGCGCGCCGCCGTACCCGCCGGGTCTTGGTCGCGCCCGGCGTCAATGCCAGCCGCAGCGGCACATATTTCAGGATCAGCAGGACGGCGGTGAACTTGATGACCGCGGCGAACAGCAGAAGCGTCAACAACTCAGCAAGTGACGGGTCGGGCCGCCAGCCGCCGAAGAAGATGCCGAACCAGAAATGCAGCACGGACGGCGCGGCGGCGAAGATGGCGAGAGTCGCGATCATCACCAGCACCGCCCAGTGCAACGCGACGTCGTGATACGCATCGCTAAGGTCGGTGGTGACCGCGATGATTTCGCCGTCGCTTTGCGCTTCCGCCGCGGCGATCGCCTTGCTCACCTTTTGGTGGTCGACCTCGCTCATGCGCGGGATCACCATGAGCCGGACGCCCCGCCGCCGCCGAACGAACCCCCGCCGCCCCAAAAGCCGCCGAACCCGCCGCCGCCACCGCCGAATCCGCCGCCACCCCACCCGCCGGCGCGCCCGCGCGAGGCGTGACTCAGCGCTTCTAGACCCCACAGCACGACCCATGGGTCGATCCCGCTCCGGCCCCGCCGCCGATCGCGGCTGTGGAACCGCCGCCCGCCGGGGCGGCGCGCGAGCCCGCGGATGATCATGAAGAAGACGATCATGATGAAAATGACGGGCAGAAACCCAGCGCCCCTCGTATCGCGGGCCTTTTCCTGCTGCTGGGCCTGGGCGGTGCGCCGCTGCGCCTCGGCCGGCGACAAGCTCATCGTCTTGACGATCTGGTCGGCGCCGGCGGTGATCCCGCCTGCAAAATCACCCGCGCGGAAACGCGGCAGGATCGCGTCGCGCACGATGACGCTCGACAATGCGTCGGTCAGGAACACGCGCGCGCCATAGCCGGTTTCGATCCTCACCTTCTTTTCGGCCGGCGCGACGAGCAGGATCACACCATCGTCGCGCTTTTCATCGCCGATCTTCCAGGCGCGTCCGAGCCGGTAGCCGTAGTCTTCGATCGGCCGCCCTTCGAGGCTGCGCACCGTCGCAATGACGAACTGCCGTCCGGTTTGGGCTTCGAGCGCCTCGCTCTTGCTGGCGAGGTCGAGCTCCTGCTCGGGACGGAGAAGGTCGGCCTGATCGACCACGCGGCCGGTCAGTTGCGGAAAGGTCTGCGCCGCGGCCGGTGCAGCCAGCGCAAGGAGCGCCAGCCAGAAGACGGCTAGGAAGCGCGCCACCTCAGCCCGTCGTGTTGAAATCGACCCTGGGCGCGTTTTGCGCGCCCGACGCGGCCTCGAACGGCACCTTGGGCTTGGCGCCGTAGAAGACCTTGGCGCCGATCGCGTCGGGGAAGGTGCGGATGCGCGTATTATAAGCGCGCACCGCCTCATTATAATCGCGGCGTCCGACCAGGATCGAATTTTCCGTGCCTTCGATCTGCGATTGCAGCGTCAGGAAATTTTGGTTCGACTTGAGGTCTGGGTATGCCTCCTGCATCCGCTGCAAGGGGATGATCGCCGCGGTCAGCCGGTTCTGCGCCTCGGTGAAGGCGCGCATGCGCTCCGGATTGTCGAGGTCCTCGGGGCTGAGCTGGATGCGGGTCGCCCCGGCGCGCGCCTCGGTCACTTCGGTCAGCACCGCGCGTTCCTGCTGGGCATAGCCGCGCACCGTTTCGACAAGGTTGGGGATGAGGTCGGCGCGGCGCTGATATTCGCTTTGCAGATTGCCCCAGGCCGCGTTGACGTTCTCCTCGGCGGTGGGAACGCTGTTCAGCCCGCATCCCGCGAGGCTGAACGCCACCAAGGGTGCAAGCAGTCCGGTTCGGCGAATTGCGGTCATCGTCCCCTCCACAAGAGTGTCGCGGGCATAACTAGGTACGGCCCCGTTTCGTTGCAATATGCTGTCGTAGGGCGGCAACACAGTGCATGCGGGCGGGAATTGGGTTAGGATGCGGCGTAAGCTGCTGGGGGATGCGGCCATGATCAAGGAATTCCGGGACTTCATTGCGCGTGGCAACGTGCTCGACCTCGCCGTCGCGGTCATCATCGGTGCTGCCTTTGCGACCATCGCGACCAGCCTGACCGAAGACATCATCATGCCGGTCATCGGCGCGATCTTCGGGGGGCTCGATTTCTCCAGCTATTTCGTGCTGCTCGGCCCCGTACCAGACGGCTACAGCGGCAGCTTGGCCGACTACGCCGCACTCAAAAAGGCCGGCGCGCCCGTCCTCGGCTGGGGACAATTCGTCACCGTCCTGATCAACTTCCTTATCCTCGCCTTCATCATCTTCTTGCTGATCAAGGCGGCGAACAAGGCGATGCGGCGCGGCCCGGACGCCCCCGCGGGGCCAACCGAGACCGAGCTGCTGACCGAAATCCGAGACGAACTGCGGCGGCGCTGATCAGCTTTTGGGGCGACCCTGGAAGCCAGCGTCCTTGCGCAGCGCGTCGCCGTCCATGACATAACCGTCGCTGACCACCGTCAGCACGCGGCGCAACGCCCCGAGGTCGGTCGACACGTCACCATCCACCAGCACCATGTCGGCTTCCTTGCCGACCGCGATGGATCCGGTCCGCTTGGCGACGCCGACGCGGCGGGCGGGGACGATCGTCGCCGCCTGCAACGCTTCCGCATTGGTCATTCCGGCTTCCTTGTAGAGCTCGAGCTCGCGCACCAGCTCGATGCCCTGCCCGTCGGTCCCGGCGACGACGGTCACCCCCGCCTTGTGCAAGGCGCCGACCAGCTGGACCAGCTTGGCGAAGCTCTTGCGGTAATCGTCGCGCGAATAGCCTTCGACCACCGGATAGCCGGCCGACTTGAAGTAGCGGTCGAAGGAGGGCGAGAGCAGTCCCATGTACGGCGCGTAGGCGTCGGACGGAACGCCGCCATCCGATTCCATCGTCGCTTCCCACACCACCAAGGTCGGATCGACCACCGTCTTGTGCCTGGCCAGTTCGGCGATGAAATTCTTCATCACGGGCCCGTTCAAATCGACGTCCTTGAAATATTTCGCCGGCCCTTCGATCCGCTGCGCCGTATTGGCCTTGTTGACGACGTCATCGGGCATCGCCTGCATGGCGACGAAGTTGATGTGGGTGAGCTCGTCATACCCGGCCTTGACCGCATCGAGCGGGCGCATCGTCGCGGGGACGTGACCCAGCACCTGCATCCCTAGCTTGTGCGCTTCGCGGGCGCCGGCCGGGATCCAGGCAGGATTCATCGAGGTGTAGAATTTGACGCCCCACAGGCCTGCCTCGTGCATCTTGCGCACCGCGGCGACCGTCTCGGCCTCGCTCGACACGACCTCGGCGCCCTGCGCCGCCAGCGGGTGCTTCTGGTCGATGATCTGAGCGACGAACGGCTCTCCCATCAACAGGTCGCCCGACTTCCAACGCGTGGTCGCATCGACCGCGCGGTCGATCTCCGTCCCGGGACTGCGGAAGCTGGTGATGCCCGTGGCGAGATTGGCCAGCACGCTCCAGTCGTCGCCGATATGGAGGTGGCTGTCCCACAGGCCGGGGACGAGCGTGTTGCCCTTGCCGTCGATGACCCTGGCCCCAGCCGGCGCCTTGAGCGACCCCGCGGCCCCGATCCTGACGATCTTGCCGTCCTGCGCCATCACCGCCCGGTTGGTGAGGAAGATCCCCTTGTCGGCGTCGAACAGGCGGACATTGTCGAACAGCACCGGCGCCCTGTTCGCGGGATCGCGGAAGCGGTGCGCGATGGCGCGAACCGCCTTGGCGGTTTCGGCATCCTGCAAATCGTTCATCGCCTTGTTGTTGGATTCGTACCCGGCCGGGAAGGTCGAAATGTAGCTGACGTTGGCGAAGAACTTTCCGTCGCTGTCGAGCCACACCGGCGAGGGCGAGGGGCCCAGGCCGCGGATCCACGCCAACTGCACCGTCTTGGGACCGCTCGGCCCCTTGATCTCCAGCGTCGGGCCTTTCTCAAGCGTCGCGCGCCCGCTCGGGAACAAAGCGATGCCCGCGCTCCCGGCCGCGACCAGCCGGTCGATCATCGGCAGGCTTTGCGCCACCGTGCCGCCGGTAGACAGATAGAAAGCGTTGGACGCCGGCAGGTCGCCGCTGTCGGCGGTCGCTTTCCACGCCGCCTTGCCGTTCTTCATGACGAACGTCTCGGCAGCATCACCGTTGGGGGTCACGCCGCGCACCGTCAGCGCCACCGGCATCCCGTCCTTGCCGAGCGTGACCACGTCGTCGACTTCGGTGATCCAGCCGCGCAGCGACTGCGAATAGCGCCCCGCCAGCGAACCGTCGGGCTGTGTCCACACCCACTGGTCGCCGTGCTTTCCGGCCTGGGAGACGACGACATAATGCGCCGCATTGGCCGGCGGCTTCATCAGCTGCTCCTTGGGCACCGGCGCGGCCAGTGCCGACGTCGATGCAGTGGCGAGCAGGATCGCTGCGAAAGCTGGTGCAAATTTCATGTGAAGCCCCCTTCGGATGCGCTGTTGTGGCCGAGGAGAAGAGGTCGACGCAAGGGGCGCCTCGACAAAACGACAAAAGGAGGTGGGGAGCTTGTGTTGCCCGGCGCTCCGCGTCTTTGAATAAGTCCAGGGGGTTCTGTTGCCCGGCCCCCTGGCGGCCGCTGGAATCCCCTTCTGTTGCCCGGTGGGGTCCGACCGCGCTTAAGCTTTGTAACTTAGTCCGTTAGGACGTCAGTTACGCGGCAATCGCGAGTGCTTCGTTATCGTTAGCACTTGTGTGATTGAGCCTTCACGGTGGTCTCCTACCGATCGGCAGCCAAGCCTTTACCGCACTCGTCGATCCTATTTCGCCCCCATCAGCAATCCTCGCGACGAGGGCTGGTGGTGGAGGCGCCGGGGTACTGCCCCCGGGTCCGAAGTGCTTATTCCACTCAACAATCTACCGACGTAGCCGGGTTTCCCCGGCACGCCCTAGATAGGCGCACGAAGCGTGAACCTCAAGGATTTGGCGGAACCGCCTTGTCGGTCGAGGGGTTGGAAAACGCACTGGAATCCGATTGTCGACTGCTGGTATGGCGGCGCGCGCAATCTGTTGAATTGGGGATCCAAGCACATGAAAAAGTTTGTTTTTGCCTTCGTCGGAACCGCTGCCCTCGCGCTTGCGGCATGCAGTGGCGATAACCAGGATGCGGTCGGCAATGCGGAAATGAACCAGCCGCCGGCCGAACTTAACGATCTGTCGAGCGACGCCGCCAACGATGCGGCCGCTGCCGAAGCCGCGGCGCTCGGTACGCAGCAGCAGCAGCTGGAAGAGCAGAATGCGGTCGACAATACCGCCAATCCGGTCGACGAGGACGAGCAGAACGTCAGCGGGATGTAACCTTCCCGCTCGCAGGAAAAGGGAAAGCCGCCTGGCGACGGGCGGCTTTTTCTTTGGGCCGCCAACGCCTAGCTGGAGGGCACATGAGCGACGAGGCGATCCCCGCAGCAACATTAATCCTGGTACGCGACTGCGCCGCTGGACCACCGGAACTATTGATGGTCGAACGCGCCGCAGGGATGGCCTTCGCGGCGGGCGCGCTCGTCTTCCCCGGCGGCCGTATCGATGATGGTGATCGCCGCCTCGCCGAGCAGGCCGGGATTACGGACGGCGCCGCCGTCGCCGCCATTCGCGAGACGATCGAGGAAACGGCTGTGCCCGTCGGCCTTGCGCCGGTGCCGGACCCCGAAGCCAGCCGTGCCTTGCAGGCGCGGCTGGTTGCGGACGAGACGTTCGGCGAGGTTCTTCTCGATGCCGGGCTGCTTCTGGACGCGGCCGAGCTTACCCCCTTTGCGCGCTGGGTGCCCAAGTTTCACGCGGTGCGCCGCTTCGACACGCTGTTCTACGTTGCGCGCTGCCCCGACGGCGACTGGCAACCGACGGTGATCGAGCGCGAATGTGCCGGCGCGTACTGGCTCACTGCGCAGGAGGTGCTCGACCGTGATCGGCGCGGGCAGAGCCGGTTGATCTTCCCGACCCGCCGCAATCTCGAGCGATTGGCGCAGCATGGGTCTTTTGCGGACATTCGCGCCGACGCGCTCGCGCACCCGATCGATCCGGTCACGCCCTGGGTCGAGGAACGCGGCGGCGAGAAGTTCATCAAGATTCCCGACCATCTGGGATATCCGGTCACGGAGGAGAGACTGGACGGCCTGTGGCGCGGCTGATCGTCATCCTGATCCTGTTCGGCCTTGGCGTGGCCGCTTACCTCTTCGGCCGCGACTATGTGCGCAAGCACCCGCAGGACGTGCCGTGGACGCCGCTGCGCCTGGATGACCCGATCGGGCGCTTCACATTGCGCAAGCTGGTCGCATTGCGCGACGATCCCGCACAGTGCCGCGCGCTTCTGCGGCAGGCGGGGTCGGCCGATACGGCGGCGGCGCCGCGGTTAGGGGAACCCAATTGCGGCTACCGCGATGGCGTGACCCTCCTACCCGCGAAAAGCGAGGCGCGCTTTGCACCCCCCAACGTCGTCACCAGCTGCCCTGTCGCCGCGGCGATGCTGGTGTTCGAACGGCAGATCCTGCAGCCGGCTGCAGCGCGGCACTTGTCGTCACGCGTCGTCGAAGTGCGCCATGCGGGAAGCTATAGCTGCCGACGCCTCTACGGGCAAAGCGAAGGCGAGTTCAGCGAGCATGCCACGGCCAACGCCTTGGATATCATTGGGTTTGGACTTGCCGACGGGACGGACGTCAGCGTGCTGCGGGACTGGGCGGCGGGCGCGAAGGGCGCCTTCCTGCGGGACGTGCATGACGGCGGCTGCGATCTGTTCGCGACGGCGCTTTCACCCGATTACAACGCCGCGCACGCCGATCATCTGCATTTCGACCAGGCCGAGCGAGGCAGGAGCGGCTTTTCCGTCTGCCGCTAGGCACACGAGTCGCAAGCCGCACATGCGAAAAGGGGACCCGCCGCGGCGGATCCCCTTCTGATCGAACAATCCGAAACGCTTATTTCAGATGGTTCGAAAGATGCTTGTTCATTTCGAACATGCTGCAGCGATCCTTGCCCCCAAAGACCTTCTTCAGCTTGTCGTCGGCGACGATTTCCCGCTTGTTTTGCGGGTTTTGCAGGTTGTTCTTGCGAATATGGTCCCAGACCTTCGAAACCACCTGGCTGCGCGGCAGCGGATCGCTCCCGGTAATCGCAGCGAGATCCGCCGAAGGTTGAACCGGGCGGGCCAGTCCGCCCCCTGCTTTACGACCACTTTGTGCCATCAGGCCCTCCTGTTGTTCCGGTCTATGGATAGAGCGCAAGTGCAGACGCTTTGCAATGGCCCTGCGGCAAGAAGAATCCGTCTCAATTTGAACCGAACGGTACCACCTTGTTTTCGGTATCGTGTCCAATGTCGGCGCGGCCGCCGTACGGGATGCCCGCGCGATGGCACCACTCCTCGACAATCGCGCTCTCATCGCGGCCGAAATCGGGGTCGTTCGCCGGTATGTCACCAACCCTGCCCAGGCGCAGGCGGGCGACGCTGCGCACGTTGGCGCTCGACGTCACATGAAACATCGTCCGGTCAATGCGATAGTGATGCTCGCTCACATCCTCGATGAGCAATTCGACGCCGCGCAGGTCGGGTTCCAGTACCGTTCCGAGCAGCGCCGCGAGCACGGTCAGGTTGAACGCCATCGCCGGCGCTTGCAGCGCGGGCTCAATCGCCGCCGCGTCGCGCCGAACAAGCCAGTCGATCGCGCGCGTCACGGCCGCTTCCCCGCCCTCGCGGGCCACATCTTGCGGCATTGGCCCCCAGGCGCATTTCAGCCCGGCCTTGTGGAATGCGGCATGGAGGAAACCCGAATCACTATAGCCGAGATAGATTTTGTCACGGGCGGCTGGCGGAAGGTCGCGCACCGCGGCCTCGGCGATACGGTTCGATCCGTAGCCGCCGCGCGCCGACCAGACCGCGTCCACCGTGGGGTCGGCCATCACCTCGCGAAGCGCTGCCAGGCGATGTTCGTCCGATCCGGCGAAATGGCCGTCGGACAAGAAGCATTGCGGATGAATCGCCAACTCGCAGTCCCCGCGCGATGCCGCGAGCGCCTCCAGCCGGTCAGCCGCGTCGCGCTTCAGGGTGCAGCTTGGGGCAACCACGGCAATCTTCATCCGGCGATCCTTTGGCGTAGCATCCGACCCCGCAATAGGGCACGCTCCACGTCTTAGGCCAGACAGGGGGTGTCGATGTCGAAGCGTCACGCGATGATCGGGTTTGCGGCCATCATGCTGGCATCCTGCGCGACAAGCCCCGCCCCGATTGCCGTCCAGACAAGCAGCCTACCGGCACCGGTGCCGCTGATCCATTTCGACACGATCATCAGCGGGGGCATGATCTACGACGGGTCGGGCGACGCGCCCTACCAGGGATATGTCGCGATCAGCGGGGATCGGATTGCTGCGGTCAGCCGAAATGTGCCGGGCACCGCGGCCACTCACATTGCCGCCAACGGCATGGCGGTCGCGCCGGGCTTCATCAACATGCTGAGCTGGGCGACCGAAAGCCTGATCGAGGATGGGCGCGGCCAGGGCGACATTCGCCAGGGAGTGACGCTCGAAGTGTTCGGCGAAGGCTGGTCGATGGGCCCGCTCAACGCCGAGATGAAGGCGCTTGAAGTAAAGCGCATGGGCGACATCAAATATAACATCACCTGGACCAGCCTCGGCGAGTATCTTGAGCATCTGGAGCGGCGCGGTGTCTCGACCAACGTCGCCTCCTTTGTCGGCGCCACCACCGTGCGCGTGCACGAGCTCGGCGAAAAGGACGTCGATCCCAACCCCGAGCAATTGCAGCGGATGCGCGGACTGGTGCGCAACGCGATGCAGGAGGGCGCGCTCGGCGTCGGATCGTCGCTGATTTACGCGCCGGCCAATTTCGCGGAAACGCCCGAGCTGGTCGCGCTGACCAGCGAAGCGAGCAAATGCGGTGGCATGTACATCAGCCACATCCGCGACGAAGGGCCCAAGCTGATCGAGGCGATCGACGAGCTGGTGGAAATCTCGAAGCAATCGGGTGCGCCGGCGGAAATCTATCATTTCAAGCAATCGGGCCGCGACAATTGGGGCAAGATCGACGCCGCCATCGCGCGGGTCGAGGCGGCACGCGCCGCGGGCCAGCGCATCACCGCCGACATGTATACTTATCCGGCAAGCTCGACCGGCTTCGACGCGGCGTTTCCATTGTGGGTGCAGGATGGTGGGCTCGAGGCTTGGGTCGCGCGTCTCACGAACCCCAGGACCCGCGCGCGGGCACTCGCCGAGATGCGCGGGCCCAAGGCGACCGAGAACACCAAGCTGGTGGTCGAGGAGCCCGACAAGGTGCTGCTCGTCGGCTTCAAGTCGGAGGCGCTCAAGCCGCTGACGGGCCGCACGCTCGGCAGCGTCGCCAAGGAACGCGGCAAGCGCCCCGAGGAGGTCGCCGCGGACCTGATCGTCGCCGATGAGACGCGCATCCAGGTCGTTTATTTCGGCATGAACGAGGACAATGTCCGGCGGGAGGTCGGCCTGCCGTGGATGAGCTTCGGCTCCGACGCGGCGTCGATGGCGCCCGAAGGCGTGTTCCTCAAGTCCAGCACGCACCCGCGCGCCTACGGCAATTTCGCGCGACTGCTCGGCAAATATGTCCGCGACGAAAAGGCGGCGAACCTACCGGACGCGATCCGTCGGCTGACCTCGCTTCCGGCTACCAACCTTGCTCTCAAGGACCGCGGGTCATTGAAAACCGGCTACGCCGCCGACATCGTCATCTTCGACCCCGCCACGATCCGCGACCATGCCACGTTCGAAAAGCCGCACCAGCTCGCGACCGGCGTCCGCGACGTCTTCGTCAACGGCGTGCAAGTCCTCAAGGACGGCACACACACCGGCGCCAAGCCCGGTCGCGTCGTGCGCGGCCCCGGCTGGACCGGCTGGCCGGGCGGAGGCGCGTGCAAATAGCGGTGTTTGTCAGATCGCCCGCCAGCCAATAGGGCGGCGCCAATGACTGACTCCTCGATTTTCTTCAGCGGCATCGGCGGCAGCGGGATGCTGCCGCTCGCCAGTATCGTCCGCGCCGGCGGCGCCAAGGTCGCGGGCTCGGATCGCTCGCTCGATGCGGGGCGGACGCCGGCCAAGTTCGATTATCTGCGTTCGCTTGGCATTCAACTGTTTCCGCAGGACGGGTCGGGGCTGCAGGAGGGCATGACGCTGGTCACCTCCGCCGCGGTCGAGGAGACCGTGCCCGACGTCGTCCGCGCCCGCGAACTTGGCCTCGACCATCTGACTCGCCCGCAATTCCTGGCGCAATTGCTCAACGATGCGCAGCGCAGCGTTGCCGTCGGCGGGACCAGCGGCAAGTCCACCGTGACCGGCATGATCGGCTGGATCCTCCACGCCTGCCACCGGCAGCCGACGGTGATGAACGGCGCGGTGATGAAAAATTTCGTCAGCCCGTCGACGCCGTTCGCCAGCGCCCTCGTCGGCGATCCCGAGCTGTTCGTGAGCGAGGTCGACGAGAGCGACGGGTCGATCGCGCTCTACCAGCCGGAGATTGCGGTGCTGACCAACATCAGCCTCGACCACAAGGAAATGGGCGAGCTGCGGACTCTGTTCGGCGGGTTCGTGCTGCGCGCGAAGAAATCGGTGCTCAACCTCGACGACCCCGAGGTACGCGCGCTGTCCGACGTGGCGCCGCCCGACCGCAGGATCGGTTATGGCTTCGACAGCCCCGGCGCCGATTTCATGGGCAAGGATCTGCAGCTGCTGGCCGACGGCGTGTCTTTCGCGGTCGAGGCGGAGGGCGAGCGGCACGAGGTGCGCATGTCGGCGCCGGGCCGCCACAATGCGTCGAACGCGCTTGCCGCCCTAGCGGCGACGCGCGCGCTTGGCGTTCGGCTGGAAGAGGCCGTGGCCGCACTTGCACGGTTCGAGGGGCTGAAGCGCCGGCTCGAAACCGTCGGCACCGCCCGCGATGTCACCGTGATTGACGATTTCGCGCATAATCCGGACAAGATCGACGCGTCGCTGGCAACCCTTCGCGCCCAGCCGGGGCGCTTGCTGATCATGTTCCAGCCGCACGGCTATGGTCCGCTGAGCAAGATGGGCGAGGAACTTGCAGACAGTTTCGCCAAGGGCATGATCGGGGAGGACCGGCTGTACCTGCCCGACCCTGTTTATCAGGGCGGCACGGTCGACCGCTCGCGCGGGTCCGACTGGTTCGCGGCGCAAATCGCCGATCGCGGCGCGACCGCCGAGCATATTTCGGAGCGTGCGAAGATCGCCGATGCCCTGGTCGCCGAAGCCAAGGCCGGCGACCGCATCGTCATCATGGGCGCGCGTGACGACACGCTTATCGATTTCGCGCAACAATTGGTCGATCGGCTCGACACGCGGAACTGACGTCGGGGCGACTGCGTAAGGGCGCATATGGCAAGAACCGGAACGGTCACCGGCTGGAAGCTTCCGCGCGACGCGCGCGATCGGCTGCTCGAGCAATTCCCGCCGCAATATGACCAGGTCATCGCGGACCACGTCACCCTGCGTGTCGGGGCGACCGCCGACACACCCCTGCCGCGGAAAGGCGAGGCGCAGATCGTCGGGCGCGTCGACGACGGCACGAGCCTTGAGGCGCTGGTGGTGGCGCTGGATGGCACGACGGACCGGCCGGACGGCTCCACCTATCACATCACCTGGTCGCTCGGCCCGGGGCGCAAGGCGCGTGAAAGCAACGACGTCCTGCGCGACCGCGGCTGGGACTGGCTGCCCGCCCCGATCCCGATCGATCTGGAGCCGGCTCGGTTTTGATGGCCGGGGATGATCACCGCCCGCGACTGTTTCTCGACGCCGACGGCGTTCTCGCGGATTTCGATCGCGGCGTTCACGAGTTGCTTGGCGCCACGCCGGACGCATTCATCGCGAAACGCGGCCAGGGCAATTTCTGGAAGCGGCTGGCGACCGCACCCAATTTCTACGCGCGATTGCCCAAGATGGCGGACGCCGATGTGCTGTTCGATGCGGTCGCACATCTCACGCCGACGATCCTCACCGGTTTGCCGCTCGGCAGTTGGGCCGCGCCGCAGAAAGTAAAGTGGGCGCTCGAGCACTTCCCCGGTGTGCCGATCATCACCTGCATGGCGCGCGACAAGCACAAGCATATGACACCCGGCGACGTGCTGGTCGACGATCGCGAAAATCACCGCGCGGCCTATGAAGCGCACGGCGTGGTCTTCATCCATCACAAGAATGCGAAGGACAGCCTCAGGCAGCTGGCGGAGATTTTCCCGTCGGTAGCGGTGCCGGTCTAGCCGTCATTGCGAAGAGCCACAGGCGACGCGGCAATCGATGACGCCCGTGGGGCTTCGCTCCGCTCGCAGTGACAATTGGTGCTAGGCAGCCTGCTGGTGGTCGACCTTCTCGACCCACTCGGGCCAGAACACCGGCTCGCGGCTCGACCAGCCCGGCGCGGTCGCCGCGCTTTCGCTGATCGACTGGAGCAGGATGCGGCGGCGATCCGGGTGCAGGTGCGGCAAGGCCGCGGCGGCGCAGAAAGCCGCCGGCAACCATGGCCGCGCAGCCGCGCCGATCAGCCGCTCATAAAGGAAGCGGTAAGCGGCGAAGTTCGGCAGGCGGTCCTGACCCAGGTCGAACGCGGAAATGGTGATCAGCATGCCGATAAACGGCTCGATCATGTCGAGCCCGCTGTCGTCCGGCACCTGGAGCCGAAGATGATCAAGCTGCTTGTAGAGGCGGGCCTGGGCGCGGATCGAGGCGCCTTCACCTTCGTCGCGGGCCCAGCATTCGAGCGGGTCGCGGCGGCCGTAAGCCACGTCGAGCGCGCGGCGGATGTACCGTTGCGTCGCCTTCGGAAAGCTCGCGAACTCCTTCATCTCCGAGATCAGCATCGCGCCGCTGGCCGGTTGGCTGGTCCGCGTAATCATGAACCCGACTCCTTATGCCCGGGTGAGATCATGCGGCGATGTTGGTTGCATATTGCTTAACCACAGTCCCACTCCCCGTTCAGATTGAATCAGAGGGGAGTCACCGCGTCTAGGTAAGAAATTGACGCAGGACGCTAAAACTGTGGATTGTTGATTTATTGCAACGCGACCGTGTTTTTGTGACGGTCGCGCAACTTATTCGGGGAATCCGGACGAAGGCACTGGGTGGTCCCCGCCGCCCGGCTGCGCCGCCGACGGCGGGTCAGATGCGTCCATCGACTCGTCGCTGCCGACATCGATCTTTGCGTCCTTGTCGCCCGGGTTCTTCTTCAGCCGCTGCTCGAGGTCGGCATCGGGCGCACCGGACGAAACCGACGGTGGGATAGTCTTCTTGTGATCGCCCGCCATCTCTTAGCTCCTGCTGGGGTTTTGCACGGAACGTGCGTCCCTCTCTCGCTGTTCCGTTCGGCGAATGGCGGTCAGTTTCGACAGGCGCGCCTTGTGCTTCTGCCAAAGACGATGCACGCAATTGTCTTCGCACGGCGCACGGGCCACATAAACGTCACATGAACAAGCGTTCAGACATGATCGAATTCGCGCTGACCCGGCGCGAAACGACCCACCGGTTCGGCGACTGGCCGATGGCGGTGAAGTCCATCCTGGCCTTCTGGCTATTCTGGTACCTCACGGTTTTTGCGCGCGCCTTCCTGAGCGCCGACCCCGGCACCATCCTCCTGAACCGGTCCCTGACGCTTGGCGTCGGAATCGTTCTCACCGTCCTCATCTACGTCGCGTTCCAGTATCTGGCGCGCGACGTTTCGCTAAAGCGGCGGATTGCGGCCGGCCTTTTCGCATCCCTGGTGGCAGCAGCGGCACAAGCGGCGATCCTGATCTCGGTCGATCGGTTCCTGGAGAAGCCGCAGGAACAGATGCAGTTCACGTCGCGCGAGGGTCATACGGTCGTCGAAACCGGCAACACCTTGCGCATTGAGCGCACTGGCCAAGCGCCGCTCGTCCTCACCTTTCCGCGGCTCTCGGATCTCAACGCGTCCCATCGGTTCCGTTATGCGGCCGACAGCGCGGTCACCTGGTTCTTCTTCTTTGCCGCGTGGAGCGCCTTCTACATGGCGATGCTGTCGCAGGCGGCCGCGCTTCGCGCCCAGCGGCGGGTTGCCGATGCCGAAAGCGCGGCGCAGGCGGCGCAGGTCCGCGCGCTGCGCTACCAGGTCAATCCGCATTTCCTGTTCAACACGCTCAACTCGCTGTCGTCACTGGTGATGACTGGACGCACCGACCGCGCGGAGAACATGCTCCTGGCGCTTTCGACCTTCTTCCGCACCAGCCTGTCGCTCGATCCCAGCGCCGATGTTACGCTGGCCGAGGAAATCGATCTCCAGCGCCTTTACCTCGACATTGAAAAGGCGCGCTTTCCCGACCGACTTCATGTCGAGATCGATGTTCCGCCTGGTTTGGATCAGGCCCGCCTTCCCGCGCTCATCCTGCAGCCGATCGTCGAGAATGCGATCAAATATGGCGTTTCCAAGAGCCGCAAGGCGGTTCTGCTGCGCATTGAAGCGCGCCATCTTGGCGATGGCCGAATGGTCGTGGAGATCAGCAACCGCCTGAAGAACAGCGCCAAGGAAGAACTGCCCGCTGCCACGCACGAAGGCACCGGCGTTGGCCTCGCCAACGTGTGCCAGCGCCTGGAAGCGCGCTGGGGCCACCGCGCCAGCTGCCGCTTTGGCCCGATGAACACTGGCGGCTACAAGGTCTCGCTCACCATGCCGGTGGAAACAAGTGTCTGATCCGAAGCCGTTGCGAGTCCTCATTGCCGACGACGAACCGCTGGCGGCGGAGCGGCTCCAGCTGCTCCTCGCCAAGGCCGAAGGCGCGCAACTTGTCGGCACGGCGAGCGAAGGCGAATCCGCGATCAACCTGGCAGAGGCGCTGGCGCCAGACCTTCTGCTGCTCGACATCGCCATGCCCGGCCTCGACGGCATTGGCGTGGCGCGCGCGCTGGCGGCGCTCGACCCCTCCCCTGCCGTGGTCTTCGTGACGGCGTTCGACCAATTCGCGGTGGCCGCTTTTGAGGTCGAGGCCGTCGATTATCTGATGAAACCGGTCGATCCTGGCCGGTTGCAGCGTGCCATTGAGCGGGCCCGCGCCTATCTCGTCCAGCGAAGCGCGCAGCCCACGCCCGGCAAGGCGTCGCAATGGCTCGAGGAATTCTGGGCGTCGGACCTGTCGGGACTGGTGCGCATTGCCGCGCGCGACGTTGACCGCGTGTCCGCAGAACGGGACTACATGCGCCTCCATGTCGGGCGCCGAAGCTGGCTGATCCACCATTCGATGGCCGCGCTTGAAGAAGGCCTGGATCCGGAGCTTTTCGTGCGGCTGCACCGCTCGGCGATCGTGCGTAAGGACTTCATCAGCGGGTTTACCCGCAACCCATCCGGTCGCTGGCTCGCCCGGCTTGCGGACGGTACGGAGCAACCCGTGGGACGCCTGTATTCGGATCGCGTCCGGGCAATCGCCGGACGGTAAGAAGTCTTCAGAAGGTTAAAAAAAAAGCCGCCGCGCCCCCGGGAAAGGACGCGGCGGCTCCTCGTGCGCAATTCACTGACCAGTGACGATCAATGCAGCGGCGCTCGAAACGGTCACCGTCGGGTTGAGGGCCGCGCGGACCGCAGCGTCAAACGCCGGCTGCGCTCGGGCAATCGCGCCATCCTGGCAATCCGACGCCGCGCCGAGCGCGGCAAGGTCGGTCGCCTGGCGCACAGCACACACCGAGCTGGCGGCGAAATTGATCCGGCGGACAAGCGTGTCGCGCCCGGCCTGACCACGCAGATTGAGGTCGGCGTACGAAACCGTCATTGCATCCGCGCTTGCGGCTTGGCTGACAGTGGGGACCAACAGGGCCGCAGCCACGGCGATCGCGGCCAGCGCTGGAATGGTCTTGGTCATCTCGCGTCTCCTTTATCTTGCGACGCGGAGCTAGCTGGGGATGAGGGGATCGGCCCCGCGTCGCCACTTTGATATGCGCCGATCCGGCCGACTGGTCGCGCGCGGCTCGACAATGAAACGGGGATTGTCTGCGATCCGACAAAAGCCGTTCGTTACGCGTCCAATCGACGAACGGTGGTCAGCTGGCGTTCAGCTTTCGGGATCGTTTTCGGCGGTCGAGCGATCGACGACGGTCGTTACCGCAACGTCCAGCGAGACGTTGCCGACGGTGCGGAAGATGTCGGGAATCATCTCCACTGCCACGAACAAGGCGAGCGGCGCGACCGGAACGCCCAGCGCCATAGCGATGGGCGCGATCGAGCTGATGAATGTGATTTCCCCCGGCAGGCTGACCGCCCCATAGCTCATCACTGCGGCCACGGCTGTGGCGGCGATCATCTGCGCCAGGCTCGGCTCGAACCCCAGCCAATGCGCGACGTAAAATGCGACCGCGCAGTTCATCGCGGGGCCGGTTCCGCGCAACAGCGCAACGGCGATGGGCAATGTCACGTCGGCTACTTGCTCACGCACGCCGATTGCCCGGGCGGCGGTCAGCATCGCGGGAAGCGACGCCAGGGACGAGCGCGTGGAGATCGCGACCGCCTGCGGCCCGATCATCGCGCGCGTAAACAGGCCCGGGCGAACGCGCCCGATCAGGATGGCGATAGGATAGGCCGCAAGCGTGATGAGGACTCCAATGGCCGAGATCGTCAGGATGTAATGGCCGAGCCCGGCAAAGGCCTCCCCGCCCGCGGCCGCCCCCACCGTGAAGGCAAGCGCGAAGACGCCGATCGGCGCCACCCACAGCACCCAGCGGATGATGACCAGCAAGGCGTCGGCAACCGCTTCGAACAGGGCAACGACGGATTGGCGCCCCTCCGCTGAAACCTTCGCCAGCGCGAGCGCGAATAACACGGCGAACACCACTAGCGGGAGGACGTCGCCATTGGACGCGGCCGCAATCACGTTGCTGGGCACGATCCCTTTGAAGAAGTCCAGGATGGATGGCAGCGCTGCGGTGTCCGGCTGTTCGATCGCGCCCAGCGCCGCTTGAAGGCTTTCAGCGGTCCCGCGGGGAAGCGGGAAAACACTGGTCAAAAGAAGCACCATCAAGGCGCCGAACACGGCCGACGACGTGCACAGAATCACGATCCAGAAGACGGAGCGGCTCGCAATGCGGCCAGCGGCGGCGGCTTCCCGGCTCTTGGCGATGCCCACCACAAGCAGCGCCACGACGAGCGGGATGACAGTCATCTTCAGCGCATTCAGCCACAAGCCGCCGACAAACGCCGCTGCGGCGAGCAGCCCCTCACGCACGCCTTGGTCGAGCAGATGCGCCATCGCCCCCGCGCCAAGCCCGACGATGAGCGCAACAAGCGCCCAATAAGCCGCGAAACTCCGCGCAGCTTGCTTTTGCGTGTCGGTCAAATCGCGAATTCCTCCCGGTGCGCTTCTGCCTAGCTGCGCGACGGGGCGGCATTCAAGCGGTTGCGCGGTCTTTCGCCATTGCGTGGACGATCTTCATCGCCTCGTGCGCCGAAAGCGCCGCGCCTTCCTGCCACAGGCCCTGGTAGCTCAAATGCTCGCCAGCAAAGACGATCGGGCCTTCGGGCTTGAGCAGCTCGGCATAATGCGGGCCGCGCGCGCCGCCCCCTGGCCAGATAGCGCCGACGCCTTCGGAGTAAGGGATAGACCCCCACCCCACCGCCACACCCTTGGCCAGGAGCCGCGAGCGGCCGGGATGGAAGGCTTCGACCGACTCGCGGCTGATCCGCAGCCGTTCGGCGTCGCTGAACGCGGCGAATTTCTGCGGATTGTCGTTATTCGTCCATCCCGCGACATAAGCGGCCACAATCACGCCCTTGTCCGCGCCGAAGCGGTCGGACGGATAGATCACATTCTCATTGGCGCGATCGGTCCAGGCAAGCCCGCCGTAGATGAAATCGTCGCGCTCCCAGAAGCGCGGGGCTTCGAACGCCACCTTGACGCTGGGCAGATAGGCGACGCCCTTGAACGCCGCTTTCTTCGCGGGCGAAAAATCGTTCGGGATCCGATCGAGCAGGTTGGCACCCAAGGTCACGATCGCGAAATCCGCCGTGATGACCTGCTTGCCCGGGCCATGTTCGATGCGGACACGGTTGCCGATGCGGCGAATGGCGGTGACCCGCGAACTCAAGCGCACGTGCGGCTTCACGCGCTCGTAGAAAGCTTTGGCGATGCGATCCATGCCGCCGACCGGCTGCAGCATGGTCGATTGCATGTCGTAGATATGTTCGAACAGGTACGGCAGCGTGACCGCCGGCGATGGGCCAAGTTCCTTGAACGAAAGGCGCGGCAGGGGCTTCGGTTCCTGCGTATAGCCGCCGCCTTCGACCGAATGGCCGGACGAGCCGCTGGGGACGTAAACGCCGTCCGGCCCGACGCCGGCATAAGGCCCGAGGAATTGGCGAATCAGCTCCAGCTCGCCCTTCGGCACCTGCTGGTCGAGCGCATGTGTGTCGATCGCCTTGGCGAGGAGCTCGCCAAGGTGGCCGCGAATGTCGTTGACCATGCGCCGCTCGGGCTGGACCTTGCCGCCGAAATCCCATCCGGCGCTGCGGTTGACGTTGACGAACGGTTCCAGCGCGATCCCGAATTGCCGCGCGTAGCCAAGGATCACGCGGTGCGTGGATGGGATGCGTGCCGGCCCGGCGTTGAAATACAGACCCTTTTCGAAGGTGGCGACCTGATCGGCGCGCCCGTTCTGCACGATGCGGTCGCCGCCGCGCACCGTCCACGCACGCCCGCCAGCTCGGTCGCGCGCCTCGAGGACAGTGACCCGATATCCGGCGCGGCCGAGCTCGTAGGCCGCGATCAGGCCGGAGATGCCGGCGCCGAGGATGACGACCGATTTGCCGTTTCCGCTACTCGGCGGAAGCTGGAAGTTTTCCGCGCCCGCGGGGGTGGGCATCGCAAGGCCCAGCGCTTCCATCGCCATATAGGCCGCGCCAGCGCCGCCGATCGTCCCGATCTGTTCCAGAAGCGTCCGCCGCGTTAGTGCCATGGTCCCCCTCCATCGCGTGGCGCCGCATCGCCCCCCACGGCAGCCGCGCACCAGACTGACAGCAAATTACGGCCTGTGCACAGAAAATTCGACGGAGTCGCCGCATCGGCTCGGCTGTTCGCGCGTTAGGACCGGATACATTCTCCCTTTTTGTACTGGAGCAAGACATCGTGACCGAACGCAACGAACAGACGACCACCCTCAACACGCTGATCGCAACCCTGATCGACAGCATCAACGGTTATGAAGACGCAGCGGCGAACAGCGAAGGCGGCAAGTTTCAGGAGGTGTTCCGCAGCCGCGCCAGCGAACGCCAGCAAGTCGTCGAAGACCTGCGCGCTGAAGTGCGCCGGCTCGGCGGCAATCCGGAAGACGACGGCTCGTTCATGGGCAAGACGCACCAGCGCTTCCTTGATCTCAAGGCCACGATCACCGGGCGCGACGATCAGGCGATCATCAATGAGGTCGAGCGCGGCGAAGACTATCTCAAGGAAAAGTTCGAGACTGCGCTCAACAGCCACGAATTGACCGGCGACAGCCGGGCGGTGGTCGAAAAGGCCTATCAGTCTGTTCGCGCCGGCCATGACCAGATGAGTCAGCTGAAGCACAGCCTCGACGCGTCGGCCTAACTTTTAGCACCACCCGTTCGGGTGGGGTGCGGGCGGCTCTCCGGCCAGCGGAGCCGCCCCGCTGTTTTTTAATAGCCCATCAGCGCAAGCACTTCGCGGCGGCTCCGCTCGTCCTCGCGGAATGTGCCCATCATCCGGCTCGTCGTCATCATCACGCCCGGCGTGTTGACGCCGCGCGCGGTCATGCAGGCGTGGCTCGCCTCGATGATCACCGCGACGCCCTTGGGCTGGAGATGCTCCCAGATGGTATCCGCGACCTGTGCGGTCAGCCGCTCCTGCACCTGCAGTCGCCGCGCGAACCCGTGAAGCACTCGCGCCAGCTTGCTGATCCCGACCACCCGGTCAGCCGGCAAATAAGCGATCGACGCCTTGCCGATGATCGGCGCCATGTGATGCTCGCAGTGCGACTGGAACGGAATGTCCTTGAGCAGGACGATCTCGTCATATCCCCCGACTTCGTCGAACGTGCGGCTCAGGTGCAGTGCCGGGTCCTCGGCATAGCCGCGGGCATATTCGCGCCAGGCCCGCGCGACGCGACGCGGCGTGTCGAGCAGCCCTTCCCGCTCCGGATCGTCCCCGGCCCAGCGGATGATCGTACGGACCGCTTCGCTGACGTCGGCGGGGATGTCGCCGGCCGTCGCGGGCTCGACGAGATCGCCGTCCTCGGGCTCGCCATGGGCGTTTCGATCGGTCATCCGGCCAACTCCTGCGCGATATCATCGGCCACTTGCGCGGCTTGCTCGCGGATATCAGGAACGGCGACGATCTCCCAATAGCGGCCCTTGGTCAGCGGTCCCAAGGCCCACAGTCGTTGCCCCGGCGTGGCGCGCGCTCGCTCGTCGACCTCCAACCCGATCCCGAGATGGTCGGGCCGAACTTCGCCGGCATTGAGCAGGCTGCGCACGAGCCGGTCGTTCGTCCTTTCAATGGAATGCAGCGGGCCCGTGCAATTGAACACGTAATCGAAGCGGGCGGTGCGGCTCTCTTCCTCGCCCCGGCGGCGATAGGTCACGTTGATCCCTTCCTCCGCAGCGTCCGCAGCGACGATTCGGCCGGAAATGATTTCCAGCGACCCGGCGGCAATGAGCCTCGCGACGATATTCGACACTTCGGGCGCAATTCGGTGCCGATGGACGTCCCAATAGGGTCGCGCGTGACGAAGAAAGCGCTTCTGCTCGTCGGCCGACAGGCTTTGCCATAAGGGGTGGCTGTGCGGCCGCAGGCTATCCACCGCGGCACGCCACCCGGCGACTACGGAACGACGCCGCACCCAGCGCAGCATGTCGCGCAGATTGCCGCTTGGAAGCTCCCCTGCGGCGACCGGCGAGGGGTCATAATCGCCGTGCGCCCGCGGAATCTGACCGCGGCGCGAGATCGCCACGACCTGGCCGTCATGCCCCGCAGCCTCGAGCGAAAGCACAAGGTCGATCATGGTCAGGCCGGTACCGACCAGCAGCACGCGGCCGCCATTCTCCGCGCTGTCGCGCACCGCAGCCGACGCGCGCGCGCCCCACGGGTTGGCGATATAGTTCGGGCCAGCCTGGTCGAACGCGCGCAAGCCGCCGGGCGGCTGATTGCCTAGGGCGAGGACGAGTGCCCTAGCGGCAATTGACTGGCCGTTGTCGAGCTCGATCCGCCAATCCTCGCCTCGCGCGGCCGTGACCACAGTCGAATGGGACAATTCGGTGCAACCGCTGCCAACCGCTTCGTCGAGCAGTTCGGCCAAATAATTCGCAAACAGCCGCCGCTGCGCGAACCCGGCGCGATTGCCGCCACGCGCTTCGAACCAGTCCGCGAAATGCTCGGGTTCCCCGGCCATCGCGCTCATTCCATCGGCACGGACGTTGAGCAGGTGCGCGGGTTCGGTCGTCGAATATGCAACGCCGCGGCCGATGCGGCCGCTGCCATCGATCAGAATGCTTGCAATGCCGCGCCGCGCGAGTTGCGCGGCGAGGATCGTCCCCGACGCCCCGCCACCCACAATCGCGACCGAGACGACCCGGTCAGATTTCATAATCGGACCAATTCTCCGGATTGGCCGCGCCCGCCTTGCGCTGCTGCATATGGTCGTAGATCCGCGTGACCACCTTGCCCGCGGTCTGCGTGAACAGCGCCGGCACGACGGCGTGGACGATGCAGGCCACACCCGCGCCGATCAGCTCTCCGCCGATCTTGATGGCGCCGGCGCCGTGGCTGGCCCAGCTCATCCCGAGCGAGCGCGGGTGATCGGTAAATAAGCGTCCCACGGGGCCTGTGCGTGACGAATCGGCTGGCATTAGGGCTTCCATATCTAAGCTGTGGTGACCCCGACAGGATTCGAACCTGTGGCCCTCAGATTAGGAATCTGATGCTCTATCCTGCTGAGCTACGGGGCCCCAACACGAACCGACGAATAGGCAGTCACGCCCTATCGATCAATTGACCTGCGTCGGCGGGACGACGGGCAGCGGAAGCGGCGCAACCGGAACGCCATCTTCGACCAGCGATTTGGCTTGCTCGACCGTTGCTCGGCCGTGAACGGTTTCGTGTTCCAGCTCCCCATTATGCATCTTGCGTGCTGTGGCCGCGAAATCGTCCCCGACCCAGCGCGATTTCTCGAGCATGGCGCTCTGCAATTCAGCCAGCTTCGCCAAGGACGACGACTGCGTCGACTTGCGGGGCACACGTGGCGCCATCGGCGCCTTGTCCACCGCGGCCGATCCGCAAAGGGGGCATTGCACCAGCCCTTGAAGGAGCTGCTCTTCGTAATCCGCCGACGATCGGAACCACGCTTCGAAGGTTTCGCCGCCGTCCCGGCACAAAAGGTCGAAGACGATCACGCGCTCTCGGCCTCCGGAATGGGGCGCCGATGCGTCAAGGCTGGAATGCGCGAGCGGACCTCGGAAATACGCGCGAGGTCGATGTCTGCGAATCCAACGCCGACGTCATTGCCCATGTCGAGCAGGACGTCGCCCCAGGGGTCTACCACAAGGGAGTGTCCGAAGGTCTGGCGTCCGTCCTCATGCTGGCCGCATTGGGCCGCGGCAACGACGAACAGCCCGGCTTCAATGGCCCGCGCGCGCAGCAGCACATGCCAGTGCGCCCGCCCTGTCGGCACCGTAAAGGCGGCCGGGACGGCGATGACGTCGGCATCGGCCTCAGCAATGCGCGCGAAAAGTGCGGGGAAGCGCAAATCGTAGCAGATGGTCAGCCCCAGCTTGCCGACCGGCGTGCCATTGACCAGCATTGCGCCCTTTCCAGCCTGATAGACCGCGGATTCGCGCCAGCTCTCGCCGGTCGGCAAATCGACATCGAAAAGATGGATTTTGTCATACCGCGCGCGGATGCCGCCGTTGCGGTCGATCACGAAACCGCGATTGGCGACCTTGCCGTCATCGACCAGCACTGCGACCGAGCCAAGGTGCACCCAGATGCCGTGCGCCTCCGCCGCTTCGGCGCAGGCGGCAAGGACCCCATCCTCATCCTCGACCCGCAGGTTTCCGGCGGCACGGGCCGAATCGCGGTCGAGCAGGCCCGACATTTCAGGGGTGAAGAGCATCGTCGCCCCGCCCTCCGCCGCGGCACGAATGGCATCGACGAGCGCAGCCGCATTCCTGGCCGGGTCAATCCCGGTGTTCGACTGGAAGACCGCGATCCGGGTCATGCGGCGATCAAGGCGTCCAGCTTTCCGTCGCGATCCAACGCCATCAAGTCGCCACACCCGCCGATATGGCGGTCGTCGATAAAGATCTGCGGGACGGTGGTGCGGCCATTGGCGCGAGAGATCATCACGTCGCGCTCAGGCCCGCCGCCATCGAGCAGGATTTCCTTGTACGCAACGCCCTTGCTGTCGAGCAGGCGCTTGGCCTGCCAGCAGTAGGAGCAAAAGGTCTTGCTGTAGATTTCGACGAGCGGCACGCGCGATCCTTTCGGCACACAATCTAGGTTGCCGCATCAACGCATCAATTGCGAAGGTTTCACCACGCGCGCCCAACTGATCAGCTCCACCCGCTCGGCCCCGGCGCGTTGCAGCGTGCGCGCGCAAGCTTCCGCAGTGCTTCCGGTGGTAAGCACGTCGTCGACCAGGATCACCGTGCGGCCGGCCACGGCGGCCTTGTCCGGAACCATGAAGGCCCCGGCGACTGCCCTCGCCCGCTGCTGCCGGCTCATGCCTTTGAGCGGAGGGGTCCGCTTGACCCGTCGGAGCGCGAACGGATCCATTCTTATCGCAAGTCGCCGCTCAAGTTCGCGAGCAACGAGTGCGGACTGGTTGAAACCGCGCCGCCACATTCGTCCGCGATGCAGCGGTACAGGAACCAGCACCGGCCGCGTCGCGGCGGGATCGACCAAGGGGCTCATGTAGTGCGCCATGGTCCGCGCAATTGCGACCTTGCGGCCGTATTTCAGACGAATCGCAAGACCCCGCGACAAATCGTCATAGCGCACCGCTGCGCGAGATCGGGCGATGATGGGGGGCTGCGCCAGGCAAGCGCCGCACGCCTCGGCCTCGGTTGCCGCCAACGGCAATCCGCATGTCTGGCATCCACCGTTGCCGAGAAATTCGATCCCTTTCCAGCAATCGACGCAAAACCGGTGCAGATCGCCCACGATGATCCCGCAGCCCGGGCACCGTGGGGGCAAGGCGAAATCGAGTATCAAGCCACCCCAAGTGCGCAACAGACCGATCCTCATCAAGGCGCTTGTCGCGTGGAAGGGACCGTCGCACAAGCACCGTCGTGTCCGCTTTGTTCGACCTGGAATTGCGCGCGCGCCGACGTGATCGCGCGGCGCGGCACGGGCCGGCGCTCTTCCTGTTCGACCGCGCCTTCGGGGATTGCCTGGAACGGATAACACTGGTGCAACGCCGCTTCAACCGCGCGCTGATCCTAGGCTGCCCCAACCCGGACTGGCCCGGACAGCTCGCCCGGCTTGTGGATCAAGTCGATGCGACGGATCCCGGTGCATTGTTCGCAAGAGGTGCGCTGGGAACGCAATTTCTGGAGACTGAGTGGAAACCGGCGCCGGGCACGTATGACCTCATCCTCTCCATTGGGATGCTCGACATCGTGGAGGGACTCCCCCTTTTCTTGCGCAATCTTCGGGACGCCTTGCGGCCTGACGGCCTGTTGCTGGGCGCACTATCCGGCGGCGAAACCCTTCCTCAGTTGCGGACGGCGCTGCGTGGCATTGACGGCAAGGCGGCGTCCCCGCACGTCCATCCCCGGATCGAGGCGTCGGCCCTGGCCCCACTTCTTTCCAGCGCTGGCTTCGTCATGCCGGTGGTCGACATCGATCGCGCCCAGGTCAGCTATCGTGGTCTTCCGTCGCTGGTGACCGACCTCCGCCGGATGGGCGCAACCAATATCCTGATCCGACGGGCACGGCAGGGCTTTTCGCGAGCCGAATACGCTACCGCCGCCACCCGCTTTGCCGCCGCCGCCAACGCCGGCCGCACGGTGGAGACGTTCGAAATCCTGCATTTCGCCGGCTGGACACCCGAGCAAAAAGACGGCTGACCCGTCATTAAGGATGTCAGCGGTAAGAGTTATTAACCAGGCGCCCCTTACACCCGCCGCGTGGACGTGGACCAGAGGAGGGTGGCTTGAAAGCTATCCGGAAAATCTTGCGCAAGCTTCGCGCCGACCGGCGAGGAGCTACCGCGATCGAATATGGCTTGATCGCCGCCCTCATTGCCATCGCGATGATGGGTGGGCTGTCAAAGCTAGGTGGTGGCTCGAACGGAATGTGGGGCAACCTCAGCGAGACCATGAACGCCAAGATGTAGGGTCAGCGCGGAGGCATCAGCCCCTGCGGCTGCCATACACGACCAGCTTTACCTTCTGCCCCGGCGCGAGCGCGCTGGTGGGCTGAAGGCCGTTGAGCGACAGGAAGCGTTCCAGCCGGAAATCACGATACGCCATGCGGTTCGCAAGCGACTGAATGGTGTCGCCGCGCGCCACGGTCACGACATCGATCACGCGCGGTCGGATGGCCGATGCTTCAGCGGGCGTGATCCGGCGCACACTGTTGACCATCGACGTGAACGGACCGACGCCGTAGCCTGCGCGCGTCAGCATCACGAAGTGATATACGCGCTGCGCATCCCACTGATAAGCGACAACGCTGACATCCAGCCCGCCGGATCGGGTGTTGACCCGCGTTGCCGTAATCGCCGCGGGCATACCGTTGATCGTCACGCGCTGCGGCGGAGGCACATTGATGTTCATCTGGCCCCGCGTCAGTTGCTGGTAGACGCGCATCGTATAGTCTTCGAGCGAGCCCGTGTAGCGGCCGCCACTGAATTGCGCGCGGCCGGCCGAGCCGGACACGGTCACCGCATAGGTGCCGTTCTGCATGAGATAGCCCTGGGGCACGGTGAACTGGATACGAAGATCGGGATGGGTGAAGGTCGGCCCTTCAATCACCCCCTGTTCGGGATCGTCATCGACATAGATCCCGTCGATCTGCGCCAGATACCCGTCGCGGTTGCGCACGCCCGACCCTAGGCGGCCGCTGGCCTGCGCTTCGGCCATGGCGCGCTGCATGCGATTGGTGCTGAGCGGGTGGGTGCTCGCCCATTCCGGCGTCTGGCGCGACGATCGGCCCTGGACTTGACCCTGAAGCGCGGTGGCGCGCGTCAGCGCCGCCAGGATCCCCGGCCCACCGGCAGGATCGTAGCCGGAGCCGATCAGGTAGCGAAGAGCAAGCGTATCGGCCTGATACTCCTGGTCGCGCGAGAAGCTCAGGGTGCGCATGGCGGCGGCTTGCTGGGCGCTCTGCGAGACCATCCCGCCGAACCCGCCGTTGCCTAACACGGCGCCAAGCACCTGGCCGAGAACGCCAAGCACGCTGTTGCGCTGCGCATAGGCCTGCCGCGCACGGCTGTGGTCGGCGGCAACGTGCGCCGCTTCGTGGCCAAGCGCGAAAGCCAATTGCGATTCGTCGTCGAGCAGCCCGAGCAGTTGGCGCGTGACGTAAATGTAGCCGCCCGGGACCGCGAAGGCGTTTTCCACGGCCGAATTGACGGTGGTGAAGCGGAACGCCTGTCCGGGATTCACCACGCCGGTCTGTGAAGCTACGCGGCGCCCCACGCTTTCGACATAAGCGGCGCGCGCCCCAGTTTCGGCGCCGCCAAGTTCCTGCACCAGCGCGGCATGCTCGCGCTGCGCCTCGGCAACATCGCTGGGATTAAGGTACCGCCCGCCCTGCGCCGAAGCGAGCACCGGGCTGACAATCGCCGCGCTCGCGGCGAGCAAAAGAATGCGCTTGCGCATAGAATATCTTCTCCGTTCGGCGCCGAAATAAGCCGGGCGAGTTTGAACGGAGAATGAAAGGGCGGGTTCCTGCCGGCAATCAGCCGATGGCGAGGAATTTGGCGCGGCGCTGCGCGAGCAGTTCGTCGGGGCCGAGCGACGCGCAGTCCGCGAGCTCTTCGACGATCGCGCCCTTGAGGCCGCCGATCGCGGCGTCGGGGTCGCGATGCGCGCCGCCCAACGGTTCCGACACGATGCGGTCGACGACGCCCAGCGCCTGAAGGTCCGAAGCGGTGATCTTCATGGCTTCCGCCGCATCGGCGGCCTTGTCCGCCGTGCGCCAGAGGATCGAGGCGCAGCCTTCGGGCGAAATAACCGAGTAGACCGCATGTTCGAACATCAGGACCCGGTTGGCGGCGGCAATCGCCACCGCGCCGCCCGATCCGCCCTCGCCCACCACGACGGCGATCATCGGGACCTTGAGCGCCAGGCATTGCTCGGTCGAGCGGGCAATGGCCTCGGCCTGGCCACGTTCTTCCGCCTGCACTCCTGGAAAGGCGCCCGGCGTATCGACCAAGGTGACGACCGGCAGCCCGAACCGGTCGGCCAGCTGCATCAGGCGGATCGCCTTCCGGTATCCCTCCGGCTTGGCCATGCCGAAATTATGTTTGAGGCGGGAGGCGGTGTCGTCGCCCTTTTCATGCCCGATCAGCATCACGCGGCGCCCGTCGATCCGCGCCAGGCCGCCGATGATGGCCGGGTCGTCGGCGAAAGCGCGGTCCCCCGCCAGCGGCAGGAAATCCTCGGCAATGCCGGCGACATAGTCCTTGAAGTGCGGCCGCTCGGGATGACGCGCGACCTGTGCCTTCTGCCACGGCGTCAGCTTCGAATAGGTATCGCGAAGAAGCTTGGACGCCTTGGCCTCGAGACGCGAGACCTCGGCTTCGATGTCGATTTCGTCCGAGCTGTTATGCGTCTCGCGCAATTGGGCGACACGGGTATCCAGCTCGGCGATCGGCTTTTCGAATTCGAGATAGGTCAGCATTGGCGGCGGGGCCTAGGCGGAAGCAGCGGCAGCCGTCAACGACCGCGGGTCGCCAGTGGATGGCGCGCATTGACCAGCTCGACCAGGCGCGCGCTGTCGACATGGGTGTAGATCTGCGTCGTGGCGATGTCGGCATGCCCCAAAAGGGACTGAAGCACGCGCAGGTCGGCGCCCCCGGAAAGCAGGTGCGTGGCGAAGGCATGGCGAAGGACGTGCGGGCTAACCCGGTCGGGCCCGATTCCGGCGTCCGCAGCCAGTCGGCGGACGACCTGGAACAGGCGCACGCGGCTGAGATGCGTGTTGCGGCTGGGGAAAAGCCACAGCGACCCTGCGGGCACAAGCTCGAGCCACCGGTGAACCGCGGTTTGCGCGCGTGAGGAGATCGGGACCAGCCGCTCCTTTCCACCCTTGCCGCGCAGGATCAGGAAGGGCTGCTCCTTGCGGACAGCGGCGCGGGGCAAGGTCACCAGCTCGCTCGCGCGCAGACCCGAACCGTACAGCAGTTCAAGGAGCGCGAGGTCGCGGACCGCTATCGGCTGGTCACTCGCCGCGCGGTCTTCCGCCTGCGCGAACATCCGCCCTACGTCCTGTTCATCAAGGATGCGCGGGAGCGGCCGTTCGAGGCGGGGCCGCGGCAAGGCCGCCGACGGGTCGTCCCCCCGCAACCCTTCGTCCAGCAGGAATCCGTAGAAGCGCCGGAGCGCGGCGGAGCGGCGCGCGACGGTTGATGGGGCGAGGTCGGCCCATGCCTCGCCGAGGCGCGACAAATCCGTCGCACTTGCCTTGCCGAGGGCGGAGCCAAGCGACGCCGCCGTCTGTTCGAGGTCGTTGCGATAGGCCGCAAGCGTGTGGCGCGACGCGCCCGCTTCAGCCGCCATCATGTCGAGGAAACGGTCAACCAGCGCCTGGTCGTCCGCGGTCACGTCCGGGACAGCGCCTCGGCAGCGATCATCCGTGCGCTGAAATCCTGGCCGGTTCGAGTTAGCGCTTGGAGCGATCGATACATGTAGGCCGCGGGCAGGCGGTCGAGCGTCTGTCCCTGAAAACCGGTTCCGGTGAGGACGAGAACAGTGCCGGGTTGGCCTCGGCGCGCCGCCGCCCGGATCATCCGGGTCCAGCTGTTCGAGCGGCCCAGCCCCAGACCGTACCGCAGATTGAGCGCGACCGCTGAGCGTTCATTGATTCGTCCGAGCCCCGCGAGGCCGGCAACAAGCAGCGCGCTGCGCTGCTTGCGGCGGCTTTGGTCGCGATCGATGAAGCTGGTGATCCGGCCGTAGCTGATGTCCACTGCCTCTGCATTGGGCGCCGCAAGCGCCAGCATCGCCCAGGCCCGGTCGGCGTTGGCGTCGTCCATCTGCTGCACGGCGTTGGCCCAGCGCGCCGCATGGCGATCGTACCCCGCAGTCAGCATGGCCGAGATCAGCTCGGGCGCGTCGCTCGCCAAAGCCGCGTCCGGCTGCACCAAAGTTGCGGCGCGGGCGACCAGCGCGCGATGCGCCTCGCGCTCCAGCGTGTCGTTCTCATTGCCCAGGACACGGCGCAAGGCCGCCAGACGCGCGTCGGCGTTGCGCGCGACGAAGGCCTGCCGCAGCTGCCACGCATCCGTCTCGGGCAGGTCGCCGGGATCTGTCGTGTCGTAGATCGTCGCGTAGAGATCGATCAGGGATTGCGAGGAAAAAACGCCAAGGCCGGTCGCGATGTGCGCCGATTTCAAACGATCCTCCGCCGTCAATAATGGCGCCCGCGCATAGAAAGCGTGCAGCTGGGGCGATGCCGTCCCCATCAGCCGCTCCGGCAATGTCATGCCCGTCGCGGTGGCTAGCCCGTAGCGCCAAGCGGTGAGGTGCTCGACCGGTTCCCACTCGACGGTGACGGCGCGTCCCGTGTTCGCGCCGGCGCCGACGACCTTCTCCGCGAGGACGAGGTCGATGCCGCCGATCCGCCCGAACCTTCGTGCCTGGTCGATTTGCGCCGCCGCGCTTTCCGGTTCCCCGGCAAGCGAGGCGCAGATCGCTTCGACCAGCGCGCGGACTCGGGTTTCATGGCGACCGATGCGGCCTTCGATTGGGCACAAGGCCGGCGGGTCCGAGCTGGCCAGCGCGCTTTGCACTGCGACCTGGGTCATCTTGGGCGTGAAGCGGTCGGTGTCGACGCCGGCGATGAGCATGCGGGCGGCATCGGCCTCGCCCATGCGCAGCAGGAGCCAGGCGCGCTCCGCCACCCAATCGACCGGGTGCACGTCGCGTGGCGCCCGCGCTTCGGCAAGCAGCGCCTGGCGCATGCCCATGTGCGCCCAGCGCGAGGCAATCGGCGTCTGCATTCGCCGCATCAGCGTGGAGAGAAACGCCCCGCTGGCGGCGCGCCACGGATTCGCCCCAAGGCCGTGCTGCTGCGGCTGAAGCGCACCGACCGACCACGGGTCGCGGCGGGCGTGGGCGGGATATTCGATCGGTGGCGGCGGCGGAGGCAGGTTGAGCGTGACCTCCGCAACCCCGCTCTCGTCCCCACCGGTCGCCGGGGGCGCGCGCCGCACCGGCGTGGCCGTCGGCTCCACGGCATTCGTCGAAGGTTGCGCGGGAGCCGGCTGGGGTTGGGCAGCCTGCTGCGCGATCGCCGGCAGCGCAACTGCCGCGCCCGCTGCGAGAAGCAGAAGCGCCTTAGCTCGCATTTCCGCTCTGCGGGACGTCGACTTCGATCGTTCGGGCGGGCTGCTCGCTGGGGACCGTCGACAGGAAGTAGAGGCCGCCGACGACGAGCAGGAGAACGATGATAAGGACGATGATTTTCGGCATGGCTTCCCGTGACATTTGAACCCGGTCGGGGCGCTTTTGCCGAGCGCGCAAGCCGCTGTATAGCCTTTTCGCGTGACTGACAGAGCGGAGCGAGTTTGAAGGATCTGGCCAAGCGTCTCGACCGACCCATCGTCCTCGTCGGCTTGATGGGGGTCGGCAAGTCGACCGTCGGCCGGCGTCTCGCCAGGCGCCTGGCCCTGCCCTTCGTCGATAGCGATTCGGAAATCGAGGATGCGGTCGGCCTGCCCGCCGGCGAAGTGTTCGAACGCTATGGCGAGCAGGATTATCGCGATGGGGAACGGCGCCTCGTAGCGCGCTTGGTCGACGGGCAAGTGCGCGTCATTGCCACCGGTGGCGGCGTGTTCGTCGATCCGCGCACCCGCGCCCTGTTGAACGAGCGGACGATCACGGTCTGGCTCGATGCGCCGATCGACGTGCTGGCCGAGCGCACCGGGCGGCGCGACACCCGTCCGCTCCTGAAGACACCCGATCCGAAGGAAACCCTGCAGCGCCTCGCCGAGATTGAGCGCCAGGCGTACGCCGAAGCGCATGTCCACGTGCGCAGCGGGGATGGCGCCCACAAGGACGTGGTCGACGCCATCGTCCGCGAAATCGACGCGCATCTCGCCAGGCGGAGCGCCGCCTAGCCCGGCCTCGACTCCGACTCGCCTTGCACCGACGGGTCGTCTTCCTCGTCGGCCAGCGCGCGATCGGGGGCGAAGGATCGCTCGAGCCCGGCGCGCAGGTTGCCGGTGCTCGCCTGCCGCTCCAGCCGCTCGCAATCGCGCAAGCGATATTCGCGCTCGACACGGTCGACTTCGGCCGACGCGATGCCCGCTTCGGCCAGTGCCGCGCGGCCCATCTTGACCGCGCTTTCGAACAATTCGCGCTGAGTATAGGCAAGGTCGAGACCATCGAGGTCGATCATGTGCCGCCGGTCGAAGGTGCGAACCATGATTTGCGCATGCGGGAATGCCTCAAGCACCCGCGCCAGCGCCTCGCGGCTGAGCGAGCCGGCCGCATTGTCGTTGCAGAACAGGATCGCCCGCGCCTGTTCCGCCCCGGCGAGGCGCAGCAGATCGATCCGCGTGCCGTCGCCGAAATAGACCTTGGTGCCAAAATCGCCGGCAACGTCGATCATCTCCGCGTCGGTATCGACCAGGGTCACCGGAACGCGCTTGGCCATCAGCATCTGGCCGACCGTCTGGCCGAAGCGGCCATAGCCGACGATGATGATCGGCGTGTCCGGGCCAAGTTCGGGCCCGTCGCGCCCGTCGGCACGCTCTTCCCGCCGCTCGAGCCAGTCGGTCAGCCGCATCAGGAACGGCGTGGTCGCCATCGATAGGGTTATGACCGCGCCGAGCAGGGAGGCAGCATCGGAAGTGATCAGCTGCGCCGCCGCCGCCTGCGCGAACAGGACGAAGCCGAATTCACCCGCCTGGCTGAGCAACAGGCCAAGCCGGAAGCTTTCGTTCCAACGCCGCTTCGCAATGCGCGAGAGGAACGTGATGATCGCCGTCTTGATGACGATCACCGCAAGCGCGATCCCGACCACGAACAGCGGCCGTTCGGCGATCACCGACAGGTCGAGCATCATGCCGACCGAGAGGAAGAACAAGCCGAGAAGGATCGAGCGGAAAGGCTCGACATCGCTTTCCAGCTCGTGCCGGTAAGGGCTTTCGGCGAGCATCACCCCGGCGACGAACGCACCGAGCGCGACCGACAGGCCGAACGCATGCATCAGCGCGGAGGCGGCAATCACCGTGAACAGGCCGGCGACGACAAACAATTCGCGCTCGCCCAGACGCCCGATCAGCCGGAACATCGGCGCGAGCAGCAAGCGTCCCGCGAGCACCAGGCCGATCACCGCGACGACGGTGTACAGCGCCAGCATCGCGCCGCCCGGCGCCGCGGGGTCGGGCGGAACGCGCGACATTGCGGCGATGATCGTGATCATCGGCACGATGCTGAGGTCCTGGAACAGCAGGATGGAGAAAGCGCGCTCGCCCTTGGCGGTGGTCAGCTCATTGTCCGCGCGCAGCATCGGCAGCACCTGCGCGGTCGAGCTGAGCGCCAGCGGCAGGCCGATCGCCAGCGCCGCCGCCCAAGTTACGCTCAAAGTACCGCCCGCGAACAGGCTGATCGCGATCCCGCACAGCACGACCTGGGCCAGGCCAAGCCCGAAGATATCGCGCCGCAGCCGCCACAGACGCGCTGGATTGAGCTCGAGCCCGACAATGAACAGCAGCAGCGCAATCCCGACTTCGGTCAGCCCGGCGAGCGCTTCCGGATCGCGGATCAGGCCCAGCACCTGCGGCCCGATCACCATTCCGCCGACGATATAGCCGAGGGTCGCGCCGAGCTTCAGCTTGCGGAAAATGAGCACCGACAGCAGCGCCGCGCCGAGCATGATCGCGGTCGCCTCGAGCAGGACCGTGGTCGACGCGGCGGTTTCCGCCGCACTGCTCATTTGGCGTCCTCTAGCGCGGCCAACAGCGTGCGGAACGGCAGCAGGATCGCCCCATGCCGCCCGCTGCGCGACCGCGCGGGTTCAAGGACATCGAGGCCGGGCCACTCGCCCGGATCGTCGCGCGCGCCCGACAGCCACGCGCTCAGGGCGAGCAATGCGTCCGCCGCGTCCTTATGGCCCATGCCAGTCACCCCCTGCTCCATCAGCGCCGCCGACGCCTGGCCGAAGGCGCACGCCTGCACCGCTTGCGACAGGCATTTGACGCGACGGTGGTCGTCAAGTTCGACCGTAAGGCGAATGACGCTTCCGCAAGTCGGGGATCGTAGCTCGGCCTGGCCATGAACGCTGTCCAGTTCGCGCGGCTCGCCCAGCGAAGCCGCTAGGCGCAGGATGTCGGTCGTGTAGGCGTGCGCGGTCATTCCCGCCGCCATGTAGTCCCAGCCGGTCCGTCCTCCAAAACAATGCCCTCGGCCTTGAGTTCGTCGCGAATACGGTCGGCCGTTGCGAAGTCGCGTGCCGCCTTGGCGGCGACGCGCTCGGCGATGCGTGCTTCAATCGTCGCCACGTCGGCATCGCCCCGAAACCATTCGTCGGCGGAGCTTTGCAAAAGGCCGAGCAGCGCCGCGCTGGCTCTGAGAACTGCCGGATCATCGAGCGCCATCAATCGGGTCAGCGCGAGCGGCGTATTCAGGTCGTCCGCTAAGGCCTCCACAACGCTCTCCCCGGGCGCGCCGGCCGTTGCATCCCCGGCCGACCGGTAGAGCCGATCGAGCATGGTCTTGGCCTGCGAGATCGCATCCTCGGTCCACGCCAGCGGCTGGCGATAATGCGCCGACAGCAGCGCCAGCCGAAGCGTCTCGCCACGATGCCCCTGCGCCAGCAGGTCGGCCGGGGTGATCACGTTGCCAAGCGACTTCGACATCTTCTCCGCGCCCATGTCGACGAAGCCGTTGTGCACCCAATAGCGCGCAAGCGGGGCGCCGCCGTGGGCGCAGCGGCTCTGCGCGATCTCATTTTCGTGATGCGGGAAAATGAGGTCGAGCCCACCGCCATGAATGTCGATCGTCTTGCCGAGATGGGCGCGGATCATCGCCGAACATTCGATGTGCCAGCCCGGCCGGCCGCGGCCCCACGGGCTGTCCCAGCCGACGACGCCTTCGGGGCTAGGCTTCCACAGCACGAAGTCCGCCGGATCGCGCTTGTAGGGAGCGACCTCGACCCGCGCGCCGGCGATCATCGCGTCACGATCGCGGCGCGACAAAGCGCCATAATCGGGGTCGCTCGGGACGCTGAACAGCACATGGCCCTCGGCGGTGTAAGCATGGTTCTTGGCGATGAGTTCCCCGATGATCGCAATCATCGCCGCGATTTCCTGCGTCGCATGCGGCGCGATGTCGGGTGGGCCAACACCAAGCGCGCCCATGTCCTCGAGGTAATGCCGCTCGTAGCGATTGGTGATGACGCCCGGATCGACGCCCTCGTCTTCGGCGGCGGCGATGATCTTGTCATCGACGTCGGTAACGTTGCGCGCGTAAACGAGGGAATTCTCGCCATATTCGTGGCGAATCAGGCGTGCGAGCGTGTCGAACACCACCGCCGGCCGCGCATTGCCGATATGCGCGCGGCCATAAACCGTGGGCCCGCACACATACATGGTGATGCGCTTCGGGTCGGCGGGGCGAAATTCGCGCTTCTCGCGCGCCATCGTGTCGTACAGCCGGATCATTCCTCCCCCACCTTGTTCACATGCAGCCGCCGCGCCTCGACCCAGTCGACGATCGCGCGGCCGCTGGCGTTAAGCAGCGGGAAGGTGCGCGACTTGCGCATCCATTCAGGCCGCGCCGCCTGCGGGCCATAGACCATGTCGGTCGCCAGATTGGCGAGGAGGAAGAAAAGCGTCACGCCGAGCAGCCCCTTGAGCATGCCGAACCCGCCGCCGAGGATGCGGTCGAATGGGCCGAGATAGCGCGAACGCCGGGTCTTTCCGCCCAGCGACCTGGCAAGCAGCTTCACGATCACGAAGCTGGGAAGGAACAGAATGGCGAAGGCGATCACCGCGGCAGCCGGCGAGCTTGAGCCCGTCGAATTGATCAGCCCGGTCCACATTTGATCGTGGAACAGCTTGAGCATCGCGATGGCGAAGACCCAGGCGAGCAGCGAGACCACCTCGTGCACGAAGCCGCGCACGAAGCCGACAAGGGCGCCGCCGATCAGCAGCAGGAAGACGAAGACGTCGAGCGCAGTCATCGCGCTTCGGCTAGCGTCGGCGGACGCAGAGCGCCAGTGGCGCCCCCGATTTGAGGCTAAAGGTAGGGCGCCGGATCCACCGGCCGCGGCCCGGCGCGCTCGCGATGTTCTGCGACCTTTGCCGCCAACTTCGCGAACTGCTCCGGTGAAACGCGATTCTCCGGCTCGTACATCACCAGGCGGTTTTCCAAGTCTTCGTAATAACGATGCTCCGGCATGTCGTGGGGGATCAACATGCTCTCGACCCGACCCCGCTCGGCGAAAGATTCACGGAGCACGGCCACCCGATCCCGGCAATCGATCCGCCAAGCTTCGCCATGCCGGGCGTAGCGATCGGCGAGCCGTTGCACGACGTCGGCGCCAATCGGCGCGACCCGGCTCGGCAAGTCCAATGTGCAAGCGCGGCGAGAGCTGGCGAATGGCATCCTCCCCACCGACCGACTCGACGCCAGCACGAAGCGTGACCGGGAAGGGGAAGCCCATGTCCGCGGCATATCGTCGGATCGTCTCGAGAAAGCGCAGGACGAGCAAGGTCCCCGCCAAGCGTTCCTGTTCGATGCGCTGTTGACCGCTCAGCCCAGCGTCGCTTTCGAGCGCAGCAAGCGCTGCCAACCCCGGAACGTCAATGGCTTCGCTCCGCCCCACCCGGGACGGCGCCCGCTGCCCATGCTCCAGCCGATCGCTGTCCGATTGTGGCGGACGCGGACCGAAGAAACCGGAGGTGAAGACCGTACGATCTTCGGGGAAGGCCGAGAGTTGCAGAAGGATGTCGCGGCATCCCTCGCGTCCTGCGGCCTTGGCGTCGAAGTCCGCTTCGATCGCCGCAGCAACGACCTGCGTCCAATCGCAGTCGAGTGGACGACTATCGTTCAGCGCTTTGATGAGGCGCGGATTGCCGCTCTCGACGATCGCCCGACCGGCCATTTCGAGCGCCGTGTCGAGCTGGCCCAGCTCCACTTGATTGCGGATGGTGTCCATAAGGCTCCATGCTTGGCTAGGCTCGGCCGATCGGCGAGGTGTACGTTTCTCGCACCGGCCGAAGCTGGCCGCAGGCGGCGCCTCGACCGCGGTCGTCGGTTGGTGCCGGTTTATCTCAACCTGATCGTCCTCCGCGCTTCTGGCGGGACGGAAGGTCAATATCGCGCCGACAATCAAGCAGGCGATCCCGAGGACAATCAGAAAGATGATCCCGGTCAGTGCCCCCCACCCTCCAGGTGCAGGCACGACGTTCCGATTGGCGGGCGGGCAGATCGCTCGCACCAATCCCTGCAGCCCCGCGCGAGCATCGTTGCCGCCGACGGTGCAACTCAAGGCGACGAGCGCGGCGGCCAGCAGCAGGACGGCCAGTCCTGCGACCATCAATTCCTTGGCTAGGCGGGACGAACGCTTGCTCATAAATCACGATGTTTCGGTCAAAGCTCCCAGACGGTAAAGACCGCGAAACGATGGGACGAAGCATGGCCATTTGGCATCTTGAGAATCCTGATCCAAATGCGGTTACAGGCAGCGGCGCGGGTACGATGATCGCGCATCTCGGCATCGAAATCGTCGAAGTGGGCGACGATTTTCTAAAGGCGCGCATGCCGGTCGATCACCGCACGGTGCAGCCGCAGGGCCGGCTTCACGGCGGCGCGTCCTGCGCGCTGGCCGAGACGGTGGGTTCGGTCGCAGCCAACATGGTGCTCGACAGCAACCAGTTCCTCGCCGTCGGGCTAGAGATCAACGCCAACCACATCCGCCCGGTCAAAGGCGGATACGTTTACGGCACCGCGCGCCCCGACGCGATCGGGCGGACTACGCAGGTGTGGACGATCAGGATCACCGACGATGACGACCGGCTCGTCTGCATTTCGCGCCTGACGATGGCGGTCATCGCGATGGCGCGCGGCTAACGGCCGAGGATCTGCTCGACTAGCTGGCGCAGGTTGGCGAATTCGGCCAGGCGCATCCCCTTCTCGCCGCCCTTCACGCTTTTAGGCACCCAGGCAGTCTCGAACCCCAATTTGGCGCTTTCCTTGAGGCGCAGCCCGGCATGCGCCACCGGGCGGATCTCCCCCGACAGCGCAATCTCGCCCAGGATCACCGCCTCGCTCGGCACGGGCCGCTCGGACAGCGCGGAAATTAGCGCGGCGGCGACGGCAAGGTCTGCGGCGGGATCGCTCAGGCGATAACCGCCGGCGACGTTCAGATAGACTTCGGATGTCGCGAAACTGAGGCCGCAGCGCGCTTCGAGGACGGCCAGGATCATCGCTAAGCGGCCGCTGTCCCACCCGACCGAGGCACGCCGCGGCGTCGCGCCCGACGCCAGGCGCACGACCAGCGCCTGGATTTCGACGAGCACGGGGCGCGTGCCTTCGATCGCAGGAAAGACGCTGGTGCCGCTGACCGGCTCGCCGCGATTGGTCAGGAACAAAGCCGACGGATTGGCGACCTCCGTCAGCCCCGCGCCTTCCATCGCGAATACGCCAATCTCGTCGGTCCCGCCGAAGCGGTTCTTCATGGCGCGCAGGATGCGATATTGATGGCTGCGCTCGCCTTCGAAGCTGAGCACGGTGTCGACCATATGCTCAAGCACGCGCGGACCGGCGATCGTCCCGTCCTTGGTGACATGGCCAACCAGGATCACGGCGGTGCCGCGCTCCTTGGCGAAGCGCACCAGTTCCTGCGCCGACGCGCGGACCTGGCTGACGGTGCCCGGCGCGCCCTCGATCAGGTCGCTGTGCATCGTCTGGATCGAATCGATGACCAGCAGCGCCGGCGGCTCGCTCTCCCCCATTGTCGTCAGGATATCGCGCACCGAAGTCGCCGCTGCGAGCTGCACCGGCGCGCCGCCAAGCCCGAGCCGGACCGCGCGCAGGCGCACTTGCTCGGCCGATTCCTCGCCCGACACATAGACGACCCGCCGCCCTTCGGCGGCCAGCCGCGCCGCGACCTGCAACAACAAGGTCGATTTGCCGATACCCGGATCGCCGCCGACGAGCATCGCCGAACCGGCAACGATGCCGCCGCCGATCGCGCGGTCGAATTCGGCGAGTCCGCTGGCAAGCCGATCGGGCAAGGCGGCGGGCGTTTCGAGGCCGACCAGCTGGATCGTGCGCCCGCCGCCCTGCAAATTATGCTTGGCCGCAAAGATGCTCGACACATCGGCCGATTCCTGGACGAGCGTGTTCCATTCGGCGCAATCGGCGCACTGGCCCTGCCAGCGGGTCGAAACCGATCCGCAGGCCTGGCAGACGTAACGCGCTTTGACCTTCGCCATGGCGCACAAGTTACTGGAACGAAGCACGAACGCAAGGGGCTGCGCTTTGCTGAGCGACACCTTCCATGGCGCCACGCGTTGATGCCGTTCCCCCAGTTAGGAGTTTCCGTAATGCCCCGCGCCGTGACCAAGGACAAAGTTTCACTTTTCTACAAGGACTGGGGACCGCGCGATGGTTCGCCGATTGTCCTCCTCCACGGCTGGCCGCTGACCAGCGATACGTTCGACGACCTCGCGGTCGCTCTCGCCGAGGACGGTTACCGCAGCATTGTCCCTGATCGCCGCGGATTCGGCCGCTCCGACCAGCCGTGGGACGGGTACGACTACAACACGTTCGCGTCCGACGTCGAAGCGGTGCTCGACGACGCTGGGGTCAGCGGCAATATCGTCGTCGCGGGCTTTTCCATGGGTGGCGGTGAAGTCGCCAAGCTTGTTGCCCGCCATGGCAACAAGTTCAGCAAGGCGATCCTGATCGGATCGGTCGTGCCCTACATGCTGCAGACCGACGACAATCCCAACGGCGTTCCGCAGTCGACCTTCGATGAAATGACCGCCGGCATGAAACAGGATCGCGCCGACTTCTTCCAGTCCTTCGCCAAGGATTTCTATGGCAATGGCGTGATTTCCCATCCGGTAAGCGATGGCGTGCTCGAGGATTTCCAGCGCCAGGCCCTGATGGCGGGATTGCGGCCGACGCTGGCGGCGGCACAGGCCTTTGCCACCACCGATTTCCGCGGCGACCTCAAGGCCTTCACCATGCCGACGCTGGTCATCCACGGCACCAAGGACGCGACCGTCCCCATCGACGCCACCGCGCGCGAGGTGAAGAAGGCGGTTCCGGAAGCGCAGTTGATCGAATATGACGGATCGGCCCACGGCCTGTTCGCCACCGACAAGCAGCGGCTGACCGACGACATCCGCGCCTTCCTGGGCACCAACACCAGCCAGCGCAGCGCCATCCCGCTCAACCAGACCGCCTGATTGCGGGCAGAGCAAGCAGCGATTAGGGGCGGGGCGTGATCCCCGCCCCGCTTCGCATCCCGGCCTTCCGCGCCTTCTGGCTGGCGCGGCTGACGACGACCATTGCGCAGATGGCGATGGTCATCGTCATTGGCTGGCAGGTCTACGACATCTCCCGCGAAACGATGAGCATCGGCGATGCTGCGTTTCAGCTCGGGCTGATCGGCCTCGTCCAGTTCGTCCCCCTGTTCCTGCTGACGCCCATGAGTGGATGGGTCGCCGACCGCCTCGACCGCCGGCACGTCGCGCGCGCGGTCGTCGCGCTGGAAACGCTATGCGCGCTGATCCTTTTTCTGGCGACTTGGACGGGTCAGCTCAGCTTGCCGATCTTGTTCGGCGTCGCCGCCTTGCTCGGCGTCGCGCGGGCCTTCGCCGGACCGGCACTGGGCGCGCTTGCCCCCAACCTCGTCCCGCGCGACCTCCTGCCGCGCGCCATCGCACTCAGCTCCACCGCCTGGCAGTCGGGTGCGATCATCGGACCGGCGCTTGGCGGCATCCTCTACGACATCACGCCGCACCTCTCCTACGGCGTGAGCACGGCGCTCTTCGCCTTCGCCACCCTTTGCTTGTTCCTGATCCCACCGGTCGAACGGCCGAAGATCGAGCCGGGCAAACCGATCCAGCGCATGATCGAAGGGCTGAGCTACGTGCGCCGCAACCGGCTCGTTCTTGGCGCCATCACGCTGGACCTGTTCGCGGTCCTGCTGGGTGGGGTGACCGCCATGCTGCCCGTTTATGCCCGGGACATCCTGGTCGTCGGCGCTCAGGGCCTCGGCCCGCTGCGCGCCGCGCCGGCGCTCGGTGCGACGCTGACCGCGATTTATTTCTCGTTCCGTCCGATTAAGACCGACGTCGGCGTGAAGATGCTGGCCGCAGTCGTCGTGTTCGGCGCCGCGACAGCGATCTTCGGCCTGTCGAAATTCTATTTTCTGTCGCTGGCCATGCTCGCGCTGCTCGGCGCCGCCGACATGTTCTCGGTCTATATTCGTCAATCGCTCATCCAGCTGCACACGCCGGACGCGATGCGCGGCCGGGTGTCGGCCGCATCGACGCTGGCCATCTCGGCCTCCAACGAACTGGGCGAGACCCGGAGCGGCTTTTCCGCAGCGCTGATTGGCCCCGTCGCCGCGACCGTCGGCGGCGGCATCGCCGCAATCATCGTCACCTTGATCTGGGCACGCTGGTTCCCCGAGCTTCGCCGCGCGCGCACCTTCGACCTGCCCGATCCCGCGCCGGAAAAGCCGCCGGTCGCGGCAGGCGGCGTATGACGCTGTTCAACTTGGCCGACCGGACCCATATAGCGGCGGCTTAAGCGTCCCCGACCGCACAGGAGAGATCTCGACATGAAGGCCGCGAACATCCTCGAGACCATCGGAAACACGCCGCACGTTCGCCTCAACCGCCTGTTCGGCGATCGCGCCGAAGTCTGGATCAAGCAGGAGAGGGCCAATCCCGGCGCATCGATCAAGGATCGCATCGCGCTCGCGATGGTCGAGGACGCCGAAAAATCCGGCAAATTGAAGCCCGACGGGGTGATCGTCGAGCCGACGTCGGGCAACACGGGGATCGGGCTTGCAATGGTCGCCGCGGTGAAGGGCTATAAGCTGATCCTCGTGATGCCCGAAAGCATGAGCCTCGAACGTCGGCGTCTCATGCTGGCCTTTGGCGCATCCTTCGATCTCACCCCGCGCGAAAAGGGCATGAAAGGCGCCATCGCCCGTGCCGAAGAAATCGTTGCCGAAACGCCGGGTGCATGGATGCCGCAACAGTTCGAAAATCCCGCGAACCTCGAGGTGCACCGTCGCACCACCGCGCAGGAGATCCTCAAGGACTTCGCCGACTCCCCGCCCGATGCGCTGATCACCGGCGTCGGCACCGGGGGCCACATCACCGCCTGCGCCGAGGTGCTCAAGCAGGAATGGCCTGCTCTCAAAGTGTTCGCGGTCGAGCCGACCTTGTCGCCGGTGCTGTCCGGCGGGCAGCCCGGACCGCACCCGATCCAGGGCATCGGCGCCGGCTTTGTGCCAGGCATCATGGACACGGACCTGCTCGACGGGATCATCCAGGTCGATCCGAACGACGCGAAGGATATGGCGCGCCGCGCCGCGCGCGAGGAAGGCATGCTCGTCGGCGTGTCCTCGGGCGCGACTTTGGCCGCCATCCATCAGAAGCTGCCCGACCTTGGCGAGCGGCCCAGAATCCTTGGCTTCAATTACGACACGGGCGAACGTTATCTCTCCGTGCCCGAGTTCCTGCCTGAATAGGTTTAAGCGGACGCTAACCCCGTTCGTTCGGGGCGCAGTTAACCCTCGCCGTTAAAGTCCCCCACGTGCGTTGGGCAGGGCCGCATCATGCGTCCGCCACCAGTGAGTAGGGACGAAAATGCGCAGGTCGCGATTTGCCAAGGCTAGCCAGCCCGAACAGGGTCAGGATCGCGCCTCGATCAGCGAGGCCTTGTGGTTCGACGTCGCCTCCCTCAGCAGCACCGAGGAGCAATCCGTTTCAGCCTGGCGCGTCGCGACGCTCGAGCACGCTGCACTGCTGCTCGGCGCCACCCATTTGCTGGTCGCCGGCACCTGCTTCTTGCTGATGCCCCAGATCGCATTTGCCGCCTCGCTCGCGAGCCCTGCGGTCCCGGCCGTCCTCGTCCTGTTGCTCGATGTCGGCGCGGCTGTGGCGCTGAAGTATCGCGATCGCTTCAAGCTTCCGCCACACACCATCGTCCGGGCCCTTTGCGCTTACCTTGCAGCGGTTGGCTTGATGTGGACTTTGTTCGGCGCGGCGATCGCCAGCCAGGATCGGCACGCAACGGACCACGCGATGGTGGCCGTTATGGTTGCCGGCCTTGCGATGGCCGCGATCGCATCAATCAGTTGCCCTCCGATGGCGATGGTCACTGCGGCCGTCTGCATCGTCGCCTCGCTGCTGTTTGGCGGATCGCCGGTCATGTTGATTTGCATTACGGTGCTGTCGCTGCTTGCCCTCGCCTACAGCGTGAGCTGCGCGCAGAGCATCATCGCTGCAGGCCGCAAGCGGCTGCGGGTCGAAGCGCTGGCCCGCAAGGCGCAATGTTTCGTCGATGAGTTCGAGGACACGGGCCGGGGCTGGTTCTGGGAAACCAATGCCGAAGGCACCTTGTCCTACGTCTCGCAGCAGCTTGCCGATGATTTCCAGTGCGAGGCGGCGGAGCTTCTTGGCCGCCGCTTCACCGACTTGCTGTCGGTCGATACCGACCCGGGGGCAACGATGGAGGAGCGCAAGACCCTCGGCTTCCACCTTTCCGCCCGGTTCCCCTTTTCCGACGTGGTGGTTCGCCCGGCGAGTGACGGCGAAGTCCATTGGTCGTTGTCGGGCAACCCCATCTTCGACGAGCATGGGCGCTTCCTCGGATTCCGGGGTATCGGGACCGATCTCACCGAGCAGCGGCGCTCCGAGCAGGAGATCACCCGCCTTGCACGTTTCGACTCCCTGACAGGTCTGCCCAACCGCGCCATGATGCGCCAGACGCTGGAGGAGGCGCTGCGCAACGCCGCCCACCGGCAGAAGGGCTGCGCAATGTTCCTGATCGACCTTGATCGATTCAAGAACGTCAACGATACGCTCGGCCATCCTATCGGCGACGCGCTTCTGCGCCAGGTCGCCGATCGCCTGACATCGGTGATGGGCATTCACGGACAGATCGGGCGCCTCGGCGGCGACGAATTCCAGGCGGTGCTGCCGGGCACTGTCGATATCGGCCTTCTGGAATCCCTAGCCCGCACGCTGATCGAACAAGTGTCGCGCCCGTACATGATCGAGGGCCACAAGGTGACCATTGGGGCTTCGGTCGGCATAACGATCGGCGATCCCGGCCGAAGCCAAGCGGACGCGCTGGTGCGCAACGCCGACCTTGCGCTCTACGCCGCGAAAGCCGCTGGCCGTGGCAAGCACATCTTCTACGAACCCTCGATGCACAGCGAAGCTGCCGAGCGGCAGCAGCTGGAGAATGAGCTTCGCCAAGCGATCGAGCGCGGCGAGCTCAGCGTCCATTACCAGCCGATCGTGCGCACTGCGGGCGAAGAGATTTCCGGCTTCGAGGCGCTGGTCCGCTGGCAACACCCGACGCGCGGCGCCATCTCGCCGGCCAAATTTGTGCCCTTGGCGGAGGAAGCCGGCCTGATTGGCAAAATCGGGGAATGGGTGCTTGCCACTTCCCTTGAAGAAGCGTCCCATTGGCCGGATCACGTTCGCGTGGCAGTGAACCTCTCCCCGCTCCAGTTCAACGACCCGGGCGTGGTGGCGATGGTCGCCGAGCATCTGGAAACGAGCGGAGTCCGGCCGGACCGGCTGGAGCTGGAGATCACCGAGGGGGTTTTCCTGGCCGACGGTGATTCTACCGATGACACGTTCGCGAAGCTGAAGAAGCTGGGCGTGCGCCTGTCTCTCGACGACTTCGGAACAGGCTACAGCTCGCTCGGCTATTTGAAGAAAGCGCCGTTCGACAAGATCAAGATTGACCAGAGCTTCGTTCGTGGCGCGGCGTCGACGTCCAGCACGAATCGCAACGCGGCAATCATCCGCGCGATCGTGACCTTGGCGGAAACGCTTGGCATGGACACTTGCGCCGAGGGCGTCGAGACGCATGACGACCTGCAACTCATCCGCGAACTCGGCGTCAGCATGGTGCAGGGCTATATCTTCGGGCGCCCTGCGGACGGAGAAATCACCCGTCGGCTGGCCAATACCGTCACGGTCGAGGCGGATGGCTACCAGTGCATCCGCGAACCGCGCCATCGTTTGATGCGCCGTGCCATCACGGCGATCGATGAGGAGGTGCTGGAGATCAAGCTGCGCAACATCTCATCGATGGGTGCGCTGGCCGAGTGTCCTATTCCAGTCGCGCCGGGCGATCATTTGGTCATCGACATCGTCGGTGTCGGCCCGGTGAGGGCGGTCGTCCGCTGGTCGCAATCCGGGATGTTCGGCGTTCAGTTCCACGAAACGTTCGATCTTACCCGGCTGGCACCCAAGAAGGCGAAGGGAAATCAGGCGAAGATGTTGATCCCTTGGTATGTCGAACGCCGCGAGGCGAGCTGAGGGCGGACCAAAAGAAAAGCGCCGGGCGTAAGCCCGGCGCTTCCTTTGCCTCTCCGCTGGATTAACGGCGGTTGATGTTCACGTCGCGGACGTAGCCGTTGTAGTCGACGCGGCAATTGAATGAGAGGTCCGGCTGGAAACCGTAGCCGTAGGCGCCATAGGCACCAACGCCATACGGACCATAGCCGGCCTGCCGGCCGCTGCTGGCGAGACCGCGAACACGGACATCGTTTCGGCGCGGCGTCACCTGCGTGACGCTAAGCACGCGGCCCGAAGTGTTGACGCCAAGGACGGCGCCCAAGATGCTCTGGATGCCAACGCGATTCTGCAGCCGCGCCTGTACCGCGGCCGTGCAACGCTGAGAGGCAAGAGCGGTCGTATTGTACCCGTAGCCGTACTGCTGGGCGTAGCCATATTGCGGCGTATAACCGTACGGTTGCGCGTAATAGCCATATTGAGCAGTTGCCGGGGCGGCCGTGGCCAAAGCGGCGAGACCGGCCGTGCCGGCGAGGATCATCTTCATATTCATGGCTGGGAAACTCCCTTCTCGATACTGAGCCTTTGTCCTGCACAACGATCCGCCACCGCCTCACGGTGCGGATTTCGTCGCACTTCAGCATCGACTCGTCGTCGAAAGGTGAACCCTCCCTAAACCCGCCGCTGTGGTGCGAAGTTCGGAACCTCCCGCCCCTCTTGCGGTTGGAGGAACACGCAACCAGGGAGAGACACTATGTATATCGGACTTGGCGGCCTGATCCTGCTGATCATCATCCTCGTGATCCTGTTCTAGAACCGCATCAGCAAAGGCGCGCGGTCGCGTAGCCGCGCGCTCCTCGAATGCATGATCGCGCGCTAGAAGCGTCGCGATGTGCAATCTCTATACGCAAACCAAATCGGTGGATGAGATCGCGGGGATTTTCCGCGATGTGCAAATGCCGCTCAGCTTTCCGGAAGGCGTTCCGAACCTCGAACCGCGGGATGTCCGCATCACTGACCAGGCGCCGATCGTGCGGGCAGGCGCCTTGGGATACGAGCTTGTCGTTCGACGATGGAGTTGGCCCGCCCCTAACGGCAAGCCCGTCTACAATTTCCGATCCGAGGGGCGCGACTTCAAGTCCGGCCGATGCCTGATCGTAGCCGATGGTTTTTACGAATTCACGGCACCGGCGGATCCGAAGCAAAGACGCAAGGACCGTTGGCTGTTTACCGCATCCGGTGCACCCATGCTGGCAATCGCCGGGCTGATGCGAACCGTGCCCGGTATCGGACAAGCCTTCACCATGCTGACGACCGAGCCCGGGCCGGACGTCGCGCCTTACCATAGCCGGCAAGTCGCGGTGCTGGACCCTGCCGACTGGGGGAGGTGGCTCGATCATTCGGGCAATGCGCCTGATCTTCTCCGGGCTCTGCCTGCGGGCACGCTCACGGTCGAAACAAGCATGGCCGCGCCCGCCTAATAGAAAGGCCCGCATACGCCGGGGGCATGTGCGGGCCTTTCGTACCAGCGATTTTGCTGAGCGCTGGGATGCCGCCCCGAGATCGGGCGATCCTCCGGAGTCGGCAGCACAAATCTAACCGGCCTCGTAACTGCTGAAAGCTTATCTTTCGGTAGGGCCAGTCAGGCCACGGTCGGAAGGTCCAAGGTGACGACCTGACCTTCTTCGCGTGGCTCGGTCATCCGGTCCTCGTACATCCGGGCCATTTCCAGATGCGCCTCGCGCACTTTCGGATGCGCCGCCTGCATCGCGGCGATGCGCTCCTCGGCCGCCCGGCGGCGGAAATATTCCATGTCACGACTCATGCCACCCCCCGATGGCAGCTAGCGAACTTCCAGAGCGCGAGTCGCGCGCCGGACCGGGGCACCATAACATTATTTGCCCCGCCAACCGACTCCGCGGCCTATTTACCGCATGTGACAGCAAGAAGGCTCGCCCCGCGTGCCGGACGAGCCTTCCTTACGCCTGTAGCGCCGCACAAGGGGATTAGCGCGGCGACCCTTCGATCATCTGCCGATCACCCGGCCGCCGCAACGGCCTTATCGGCACTGTCCCGGGCTGGGACAGATTGGCCGTTAGAACGCCTCTTCGGGGATCTTCATGAGCGTTTCGGCGCCCGCTTCGACCTTGCGGCGCAGCGCCGGTGCCATGACCAGTTCGCGTTCGGCGTAGAATTGCGCAGTCGCCAGCTTCGTTTCATGCCACCCGCGGTCACCTGACCCTTCGGCAAGCAGGCGCGATGAGGCAGCCGCCATCTTCATCCACATCCAGCCAAGCGTGACCACGCCCATCAGCTCCATATAGGCATAAGCGCCCGCGCCGGCGTTATTGGGGTCGGCCATGCCGTTCTTGGCAAGCCACATCGTCGCGCCCTGCAATTCACCGACGGCCGTCTCCAGCGCCGCGGCGACCCCCGCCGGGTCGCCCGCCTGCTTGGCTTCAGCAATGTCGCGGCCGATGATCTCGAACAGGGTGCGGATTGCGCGGCCGCCGTCCTTGGGCAGCTTGCGGCCGACCAAGTCCATCGCCTGGATGCCGTTCGTGCCTTCGTAAATCTGCGTGATGCGGGCGTCGCGGACGAACTGTTCCATGCCCCATTCGCGGATGTAGCCGTGCCCGCCGAACACCTGCTGGCCAAGGACCGCGGCTTCGAGCCCCTTGTCGGTGAGATAGCCCTTGATGACCGGGGTGATCAGGCCGAGCAGGTCGTCGGCCTGCTGGCGCTCCGCCTCATCGGGCGAACGACGCATCAGGTCGACCTGCAACGCACCCCACAGCACCAGCGCGCGTCCCGCCTCGTTCCACGAGCGCGCCTCGAGCAGCATGCGGCGGACGTCGGGGTGGACGAGCAGATTGTCGGCCCTGGCGTTCGCATCGCGCAGCTCCGGCTTGAGCGCGCGGCCCTGTCGCCGGTCCTTGGCGTAGGCGACCGCGTTTTGATAAGCGACCTCGCCCTGCGCCAACCCTTGCAGGCCGACGCCCAGCCGCGCCGCATTCATCATGATGAACATCGCTGCCAGCCCCTTTTCGGGCTCGCCGACCAGCCAGCCCTTGGCGCCGTCATAGTTCATCACGCAGGTCGAATTGCCGTGTATGCCCATCTTCTTTTCGAGCGCGCCGCACGACAGCCCGTTGCGCTCACCCAGCGAGCCGTCCTCGTTGACCAGGAACTTGGGCACCACGAACAGGGAAATACCCTTCACATTGTCCGGCGCGCCCGCGATTTTGGCGAGGACGAGGTGGATGATGTTCTCGGACATGTCATGCTCGCCCGAGGAGATGAAGATCTTGGTGCCCGTGATGGCGTAGCTGCCGTCGGGATTGGGATCGGCGCGGGTCTTGAGCAGTCCGAGATCGGTGCCGCAGTGCGGCTCGGTCAGGTTCATCGTGCCGGTCCAGCGGCCCGTGACCATATTGGGCACATAGGTCTGCTTAAGCTCGTCCGAGGCCTTGGTGAGAAGCGAGGCGATCGCGCCCGCCGTCAGCCCCTGGTACATTTCGAACGCGTGGTTCGCCGACAGGATATATTCGGTGACCGCAGTGCCGACGACCTGCGGAAGCCCCTGCCCGCCATATTCCTCGGGCGCGGTCAGCGTCGGCCAGCCGGCCTCGACGAATTGCTTGTAGGCGTCCTTGAAGCCCGGCGGGGTGGTCACCGACCCGTCATCGTTGCGCTTGCAGCCATGTTCGTCACCAACGCGGTTAAGCGGCGCCAGCACTTCCGACGCGAAACGGCCCGCCTCCTCGAGGATCGCCTCGACCACGTCGGGCGACGCGTTGGCAAAGCCCGGAAGGTTCAAATAGCGGCCGATGTCGAGCACTTCGTCGAGGATGAAGCGGGTCTCTTTCACGGGCGCGGTGTAGATCGGCATCAGGCGGCTCCTTGGGCTCTTTTCGCTGGAATGTCGGCGTTCATGGTCTGCGTAACCATGGCGATGAATTGTTCGAGTTCGTCGATGGTCGCATCGATATCGACGCGTTGCGCTTTCAGTTTCTCGACCTGCTCCGAACAGCGCTCGATTGTCTTGAGACGCTGTGTACGGCGGTTGTCGCCGAGGTCGTAGAGGTCGAGCAGTTCCTTGATGTCGGCAAGGCTGAGACCGACGCGGCGTCCACGCAGGATCCACGCCAGCCGCGCCCGGTCGCGCTGCGAATAAAGACGCTGCGTGCCGCGCCGCTGGGGCGCCAGCAAGTCTTCGTCTTCGTAGAAACGCAGCGCGCGCGCGGTCACGCCGAACTCGGCGCCAAGCTGGCCAATCGTCAGTTGATCATGCGATTCGTCCACGCCCCGGCATTGATCGCACTTTACGTAAACGTCAATCACAGTTCGTCAGTGCGAGTTCATCCCTCGACAGATAAAGCGGCGCCATGAAATCCTTCCTCTTCCCCACCCTGGCGCTCGGTGCTCTCACCGTAGCCACGCCGGCGTCCGCGCAGACCGATGTCGCAGTCCTCGCCGGCGGATGCTTCTGGGGCATGGAGGCGGTGTTTGAACATGTGCGCGGGGTGCAGGACGTCGTGTCCGGCTATGCCGGCGGACGGGCGAGCGATGCCACTTACGACAAGGTCAGCTCGGAGCGGACGGGCCATGCGGAAGCGGTGCGGATCACCTATGATCCGTCGCAGATCAGCTACGGTCAGCTGCTCCAGATCTACTTCACGGTGGCGCACGATCCGACGCAGTTGAACCGCCAGGGTCCGGACACGGGACGGAGCTATCGTTCGGCCATCTTCCCGCAATCGCCCGGACAAGAGCGTGCGGCGGCAGTCTTCATCCAGAAGCTCAAGCAGACCGGCGCCTATAAGCGCCCCATCGCGACCAGGATCGAGAGCGGCCGCTTTTTTCGGGCCGAATCCGAACATCAGGATTTTGCGCGGCGCAACCCGATGCATCCCTATATCGTCGTGCATGACCGTCCTAAGGTCGCAAGCCTTCGCAAGCGCTATCCAAACCTCTGGAAAGCTTAGATTTTCGGGGACGCGCCAAATCCGATTTCACGCCGCGTTCATCGCGGGGGCGACAAAGGCCGCCGCTCCCCCTATATGGCTTTCACACTCGCCGCAGCCTGGACCGGGACATGCTGACGACCAATCCGTTTGACGACGACAAGCTCCGCGAGGAATGCGGCATCTTCGGCATCTGGGGTGCCGACAATGCGGCCAGTTTCGTTGCGCTCGGCCTGCACGCGCTGCAGCACCGTGGGCAGGAAGCCGCGGGCATCACCAGCTTCGACGGCAAGCATTTTCATACCCACAAGGCGATGGGCCACGTCGCCGGTAATTTCGACCGCGACAAGGTGATGCGCCCACTCGCCGGATCGACCGCCATCGGCCACGTCCGATATGCCACCACCGGCGAATCGTCGCTTCGCAACGCCCAGCCCCTGTTTGCCGAAATGGCCGAGGGAGGCTTCGCCGTCGCGCAGAACGGCAATCTGTCGAACGCGATGAAGCTCCGGCGGACGCTCAACCGCCGCGGTTCGATCTTCCAGTCGACCAGCGACACCGAAGTCATCATCCACCTCGTCGCCACGTCCAGCTTCTCCAACCGCCTCGACCAGTTGACCGATGCGCTCAAGCAGGTCGAAGGTGCCTATTCGCTCCTCGTCCTGACCGAGGACGGCCTGGTTGCCTGCCGCGACCCGCTCGGCATCCGCCCGCTGGTCATGGGCAAGCTCGGCGAAGCGACGATTTTCGCGTCGGAAACCGTCGCGCTCGATGTGATCGGAGCGCGCTACCTGCGCGATGTCGAGCCGGGCGAAGTGATCTTGGTCAACGACGGCGGTACCCGCTCCTTCCGGCCATTCGAGAAGCTCGCGCCGCGGCCGTGCATTTTCGAGCATGTCTATTTCTCGCGTCCCGACAGCATTGCCGAAGGCAAGTCGGTCTATGAGGTGCGCAAGAACATCGGCGCCGAACTGTCGCGCGAAGCGCCGGTCGAGGCCGATTATGTCGTGCCGGTTCCCGACAGTGGCGTCCCCGCGGCGATCGGCTTCAGCCAGGCCTCGGGCATTCCGTTCGAGCTTGGCATCATTCGCTCGCACTATGTCGGGCGCACCTTCATCCAGCCCAGCCAGGAAGTCCGCCACCTCGGCGTCAAGCTCAAGCATAACGCGAACAGTGCGCTGGTCGCAGGCAAGCGCATCGTCCTCATCGACGATTCGATCGTCCGCGGCACCACCAGCGTGAAGATCGTGCAGATGATGCGCGATGCGGGCGCCAAGGAAGTGCACATGCGCATCGCCTCGCCGCCGACGCGCCACAGCTGCTTTTACGGCGTCGACACGCCCGAACGCGCCAAGCTGCTCGCGGCGCAAATGGGCATCGAGCAGATGCGCGACTACATCAATGCCGACAGCCTCGCCTTCATTTCGATCGAGGGGCTGTACCGCGCGATGGGCGAGGAGCGCGACGGCGTGAAGCCGCAGCGCTGCGACGCCTGCTTCACCGGCGATTATCCGACGCAATTGACCGACGTCGCCGAAAAGGAAGCCGCAGTCTCGCTTTCCCTCGTCGCCAGCCGCTAACCGGCCAACCAGCAAATTCGCAGCGTAAGCCGGCCGGATGAAACGAGACGTCCACGCGGCCGCCGGGCGCGCCCGTGAGGGCCCGGTTAATCAGCCGCGATCCGGTGCTGGCCGGACCCGGAGTTTCAACCCGCGGGCCGCCGAATTCCGACCACACGAGATTCGCTTGCAAATCTGTGTGCGAACCAGTCACTCGGACATTCCCCGAGGGCGCTGAAAGTGCGCCATACTTACAGGAATTGGTCGCTAGCTCATTGACGGCGAGGCTAAGCATAACCTCGCATCCCGTCGGCGCTTCCAGCTCGGGATCAACCTCGACGCTGATCTGCCCTTCCTGAATGAAAGGCGCGAGCGCCTCTTCTACCAACCGTTTAACGGCGACATTCTTGGATCCGACTTCCAGCAACAAAGTCTGCGCGGCGCCCATCGCGGCGAAATGCCCGCACAGCCGATCGCGCATCTCCTCCTTGTTTTCACTCGCTTCAGCGGCTTGACGAGTCAGTGCTGAGACCACCGCCAGCGTGTTCTTGCTGCGGTGGTCAAGCTCGCGGCTGATCGAGGCAAGTTCGCGGTCGCGGTTCTCGAGCGCTCCGGAACGGAAATGCTGAACATCAAGCGCGGCACGCACCGAACAGGCGACTATCGCAACTACCGCGGCGATCAGCGGAAACATCAGCCAACCGACACCTGAGCCCTCAATCGAAAAACTGATCCAGGCACCGGCGATTGTACTCACAAGGATGGCGGTCGCTGCTGCCCGCGGTCCAGCCCAAAGCGCAGCGATAAGAATCGCAGGAAAGAAGGCCGTGTAGACACTTGTCGTGCCGATCAACGGAGTGCCCGCGTGCCGCAGCACGCCCGAGACGGCGGCCAGTCCGACCGCCAGAAGCTGGCCTTTCCAAAACGGCAGGGTTCTCCGCGGCAGCAGGGCAAGGAGCAAGGTTTGGGCATCCATGTGAGGCAGGCGCAAGCGCCTTCGGGCAGCGAATCTCAACGGTCGTGCCTTCGGCGGCGCAACTCCCCCGCGAGGCGGTTGAGCGCTTCCCCAGCGACGTCTGCAAGCCGCTCCAGGATGTTTACCTCAGCCTCGCAAGCCACATGGGCCTGGGCCCAATAGGCGCCGAGTGCCCCGCGTGGGTCAGGGCCGCCCATCGGTGCCATAGCCATGCTTCGAACGAACGTCCCGCGATAGGCTTCATGCGGTACGCGCGAATCGGCCAGAATATCTGCAATGACAGCGGTCCGGCGGTTGACCATCGCCCAGCCGCTGACGCAGCTTTCGAGTGGAAAGCGGCCGCCCTTCCACAGTGGGCCGATCGCGTCTTCCTCCACATAATGGCAACATTCACCGTCACGCAGGATGATCGCGATCCCGTCGGCGCCGATCAGCCGGCGGGCATGGCCGCGGAGGACAGCAACCAGTTCGTCGACGCTTCGTGCCTCCGCCAAGCGACTTGCAGCGTGCTCCAGAGGATCCGAAGCAACGCGTTCCGGAGACTGGCTCGGAGCCAGATCTGAGAGAGTCGAGGCTACCAAGGCACGCAGTCCAGCCACACTGCTAGTGAACACAGCATGGCCAAATCATACGACTTCCGCGGCGGGTTCGGAAGCTTTGTCGAAGATCGCCGCGCATTGCCTCGCGCTGCGCGTGCGTGCAGGGGCACGCGCGACATGTCTGGAATCGAATCGAAATGCCTGTCCGGCCGGCTCGCTCTGGTGACGGGTGCAAGCCGGGGCATTGGCGCAGCAACTGCCGAGATGCTTGCGGCGGCCGGAGCGCATGTGATCCTGCTCGCCCGCACTGGCAAGGCGCTGGAGGAAGTCGAGGATCGGATCCACGATTCCGGCGGCACCGCGACCATCGCGCCCATCGACCTCACCAAGGGCGATGCGATCGGCAAGCTTGCGAGTGCGGTCGCGGAACGCTGGGAGAAGCTCGACATTCTCGTGCTCAACGCCGCGATGCTCGGCTCGCTGACGCCGGTGCAGGACATCGACCCCAAGGAGTATGCGCGGGTCATCAGCCTCAACCTTCTCGCCAACCAGGCGCTGATCGCGGCGTTCGATCCCCTGCTCAAGCGTGCTGACCGCGCCGACATCGTCGCGCTGACCTCGTCGGTTGGCGAAGCGCCGCGCGCTTTCTGGGGCGCTTATGCTTCGTCAAAAGCGGCGCTTGAGAATTTGCTCGGCGCCTATGCCGACGAGACGTCGTACCTTGAGCGGATGCGGGTGCACATCGTCGACCCGGGCGCGACGCGGACGCGGATGCGCGCCCTCGCCTTCCCCGGCGAGGAGCCAGAGAGCCTCAAGCCGCCCGAAGTGGTGGCGGATGCAATCGTGAAGCGGTTGCTCGCCGATGCGCCCACCGGCGAGCGGATCCGCGTCGACGCCTAGCGCGCCGCTTCGGTCTCGCGGTCGTTGGCCGCACCCTTGGCGAGCTTGATCTCGCCCTCGTCGTAACCGTCCCAATAATGAATGCGGGTAGCGCGGACCTTGACCATCGTCAGGCCGGGGGTGTCGATCCCTTCCTTGAACCAGGCATCGAGATCCTTGGTCCAATGTTCGGCGAACTGGCCCTTGTCCTTGATCAGTTCGGCCTTGCCTTCGACGGCGATGAAGAAGGGCTTCATGTTGAGCAGTCCCGACTTGGCCTGGAAGCCGAGCCCGACGTTGGGATCGCTTGAGATATCCTTGACTGTGCCGGTGTCGTCGCAAGTGAAGAAATAGCTGTCGCCGTCATAGTCGACCTGCCGGTTGTTGCTCATCGGGCGCGCGGCGATGGCGCCGTCTGAGGTGCGGGTCGAAAGCATGGTGAAATCGATGTCGCGCATCTTCTCCGAGATGTCGCTGAGCTTGAGGTCGGCCATCTGAACATTGCTCCTGCTGTTTCGCAGGCGCAACGCGCGGACTGGCGGGGCGCTCCCGATACCGGCTTTTAGCCTAGCCCTTGACCAAGGTGACCTGAGCGACGTCGATCCCGCCGCCGCGAAAGCCGCCTTCGCAATACATCAGATAGTAACGCCACAGCTGGTGGAAGCGGTCGCTGAACCCGGCAAGATCGCCGCGCGCGACCGCCGCGTCATAGCGCTGGCGCCATTGCTTGAGCGTTTCGGCGTAATCCTCCGCAAAGCCCTCGCGGTCCTGCCAGCTGAGCCCGCGCTCCGCCGCGAGAAGCGCGAAGCGCGGCTCATCGACCAGCATCCCGCCGGGGAAGATGTAGGCCTGGATGAAATCGGGGTTGCGCGAATAGCTGTCGAACAAGGCGTGGTCGAAGCTGATGAACTGGAGCGCGGCGCGGCCGCCGGGCTTGAGGTTGCGCGCGATGGCGTCAAACCAGGCGGGCCACCAGCGCATGCCGACGGCCTCGACCATCTCGACCGAAGCAACGGCGTCGAACTGCTCGTCGATCTCGCGATAGTCGGCGAGGCGGATTTCGACGCGGTCGAACAGGCCGGCCTTGAGCGAGGCTTTGTCAGCCCACTTCTTCTGCTCCAACGACAAGGTCAGGCCGACGACCGACACGCCGCGCCTGGCCGCCGCGATGGCGAGACTGCCCCAACCGCAGCCGATTTCGAGCAGGCGCTGGCCGGGCTTTAGGTCGAGCCGGTCGAGCAGGGTTGCGACCTTGCGTTCTTGCGCGGCCTCCAGGCTCTCACCAGCCCGAGAAAAACGCGCCGATGAATAGGTCATCGTGTCGTCGAGCCAGGCGGCGTAGAAGTCGTTGCCGAGGTCGTAATGGGCCGCGATATTGTCGCGAGCGCCGGTAAGATCGTTGCGGCGCAGGTGATGCCGGGCGAGATTGAAGGCGCGGGCCAGGCCCTTCGACCGTGCAAGCCCGCCAAGGCTGTGGCGGTTGGCCATGAACAAGGCGAACAAAGGCACCGGATCGGGCGAGTTCCATTCGCCCTTGGCCCAGGCGCGGTACCAGCCGATCGAGCCCGAGGTCGCGAGCCGGACGAGCGCGTTCCAGCTGTGCAGATAGACAACACACTCCGGCCCCGGGGCTCGGAAGCCGAGGCGGCGGACCGTGCCGTCGGGCTGGGTTGCGACGATCCCGCCGACCTTCAGCCGCTCGTCGATCTCATCGAGCAAGCGGGCGAAACCGCGCGCGAACAGGCGGCTGACGAGGCTGTTGCCGTTGGCGAACAGCAACCCGCCCCGCACAAGATGTTCGCCACGCCCCGCCATTTCTTGCGCCTAGCAGCCCGGCCCGGGGAGCGGCAGATCCGTTTCATGCCCGAGGCGCGAATTGCGGCCCTCGCCATAGCGCGCGTCGCCGATTGCGATATGAGCGCGGCAGCGTTTGCGGGTGACCTCGGCCTGCGGCAGGACCGACCATTTGAGGAATTTGCGGAGCCCGGGATCGTAACGGACGGCGGCGCGGATCAGCGGATCGCTCATGTTGGTCGGCTCGCACGCGCCGACCGTCCCGAACCCGCCGTCGAACGGATCATAATGGCTGCGGCGGTAGCATCCGCCTTCGCGCCAGACGAGATCGCGCCGCCACGAATAGGCCGGCGGCGGAGACGCGAACATCCCATCCACCGGGCGGTCGCCCGCCCATTCGCGCACTGCGGCGTAAGCGCGTTGCGTGATCAACAGATTGGCGCCGATATAGGCGAGCGTGACGAGAATTGCGGCTTGCGGCAGGCGGCGCCATTCGCGGCCCGTGCGCTCGCGCCACTTCGACAGGCCGATCGCGCCGCCGAGCACAAGCCACACCCAGATGTCGATGATGAACAGCCCGTCGGCATGGTACCAGCGCCCCGAAAATGGCGACCAGAGCTGCACCGAATAGGTCGTCAGCAGATCGAGCAACGGATGGGTGACCGCGCCCAGGTAGCAAAGCGCGATCAGCCATGGGACGTGCATCTTGAGTCCGCTCTTGAACGGCTTGTCGTGGCGTAGCTGCCAGCGGTCGAGCAGCCACAGCAACCCCGCGAGCAGCGGCGGCATCACCAGCACCCCGCCGACGAGGCCATGGGTAAAGCCGCGGTGGATCGCCAGCGGGTCCCACGGCGCATTGCCGAAGAAGACGTCGATGTCGGGCATGTTGGCACCGAGGATCAGCGCCGCGAGCCCCTTGCGCGTCTTGGTCTTGAGGCCGGCCTGGCCTAGCGCCCAGCCGGCCATCGAATGGGTGAGATTATCCACGGACTATCCTCCCCGGCAGTTGCCGGGAAGGGGGACCGCCGAAGGCGGTGGAGGGGTTCTTGAGCGCATCGCAAGAACCCCTCCACCAGCTTCGCTGGTCCCCCTCCCCACGAAATCGTGGGGAGGATGTTGATCCGTCACAGGTCGCGCGGTTCTTTTTCGACTTGCCAGGTCTGGCCCTTGCTGACGAGCTTCTGGAGGTCGGGGGCCTTGCCTGCGGCGGCGGCGACGTTTTGTTCGATGACGGCGCTTTCGAAGGTCGGGCGCGGATCTTCGAAGATGACGCCGAGCGCGACCGGGAAGCCTTCGGGCGGCAGTTCGATGAGCATCCCGGCGATGCCCTTGTTGGTGGGGTCGTGCGTGATCACCGCGGGGTCATCCGCATCGACGACCTTGAGCGTCAGCCGATCGGCATCGAGCGCCAGCCCCTTCGTGCCGCCCGCGAAGAGCATCTTTTCGCCCGCCTTGAGCCACAGCTGCTTGTCGGCGGCGACCTCGCGACTGGTGAATCCGGCGAAGACGTCGTCGTTGTAGACGACGCAATTCTGGTAGATTTCGACGAAGCTGGCGCCCCGATGCGCGTGCGCGGCCTTGAGCACCTCGGGCAGGTTCTTGTGCACGTCGATGCCGCGCGCAATGAACCGGGCGCCCGATCCAAGCGCGAACATGCACGGCGTGACCGGCCGGTCGACCGATCCGAACGGCGTCGAGGGGCTGCGCGTGCCGATGCGGCTGGTGGGCGAATATTGGCCCTTGGTGAGGCCGTAGATTTCATTGTTGAAGAGCAATATCTGGCAGTCGAGGTTGCGGCGCAGCAAGTGCATCGTGTGGTTGCCGCCGATGCTGAGCGCGTCGCCGTCGCCGGTGATCACCCACACGTCGAGTTCCGGATTGGCGAGCTTGATCCCGGTCGCGAAGGCCGGCGCGCGGCCGTGGATGGTGTGGAAGCCGTAGGTCGCCATGTAATATGGAAAGCGGCTAGAGCAGCCGATTCCGCTGACGAACACGGTCTTTTCGCGCGCGACATTGAGGTCGGGCATCGTCCGCTGCACGGCCTTCAGCACCGCATAATCGCCGCAGCCGGGGCACCAGCGCACTTCCTGGTCGGACGCCCAATCCTTGGCGGTGGTCGTTGGGATGGCCGTGAGTTCGTTCATGACAGATATCCGCCGAACCAGGCGAGCAGCAGCAGAACCACGATCAGCATCGCGAGCATCGGGAAAACGTTGATCTGTTTCATTCAGAAAGTCTCATAAAGTCTCACTCATCACGCGCGCGACTGTTCACCTGTTCACGCTCATCAGCCGTTGAGTGTGGCCTCGATCGCCGCTTCGATCTCCGCAATGCGGAAAGGATGGCCGCTCACCTTGTTGAGTGGCTTGGCGTCGACCAGGAACTGATCGCGTAACAGGGTTTTGAGCTGGCCCATGTTCATCTCGGGCACGAGGATATGCTCGAACCCCTTAAGTAGGACAGACATATTTTTGGGCATCGGCGAGATGTGGCGGATGTGGACGTGCGCGACGTCCTGCCCGCGGGCGATCGCTCGGCGCACCGCCTGGTGAATCGGGCCGAAGGTCGAGCCCCAGCCCACGACCGCCAGCTTGGCGCCCGCGCGCCCGATGCACACCTCCTGGTCGGGAATGCTGTCGGCGACGTTGGCGACCTTCTGGTGCCGGGTCTCGGTCATCTCCTGGTGCGCGTGGGGCGAGTAATCGATGTTGCCGGTGCCGGGCTGCTTCTCGATCCCGCCGATGCGATGTTCAAGCCCCGCGGTGCCCGGCTTGATCCACGGCCGCGCCAGCTCATCGTTGCGGGCGTAGGGCATGACCCCCTCGCCTTCCCCAGGCGGCGTGTCGAAGAAGCGCACCGGGAACGGCGCGAAGCCGCTCATGTCCGGCACGCGCCACGGCTCGGCGGCATTGGCGATATAGCCGTCGGTGAGCAGGATCACCGGGGTCATGTAGCGGGTCGCGATGCGGCACGCCTCGATCGCGCATTCGAACGCGTCGGCGGGCGAGCGAGCGGCGATCACCGGGATCGGGGTGTCGCCGTTACGGCCGTAGACCGCCTGGTAGAGGTCGGACTGCTCGGTCTTGGTCGGAAGGCCGGTCGACGGCCCGCCGCGCTGCGAATTGACGATTACCAGCGGCAGCTCGGTCATTACCGCGAGGCCCATCGCTTCAGTCTTGAGCGCGATGCCCGGGCCCGACGAGGAGGTGATGCCCAGCTGCCCCGCATAGCTGGCGCCGATCGCCGAGCAGATCGCGGCGATCTCATCCTCCGCCTGGAAGGTGGTGATGCCATATTCCTTGAGGCGCGACAGGTGATGGAGCAGCGCCGAGGCGGGCGTGATCGGGTAGCCGCCGAAGAACATCTTGAGGCCCGCCAGCTGGCAGCCGGCGACGAGGCCGAGAGCGAGCGCTTCGGCGCCGGTCACGGTGCGGTAGAGGCCCGGCTCCGCGGGCGCGGCGTCGATATGGGTCTTGTGGACCTGGCCGCCGATCTCAACCGTCTCGCCATAGGCATGGCCGGCGTTAAGCGCGGCAATATTCGCTTCGGCGAGCTCGGGCGCCTTGGCGAACTTGGCCTTGAGCCAGTCGACGATCGGTTGGCGGTCGCGGTCGAACATCCACAGCGCCAGGCCGAGCGTCCACATGTTCTTGCAGCGCAAGGCTTCCTTGTTGCCGAGGCCGAATGGCTTCACCGCGTCGAGGGTCAGCTGCGAGATGTTGAAATGGACGACCTGCCACTTCTCGAGGCTGCCGTCGTCGAGGGGGCTTTGCGCATAGCCCGCCTTGGCGAGGTTGCGCGCGGTGAATTCGCCTTCGTCGGCGATGATCAGCCCGCCTTCGCGCAGATGCTCGACATTCACCTTCAATGCCGCGGGGTTCATCGCGACGAGCACGTCGGGCTGGTCGCCGGCGGTCTCGATCGCGGTCGAGCCGAAATTGATCTGAAAGGCGCTGACGCCGAAGGTGGTGCCCTGCGGCGCGCGGATTTCGGCGGGAAAATCGGGGAAGGTCGCAAGGTCGTTGCCGGCGAGCGCGGTCGACAGCGTGAACTGCCCGCCGGTGAGCTGCATGCCGTCGCCGCTGTCGCCGGCGAAGCGGACGACGACCGCTTCCTTGGGCGGGTTCGCGCGGGCTTCGGTTTCGGTGACGCGGTGCGTGGCAGTGGCCATGCGCGCTATCTAGGCCTGCCGGTGCCCGCGCGCCACCCGTTTGCGTGCGGAATTGCCATTGCAGCGGGCGAGCGGCACAAGAGCGCCCGGGGGAGACGGGGATGATCTACAAACGCTTCGCCGCCAACCTGCGCGCGCAGAATTGGTTCGCGATCGGAATCGAGCTTCTGATCGTCGTGGTCGGGGTGTTCATCGGCACCTGGGTCGCAAACTGGAACCAGGAACGCGCGGCCCAGGCGGAAACGCGGCGGATGATCGCCCAGCTCGATCCGTCGCTGCGCTTCCTCCAGGGATATTTCGACGGGATCCGAGCCTATTACGGCGTCACCCGAAAATATGCCGAAACTGCACAGGCCGGATGGGATGGGCGCCCCGGAGTGAGCGAAAGCGCGTTCGTCATCGCCGCTTACCAGGCCAGCCAAATCGCGGGCATCGGCACTAACGGCTCGGCGTGGGCGAACGTGCTCGGCGCCGACCGGCTGCGCGAGATCGAGGACACGGAGCTGAGGACCGACCTGTCCACCCTGATGTCGTCGGACTATGCGCAGATCGACACGCCGGCGGTCGACACGCCGTATCGGCGCAACGTCCGGCGGCTCATCCCGATGGGCGTGCAGGAAAGGATCCGCGAGCGCTGCGGCGACCGGCCGCCGCAGACCATCGATGAGTTCGTCACCTTGCCCGCGCGCTGCGACCTTGTGATCGATGCGGAAGTTGCAGCACAGACCGCCGCGAAGTTGCGTAGCCGGCCCGAGGTGCTCGAGGATCTCCAATGGCACATGGCCGCGCAGGCCGCGCTTCTCGGCAACCTCGGCCCGTTCGAGGCGGCGACGACCAGGGTCCGCGAACGTCTCGATCGACTGGAGCGTTAAAGAGACCCACAGGAAAGCATGACCAACGACGCCCATCTTTATCGCCGCGGGGTCGGCGTGATGCTGCTCAATGCGCACAACCATGTCTGGGTCGGGGCGCGCTGCGACAATCCCGATGACGCCTGGCAAATGCCGCAGGGCGGGATCGACGCAGGCGAGGATCCGTGGGCGACAGCGCTGCGCGAGGTCGAGGAGGAAACAAGCATCCCGCCGCACCTGGTCGAGCGCATCGCCGATTGTCCCGAGCGGCTGCGCTACGATCTGCCCGAAGAGCTCGTCGGCCGCTTCTGGCGCGGCCAGTGGATCGGGCAGGAGCAGGATTGGTACCTGGCGCGATTCCTGGGCCGCGACAGCGACGTCAACATCGCCACGCCCAAGCCCGAGTTCCGCGAATGGCAATGGGTCGAGCCGGCGCGGCTGCCCGAGCTGATCGTACCGTTCAAGCGCGACATGTACCGCCGCCTGCTCGAGGAGTTCGCCGCGTATCTTTAGCGGTGTGGCGTTCATCCGGCGTCCTCGCTAGGAGCCGGGCATGGGGGAATTGTCGTCCATCGAACAGGCCGCGGTCGAGCGTGCGGGCGCCTCGCCGATGCTCCAGCAGGTGCTCGCCTGGTCGGCGGTCAACAGCGGGTCGCGCAACCTGGCGGGGCTCGCGCGAATGGCGGACCTGCTCGGCGATGCCTTTGCCGACTTGCCCGGCGCACTTGCGTTGGAAGCGCCGGCCGAGGTGGACAGCGTCGACGCGGGCGGACGCACATTGTCGATCGAGCATGGCCGGCATCTGCACCTTGCAGTCCGGCCGGACGCGCCGGTGCAACTGCTGTTGACCGGGCACATGGACACGGTGTTCGCGCCCGATCACCCGTTTCAGGCAACCAGCTGGATTGAGCCGGACGCGGTGCTCGGCGGGCCGGGCGTGGCCGACATGAAGGGCGGCATCGCGGTCATGCTCGCGGCGCTGAAAGCGGTCGAGGCCAGCCCGGCGGCGGTACGAATTGGATATGAAGTCGTCATCAACAGCGACGAGGAGGTCGGCTCATTGTCGTCGGCGGCGTTGCTGGCGCGGGCGGCACGCGGCAAGCGCGCGGCACTGACCTATGAGCCCGCGGCGCTGCCTGACGGAACGCTGGCCGGAGCGCGGCCGGGCAGCGGCAATTTCGCGCTGATCGTGCGCGGGCGATCGGCGCATGCCGGGCGCAATCCCGAGGATGGGCGCAATGCGGTGCTGGCCGCCGCCGACCTTGCGCTTCGGCTCGATGCCGCCAAGCACGAGGGTTTGCGGATCAACCCGTCGCGGATCGAGGGCGGGAGCCCGGGCAACGTCGTTCCCGACCTTGCGATCCTGCGCGTCAACCTGCGGCCGACCACGCCCGGAGACGAAGACGCGGCGCGCGAAATGATCGCTGCGCTGGTGCGCGATATTGCTGCGAAACACGACGTCGAGATCGAAACGCACGGCGGCTTCGGCCGTCCGCCCAAGCCGCTGACGCCCGAGGCCGAGGCGCTGTTCGCACTGGTGCGCAGTGCCGGCGCCGACCTTGGCCAGACGATCGGCTGGCAGCCGTCGGGCGGGGTGTGCGACGGCAACAATATCGCCGCCTGCGGCGTGCCCGTGGTCGACACGATGGGCGTGCGCGGGGGCAAGATCCACAGCGCGGAGGAATATCTGATCGTCGACAGCTTGAGCGAGCGCGCGGCCTTGTCGGCGCTCACCATCCTGCGGCTGGCGGAGGGCGCATGAGCTTTCGCGTGCGACCCGTTCGGGGCGAGGATTTCGCCGCCATCTACGAAATGGCCAAGCTCACTGGGGGCGGGTTCACCAACCTGCCTCCCGACCGAGGAACTTTGGTCGGCAAGATCGCGCGGTCCGAAGAAAGCTTCGCCCGCGCCGAGGACGGGCAGCAGGGCGACATGTACATGTTCGTGCTGGAAGACCCGGCCGAAGGTCTGGTGCGCGGAACGTGCCAGGTGTTCGGACAGGTGGGCGTGGTGCAGCCCTTCTATTCCTACCATCTGGGCAACCTCACGCAGACCAGCCCGGAATTGGGCAAGACCTTCCGCAATCAATTGCTGACGCTGACCACCGACCTTGAGGGATCGTCCGAGGTCGGCGGGCTGTTCCTTCATCCGCAAAGCCGCGCCGGCGGTTGGGGCGCGTTGCTTGCGCGCAGCCGCTACCTGTTTATCAAGGCGCATCGCGCGCGGTTCGGCGAACGGGTGCTTGCCGAGCTCCGCGGAGTCATGGACGAAGCCGGTAATTGCCCCTTCTGGGACGGGCTCGCGGGGCGGTTCTTCGGGATGCATTTTTCCGAAGCGGACGAATTCAACGCGGTCCACGGCACGCGCTTCATCGCCGACCTGATGCCGCGCACGCCGATCTACGTTTCGCTGCTCGCGGAAAGCGCGCAGGCGGTGATGGGGCAACCCCATCCCACCGGCCGCCCGGCGCTTCGCATGCTCGAGGAAGAGGGTTTCTACTTCGACCGCTACATCGACATTTTCGACGGCGGGCCGACGGTCGTCGCCGACACCGACGACATCCGCACGGTGCGCGAGGCAGCGACCGAGACGGTGTGCGAGATCGGTGACGGCGGGCGCACCAAGGCGCTGGTGTCCGCGGGGCAGTTGACCGACTTCCGCGCCTGCTTCGCCAACATGAAGCGCGTGCCGAAGAAGGGCCTGTGCCTTAACCGCGAAGCAACCGAATTGCTCGAGGTCGAGGTTGGCGACCAGGTGCTGGTGGTCGGGCGCTGATGGCTTCGGTCCTCGCAACCGACGGGGCATGACGTGCTGACCGAGATCAATTTCGACGGGATCATCGGGCCGAGCCACAATTATGCCGGCCTAAGCCTTGGCAACCTTGCCTCCGCACGCAATGCCGGCGAAGTGTCGCAGCCGCGCGCGGCGGCGTTGCAGGGGATCGACAAGATGCGCGCCAACCTGGCGCTTGGGCTGGCGCAGGGCATTTTCGTGCCCCACGCGCGGCCCGACCGGGCGTGGCTGCGCGAACTCGGCACAACGCCTGAGGATGCCGAGCCGGGGTTGTTCGCCAATGCCATGTCCGCTTCCGCCATGTGGGCGGCCAATGCAGCAACACTTTCCCCGGCCCCCGACACCGCCGACGGGCGCTGCCACCTGACCGTCGCCAATCTGCGCACCATGCCGCATCGCAGCCACGAATGGCCCGCGACGCTGGCGCAGCTTCGCCTCGCCTTTGCCAGTGACGCGCATTTTGCCGTGCACGGGCCGGTTCCGCCTGCGTTCGGCGATGAAGGCGCGGCCAACCACATGCGCCTGACTCCGGGGCACGGAGAGCCGGGAGTCGAAATCTTCGTCTACGGCGTGTCGGGCGGCGGCTTCCCCGCGCGCCAGCATATCGAGGCGTGCAAGGCGATCGCGCGCCACCACGGCCTGACGCCGGAGCGAACCATCTTCGCCGAGCAATCGGAAGCGGCAATTGCCGCGGGCGCGTTCCACAACGACGTGGTCGCGGTCGCCAACGAACGGGTGCTGTTCGCGCATGAGCAGGCTTTTGCCGACCGCGACTCGCTCCTTGCGCAATGCGAGCGGCGCGTGCCCGGCTTCGAATATGTCGAGGTGTCTGCCGCTGACGTGCCGCTGGGCGACGCGATCCGATCCTATCTGTTCAACGCGCAGCTGGTGACCCTGCCCGACGGGCAGATGACGCTGGTCGCACCGACCGAGTGCCGCGAGACGCCGAGCGTTTGGCGCTGGCTCGAGGCTCACATTGCGGGCAACGGCCCGATCCGCCGGGTGGAGATCGTCGATGTGCGCCAGTCGATGGCCAATGGCGGCGGCCCGGCGTGCCTTCGCCTGCGGGTCGTGGCCGATCCGACGACGGTCGACCCCCGCTTCCTGGTCGATGAGGCCAAGCTTGATCGAATCGCGGACGCGGTGCGGCGGTCGTGGCCGGTGGAAATCGTCGGCAGCGACCTGCAACGCCCACCGCTGGTCGCCGAAATCGAGGCGGCGCGCCGCGACCTGCTCGACACCTTGGAGCTGGGCGAACTCGCCTGACCGCCGCGGCGGCGCCACCTGTCCCATAATGGCATGGTTAAGGTCGTCTTTACGCTTTTCCTTAGGGCGCAAATGGCTCAAATCAGGGGCTGGCACGTTGCCGCGTTAAGGAATGACGATGCTTCGCAAACTCGGCCGGCTATTCGTGATCAAGACCCGCGCGGAAGCGTGGTTGGTCACATATGCCATCGCCGTGGGAGCGGTCGAGCGCGGCAACCATTATCTGCAAATGTTTCCGGGATGGCTCGGCTGGATGTTCGCTTTGCTGTGCACGGGCGTCGTGTTCCTGGCCGGCGCCAAGCTGCTCGATTCGGTCAGGCCGCCGGTCCCGGCACTGGTCGCCGGGCCGCATCCGGCGCGCGTACAGCGCCGCACGCCGGCGCCTGCTATTCGTCGTAGTCGACCCAGGGCCCTGCCGACGCGTCGCGTTTCAGCGTCACCGATTTCACGTCACACAGATTGACCCCGGCCCAAGTGACGGGTCCCGCGCCGCCAACGCTGGCGCGGATATCGAATGCACAATCGGGATCCTTGAACTGAACCGGGCTTCGCGCGCCCGCGGGCGGCGCTGCGCCGAGCGTCTTCCAGTCCGTCGTCCCGGCGCGCCGGATGGCGACATCGGCAAGGCCGGTGCCCGTCCCGTTGACGAGCGTGAAATCGGTGGCGTCCGCGAGCGCGGGAGCCGAACCCGCTGCCAAGACCGCCAGGAGAATCAGGCGAGCGCGCATGTGCATGGGGCCGCACAATATACTTGCGCGGCCCCGCTGAAAATCCGTTTTCTAGCGATCGGTTAAGCGGCGTTGAGCTCCGCATAGCTGGGGCGGCGGCCGCTCCAGAATACCGGGGTCGCGGCTGGGCCATGCGTGCCCGCTTCGCGCAGCGGCAGCGCGGTCGAGCAGAACGCGCATTCGGCCGACATGCGGCCAATCAGCCAATGGGTGCGGCCGCAGCCCGGGCAGTGGTTGATCTCACCATCGTGATAGACGGCATGGTAGCCACGCGCATTGGGGTTGAAGGGAACGCGGCGAAGGTCGGTCGAGCTTAGCATGGTGCCATCCTTTGAAACCATTTCCCGGCCCAACGAGCGTCGAGTCGTTAGGTTTCATCGATGATCCGTGAATCGCGACCGACTGTCACGGAAGTGCAACGGTCTGTGCCAGCCCGGGACAAAGACGGCGTTTCGGCACGCTGCAGCCAGCGAGCCTGTGGATATTTACGAATCGTTAGGTCTTTGCGCGCGAAAGTCTTCGAACCAGAGGGGGGCGCGCAAGTGGAGTCGGACGAGCGCTATTACCGCCGCAGGGCGGTCGAGGAACGGATGGCGGCGCAACGCGCAGTGACCGAAACGGCACGCGCCTGGCACGCCAAACTGGCTGAAGATTATGCCGCCCGTGCCGGGCCCCTGCCGATTTACGCGGCGTCGATCAGCGCCTGACCCGGGCGCCTAGAGCGGCGCCTTTCCCAGATAGAGATAGCTGTCGTCGAATTCGGCGATGTTCCGCAGCGCAGCGACGTCGCGCATGGTAACCTGGCGCCGGTCGAGCTGGATGAGGCCGCGCTTGCGCAACTCCTGGATCGTCCGGTTGACGTGCACCGTGGTCAGGCCAAGGCAGTCGGCAAGCTCGTTCTGAGTCATCGGAAAATCGAACGTCATGCCGTCCGACAAGCCCGCGACCTCCAGCCGGATCGAAAGTTCGCACAACAAATGCGCGACTCGGGCCAGCGCCGAGCGCCGCGCCATCGATACCGTCCATTCACGGTTGATGGCGGCATCGAGATTGGTTTCAGACCACAGGATCCGGGCCAGGCGGGGATTTCGCTCCATCAGGTCCTTCAACCGCGCGTGCGGCACGATGGCGAGCCGGCATTCGGTAAGCGATACCACCTCGTGGTCGAGACGGCCGAGCGTGAAGCTGTGCAGGTCGGCAAAGTCGCCGGGGACGTGCAGGCCGGTGAACTGGCGTGACCCGCTGCGCAAATCCTTGACCCGCGCCAGCCAGCCGTCGAGCAGCAGGGTGCTCTCGTGTAGGGGCTCCCCGGCGCGAATGACGACCTCGTCGGGCCCGACCCGGCGATGCTCCGCAACCATGTCGCAGAAGGCTGCTTCCTCGGCGGCGCTTACGTCATGGCGCCGCCTTAGCTTGCGGAAATGGCTGTCCATCGAAGAGATTTGCCCCACATCAACGCACACAAGGCGCGAACAGCCGCGCCTGTGGATTTCCCTAACGTGGCTTAGCCGGGAGCGCGATTAACCTGGATTATTTTCAAGAACTGCGGGCACTTAGCCGTTGATCTCGATCGCGTCGCGGAACACGACGGTCGCTACCCGCTGCCCATTTTCATCGGTGATTTCGACGCTGTCGCCGAGGCTGAGAACGCCGCGCTTCACATCCTCGGCCATGATCTCGCGCGCGCCGCGAACTGCGGTGTCCCGGGCGGCGTCCAAACTGGCAAACTCCTGCCCTTCATCGTCGCGCAGGAACTCGCCATCACGCAGGCTAAGAAAATAACGCGGCAAGGTGCTGCGAAAAAGCACAGGCGGGGCCGAGGTTCCCGCATTCTTAACTTGAATTAACCGCCGTTACAGTCCGAGCCGGACTTGAATGGCGTCGAGGCGGGCCGACTGGCGCCGGTCGATGGCCCCGACCTCTGCCGCTGCATCGGTGATGGCGGCGAGGTCGGCAGGCGCCAATCCTCCCTGCGATTGCAGCGCCGAGGCGCCGAGCGCGTCGATATCCCCGAGGGCGCGCGTGGTCTGCGCGCGTGCGGCCACCGCCGCCGACAGCGCCTCTTGCGAGACGGTCCAGCTCTCGCTTCCCCGCGCACCCGCGCTCGCGGCGAGCTGCTCGGCGCGCGCGGCCGCCGGGGCGAAGGCGGCATCGCCCGATTGCGCTTGCGCGACCAGCGCCTGCAAGCGCGCCGCAAGTGACGCGGTCACGGGCCGGTTGTTGACCGGGGCTTCGACCGGCACGCGCGGATCGATCGTCTCGGTCGCGCGGGGCTGGAGCGACGGTGACGCGCCCCGCGGCCCGGCGCAGGCGGCAAGGATGGCGAAAGCCAGGAGAGTGAGTGGTCGAACGCCGTGCATCGCCTCGCTCTAGGTGCGCGTTTGGCGGCGGGCAATCGGATAGGGTTGCTTCAAACCGGGCACCACCTTATGTCGCCCGCTCCCGGCTCCTTTGGGAGTCCGCGCGCCCGTAGCTCAGCTGGATAGAGCACCAGACTACGAATCTGGGGGCCGGAGGTTCGAATCCTTCCGGGCGCGCCATTTTTCCGCCATTCCTGAAGATACCTTGCCAGATCCAGGTATCCCATAGGTATCCCGGCAGCCATTGGTTTGGTGTTGCGGAGGATCTCACGCGCGCGCGCGCGAGTTTGTGGCACAGCTCGGGCAGAGACCGGGTGATGCCCTTCAGCGAGCACCCGTGAGAGCGCTGCGAGGCGGGTTACGTTGTCAATGTTGGACTCGTGCTCCTGTTTTGTCACAGGACCTGTTAGCGAGCACCGACCTGCCGTCCAACAGCGCGTTGCTCCGGCCCGCCATCGCTCATTGCGTTCCTTCTTCATCGCCTTGTACGGCTTGTGCGGCGTTGCCAGCATCCGCTTCAGCGCGGCTTCGCGCGGAGCCAGCGTTTCCTCTACGGAATGGGTTTCGTTATCGGACTAAGTCATGGCGCATAGCTTCATAGCCTACATTGATGAGTCGGGGGATGACGGCCTCAGCGGGCGCTACCGCGAGCCGGGACGGCGGGGAGGCTCGTCGCACTGGCTTACGCTCTCAGCTTCAATCTGGCGGTATTCACGAGACCTTGAAGCAATCGAGTGGCGGGACGCCATAAGGAACCAGCTCGGACACCAGGTTCGAAAAGTGCCGCTTCACTGCAAGGACTTCAACCACCAGCAGAAAGTGATGGCTGCCCACACGCTTCGCGCCAAGCCATTCAGGACCATCTGCGTTCTGGCAAACAAGGCCAGCATCCCCGAAGGGACCTACGTCGGAAAGAACCAGCTCTATTTCTACATGTGCCGCTACCTAATCGAGCGGATCTCATGGTTCTGTCGGGCCGCACGGCCCAAGGTTCCCGAAGGCGACGGGCGAGCAAAGATGATCTTCTCCCGCCGGGGTGGCCTTTCATACCCCAACTTCATCGACTATCTGCGCCGCCTTCAAGCGTTCGACGACCCGGAGAACATCCAGATAAACTGGATGGTTATCGACGCAGAGGGCATCGAGGCGCGTGACCATTCGACAAGGGCCGGGCTGCAAATAGCGGACATCATGGCGACCTGTGTGACAGCCGGACTTGAGCCGGACCTCTATGGCAATCAGGAGCGCCGCTACGCCGAGATATTGAAGCCGCAGCTATACGAGCGAAACGGCAATTATCTCAGTTATGGGGTCAAAATGTTCCCGCACCCCGACCAGCTTGAGCTGAACGAGCAACAGCGGGCTTTCGTTGACCTTTTTAGGTGAAGTGAGGCGGCTCCCCGGCCCATGATTGCGGTGTTACCCGCCTGCAGCCTTTCGGGTGCTCTGGGTGGTTCCGGCGCATAGCCGCCTCTAGCTCTACATAGTCTTTCCCAGACTTACTCACAATAGCGTCCACACCTGCGTTGACATCGTCAGAAAGGCAGTGGGCGCGAGACACTCGCGCGCGCGCGCGCCTGCGCGAGTTTGTCCGTTAAATGGGAACTGACCGGCAACTGCGGGTCCTGCCCCGCAGTACTTTTGCGGCACCTGTATGACTTACCAGCCGCCAGCATCGGCCCACTGACGGCCCACAGCTCGCCCGGGAAGCGCTACTGCAAACCGCAGAAGAGCCGCGACCAGGCGCCGATGGATCATGGGCAAGGGTGCGTCCTCCAGTATTGCGGCCAGCGCACTGCGCCGCCCGATCGCACGACCGCGCACGATAGATTGCCGAACTCAGGCGAGGTGCACCAAGCAGCTGTTCTCGATCGCCCTGCCGAGCCATCAGAGCGGCAGGTGAGCCTTGCTGATTTCACAATAACGTGACCTTCTGGTCGAACGCCCCGCTTCCCCCAAGAAGCCGGACTAGACGATCGCGAGCCTCTCTTGCGTCGACCGTCGGACACGCTGGTTACGCTTGCATGTGCCATCCATTTCGCGCGCCGCGACGCCTGCAATCCGGATCTTGGGCCCCTCGGCGCACCAGATTGGGTCGTCACCGTCCCACACAACAGTTGGCGTGCATGAGAACGACTGCCCGGCTGGAATGACCTGAGCATCGACTTCACCAGGCGGCAGGAAATTGGAGGCGATTACCGCGAGCGTGAGTGTGGCTAGGAAGCGCACGGCAAGATCATTCTTCCGAGTCCAATTCGTCTTCCGCTAGTGTCTCGAGAGTTGCGGCATAGGTTTCGCAGCCTTCCACGAATGACTGACTATCGCCGGAACATTCCGACGGGTCAGTCACACCTTCCTCCTTTGCCCAATCAAAACCAGCGTCATGGCCACCGCAGTCGTCCGTGCAATCGCTCGTGTCGCCAACATCTTGAAAGGTGGCGCCGGAGAGTTGGTCTTGAGCGGTCTCATAGGCTTGGTCGATGTCGTCATCCGAAGGCTCGGAACTACAGGAGGCGCATGTTGCCAGAGCAGCAGCGAGGACGAATGCCCCAGCCCGGCTCACTCGCAGCCCACTCCGTCCCCGTCCCGATCCAGATGCCGCCCGTAACCGGGATCACCCTCCCGCACGGGCGCGGCGCCGGCGACACGCGCTGCCGAGCAATTCCGGAACGCTCCTGACAAGCTGCTGACGGCGCCAAAGCTGCGCGCCTTCGAGGCAGATCGTGCCGAGCCACCGCCGCGGTGGCAGTGGTAGTCGCCAGTCTTTCGGTTGTTGTGGCAGCCCTCGGAATTGAGGCCGCCGCCATGCGCGCTCGCCCCCGACGAAAACGATGGAAGCGAAGCAGCAATAACCGCTGCAACAACAAGTAGATAACGACTCATAAAGCCCCCCGGCCTTGAACGATGGAGGCTCTAGCCAAACTGACGTAGAGTCAACCTGCCGTCCGGCGGGTAGGCTGAGGAACACAAGTGAAGTCGATCCCCATCCTCGATGAGCCGCCTGAAGAGCCCTGCGACGACGGCTACTGCCTGCCACTCGACGATTGGAACGAGATGGCAGACTTGGCCGAGCACTTGGCCATACTCGACGCGCAGTACATGCCGAGGCAGCGAATACGCACCTTCCTGGAGGAAGGGGCGATCTCGTCAACCACAAAGGTTCTGTGATTTCGCATGGTCAAAAAGCATCATGGGATAGGCTTCCAAGCGCTGAACCAGGCACGGACGGCAACACACGCTCGCGACTTCCTCGCCGGATATCGAGAGCTTGTGGTCGCCGACAACGCCCTTGCGTCCGCCTTTCACAACTACGGCGAGCTATTCAGCGTCGCTCGAAAAGCTATGCGGGAGATGGCCATCATCAATACCGCTTCCGTCCTGGACAAGCAGCCGCATTCGACGGGCATGCTGAGCTTGATCAAGGAGGTTAAAGTTGAACGTCCGGATCTAAGCGAGCTTTGCGGTGAGCTGAAAGTTCGCCTCGACGCTCATAAGGCCACTTTCGCGAACGCTGTCGTGATCCGCAGCAACATCCTCGCGCACCGCAGCAAGCAGCTCACATATAAGGAAGTGCATGAGAAGGCGGCTTTGTCAGATGAAGCTTTGGGCGCGGCGATCGAGGCGTGGTTAGCCGTCGCGCAAGAGCTGTCCCGCGCTACTCGAGGCGAAGTTTGGTCCGCCACTTTGGACGCGGGCAGCGCTGCGAGACGGCTTCTGAACGATATTGCCTCAGGGGTCATCAGTCGGTCTGATCAGCATGGCTAATTGCTGCTTCTCCGTCTTTGCTCACTCCGATGTTCCCGAGTCGTTCTCACCGCGCTAGCGGCGAGGGATGTCGACAAAGCACGTCCGCACGTCCGCCGATCTAGTCCGCTTCAAATGCGCCTTGCGGATCGAATGCGACGGGTGCGGCAACGCAAAAACGCTGGACGGTTTCGAGGTTGCTAAGCAACTAGGCACGGGAACCCTTGCTGAAATTCAAATCCGTCTAAAGTGCTCCCTGTGCGGGAGGAAAGGGGCAAAGCTCGCAGTGTTGTCGCCGCCCGCGGCTCGATAGATAAGATACGGCTCTCTTAGACAGGGGGCTCCTCATGACACTACATACAGTCGGACCGGCCAGCATGCCTGAGGACGAGCACAAAATTGGTTCTGCGTATCAAACCTGGCTGATGCCGGTTTATGTAGCCGCGCCTTTCGCTGTCGCGAACTGGGTTGAAGACACCAGATGGCTGATCGCACTGGGCGTCGCAGGGGGCCTTGCCATGCTACACGAAATTGGCGGGCGCCTGTATGATCTCTGTATCCGGCTGCGTCGCACGAACATCCTGCTCGCCGAACGCGCTAAATAAACTCGCGCTTGAAAGCTTCGGCATCGTCATGATGCTCTAGCCCGATCACCGTGCGCCGCGGTTGCGTGTCGATCATAGACCGGGCCCGGCTGACGTCTGCTTTCGACCCATTCCGGACCTTACGGACGTATCTCGACGCAAGCACGGAATGGTAGGGCGAGCTTCAACTGGCCGTCCTCACCATGGATGTCGATCCGATGACTGAGGGTGATCTGGCCCTCGGTGCGAACGTCCTCGGCCATGAGAGCGCGGCAAGCGAGCGTGGCTTCAGCTTGCGCGGCTTCAAGCGACGGAAGTTCTCGGCCTACGTCATCATGAACGTTCACTGCGTTGTGCAGGTGAAAGAAAAAGCGGGGCATGGGTCACTCCTTTGAACGCGGAGCAACCGACACTCGGACGTCTATGAAAATGGCGTCCAGAAGAACGCTTGCTAGGCCTTCCGGTTCTCTGGTCGACTAACGTCATCGGGTAGTTCGGTCTCAAGCTGGTGCTTCACTTCTTTGAGCTTGTGCCTCTGTTCGAGAAGCTGGGAGGCTAGATCGAGAGCAGCAAACTGTCGGACCCTTCGGTGCAAGCACCAAAGCTCCATACCGAGTGCGCCCTGCCTGGTCTCCGCCAGTTTCACGGCCTGCGCGTCATCTTCTGCGTCGAACTCTTCGAAGCCTTCGATGTGGCCGGAAAAACTGCTCATAAAGTAGAGACGATAGTAGCTCATCGTTGCCCCGCTTCTGACGGGAGCGCGACGAATGTCTCTCAGTCGCCAGCATGCCGAATCGACTGGCGATGACACACCATACCCCTCAAACCGTGATTTCCCTAACCATTTAAAAAACAACCCTTTTTGTCAGCCCCGACGAAGATGAGGTCTTCGTCCGCTTCCCGGCGTCGGAACCGAGCTGCGGTGAATCCGTTTCCGGCCTTACCATCCGTTTCCAATCCCCCCGGTTGCGGTTTGGCTGTTCCATCGGCTCCGCGTATCCTCCGGTGCGCGGGGCCGCTCTTTTGAGGCAGCATGGCGAGCAAACCCGAAGAGCCCAAGGCGGCCAGCCTTAGCGAAGCAAGCCGTCAGTGTCGGCGCGCAATCGAGGACTGCGACGCGCTACTCAGGCGCACCGATGAGATGCTGCGCCGTAGCCAGCAGGACAACGGTCCACGCCACCCCAACTGACGTGCGGCTCGCGTCAATCCAAACTGTCCTTCAGGCGGTCGAGTAGCCGTGCTCGCGAAAGCCACTGTTGGGCACTTGCTTCGAGCACTCGCCGCTGGTTTTCAGATGTGGCGTTCTTCGCGTTTTCAAGGTCCAGCGCCGCACGCCTCCGGCATTCTTCAGGGTCGTGCCGTTTGACGAAGCGCTCGCGCTCGGCGCGATATCTGTCCGAAAACGAGTTTTCCTCCCTCGACTGTCGCGACATTCGGCCTCGCCCCGAAAACGAGAAGCGGCCCAACGAACATTTCGCTGGACCGCCACTCAGCCCACCCCGGTCAACTCGCACTCGCGAGACGCGAGTAGAACGTTGGGCTTCGCAGTGTAACTACAAGACGTCAGCGAGGTTCCTCCGAGGCAGAAAAGGCTAATGTCTGCTTTCCACCCAAAGCAGACATTTCCCGGTTGAAGAGGGGACTAGCCACTCGACTGCTCGGACGCTCTCGAACTAGGCGACGATCTCTCTCGCGTGTGAGATCCTCTTCAAAGTCCACCCCGCCGGGGGCTTGGACCGCGGCGTGCGCTTGAGCTGAAAAAAGGGTGTTTTTGCCGGGTTGGCTACCTATGGTTGATACCTAAGGGCGAGTTGGTCGTGCTGCTTACAGAGTAAATAGAGATGAGGGCACCAGACCATTGATCTGCTGCCCTGCCTTGCGATGGCCTTGCGCGCGTCCGCGTGCGTGCGACTTTGTCCCATAGTCCGACGGCCAGGCGGTTTGCTTGTTCGGCTAAAGTCGGCTCGAACAGGTTGCCGACGTCGCGTCCAATACGGCCCGCGCGAAAGGTCTCCCGGCCTTAGGTCATTGACTTTCGATTGGTACGTTGCAGGATATCTCCCGCGGACGCGAGGGCGTTTCGCGGGGATTGGTCATGAACGCGTACGACGAACCGCGCGGGTGGTCGCGCAGCCGTGCCGCTGCGATTTTGGACAAGGCCGAGAGCTTCTACCTACGCGTCTTGCGCGCCGTCATCTTGGTGATTGCCACGCTGCTGCTTGTCTATGCCGCATGGCTGGCCGCCTCGAGTGCTTACAAAATCAGCAAGTCGCCCGAGTCGGTTGTCGAGGAGGAGGCGGTGGTCGCACCCGACGAGTTGACGGACGCTCAAATGCCGACGACTCAAACAAGTCCTTCGAAAACGGCGAACGGCCCGCGAGTGAACCCCTCTCAAAACGCGTTCTATTCGTCTTTCGTGGACCGATATTACTCTTTGTACAGGTCCGCCTTCGAGCCATACCGACAGCGCGAGGACAAGCAGCTTTCGAAGGCTGAATTCGACGGCGCCTACGTCAATACGGCGGCTCGGCAAGAGGCCATTCGCAAGGGTGAGCTTAACTTTGATAATGATCGCAAAGACCTTGAAACACTTCTAACCGTCATGACCGAAGCGGCTGCGAAACCCGATACGATCCAGCGGCTCAAACGCTACCAGGCTGCGCGAAAGGTTCCCGTGAAGGAACGGGTCCAAAGAAGTAGAACAACGATGCAGCAAGGATGGGACTCCACCAGCACCGCGTGCGAAAACTGGTACGAGACGCCGATGGGCTGCCCCGCTCAGCGAGCTGTCGAGGTCCCCTATACCGAGACGATCACGACTATGCAGTATCCAGAGGGCACGCAGTCGCACACCCAAATCTTTAGGGCGTTTCAGGACCGCTTTTTCGAGCTGTTGGAGCAACGCCGTAACGCGAACGCCTCGAAAGCGGAGGCAGACCGCCAGAGCATTTTGAGCGGCATCGCGGAGGGACAGCTTTCGCTTATGACGGCTCTACAGATCTTGGGTGCCTTCCTCGTGCTTATGTTCTTTTTCCTCCTGATTGCGATTGAGCGGCATCAAAGGAAGCTAGCGGGCGAGCGCCTCCTATCGACAACAGAGGAGGTGGCTGCCTAACAGGCAGTGGGAGCGGGTGCAGTGCGACCACGCCGTCTCGTCTTAGCCGGTATGGTAGGTGTCGCGCTGACCGCGTGCGAATTCCTGCCAGGATCAAAAGAGTATCGAGCAGAGCGAGCTAAGCGTGCTGTTGCAAAGCTGCTGCTCGATCCCTCGTCTGCTCAATTTAGAAATGTTCAAGTACGCGGGCAATACGTCTGCGGGGAGATCAACGGTAAGAACCGCATGGGCGGGTTCGTGGGGTTCACTCGCTTCGTCGTGCAGCTCGATGGCCAAGAAGCCCAGCTCGATCCCGAGTTCAACTTTGCCGACCTTCTTAGTGCCGAAGACTCCTGCCGGGCGCTTACAGGCAATGAGTACGCAAGCATTTCCACTCAGTTATCGGCCTGCAATGGTGCCGAAGAGCAGCGCGGTACCGCAGCCTTGCAGACCCTATTCGATCAGCACTGGAGCAAGCGCTGTGAGTTTGCATCAAGATCGTCAGTTTACCGGCCACCGCTGGCCGATTCTGGGGCGATAGACGAGCAGCCTGCCGCCAATGTGTCAGTGGGCCACAACATCGATGGGACCCTTGATAACTCTGCGACGGTCCTGGTTGACGAAGAGGGCATGCCTGTACGTCCACAGCCGGACCGAGAGCTTCAACAGCGGCCCGCCCCTTCTGAAACCGATCCAAGCTCGCAATCGCTTGATCAGGTGCTGCCGCCACAGCAGCAGCCTGGCGAAGAAACTTCGTCAGATAAGCCTGAGCCGAATTAGCTCAACTGATCGGCCAGCCAGCTGTTGCCACAACATGCTGGCACAATCGGATCGCCCGCCGCTAGTGGCCGTTGTATTCAGTGTACATCTTCTTCCTGGTCACGTCGTAGTAAACGGCAGTTTCGGCGCCGCACTCCGTACAGGAAGAGAAGCTGAATAGAGGAACATCAGGGCCTTTGCCTTCAGGCCTGTTCAGGAACGCCGTCCAGATCGGTACGGAGGCTCCATTCCTCTCGCCAGGCCCCATTGGTCTAAAAAGCAAAATGTCCGATGTTTTAACATCGGTAACCAGGACTGCAGCACCCCGGTTGTCCGCATCATCACAATCTTCATAGAGGACGCTTTGTGCGACGACGCGGCGACCGTCCGGAGTGCGCGCTTGTACCCGCCATCGGACTGACGGCAGCGTCGCTGAGATGCTATCCTGCGTCGATGGATCGACGCCGACGTAGGTGTCGTTTTGCACCTCGGTCAGCGCGCAGATCTTGTAAGTGTGGTAAGTTTCCGTCTCTTCAATGTGCTTCGTAAGTCCGGCTACGGTAACGCCGCCAGCCACTCGACCTGTGACGCGGCCCTTTGCGCTTGATGCATTCCACCAAGCTTCTCCACGACCTTCTGATATGAAGACGGTCGGCGCCGCAGAAGCGCTGGCACTTACGACGATAGCCAATGCTAGGGCTACTCCCCTACGCAACTCGCCCTCCTTCAACCGGACTCCCTTCTGATGGCATTTTCAGGCTCGTCAAGGCTGGGAAACTGGGAGGCGAACGCGACGAGCGATGCCGCCGCCAAGGAACCGAAGCCGCTCCCGTCGGCTACTGCCAGCAAGTCGCTCAAGCGGACCCGCCCGGGAGGTCGGCTCCAGGTAAGCTGCACGGGAAACTCGCGCGGGCGCGTGCGTGCGCGCGAGTTTGTGTTAAAGTTGCTCTCCGCTCGACGGCGGAAAGGGGACATCAAGTTATGATCGGTGGTGCAGGAGGACAGGCAGCCATACCATCGCCAAGGAGGATGACCATCGTTCGCGCCTGGTGTCTTGCATCCTTGCTGGCGGTCAGCTCGCCAGCGTCGGCCCAATCCATAGACGCGGCTATTGAAGTCAAAGAGGGTGCGGCAGCCACCCTGCGGGCCGACATGGAGGTTGGCCTCGTTACGGGTCTCACTGGGGAACTCCAAGACGAAACGTGGTACGTCGCGGGCGCTTGTTCAAACCGTCCCAGCGTCTCCGTAGCGTTCAACATCGGGCTTTCCGCGTCTCTAGAGGAGCGCACCGTTGGGCTGTCGCGTAGCCGCCTTACTGCCGATAAGGTCATATGCATCACCAACACCGACAATCTAAGCGACGAGATGCTGGAAGTTCTTGGCTTGGAGCAGTAAGGAAGAATACCCCCCTCAGATGGACGCAGCGCATCCGCGCGGCCTCAAATTTCCGACGATGCGCCTAAAGCGGACACTCGTCTCGCGCGCGTGCGCACGCGCGCGAGTTTGTGCTCCAGCTCATCCAGCGCAGGGTGCTTTTCAGCGAAGCTGCCGGAGTGGCGATCAGGTTGAAGGCTCATCGGGGCAAGCCTAAGCGCACGGGCAACTATTCCGAGTTGCCGATGAAAGCGACCGACACGGAATTGCCGAAGGGACGACGAAAACGGGGCTATGTAATGCTCATTCTGCTGATGACCGCACAAGCTCTCCAAATAGAGAAAATGCCAAGTGCTACCTATTCCAGCGCCAAGCCTGACAAGGAATTGGCCAACTGCATCGCCTACAAAATGAGCGAACGCGGCCCATCTTCCCCGTCGATCTACGAGATAGACTCGGCGTTCATTGTTCGCGTCACCGCTAACCAGCCACACTTTACGGCGCATATTCAGGGCGGTGCGGTGCGGGTTTGGGGAAACGCTCTCGACGGCTATGGAAAGGGGATGCGGAGTGCGGTCGAGAGCTGCCTGTAACCGCAGCGCGCGGCTACATGGAGCGATTATCGTTGTCTCTCGGCCAGCTGTGGCGCAGCGCGTTCGCGTTCGCTAAATGGAATTGACGGGCGGCTGCGGGTCATGCGCTGCAGTGCTTTTGAGGCCCGTGTATGGCTTACTTATAAGCAATGACGCTCTGTCACCAGGGGACGGATTTTCGACCGACGTGAAACTGCCGTTTTTTGAAGGTGGGGGTGACCGTGCGTCACCAAACGAAAGTAGGCTTGGTGATCGAGGGTCACTACGGAAGCACCTCTCTGGTGACGCACCGTCACCGCCGATTTTTCCGTGGCTGGGTTCCCAGCGTAGGTATTCATTGGTCGCGCATTTGAACGGTGGAGCCTTCCCGCTCGTGATGAAAGTCAGCCGATACTCCCGCGCGCGACGCTGCATCCATGATTCAGGCTCTGGGTCGCCGACGAGGCCCCGATCAATCAGCCGTACGATTGCCGCTGCAATTCGAGCATTATTGGGCCGAGACTTGTTCTGCCCCTTAAGGCGATCACCGATCTGCTCGTAACTGATCCCGATCGATCCGTTGTTATAGCCGTTGAACCGCCTAAGAATCTCGCCCAGCACAGCACGCTCGAAGGGGTTTAGCGACAAGTACGCCGCCGAGTCAGCGACGGCATGAGGCAGACCGCTGAGCGCACAGCCGCGTGTGTCAGCCCGGTGATCTGCTAGCGGCCTACGCCTCGCCACGACGCTTCCGCTGCTCGTCAGTGGCTAGAGTTCCTTCGACGTAGCCTACATCGCGGTCCTGGCGCACCGTCGTCACAGGAAAGCAAACCGCTACTTTCGGCTCCTCGCAGTGTCCTAGGATCGCTGTCTTGCCCCTTCCTGGGGCATCTGTGTGGATGTTTCGCATCTGGGCGAGCGCGGTTTCACGCGACATTGCGAACCACTCGCGTGGTGCGTTCGCCGGATCACGCGTTTTCATCCAGGCGGACGCGTTGGCGCATAGCGGACGCACCGGCCACAGCGGGCAAGACGAGCACGAGCAGACAGCGACGTGCTCACGCCAATTCGAACCCGCGTCGCGCGCGCAGCACTCACGGCACATTGCATCAATTGAGTCGCGAAGCGACTTGCGGGGGCGTTGGCCGCTCATTGCTGTTTCTCGTCGCGCCCCGCAATGCGATCGGAGATCCACGCCCCTATTTCGTCCTCGACCCACGCCACGGCGCGTTCGCCGATCTTAACCGGTCGCGGGAAAGTGAGGTCAGCGTAGATCGACGATCTCGAAAGACCGGTGATCTCCTTAACAGCATTCAGCCGAAGCAGTCGGTACATTGTGGCCGTCTCCGAACAAATGGAACGGCGGAGGACATACGCGCATCTACCGAACTGTTCTGGCTCCCTTATTTCCTTGATTAAACCGTACTAGATCTCGCTGCTGCCGTTGAATTCTGCGGTAGCTTTGTTCAACTTGTCTCGGCTCACCTTGGGCCGCACTTCCTCTGAGGTCTTTCGAGGCGCGCTCAAAGGCTTCCTCGTCCGTCATCTCTTGCTGTTTGTACATCCTCACGGTCGCCCACCGGTGCCGATGAACCTCCAGCCTCCGTGCCTGCCGCGTGTAGCCACCCTGGCGCCGATTTGTTGTTCTCCCGCCATGCTCGAAGGCGGTAAGCATCGCTTGATTCACAACGTCTGCGAGCCAGGCTGGGAGCGGCAGTTTGTTGTACGTGCAAAAAAGGACCGCGTACCCGGCAGCCGGGTAATAGTGATCCTGCTCCCATTGGCGCTTGCAACGAGCGAGATACATATCGCGATCGACGTGCAGGCAAGCTTCCTGATCCTTACTCATGACCATGGCTTCCGGGCAGGGAAGTAGGCTCGGACCGCCGCATTGAGCGGTCATGGTCAAGGCGGTGAAGGCATTTTCCGCAGTCATCGGAAGGCGACGACGTTCGAGCTATCCTGGCCCCCGACTGCCCTCATCAGTTCAGCGCCCCAACGATCGAGAGCCGACCGTTTTTCAGGTTCGTAGCGATGCAGGGCGTAGACCTTCGCTGTGACCCCGGCACTCGCGTGGTTTAGCACCTTGCCGACGACCTCTTCGAGCACCCCCAACCGCACCATGTTCGTGGCCGCGGTTCGCCGAAGATCATGTAAACGCCACCCTTCAATCGAGGCGCATTCATCTGCGGCGATGTACCTGTCGAGCCGGGACTTGAACTTCGAGAACCCGGCGATCCCAGTCTGCCCATCGGTCGTGAAAACATAGTCAGAGTCGTCAAGCCTCGGCAGGGCCTTCAGCAACTCAATCATCGGAGCGCTCAGGGGCACCAGATGCGCGCGGCCCGCCTTCGTATCGGCGGCCTTCAACCGCCAAGTCCCCGCGTTGAGATCGACGTTGCTCCATCTCATCGAGGCCACCTCCGAGCGTCGCTGCGCCGTGAGCAGAAGCGCGCGAACGAAGGGGCCGCCAGGAAAGCCTAGGAGCCCTGCTGCTGTCCAGATGCGCTTTGCCTCGCCCATGTCGAGCACCCGGTCCCGTGGTTCTTCCCCCTTTGGCTTAGTGAGGCCCTCTGCTGGATTGACGTCGATCCAGTCCCTGGACAGCGCGAGGCGAAAGATCGGTCGAATGGTTGCCAACACCCTGTTCGGGAGGACTGCCCCCTCGATCCCCTCAATCAAATCGCGGACCTCACTCCGCCGCAGATCAGTGACCTTCCGATCCTGCCACTTGGGTAGAACGTGCAGTTCGAGCTTTCGCTTGGCATCGTGAATGTAAGTCTGGCGCTTGCCGCTCGCGCGAAGCTTATCCAACCATAGCTCAGCTACTGCACCAAAAGTCCGTTCAAGCGCTTCCGTCCCGCCGTCACGGGCGATTGTCTTCAGAAGCCTCTCGGCAGCGGTGCGGGCGGCTCCTAGGCCCATCGTCGGATAAACGCCGACCTTCTTGTTGATCATCTTATTCCCAGCGCGAGCGCGTATGATCCAGACCTTTTTTCCGGATACGCCAATACGCAGCCGGAGGCCCGTCACCTTGAGATCGGGATGCTCTTTTTGCCCTCTGGCGGGTGGCTTTATGCTCGCCACTTTGGAGTCGGTCAGTACGACGGCCTTGGTCATTGGGACCTCCCGCTCTGCGTCGTGAAGCCATCGCGCTGTAGCCCGACCAGAATGGCCTGAGCGTGGTGGTGGTCGACGCAGCAATTGCGACCCAGGCACGGGCCATCACCGACATTCTCGGCCCACCAATCCTGCGCGGCACGAGTGCGCGCCAGGAAGGTCCAGATCGTTCCGTGATTCTCAGTTATAAAGTCGGGGTGGCTCCCCGCACTCAACCCCAACGCAAGGTACGTGGGGCACGGCTTCCAGACGCAAGTCGCGAGAATGGTCGCGACGCGAACAGTAGGATTCGATTGCGATTGGGTCATCCGGGTCTCCTATGGACCCGGTGATGCAGTCACCCCGGTATCGTGATTGCGCTACCTAAAGGGCAGCTTAGGTACGCGTTAGGTAACAAACGACCGGATATTGAGCAACAGCATTGGACACTACTGGAACACGCTGCTGCGGGAGCAAGACAATATCGAGCGTTATGAGACCACGCCTTCCCAGACTACGAATCTGGGGGCCGGAGGTTCGAATCCTTCCGGGCGCGCCATTTTCCTCCCTATTTTTGCAGTGCGCGCCGCCTTGCGTCGGGCCATTCGGCGGCGTCGATGCGATAGACGATCGTCGGGTTCATCTCCGGCCCGAAGCGGTCGTCGGTGAAATCGAGGTCGGCGCGGCGCGTCATGCCGAGGCGAGCCATCAAGCCGCGGCTGCTCGCGTTGCCTTCGACCGTCAAGGCAACGACGTGCGGTGCGGCGAAGTGGTCGAAGGCAAGGTCGAGGCTGGCGATCGCGGCTTCCTTGGCAAACCCCTGCCCCCAGGCGTCCTCGCGCAAGCGCCAACCGACCTCGAAGTCGCCGGGGCAGCTGGCGCCGGGCGAGTTGACCCGTTTCAGGCCGCAGAAGCCGAGCAAGGCGCCGTCGGCCTTGCGCTCGACCGCCCACAAGGTGTGGCCGAAGTCGCGCTGATAGCCGTCAATTCGCTCAAAGCCGGCTGCAAGCCATTCGTCGCTTTGCACGCCGCCGAGCCAGCGCATCACCGCCGGCGTGTTGGTGACCCGGGCGAACTCGACCTTGTCGGCGTCGTCCCAGGTGCGCAGGCGCAGGCGGTCGGTTTCGGTGGCGACTTCAGCCATTGATGAGGCGCGCGGCGTCAAGCGCGTGGTAGCTGAGAACGCCCGTTGCGCCGGCGCGCTTGAAGGCCAGCAGCGTCTCCAGGATCAGCGCATCGCGGTCGCCCGCCCCGGCGGCGGCGGCATGCTCGATCATCGCATACTCCCCCGACACCTGGTAAGCGAAGGTGGGCACGCCGAACGCGTCCTTCACCCGCGCGAGCACGTCGAGATAGGGCATTCCGGGCTTGACCATGACCATGTCGGCGCCCTCCGCGAGATCGAGCTCGACCTCGCGCAGCGCCTCGTCGATGTTGGCTGGGTTCATCTGGTAGCCGCGCTTGTCGCCCTTCAGCCGCCCGCTCGATCCCACCGCATCGCGAAACGGGCCATAGAAGGCCGAGGCATATTTGGCGGCGTAGGCCATGATCGCGACGTCGCAATGGCCTTCGCGCTCGAGCGCGGCGCGGATCGCGGCGACGCGGCCGTCCATCATGTCCGACGGCGCGACGATGTCCGCCCCGGCTTCGGCTTGAACAAGTGCCTGGTCGGCGAGGATCGCGACGGTATCGTCATTGACCACGTTGCCGGCTTCGTCGATCAAACCGTCATGGCCGTGGCTGGTGTAGGGGTCGAGCGCGACGTCGGTCAGCACGCCGATGTCCGGCACCGCATCCTTGATCGTCTTGATTGCCCGGCAGATGAGGTTGTCGCGGTTGAGCGCCTCGCGCGCGTCGTCGCTGCGCAGCGGCTGCGGCGTGTTGGGGAACAAGGCGACGCACGGAATGCCGGCATCCGCCGCCAGGCGCGCCTGCTTGGCCAGCTGATCAACGGTCCAGCGGCTGACGCCCGGAAGCGCGGCAATCGGCTCCGCGCACCCCTCCCCGGCGCAGATGAACAAAGGCCAGATGAGGTCGCTGGGATGCAGCCGGTGCTCGGCCAGCATGTCGCGCATCCACGGGGTCGATCGGCCACGGCGGAGGCGCAGCGCGGGGTAGCAAGCAGGCATGGCTGCGCTTTATCGTGGAACCGCGAGGCGCGGTAGCCGCTCTTGCCAGGCGATGCCCAACACCCCGCTCCCCAAGATGGCGATCCTGATCGTCAACGCCGCCAGCCGCCGCGGGGCCGAGGTCTTCGACCAGGTCCGCGACAAGCTGATCGCCGCAGGTGTGGAATTGATCGATGCGCGTGCGGTCAAGAAGCCCGAGACGCTGAACGACGAAGTCGCGGCGGCGATCGATCGCGCACCGATGGTCATCGTCGGCGGCGGCGACGGGACGCTGTCGGAAACGATCGACGAATTTCTTGGCAAGGACACCGTCTTCGCCTTTCTGCCGCTGGGCACCGCGAACAGCTTTGCGCGCACGCTGGGCATTCCGCTCGATCTCGACGGGGCGATCGACGTCATCGCGCACGGCTCGCCGCGCAAGGTCGATCTGGCGGCGATCAACGGCGATTATTTCCTCAACAATGCGGCGCTCGGCCTTGCCCCCATGGTCGCGGAGACGGTTCCGCACGGCCTGAAGAAATCGTTCGGCCGGCTTGGCTATCTGCTGTGGGCAGGATGGTCGGCGGCCAGTTTCAAGGCGTTCCGGCTCAAGGTCGAAGACGGAAAGAAGGTTCGCCGATTTTGGGCAACTGAGGCGCGCATCGCCAATGGCCGCTTCCATGGCGGCGTCGAACTCATTGAAAACGCCGATTTGCACAGCGGCGAAGTGGTCATCCAGGTTGTGCGCGGGCGGAGCATGTTCAAGCTTGGCTGGAGCTACTTATCGAGCGCCCTGAAGCTCAAGTCGAGGGGCCAGCAGGTTTGCGAAATCTACGGCACGAAGATGCGCGTTTCGACGCGCCCCCGAATGCGCGTCTCGATCGACGGCGAGCTTGGGCCCGAGACGCCATTCGAGGTGAGCGTGCGCCCGGACGCGGTCACTGTCGCGGGTCCAACCAAGGCCCAGGACACGAGCGTGACGGCCAATCCGACCGAGGCTGCCGAACCCGCGCGCGCGGTCCAAATGCAATAAGTGCAGCTGCGCTACTGTATTGACACTATAATACACCGCTGTTAGGGCATGCCGACAGGGAGGCCCTTATGTATAGCCAGCAAGAGCTCGACGACGCCGTTGCTTCCGGAGCGATCAGCGCCCAGGCCGCCGACGGGCTGCGCGCGCACGTCGAACGCCAGCGGTCGACCGCGATTCCGGATGAAGAGCAATTTCGGCTGATCACCGGATTCAACGACATTTTCGTATCGATTGCCGCAGTCCTGCTGCTGGTCGCGGTGGCGTGGATCGGTCAGCGCATCGGGTCGGTCACGGGGACCGATCTCGCCGGCGAAGGTCCGTCGTTCATCGCCCCGCTTGCAGTTGCGGCGGTGTCTTGGGGACTCGCCTTATTCTTCACCGCAAAGCGCCGCATGGCCCTGCCGTCTATCGTGCTGTTGCTCGCCTTTGTCGGCAGCGTGTTCGGCGCGGCGGCGATGCTGCTCGGACTGACCGTCGGGGAAGCGCAGATCGACAACAACCCGCAATTGGGCGCGATCCTCGGCGCAATTGCAGCGGCAGTCGCAGCGGGCGCGGCGTGGATTCACTGGCGCCGATTCCGTGTACCGATCACGGTCGCCGCGGGAGCCGCTGCGGCAGCCGGGATCATCGTCGGCCTGGTCATGGCAATGACCGGGATTGACGGCGAGACGGCCAAGACCGTGTTCCTGTCGGTCGTCCTGCTGCTGGGCATCGGCATGTTCCTGTTCGCCATGTGGTGGGATGCGTCGGACCGTGCCCGCCTCACCCGCCGTTCCGACGTGGCCTTCTGGCTTCACCTGCTGGCCGCGCCGATGATCGTCCACCCGGTCTTCACCCTGCTTGGGCTGACCGACGGCGATGCGACCCTAGTCGAAGGCGCGGTCGTCGTGCTGCTGTACCTCGCCATGGGGCTGACCGCAGTGGCGATCGACCGCCGCGCGCTGCTGGTATCGGCGCTGGCCTATGTGCTGTGGGCGATGTCCGACCTGTTCAAGCGGTTCGGTGCGGTCGAGCTCAACGTTGCACTCACCGCGCTGATCATCGGCTCGGCGTTACTGCTGCTGTCGGCCTTCTGGCACCAGACCCGCGCAGCGGTCGTCCGGCCGCTTCCGGAAAGCCTGCGGGCCCGCCTGCCGATCCTCGATCGGCCCGGCGTGCCGGCTAGCCAACCAGCCGCATAAGCCGGCGCTCGAGCGGAGCCAGGACGCCACCAAGCTCCTGGCCCCGCTTGAGCACCGCGCCATGTTCACCGACCAAGGCAAACGCCCCCTGCTTCAGCCGAAGCGCGGGGCGTTTTTCAATGCGGACCTCGGGCCGTTCGGAATGGCGACGGTAGGCGGCGAAGACCGCGACGTCGGGATCGATGCGAAGCGCATAGTCGCGCCAGTGCCCGGCCGCGACCATGCGCCCGTAGAGATCGAGGATGCGCGTGAATTCGTTGCGGTCGAACGTGGCGATGGGGCGCCGGTCCCAAGGTGGCGGGAACGGCGCCACGACGCTCAAGCGGACTTCACCTTCGGCCGCGGCTGCCGCTCGGCGCTGAGCGCCGCGACCTCCTTGCGTAAATCGTCGAGCTCGCGCTCGAGCTCGGCGACGCGCAGGCGCGCGGGATCTACATCCTCACCGCAGGGCGTGCCGTAGGGCAGGAAGCCCGGGCTGTAATGGACGGTGTCGACGGGCACTGGCTTGGCAGGGATGCCGACCACCGTCGCGCTTGCCGGGACATCCTTGGTGACGACCGAATTGGCGCCGATCTTGGCGCCCTCGCCGACCTCGATGGGGCCCAGCACCTGCGCGCCCGAACCGATCACCACGCCGGAACATATGGTCGGGTGGCGTTTGCCGCCGACGCCCGTGGTCGGGTTGGTGCCCCCCAGCGTGACATGCTGGTAGATGGTGACGTCGTCGTGGATCTCGGCGCTTTCGCCGATCACGCTGAAACCGTGGTCGAGGAAAAAGCGCGCGCCGATCTTCGCGCCGGGGTGGATATCGATGCTGGTCAGGAAACGCGCCAAGTGGTTCACCAGCCGGGCGACGAAGAACAAATGCCCTTCCCACAGCCAGTGCGCGACGCGATGCAGCCCAAGCGCCCAGACGCCAGGGTAGAATAATACGTCCCAGCGCGACCGCGCCGCGGGATCCCGCGACTTCACCGAGTCGAGATAGGCAATCAGGCCTGAGGGCAAGCCGGTATCCTCGTGTCGTTTCGCCAAGCAATCTATGTGCGGCCAATCGGCTTCGCAACCTGCGGCGAGATTGTCCGTTAGTCGCGACGCGGCGCAGCAGAGGGGGCCAAAGCGATACCCGAATTCCTGAGCGATCCTTCGATCCTCATTCCCTTCCTGCTGATCGGCTTTGCCGCGCAATTGGTCGATGGCGCGCTGGGGATGGCCTATGGCCAGATTTCGAGCACTCTGCTGATCAACATGGGCGTGCCCCCGGCGGCAGCGTCGGCCGGCGTGCATACGGCCGAGACCTTTACCACCGCGGTGTCAGGCATCAGCCATGTCGCGCACCGCAACGTGGATTGGCGGCTGTTCGCGCGGATTGTCATCCCGGGGATGATCGGCGGGATCCTCGGTGCTTACGTGCTGACGCAGATCCACGCCGACACGGCGCGCCCGATCGTGCTCAGCTACCTCACTTTGCTTGGGCTCTACCTGTTCTACCGCGGCGTGATGCACCGCCACACGGAGAAGCGGCCGCGCGTGGTCGAGCCACTCGGGCTGGTCGGCGGCTTTCTCGATGCCGGCGGCGGCGGCGGATGGGGCGCCATCGTCACCTCCAACCTGCTCGTCCAGGGCGGCAACCCGCGCAAGACGATCGGCACTGTCAACACCGCAGAATTCTTCCTGACCGTCACGATTTCGGCGACCTTCATCCTCGCCATGGGGTGGGAAGCGTTCACGGTGGCGACGGTTGGCCTGCTGATCGGCGGAGTTCTGGCGGCGCCGTTCGGGGCGATGATCGCAAAGCGGGTCAACCCGGACCTGCTGCTGACCTTCGTCGGCGCGATCGTCACGCTGACCAGCGGATACGCGCTCTATCGCGCGCTGGCGTAAATCGCCTGAATCGCTTAGGCCCGGCGGAGTGATTGGATCACTCGATTAAATGACCGTCCACCAGCCGACCATCAAGCAGCTGCAATATCTCGTGGCATTGCACGAGCACGGCCATTTCGGTCGCGCCGCCGAGGCCTGTTACGTGACCCAATCGACCCTGTCGGCGGGCCTGCGCGAGCTGGAGAATCTGCTGGGCGTGACCCTGGTCGAGCGAACGCGGCGCGTGGTCCGCTTCACTGCGCTTGGCGAGAAGGTGGCGAAGAAGGCGGTGCGCGTGCTGCGCGAGAGCGAGGAACTGGCCGAGCTTGCCCGCGCCGAGGGCCAGCCGCTGCATGGCGAGCTGCGCATGGGCGTCATCCCGACAATCGCGCCGTTCCTTCTGCCGGCGATGCTGCCGCACCTGCGCCGCGAGTGGCCGAGCCTCAAGCTCTACCTGCGCGAGGAGCCGAGCCAGTCGGCGTGCGAGGCGCTGCACCGTGGCCAGCTCGACTGCGTGCTGCTCGCTTTGCCCTACGGCTGCGGCGAGGTGGAATCGGAGACGTTGTTCGACGACCCGCTCTACGTCGCCTTTCCACGCGGCGAAGCGCCAAGCGGCGCAAGCGTCGATGTCGATGCGATTGACGAGGGGCGCATGCTGCTGCTCGAGGACGGGCATTGCCTGAAGGACCATGCGTTGTCGGCGTGCAACCGTCCCGACCTTCGCGCCCATGCGGCGATGATGGGCACCTCACTCCACACGCTGGTGCAAATGGTCGATAATGGGCTCGGCCTTACCTTCATCCCCGCAATGGCGATCGATGCCGGCATCCTTGACGGGACGCGCGTCGACGCCAGGCCGCTGCGGTCCGACCAGGGCTATCGCCGCATCGCGCTGATCTGGCGGCGGTCGAGTGCGCGCGAGCGTGAGTTTCGGCTGCTTGCGACCACCTTGCGCCGGATCGCGACCGACCTTTCAGCGGCGCCTGCCGAGCCGCAAGCGATCCACGAACCGGTCTGAAGAAGGGGCCGCGGCGCCCAGGAGGGAGCGCCGCGGCCTTTCGGCACGCTGTCTATTCGGCGAGCGCGGGCTCGGCGACGCCGACTGGCGTGTTGGACTGCTTGTTCTGCGGAAGATCGAAGCGATCGGCATTCATGACCTTGGTCCAGGCCTTGACGAAGTCCGTCACGAACCGCTCCTGCCCTCCTTTTTCGGCATAGACTTCGCAGATTGCTCGAAGCTCACTGTTCGACCCGAAGATGAGGTCGGCGCGGGTCGCGCGCCAGCGCTCCTTGCCCTCCGCCCGGTCGGTCGCGACATATTCCTGATCGTCCGATCCTTCGACCGACTTCCAAACATTGGTCATGTCGAGCAGGTTGACGAAGAAGTCGTTGGTGAGTTGCCCCGAACGGTTGGTGAAGTGGCCGTGGCCGCGCTCGCCATGGTTGGCGCCGAGCACGCGAAGCCCGCCGATCAGGACCACCATTTCGGGCACCGACAGGCCGAGCAGGCTGGCGCGATCGAGCATCATCTCTTCGGTCTTCACCGCCAGCTTCTTCTTGCCGACATAGTTGCGGAACGCGTCGGCCTCGGGCTCCATGACCGCAAAGCTTTCGGCGTCGGTCTGATCCTGCGTCGCGTCGCCGCGACCGCCGGTAAAGGGCACGCCGGCCGCACCCGCTTTCTCCAAGCCGACCACGCCGCCGAGCACGATGGCATCGGCCAGCGACATGTTGCCGCGAAGGCCGTTCAGCGTGTCGATCACCTTGGCCAGCATGTCCGGCTCATTGACCTCCCAATTGCGCTGCGGCTCGAGCGCGACGCGTGCGCCATTGGCGCCACCACGATGGTCGGACTTGCGATAGGTGCTCGCCGACGCCCAGGCGGTCTTGATCAACTGGCTGACGGTCAGACCGCTATCGGCGATCTTCGCCTTCACGGCGGCGACCTCCGCGTCCGACGGCATGGTGCCGGCGGGGACGGGATCCTGCCAGATCAAGTCTTCCGCCGGGACTTCGGGGCCGAGGTAGCGGGCCTTGGGCCCCATGTCGCGGTGGGTCAGCTTGAACCAGGCGCGGGCGAAGGCATCCTTGAACGCTTCATGGTCGTTGCGGAATTTCTCGCTGATCACGCGAAATTCCGGATCGACCTTCAGTGCCATGTCGGCCGTGGTCATCATCGTCGGGACCTTCTTATTCGGGTCCCATGCCGCCGGCGCCATGTCCTCTTCGCGCTGGTTGATCGGCTGCCACTGCTGTGCGCCCGCGGGCGACTTCACCAGTTCATATTCATAATCGAGCAGCAGGCGGAAATAATTCTCGCTCCACTGCGTCGGCGTGTTCACCCAGCTGCCCTCGATACCGCTGGTGACGGTATGCTCGCCAATGCCGCCATGTTCCTCGCCGCTGACCCAGCCGAAGCCCTGCGCGACAAGATCGCTGCCGGCCGGCGCGTGGCCGAGCGTCGACGGGTCGCCGTTGCCATGCGCCTTGCCGAAGGTGTGGCCGCCGGCGGTCAGCGCAACCGTTTCCTCATGGTTCATCGCCATGCGTTCGAAGGTCGCCTTCATATCGCGCGCCGACAGGAGCGGATCGGGATTGCCGCCCGGCCCTTCGGGGTTGACGTAGATGAGGCCCATCTGGATCGCGGCCAGCGGACCTTCCAGCTCATGCATGCCATGTTCGGGCGCGATGCGCGTCTGCACCCCCTGGTTGACCCATTTGTCTTCCGAGCCCCAGTAGATGTCGCGTTCCGGCTCGAACACGTCGGCGCGGCCGCCGCCGAAGCCGAACACCGGCCCGCCCATGTCCTCAATCGCGACATTGCCGGCGAGGATGAAAAGGTCGGCCCAGCTGATGTTCTTGCCGTACTTCTGCTTGATCGGCCACAAAAGGCGCCGGGCCTTGTCGAGGTTGCCGTTGTCGGGCCAGCTGTCGAGCGGTGCGAAGCGCTGCTGACCGCTATTGGCGCCGCCGCGGCCGTCCGCGGTGCGGTAAGTGCCAGCGGCGTGCCAAGCCATGCGAATGAAAAAGGGGCCGTAATGCCCGTAATCGGCCGGCCACCACGGCTGGCTGTCGGTCATCAGCGCCTTGAGATCGGCCTTGAGGGCGTCATAGTCGAGCGCGTTGAACGCCTCGGCATAGTTGAATTCTTCGCCATACGGGTTGGTCGCCCCGTTCGGGTTGAGGATTTCCGTCGCCAGCATTTCCGGCCACCAGTCGCGGTTGGTGCGGCCGAGCAGCGCGCGGACCCCGCCATCGCCGTGGCCCATCGGGCAGCCGCCCATCTCACCAGTCTTCGCGTCCATGATTCGCCTCTCCTGCCGATAAATGTTCGAGGCTGCCCTAGGACGCCCCGACGATCGACGGAAACGACTAAAACTGGTCAGTGATAAGGGGAAAATCGATCAATCGGGCGCAATCCCGGCTGGAGCGCTTAGCGTCAGTCCATGTGCTTGAGGCCGATCCGCAGATAATCGTAGCCGGTGACCAGTGTCAGCGCCGCGGCGGCCCACAGGCTGACCACCCCGACCTGATGCACCCAGGGTTGGTCCGGGAACGCGCCGCCGAGGATCAGCGCGCCGAGCGCGACGAGCTGAAATGTCGTCTTCCATTTGGCGAGCGCGCTGACCGGGACGAGCACCTTCAGCTCGGCGAGGTACTCGCGCAGTCCGGAGACCGTGATTTCGCGCAGCAGGATGACGAGCGCCGGGATCACCGCCCAATTCTGGATGATCGGGTCTGCGCCGTCGGCCTTGCGGCTGGCCATCAGCATGACGAGCACCGCGGCGACCATGATCTTGTCGGCGATGGGATCGAGGAACTGGCCAAGCCGCGAAATCTTGCCCTGCGCGCGGGCCAGATAGCCGTCGAAATAATCGGTGATCCCGACGATGCAGTAGAGCACGAAGGTGATCAGATAATCCCACGGCGCCGGCTTCCACAGCAGGAAGACGAGGATCGGCACTGCCAGGATGCGCGACAGGGTGAGAAGGTTGGGCAGTGTCAGCATCCGCTGCGCTTTAGCCTGCTTTTCGCGCTTTTGCAGAGGGGGTGCGACAGCGGGTCCCGACGCCACTTGTGCTGCCCCGGAAGTGAAGCCAAGGAGTTGCGGGTTTTCCCGTTGTACTGAAGGAACTTCGATGCGTCTGATGTTCGCCGCGGCGTTGCTTGCCTGTTCGCTATCTTTGCCGTCCGGAGCGTGGGCTGAGCGACCCTTCGCCTTCGTTGGCAGCGTCCCTGCCCAGGGCGCGGCGCTGGTGCTGCCGATGCAAAGCAAGGGCGATGTCGCGCGCCTGGCACAGGCCGTGGACGCGCCCACGTTGGCCGCGGTCGATCGCGCGCTGACCGCGGACAAGTTCGAATTCACGGAGGGCAGCACCCTGGTGCTGCGCGGCATCGGGCCGTGGAGCCGGGTCGTCGTCATCGGCGCCGGGACCGCACCCGCGACCTCGAAGACGCTGCAGGACATCGGCGGCATCGCGGCGCAGCAGACGAACGATGTCGACGGTCCCGTGACGGTGATCGCCAACCACCTGCCGGCGGTGAACCGGGCGACGGCGGCGTCGGACATTGCGGTCGGTGCGCGGCTCGGCGGCTACAGCTTCGATAAATATAAGTACGCCGACCCGGCCAAGCCCAAGCCCGCGGGTCAGAACGCACCGATGAACATCGTCGCCGCGCCCGGATCCGAAGCGGCGTTCGCAAGCAGCGGCCGCGCGCTTGTCGACGGCGTCCTATTCTCGCGCGACCTGATCCGTGAGCCTGCCAACGTCATTTTCCCGCAAAGCTTCGTCGAGCGCACGCGGGCGGCGTTCCGCGGCGTGCCGAACGTGACGATCGAGGTGTTCGACGAAGCCCAGATGCAGCGCAGCGGCATGGGCTCAATCCTCAGCGTCGGCAAAGGCTCGGCGCGTCCACCGCGCATGCTGCTCGTCCGCTATCGCGGCGCTTCGGGCGCCCCGCTTGTCGCGCTGGCGGGCAAGGGCATCACCTTCGATTCGGGCGGCATTTCGCTGAAGCCGGGCAACGGCATGTGGGCGATGAAGGGCGACATGGCTGGCGCCGCCGGGGTCGTCGGCACGGTGCTGAGCCTGGCCAAGTCGCGTGCCCCCGTCGACGTGGTCGCCATCGCCGCCCTGGCAGAGAACATGCCGGGCGGGTCGGCGACGCGTCCCGGCGACGTGGTGCGCGCCTATAATGGCAAGAGCATCGAGATCCTCAACACCGATGCGGAAGGCCGGCTCGTGCTGGCGGATGCCGTCTCTTACGCCGAACGCAACCTGCGCCCGGCCGTCATTGTCGACGTCGCGACCCTGACCGGCGCGGTGTCGACGGCGCTGGGCGATGAATATGCCGGCCTCTTCACGCGCAACGATGCGCTTGCCGCGCAACTGACGGCGGCTGGCGCAGCGACGGGCGAAGAATTGTGGCGCCTGCCGCTTCACCCCAATTACGCCAAAGACATGAAGTCGGATATCGCGGACATCAAGAATGTCGTCGAAGGCGGTGCCCCCGGCGCTGGCTTCGGCGCGCACTTCATCGGCTATTTCGTGGAAACGACGCCTTGGGCGCACCTCGACATCGCCGGCGTGGATTCGCGAGGGTCGTCCCTGCCGACCGTTCCTGAAGGCTTGTCGGGGTTCGGCGTGCGCCTGCTCGACCGCTTCGTGCGCGACTATCGCCCGGTCGCGGCGCCGTCAGCGACCATGGACAAGTAGGCAACGCCGAGCGGTGCACGATTCCCTTCACCTCGTGCGAACGCGGCGCTTCTTGCCGATCTTCGTCACGCAATTCCTCGGCGCGTTCAACGACAATCTGTTCCGCACCGCGATGGTGATGCTGGTGATCTACGGCATCTACGGCGATGCCGAGCAGGAGGCCACGTTCAGCGCGATTGCCGGCGGGCTGTTCATCGCGCCCTTCTTCCTGCTGTCCGCGCTGTCGGGCCAGCTTGCCGACGCCCATGACAAGGCCCGGATCGTGCGGATCGTGAAGACCGCCGAAATCCTGATCATGATCTTCGGCGCAGCAGGCTTGCTGCTCCACAACATCCCCCTGCTGCTCGCAGCCCTGACGGCGATGGGCGTCCATTCGACCTTCTTCGGGCCGATCAAATACGCCATCCTGCCTCAGCATCTGGAAAGCGACGAGGTGCTCGGCGGAACCGGGCTGGTCGAGGCCGGAACCTACATCGCCATCCTCGGCGGGACGATCCTGGGCGGCATCCTTGTCCTGCAGAATCCGGATGGCAGCTACCATGCCGAATGGGCGGCGGTCGGCGTACTGGTCGTCGCCGTTCTTGGGCGGATTGCGGGCGGCTTCGTCCCGCCCGCTCCGCCAGTCGATGAGCCAGAGGTCGAGGGCTTCCCCAAGCGCGGCATGGACTGGCACATCGTGCGCGCATCGATCCGCCTGGTCAGCGCGACGATGCATGTCCGGCGGCTGTTTCTTGCGGTGCTGTCGATCAGCTTTTTCTGGGCGATGGGCGCGGTGCTCGCCGCGCAATTCCCGCCGCTGGTCAAGAACAGTCTTGGCGCCGACCAGACCGTCGCGACGCTGTTCCTCGCGGTCTTCTCGGTTGGCGTGGCGGTCGGGTCGGTGTTCGTGAACTGGCTGCTCAAGGGCCAGGTGGCGGCGCGCTATTCCCCCATCTCGGCGCTGTTCATGGGCGTCTTCGTCCTCGACCTGTTCCGGCGGGTGCGCAGCTGGCCGGTGAGCGGTGGCGAGCTCCAGTCGATCAGCGCGTTCTTCACCATGCCCAACAGCTGGATGGTGCTGGTCGACCTGCTCGGCGTGGCGATCGCCGGCGGCATGTTCGTCGTGCCGTTGTACGCCTTCCTCACCACGACCGTGCCCAAGTCGGAAACGGCGCGGACCATCGCCGCCAACAACATCGTCAATTCGGGCGCGATGGTCGTGGCGACGGGCATCCTGGCGGTCGCCATCGGCTTTTTCGAGATTACGGTGGCGGACAGCCTGCTGATCGTCGCCCTCGCCAGCGTGGTCGCCGCCTGGCTCGGCTGGAAGCTGCACCAGGCCTGCGATTGCTGACCGCGGTCAGGCGATCAGGACGCCCACGAACACGAGCCCGCCAAGGAAGGTGTTGACCATCTGGCGCAGCTCGGCGTTGGCCCTTGCGGGAGCCTCAACGGCAACAGTTTCGTAATTCTGACGGCGCCCGAAGGCTCGTGCGTGGCGCGGCGCTGGGCGGGCGCGCGCGGCAGGCGCCGAATGGCGTGGAACGGTAAGGCCAAGCGAGGAACGCGGGCGAGCCATGGTCAAATCCTAACGCAGCTTTAACTACGTCTGCAAACGACTTGTTAGGATTTGCGGTCCCCCGTCCCGCGTTGGGACGGCGGCGTGCGCGCGGCATGGAGCGTGCGCTCGCAAGGCCAGCGCGCTCGCGCCGGATCAGGGGGATTTCGGGATTGGTGCGGACGGCGGGACTCGAACCCGCACGCCCTTAGGGGCAGAAGATTTTAAGTCTCCAGCGTCTACCGGTTCCGCCACGTCCGCACAGGTCAAAGGACGCCCGGCATCGAAACGCCGGGCTTACTCCGCTGTAACCTCTTGCAGATTTAAGCGCTCGCGCATTTCCTTGCCCGGCTTGAAATAGGGCACGCGCTTGGCGGTGACCGAGACGGATTCGCCGGTGCGCGGGTTGCGGCCGACGCGCGCATCGCGCTTGCGGGTGGAAAAAGCCCCGAACCCGCGCAACTCGACCCGGCCGCCCTTGGCCAATTGATCGGTGATCGAGTCGAAAATCGAGCTCACGACGCCTTCAACCTCGCGTTGCGTGAGGTCGGGAAAGTCACTGCAGAGCTTCTGCACCAGTTCGGAACGGATCATCGCTACCCCGCCAAAGGAATTACGGTCGCCCTTCGCCCCCGGCGGCGACCGTCTAGCTGAAGCTGTCAGGAAACCCGCCGCCTTGCAAGCGGGAAACGAGGGCCAAGGTGCGGAAATCGTTCGACTTCCGCACCTTGGCGCAAGCTTACTTCTTCTTGGTCTTCTTCTCGGCCTTGTCGCTCTTTTCGGTGGCAGCTTCGGCCTTCTCCTTGAGGGCCGCCCCGAGGATGTCGCCAAGCGACGCGCCGCTGTCCGACGAGCCATATTGCGCAACCGCCTGCTTTTCTTCGGCGATCTGCAGCGCCTTGACCGAGAAGTTGGGCTTCTTCGAACGATCGAAACCGATGACGAGGGCGTCCAGCTTTTGACCCGGCTGGAAGCGTTCCGGACGCTGCTCGTCGCGGTCGCGGCCAAGATCGGTGCGCTTGAGGAACCCGGTCGCGCCATCATCGCCGACCTGCACTTCGAGGCCCGCATCCTGCACCGCGCGGACGGTGACGGTGAGCGTTTCGCCCTTCTTGACGCCGCCCGCCGCGCCGGCACCAGCGCCGCCGCCCGAGCCGCTGCCGCCACCTTCGAGCTGCTTCATGCCAAGGCTGATGCGCTCCTTTTCGACATCGACGTCGAGCACCTGGGCGGTGACCATCTCACCCTTACGGTGAAGTTGCAGCGCTTCCTCGCCCGAGACGCCCCAGGCGATGTCCGACATGTGGACCATGCCGTCGACGTCGCCCTCGAGGCCGACGAAAAGGCCGAACTCGGTGGCGTTCTTGACTTCGCCTTCGACGGTCGAGCCGACAGGATGCTTCTCGGCAAACGCGGCCCACGGATTTTCCTGCGCCTGCTTGAGGCCGAGCGACACGCGGCGCTTTTCCTCGTCCACCTCGAGCACCTTGACGTCGACTTCCTGCGACGTGCTGACGATCTTGCCCGGGTGGACGTTCTTCTTCGTCCAGCTCATTTCCGAGACGTGGACGAGGCCTTCGATGCCCGGCTCAAGCTCGACGAAGGCGCCATATTCGGTGATGTTCGTCACGCGGCCGCGGAACACGCCCTCGATCGGATACTTGGCAGCGGCGCCTTCCCACGGATCAGCTTCAAGCTGCTTCATGCCAAGGCTGATGCGCTGCGTGTCGCGGTTGATGCGGATGATCTGCACCTTCACCGTGTCGCCGATGCCAAGCACTTCGTTCGGGTGATTGACGCGCTTGTAGCTGATGTCGGTGACGTGGAGCAGGCCGTCGATCCCGCCGAGGTCGACGAACGCACCGTAATCGGTGATGTTCTTGACCACGCCTTCGATCACCTGGCCCTCGGCGAGGCTCTGGATGAGGCCGCTGCGCTGTTCCGCGCGGGTTTCCTCGAGGATGGCGCGGCGCGACACGACGATGTTGCCGCGGCGGCGGTCCATCTTGAGCACCTGGAAGGGCTGCGGCAGGTCCATCAGCGGCTGGACGTCGCGGACCGGGCGGATATCGACCTGGCTGCCGGGCAGGAAGGCCACGGCACCGCCGAGATCGACGGTGAAGCCGCCCTTCACGCGGCCGAAGATCACGCCTTCGACGCGGTTGCCGGCTTCGAATTCCTTTTCCAGCTTGTCCCACGCGGCTTCGCGACGTGCGCGGTCGCGGGACAGCATCGCTTCGCCGGCCGAATTTTCGACCCGGTCGACGAACACTTCGACTTCGTCCCCGACATTGAGTTCGGCCTTCTGGCCCGGCGCGGCGAATTCGCGCAGCGCGACGCGGCCTTCGCTCTTCAGTCCGACGTCGATCACCGCCATGTCGTTTTCGATGCCGGTGACGATGCCTTTCACCACCTTGCCTTCAAAGGTCTCGTTCTCGCCGCCGAGGCTCTCGTTGAGCATCGCGGCGAAATCGTCGCGGGTGGGAAAAGTCGTGGTCGCCATAAAGTCGTTGTCTTCCGTATTCTTGTCGGGCCTGCCGCGTGGCGCGCCACCGTGGCGGGCCTTCACATGCGGACCTGGTTTCATGCACTGCCGCCCCGGCACCATGCCGAAGCGGCACCCCGCGGATGCTCGCCCACGCGGCACCCTATTCACGGCAAAAAGCGCGTCGCGGCGCCGGACATTCCGGGCACCGTACGCGCTCGCCAAGTGACGGGCTGCCGCGCGCGCTGAAATGAGCGCCCGCCGGACGGTCGGCCCCTTAGCCGAGAGCGCTCCCTCGGGCAAGGTTTGGATCAGAAGGGGAAGTAGATCGTGATGGCGAAGACCGCGGCGGCCCAGGTCAGGAAGTTGAGCGGGAGCCCGACCTTAACGAAGTCCAGATAGCTGTAACGTCCCATCTGATAGACGATGACGTTGGTCTGATAGCCAAAGGGCGTGGCGAAGGCGGCACTGCCGGCGATCATGATTGCCACGAGGAACGGCCGCGGGCTGACCTGCAGCGCTTCGGCCAGCGACACCGCAATGGGGGTGAAGAGGACCGCGACCGTCGCGTTCGACAGCAGTTCGGTCGCGAACAGGGTCACGCCGTAGATCACGATCAGCGCGAGTAAGGGGCTGAAGGTATCGAGCGAGCCGATCATCGCCCCCGTCGCGGCATTTGCGACACCACTGACGTCAAGCGCAATGCCAAGCACGACCATCCCGGCAATCAGCATCAGTACGTCGGGGCGCAAGCCGCGATAGGCTTCGTCGGCGGTGATGATGCGCAACAGGATCAGCAGCACCGCCCCGGCGAACGCGCAGGCGGCGATCGGCGCGACGTTCATCGCCGCAAGCGCAACCACGGCGATGAAAATCAACAGCGAAACGACGGCCTTGACCGGCTTCAGCGCCACCTGCCCGGCAAAGGCGCTGGCGTCACCCATCTGCCCGCCCGCAAGCCCCGGCTCGCGACCGCCGCGAAGATCCTCGGCGCTTGGTTCTTCCCCGCCCTCGGTGGAAATCAGGCGGCCGCTGACCAGCAAGAGATACAGCCCGCCGGTCAGCGCCACGATCAGGCCGACCGGCGTGATTTCGAAAATGCTGAAGCGCGGCTGCCCGGCGACCGCGGCCATGTCGTTGACCAGCAGATTGGTCGAGGTGCCGATCAACGTGCAGCATCCGCCGAGCACCGCCGCGTAGGACAATGGCATCAGGAAGCGGCGGGGCGAGAGGTTTAGCGACTTTGCCGTTTCCCGAACCACGGGTGCGCCGAGAACGACGATGGGCGTATTGTTGAGGAACGCCGATGCCGCGCCGGCGAGGCCGATGACGACCCACAGGCCAGAGCGGCCAATCCAGCGGTACAGGGCGACCAGCCTGCGGATCGACGCGTCGAGCAACCCTGACAGCTCCATCGCGTAAGCAATGACGAACAGCGACGCGAGGGCGATGATCGCCGGGCTGGCGAACGCCCCCTGCACTTCGACCGGGCGCACGACGCCGGTCATCAGCAGGACCGCAGCGCCAGTGAGCGCAACGACGTCCGACCGCACCCGATCCCAAATCAGCGCCGCAACGACGGCGACGAGCACCGTCAAAGTGATCATTTGGCCCGAAATCATGAGCCCGCTATGAAGCGTTGCGCGATCACGGCCAAGCCATTGCTTTGATTGGCGGATGCCGAAGGATATTCGTTCTGTGCTAAGGGCTTGCCCGTGACAATATTGCGTTTCCTGCCAAGCGTCCTGTTCCTCGCTCTCACCGCCGGATGCGACCGGAATGCCGGCCCAGAGGCAGAGGGCAATATGGTGACCAACAGCCAAGCTGCCTCGCCGGTGCTGCCGACCCCAGAGCCGCCGCTCGACCGCGCGGCGCTGCTGCTGGCAACGGCTCGAGCCGCAAGCGCCGCCGCGGCGGGGGTAAGCGATCTTGAAGCCCAGCGGACCCTGGATGGGAAGCCGTTTGCGTTTGCGCTGCGCTTCGCCTGCCCTGGCGCCGCAAGCGATGTGCGCGCGAACATCGAGGAGCGCGGAACGGGGGAGGATCGGACGATCCGCCTGACTGTGCGGCCGGACATTGGCCGTGACGATCCCCGGCTTGTCCACCTGGTTGGAACCGGCGCTGTGGAAGCGGCTTCCGGTTTTTCGATCCGCCGGCCCTGGCTGCTGACCGCAGCCTGTCCAGCCGTCCCAACCGCATCCCCGGCGACCGCGCCCGCACCCGCGGCGGAAGCTGCACCGCCGCTGCAAATCGCGCCCGCATCCGGGCAGCGGATCGGGCTGGTACAAATCTTTACCGTGGACGATTCCCGCACGGGGCGGCGGCTGGAGCGGCCGTATGAAACGGTGCTGACACCACAGGACAGCGACGGAATCGCCCAAAGCGGGTTCAACCTGGTCCTCGCCGGCAGGCTTCGCGCGGGGCCGGACGGCAAGGTCATTCGCTGTTCGGTGTCCGAACCCAATCGCCCGCCAGACTGCCTGATCCTCGTCAGGTTCGACGGCATCCGCATGGAAAATCCCGCGAGCGGAGCGCTGCTCGCGCAATGGGCGGACTGACCGTCGACAATCACATGAGCAGCCAGATCGAGGCTGCGAGCATCCCCGCCCCGAACGAAACGCAGAAGGCGATCACGCGCAGGTTCGTCCGCCGGGCATTGACGACGACGTGTGGATCAAGACGCGCAATCACCGCCGCCGACCGGCGCTCCGCAAGCCACACGATCAATGCCGCGAGAAGCAGGAAGGCGGTTGCGATCGCCTTCGGTATCCAGCTCGGCTGCAATTGGTTGAACAGCGCCTGGAAGCCGACCCCGAGCGCGATGCACCCCAGGCTGGTCCGCGTCCAGCCGGCAAAGGTGCGTTCGTTGGCCAGGATGGTGCGGTCTTCCGCAAAGTCGGTCCGCGACGGCCGGGGATCCTTGCTCATCCCCTTGCCAACGCCGCCGCGCCCGATGGGTGCCGAAGCGGCGGTGTGACAGCGGCCAGCGCATCTGCGATGAACCCCGTTATGGCGGCGAAGAAGGTCCTGACCCTGACGCTCAACCCGTCGATCGACGTGTCGAGCGAGGCCGAGCGAGTCGAACCGGAAAAGAAGATCCGCACCTGCTGCGAGAGGATCGATCCGGGCGGCGGGGGGATCAATGTCGCGCGCGTGCTGCAGCGCCTTTCGACAAGCTCAAGACAGGCTCCGGGCCTCGACGTGGAAGCCGTCTTCCTGGCGGGGGGCGCGACCGGCGCGGCGTTCGACGAACTGGTCGCGCGCGAAGGCCTTGTCCGGCGCTGGGTGCGGATCGCTGACGACACGCGCACCAGCCTGACCGTGCACGAGCGCTCGGGCGGCCGCGAATTCCGCTTCGTTCCCGAAGGACCGACCATCACCGCCGAGGAACTGGCGCAGTGCCGGGCGGCGGTCGTGGCCGCCTCGTGCGACTGGCTCGTCGCCAGCGGATCGCTGCCCCCCGGCGTTCCCGACGACTTTTACGCCGAGATCGGCGGTGCCGCACGCGATCGCGGCGCACGCCTCATCCTCGACACGTCGGGCGCGGCGCTGGACGCGGCGCTCGCTGCGGGCGGCATATCGGTCCTCAAGGTGAGCAAGGAGGAAATGAGCCGCGATTCCGCCGCTGCGGTCGTGGCGCGTGGAGAGGCCGCGCATGTCGCCCTGACTCTCGGCAGCGACGGCGCCTTGCTGATCGGAGCTGACGCGACCCTCTTCCTGCCGGCTTTCGAAGTCGAGACCGTCAGCACCGTAGGCGCGGGCGACAGCTTCCTCGCTGGCCTGACCTACGGCCTCGCGCAGGGGATGGCGCCGGCCGAGGCATTCCGCATCGCGGTCGCTGCGGGCGCCGCGGCTACGCTCGAGCCGGGAACCGACGTCGCCTACCCGGAAAAGACGCTGCGGTTGCTCGAGCGCGTTCCGCAGCCAGAGCGACTAGGTTAAGGCGGAAGGATGCCAATGTACCAGATTGATGGCGCTGCGCCGGCCCTGGCTGACGGCGCGTGGGCGGCGCCCTCCGCCGACCTGATCGGCGACGTCCGCCTCGCAGCGCGGGCGAGCGTGTGGTTCGGCGCCGTGATCCGCGCCGACAACACGCCGATCATCATCGGCGAAGACACCAACATCCAGGACGGCGCGATCGGCCACAGCGACCCAGGTTTCCCGCTGACCATCGGCGCGCGCGTGACCGTCGGACATCAGGCGATCCTTCACGGGTGCACGATTGCAGATGATGTCCTGATTGGGATGGGCGCGCGGATCTTGAACGGCGCGGTGCTGGAAAGTGAGTGTCTGGTCGGCGCGGGGGCGTTGCTTACCGAGGGCAAGACGTTCCCGGCGGGGAGCTTGATCGTCGGGTCACCGGCGCGGGCGATCCGGCAGCTGAGCGAGGCGGAGCGGCAGGCGTTGCGCGCGTCGGCGGCACATTATGCGGATAAGGCGGCGAGGTATGCGGTGGCGCTCAAGCTAGTCTGACTCCGAAGAGACGTTTGCTGTCAACGCATTGCGGCCGTCAGTGCTCGCGAATTCAAGCGACATTGCGCGGCGGCAAGGTTTCTAGCGAGGGCTCCTCATGCTCGCCCGTCTGGCGGAACGGCTTGATTTGCTCCCACACGGCCTGATCGATCGCGATCTTGTATGGACAACTTAGCAACCAGCAAAACCTTGCCGACCGCCTGGCTTCGGCGATGATCCGCCGCATCAATTCTGGCGAGGCGTAGAAAAGCAAGTTTTCCAGTGGACCGCACCCAAGGAATAGCAAGAAGTTGGCATCATCGGTGCGTGATGCAGCGATAATGACATAAGCGAGGGCTTTTTCAGCGTCAGGACCCGCATTAAGCACTTATTCGAAATCGTCTGCGCACTCGTCCGGCCACTCGCCCTCACCCGTCGCAAAATAATCCGCATAAGCGTCGATCTGCCGCACCAACGTTTCGGCGTCGGGCCGAGCTAGTGCTCGCCTGAGTTCAAGAGTGGCCATCGGTTCAGTCTTAAGAATGCTCGGTTCAAAAAACCTAAACACACTCGAGAGTCCAACTTCGGCTTTCAGCTCAAAGCGTCTCTAACCGACACTGCTGGCGCGGAGTGAATCCGCGCCGTCGGTCCTGTCGCGGCTAGCCGCGCAGGCCGTCCGCTAGTCGCCGTCTCTACGCGCTGGCTTCCGATTGCTGCGCAATCGCTCACCTGCGCTCGGCGGCTCCTAGTAAACCCGCTTCTTCGGCTTGATGTACTGAATGTCGTCGGTGAGCGTATATTCGTGGACCGGGCGGTAATCGATTTTCACGCCGGCGTTCTTGCCGCCCCAGCCGTCGCACCACGCCACCGTGTGCTTCATCCATTCGGCGTCGTTCCGCTCGGGAAAGTCCTCGTGCATATGCGCGCCGCGGCTTTCCTTGCGGTTTTCGGCGCAGTGCATCGTGACCACGGCCTGGCTGAGCAGATTGTCGAGCTCGAGCGTTTCGACCAGGTCGCTGTTCCAGATGAGACTGCGGTCGGTGATGCGGACGTCGGCCATGCGCGCGAACACCTTGTCGATGCGCGACACGCCTTCGGCAAGCGTGCGCTCGGTGCGAAAGACGGCGCAATCGGCCTGCATCACGCGCTGCATTTCGAGGCGGATTTCGGCGGTCGGGCTGTTGCCCTCGGCATGGCGGAACTTGTCGAGCCGGCCGAGCGCGAGGTCGGCGCCGTCCTTGGGCAGCTCATCCTGCAGCGCGCCTTTCTTGACCACTTCGCCGAGGCGATGCCCGGCAGCGCGGCCGAACACGACGAGGTCGATCAGGCTGTTGGAGCCGAGCCGGTTGGCGCCGTGGACGCTGACGCAGGCCGCCTCCCCCACCGCGAACAGGCCGGGGACGATGGCGTCGGGGTTGCCGTCTTTCAGCGTCACCACCTCGCCATGATAATTGGTCGGGATCCCCCCCATATTATAGTGGACCGTGGGCGTGACCGGGATGGGCTGGCGGGTTAGGTCGACCCCGGCGAAGGTCATCGCGGTCTCGGTGATGCCCGGCAACCGCTCGTGCAGGATCTTGGGGTCGATATGGTCGAGGTGGAGGAAGATGTGGTCCTTCTCCTGACCCACACCGCGGCCTTCGCGGATTTCCATGGCCATCGAGCGGGACACGACGTCGCGGCTGGCGAGGTCCTTCGCGCTCGGCGCATAGCGCTCCATGAAGCGCTCGCCCGCGCTGTTGGTGAGGTAGCCGCCCTCGCCCCGCGCGCCTTCGGTTATCAGCACGCCCGCGCCGTAAATGCCGGTCGGGTGGAATTGCACGAATTCCATGTCCTGCAGCGGCAGGCCGGCGCGGAGCACCATCGCATTGCCGTCGCCAGTGCAGGTGTGCGCGCTGGTCGCGGAGAAATAGACGCGGCCGTAGCCGCCCGTCGCCAGCACCACGGCCTGCGCGCGAAAGCGGTGGATCGACCCGTCGTCCAGGCACAGGGCAATGACGCCCCGGCAGGCGCCGTCCTCCATGATCAGGTCGATGGCGAAATATTCGATGAAGAAGTCGGCGTCGTGGCGCAGGCTCTGCGTGTAGAGCGTGTGCAGCATTGCATGGCCGGTGCGGTCGGCGGCGGCGCAGGTGCGCTGCGCCGGCGGACCTTCGCCCAAGTTCTGGGTCATGCCGCCGAAGGCGCGCTGGTAGATGCGGCCGTCGGCGGTGCGGCTGAACGGCATTCCGGCATGTTCAAGCTCGATCACCGCGGCGGGCGCCTCGCGCGTCAGATATTCGATCGCGTCCTGGTCACCGAGCCAGTCGGAGCCCTTGACCGTATCGTACATGTGCCACGTCCAATGGTCGGCGCCCATGTTACCCAGGCTGGCGGCAATCCCGCCCTGCGCGGCAACGGTGTGGCTGCGCGTCGGGAAGACCTTGGTCACGCAGGCCGTCTTCAGACCCTGTTCGGCCGAGCCCATCGTGGCGCGAAGGCCGGCGCCGCCGGCCCCGACGACGACGACGTCATAGGTGTGGTCGACGATCTTGTAGGCGCTCAAGCCGCAACTCCGAAGGCAATGCGGGCCAGCGCGAACAGCGCCATCGCCCCGCCGCCGACCGCCAGGAACAGCAGCGCGAGGTTGGTGGCGAAGCGAAGACCCTCGTCATGAACATAATCGTCGACCACGACCTTCATCCCGTCGAGCGCGTGGCGAAAGGCGGTGACGATCAACAGCGCCATCGGTACTGCGCCGCTGGGATGGCGGAGCCATTCGACCAGCGTCGCGCCGTCGCGCGCCGGAAGCATCAGCAGCGAGGCGATGAGCCAGACGCCGAGCAGCAGCAAAGCCACGCTGGTGACGCGCTCGGTCAGCCAATGCTCGCCGCCTTCACGCGCCGAGCCGAGCCCGCGGACCTTGCCAAGCGGGGAGGCGCTTTGCCCGATGCTCATGCGATCACTCCCAGCAGATAGGCCCACAGCAATGCTGTCAGCAGGACCGAGACGATGATGGTCAGCAAGGCGTAGCGCTTGTTGATATTGATCTCGAACCCCGCACCGCTGTCCATCACCAAATGGCGGATGCCCGAGAAGAGGTGCTGCAGGAACGCCCAGGTCAGGCCGACCAGGACGACTAGCCCGATCGGGTGCGCGGCGGCCTGGGTGAAGGTGCCATAGGCTTCGGGACCGTCGGCCAGCGCCATCAGCCACCAGGTAAGCACGCCAAGGCCAAGGATCGACAGGCCGGCGCCGGTGATGCGGTGGAGGATCGACACCGTCATGCCGGGGCCCCACCGCCAGATCGACAGGTGCGGCGAAAGCGGGCGGGTATGTGGTTCGGCCATTCAGCCCCTCGATGATTGCTGCGTTCCACCCGGAGCGGCGGCACGGCGATGCGCTTAGGACCGCGCCTTCGCCGAGGCAAGATTGCGCGCGCACCGCGTCCCCGCCTAACCCGGTCTTAACCATTGTCCGGCAAGAGCGTCTCAAGAGCGAATTCACTGGAGACGATGCGATGGGTGGCGAAACGGTTCAGCTGCAGCGGCTGACGGATGAACAGGTCAGCGCGCGGCTGTCGGCCTATAATCCGGAAGGGTCGCTGGAGCGGGACATCCACCGTTTGTGGCAGGACGCCGGCGACATCATCGAATCCGAAGTGCGCAGCCAGTTCGGCCCCGAGGCCGCCAAGCGGCTGGAAAGCCATTATGCCGGCAAGGTGAATATCGACTGGGTCCAGTCGGTCGCCGAATATGGCCGCCGCATCTTCCGCGAGCGAAGCTCGGTTCCAGGCTATATCGCCGCGCGTGACGAGCTGATCGGCCGAGTCATCGACCGCCTGTTCGAGCGGTTCGGCGGCGACCAGGCCCAGCTGCAGCAGAGCGTAACCACTTTTCAACGGCTGACTTGCTTCGAAACCGACATCATCCTGGCGCAGGTCGCCTTGCTCGAGGCGATCGAGGCGGCCGACCAGCGCGGCCGGGAAAGCGACCAGTTCGAGCGCCGCGTGAGCGACCTCGTCCGCGCCAGCACCGACCAGTCCAAGGCGCTGACCGAACGCACCCGGGCAACCGCGGCCTCCACCCGCGGCATGCTCGGCAAGACCAGCGAGGTCGCCGCCGCCGCCGAGCAATCGGCGATCGCCATGCGCGAAGCGGCGCAGACCGCCGCCGGCCTCATCCGCGCGATCGAGGATGCGCGCGGCGAAGTCGAAGTGGCGGCGGGCGTCGCCACCCGCGCCGGCGAGCAGGCAAGTCAGGCGGTCAAGGTCAGCCAGGCATTGTCGGCGCACGTCGAGGCGATCGAATCGATCCTCGGCCTCATCCGCGACATTGCGGGGCAGACCAACCTCCTCGCGCTCAATGCCACGATCGAGGCGGCACGCGCGGGCGATGCCGGGCGCGGCTTTGCCGTCGTCGCGCAGGAGGTGAAGAGCCTCGCCAGCCAGACCGCGCGGGCGACCGACGACATCACCGCCAAGATCACCGCGATCCAGCAGGCCACGCGCCAGACGGTCGACGCCAATAATTCGATCGAGGACACCGTCGAGGAAGTGCAGACTTCCGCCGACCGCATCCGTGAGGCGATGGAGCTCCAGGCGCAAACGGTGACGATGATCACCGCCGCCGTCGACGAAACCGCGCTTGCCGCCGACTCGATGAGCTCGACGATTGCCGCTATCCGCACCGACACCGAGAATGTCGCGACCGACATCGACGAGGTCGAGCAGGGCTTCGGCCGCTTCTCCGAGCAGATCGCCAACTTCACCTCGACCGCGAAGGCGTTCGTCAGCGGGATGGCGGCCTAGACGTCATCCTCCCCTCGAGTTCGAGGGGAGGTGGCAGCCGCGCAGCGGCTGACGGAGGGGTTCTTCGTCGAGGACAGCGAGAACCCCTCCACCATGCTTCGCCCCTCGACGCCGCCTGCGGCGTCACTCGGGACAGGCATGGTCCCCCTCCCCAGCAACTGCTGGGGAGGATAAGGGTACGCCATGAACATCCTCATCACCGGCGCGAGCCGCGGCATCGGCGCCGCGACTTATGCCTTGCTCAAGAAGCGCGGACATCGCGTTGTCGGGCATTCGACTCTTGGCAGCGACGTCCTCATCGCGGGCGACCTGATGGACCCCGCCGCGCCGCGCGGCATTTGGGAAACCGCGCTCGACGAGCTTGGCGGCCAGATCGACGTGCTGGTAAACAACGCGGGCATTTATGAAGCCGTCGCCGACAATGCGTCCGACGAGGAGTGGCGCGCCGCATGGCAGCGTACGCTGACCATCAACCTCCAAGCCGCCGCCGACCTTGCGCGGCTGGCGGTGTCGCACTTCCTTGACACCGGAATCCCTGGGCGGATCGTCAACGTCGCCAGCCGCGCCGCCTTTCGCGGCGATAGCCCCGACCATTGGCATTATGCGGCTTCGAAGGCGGCGCTGGTCGGGATGACCAAGACCATCGCGCGCGGCTATGCCGGCGATGGCGTGCTCGCCTTCGCGGTCGCCCCCGGCTTCACCGTATCGGAAATGACCGAGGAATATTTGCAAGGCCGCGGCGGCGCGAAGATCCTCGCCGACATCCCGCTCGGGCGGGTCGCGACCACCGACGAGGTGGCAGAAACGATCCGCTGGCTCGCGACCGAAGCGCCCGCGTCCGCCACTGGCGCCATCATCGACGTCAACGGGGCCAGCTATGTTCGCTAAGGCGCTCGTCTTTGCGCTGGCCGCGGCCCAGATTTCGGTGCCCCTGGGACGTCCGCGCATCGTCGAGCAACCGCGCGCGCCGATCGAGACCGCGGGGCCGGCGTTCGCTCGCGCGTGCGAGGGCAAGGACGGCTGGGACGACCCTGCCCCGCCGGTACGAATTCACGCCAACACCTACCTCGTCGGGACCTGCGGGATCAGCGCGATCCTCATTACCGGCGATGCGGGGCACATCCTGATCGATGCCGGCACCGACAAGGGCGCCGACCTTATCGCCCGCAACATCCGCCGCCTCGGCTTCCAGCCGAGCGAGGTGAAAATCCTGCTCAGCAGCCACGAGCATCTCGACCATGTCGGCGGCATGTCGCGCCTGCGCCAGATCACTGGCGCGCGGGTGTTCGCCTCGGCCGCCGCAGCTCCGGTGCTGGATACCGGCGCGCCCGGGCGCGGCGATCCGCAAGCGGGGATGCACCCGCCCTTCGCCGGTGTGCGCGTCGACAAGCTGATCGCCGACGGCGAGCCGGTGCGCCTGGGCAGCCTGCAGCTGACGCCCGTCGCGACTCCAGGCCACACGCCCGGCGCGCTGACCTGGCATTGGGGCGCGTGCGACGGCGGCGTGTGCCGGCGGATCGTCTACGCCGATAGCCTGTCGATCGTCAGCCGCGACGATTATCGCTTCGCCGATCACCCCGACTATGTCGCCGCCTTCCGCGCAGGGCTGGCTAAAGTGGCCGCGCTGGAATGCGATATTTTGCTCACCCCGCATCCTTCGGCCAGCGACATGGCAAATCGCCTGGCAGGCAAGGCACCGCTGACCAGAGAGACAGCGTGCCGCGACTATGCCGCCGCGCGCGGGAAGGCGCTCGACGAGCGGCTGGCGAAGGAAGCGTCGAGCGAATGAGCTGGCGCGTGACGGTGGCGTGCAATCGGGCGCAGGCGCAGGCGGTCGCCGACACGGTTGATTTACCCGGGGAGCGCCCGCCCGTCCTGGTCGCGGACGAGCCCGATCCGGCCCGCCCCGACGACTGGCTGATCCACGCCTATTTCGATCACCCGCCCGGCGCTGGCGACCTCGCCGCGCTTGCGGCGCTCGGGCATGGCACGCCCGAGGTCGAGCAGCTGGGCGAGGACGATTGGGTGACGATGAGCCAGGCGGGGCTTCAGCCGATCCGCGCCGGGCGCTTCACCGTCCACACCCCCACGCACCCGCCCGAACCCGGCCACATCAATTTCGAAATCGACGCCAGCCTGGCGTTCGGCACGGGCCAGCACGCAACGACCGCGGGTTGCCTCGCGGCGCTCGACGCCTTGGAGAGTTGCGGCGCCCGTTTCGCCAATATCGCCGACATCGGCACCGGCACCGGGCTGCTCGCCTTTGCCGCGCTGGCGCTGTGGCCAGGCGCGCGCTGCATCGCGACCGACATCGACCCGGTCGCGATCGACGTCGCGCGCGACAATGCCGCGATCAATCGTGTCGCTGTCGGTCATGGCGCGGACGAATTGCTGCTGGGCGTTGCCGAAGGCATGGATTCGCCGCTGCTTGCGGCGCGCGCGCCGTTCGACCTGATCATCGCCAACATCCTCGCCGGCCCGCTGATCGACCTTGCCCCCGACTTTGCGCAGGCGCTTGCGCCGGCCGGGACTGTGATCCTTGCCGGCTTGCTGGATACCCAGTCCAAAGCCGTGATCGACGCTTATGCGCGGCACGGCCTAGCGGTGGCCGATCGCGGCGCGGGCGAGTGGCCCGTGCTGACACTGGCCGGTCCGGCGGCAAAAGCGTAGGATCAGGCCGAGTCGAATAAAAGGAGACGTGCGATGCGCGCCCTGTCGATCGCCCTAATGTCCGCGCTGATGATCCCGGGCCCGCTCGCGGCGCGCGAGACGTCCGACAAGCAATCGCGGCGGATGAAGCAGATCAGCGAAGTCGTGTTTCAGAATTATCCCGCGCGAGCGCTTGCCGCGGGCGAGCAGGGCCCGGTCTTCTTCGTCGTGCGTCTCGACGACAAGGCCAGCCCGACCAGCTGCGAAGTGACCCACGGCAGCGGCCATCCGCGGCTCGACGAGGAAACCTGCGCGATGATCGTCCGCCATGCGGTGTTCAAGTCGGTGATTGGGCCCAATGGCAAGCCGACCCGTTCGGTTCACGAAGGCGTGGTCAATTGGCGCATTCCCGGGCGGGAGCAGCCGGCCTTCAATCCGATTCGCCTGGGCGACGCGGCGCCGGACGCGAAGATCTGCAAGCGGACGCTGATTACCGGCTCGCTGTTCCGCTACGAGCGGACTTGCATGACCGAGCGCGAATGGGTGCTTTCCCGCTATCAGATGCAGGAGCATTGGGGGCAATACCAGGGCAAGCGAGGCGACACCGATTGCCGCCGCGGCGGGCGCACCTGCTGAGCGAAGCCTAGGATTGGGCGACGATCCGCGCCCACGCCGCTTCGTCGATCACGCGGACGCCAAGTTCCTCGGCTTTCTTGAGCTTCGATCCGGCGCCCGGCCCTGCCACAACCAGGTCGGTTTTCGCGCTGACCGAACCTGCCGCTCGCGCGCCCAGGCGCTCGGCCTGCGCCTTGGCCTCGTCGCGGCTCATGGTTTCGAGTGTGCCGGTGAAGACGATGGTCTTGCCGCTCCATTCGGTCTGGCGTGCGTTGCTGACGAAGGGTAGCGGCGTGACTTCGGACAGGAGGTCGTCGAGCACCGCGCGGTTGTGATCCTCGTGGAAGAAATCGACCAGCGCCTCGGCGACGACCGGGCCGACGCCTTCGACCGCCGCAAGCTCGGCCTGCGCATCGGGCGAGGTGGCGACGCGGCGCAATTCCTCCACCGTCGCGAAACATTTGAGCAGGTCCTTGGCGGTCACCACCCCGACGTGGCGGATGCCGAGGCCGAACAGGAACCGCACCGGGTCGGGCGCGCGCTTGGCCTCGATTGCGGCGAGCAGATTGTCGACCGACTTCTCCTTCCAGCCTTCGCGGCCGAGCAAGTCGCCGCGATGCGCGCGCAGGCGAAAGATGTCGGCGGGTGAGCCAAGCCAGCCGAGCGCGATGAACTCGGCGATGCTCTTTTCGCCCAGCCCCTCGATATCGAGCGCACCGCGCGATACGAAATGTTTCAGCCGTTCGAAACGTTGTGCTGGACAAATAAGCCCGCCAGTGCAGCGGACGTCGACCTCACCCTCCGCCGCCACCGCTTCGGAATCGCATTGGGGGCAATGGTCAGGAAAGACATAAGCGGGCCGCTTCACATCGCGCGTGAGGTTCTCGACGACCTGCGGGATGACGTCGCCGGCGCGCTGGATGCGCACGCGGTCGCCGACGCGCAAGGCCAGTCGCGCAATCTCGTCGCGATTGTGAAGGGTGACGTTGGCGACGATCACGCCCCCCACGCCGACGGGCTTGAGCCGGCCGACGGGAGTCAGCTTGCCGGTGCGCCCGACCTGAATGTCGATCGCTTCGAGCGTGGTTTCGGCTTTCTCCGCGGGGAATTTGTGCGCGAGACCCCAGCGCGGCGCGCGGCCGACGAAGCCCAGCCGCTCCTGCCAATCGAGCCGGCCAACCTTATAGACCACGCCGTCGATATCGTAGGGCAGGTCTGCGCGCGCCTGCTCGATCGCGGCATAATGTTCGAGGACCTCTTCGATCGTTTCGCATCGCTTCAGCAGGTCGCTGACGGGAAAGCCGAAGGATTCGATCTTCCGCATCGCCAGCAGCTGAAGCATCGCCAATGGCTCGCTCAATTCGCCCCAACCGTGGGCGAGGAAGCACAGCGGACGCGCCGCGGTGATCGCCGGGTCCTTTTGCCGCAACGAGCCCGCGGCGGCGTTGCGGGGGTTGGCGAAGATCTTGCCGCCGCTTGCCTCCTGCCGCTGGTTGAGCGCGGCAAAGTCGGCCTTGGACATGTAGACCTCACCGCGCACCTCAAGCACGTCGGGCGCGCCGCTGATCGCCTGCGGAATGTCGCCGATAGTACGGACGTTGGGCGTGACGTCCTCACCCACCGCTCCGTCCCCGCGCGTCGCGGCGAGCGCCAACTGGCCATGCTCGTAGCGAAGCGAGCAGGACAGGCCGTCGATCTTGGGCTCGGCGGTGAGCGCGATTGGCTCGTCGTCGGCGAGGTTGAGGAAACGCCGCACGCGCGCGACGAATTCATGTACTTCCTCCGCCGAAAAGGCATTGTCGAGGCTGAGCATCGGCCGCGCATGCGGTACCTTCGCCAGCGGGCCGGTGGGCGAAGCGCCGAGCCGCCTCGAGGGAGAGTCGGCGCGTACGAGATGCGGGTATCGCGCCTCTAGCTCGCGGTTCTCGCGGACCAGCGCGTCATAGTCGGCATCGCTGATCTCGGGCGCGTCTTGGTCGTGATACAGCTTGTCGTGCCGCGCAATCTCCTTCGCCAACCGCATCAGACGGTTGGCGGCCTGCGCTTCGCTCAGCTCGCTGGTCACCCGAAGACCTCTTCCAGCAGGCTGATGAACGACGTCCATGACCGCTCCGCGGCGATCGGCTGATAGTGCACGCCGGGGATCGCGCCCTGCGCGCCGGGGTTGGTGAAGCCGTGCTGCGTCTGGCCATAAGCGTGGATCTGCCAGTCGGCGCCGGCCTCGGTCAGTTCGCGGCCCAGCGCGACGACCGCGTCGGGCGGAACCATCGGGTCGTCCCAGCCGTGAAAGGCGACGACCTTCGCCTTGATCGGCTGCGGCGGCAGGCCCGCCGGGTCGAACAGGCCGTGGAAGGCAACCGCCGCGGCGACATCCGCCCCGCTCCGCGCAATGTCGAGCGCGCACATGCCGCCGAAGCAATAGCCGGCGACCGCGATGCGCGCCGGATCGACCGCCTCGAGCCCGCGCATCTGGTCGAGCAACGCTAGCAGCCGCTCCCGCAACGCCGCGCGGTCCGACTTGAGCTTCCCCATTGCCGCAAAGGCCGCCTCCCGGTCGACGCCGGGCCGAAAACGGCGCCCGAACAGGTCGGCGACGAACGCGCTATAGCCGAGCTCGACCAACTGCCGGCCGAACCCCAGCTCAAGCTCGGACACGCCCATCACGGTCGGAATCAGCATGATCGTCGGTCGCACCGCATTGTCGCGGCGGCCGACGAAGACGCTGCGCAGCGTCTCGCCGTTGAAATCCAGGTCGAACTCGGTCTCGCGGCTCATGCTTTTCCCATAGCCAGCTCGGCCAGCTTGGCCACCGTGTTCATGTTACGCGCAGTGCCCTTGGCCGCCGCCGGAAGACCCAGCTTCGACGGCCCCTGCCCGTCGGGATAATGGACGTAGAGCTCGCGCCCCCCAAGCGCGATCTCCTCATTCGCCTGGTTCTTGGCGTGCTCTGCGGCATCGGCGGGCGGTGGGGCGTCGAGGAAGATCGCGACAGCGCGATTGCCGGGCACGTCGAACGGGCACGCCGCCGCAACCGCCGCCATTTCCGCCGCCGTGCGGATCATCACCCCGACCGGCGCGCCCATATGGGCTGCGAGCGACGCTTCCAGCGCGGACTTCAACGCCGTCTCGCTCTTTTCGCTGGCGAAGAGAAGGTTGCCGCTGGCGATATAGGTGGAGGGATTTTCGAGACCGAGATCGCCGGCAATGCGCCGCAGATCCTCCATCTTCAGCTGCCGTTTTCCAAGGTTCACGCCGCGCAGCAGCGCCACGTAAGACGTCATGCGGCGTCGAGCAGGCGCGCGGCCTGGGCGCGGGCCTCGTCGGTGATTGCCGCGCCCGACAGCATGCGCGCAATCTCCTCGCGCCGCTCGGCGTCGCTGAGCTTGCGAACGTGGGTGCGGGTGCCGCCGTCGCCATGCGACTTTTCGATGCGATAATGATGCGCGGCGCGGGCCGCGACCTGCGGGCTGTGCGTCACGACCAGCACCTGCGATTGTTCGGCCAGGCGCGCGAGCCGGTCGCCGATGGCGCTCGCGACCGCACCGCCGACGCCGCGGTCGACCTCGTCGAAGATCATCGTCGCCGCGCTTCCCGCTTCGGCCAGCGCGACCTTGAGCGCGAGGATGAAGCGCGACAGTTCGCCGCCCGAGGCGATGCGGGTGAGCGGACCGAACGGCGCACCGGGGTTGGTCGAGATTTCGAACTCGACGCGGTCGGTGCCCGACGGGCCGGGCTCGGCGGTCGCAATGGCGGTGCGGAACCGCGCGGCGTCGAGCTTGAGCGGCGCAAGCTCGGTCGCCACCGCGGCGTCGAGACGCGTGGCGGCTTCGGCACGAGCATCGCTCAGCCGCCGTGCCGCAGCGGCAAAGCTTTCGCGCGCGGAGGCAAGTTCGCGCTCAAGCTCGGTGATGCGCCGGCCGCCGGCCTGGATGCTCGCCAATTGCTCGCCCATCTGCGCGGCAAGCGCGGCAAGTGCGTCCGCCTCCACGCGATGCTTTCGGGCAAGCGCGCGGATATCGAACAGCCGCGCCTCGGTGCGTTCGAGCCGGTCGGGGTCGAACGCCAGCGCATCGGCGGCGCGGGCGATGCGCTCCTCGGCCTCGCTCGTTTCGATCACCGCGCGGTCGAGCGATGCCAGGGCCTCGCCAAGCAACGGATGATCGGCAGCCCCGCGCTCGATTCGCCGAGCTGCCTGGCGCAACAGGGCCAGCGCGCCCTCCGATCCGCCGAGCAGATCGTCGAGCCCGGTCAGCGTCTCGCCCGCCTTGACCCCGGCCTGCATCGCCGCGCGCTCTTCGGACAGGCGCGTCTCCTCCCTTCCTCGGGCGCAAGCTTGGCGATTTCCTCGGAGGCATGTTCGAGCCATTCGCGGTCGCGCTCGGCGGCGGCGGCATCGTCGCGGGCGCGGGCAAGATCGGCTTCGATCCGCGAAACCTCGCTCCACGCCGCCGCGACCGGCGCGGTGTCGATCCGCCCGAACGCGTCGAGCAAGGCGCGGTGGCCTTTGGGATTGAGCAACCCGCGATCGTCATGCTGGCCGTGGATCTCGACCGACAGCGCGCCAATCTCGCGCAGCAGCCCGGCGGGGACCGAGGCGCCATTGACGAAGGCGCGGCTGGCGCCGTCGGCCTTGAGCGTGCGGCGGAAGATTAGCGGCTCGCCCGGTTCGCGCTCGACCCCCTGGTCGGCGAGCAGGGCGATCGCCGCATGATCGGGGGGAAGTTCGAGTTCGGCCGAGACCGCTGCGCCTTGCTCGCCGCTGCGGACGAGGCCCGTGTCGGCGCGCGCGCCCAGCGCCAAGCCAAGCGAATCGAGCAGGATCGACTTGCCCGCGCCGGTTTCCCCGGTGAGCACGCCCAGCCCCGGCGCGAACTCAAGCTCGAGCCGGTCGACCAGCACGATATTGTGGATGGCGAGCTGCCTCAGCATCCGCTGCCGAGCGCCCGCCGAGTCAGGTTAACCGCGCGTCGCGGTCTGCGCCTGGACCGGGGTCGCACCGGGATAGTGCTTCAGGAGCAAGCGAAGCGCCTGCCGGTACCAGTAGCTGTTGGGATAATTGCGCCCAAGCACCGCGGCGGTCTTCTTGGCCTCTTCGGGGACGCCGAGCGCGAGATAGGTTTCGACCAACCGTTCGAGCGCTTCGGGCGTGTGGCTGGTGGTCTGATATTTATCGACGACCTCACGAAAGCGCATGCTCGCCGCGAGCCAGTTGGCCGAGCGCTGGTAGAAGCGGCCGATCTCCATCTCCTTGCCGGCGAGATGGTCGTTGATGAGGTCGAGCTTGAGGCGCGCATCGGCGGCGTAGCGGCTGCTGGGATAGCGGCGGATAAGCTCACCGAAGGCACTCGACGCCTGCTGCGTGGTCGCCTGGTCGCGCGTGACGTCCTCGATCTGCTGATAATAGCTCATCGCAATGAGGTAATGGGCGTAGGGCGCATCGGCGTTGCCGGGGTGAATGGTAACGAATCGCTGCGCCGAACTGATCGTGTCCGGATATTTGCGCGCCATATAATAGCTGAAGGCGCTCATCAGCTGGGCCCGGCGGGCCCACACCGAATAAGGATGCTGGCGCTCGACTTCATCGAACAGCTTGGCAGCGGTCTCATAATCGCGGCTGTCGAGCGTGCGCTTGGCCGCCGCGTAAAGCGTGTTCACATCGCGCGCGACATAGGCCGTGTCGGCACCCTTGGTCCCGCCCGAAGCGCATCCGGCCAGGGGCACGGCAGCGACGGTCATCAGAAGGAGAGCGGAACGCGAAAGCTTGAGCATCTGAACCTCATTAGCGTGGGCCCCGTGACAGGCCAAGGCAGGAACAAGCCTTACCCGACATTGCGAGGAGCTTTGCGACGAAGCATCCCCGCCACGTGGATTGCTTCACTCCGTTCGCAATGACGAACCTAGGCTGAACGGATCAGGCGGCGTGGCCTTCCGGCACTTCGTCATTCGCCGTGCGCAGGAAACTGTCGGGCTTGACCCCCAGCCACACCAGCACCGGAGCCGAGATGTAGATCGACGAATAGGTGCCGATCACCGTGCCGAGGAAGATCGCAAGGGTCAGCGGAAAAATCACTTCCGGACCAAGCAACAGCAAGGTGCCCAGGGCGAGAAGAATCGAACCAGAGGTCACGATCGTCCGCGAAAGGGTCTCGTTAAGCGACAGGTTGATGAGGGGGACGATAGCCATCTTCCGGAATTTCCGCAGATTTTCACGGATTCGATCGTAAATGACGACGGTATCGTTGAGCGAATAGCCGACGACTGCCAGGAATGCCGCAACGACGTTGAGGTCCACCGGCAGCTGGGTCAGTGCGAAGAAGCCGAAGATCATCGACACGTCATGCCCAAGCGTGAGCAGTGCGCCCACGCCGAACTGCCATTCGAAGCGAAACCAGATGTAGATGGCGATCCCCAACATCGCCAACGCGATCGCCAAGGCGCCGTCGGTGGCAAGCTCCTCGCTGACCTTGCCTGATACGGTCTCCACCGAATCGACGCGCGCCCCCGGATAGCTGCGCTCCAACATGTTGCGGACCTGGCTTGCGGCCTGGTTGGCAGCCGCTTCTCCGCCCTCGGGACGCGGCAGACGAATCTGATAGCTGGTCGGACCGCCGAATTCCTGGATGCTGGCATCGCCCAGATTGAGCGCGCCGACCCGGCTGCGCAACTGCTCGACCTCGATTGGCTGCGCGAAGGTGGTGCGGATCATCTGCCCGCCGACGAAGTCCACGCCCAGGTTGAGACCGCGAACCCCAACCAAGGTCAGGCTGGCGAGAGTGGCAAGGAGCGACAGGACGAGCGCAAGGTTGCGCCACCGCATGAAGTCGATGTTGGTGTTGTCGGGAACAAGCTTCAGGAGCTTCATGATGGGGCCCTAAATGTGCAGCACGCGCGGACGCTTGCTCTTGACCCATAGGGCTACGAGCATCCGGGTGAAATTGACCGCGGTGAACACCGAAGTGACGATGCCGATCATCAGCACCACGGCGAAGCCGCGAATAGGGCCGGACCCGAAATACCACATCAGCCCGGCGGCGATGACGTTGGTGATGTTGGCGTCGAAGATCGCCGTCGAAGCTTCCTTGTACCCCGTTTCGATCGCATCGAGGATTCGCCGGCCGCGCCGCTGTTCCTCGCGGATGCGCTCATTGATCAGCACGTTGGCGTCGACCGCCGCGCCGATGGTGAGGACGAAGCCGGCGATTCCGGGCAGCGTCAGCGATGCGCCGAAAAAGGCCATGATCGCCAGGATCAGGAAGGCGTTCGCGATCAGCGCAAGCGTCGCATACACCCCAAAGCGGCCGTAGGTGATGAGCATGAAGGCGATCACGCCGAGCGTCGCGACGATGCTTGCGATGGCGCCCTTTTCGATCGAATCCTTGCCGAGGTCGGGGCCGACCGTGCGCTCTTCGATCACGTTCAACTTCACCGGCAATTTGCCCGAGGCGAGCGAGATGGCGAGCGCATTGGCGCTTTCGACGGTGAAATTGCCGCTGATCTGCGCCTGACCGCCAAGGATCGGCTCGTTGATATTCGGCGCCGATAGAACCTTGTCGTCGAGGATGATGGCGAAGGGCTTGTTGACGTTTTCCTGCGTTGCCCGCCCGAAGCGGCGCGCACCCGCGGAATTGAAGGTGATCGACACCACCGGCTGTCCATTCTGGTCGAACGATTGCTTGGCATCGACCAACTGATCGCCCGAGACCATGACGCGCCGCTTGACCGCGACCGCGCCCGTCCCATCGGCCATCGGCAGCACCTGGCTACCCGCCGGGGCCCGGCCCTGAAGGACGAGATTGGGATCGGCCGTCGTGTCGACCAGCTTGAATTCCAGCCGCGCCGTCTGCCCGATCAGCGTCTTCAGCGCCTCGGGATCTTCGACGCCCGGCACCTGGACCAGGATTCGCTGTTCACCCTGGTTGATGACGGTGATTTCCTTGGTGCCCTGCGGGTCGATGCGGCGGCGGACGACGTCACGGGCGACGGTCATCGCATCCTTGAGTGCGCGCTGATTGCCGCTCGCGGTCGGAGTCATCACGACGCGGGTCGAATCCATCACCTGGACATCCCAGTCGCGGCTTCCCGTCATGCCCACCGGCTGAGTGACCGCGCGCAGCCGCTCGACCGCCGTGTCGACCTGGCGCGGATCGCGGACCATGAACGAAACGCGGCCGCCGGTCGTCGAAATGTCACCGATCTCAACGCGCGGTGAGCGGCGCATCTCCGTCGTGACCGTATCTTCCATCGCCTGGAGGCGCTGCTTCGCGGCGTCGACGGAATCGGCCTCCAGCAGCAAGTGGCTGCCGCCGGCAAGGTCGAGGCCGAGATTGATCTTGTCGCCCGGCAACCATGAGGGCCATTTGTCGGCCAGCGACGTGCCGGCGATCAGGCTGGGAATCGAAAAGAACACGCCGGCCGCGACGACCAACGTGATCAGGAATATCTTCCAGCGCGGGAAATCGAGCACCCTCGTCGAACCTTAGTCGTTGGCCGGCTTGGTCGCGGGGTCGAGCACGTGGCTGATGGTCGACTTGATGACGCGGATGCGGACATCCTTGGCAATCTCGACCTCGGCCTCGTCATCACTGACCTTGACCACCTTGCCGCGAATGCCGCCGCCGGTGATCACCTGGTCGCCCTTCTTCACCGCCGCAATCGCCGCCTGGTGCTGCTTCACCCGGCGCTGCTGCGGACGGATCATGAGGAAATAGAAAATGACGAAAATCAGAAGCCACGGCATGATCCCGACAAGGATCTGCGAAGTTCCGCTCGGTTCTCCGGCCGGTGCCGCTTGCGCCATCAGCAAAATGGGTTGGTCCAACATTCGCGAATTGTGACTTTCGTTGAAATTCGATGGTCGGGGCGACTGGATTCGAACCAGCGACCTCCACACCCCCAGTGTGATGCGCTACCAGGCTGCGCTACGCCCCGACTAGGCTGGCGCATCTAGGCAGCCCTCATCAGCAAGGCAAGGGACACGCGGTTGGCACGGCGACGGCGCAGGGGGAAAGTCGGCAAGGCAGGCAAAAGGTTCGCGGCGGCGCTGCTCGCAGTGCCCCTGCTCTATTTGCTCGCCGCGCTGATCGGGTCGCTGGTCCCGGTCAATCGCGGCTGGGTCGAGCCCGACGAGGGCGTCACCGTCTATCTCGCCAGCAACGGCGTCCATGCCGACATCGTCATGCCGGTGCGGGCCAACGGGCTCGACTGGGCGCCGCTGGTGCCCAAGCGCGACTTCGCCGCGCCGCCGCCCGACGCCCGCTGGGTCGCGTTCGGGGCGGGGGAAGAACGCGTCTATCTCAACACCCCGACCTGGTGGGACATCACGCCGCGAACCATCTGGTCGGCGCTGACCGGCGGCAGGCAAGTGATGCACGTCGAATATCTGCCGGAACCGCATTCGGGGATGCGGGCGATCACCTTGCGGCCCGAGGAATATCGCCGGCTGTGGGCCGCGATCCGAAGCGACTTCGGCGGCCCGCCGCGGCGCATCGACCATCCGGGCTATGGCCCCAACGACGCCTTCTATCGCGCGACGGGCAAGGCGAATGCGATTCGAACATGCAACAGCTGGGCCGCGGGCAAGCTTCGGCTGGCGGGGGTAAAGACCAGCCTGTGGCCGCCGTTCGTCCAGGGACTGACGTGGCGGTATCGTAAGCCATCCGCCCCGGCAGTTGCCGGGGAGGGGGACCATCCTCGCGCGAGCGAGGATGGTGGAGGGGTTCTTGCCCGCAACATGGGATAGAACCCCTCCGTCAATCCTTCGGATTGCCACCTCCCCGCGAACCCGCGGGGAGGATGTTACAAGACATACCTGCTCAAATCGGCGTTGCGGGCGATGCTGCTAAGCTGCGCGTCGACGAAGGCAGCGTCGACCAGCAACGTTTCGCCGCGCCGGTCCTCGGCTTCGAAGCTGACGTCCTCGAGAAGCTTTTCCATCACTGTCTGAAGCCGCCGCGCGCCGATATTCTCGACGCTCTCGTTGACCTCGGCGGCAATGCGGGCGAGCGCGGCGATGCCGTCCTCGGCGAACTCGATCGTCACGCCCTCGGTGCCGAGCAGGGCCTGATATTGTTCGGTCAGGCTGGCGCGGGTGGCCGACAGGATGCGCACGAAATCCTCCTGTGTCAGCGCCTTCAATTCAACGCGGATCGGCAGTCGGCCCTGCAATTCGGGGAGCAGGTCGGCGGGCTTGGCGATGTGGAACGCGCCCGAGGCGATGAACAAGATGTGGTCGGTCTTGAGCGGGCCGTATTTGGTCGCAACCGTCGTCCCCTCGATTAGCGGCAACAGGTCGCGCTGGACGCCTTCGCGGCTGACCGATCCGCCGCGCACGTCGCTGACCGCGATCTTGTCGATCTCGTCCAGGAAGACAATGCCGTTGGCCTCCGCATCCGCAAGCGCGGCGCGATTAACGTCGTCGGGGTCAAGGCGCTTGTCGGCTTCCTCATCGGTCAGCCGGGCAAAGGCGTCGGGCACCTTGAGCTTGCGCCGCGCCTTGGGCTGCTGCCCGCCGAGCTTGCCAATCATCGACTTCAAGTCGAACACCTGCGCGCCCATGCCCGGAAGCTCGAACGGCATGGCGGGCGCGTCGTCGACCTCGATCTCGACCTCGGCGCTGTCGAGGCTGCCTTCGGTGAAGCGCTGCTTGAAGGTGGCCCGCGTCGCCTCGCTCGATCCCTTGCCGGTCAGCGCGTCGAGCAGCCGTTCCATCGCGGCCTCCTCCGCCGCGGCGCGGACCTTGTTGCGGCGCCGCTCGCGCTCGAGCCGCACGGCTTCCTCGACCAGGTCGCGGGCGATCTGCTCGACGTCGCGGCCGACATAGCCGACCTCGGTGAACTTGGTCGCTTCGACCTTCACGAACGGCGCGTCGGCGAGCTTCGCCAGGCGCCGGCTGATCTCGGTCTTGCCGCACCCCGTGGGGCCGATCATCAGGATGTTCTTGGGCGTGACCTCGTCGCGCAATTCGGGGCCGAGCTGCTGGCGGCGCCAGCGATTGCGCAGCGCGACCGCGACCGCCTTCTTGGCATCGTCCTGGCCGATGATGTGTTCGTCCAATGCGGCGACGATCGCCTTGGGCGTGAGCTTGTCCTTGAGCACGTCGTCACCGCCCTGCGGAATGGGGGAATGATAGTTCATGTCGGCAGTCATGTTGGACGCGCGGGCGCGGCCTTCAACCCGGCGGCGTCGTGCGTGCGAAAGAAGGCGACGCTGTCGGCAAGCGCACTGGTCGTGCCACGGAACAAGGGCGACAGCGACTTGATCGTGTCGATGTGGCTTTTGCCCGGGTACATCCGCAGCACTGCCGTGGCGCCCGACGCCTTGAGCGCGGCGGCGAGCCGCTGCGAATTGCGCGGCTGGACGACGGTGTCGGCGGTGCCGTGCATCAGCAGGATCGGCGGCGCATCGCCGCGGACAAAAGTGATCGGCTGCGTCTCGGCCGGGCGCGGCCAGGCGCCGAGTGCGTCGCGCCCACGCTGTTCGGTGAAGGGGTAGAAATCGTACGGGCCGGACAGCAACGCCGCCGAGCGGATGATCGCCGGATCGACCCCGGCGCCGCGCAGATAGCGGCGATCAAGGGCGAGCATCGCGCCCAAATAGGCGCCGGCCGAATGGCCTGAGAGATGGATCCGCCCCGGGTCGCCGCCATATTGGGCGACATGGTCGCGGGTCCAGCGGACGGCCTGCGCCGCATCCTGGACGAACACCGGGAAGCGAACGTGCGGTACCAGCCGATAATCGGCGACAATGGTGACGAAGCCACGCGCGGCGAATGCCCGGCCGACGAAGCCGTAATCGGCGCGCTCCCCCGCGACCCAGCCGCCGCCGTAGAAGAAGACGACCACGGGCAGCTTCCCGCTTGGCCGGCCATTGGGCACCCAGACGTCGAGCTTGAGCCGCGGATCGGCGCCATAGGGCACGCCCGATGCCGCAAGCCGCGCCGAATCGCCCGCGATCCGGCTTGCGCCGTTGAGCAGGCCGGCGGGCGAGCAGCCGAACAGGGCCGCGCTCGACAATGCGGAAAGGAGGGCGAAGCGGCGGGTCATGCGGCGCAGCGGAAGCTGGCGAACAGTTCGCGGTGCGACGCGACGATCCGCGCGATATCTTCCGGCTGGGGCGTCGGGTCGTCGACGCCGCGCTCGAACGTCCCCCGAGCAGAATGCCGTCGCCGCGCGGGAACATGTAGCCCGCATCGCCGGCGAAAGCGTAGCGCACCTCATGCTGCGGCTGCAGCACCGCGAGCTGGCCGCGCACCGGCGTTAGAATATCGTCGCCGAGCAGCTGCTTTGCGCCGACGCCGGTACAGTTGAACACCAGGCGTTCGGGCAGCGTCGCGACGTCGGCGAGTGTGTCGAACTTGCGCATGCGGATCGTCCCGCCGGCCTTCAGAAACTCATCGGTCAGCCAGGCCATGAAGCGCGGGGTTTCGACATACATGGTGTCGAAGCGGACGATGTTCTCGACCGGGAAGGGATGCTCGTCGGGGCGCAGCGCGCGGGCGTTGGCGTGATACTGATTAAGCCAGTCGTCGGCGAACGATGCGTTCCGCGATTCTTCGTAGGTCGGCAGCCAACGGATGCCGTAGCGATCGCCGACCAGGGTCTGGAAGCGCTTCCAGCTATAGGCCATCGCCGCCTGGAACTGCGCCATCCACGCGGGCGTGACCGAATCCTCCCGGAAATGGCCGAAGGGCGAAATCTGTCCGCCGGCAACCGCCGAGGTCGTGTTGGCGGGGAGCGCGGCGGTGTAAATGCGGACCGGAAACCCCGCTTCCTGCACCAGCCGCGCGGTGGTGAGTCCCATGACCCCGCTGCCGAGAACGGCGACCGGCCCGCTGTGACCTTGCAGCCCAAGGTCGGCAGCAAGGCGCGAGCTGCCCCAGCTGAGCGTGATTCCGGCGCCGCCGTGGCCGTAATTGTGCACCAATGCCTTGTCGCCGAGCGCCTCGCGGCGGACGACGAAGCCGGCGGCGCGGTACGGACGAAGGCCGGCGACCCGGCGGATGATGCGGCTTTCGTCAACCAGGACGCGCGGCAGCGGGGTGCAACCCGCGCTGCGCGGCACGGTCGCGCAGGCCGAGAGCAGCGCGGCGGAGCTGCCCAGCGTGAATGCCCTGCGATCCAACAGAGTGCGTTCGTCCTGAGCTTGTCGAAGGGCGCTCTTGGAACGGGCGGGCCAGCGCGCTTCGACTTCGCTCAGCACGAACGGATCATTTCCATCACTCGCCAACCGTCTCGATCGTCAGGCGGTCGTTGGTGAAGACACACACCTCCGCCGCGATCTGCATCGCGCGCCGGGCGAGCACCTCCGGATCCTGTTCGTAATCCGACAGCGCGCGCGCCGCGGCGAGCGCGTAATTGCCGCCCGACCCGATCGCCGCAACCCCGCCTTCGGGCTCGAGCACGTCGCCGTTGCCGGTGAGGATGAGCAATTGCTCGGCGTCGGCGACGATCATCATCGCTTCAAGGTTGCGGAGGTATTTGTCGGTGCGCCAGTCCTTGGCTAGCTCGACCGCGGCGCGCAGCAGCTGGCCGTTATACTGCTCGAGCTTCCGCTCCAGCCGTTCGAACAGGGTGAAGGCATCGGCGGTGGCGCCGGCGAAGCCGCCGATGACGCTGCCCGTCTCGCCCAGCCGCCGCACCTTCTTGGCATTGGGCTTGATGACTGTGTTGCCAAGGCTGACCTGGCCGTCGCCGGCAATGACGGTCCTTCCGCCTTTCTTGACGCCGAGGATCGTGGTCCCGTGAAACTGCTCCAAGGTCATCGAGACGATATGGGGAGTACAGCCCTCACCGATCAAGATGACCGTCGGCGCGGGTGCGGCGGATCTGCCACAACTGCGCGCCGCGCTCTTCGCTTTGGGGCCTCGAGAGGGCCCCTTCGGCGACTGCCACTATCCCCCAGGCCCGCCGTCGACCCGCACGGCATGCTGCGCCCGAACCCATTTGATCAGTTCGTCGAGCTGGATCGCTTGTTCGGTCGCGATCAGGGCGTCGGGGTGAGGAAGTCGATTTTCGACGGGGCCTTGAGCAGGGATGGCGGCGGTAGCGGGTAAGCTGGGCATTGCCGCATCTCCGCGTGCGCGGGGATCGGCTGCACCTTGTCCTTCGCGGCGCAGGCGGTCAGCGCGAGCGCGAGCAGCGGCCAGGCGGGCTTCGAAATCATGGGACGTCCTTTCGTTGATGGCGCGCTGCTCGGTGGCGATGCGCGCGGCATTGGCCTTGTCGGCGGCGCGGGCGGCGGCGGCGGCGGCGCGGTAATTGGCGACGGTGCCGGCATGGGCGGCTTGTTCGGCACGATGGCGCTGCGCGTTGGCGTCGCTGAGCGCGCGGAAGCGGCGCGTCTCGGCCTTTTGCAGCAGGAGGAGCAGCGACAGGCAGAGGGCGACGGCAATGCCGGCAACGCCCTTGGGCCCGAGCAGGCGCAGGAGCATCATGGCCGGCCTTCGCAATCGGCCTCGATCGAGGCGCCGTCGCGGTTGGCGGCGACCTTGAAGCGGCCCACCGGACCGCCGGCGAGGAGGCCGACGATGACCGCGACCATCGCCGCAATGAAGCCGCCGAGCGACCAGCCGAAAATCACCAGGATCAGCCGCTGGTGCTCGACCGACCAGCCGCCCCACATCAAAAGCGCGACCATGAGGAGCGCGCAGGCGCCGCAGAACATGCCGCCGGCGGCGGCGAGCAGACCGTAAATATAGCGTTGGCCCTCGGCGAACGTGCCGGGCGGCGGTAGGGTTTTCATGGGCTTCTCCTGCTTGGAAAGTCACAAAAGGTCGCACTCGCTACGCGCGCGAAGGCGCGGGCAGCGCTAACCGATCCGGTTCGCGAGCCAGCCGTAGAGGAACGCTTCGTTGGCTGGGCGGCGCTCGGCCAGGCGCAGGTAGCGTTCGCCTGCAGCGCCTCGAGCGCGCGCAGCAGCACCTGTTCGCCCGACGCCTTGCCGCGAATGCGCAGGAAGGCGTCGAGCGCGGCGAGCGTCTGCGCGCCGATGCGGCCGTCGGGCGTCAGATCGGCATAATCGGTCGTGTTGCGGTTGAGCGCGGTCAGCGCGCGCTGAAGGAAGGTCGCGGCGACCGCCGGGCCCATGTTGACGCCGGTGTCGAACAATTCGGCCGCGACGCGCGGGCTGCGCAACGCGATCTGGTCGAAACGCGGCCGCAGCCAGTAGAGCCGCTTGTAGATCGCGACCGCCTCCGCACGCGGCAACTGGCGCATCGCGCCGCGATAGCCGTGTGCCCGCGCAACCCCTTCGGTGATCCCGAAGCAGGTCGGCCCGCCCTTGTCGGCGGGATGGTTCACATAACCTCCCTCGCGATCGATGAGCGCGTCGAGCAAGCTGTCCAGTTCGTCGTCCAAAAGTGCCTCCCTGATCTCCGAGTCGAGCCGGACTAACCTTTTTGGTTGGTTGTAGGAAAGCTCTCTGGTTCGCATGGAGGGGATGACGCGGGCTGGTGGCGGCGCTAGGCTGGCGTCATGACGTCACGCTTCCTGGTCGCGATCGCCGCCTGTTCCGCCCTTCTTGCAACACCCGCGTCGGCGCGGCTCACCTCCGCCGAGCAGAAGATGATCGCCACGGTCGATGCCGAGCAGGAGCGGACGATCGGCCTGCTCGAGCGCTGGGTGAACCAGAACAGCGGGTCGCTGAATGTCGCGGGCGTCGAGGCGGTGGGGAAGATGGTGCGGCCGGAGTTCGACGCACTGGGCTTCAAGACCGAATGGATCGACCTCAAGCATATCGGCCGCGCGGGCCATCTGGTCGCCACGCACAAAGGCAACGGGCGCGGCAAAAAGATGCTGCTCATCGCCCACCTCGACACGGTGTTCGAACCGCATTCGCCGTTCCAGCGCTGGACGCGCAAGGGCAATGACGGCGAAGGCCCGGGCGCGGCGGACGACAAGGGCGGGATTGCGGTGATCGTCGCGGCGCTGCGCGCGATGCAGGCGGCGGGGACGCTGAAAGGCGCCGACATCATGGTCGTCATGACCGGCGACGAGGAGGATGCGGCAAGCCCGATCGAAACGACGCGCGCGCCGCTGATCGCGGCGGGCAAATGGGCCGACGTCGCGCTAGATTTCGAAGGTCTGGCGACGGACAATGGGCGCGACATGGGGTCGACCGCGCGGCGCAGCTCGGACAGCTGGACGGTGACGGTGACGGCCAAAAGCGGCCATTCGAGCGGCATCTTCCGCGAGGGCGTCGGCTTTGGCGCCAATTACGAGCTGGCGCGGATCCTCGACAGCTTCCGGCGCGAGCTGCGCGAGGACAAATTGACCTATAATGTCGGGCTGATCACCGGTGGCGAGACGGCCAAGCTGGGCGCCGGGTCGATCAGCGCGAGCGCGACGGGCAAGACCAATATCATCGCCCCGATCGCGATCGCCCGCGGCGATTTGCGCGCGCTGACGCCCGAGCAGATCGCGCGGACCAAGGACAAGATGCGGGCGATCGTCGCCCAGCCGCTGGCGGGCGCGAAGGCCGAGATCGTCTTCGACGACGGCGGCTATCCGCCGATGGCGCCGACCGAGGGTAACCGCGCCGTCCTGGCCAAGCTCAATGCCGTCAACCGCGACATGGGGCTGCCGGAAATGGGCGAGCTCGACCCCGAAAAGCGCGGCGCGGGCGACATCGGCTTCGTCGCTAAGGATGTCGACAGCCTGGCGGGTCTTGGCCCCGACGGCCGCGGCGCGCACGCGCCCGGCGAAGTGGTCGACATCCCGTCGATCGCCAAGCAGGCCAAGCGCGCCGCAATCCTGATGAGCCGCTTGGCGCGCGAGCGACGCTAGACCTTACCGCCGGCGGATGAAGTCGCGGATATCGCGCGACAGCTTCACGCGGTCCTGGTCGCGCACGTACATCATGTGGCCCGCGTCGTAATAATGATATTCGACGCGGTCCTGTGGGATGCCCGTCCGGGTCAGCGCATATTCGGCGGCGAAGAAGGGCGTTGCGAAATCGTACCAGCCCTGCGCGACGAACACGCGCAAGCCGCTATTCTCGCGCATTGCCTTGCCGATGTAGGGCGTGACGTTGAGGTAGGCGTTGGCGTCGCGCCCGCCGATGCGCCAATCCCACTGCGCGCCAAGCCCGCCGATCGATTGATATTCGCGGTCGGTCTTGAAGCCCAAGGCCCCGCGCTGCCACTGATTGACCGCGGCGGTGTAGCCGGCGTCGATGCCGTAGAAGCTGGGGTCGTTGTCGGGTTCTTCGCCGGCATTGTCATAATCCTTGCCGGTGTAGCGCGCGTCGAGGCGGCCGACGGTGAGGCCACGGTCGCGTAAAAGCTCCTTGTAGAAGCGCCCCGGCGTGACGCGCAGGTCAGCCTGTTCGAGATAGGTTTCGCTAAGCCCGGTGAAACGTGCAAGCTGGCGGCGGATCGACGCGCGTTCTTCCGGCGGCAATTTCTGGCCCTTGAGCAAGGCGGCGGCATAGGGGCCGATCGCGAACTGGCGCGCTTCCTCGACGAACTGCGCGGTCGGGGGCCCTTGCGTCTTGCCATGATAGAGCGCGGTCGCGGCCATCGACGGCAGGTTGGTGATGTAGCTGAGTTCGTTGCCGGGCGTATCGGCGCCGGCGGCGAAATCGAGCACGGTCGAGATCAGCAGCAGGCCGTTCAAACCGACGTCGTTGTAGGTCGAGGCTTCGAGCTGGTTGACCACCGCCGCGGTGCGCGTGGTGCCGTAGCTTTCACCGCCGAGATATTTGGGGCTGGACCAGCGGCCATTGTCGTTGAGCCAGCGGCGGATGACTTCGGCCACCGCCTTGGCATCGGCAGTGACGCCGTAGAACTCCTTGGGCTCGGTCTTGCCGAGGATGTGCGAGAAACCGGTGCCGGGCGGATCGATGAAGACCAGGTCGGTGACGTCGAGGATGCTGTCGGGATTCTGCACCACCGGATAGGGCGGCGCGCCATCGTCGCGCGCGTCCGACGGGATGACGACGCGGGTCGGACCGAAGGCGCCCATCTGCAGCCATACCGATCCGGAGCCGGGGCCGCCGTTGAACAGGAAGGTGACGGGGCGATTGGGATCGCGCGGTTCGCGGACGTAGGCGGTGGTGACGACCGCCGCCTTGGGCGTGCCGTCTTCGGCCTTGAGGATCGTTTCGCCGATCGTCGCGGTGTAGTTCATTTTCTGCCCGCCGAAGGTGCCGCTCATGCGCGTGGTGCGAACCTGGGGTTCGCGCACCTCGACCGGTGCGTCGGGCTTCTTGTCTTGCGCCAACGCCGGAACGCCGGCCGCCAATACAGCCGCGGCCGCGGCGCCAAACATCAGAAATTTCATGGACTTCCCCTTCCCGAATCAGCGGAGCGCAACCAAGCGGTGCCGCGCCACGAAGGCAAGCCGAAGATCGACGAACGGGCGGAGATATTGCGCGGCGGCGCACGGCGGTTAGGCTGCGCGGCGAAACGGGGGATGTTTGCGATGCGGATGATCGGGGCGGGCGTGGCCCTGCTGGCGCTGGCAGCGTGCGGATCGGGCGGGGACGCCGGCAATTCGGCCAAGGGCGCGAATGTCGTCGTGGCGGCGGGCAAGGCGATCGATCCGTGCAGCCTGGTCACGGCGGGCGAGGTCGGCGCGATCGTCGGCGACACGATCGTCGCGGCCAAGCCGGCCGAGGGTCGATGCAATTACGAGACCGCGGACGCGGCGGCATCGACCGTCACTATCGAGGTCGATCACAAGGATGCTGCGAACCATATGAAGGTCGAGCGCGACACGGCGCGGGTGCTGGGCAAGATGGGCGGCGCGGTCGCGGGCGAAGGCGCGGCCGGCGCGGATGTCGATGCGATGCTCAAGGATTCCGCCAGCGCACCCGGAATCGGCGACGAAGCCCTGTTCGACATCAATGCGCGGCTGAGCGTGCGCAAGGGCGACGTCTATCTGGCGGTCGAACCGCCGATGATGCGCTCGCGCATGTCGAGCGGAAGCCCGCTGCTGTCGAGCGAAGACAAGCGCAAGATGGCGCTGGCGATCGCGCAAAAGGCGCTTGCGCGCCTGCCCTAGCGTCCCGCCGCCTTCTGCGCCTCGACCATTGCCGCGACGTCGGCGAGGAGGGCGTGGGCGTCGTATACGATGCCGTCCTTGATCGTATATTTGACGCCGCCGACGCGCTCGACCTTGCCGTTGGCGTCGAGCTTTTCGAAGCCGGTGCCGTAGAGCAATTTGAGGTTGTGCAGCGGGTTGCCGGGCACGATGACGAGGTCGGCGAGCATGCCCGCGCGGACCGTGCCGAATGGCGCCGCAATGCCCTTGGGGCGGTAGATTTCATAGGCGCCGTGGCTGGTCGCGGCGCGGATCACCTCGAGCGGGGTGAAGCCCGCTTCCTGCAGCATCTCCATCTCCTGAATGTAGGAGAAGCCCCAGGTCTGGTAGATGTAGCCGGGGTCGGAGCCGACGGTGACGATCCCGCCGATGTTCTTATAATCGTTCATCAGCCGCATGTAGGGCACGTAGAAGCGCCGCCAGCTGATCTCCTTCTCGGTCGTCCAGTCGTACCAATAGGAGCCGTGATTGACGCGGCTCGGCTGGAAGAAAGCGTTGAGGCTGGGCAAAGTATATTTGACGTGCCAGTCGGCGTTGCGCGCGCGCATGACATCGCGCCCCGCGCTGTAGATGTTGAGCGTCGGGTTGAAGATCACGCCGCGCGCCAGCTGCGCGTCGAGATAGGCTTTCCATTCGGGGCCGCCGGGCTCGACGATCTGATCGGCGAGCTTGGAGATTTCGTAGAAGCGGTCCTGCTCGTCGAACATATTATAGTCGGCCGGATAGCGCGGGATGCTGCCGTCCTTGAGCAAGCTTTCGAAGTGCCCGTAGAAGTGCGTGACGGTGCCGAGCCCGAACTCACCCGCGGTGCGCGCATTGACTTCGGCGACTCCGCCCTGCCCGAGGTGCGCGACGGTGCCGAGGCCGACCTTGCGCGCTTCGTCGAGCGCAGCGGCGGTGACTGCGCGTGGCTCGCTATTGAAGATCTTCATCCCGTCATGCCCGGCGCTTTTCGCCCAGCGAACCCAGGCGCGCGCCTGCTCGGGCGAGTTGATGGACCCGCCATTCCACACGTCGCCGAGCACGGCGTAATTGAACAGGCGCGGGGCAACGATGGTGTTGGCGGCGCTGCGCTGCTTGTCCGTCAGCGCCTGGTTGTTGGGGCCGCCGTAAAGGCCGACGCCGCGTACCGCGGTGACACCATGCGCCAGCCACAGTTTGTAGCCGTAGGTCGCGTTGGGCGCCTTGTCGGGGTCGCCGTTATGCCCGTGCGTGTCGACGAAACCGGGCATGACGTACATGCCGGTGGCGTCGATCTCGTGGTCGAAATCGCGCGGGGCGCGGTTCGGGCTAAGCGGCAGCCCGGGCGTGCCCGCGCCCATGATCGCGGCAATACGATTACCTTCGACGACGATATCGACCGGACCCTTGGCCGGGCCGCCGCTGCCGTCGATCAGCATCGCGCCGCGGATGACGAGCTTGCGGAACGGACCCGCGCCCTCACCGGGGCGCCGGTCGGGCACACGCTGCATCCGTTCTTCCTGCGCAAGCGCAGCTTGAGGCGCGAACGCACCGGCGAGCGCCAGCGCGGCGACCGCGCCCAAGATCTTCAACTGCATGAAATTCCCCTTCAAGCTTTGCCTAAGCCTAGCGTTGGAGAGAGGGCAAAGGAAGCGCGCCGCTGCTGTTGCAGGGCTGCCGCACCTTGTGTGCAAGATGCGCGGTAAAATCGCACATTTGCTTGCACGCGTGTCAATATTCGGCACGATAGCGGCGGAACGTTACGGCGCGACTGCGCCGAGGGGGAGAAACAATATGCGCCGTCGCCATTTCGCCAAATTGCTGTCCGCGTCACTTATCGCGATCGCCGCGCTGCCGGCGCCGGCCGCCGCACAGCATATCGACCGCATCGTCACGTTCGGCGACAGCCTGGCCGACGACGGCAATTTCTTCCAGATCACCGGCGTGTCGCCAATTGGAACGCCTTATTCGACGGGTCGCTTCACCGGCGGCGTCAATTACATCGACGTGCTGAGCGATCTCCTCAATGCACCGGTCGAAAATTTCGCCATCGGCGGCGCGCTGACCAACAACACCAACACGACCCCGGGGTCCCGGGCTTCACCTTCGAGGTGCAGAGCTTCCTTGCCGGGGGCGGAGGCGCATTTCCGAGCGTCCAGAACAGCTTCGACGAAGGCGACCTGGTCACCGTGTCGGTTGGGGGCAACGATGCGCGCACCTATCAGCGGAGCGCCGGCAGCACCGTCGCGGGCGCGCCCGCCGCCGCGACCGCATCGCTGGCGTCTGCGGCCGCGAACCTGAACCTTTTGGTCGCGGCGGGCGCGCCGACGATCAGCTTCCTTGGCCTCGACACGGCCAATGCGCCCGAAACCAATTTCGCGCCCGACCCGGCGGGCGCGCGGGCGATCCGCAGCGCCTTTTCCGACGTATTCAGCGACGGGATGAAGGATTTGCTCGCCGGCTATGCCGACGATGGCGTCATCGTCCATTACCTTGACCTCAACCTCATCCTGGAGCGTGTTTCCGAGGATCTTGGCGCCTATGGCCTGACGGGCCTGGCCTGCCCGGCCTTCCCGGCGCCCGCCGGACCGGCAGCGCCTCCGGGCGACTTGACCTGCGTCCTCAGCAGTGCCGCCGCAGCGCAATATCTGTTCTACGGCGACCAGCTGCACCCGACCTCGGCGGCGTCGGCGATCATCGCCCGCTATGTTGCCGCGCAGACCTACGCACCGCTGACATTGCAAGCGCCGGTGAGCCTTGGCGTCGATATCTCGCGCCAGTTCGGACGCACGCTGACCTCGCGCGTCGATTTAGCGCGCGGCAACGCACCGGCCGAAGGCGTCCGCATTTTCGCGGTCGGCGACTTCATTTCCAACGACATTGACGAGACGCTGAGCAACTTCTCCTACGAGAATGACGGCGTCGGCGCGACGCTCGGCGCGGAAAGCAATTTCGGCGCAGCGATGGGCGGCGTGGCGCTCAATTACAGCCGTTCCAAGTCGGATTTCGCCATCGATGCTTCGCGCAACCGCGTGACCAGCTGGCAGATCGGCGCCTATGGCGGCTTCGCGTCGGGCGGCTTGTTCGCTCAGGGCCATGCCGCATACGGCAAGGACGAGCACCGCATTCGGCGCGCAGGCGTGATCGACAATCTCAGCGCGCGGCCGGACGGCACGCATTATTCCGTGGGCGCCAAAGCAGGCTATCTGATCGGGTTCGACGGCCTCATCGCCGGCCTGCGCGCCGGGCCGGTCATCGCGTTCGACCATGCGCAGGCCAAGGTCGAGGATTATAGCGAGGACGGCGATGCGGCGCTGTCGTTGAGCGTCAGCGAACAGACGCTGAAATCGACCACCGGCCAACTCGGCATCGAAGGGCGGCTGAGCCTTATCGAGGGCGTGCGTTCGTTTACGACGCTCACCGCCGAACGCGAATTCGGCAAGGACGGCCGCACGATCCTGTTCGCGCAGAACAGCGCGCCGGAAATCGTCAACCAGTGGAATGTCGTCCGCGAGGGCGGGACCTACGGCCGCCTGTCGAGTGGCGCGAGCTTCGACCTGTGGCAGGGTGCGACGCTCAACACGGCGATCAGCAGCACGTTCGGGCGCAAGGACGGCCGCGAATTCGGGCTTCAGCTGGGCTTCAACATGGGCTTCTGATCCGGGCGCTCGCCCAGATCAGACGTACATGCCGTCGCGCAGGTTGATGCCGTGCTCAAGCCAGGTCTTGAGCGCGCACAGCATCTGGCTCCAGCCCTGGCAATTGCCGTAGCTGGCGTCGAGCGCCCCCTGCGTTTCGCGCCAGCCTTCCTCCTTGATCTCGACCAGGGTGCGGCGGTTCCCATCGAGAGGTTTGAAGGTCATCGTCACCGTCGTCTTGTAGGCGGCGGGGGTGACGCCGCCGCCCTCGACATTCGGCGGCTCGCCTTCGCTCGCTTCCCATTTGAGGACGATCTTTTCGTCGGGCACGACCTCAACCACCTCGACCGGGAAGGCGCCCGGATAATCGTGAAAGTCCCACGTCACCGTCGCTCCCGTTTCCAGCCGCCCCTGCGCGCCGCCGGTGGTGAAATAGTTCGACAGCTGCGCCGGATCGGCGATGGCTTCGAACACGTCATGCACTGGCCGAGCGATCCGGGCGGCGACGCGGAATTTCAGGTCCATGCGATGTCCTCCCGTCTTGAGTCTCATGCTCTTATGTTATAGTTATATAACATGTCAAAACCGGACGGGATCGATTTGGTGTTCAAGGCTCTCGCATCGCCCATCCGGCGTCAGATGCTCGATGACCTGCGCGATCAACCGCTCACGACCGGCGCGTTGTGCAAGCATTTTTCCGAGATCGACCGCTGCACGGTGATGCAGCACCTGCGCGTGCTGGAAGAAGCCGAACTGGTGATTGCCGAACGCCGTGGGCGTGAGCGGTGGAACCACCTCAACCCCCTGCCCATCCACGACATTCACGAACGTTGGATCGGCCCGCACGCGGCCAGCGCGACGGCCCGGCTGGCGAAGTTGAAGCGCGCGCTCGAACGGCAGGGCTAAGGCCGGGCTTGCTCTTGTCATCGCGGCGCGTGGTCTGGCAGCGTCCGAATGTGGCCCGGACGATGATCCTCTACGCCTTGGCGCTGGCGCTTGCGGCGGGCATCCTCGACGCGCTCGAGTACCGCCATGCGACCCGCGCCTTCTCGACCGAAATCTATATCGCGCTGCTGGCGGTCGGGTTCGTCGCGCTCGGCATCTGGGTCGGACGGCGGCTGACGCCGGCCCCTCGCCCGGCCGAATTCCAGCGTAACGCGAACGCCATCCGCTCGCTCGGGCTGACCCCGCGCGAATGCGAGGTGCTGGAGCTGCTCGCCCGCGGCCAGTCGATCAAGGAAATGGCGCGGGCGCTGGCGATCTCCCCCAACACGGTCAAGACCCACGTCGCGCACGTCTACGGCAAGCTCGAGGTCGAGCGCCGCGCCCATGCCGTGGACAAGGCGCGCTGGCTGGCGCTGATCCCCTAAGCCGGACGGACGATTCCGGCCCGAATCACCCATCGAGGTGATAGGCCGCGCCGCGCTTCGCGCTTATTGCAGCAGGGTCAGTAAGGAGGCGTGCATGCCAGTGATCGGAATGGGCGGATATTTCTTCCGCGCGAAGGACCCCGCCAAGCTCAAGGCCTGGTACAAGGACCGGCTCGGCGTCGGCGGCGGCTGCGGTACCGACGACAAGGGCGAGCCCCACGAGTGGGTGTGGTTCCACCAGGGCGGGCCGATGGTGTTCGAACCGTTCAAGCAGGACAGCGACTATTTCCCCGCCGACCGCACGGCGATGGTCAATCTGCGCGTGCGCGACCTCGACGGCCTGCTCGCCGAGCTGCGCGCCGCGGGCGAGGAGATTAGCCGCGAGGAGACGATGGACGGGGTCGGCCGCTTCGCCCGCATCCACGACCCCGAGGGCAATCCGATCGAGCTGTGGGAGCCGGAGGCGTGAGCGCCGCCGCGCGGCCGACGCGCCATGCGCTGGTCTATGGCGCGCTCGCCGGCGCGACCGCGATCGCGCTGATCTGCGTGACTCTCTCGGTCGACATCGCCGGCCATTCGATGTGGCTCGGCTATTTGGTGATGCTGGCCGCGCTGTCGCTGCTGTTCGTCGGCGTCAAACGCTATCGCGACGTCGAGTGCGGCGGGGTGATCCGCTTCGGCCCGGCGTTCGCGCTCGGCCTGGCCATCACCGTCGTCGCGGCGATCGCTTATGCCGCGGGGTGGGAGCTGTACGTTGCGCTGACCGGATATGACTTCATGGCCGATTACAGCCGCAGCACGCTCGACGACATGCGCGCCAATGGCGCCGCGCCCGCCGCGATTGCCGCGCAGGCGGCCGAGCTTAGTGCGCTCAGCGCGCAGATGCGCAATCCGCTGCTGCGGATCCCGATGATCATGGCCGAGATCCTGCCGGTCGGGCTTGTCGTCGCGCTGGTCTCGGCGGCGTTGCTACGCAACCCCGGCTTCCTGCCCGCGCATGGGCCGCGCGGAGGAAATTGACAGCGGCTTCAACAAGGCGTTTCCTGGCGATGGCCGGCAGCGAACGCCGAACAATGGGGGACTAAAAATGCAGGACATGGTGCAAGCGCGGACACCCGCGCATTTGTGGATCGTCGGCGCCTTGGCGACGCTGTGGAATGCGTTCGGCTGCTACGATTATTTCATGACGCGCACGCAAGGCGCGGATTACATCCGCACCATGATGCCGGGCATGGATGCCGACGGCTTCATGGCCTACGTCAACGCCTTTCCGGTCTGGGCAAGCGCCGGTTGGGGCCTCGGCGTGTGGCTGGGCCTGGCGGGTCGGTCCTGATCCTGATGCGCAGCCGCTGGGCGCCAACGGCTTTGCTGATCTCCCTCGTCGGGGCGGTGATCGGCATCGGCTACCAGATCATGAACCCGGCGCAGATCGCGGGCATGGACGGCGGGTTCAACGCCGTGGTGCCCTACCTGATCATTGCGATTGCGGTGGGCTTGTACCTCTACGCGCGGGCGCAGGCAGCGAAGGGCGTGCTGCGCTGATCTAGCCGCGGCGGCCGCCGAAGCGCGTGCGCTGCTGGCGGCCGAAACGGCCTTTGCGGGTGCCGGGTTTGCCTTCGGTCGAATTGCCGAGGGGGCGCGGGGCGGCGCGCTGATCGTGCGGGATGCCGAGGTCGTCTTCCTCAAGCCGGCGGATTTCGTCGCGGAGGCGGGCGGCTTCTTCGAATTCGAGGTCGGCGGCGCTCTTGCGCATGCGCTCTTCGAGATCGGCGATATAGGCCTTGAGGTTGTGGCCGACGAGGTGCGGACGTTCGTCGTCGCCGGTGTCGATCACCACGCCGTCGCGCGTCGCGACATGGGCCATGACATCGTGAATCTGGCGCTTGATCGTCTCCGGCGTGATGCCGTGTTCGGCATTGTAAGCAAGCTGGCGATCGCGGCGGCGGTTGGTTTCGGCAAGCGCGCGCTCGATCGATCCGGTGATCGTGTCGGCGTAGAGGATGACGCGCCCGTCGACGTTGCGCGCGGCGCGGCCGATGGTCTGGATGAGTGACGTTTCCGAGCGCAGGAAGCCCTCCTTGTCAGCGTCGAGGATCGCGACCAGCCCGCATTCGGGAATGTCGAGCCCTTCGCGCAGCAGGTTGATCCCGACCAAAACGTCATAGACCCCGAGCCGAAGCTCGCGGATCAGCTCGATCCGCTCGAGCGTCTCGACGTCGCTGTGCATGTAGCGAACGCGCAAGCCCGCTTCGTGGAGATATTCGGTAAGGTCCTCTGCCATGCGCTTGGTCAGCGTGGTGACGAGCGTGCGATAACCCTTCTTGGCGGTGATCTTGGCTTCGTTGACGAGGTCGTCGACCTGGTCTTCGACCGGCTTGATCTCGACCGGCGGGTCGATGAGGCCGGTCGGGCGGATGACCTGCTCCGAAAAGACGCCGCCGGTCTCGTTCATTTCCCACGGGCCGGGCGTCGCGCTGACGAAGGTCGTCTGCGGGCGCATCGCATCCCATTCGTTGAAGCGCAGCGGGCGGTTGTCGATGCAGCTCGGCAGGCGGAAGCCATATTCGGCGAGCGTGATCTTGCGCCGGTGGTCGCCCCGCGCCATCGCGCCGATCTGCGGCACTGTCTGGTGGCTTTCGTCGACGAACAGCAGCGCATTGTCCGGCAGATATTCGAACAGCGTCGGCGGCGGCTCGCCGGGTAGCCGCCCGGTGAGGAAGCGCGAATAATTCTCGATCCCCGCGCAGCTGCCCGTCGCGGCGATCATCTCGAGGTCGAAATTGGTCCGCTGCTCGAGCCGCTGGAGCTCGAGCAGCTTGCCTTCGGCTTCCAGTTCCTTGAGCCGTTCGGCAAGCTCGTGGCGGATCGCCTCCATCGCCTGCTTGAGCGTCGGGCCGGGCGTCACGTAGTGCGAGTTGGCATAGACCTTCACGTAGTCGAGCTGCGCGGTCTTCTTGCCGGTCAGCGGATCGAATTCGGTGATGTCTTCGATCTCATCGCCGAAGAAGCTGATGCGCCAGGCGCTGTCCTCATAGTGCGACGGGAAGATCTCCAGATTGTCGCCCTTCACGCGGAAGCTGCCGCGGGTGAACGCCTGGTCGTTGCGACGATATTGCAGCGCAACCAGCTTGCGGATGATCTCGCGCTGATCCTCCGACGCGCCCTTCTTGAGGCTGAAGGTCATCGCCGAATAGGTTTCGACCGACCCGATGCCGTAGAGGCAGCTGACCGAAGCGACGATGATCACGTCGTCGCGTTCGAGCAGCGAGCGCGTCGCCGAGTGGCGCATGCGGTCGATCGCCTCGTTCACCGAGCTTTCCTTCTCGATGTAGGTGTCGGACCGGGGCACGTAGGCTTCGGGCTGGTAATAATCGTAGTAGCTGACGAAATATTCGACCGCGTTGTCCGGGAAGAAGCTCTTGAATTCGGCGTAGAGTTGCGCGGCGAGGATCTTGTTCGGCGCGAGCACCAGCGCGGGGCGCTGCAGCGTCTCGATCACCTGCGCCATGGTGAAGGTCTTGCCCGACCCGGTGACGCCGAGGAGCACCTGGCTCTTCTCGCCCTCGCGCGCGGCCTCCACCAGCTCGGCGATCGCGGTCGGCTGGTCGCCCGCAGGCTCATAATCGGAGACGATCTTGAAGCGCTTGCCGCCCTCGGCCTTGTCGGGCCGCGCCGGCTTGTGGGGAACGAAGGTCTCGCCCGTCTCGGGCTCGGCCAGGCTGGTGCGGATTTGAATCGCCATCGCAGTCGCATATGGTTGCCGCAAAGGGGGAACTCAATGAACCATCGTCTTCGCTGCGCAGCCGCCGTCCTGGCCATGCTCGCCGCAACGCCGGCATTCGCCGAGCCCGATTACGCGCCTGCCGTCCGCGCCGATTATCAGGCGTCGCTGGGCGGGCTGTTCGACTGGTTCCACCGCAACCCCGAACTGTCGTTCAAGGAGATGCTGACCGCCGCGCGCATGGCCAAGGAACTGCGCGGCGTGCCGGGCATGGCGGTGACCGAAAAGGTCGGCGGGACGGGCGTCGTCGGCGTGATGCGCAATGGCGCCGGCCCGGTGGTGCTGGTGCGTGCCGACATGGACGGACTTCCGGTCCATGAGGATTCGGGCCTGCCCAACGCCAGCAAAGTGCGCCAGGTCGACATCGACGGCGTCGAAAAGCCGGTGATGCACGCCTGCGGCCACGACACGCACATCACCAGCATGATCGGCACCGCGCGCCGGCTTGCGGCCATGCGGGACCGCTGGAAGGGCACGATCCTGTTCGTCGTCCAGCCGGCCGAGGAGCGCATCGGCGGCGCGCGCAAGATGATGGAGGACGGGCTCTACACCCGCTTCCCCAAGCCTCAATATGCGCTCGCCTTCCACGTCGATTCCGAAATGCCGACCGGCATGTTCAGCGCCGCCGAAGGGCTTCAGTACAGCTCCGCCGACACCGTCAATATCACGGTCCCCGGGGTCGGCGCGCATGGCGCCTCGCCGCATACCGGCAAGGACCCGATCTACATGGCGTCGCAGCTGGTGATCGCGCTGCAGGGTCTGGTGAGCCGCGAGCGAATGCCGCTCGCCCCCGCGGTCATCACCGTCGGCTCGTTCCACGCCGGGCTCAAGGCCAACATCATTTCGAATGAGGCCAAGCTGGAACTGACGGTGCGCGCCAATACCGAGGAGGAGCGCAAGCGGCTGATCGACGGGATCCGCCGCGTGGCGCACGGCGTCGGTGAGATGAACGGGATGCCCGCGGACAAGATGCCGGTCGTGACCGTGCCCGAAGGCACCGGGGTCACCAACAACGACCCCGAGCTCGCCCGACGGCTCAACGCAACGATCAGCGCAGCGCTGGGCAAAGCGGCGTTCAAGCCGTTCGTGCAGACCGACATGGGGGCCGAAGACTTTCCCTATTTCATCCCGCCGGGATCGGGCGTGCGCGGCTATTATTTCGGGATCGGCGGGACGCCGCAGGCGGCGTTCGACGCGGCCAAGGCGGGCGGGCCGCCGGTTCCGTCGCACCACAGCAATCTGTTCAAGATCACGCCCGAACCGGCCATCACCAACGCAACCATCGCGATGACCGCCGCGGTCCTCGACCTGATGAAGCCGGGCGCGGCGGCTGCGGACGACTGATCCGGGAGCGCGGGCCGCAGCGAGCTGCGTCTCGCCAAGGCAGGGCGCGAACTGCTAATTGCCTTGCGCGGAACAGGGGCGCGGATGGCGGACGTTTTTCTTTCTTGCGCCCGGACGAATCTGGGCGCGGCACAGCGCGTCGCCGCGCTGCTACGCGCCTGCGGGTTTTCGGTCTGGTATGACGAAAGCCTTCCGGCGCACCGCGCATTCAGCGACGTCATCGAAGAACAGCTCGAAGCCGCGAGCTCCGTCCTTGTCCTGTGGTCAACCGAGGCCGTGGCGTCGCAATGGGTCCGGTCGGAAGCCAATCGTGGACGCGAAAAGCACCGCCTGGTCCAGGTCCGCCTGGACGACGCGCGTCTCCCCATGCCGTTCGACCAGCTGCAGTGCGTCGACTTGCGCAATTGGAACAATAAGCCCGACACTGCGGCCTGGGAGAGCGTCGTTGCGAGCGTGGCCGAGTTGGCGGGCCGCGAAGCGAGTGGTGGAGGAGCCGTACCCCGGCATCTCCCACCCCAGGGGACATCGCGACGACAGATGCTCGTGGGCGGCGGGGTGGTCGCAGGCCTCGGCGCACTCGGCGGCGCGGCCTGGCTATTGCGAGACCGGCCGAAGATGTCGCCTGAGGCACAAATGGTGTTGCAGAAGGGCCTCGACTCCCTCCAGCAGAACGACGCGCTGGAAACCCAGGATCCCGGGTCGACTCTGACGGCGATTGCCTTGCTGTCCGACGCCACGCAACTGGCGCCGGATTCAGCCGTCGCGTGGGGCGGCCTGGCGATGGCCTATGCCGTGCGCAAGCGCGTTGTCCCGCCGGGCGAGCGCCGCGGCGTGGATGCCCGAAGCCGTGCGGCGGCAAAGGCCGCGCTCGAGCTTGATCCCCGGGAAGGGCGAGCGACGGGCGCATTGCGCATGCTGGAAGCGCCCTATCGCAACTGGATCGCGGTCGAGCGGGGCCACAGGGCCGCATTGCAGCGCAACCCAACCTTCCCGATCCTGCTGTTCACGATGTCCGACCTGCTCGGCCACGTCGGCCGCTGGCAGGAGGCGCGGCAATATTCGGACCGGTTCGACCGCAAGAGGTTCATGCTCCCCGGTGCCGACCGCAAGGTGATCATCAACCTGTGGGCCGCGGGCGACTTGCCGGCGGCCGATCGGATGCTCGACGTGGCCGTGAAACAATGGCCGCAGCACCCCAGATTTTCCGCACCCGGCTCTCGTATCTCATGTTCACCGGCCGGCCTGGCGAGGCGCTCGAGATCCTGGGACGTACGGCCGACTGGCCGATCGAGATCCGGCCGGACTTCATTGCCGCGATCCGCGCCACCGCCGAAGCGCTCGCCGGAAAACGCCCGCCCGAACAAGCACGGCGCACGGCGCTTGAATATCTCGAAGGGAACCCGTCGGCCGCGCTTCAGGTGGCCCAAGCCTGCGTTGCGCTGGGCGACGCGGCGGCCGCGTTCGCGCTGCTGCGCGGCTATTATTTCGGGGAGGGGGAATGGAAGGCGCTCGCCCCCGCCGGTGGCGACGAGGATCGCGTCACCAGCCCGCTGTTCCAGCCGATGATGCGGCCCATGTGGCGCGAGCGGTCCTTCGACGATCTGCTCGATCGCATCGGACTGAATGATTATTGGCGCCAAACGGGGACGGTGCCCGATTTCCGCCGCTGACCGTATTGAAGCGAGGGGCGCTAGTGCGCCGTGGTCGGGCCGTCTATCATCGACGCCGCCAACAAGGGGAGACGCATGAAAGCCGCCATATTCGCCTGCTCGACCGCACTTGCGCTGACCGCCTGCGACAAGGGCCCTGAGATCCGCGAGGAGAATGCCAGCGTCGCCGAGGTCGCGAACAAGGTCGCGGACGCGGGCGGCGCGACCAATTTCGTTCGCCCCGGCCGCTGGGAATCGACGGTGACGATCGAGGAGATGAGCATCCCCGGCATGCCGGCCGAAGCATCGCGCGAGATGCGCGGAATGCAGGGGCAAGAGCAGACCAGCGTCAGCTGCCTGACCGAAGCGGAAGCCAAGCGGCCGCGCGAGGATTTCTTCGCCGGCAACAACAAGAGCTGCCGCTACGACCGCTTCACCATGGCCGACGGCAAGATCGACGCCGTGATGAAGTGCAGCAATGAGGGCGGCACCCAGACCATGACCATGCAGGGCAATTATTCGCCGACGACGTATAATATGACGATGACCATGCAGGGTGAGGGCGCCGCATCCGCCGGCATGGCGATGAAGATGCGGGTGGACGCCCGGCACCGCGGACAATGCACCGGCGACGAGGGCGCTTAAGATCGAGGCCAAAGCAGTGAACAAGGCAGAACGCGCGAACTTATCGGACCGGACCCGGGCGCGGGGTATTCGAGTCGCGGGGGTGTCGATCATCCTGCTCGGCGTGGGGGCCGCCCTGCTGCCCGCCGAAACGGGCATTTCATCCGACGTTTTGGGCGCGCTGCTGGTCGCGGCGGGCCTGATCGAAGTCATTGCCGGATCGCTGCGGCGCGACGTCCGGCCCTATGAGATGACCGCCGGCGCGGTCACCGCCGCGGCCGGGATGCTGTTCCTGATCAATCCCGAAACGCGCTTCTTCCCGACCGTCTGGCCGATCGCCGGCTGGCTCCTGATTCGCAGCCTGATCCTGGCCTATGCAAGCACGCACACATCGGGGTCGGTGCGCATGTGGACGGCGCTGTCGGCCGGCACCGACTTCCTGCTGGCGGTGCTGCTGATCGCCGGCCTGTCGATCGCCGCGGTTGTCGTTAGCCTGTTCGGCCCGACGCCGCCGCTGATCGCCACCTTTTCCTGGATTCTCGCCGCCAGCTTCGTCGCCACCGGCCTGCTGTTGCTCGAGGTTGCGAGTTGCGAGCGGGAGCAGTTGAACGCCTGATGTTTCAGTCGCTCCCGGCCGCCGACACCAGCGTCAGCGCGGTGGCGCAGATCATCCAGCTCGCGGTGGCGCCCGTCTTCCTGCTCGCGGGGATCGGCGCGTTCCTCAACGTCTGCGCCGGGCGGCTGTCGCGCATCGTCGACCGCGCGCGCGCCGTCGAGCCCTTGATGCTGGCCGCGCGAGGTCTCGAACATGACCGCCGCCTTGCCGAGATGCGCGTGCTCGACCGCCGCATGGCTTTGGTCAGCTGGGCGATCTTCCTGTCGGTGCTCGCCGCGGTTCTCATTTGCCTGGTCGTGGTGCTGCTGTTCGCCGCCTCGCTCACCGGCGCGCATATCGGCACCGCGGTGGCGCTGCTGTTCATCGCCTGCATGATCTCGGTCGGGCTCGGCTTTGCCGTCTTCCTGTGGGAAACGCGCGTCGGGTCGCGCGCCGTGCGAATCCGCACCGAAATCCTCGAGCATATGGTCGATCCCGACGGCGATTAGCTGGATGGTCACCCTTTGGCTTGATAGGTTGCGGCCGGGGGTATCGATGCGATTCATTCTGATCAGTGCGGCGCTGCTTGCCGGCGCCTTTGCCACGCCGACGCTGGCCAAGCCCGTGCCGGAGGAAGCCGCCGAAAAGGCGTCCGGGGAGTCCAGGCTCAAGCCCAGCGACTTCGACATGTCCCAGTTGATGGGCATGTTCGACAAATTGTTTCCCGCCCAGCCCGACCCCGCGCCGCAGCGGCTGGCGCTGGCGCGGGCGACGGCGGCGGGCGTGCTGCCCGTCGGGACCTATGCCAGCATGTTCGACGAATTCGCCGGGGGCATGGTCGACCACTTCCTGTCGCTGCGCGAAGCCGACTTCGTCACCAAGGACACGAAGAAAAAGCCGGTGAGCGGCCTGACGCTGCGCCAGGAGCTGGCCAAGGACGATCCCCATTTCGAGGAACGGCTGAAGATCATCCGGCGCGTAATTGGCGAGGAGCTGGTGAAGATCAGCGCGCTGATGGAGCCGAAGATGCGCGAGGGCCTGGCGCGGTCGATCGCGCGCCGCTTCGACGAGAAGCAGCTGACCGAGATCAACGCTTTCATGGCGACCGACAGCGGCCGCGCTTTCGCCGGGCAGACGATGCGCCTGTGGATCGACCCCGACGTCATGCGGTCGATGGTCCAAGCGTTTCCGCAAATGATCACCGCAATGCCAGGCGCGGTCATGCGGCTGGAAGCGGAGACCGCGCACCTGCCCAAGCCGGAGAAAACGATGAAGAAGGGCAAAGACTAATCACAGCCCGTTTGTCCCGAGCGAAGTCGAGGGACCATCGCGCGGGCGAACGTGTCTCGACTGCGCTCGACACCAAACGGACTTGGGGCTCAGCTTTCGCCGCCTCGACAAACGCGGGGGCTCTCGCCTATCGGCTGCGCCATGAACCGCACCCCTCGAACGCTCCTTCCGCCCTTGATCGTGTCCTCGTGCTTGAAATGGTCCGGGTGACCGAAGCTGCCGCCGTCGCCGCTTCGGCATGGATCGGGCGCGGCGATAATGATGCCGCCGATGCCGCCGCGGTCGAAGCGATGCGCGCCGCGCTCAACGAGCTGCCGATGCACGGCACCGTCGTCATCGGCGAAGGCGAACGCGACGAGGCCCCGATGCTGTTCATCGGCGAAGAAGTCGGCTGCGCGCAGGGCAGCGGGCCGCGGATCGACATCGCGCTCGATCCGCTCGAAGGCACGACGCTGACCGCCAATGCCGGGCCGAACGCGCTCGCCGTGCTGGCGATTGCCGAAAGCGGCGGGCTGCTCAACGCGCCCGACACCTATATGCAGAAATTGGCCGTCGGCCCCGGCTATCCCGAAGGCACGATCGACCTCAACAAGTCGCCGACCGAAAATGTCCGCGCCATCGCCAAGGCCAAGGGCGTCGAACCGCGCGACATCATCGCCTGCGTGCTCGACCGGCCGCGACATGCCGAGATCATCGCCGAGCTGCGCGCGCTGGGCTGCGGCATCAAGCTCATCCCCGACGGCGACGTTGCCGGCGTCATCGCCACCGCCGACCCCGACACGGGCATCGACGTCTATATGGGCAGCGGCGGCGCGCCCGAGGGTGTTCTGGCCGCGGCGGCGTTGCGCTGCGTCGGCGGGCAGATCCAGGGCAAGCTGCTGTTCCGCAACGACGACGAGATCGCCCGCGCGCGGCGCTGGGGGATCGAGGACCTCGACCGCGTCTACACCCTCGACGACATGGCCAAGGGCGATTGCATCTTTGCCGCCACGGGCGTCACCGACGGATCCCTGCTCAAGGGCGTGCACAAGGAAAAGAACCGGGTGACGACCGAAAGCATCGTCATGCGCGCCAGCTCCGGCACCGTCCGCCGCGTCGCGACCGAGCATTACAAGCTCGGCAGCCAGCGCACTCTCTAGACCGCGGGCCAGCGGTCACCCATCTTAGCGCCATGGAGGGGGACGAGCCGCAGCTGCAGCCGGTCGAGCCGGGCTACAAGAACGTGTTGCGCGTGCGCATCGCCATCACCTGGCTGGTGCTGATCGGCATTTCCCTGGTCATCAACGCCGTCCTCCTCAACGAGACGCGCTTTGCCGGCGCTCTGCCCGCGCTATTCGCCGCGCTTGGCCTGTCGGGCGTCGCCGTCGCCCCCCAGCGGATCTACCAGCGGCTTCGCTACGGCCTCAGCGAGCGCCTGCTCCAGGTGGTGCGCGGCTGGCTGTTCCACCGCGACACCGTCGTGCCCCTGGTGCGGGTCCAGCATCTCGACGTGACGCGGGGTCCGCTCGACAAGATGTTCGGCACCGCGACCCTCGTCGTCCACACCGCGGGGACGCACAACAGCATCGTCACTTTGCCCGGCCTGGGGCCGGAGCGCGCGGCGGAAATGCGCGATGCCATTCGCGAACATGTCCGAACCGACTTCGCCTGACCGTCCCGAAGAGGGCGCGCCCGAGCGCCTGCATCCGCTGTTCCTGCTGTCGGGCCTGGGCGGAGCGCTGCGCGGCATCGCCGGCGGCTATGTCGCGATCGGCTACCTTGCGGTGTCGGGGCGGTGGACCACGGCGCTGCTCGGCGCGATCGGCCTGTTGGCATTTCTGGTCATCGGCATCTTCCTCTACTGGACGCGCTTTTCCTTCCGCGTCGGCGCGTCCGACATCCGCATCGACAGCGGCATCATCAGCCGCCGCCACCGATCGATCCCGTTCGACCGGATCCAGGACGTCGACATCAAGCAGCCCCTGTTCGCCCGCCTGCTCGGCCTGGCCGAAGTAAAATTCGAAACGGGCAGTGGCGGCGGCGGGGGCGACGGCGAAGAGGCCGTGATCCACGCCATCACGCTGCGGCGCGCGCACGAAATCCGCGACCTTGTCCGGGCGCGGCGGGGCGTCGCGGCGGCGGCGGTCGAGGCGGACGCCGGCGACGAACGGCCGCCGGTCTATGCGATGGACCTTCGGCGACTGTTCCTGTCGGGCACGTTCAATTTCTCGCTCGCGGTGTTCGCCGGGCTGTTCGGCCTGACCCAGACCATGGGCGACCTGCTCGGCTTCGATCCGCTCAACCGCCGCTTCTGGATTGGCCTTGCCGAGGGCAACCACCCGCTCGCGCAATATCTGGTCGAGCATCGCGCCGGTGCGGCGGTCGCGGGGACCTTGCTGCTGCTGGTGGTCGGCCTCGCAACGGGCGTGGTCCGCACCATCGTGCGCGATTTCGGCTTTCGGCTGGACCGCACCGGGGCGGGCCTACGCCGCCGCCGCGGGCTTCTCACGCGCACCGACGTCACTCTGCCCGCGCGCCGCGCGCAGGCAGTGGTCGTCGCCACCGGCCCGGTCCGCGACCGCTTCGGCTGGCGTGAGCTCAAGCTGCAGAGCCTGGCGCGCGACGAGGGCAGCGGCGACCACGTCCTTGCCCCGCTCGCCGACGACGATGAGGTGGACCGGGTGTTGGATGAGCTGGCGTGGCGGCCGATTGCGCGCGACGCCGCATGGCAGCGCCTGTCCAAGGCCTACGTCACCGCCTTTGCCATCGGCCTTTCGCCAGTCATCCTGCTGCTCGGCCTGATCGTCGGCGCCTTGGTCCTGGTGCCGCCGATGCTCGACCCGGTGGTTGCCGCGAACGTCTCCGAATCGCTGCGGCCGATGCGCCTGTCCGCCACCATCCTGCTGGCCGTGGTCGTCGGCGCGACCCTGCTGCGCTGGCTGGCGTGGCATCGCGCCGCTTACGCCCTCGACGGCGACCGCCTCCTGGTGCGCAGCGGCTGGTGGCGGCGGCGGCTGACGATCCTGCCGACGGCCAAGATCCAGAGCATCGACCTGACTGAAAACCTCGTCTCGCGGCTGTTCGGGACCGCGACGTTGCATTTCGGCGTCGCGGGGGGCGGCGCGGACGGGCACATTATCCCCGCAATCCCCAGCGCCACGGCGCGCGCGCTGCGCAAGGACCTGCTAGACCTGCCCGCATGAGCCTTGCCCTCGGCATCGAAAAGTCGGTCAGCGGCCAGCCGTGGCGCTGGCGCCGCGCAGCCGAGCCCGCCGTGGGCCTCGACACATTGGTCGACGAACTGCTGCTCGCCCGCGGGGTCGAGCGCGAAGACCTGGCGCGCCATCGCGACCCGCGCATCCGCGATTTTCTGCCCGATCCGTCCTGCTTCAAGGACATGGACAAGGGCGCGGCGCGGCTTGCCGATGCGATCGAGAGCGGCGAGACGATCGCGATTTTCGGCGATTACGACGTCGACGGGGCGACCAGCGCGGCCTTGCTCGTGCTGCTGCTGCGGCGGCTGGGCGCGACGCCGATCGCCTACATCCCGGACCGGCTGATGGAAGGCTATGGCCCCTCGGGCAAGGCGCTGGTCGAGCTCAAGGGGCGCGGCGCGGGCGTGGCGGTGTGTGTCGATTGCGGCGCGCAGGCCTTCGAGGCGCTCGACGAGGCCAAGGCAGCGGGCCTCGACGTGATCGTCGTCGACCATCACCAATGCGCCAGCCGCCTTCCCGATGCGTTCGCGATGATCAATCCCAACCGCCTCGACGAGAGCGATGACGGCGCCGCGCACGGACATCTCGCCGCGGTCGGCGTCGCCTTCCTGCTCGGGGTGGCGCTGCTGCGCGAATTGCGCGGGCGGGGATTTTTTACGGAGCGCGAGGAGCCCAGGATTCTCGACCTGCTCGATCTCGTCGCGCTCGGCACGGTGGCCGACGTCGCGCGCCTGAAGACGCTCAACCGCGCCTTTGTGACGCAAGGCCTCAAGGTCATGGCGGCGCGGCAGAATATCGGGATGAGCGCGCTTGCCGAAGCGGCGCGGCTGGTGAAGCCGCCGGTGTGCCGCGACCTCGGCTTCGCACTGGGCCCGCGGATCAATGCCGGCGGGCGCGTCGGCAAGTCGGACCTTGGCGTGCGCCTGCTGACCGCGACCGACCCCGAGGAAGCGCGGACCATCGCGGTCGAGCTCGACCGCCTCAACGAAGAGCGCCGGGCGATCGAGATGCTGGTCACCGACCAGGCGCAGATCCAGGCGCACAAGCATGCCGACGATCCGGTGATCGTGGTCATGAGCCCCGGCTGGCACCAGGGCGTGATCGGCATCGCCGCGGCGCGGCTCAAGGAACGGTTCGGGCGTCCGGCGATCGTCATCGCCGAATGCGACGATCGCACGGGCAAGGGCTCGGGCCGATCGATCTCGGGCGTCGACCTTGGCGCGGCGGTGCTCGCCGCCAAGGACAGCGGGCTGCTGCTCGCCGGCGGCGGTCACGCGATGGCAGCGGGGCTAACGCTTCCGGCTGGCGGACTTGAGCCGTTGCGCGAGTTCCTCAATGCGCGGGTGGCGGCGGATGTCGAGAAGGCGCGCGGCGACCGCGCCCTGATGCTCGATGCCCTGCTTGCGCCGGGCGGAGTTGCGGCGGCTTTGTGCGATGCGCTCGACAGTGCCGGGCCTTATGGCGCCGGCTGGCCCGCGCCGCGCGTTGCGGCCGGCCCGGCGCGGCTGCTCAAGGCCGGGATCGTCGGCGACGGCCACGTCCGCGGCATTGCCTGCGGCGACGATGGCAAGAGCTTCAAGTGGATCGCCTTCCGCAGCGCCGAGACCGAGCTTGGCCAGGCGCTGCTCGCCTCCCCCGCCGATCGGCGCTGGTGGCTGGCGGGGACGATCAAGCGCGACGAGTGGAATGGCGGCAACGCGGCCGAGATGCACGTCGAGGATGCGGCGATCGCCTGATCGCTTGAGGTTGACCGGGCGCGACCCCTCGCCTAACCGGCCCTCGCGCCTCACGGCCCCTTCGTCTAGCGGTTAGGACGCGGCCCTTTCACGGCTGAAACACGGGTTCGATTCCCGTAGGGGTCACCATCTTCGGAAAGGTCCCGCCCGGATGCCGAGCAAACATGCGGCCTGGGCGCTAATCCTGGTCCTGTCCCCCGCGCAGGCGCAAAATCTCGCAAGGGACTCGCAGCCGCCGGAAGATACCGCAGCCACCCAGCTGACCGACGATTCCTACACGCGCTACGAATTGCTCGTGCCTGGGTCGGCCAAGTTCCGAATCCTCTACTGGGTCAGCGCGACCGACGCGGGCGCGACGAAATATTTCAACCCGATCCGCAAGGGCAGCCGCGCGTCCGACGAGCGGGTCACCGACCTCGCCACGGGCAAGCCTCTGCCGTTTCGCATCGTGCCGGGCACCGCCGCGCGCGCTGCCGGATCGAAGAATGCCGACCCGGAGGGCGAATATGTCCAGGTCACGCTCGCCCGGCCCGTGCCCAAGGGCGGTGAGGGTCGTATCCTGATCGACAAGACCTATGAGGATGCGAAGAGCTATTTTGTCGAAGGCGACACCATCGTTTTCAGCCGGCCGCTTGGAATCGACCGCAATGCCGTCGTGCTGCCCGCGGGCTATCGCCTGACCTATTCCAGCATGCCCGCGCAGGTGCTTCAGGAACGCGACGGCCGCATCAAGGTCAGTTTCATCGACGTCAGCCCGGCGCAGTCGCCGCTGGTCATCAAGGCCCGTCCCGCCGCGGTCGCGTCCGGCCCCAGCAGCGTGCCCGCCGCGCGGCTCGACGAGCGTGCCGCGCAGACGCGCGAGATTGTCTATTATCTTCAGCAGCCCGAAACGCACCGCTTCGACCTGTCGCACGATTATACCGAGACCAAGGCCGGCGTCGGGACTTACGTCAACGTCGTACGCGCCGGCAGCAGCGTCGCCGATCCGGGCGGGATGGTGCTCGATACCGGTGCGCCGCTGCGGCACAAAGTGCTGAGGGGCGCCGCGATCACACGCGCCGCCCCCGACACCAAGGACGTCACCCCGGAAACCGAGGCGGTGGTCTTCTCCTTCCCGCCTGTGCCGCGCGGCGGAAGCACGCGCATCCGCATCACCGAGACCTATACCGATCCCGAGCGCTACAAGATGGTTGGCGATGAACTGGTGTGGGACCGGACATTCGGGCGCGCCGCCAATGCCGTGGTCTTGCCCGCGGGCTGGGCGCTGACCAACAGTTCGGCACCGGCGATCACCAGCGAGCTGCCCGACGGGCGCGTCCGGCTCGACTTCCTCAATCCGCGCACCGACGAGTTGCAGGTGCTGATCACCGCGCGGCGGATCGTCAGCCGATGATTGCTTTGTGGCTGGCCCTGCAAGGTGCCGCGCCCCTGCCCGATCCGCTCGCGGCGGGCTGGCAGGGCAGGCCGGTGTGCGAGAAATTGCATGACGACGCACACCAGCGCGTGCTGCGCTGCACCTTCGCGCCCGGCGTAGGGCACGAGCGCCACCTGCACGACCGCCACTTCGGCTACGCTCTGTCCGGCGGGCGGATGCGGATCACCGACGCGAAGGGTGTTCGCGAGGCGGAGATCAAGCCGGGCAGCAGCTTTTCGAGCGAGGGCATCGCCTGGCACGAGGTGCTGAATATCGGCGCCACGACGGTCCAATATCTGATCGTCGAACCGCGCTAGAGCCGCATCCACGCCACTGCGATGCTGCCCGCCAGGACCAGGGTGCTGGCCAGCAGCGCAAGCGCCGCCGACGTCCCCTTGCCCTTCGCATAGCTCAACACCACGCCGATTTTCACCGCCATATTGGCGATGATGGTCCCGCCAATGGCGATCGCCGCGAGCGCCGCGCCGATCGATTGTGGCGGCAATCCGCCAGCGGTGACGATCGAGGCATCGACGTCCATCGACCCCATCAGGAACAGCAGCACGGCGATGCCCTGCTCCCCGAACGTCCCCTGTGCCCAGCGCGCGACGACCGCGGCGATGGCGACGAAAGCAAGGAAGCCGAGCGCCGGCTTGAGTGCGATCGGATTGCCCGGCGGGATCGGCGCATCGCTATGCTCGGCCTTTCGGTACAGCCACCAGCCTGCGACCCAGGCGATGATCAGCGCAGGCGCGAGCAGGAGCACGAAGGGAATCAGGATGCGGTTGGCGAGGATCGCCACCAGCACGATGACGCGCAGATACATGACCGCGCTGGCGAGCGCGATCCCGGCCGGCTCGGCCCCGCCGCCCTCGCCCGAACCGAGCCGCTGCGACAGCGACTGGGTGACCGCGGTCGAACTGTAAGCGCCGCCGATCAAGGCTGTGGCAATGGTCCCGTGGCGCGCGCCGAAAATGCGGTTGGCGACGTAACCGGCGAAGGAGAAGCCGGTGACCAGCACCACCACCCACCACAGCTTCGACGGGTTCCACGCGCCGTACGGCCCCATCGGCTGGTCGGGCAGGAAGGGCAGGACGGCGAGCGCGATGATGCCGTAGCGGGCGAGCGCGTGAATGTCCTTTTTGTCGAGCCGATCGACGAATTCGTGGAGGTCGTCCTTGAGCGCAAGGATGAAGACGATCACCGCCGCCGTGGCGAGCGCCAGCCCGATACTGCCGAGCCCCGCGAGAAAGGCTGCGGCGGTGGTCGCGGCGGCGGCGATCGGGCTGGTCGCGTCGCCCTTGGCCGTGAGCCGTGGAGCATAGGCGATGGCGAGGTAGCCGAGCATCGCCAGGAGCACCGCCGCGGCGGCGAGCGGCTGGCGATGGGCGATGACCCCCGCGATTCCCGCGGCGAGCCCCATCAGCGAAAAGGTGCGCACCCCCGCGACCCGCGTCCCCGCTTTCTGGTCGCGCAATTTGAAGCCGCGCTCGAGCCCGACCAGCGCACCGATGGCGAGCCCGACTCCGGCCCCGAGCGCCTCCTGCGCCCACGGCTCGAGGCCGGGGATCATGCCCGCAGCCGCTCCGCGTGCCAGGCCAAGTGATCGGCCATGAAGGTCGAGATGAAATAATAGCTGTGGTCGTAACCCTCGCGGCGGTTGAGCGTCAGCGCAATCCCCGCGTCGGCGCAGGCGCGTTCGAGCAATGCGGGGCGCAACTCCTGCTCGAGGAAATTGTCGGCGGTGCCGACGTCGACCAGCAGTTCGGGCACGCGCGCGCCATCCTCGATCAGCGCCACTGCGTCGTGCTTGCGCCACGCAGCGCGGTCGTTGCCAAGGTAGCCGCCGAGCGCCTTCTGCCCCCACGGCACCTGGCTTGGCGCGACGATCGGTGCGAAGGCCGAGACGCTGCGGAAGCGATCGGGATGGCGCAGCGCGACCGTCAGCGCGCCGTGCCCGCCCATCGAATGGCCAGTGATCGCCTGGCGGCCCATGTCGACCGGATATTCGGCGGCGATCAGCGCTGGCAGCTCCTGCGTGACGTAGGTCCACATGTGAAAGTGCTGCGACCACGGCGCCTGCGTCGCATCGACGTAAAAGCCCGCCCCTTTGCCGAAATCATAGCCCTCGCCATCCGGCACCTCCTCGCCGCGTGGGCTGGTGTCGGGCGCGACGAAGATCAGGCCATGCTCGGCGCAGGCGGCGCGATATTCGCCCTTCTCGGTCACGTTGGCATGGCTGCAGGTCAGGCCCGACAGATACCAGACCACCGGGCACGGCCCCGACTCGGCCTGCGGCGGCAGGAAGATCGAGAAGGTCATTTTCGTGCCCGTCGCGGCGGACGCGTGCTTGACGACGAGCTGCCGCCCGCCGTGCGACCGGTTTTCGGAGAGAATCTCCAAACTCACTGCTCGGGCCGGTACAGCCCACACAGTTTGTTGCCGTCGGGATCGCGCAGATACGCAAGGTAGAGCTTGCCGAACGCATTTTCGCGATAGCCCGGCGGATCCTCGATCGCCGTTCCGCCCGCGGCGAGCCCGCGCTGGTGCCAGGCATCGACCTCCTCGGGACTGTCGAAGGCAAAGCCGATTGTCCCGCCGTTCGAATGCGTCGCCGGCTGGCCGTCGATCGGCTTGGAGATCATGAACACGCTGCCCTTGCGGCCGTAGGCCGTGCGCCCCTTGTCGTCGGTGCGCCCTTCCTTCTCGAACAAGGCGTCGTAGAATTTCCTGGACCGTTCGGGATCGTTCGATCCGACCATGACGTGGCTGTACATATTCGCCTCCTCAGTAAACGACGACGCTCCTGATGCTCTCCCCGCGTGCATCAGGTCGAAGCCCTTGTTGATCTCGTCAAGCGTGAGGACGTGGGTGATCATCGGGTCGATCGCGATCTTGCCGTCCATGTACATGTCGACAATCCCCGGCACGCCCGAGCGCCCCTTGACCCCGCCGAACGCGGTGCCGCGCCAGTTGCGGCCGGTGACCAGCTGGAACGGGCGCGTCGAAATTTCCTTGCCCGCCTCGGCGACGCCGATGATGATGCTGGTGCCCCAGCCGCGGTGACAGCATTCCAGCGCGGTGCGCATCACCTCGGTATTGCCGGTCGCGTCGAAGCTGTAGTCCGCGCCGCCGTCGGTGATCTCGACGATCCTGGCGACGATGTCCTCGCGGCTCATCCCCTTCGTATTGAGGAAATCGGTCATGCCGAACTGGCGGCCCCACTCCTCGCGATCGGGGTTGATGTCGATGCCGACGATCCGTCCCGCGCCCGCCAACCTGGCGCCCTGGATGACGTTGAGGCCGATCCCGCCAAGACCGAACACCACGACATTGTCGCCCGGCTGCACCCTGGCGGTCTCGGTCACCGCGCCGACGCCGGTGGTGACCCCGCAGCCGATGTAGCAGCTTGTCTTGAACGGCGCGTCGGTACGGATCTTGGCAACCGCGATTTCGGGCAGGACGGTGAAGTTCGAAAAGGTCGAGCAGCCCATGTAATGGAAAATGATCTCGCCCTTGTACGAGAAGCGGCTGGTGCCGTCGGGCATCAGGCCCTTGCCCTGCGTCGCGCGGATCGCGGTGCACAGGTTGGACTTGCCGGAAAGGCAGGTTTTACACTTGCCGCATTCGGGCGTGTAGAGCGGGATGACATGGTCGCCGACCGCGACGCTGGTCACCCCCGCGCCAACCTCGCGCACCACGCCGGCGCCTTCATGGCCGAGGATTGACGGGAAGATGCCTTCGCTGTCGAAGCCGTCGAGCGTGTAGGCATCGGTGTGGCAGATGCCCGTCGCCATGATCTCGACCAGCACCTCGCCCGCGCGCGGGCCTTCAAGGTCGACCTCGACGATTTCGAGCGGCTGCTTGGCTTCAAACGCGACGGCGGCGCGGCTCTTCATGGACTCGGATTCCCCTGACGGATTTGCTCGCCATTGCCACCGGAAACCGCTTCGGCCAATGCGGAAATGAAGGAGGACGTCGATGCCCGATTGGCTGCAGGGACGCCATGCACTGATCACCGGCGGCGGCACAGGTATCGGCGCCGCCTGCGCGACGCACCTGCACGCGGCAGGGGCAAAGGTCTCGCTGCTCGGGCGGCGGATGGAGCCGCTGCAGCAGGTCGCGGGCCGCGTCGAGGGAACCGCCATCCAATGCGACGTCGCCGACCGCGCGCAAATCGACCGCGCCTTCGACGAAGCGCGTGCCGCCAACGGCTCGATCGAAATGCTGATCGTCAATGCCGGGATCGCCGAAAGCGCACCGTTCCACAAGATGACGCGCGAAAGCTGGGACCGGATCATGGCCGTCAACCTCACCGGCGCGTTCGATTGCGCGCAGGCGGCGATCGGCGACCTTTTGAAGAGCGAGCATGGGCGCATCGTCTTCATCGCCTCGGTCGCGAGCCTGCGCGGCGTGCCTTATGCCGCGCATTATGCCGCCTCGAAGCACGGGCTGCTCGGCCTCTCCCGCAGCCTGGCGTCTGAATATGCCAAGACCAAGTTGACCGTGAACGCGGTCTGCCCGGGCTATGTCGACACGCCGATGACCGACCAGTCGGTCGCGCGCGTGTCGCAATTCACCGGCCGCGGCGAGGAATTCGCGCGCGACGCGATCACCAACATGAATGCCAGCGGACGGCTGGTGGAACCCGACGGCATCGGCACGATGGTCATGACCCTGTGCCTACCGCAGAGCGGGGACATCAGCGGCGCCGCGATCACCATCGACGGCGCGACCAGCGCGTGAGCTTCGACCCTGCGACCTTCGCCCCGAGGCATTTCCTGTGGGGCTTCGACGACGGGGTCGCGACGATCACGCTCAACCGTCCCGAGCGCAAGAATCCGCTGACCTTCGACAGCTATGACGAATTGCGCGACACCTTTTGGGCGCTCGACAAAAGCTATGACGTGAAGGCTATCGTGCTGACGGGCGCAGGCGGCAATTTTTGCAGCGGCGGCGACGTGCACGAGATTATCGGGCCGCTGACCAGGATGGACGAAGACGGGCTACTAGCCTTCACCCGGATGACCGGCGACCTCGTTCGGGCGATGCGCGCCTGCCCGCAGCCCGTGATCGCCGCGGTCGAGGGCGTGTGCGCTGGCGCAGGCGCGATCCTGGCGATGGCCAGCGACCTGCGTTTCGCCGCGCCCGATGCCAAAGCCGCCTTCCTGTTCACCCGCGTAGGCCTGAGCGGCGCGGACATGGGCGCGTGCGCGATCCTGCCGCGGATCATCGGCCACGGGCGCGCCGCCGAATTGCTGTTCACCGGTCGCAACATGAGCGCCGAGGAAGGCGCGGCCTGGGGCTTCTGGAACCGTCTTGCGGACGATCCGCTGGCCGAAGCGCAGACCCTTGCGCGACAACTTGCGAGCGGGCCGAGCCGGGCGCATTTCGTGACCAAGAAGATGCTCGATGCGGAATGGCATGTGTCGATCGAGGAGGCGATCGAAATGGAAGCGCGGGCGCAGGCCGAATGCATGCAAACGCGCGACTTCCATCGCGCCTTCGAGGCGTTTGCAAACAAGCGGCAGCCGGACTTCCAGGGGGACTGATGGACCGCGCTTTCCTTGCCTGGCCGTTCTTCGAGCCGCGCCATCGCGAGCTGGCCAATGAGCTCGATCGCTGGTGCCGCGAGAATCTCGGCGGGCGCTATGCCGAGAACCTCGACGATGAATGCCGGACACTGGTGCGGGAGCTTGGGGGCGCAAGCTTCCTCAAGCTTGCCGTTGCGCAAGGCGACCGTCGGCCCGACGTGCGCAGCCTGGCCATCGCGCGCGAAACGCTCGCCTACCACAGCGGGCTCGCCGACTTCGCCTTCGCGATGCAAGGCCTGGGGTCGGGCGCGATTTCCCTGTTCGGAACGGTCGAGCAGAAGCGCGCGTGGCTGCCGCGCGTCGCGTCGGGCGAGGCGATCGCCGCCTTCGCCATGACCGAGCCCGAATGCGGCTCGGACGCGGCAAACATGCAAAGCTCGGCGATGCGCGACGGCAATGAATGGGTGCTGGTCGGCGAGAAGACCTACATTTCCAACGGCGGCATCGCGGATTTTTACGTGACCTTCGCGCGCACCGGCGAGGGCGAAGGCGCGCGCGGCCTGTCGGCGTTCGTCGTGCCCGCCGAGATGGTTGAGGTTGCGGAGCGCATTGGCGTGGTCGCACCGCATCCGCTTGCGCGCCTCAAATATGACAACGTCCGCCTGCCCGCCGACGCCATCATCGGCGAGCCGGGTGAGGGCTTCCGAATCGCGATGGAGACGCTCAACCTGTTCCGCGTGACGGTGGCCGCGGCGGCCAATGGCTTCGCGCGGCGTGCACTGGACGAGGCGCTGGCGTTCGCGCGGGATCGGCGACTGGGAAGCGGCACGCTTGCTGAAAATGCGGTGACGCAGGCCAAGCTTGCCGACATGGCGCTCGCCGTCGATGCCTCGGCGCTGCTGATCTATCGCGCGGCATGGCAGCAGGACGTCGGCGGCACCGACCACCGCCGCGCCGCGGCGATGGCCAAGCTCCATGCGACCGAATGCGCGCAGCAGGTAATCGACGATGCGGTGCAGATGCATGGCGGCGCCGGCGTCACGCGCGGAGTCAAGGTCGAGGAACTCTATCGCGAAATCCGTGCGCTGCGGATTTATGAAGGGGCGAGCGAAGTGCAGCGCCAGATCATTGCGCGGGACCTGCTCAAGGAGGTCCGCTGATGAAAATCCTCCAACCGCCCGGCTGGCCGCGGCCGAAGGGCTATTCCAACGGCATTTCGGCCAGCGGCCGGATGATCTTCACTGCCGGCGTCGTCGGCTGGGACGAAGCGGAATGTTTCCGGGAATATTCCCTGCATGGGCAATTCGCCCAGGCGCTGAAGAATGTGATCGCGATCCTCGCCGAGGACGGTGCGGGGCCCGAGCATGTGGTGCGAATGACCTGCTACGTCACCGACCGGCACGAATATCTGAGCTCGCGCGATGAGATCGGTGCAGCCTGGCGCGAAGTCATGGGCGCGAACTATCCGGCCATGGCGCTGGTCGAGGTCAAGGGCCTTGTCGAAAGCGCGGCCAAGATCGAGATCGAGACGACCGCCGTGGTGCCCGCGTGACGATCGACTCCTTCGTCCGCGACCGCCTGCCGCCGACGGAATTGCTGCCCGAGTTCCGCTTCGACCTGCCCGAGCTGCAATATCCCGAACGGCTCAACGCCGCGGCGGAATTGCTCAAGGGCGGCGACCCGGGCGCCCTCGCCTTCGTCAACGATTACGGCCGCTGGACCTATGCCGATCTTGACGATTTCAGCGGGCGCATCGCGCGGCTGCTCGTCGATCAGGAGGGGCTCGTCCCGGGAAACCGCGTGCTCCTGCGCGGGCCCAACGGCTACACCATGTTCGCAGCCTGGCTCGGCGTCCTCAAGGCCGGTGGTGTGGTCGTCGCGACCATGCCGCTGCTTCGCCCAGGCGAGATCGCGACCGTGATCGAGCGCGCGAACATCAGCCACGCGATCGTCGACAGCCGCTTCATTGGCGACTTCCGGCAGGCCGTCGAACAGACCCACAGCGTCAAGCACATCCTGCGCTACGACGGCGATCACGGCCGCGGCGAGCTCGAGACGCGCACCGCCGCGCTCGACCCGTTGCCGCCCGCCGACACCGGCCGTGACGATCCGGCGCTGATCGCCTTCACCAGCGGCACAACCGGCGTGCCTAAGGGCTGCGTCCAGTTCCACCGCGACGTCCTCGCGCCATGCGACAGCTTCGCGCGCCACCTGATCGGGATGAAGCCGGGCGACATCGCGCTGACCAGCGCGCCGCTCGCCTTCACCTTCGGGCTCGGCGCGGCCTTCCTGTTCCCGCTGCGCGCGGGCGCCGCCTGCTGCACGGTGGAACAGCCGAGCCCGCCGGCGATGCTTGAGGCGATTGCCAAGCACGGCGTGACCCACCTCGGCACCGCCCCGACCGCTTACAAGGCGATGCTCGCGACCGAAGGGGACGGGCCCGACGTGTCTCGACTTCGCTCGACACCAACGGAGGTTGTGGAAGATCCCCACTCCGTTCGTCCCGAGCGAAGTCGAGGGGCGCCTTCGTCGGACAGCGCATTGAGCCGGGCCTTGAAGACCCTGCGCTACTGCCTCTCCGCCGGCGAACACCTTCCCGAAGCGACGTGGCGCGCCTGGCACGAGCGAACGGGGATCGCGATCACCGACGGCATCGGATCGACCGAGATGATGCACATCTTCATCTCCGCCGCGGGCGACGACATCCGCCCCGGCTCCACCGGCAAGGCGGTGCCCGGCTACACCGCAACTGTGCTCGACGCCGACGACCAGCCGATGGACGAAGGCACCGGCCGCCTCGCGCTCAAGGGACCGACCGGCTGCCGCTATCTCGATGACGAGCGGCAGAAAAACTACGTCGTCGATGGTTGGAACGTCACCGGCGACACCTACCGCAAGGACGCCGACAGCTATTACTGGTACCTTGCGCGCAGCGACGACATGATCGTCAGCTCAGGCTACAACATCGGCGCACCCGAGGTGGAGAATGCGCTGCTCGCGCACCCCGCCGTCGCCGAATGCGCGGTGATCGGCGTGCCCTGTCCCGAGCGCGGGCAGAAAGTGAAGGCGTTCGTGGTGCTGGCGGGGTTCGCCGAAGCCAGCGACGAGCTCGCCGCCAAGCTCCAGGACTTCGCCAAGGAGCAGATCGCCCCCTACAAATATCCGCGCGAGATCACCTTCGTGGAAGCGTTGCCGAAGACGGCGACGGGCAAGCTTCGGAGGTCGGAGTTGCGCGAACCGAAATAGCTTATTGCGCGACCTTGGCCAGCGACACCGAGATCGTTGCGCGATAGCCGTCCGGACGTGCTTCGCCTTGTACCTGGCCACCCATGAGCGCGATCATGCGCTGCATCAGACCCGTTCCTTGTCCGCTCGACGGCGCGGCAAGCGGCGACTGCGCATCGCTGGCGAAACGCTCCTCCCAGACGATCTCGACATGATCGTCCCGGACCGAGGTTTCGACACGCACCTCGCCGCCGCGGCCAAGCGCGCCATATTTGGCGCTGTTAGTCGCCAGCTCGCCGAGCACCAGCGCAAGCGTCCGCGTTCCCTGCTCGCCCAGCTCGACATCCTCGCCACCCGTGCAGACAATCCGCCCGGTGCCGTCGTCGAACGCCGAAAAGGTGCGGTCCGACAGCGACTTGACCGTCATGCCTTCCCCTGCATCGAACAAATGCGCCTGGACGTCGGCAAGCCGCGACAGCCGCTCGGCCAGCCGCATGGCGAATGGACGATGTTCGGGCGCATCGCGCGACGCCGCCATTGCGATCGCCGCACCCAGCGTATGCGCATTGCGCAGACGATGGCGCATTTCGGCAGCAATGGTCCGCAATTCGTCCTCGCGCTGGATACGCGCCGTAATATCGCGCGAAGTCGACAGGATGGCGCTGACATCTCCGTCACGGTTCCGCAGCGGGGAGACGGTCACTTCCCACCAGCGCGGGTCGCCCTTGGCGGTCGGGCAGAAGGCCTCGAAGCGATGAGCGCGACCTTCGTTGGCTTCGGTGACGGAATGCTGGACTGCGAGCTGCGATTCGGCCGGCCACAGCGTATGCCACGGCAGCCCCGCGAACGTTGCGAAATCGTCGATCTGCATCGCTTTCTTGCCGTTGCAGTTCATGAATTGCAGCGATCCGTCGACGGCGACGACTTTGATGCAATCGTCGCTCTGCTCCAGCAGGCTGAGCACGACAGAGGTCATCGACAAATCGGACGCGCCTAAGAAATCGTGCGCGTCGGCAACGTCCGAATCCGGCGTGCCGGGCAACGGCGACAGCGTCGGCGCAGCCCCGCGACGGTTCGATCGGTATCATATCTTGAACGTCCTCGACGGCCCAATCCTAGCGAAAGGGCAAGGAAACCAATGATTTCTGCTCCTTAAGCGTTTCGTGCCCGAATTGAAGTGTTTTTTGGTTGAGACGCCGAATTCTACTCGAACTCGACGATTACCTGATCGACCGCCAGGCTGTCGCCCGCTTTCGCCGGCGTCGCCTTGACCGTCGCGGCCTTGGGCGCGCGGAGGATGTTCTCCATCTTCATCGCCTCCATGACCGCGATGGGCTGACCGGGCTCGACCTTGTCGCCAACGGAAACGTCGAGCTTGGTGAGCAGCCCAGGCATCGGCGCAAGCAACAGCCGCGACAGGTCGGGCGCGGGCTTGTCGATCATGTGCCGCGCAAGGTCCGCGACATGCGGGCTCAAGACCTGGACCCTGTGCGTTCGGCCGCGCGTCTGCAGCTCCCAGTCTCGGCCGGCGCGGCGCACCTGAACGATGCGGTGCCGGCCATCGACCGTGGCGACAAGCAACCGCTGTCCCGGGATCCACCGCCCGACGATGTCGACTAAATCACCGTCGTCGGTGACCGCGAGCGTCCCGCCCTTGTACGGCTTGATCCGCACCTTGTGACTTTCGCCATCAATGCGGACGATCCGTTCGCACGCGGGTGCACGGGCGGGCCGAGCTGGCCGTCGATGGTTGCCGCGCGCTCGTCGCTGATGACCGCGACCATGCCGGCGATGGCGGTCAGGTCTTCGATGAACTGCGCATCCGCGGGCGCGCCGTCGAAGCCGTCGGGATATTCGTCGGCAATGAAGTCCGTGGCGAGATTCCCTTCGCGGAACCGCGGGTGCTGCATCAACGCCGAAAGGAAATCGACATTGTCCGAAATGCCATCGATCACGAACTGGTCGAGCGCCGCGATCTGCGCCTCGATCGCCGCTTCGCGCGTCGGCGCCCAGGTCACCAGCTTGGCGATCATCGGGTCGTAGAACATGCTGATCTCGCCACCGTCGGCGACGCCATCGTCGACGCGGATGACAAGCTCGTCCGTCCGTACCGGCGGCGGCGTCCAGTAGCGGATCAGACGCCCGGTGCTGGGCAGGAAGCTGCGATACGGGTCCTCGGCATAAACGCGGTTTTCGACCGCCCAGCCGTTGATGCCGATATCGTCCTGCCCGAACGCCAGCTTCTCCCCCGCCGCAACGCGGATCATCTGTTCAACGAGGTCGAGCCCGGTGATCTCCTCGGTCACCGGATGCTCGACCTGCAGCCGCGTATTCATTTCGAGGAAGTAGAAGCTTTTCCCGCTGGGGTCGGCGCCGTTGACGATCAGCTCGACCGTGCCCGCGCTATAGTAACCGACCGCCTTGGCGAGCGCGACCGCCTGCTCGCCCATCGCCTTGCGCATCTCGGGCGAAACGAACGGCGACGGCGCTTCCTCGACGACCTTCTGGTTGCGCCGCTGGATCGAACATTCGCGCTCGTTCAAATAGAGCACGTTGCCGTGCTGGTCGCCGAGCACCTGGATCTCGATATGGCGCGGCGCCTCGATGAATTTCTCGATGAACACGCGGTCGTCACCGAAGCTGGCGAGCCCCTCGCGCTTGGTCGCCTCAAAGCCTTCGCGCACGTCCTGTTCGTTCCAGGCGAGGCGCATGCCCTTGCCGCCGCCGCCGGCGCTGGCCTTCATCATCACCGGATAGCCGATGTCGCCCGCGATCTTCACTGCCTCGTCGGTGGTCGCGATGTCGCCGAGATAGCCGGGGACGACGTTGACCCCCGCGGCCTGCGCGAGCTTCTTGGATTCGATCTTGTCGCCCATCGCCGCGATCGCCTTGGGCGGCGGGCCGATGAACGCGATCTTCTCCTTCGCCAGCGCTTTCGCAAAACTTTCGCGCTCGCTGAGGAAGCCGTAGCCCGGGTGCACCGCCTCAGCGCCGGTGGCCTTGCACGCGTCGATGATCAGCTCGGCCTTGAGGTAGCTTTCCGACGCCGGCGGCGGCCCCAGCCGCACCGCCTCATCCGCCATCTTGACGTGCGGCGCGCGCGCATCGGCATCGGAATAGACCGCGACGGTCGCGATCCCCATCCGCCGCGCGGTGCGGATCACGCGGCAGGCAATCTCGCCGCGGTTGGCGATCAGGATTTTCTTGAACATCGCGCCCCTTACGCCGTCACGTCGATTGCTTCGACCTTCCCGAAAATGGCTGCTGAAACAAGCTCCGTATGAAGAGTGCGCGGCGTCATCATTGGATCAGGTCCATGAACAAGCCGAGGAAGGCACCGACGCCGATGCCGAACGTGCCGCCCACAATCAAGCGGTTCCAGCGCATCGATTTCGGCAGTGGACGGCTCTCCAGACGCGATTTGATGATGGCTTCCATTGCGTAGAGCGAAAAGGCGCCCGACAGGGCGATCAGGCCGAGCGACGGGAGCAGTTCGCGAACGGTCATCTGGGTTCCGATCGACTGCGGGATGGCGAGGATGCCGCCCAGCGTGACCAGCGCCAGCGTCGTCATATGCTTGAAGTAATCGTAGAGCAGCAGCGCGCCGTCGCCGGTCGCGGCCAAACGTTCTTCTGAGCTTATTTCCATCTGCCGCCCCTACTCCGCAGCCTCATTGAGCGCTTCGCCTGCCGGCGGGCGGTTGTGGCCGAGCAGGCGCAGCACTTCGTCGGCGGCGTCGGCGAGGTTGGTGCCGGGGCCGAAGATCGCCTGAACGCCGGCTTCGCGCAGGATCGCATAATCCTGCGGCGGGATGACTCCGCCGGCCACGACCTTGATGTCGGCGCGGCCCAGGTCGCGCAAATGGCCGATGAGTTCGGGGATCAAAGTCTTGTGGCCCGCGGCCAGGCTCGACGCGCCGACCACGTCGACATCCGCCGCGATCGCCTGCTCGGCGGTTTCGCGCGGCGTCTGGAACAGCGCGCCCGCGATGACCTCGAACCCGAGATCGCCGAATGCCGAGCTGACGAGGTTGGCGCCGCGGTCGTGTCCGTCCTGCCCCATCTTGGCGACGAAGATGCGCGGCGCGCGGCCGAGCCGCTGCGCAACGCTTTGCGTCCCCGCGACCGCGCCCCTCCAGCGTTCGTCGCTGCGCTGACCATAGATGCCGCTGACCGGCGCGGGCTTGGTCGCGTAGCGGCCGAAGGCGCGTTCGAGCGCGTCGGAGATTTCGCCGAGCGTGGCGCGGGCGCGGGCGCATTCCACCGCCAACCGCAACAAGTTTCGTTCGTCCTGAGCTTGTCGAAGGGCGCTGGCACCGACGTCCGAACCGCGCCCTTCGACTTCGCTCAGGACAAACGGAGTTTTGGCCGCCGCAGTCAACGCATCCAACGCCGCCCGAACCGCCGCCTCGTCGCGCCCCGCCCGCACGCGCTCCAGCCGAGCGATCTGGCCCGCGCGCACCTTGGCATTGTCGACCGCGAGGATGTCGATCTCATCCTCCTCAGCCAGCCGGTAGCGGTTGACTCCGACGATCACCGTCTCGCCCGTATCGACCTTGGCCGCGCGCGCAGCGGCGGCTTCTTCGATGCGCTGCTTCGGCAGGCCCTCGGCAACCGCCTTGGTCATCCCGCCGTGCGCCTCGACCTCGTCGATCAGCGCCTGCGCTTTCTCCTCGAGTTCTCGCGTGAGAGCCTCGACGTACCAGCTGCCGCCGAGCGGGTCGGCGACCGCGGTGACGCCGCTTTCCTCGGCCAGGATCAGCTGCGTGTTGCGAGCGATGCGCGCGCTGAAATCGGTCGGCAGCGCGATGGCTTCGTCGAAGCTGTTGGTGTGCAACGACTGCGTGCCGCCGAGCACCGCCGCGAGCGCTTCGACCGTGGTGCGGACGATATTATTGTACGGGTCCTGCTCGGTCAGGCTGACGCCGCTCGTCTGGCAGTGCGTGCGCAGCAGCTTAGATTTCTCATTCTTCGCGCCGAGATCGGTCATGATCTGTGCCCACAGGGTCCGCGCCGCGCGCAGCTTGGCGACCTCCATGAACAGGTTCATGCCGATGCCCCAGAAGAAGGACAGGCGCGGCGCGAAAGCGTCGATATCGAGCCCGCTGGCCTGCGCGGCGCGGACATATTCCATGCCGTCGGCGAGCGTGTAGGCGAGCTCCTGCACTGCCGTCGCCCCGGCTTCGTGCATGTGATAACCGCTGATCGAGATGCTGTTGAACTTGGGCATCTCTGCCGCGCAATAAGCGATGATGTCGGCGACGATCCGCATGCTCGGCTCGGGCGGGTAGATGTAGGTGTTGCGGACCGCGAACTCCTTGAGGATGTCGTTCTGGATGGTCCCGGTCAGCGCGGCGCGCTCGACCCCCTGTTCCTCCCCCGCGACGATGAAGAAAGCGAGCACCGGCAACACCGCGCCGTTCATCGTCATGCTCACCGACATTTCGCCAAGCGGAATGCCGTCGAACAGCAATTTCATGTCCTCGACGCTATCGATCGCAACGCCTGCCATGCCGACATCGCCCGCGACGCGAGGATTGTCGCTGTCGTAGCCACGGTGAGTGGCGAGGTCGAAGGCGACCGAGAGGCCCTTTTGCCCGGCGGCGAGGTTGCGGCGGTAGAAGGCGTTGGATTCCTCGGCGGTCGAGAAGCCGGCGTACTGGCGGATGGTCCACGGGCGCCCGGCATACATCGTCGCATAGGGCCCACGCGTGTAGGGCGGCAGGCCGGGAAAGCCGCTGTCGATCCCGGCCGCGTCCTCGGGGCCGTAGACGGTCTTGAGCGTGATGCCCTCGACCGTCTCGCGGCTCAGGTCACGGCCGCGCGATTCCTTGGCGGCGAGGGCTTCCCAATCGCTCTTTGACGGTTTGTCGGTCATGCGCGACGGTCCTTAGCCGTCAATGCTTCGGAGTTTCCATAATTTCCGTGAGCACGCCACCCATGTCCTTGGGGTGGAGGAAGAAGATCGGCGTCCCGTGCGCGCCGATGCGGGTGGGGCCGAGAATGCGGACGCCCTTGCCCTCGAAATGCGCACGCGCCTCGTCGATGTCCTCCGCCTCGAAGCAAACGTGATGCTGCCCGCCTTCCGCGTTCTTTTCGAGGAATCTGGCGATCGGCGAGTCCGCGCCCAGCGGCTCGATCAGCTCGATCTGGCTGTTGGGCGCATCGACGAAGCAGACACGGACGCCCTGTGCGGGCAGGTCGAACGGCTCGCCATGCGGCTCGGCGCCGAACAGGGTGCGGTAGGTCTCGAGACTCCGCTCGATCGACGGCGTTGCCACGCCGACATGGTTCAGTCTGCCCAGCTTCATGGTGCTTTGTCCTTGAACAACATTGGTTCGTCCTGAGCGAAGTCGAAGGGCGCTGGCAAGGCGGTCGTGCCACGCGCCCTTCGACTCCGCGCTTCGCGCTCCGCTCAGGACGAGCGGTTAGTGGTCAATGACGACCTCGCTGGTCACCGAATTGGCGATGAAGCAGGCGTCATGCGCCCGGTGGTGAAGATCCGCGATCGCCGCCGCATCCGGCGCGTCGCCGGCCCATTCGACCTTCGGCCGCAGGGTCACGCGGGTCATCGCCATCCTGCCGTCGGCACGCTTGCCCATCACGCCATCGGCCTCATCGACATAGCCCTCAACCGTCCAGCCGCCCCGCTTCGCGAAGTCGAGGAAGAACAGCATGTGACACGACGACAACGACGCCACGAACGCCTCCTCCGGATCGACCCCCGCCGCGTTGAACCACGGGCCGGCACGATGTGCGGGCTCGCCGACGCCGGCACCACCGCGCCGCCATCAAACACCCACTCATGCGCGCGGCTGTACTGCCCCTTCACGAAGTCGCCCTCGCCTGAGCGGGTCCAGCGGATGGTGGCGGTGTAGGCGCTCACAGCGGAATATTATCGTGTTTCTTCCACGGATTCTCGAGCTGCTTGTTGCGCAGCTTGCGTAGCCCCATCGCCACGCGACGCCGCGTCGAGTGCGGCATGATCACCTCGTCGATGAAGCCCTTGCTTGCGGCGACGAAGGGGTTGGCGAAGCGCTCTTCATACTCCGCCGTGCGCTTGGCGATTTCCTCGGCGTTGCCGGCATCCTTGCGGAAGATGATTTCGACCGCGCCTTTGGCGCCCATCACCGCGATCTCGGCGGTCGGCCAGGCGTAGTTGAGGTCGCCGCGCAGGTGCTTGGAGGCCATCACGTCATAGGCGCCGCCATAGGCCTTGCGCGTGATCACGGTGATCTTGGGCACGGTCGCCTCGGCATAGGCGAACAGCAATTTGGCGCCGTTCTTGATGATCCCGTTATGCTCCTGCGCGACGCCGGGGAGGAAGCCGGGGACGTCGACAAAGGTCAGGATCGGGATGTCGAAGGCGTCGCAAAAACGGACGAAACGCGCGCCCTTCTTCGATGACGCAATATCCAGCACGCCGGCGAGCACCATCGGCTGGTTGGCGACGACTCCGACCGTGCGCCCCTCGATGCGGATGAACCCGGTCAGGATGTTGGCGGCATGCTTGGGCTGGAGCTCGAAAAAATCGCCCTCGTCGGCAACCTTCCGGATCAGCTCGTGCATGTCGTAGGGCGTTGCCGCGCTCGGCGGGATCAGGGTGTCGAGGCTGTCCTCGATGCGCTCGGCCGGGTCCTCGCTCGGCCGCTCGGGCAGATCGTGGCGGTTGGATAAAGGCAGGAAGTCGAAGAATTCGCGCGTCGCGAGCAATGCGTCGATGTCGTTCTCAAACGCGACATCGGCGACGCCCGACTTGGTCGTATGCGTGACCGCGCCGCCCAGTTCCTCCTGCGTCACCACCTCGTTGGTTACCGTCTTCACCACGTCGGGGCCGGTGACGAACATGTAGCTGCTGTCCTTCACCATGAAGATGAAGTCGGTCATCGCCGGCGAATAGACCGCGCCGCCCGCGCACGGCCCCATGATCAGGCTGATCTGCGGCACGACGCCGCTGGCGAGGACGTTGCGCTGGAACACCTCGGCATAGCCGCCGAGGCTGGCGACGCCCTCCTGGATGCGCGCACCGCCGCTGTCGTTGAGGCCGATGACCGGCGCGCCGACCTTCATCGCCATGTCCATGATCTTGCAGATCTTCTGCGCATGGCGTTCCGACAGCGACCCGCCGAACACGGTGAAATCCTGCGCGAAAACATAGACCAGCCGGCCGTTGATCGTGCCCGATCCGGTGACGACGCCGTCGCCGGGGATCTTCTGCGTCTCCATCCCGAAGTCGGCGCAATTATGTTCGACGAACATGTCATATTCTTCGAAGCTGCCGGAATCGAGCAGCACGCTCAGCCGCTCCCGTGCGGTCAGCCGGCCCTTGGCGTGCTGCGCCGCAATGCGCTTCTCGCCACCGCCCAAACGGGCCTGTTCGCGGCGTTTTTCCAGTTCCTCGATGGTTGTCGCCAAGATGGCCTCCCTGTTCCCCGCGCTGTTCCACAGGGCGGCTTGGCGCGTCAATCGGGCGCGCTGGCGCGTGCTGCACTGCAATATGTGGGATTATTACCTAACTTCGATTAGTTCGACGGAACCAGCGTCGGCGGCCTGCCGTTCAGATGTTGGGTCCATTCATAGGGGTAAACAGAGAAATGCTTACGCGCGTCGGCGTGCCTGTCGAGACTTCGTCCGAACAACCGGCGAAGGATCCGCACGCCCCAACCTTGATCTGCTTTTCGCACTTGCGGTGGAATTTCGTGTTTCAGCGCCCGCAGCATCTGATGAGCCGCTTCGCGCGGACGATGCCTGTCATCTACTGGGAGGAACCGGTCGAGATCGGCCGCAAGGAGACGCCGTTCCTCAAGGTGCGCGAGGCGGACGATGTCGCCAACGTGCGCATTGTCGTGCCCCATTTGCCCGAGGGCATGCCCGAGGACGCGCGCGATGCCGCCTTGGCGCGCCTGCTCGATGCGCATGTCGCGACGATCAAGGGTCCGCTGCTCAGCTGGTATTACACGCCCATGATGCTGCCGTTCTCGCGGCATCTTGCGGCCGACGTGACCGTGTTCGATGCGATGGACGAATTGTCCAAGTTCAAATTTGCGCCGGTCAAATTGCTCGAGCTCGAGCAGGAACTCATTGACCGCGCCGACCTCGTCTTCACGGGCGGGTCGAGCCTGTACGAGGCGAAGAAGGACCGCCATCACAGCGTCCATTGCTTCCCCTCGTCGGTCGATCGCGCGCACTTCGCCCAAGCCCGCGCACGCCTGTTCGACCCAGCCGACCAGGAAGAGCTGCCCAAGCCGCGCCTTGGCTTCTACGGCGTCCTCGACGAGCGGTTCGATGTCGACCTTCTTGCCAAGGTCGCCGAAATGCGCCCCGATTGGTCGTTCGTGATGGTCGGCCCGGTGGTCAAGATCTCGGACGAGGATCTGCCCAAGCGGCCCAACATCCACTATCTCGGCAGCAAGACCTACGGCCAGCTTCCGGCCTATCTTGCTGGCTGGGACGTGGCGCTGATGCCCTTCGCGATGAACGAATCGACCGAATTCATCTCGCCCACCAAGACGCCCGAATATCTCGCCGGTGGGAAGCCTGTCGTGTCGACCCCGGTGCGCGACGTCGTGCGCCATTACGGCCACCTCGAAGGGGTGCAGATCGCCGGGGACGCCGAAGGCTTTGCCGAGGCATGCGACAAGGCGCTTGCGCTTAGCCGCGATCCTGAAAGCGGCTGGCTGGCGGAAGCCGACCTGATGCTGTCCGCGGCCAGCTGGGACATCGTCCAGGCGCGCATGGCGGGCCTGATCGACCAGGTCATGGGCGAACAAGTCGACAATCCCGCGCTGCTCGTGGCGGCCGAATGATCGGCGACCAATCGGGCCGCGAGCATTACGATTATCTGATCGTCGGAGCCGGCTTTGCCGGCTCCGTGCTTGCCGAGCGCCTTGCCTCCCAGCATGACGCCAAGGTGCTGCTGATCGACCGGCGGCCGCACATTGGCGGCAACGCCTATGACGAGCCCAATGAGGCGGGCATCCTCTATCACAAGTACGGGCCGCACATCTTCCACACGAACAGCGACCAGGTCGTCGATTATCTGTCGCAGTTCACGGAATGGCGGCCGTACGAGCACCGCGTCCGCGCAGTCGTGCGTGACCGGCTGGTGCCGATCCCGATCAACCGGACGACGCTCAACGAATTGTTCGACCTCGACCTCAAGACCGACGAGGACGCCGCCGCCTATCTCGCGTCGCGCGCCGAGCCGGTGGCGGATATCCAAACGTCCGAGGACGTGGTCGTCAATGCCGTCGGGCGCGAGCTCTACGAGCTGTTCTTCCAGGGCTATACGCGCAAGCAATGGGGCCTCGACCCAAGCGAGCTCGACAAGTCGGTCACGTCGCGCATCCCGACGCGAACCAACACCGATGACCGCTATTTCACCGACAGCTTCCAGGCGATGCCGGCGGAGGGCTACACGCGGATGTTCGAGCGGATGCTTGACCACCCCAATATCGAGGTGCGCACCGGGGTCGATTTCCGCGAGGTCCGCGACAGCGTCGACTACGGGCATTTGATCTTTACAGGGCCGATCGACGAATATTTCGATCACCGCTTCGGCAAATTGCCCTACCGCAGCCTGACGTTCGACCATCAGACGCTCGAGCAGGAGCGCTTCCAGGACACGGGCACGGTCAATTATCCTGCCCCGGACGTTCCCTACACGCGGATCAGCGAATATAAGCATCTGACCGGCCAGCAGGCGCCGGTGACGACGATCACCTACGAATATCCGTCGGCCGAGGGTGATCCTTATTATCCGATCCCGCGTGCCGAGAACCAGGAACTGTTCAAGCGCTACGAAGCGCTTGGCGACGAGACGGAGGGTGTGACCTTCGTCGGGCGCCTGGCGACGTACCGCTATTACAATATGGACCAGATCGTCGGGCAGGCGCTGGCGACCTTCCGGCGGATGGACGGGAAGCGGGAACCTCACAACGCGGATGCCGTTGCCGCTGCGTGAATGCGCCTGACCTAGCGATCCCAGCTACCGTCACCGGGACCTACGCCAACCCGATCCTGGACGAGGATTTCCCCGATCCATCCGTGCTGCTTGCCCCGGACGGCTTCTATTATGCTTATGCCACGCAGACGAAGCGGCAAGGCGCGTGGGTCAACATCCAGGTCGCTCGCTCACGCGACCTGGTCCATTGGCAGCATCTGGGCGACGCCTTTCCCGACCGTCCCGGCTGGGCGCGCGAAACGCAGGATTTCTGGGCGCCCTATGTCGTTCGCGATGGCGACCGGTACGTCATGTATTATTCGGCGACGCCGGATGTCTGCGATGTGCCCGAGCGCGGTCATTGCCTGGCCATTGCGACCGCAACATCGCCCTCGGGGCCGTTCGTCGATGCCGGCATGCCGCTGCTGCTGGGACTGGGCTTCGAATATATCGACCCGATGGTCCTCGACGATCCCGCGTCGGGCAAGCGCTATCTTTATTGGGGATCGGGCTTCCAGCCGATTCGCGTGCAGGAACTGAGCGCCGACGGGTTGTCCTTCGCGCCTGACAGCGTGCCGGTCGATCTGATCTGGCCGAATCCCCTGCCCGGCGCATTCCCGCGCCTGGTGGAAGCCGCTTGGGTGATCGCCCACGACGGATTCTATTATCTGTTCTACTCGGGCGACAATTGCTGCGGGCCGGATGCCGAATATGGCGTGATGGTTGCCCGCTCACCCTCCCCACCGGCCCGTTCGAGACACTCGAGGAGGCGCGCGGTATCCCCCACAGCCTGATGCTGTTCAAAAGCGAGCGTTGGCTCGCGCCCGGGCACAATGCGATCGTCACCGACAAGGCCGGACAGCATTGGATCGTCTATCATGCGATCGACGTGAACCGGCCACGCCAGCATCAGGACGACCTGATCAACAGCCGCCGCATCCTCCTTATCGACCGCATCATCTGGCGCGACGGCTGGCCGTTCGTCGGCACCCCGTCGGAAGGCCCGCAACCGGCGCCGATTACCTAGCCAGGGAAAGCCGCGGCGTCTTCGCGTCTCCGCTCCCGAACAACGCACGCTGCGCTTCAAGCTCAGCCAGCAGGCGCCCGTCCACGTGCCGCGTGCCGTTGGCCGTGATGGTTGAAAACAATCCGGCATCGCAGTGGCGGCTGTTGTCCCAGCCCGGGTAGGCGGTGATCGGGTAAAGACAAATCCCTTCCACCTTCACGCCTTTGACCATCGCCTCTCGCACCTCGCCGCAGACATAGTGCAGCCATGACGCCCGGCCCGACCCCTCGGCCCCGGTTTCCGACAGCATCAGGGGCTTGCCGTAACGCGTCGCCATTTCAACCAGCATGTCGGCCAGCGGGCGATATTCATGGTGGCCCAGGGGAATAGTCGGGCCTTCGAAATACCATTGGTTGTGCGGGTAGAAGTTGAGGCCGACGACATCCATCAGCGAAGGATCGCCGCCCAATTCGGGCGCTTCGAAACCCATGATCCAGTCATAGGCTTCGTACATGCCGCGGAGATTGGCTTCGGCGGCGCGCACGGTGCTTCGGCGCCGGTCATGCGGCGCGATGTGAATCAGCGGTTCGGCCGAAATGACGATGCTGTCCGGGTAGTCTCGCTTGATCGCTTTCGACGACGCGATGGCCGCGCGGACCAGTTGTTCCTTCATCCAGCCGCGTTCGTCGGGCCCGTCGGACGGGATGTAACCGTCGTCCACCGCCCAGGCGAGGAAGTTGATCTCATTGAGCGGGCACACCCGCGGCGCGGCGTCGGTGACCGACTTGCGCACCTCCAGCGCGGCCATGGCGAAATCGGTGAAGCGCTTGGAAAAGTCGCGGCCGGCCTGATCGACATGGTCGGGCGAGCCGTAGTGGAACAGGTCCCAGATGATTTCGACCCCCGCTTCCTCCGCCGCTTCGAGCATCGGGAGCCAGCTCGACCAATCATAGTGGCCCGGCGCGGTCTCGATCCGGTGCCAGCGCAGGCCATCGCGGATGGTGCGCAGCCCGTGTTCGCGGCACTGGCGATAATCGCCCAGCGCATGCCGATCGTGCCCGGTGGCGCGGATGAGGTCGAGGCGCACGCCATCGCGCCGCCGATGCGACGAACATTCGAACCCAGCCTGGAAGAAGCTGGCAAACATCTGGCCATGTTGTCCGGTCATGAGGCCGCATCAATGCTTGGGCGCGCGAATCGAGCCCTGGGCGCGGCTAGCCCCGCGACCGGGACGAAGGATGACGCGCCTCGAACCGCGCCCGGCTCTCGGGGCTGCCGGCGTTGATCACCGACCCGTTGCCGCCGCACGCCGCCTTGAGCGCGTCGAGACCAACATAGTCCTTGGCCTCGTTCGGTCCGGCCCAACTCATCATTTCGCCGATGCGCCCGAGCGGCTTGCCGCTGTGGCGGTCGATCAGCGCAAGATATCCTTGGCGGTCGAGCCCGATGCCCGTTTCGCGGTGGAACACCACGAGCGGCCCGTCGGCCTTGCCGAGCCGCAAGCAGCCGTCATGAAGGATGATCCGGCCCGAAAAGCCCGCTTCGAGCTGGATCACCGTCGCGCGCGATTCATAAGCGAACCCGCGAAGGAGGCCCGCAACGCGCGGGTCGACAGCCGGGATTGCCAACGAGCGGCTGAATTCGAGCGCAATTCCGTCGGGCGGCGTACCCCAGCCTTCGCGCGCCGCGATCGCGCGATATTCCTCGCGGTCGACGCTCATCATCATCTGCGCCGTGCCGGTGGTGCCGTCGACGCCGTAGCCGCCCATGATCCCGGCCTTGCCGAAGCGCTCCGCCCAGGGCTGGACCAACGCCTTGATTTCGGCATCGGTGAAGCGGCCCGGCGCTGCCCGGAAGCGCGGGTTGCGCGTGTGGCGGGCGAGCGTCGCGGCGGCGTCGCGCTTGAAGTAGAAAATATAGCCCCAGTCGGGCTGGTGGACCATGCGCACGCCCGTGTAATTGTCGCTTTCGTTCGCCGCCAGGCGCGCGCGCAGCCCCTCGAACTCGGCGCTGATCGCCTGCTGATCTGCCATGCGCTTTTTCGCTTCGGCGACGCTGATGCCGTTCTCGCGCGCGTACCAATGTTCCTGGCTGACGAAGTCGTTGCGCTGCGGGGCGACATCGCCGGTCGGGCTTGGCGGTGCCTCGAGGATCGTTGCGAACGTGCTCGTTCCGATCATCGATGCGCCCGTCGGCAAGACCGGGTGCGAAATCGTCACCGGCGGCGGTGGAGGCGGGATCGCGGAAGACGCCACCTCGCTTGTGCGCGTGGCGCAGGCGGCTACCAACGTCATTGCCGCAAGGCACAAGGGATATCGCAACATCGTCCTCCACCGACGCCGAACGCGCGCCGACGGAGAAAAAAGCGGCTTCGTGCTTTCCCTAGCCTGACTGAAAGGAGGGTCTGCATGCCCGTGCGTCAGAATTGGCCCGACCGCCTGTGGCTGGTGCGGCATGGGCAGAGCCAGGGCAATGTCGCGCGCGACGCCGCGCATGAAGCGGGCCTGAGCGTCATCGACCTCGACCTGCGCGATGTCGACGTGCCCCTGTCCGACCTTGGCCATGAACAGGCGCAAGCGACCGGGCGATGGTTCGCGGGGCTGCCCGAGGAGGAAAAGCCCGAGATCCTGCTCTCCTCGCCGTATATCCGTGCGCGCCAGACCGCCGAAGCGATCTGCAAGGCCGGCGGCTTGGCCGGCGGCGCGAAGCCGACGGTCATCGATGAGCGCCTGCGCGAGCGCGAGTTCGGCATTTTCGACGGCCTGACCACGGTCGGCATCCGCGAGAAATTCCCCGACGAGGCCGCGCACCGCACCAAGATGGGCAAATTCTATCACCGGCCGCCCGGCGGGGAGAGCTGGGCCGATGTCATCCTGCGCCTTCGTTCGGTGATGAACACGATTAACCTGCAATATGCCGACAAGCGGGTGCTCGTCGTCTGCCACCAGGTCGTTGTGCTGTGCTTCCGCTACATCCTCGATGAGCTGACTGAAGCGGACATCCTGGCCATCGATAAGCAGTCCGAGATCCTCAATTGCGGGATCGCCGCTTATGATTTCGAGCCCAACCATCTGTCGCTTTGCGTGCCCAAGCTGGTGCTGTGGAACCACGGCGCGCCGATGGAGCAGGAAGGGACGACCAAGACTGCCGAGCCCGAAGCGATGACAGGCACGCGGTGAGCGACATCCGCCCGCTCGACCGCGCCGCGCTCGACGCGCATCCGCTGCCGCCGGTGGTCGGGGGCGACAAGCATAGCAAGGGCCGCATCCTGATCCTCGCCGGCAGCCGCGACGTCCCCGGCGCCGCCTTGCTGGCGGCAAGGGCGGCAATGCGCGCCGGCGCGGGCACGCTCAAGGTCGCGACGGTCGAAAGCGTCGCGGCGCCGCTCGGCATCGCCATGCCCGAAGCGATGGTCATCGGCCTGACCGAGCATCGCGACGGCGGCTTCGCGGGCTCCGCCGTCGACGACATCGCCGCATTGGCCAAGGAGTCCGACGCGGTCGTCGCGGGCATGGGCGTCGAAGAAGGCGACGTATGCAAGCGCATCGCCGACGCCTTGCTCGAATCGCCCGCGCGCCTCGCCCTCGACGCGGCGCTCCTGCGCGCGCTCGAGCCCCTCGACCCGCCCGACAAGGCGCGTCCGACCCTTCCCGTGCTCCTGCCGCACGCCGGTGAAATGGCGGCGATGCTCGACTGCACGCCCGAGGAGGTCGAGCGCGACCCCGTCGGGAATGGGCGCGAGGCGGCGCAGCTCTACCGCGCGATCGTGCTGGTGAAAGGCGTCACGAGCCATGTCGTCACGCCCGAGGGAAAGGTGTGGCGTTATGCCGATGGCGCGGCCGGGCTTGGCGTGTCGGGCAGCGGCGACGTGCTTGCCGGGATCGCCGGCGGCCTGCTTGCACGCGGGACCGACCCGCTGAGCGCCTTGCTGTGGGCGGTCTGGCTGCATGGCGAAGCTGGTCGCGCGCTCAGCAAGAAGATCGGCCCGCTCGGCTTCCTCGCGCGCGAAATCGCGGACGAGGTGCCCGCCCTACTTCCCCGCTGAAGCGCGGTAGCGGTCGAGCTCGTCGCCGGTCAGCCGCACGACGTGAAGCACGTTCGTCGACCCGGCGGTGCCGAACGGCACGCCGGCCATCAGCACCAGCCGATCCCCGCCATCGGCAAGCTTGTGCCGCAGCGCCATGCGCTTGGCCTTCTCGACCATTTCCTCGAAGCTGCCGATGTCGCGGGTGTGGACGGCGTGCACGCCCCACAAAAGTCCCAGCCGACGCGCGGTCGACTGGCTCGGGCTCATCGCCAGCAGCGGCACTTTGGATCGTTCTCGCGCGATCCGCCGCGCAGTCGAGCCGGAGCTGGTGAAGCAGACCATCGTGCGCACATCGATCGTGTCGACGATCTGCCCGGCGCTTTCGGCCAAGGCGTCGGCAGTGGTGGGCTCGGCCGGGGTCGCGGTAAAGTGGACGCGCTCGGCATAAGCTGAATCGCCTTCGACCGAGCGCGCGATGCGGTCCATCATCTCGACCGCCTCGCACGGATATTGGCCCGCAGCGCTCTCGGCGGACAGCATTACGGCGTCGGCACCGTCATAAATGGCATTGGCGACGTCGCTGACCTCGGCCCGCGTCGGCGTGGGCGAGGTGATCATCGATTCCAGCATCTGCGTCGCGACGACCACCGGCTTGCCGAGTTCGCGGGCGCGGGCAACGATCCGCTTCTGCAGCGGCGGGACGCCTTCGGGCGGAAGCTCGACGCCAAGGTCGCCGCGCGCGACCATGACCGCGTCGGCCAGCGCCAGAATGTCTTCGAGCGCATCGATCGCGGCGGGCTTTTCGACCTTGACCATCAACGCCGCCCGGTCGCCGATCAGCGCGCGCGCTTCCGCCACATCGTCGGCGCGCTGGACGAAGGACAAGGCAATGTAATCGGCCTTCTGCTCTAGCGCGAAGGCAAGATCCTCCCGATCCTTCTTGGTCAGCGCGGGGATCGGCACCAATACATCGGGCACATTGACGCCCTTGCGGTCCGAAATCCGTCCGCCGACCTCGACCTCGGTGACGATCTCATTCTCGGCGCGGCTGACGACCTGAAGCCGCACCTTGCCGTCGTCGATCAGCACGCGCGTGCCCGGCTTGATCGCCTCGAACAGCTCGGGATGCGGCAGTTCGACCCGTGTGGCATCGCCCGGCGCCGGATTGCGATCGAGGGTGAAGCGCTGCCCTTTTTCAAGCATCGCCTCGCCGCCGTCGAGCGTGCCGACGCGTAGCTTGGGCCCCTGCAGGTCGAACAGGATCGTGGTCGGGCGCCGCAGTTCCTTCTCCAGCGCGCGAATGGAGTCGACCAGCTTCGCCTTTTGGCGCCGGTCGCCGTGGCTCATATTGATGCGAAAGGCATCGGCCCCGACCGCCATCAGCTTGCGGATCGTCTTCGGGTCGCTCGATGCGGGACCCAAAGTGGCCAGGATTTTTACCTTGCGCGAACGCGGAGGGAGGATCTCCGTCACCATCATCTTCCTTCGGCTAGCATGGGCTGCCTTAGCCGCTGGACGTGGCGGTTCAACCCGAAGCCGCGGCGCTCGTGCGTTCGATTTCGTCGGTCAGTGACCCCAGGAAGGCGTCGATGGCCGCGATCGCCTCGGGCTCGAACAACTCCGGCGCATGGCCGATCCCGCGCACCGTGGCGAAGGCCGCGTGCGGCGCCGCCGCCTGCATCTTGGCGAAGGTCTCCTCGCTCAGCAGCTGGCTGATCTCCCCACGGACAACCAGGAGCGGCTTTTGCGCCAGCGCCGAATAGAGCGGCCACATGTCGATCGTGGGCGTCGTCCCGCCATTCTTGAACGGAAGCGCGATCGCCTGATCGTAGTCGAACACGATCTCGCCATCGCGCTCGCGGCAGTTGCGCCGGGCCATCGCTTCCCAATCCGCTGGCCCGTAAGCCGGAAACGACAATCCCTGGCTGACCGACACCGCTTGCGCGGCCTCCTCCCAAGAGGCGAAGCGCCGATCTAGGCCGAGGTAGGTCTGGATGCGGTCGATCCCGACCTGGTCGATTTCGGGCCCGATGTCGTTGAGGATCGCCGCCGCGATGCGGTCGGGGGCAAGCGCCGCGACCGCCATCGTCACCAGCCCGCCGAGCGAGGTGCCGACGAAGATCGCCTGGCGCAGGCCAAGGTGGTCGAGCAGTTCGATCACGTCGCCGGCATAGGTCAGCGGGTTGTAGCGCGCCGAATCCGGGTCCCACTCGCTGTCGCCGCGCCCGCGAAACTCGAGCACGAGCACGCGATGCTTTGGCGAATAGCGCTCGGCCAGGTGGGCGAAGTCGCGCGCGTTGCGAGTCAGGCCATGCAGGCACAGCAAGGGCGGCAGGTCGTCGCTGCCGCCGGGATAGTCGCGGTAGTGCAGCCGAAGCCCGTCACGCACGGTGTAATATTCGTCGGCGAACCTGGCTTCGCTCATCCTTCAAACCCTTTGCGCGAGAGGCGACTGGCGGCGAGCCTTGGGGTGCTGGAGATGAGTTGTGCAAGATCAACTTGCAACGGGGATCGCCGGCGCAGCAAATTCGCGTGCGGCAATTTGCTAGCGACCAGCTCCGGGTAATGACCGCCGGGCAGCCCAATGCTGAAGTTTATGAGGGAGGATGGACCGGGTCAGCCGTTCGCGCTGGCCGAGCTGTCCGTCGCACCGCTCATCATCGCCGCGGCCGCGGGCGAGAGATCGGCGTCGAAGCGCTGCGGATCGGAATCGGGGTTGGCGAGGATGGCCATCATCACCATGGCCAGGGTCGTGAAGCTGAAGCGACGCATTTCAAAAACCTACTCGAATTCGAGGACTTGACCGGCAAACCCGCGGGGACGCGGCGCAGTTCCTCGATCCGGCGCTTTTCCCTCTTCACAAGCGCGGGAATCGCATTATATCGGCCCTATCCAACAAATAGACGGCTCCGCCGCACGGATTCGTGCGCCCCGGGGCTTTTCCCGTCCTCTCCGGGACAGGGCCCGAACAGCGCACGGGTCGTACGCATGGAGAGGATTGCCGGGATCAGCGCTCCACACCACGCCCGGCCCGGCCGGGAGCATTTGCGGGGCGCACCCTTGCGTCCCCGCGCAGCGCAGGGAAGCACATGGCCACCAAAGCGATCGACGCCCCTCACAAGTCCATTGGGGTCACGACCAAGCAGCGGCGTATCCGCAAGATCTTCGGCAACATCCACGAGATCAGCGACATGCCGAACCTCATCGAGGTTCAGCGTGAAAGCTATGAGCAGTTCCTTCGCTCCGATCCGTCGCGCGGCTATGTTTCCGGCCTTGAAAAGACGCTCCGGTCGGTTTTCCCGATCCAGGATTTCGCGGGCACCGCACACCTCGACTTCGACCATTATGAGCTCGAGCCGCCGAAGTACGACACCGACGAGTGCCGCCAGCGCGGGCTGACCTATGCCGCGCCGATGCGCGTCACGCTGCGCCTGACCACGTTCGAGATCGATCCCGAGACCGAGGCCAAGTCGGTCATCGATATCAAGGAGCAGGACGTGTACATGGGCGACATGCCGCTCATGACCATGAACGGCACCTTCATCATCAACGGCACCGAGCGCGTCATCGTCAGCCAGATGCACCGCTCGCCTGGCGTTTTGTTCGACCATGACCGCGGCAAGACCCACGCCAGCGGCAAGTATCTCTTCGCCGCGCGCGTCATCCCCTATCGCGGCAGCTGGCTCGATTTCGAATTCGACGCCAAGGACATCGTCAATGTCCGCATCGACCGCAAGCGCAAGCTGCCGGTCACGGCGCTGCTCCACGCGCTCGGCCTGACCAGCGAGGAGATCCTCAACCAATTCTATAACCGCGTGAGCTACGTGCGCGGCAAGAACGGCTGGCAGATCCCTTACGCCGCCGAGCAATGGCGCGGCATGAAGCCCAGCCACGAAGTGGTCGATGCCGACAGCGGTGAGATCGTCTTCAAGGCGGGCGAGAAGATCACGCCGCGCCGCGCCAACCAGGCGGCCAAGGACGGCTTGAAGAACCTCATCATCCCGACCGAGGAAATCTACGGCCGCTACAGCGCCTACGACCTCATCAATGAAAAGACCGGCGAGATCTACATCGAAGCCGGCGACGAAGTCAGCGAGGAGAATCTCGCCAAGCTCGACCAGGCGGGCGTCGACACGCTCGAGCTGCTCGACATCGACTTCGTCAACACGGGCCCGTGGATCCGCAACACGCTCAAGGCCGACAAGTCGGAAGACGGCGACAGCGCGCTGTCCGACATCTATCGCGTCATGCGCCCCGGCGAGCCGCCGACGCGCGAGACCGCCGACGCCTTGTTCTACGGCCTGTTCTTCGATCCCGAGCGCTACGACCTCAGCGCGGTCGGCCGCGTCAAGCTCAACATGCGCCTCGGCCTCGACGCTGAGGACACCGTCACCACGCTCCGCCGCGAGGACATCCTTGCGGTCGTGCAGGAGCTGGTGAACCTCAAGGACGGCAAGGGCGAGATCGACGACATCGACAACCTCGCCAACCGCCGCGTGCGTTCGGTCGGCGAACTGCTCGAGAACCAGTATCGCGTCGGCCTGCTGCGCATGGAGCGCGCGGTCAAGGAGCGCATGAGCAGCGTCGACGTGTCGACGGTCATGCCCAACGACCTCATCAACGCCAAGCCGGCGGTGGCCGCGGTGCGCGAATTCTTCGGCTCCTCGCAGCTGTCGCAGTTCATGGACCAGACCAACCCGCTGTCCGAAGTCACTCACAAGCGCCGCGTGTCGGCGCTTGGGCCGGGCGGCCTGACGCGTGAGCGCGCGGGCTTCGAGGTCCGCGACGTTCACCCGACGCACTACGGCCGCATCTGCCCGATCGAAACGCCGGAAGGCCCGAACATCGGCCTTATCAACTCGCTCGCCAGCTTCAGCCGGGTGAACAAGTACGGCTTCATCGAAACGCCGTACCGCAAGGTCATCGACGGCAAGGTGACGACCGACGTCATCTATCTGTCGGCAATGGAAGAAGCGAAGCACACGATCGCGCAGGCGAATGCCGAGCTCAACCCCGACGGCAGCTTCGCCGAGGAGATCATCTCTTCGCGGCGCGCCGGCGACTTCCTGATCGCCCCGCGCGAGCAGATCACCTTGATGGACGTCAGCCCCAAGCAGCTGGTGTCGGTTGCGGCGTCGCTCATTCCGTTCCTGGAGAACGACGACGCCAACCGCGCGCTCATGGGTTCGAACATGCAGCGCCAGGCGGTTCCGCTCCTGCAGGCCGACGCGCCGCTGGTCGGCACCGGCATGGAAGAGACGGTCGCGCGCGATTCGGGCGCGGCCATCGCGGCCCGCCGCTCGGGCATCGTCGACCAGGTCGACGCGACCCGCATCGTCGTCCGCGCCACGGGCGATCTTCGCGCCGGTGAATCGGGCGTCGACATCTACACGCTGATGAAGTTCCAGCGGTCGAACCAGAATACCTGCATCAACCAGCGCCCGCTGGTGAAGGTCGGGGATTCGGTCGAGGCCGGCGAAACCATCGCCGACGGCCCGTCGACCCAGTTCGGCGAGCTTGCGCTCGGCCGCAACGTGCTCGTCGCGTTCATGCCGTGGAACGGCTACAACTACGAGGATTCGATCCTCATCTCCGAGCGGATCGTGAAGGACGACGTCTTCACCTCGATCCACATCGAAGAGTTCGAGGTCATGGCCCGCGACACCAAGCTGGGGCCGGAAGACATCACCCGCGACATCCCCAACGTCGGCGAGGAAGCGCTTCGCAACCTCGACGAAGCGGGCATCGTCTACATCGGTGCCGAGGTCGAGCCGGGCGACATTCTGGTCGGCAAGATCACGCCCAAGGGCGAAAGCCCGATGACGCCGGAGGAAAAGCTCCTCCGCGCCATCTTCGGCGAAAAGGCGTCGGACGTCCGCGATACGTCGCTGCGCCTGCCGCCGGGCGTTGCCGGCACGGTCGTCGAAGTGCGCGTGTTCAACCGCCACGGCATCGACATCGATGACCGTACGCGCGCCATCCAGACCGAGGAAAAGGAGCGGCTCAAGAAGGACGCCGACGACGAACGCGGCATTCTCAACCGCGCCACCTTCTCGCGCCTCAAGGAAATGCTCCTAAAGCAGGTCGCAACCGCGGCGCCCAAGTCGATCAAGAAGGGCTCGACCATCGACGATGCCGCGCTCGAAGCGACCGACCGTCACGACTGGTGGAAGATCGCGGTCAAGGACGACAAGCGCCAGGCCGACATCGAAGCCCTGAAAGCGCAGTATGACGAGGCCGCCGCGGTGATCACCCGCCGCTTCGAAGACCGCGTCGAGAAGCTCGAACGCGGTGACGAACTGCCGCCGGGCGTGCTCAAGATGGTCAAGGTGTTCGTCGCCGTAAAGCGCAAGCTGCAGCCGGGCGACAAGATGGCCGGCCGTCACGGCAACAAGGGCGTGATCAGCCGCATCCTGCCGATCGAGGACATGCCGTTCCTTGAAGACGGGACGCATGCCGACATCGTGCTCAACCCGCTGGGCGTGCCGAGCCGCATGAACGTCGGGCAGATCTTCGAGACTCACCTGGGCTGGGCCGCGCGCGGCCTTGGCCAGCAGGTCCAGGAGATGCTGGAAGGCATGCACGAGCGCGGCAAGGACGTCACCGGCAAGGACGCCAAGGCGATCCGCGCCAAGCTCAAGGATATCTACGGCGACCATTACGCCAAGGAGATCGACGCGCGGGACGACGATGCGGTGATGGAGCTTGCCTCCAACCTGACCGGCGGTATCCCGATGGGCACCCCGGTGTTCGACGGTGCGCGCGAAGCCGACGTGTCGGCGATGCTCGAGAAGGCGGGTCTCGACTCGTCCGGGCAAGTGACCCTGTTCGACGGCCGCACTGGCGAGCCGTTCGATCGCAAGGTCACCGTGGGCTATATCTACATGCTGAAGCTGCACCACTTGGTGGACGACAAGATCCACGCGCGGTCGATTGGCCCCTACTCGCTCGTCACTCAGCAGCCGCTGGGCGGCAAGGCGCAGTTCGGCGGCCAGCGCTTCGGCGAAATGGAGGTCTGGGCGCTCCAGGCCTACGGCGCCGCCTACACGCTGCAGGAAATGCTGACGGTCAAATCGGACGACGTCATCGGCCGGACCAAGGTCTACGAAGCGATCGTCAAGGGCGACGACACGTTCGAGGCGGGCATTCCCGAGAGCTTCAACGTGCTCGTCAAGGAGATGCGCAGCCTGGGCCTCAGCGTCGAACTCGACAGCGTCGAGGATCCCGACGCGGAGCCGACCGCACTCGCCGCCGAATAACTGACCTACTCACCCAACCCCTCCCCTTCGCGGGAGGGGTCAGGAGCTAAAGATGAACGAACTGACCCCCTTCGCCAATCCGATCGCCAAGCCGGAAACCTTCGACGAAATCCGCATCGGCATCGCGTCGCCCGACAAGATCCGTTCCTGGTCGTTCGGCGAGATCAAGAAGCCCGAGACGATCAACTACCGCACGTTCAAGCCCGAGCGTGACGGCCTGTTCTGCGCGCGCATCTTCGGTCCGATCAAGGACTACGAATGCCTGTGCGGCAAGTACAAGCGGATGAAGTACAAGGGCATCGTCTGCGAAAAGTGCGGCGTTGAAGTGACCGTGTCCAAGGTCCGCCGCGAGCGCATGGGCCATATCGAATTGGCCGCGCCCGTCGCCCACATCTGGTTCCTGAAGAGCTTGCCGAGCCGCATCGGCCTGCTGCTCGACATGCAATTGAAGCAGCTGGAGCGCATCCTCTATTTCGAAAGCTATGTCGTCATCGAGCCGGGCCTGACCGCGCTTGAGAAGTACCAGCTGCTGACCGAGGACGAACTCCTGTCGGCGCAGGACGAATATGGCGAAGACGCCTTCTCCGCCGGCATCGGCGCCGAAGCGGTCAAGGTCATGCTCATGGACCTCGACCTCGAAGGCGAGCGCAAGGCACTGCTCGACGAGCTTGAGACCACCAAGTCGGAATTGAAGCCCAAGAAGATCATCAAGCGCCTGAAGGTCGTCGAAAGCTTCCTGGAATCGGGCAACCGTCCTGAGTGGATGATCATGGAAGTCGTTCCGGTCATTCCGCCGGAACTTCGCCCGCTCGTGCCGCTGGACGGCGGCCGCTTCGCGACGTCGGATCTCAACGATCTCTATCGCCGCGTGATCAACCGCAACAACCGTTTGAAGCGGCTGATGGAGCTGCGCGCGCCGGACATCATCGTCCGCAACGAAAAGCGCATGCTTCAGGAAGCCGTCGACGCCCTGTTCGACAACGGCCGCCGCGGCCGCACGATCACGGGGGCCAACAAGCGTCCGCTCAAGTCCTTGAGCGACATGCTTAAGGGCAAGCAGGGCCGCTTCCGCCAGAACCTCCTCGGCAAGCGCGTCGACTATTCGGGCCGTTCGGTTATCGTCACGGGCCCGGAGCTCAAGCTGCACCAGTGCGGCCTGCCGAAGAAGATGGCGCTCGAGCTGTTCAAGCCGTTCATCTACTCGCGCCTCGACGCCAAGGGTCTGTCGATGACCCTCAAGCAGGCCAAGAAGTGGGTCGAAAAGGAGCGCAAGGAAGTCTGGGACATCCTCGACGAAGTCATTCGCGAGCACCCTGTGCTTCTCAACCGCGCGCCGACGCTCCACCGCCTCGGCATCCAGGCGTTCGAGCCGGTGCTGATCGAAGGCAAGGCGATCCAGCTTCACCCGCTGGTTTGCGCCGCGTTCAACGCCGACTTCGACGGCGACCAGATGGCCGTGCACGTGCCGCTGAGCCTCGAGGCCCAGCTCGAAGCGCGCGTCCTGATGATGTCCACCAACAACATCCTGTCGCCCGCCAACGGCAAGCCGATCATCGTGCCGTCGCAGGACATGGTCCTGGGCCTCTATTACCTCTCCCTCGAGAAGGATAATGAGCCCGGCGAGAACATGATACTGTCGGACATGGCCGAGGTTCACCAGGCGCTCGCCGCCGGTGCGGTCACGCTGCACACCAAGATCGTCAGCCGCGTTCCGCAGACCGACGAGCAGGGCAAGACCTACATGAAGCGGTTCGAGACGACCGCGGGTCGCATGCTGCTCGGCGAAACCTTGCCGAAAAGCCACAAGGTGCCGTTCGAAACGGTCAACCGCGTGCTGACCAAGAAGGAGATCGGCGACGTTATCGACATCGTCTATCGCCACACGGGTCAGAAGGAGACCGTGCTGTTCGCCGACGCGATCATGCAGCTCGGCTTCCGCCACGCCTTCAAGGCCGGCATCTCCTTCGGCAAGGACGATATGGTCATCCCCGCCGCCAAGGAGGATCTGGTCGAGGATACGCGCAAGCTCGTGAAGGATTACGAGCAGCAGTATCAGGACGGCCTGATCACCCAGCAGGAAAAGTACAACAAGGTGATCGACGCCTGGTCGCGTTGCGGTGATCAGGTCGCGACCGCGATGATGAAGGAGATTTCGGCCCAGCCGAAGCTCGACAACGGGCGGCAGAAGGATCTCAACTCGATCTACATGATGGCCCACTCGGGCGCTCGTGGTTCGCAGGCACAGATCAAGCAGCTGGCCGGCATGCGCGGCCTGATGGCCAAGCCGTCGGGCGAGATCATCGAAACGCCGATCATCTCGAACTTCAAGGAAGGCCTGACCGTCCTTGAGTATTTCAACTCGACCCACGGCGCCCGCAAGGGTCTTGCCGACACTGCGCTCAAGACGGCGAACTCAGGTTACCTGACCCGCCGCCTGGTCGACGTGTCGCAGGACGCCGTGATCATCGAGGAGGATTGCGGCACCGACCGTGCGCTGGAAATGCGCGCGATCGTCCAGGGCGGCGCGGTCATCGCCTCGCTCGGCGAGCGCGTTCTTGGCCGCACCACGGCCGAGGACGTGGTCGATGCCAAGTCCGGCGACGTCATCATCCCCGAGGGCGCGTTGCTCGACGAAGCGATGGTCGCGCAGATCGAGGCGATCGGCCTGCAGGGCGTCAAGATCCGCTCGCCTTTGGTGTGCGCCTCGAAGCAGGGCGTGTGCGGCAAGTGCTACGGGCGTGACCTCGCGCGCGGCACCCCGGTCAACATCGGCGAAGCGGTCGGCGTCATTGCCGCCCAGTCGATCGGTGAGCCGGGCACGCAGCTGACGATGCGTACCTTCCACATTGGCGGCGCGGCGCAGCTCAACGAGCAGTCGAACCTTGAATCGCCGGTCGACGGCACGGTCGAGTTCCGCGACATGCCGGCGATCGTCGACCCGCGCGGACGGCATATCTCGCTGTCGCGCTCGGGCGAAATCGCGATCCTCGACATGGACGGCCGCGAACTCTCGACGCACCGCGTGCCCTACGGCGCGCATTTGCTGTGCGAAAGCGGGCATATCGTCAGCCGCGGCGACCGCATCGCCGAATGGGACCCCTCGTTCAGCCCGGTGATCACCGAAAAGGCCGGTACCGTGAAGTACCAGGACCTGATCGAGAATCGGACGATGACCGAGCAGCTCGACGAATCGACCGGCATCACGCAGCGCGTGGTGACCGACGATCTCGCCAAGTCGAAGAAGGAGTCGCTCCAGCCGCGTCTGACCCTGACCGGCAAGAAGAAGGGCGAAGACGGCGTCTATCGCCTTGCCCCCGGCGCGATCGTCGCGGTCGAGGACGGCCAGGCGGTCGAAGCCGGCGAAGTGCTTGCCCGTATGCCGCGCGAAGCGGCGCGGACGCGCGACATCACCGGCGGTCTGCCGCGCGTTGCCGAGCTGTTCGAAGCGCGCAAGCCGAAGGAAAATGCGATCATCGCCAAGGTCAGCGGCAAGGTCACCTTCCTGCGCGACTATAAGGCCAAGCGGAAGATCGCGATCGTGCCCGAGGATGGTTCGGATCCGGTCGAATATCTGGTGCCCAAGTCGAAGATGATCGAAGTCCAGGAAGGCGACTTCGTGAAGCGCGGCGACAACCTCGTCGGCGGGTCACCCGATCCGCACGACATCCTCGAGGTGCTGGGCGTCGAGGCGCTGGCCGAATATCTCGTGAGCGAGATCCAGGAGGTCTATCGACTGCAGGGCGTGAAGATCAACGACAAGCACATCGAGGTGATCGTTCGCCAGATGCTGCAAAAGGTCGAGATCACCGACGGCGGCGACACCACCCTGCTCAAGGAAGAGCAGGTCGACCGTGACGAGATGGACGAGGAAAATGCCAAGCTCGGCAAGGGCAAGAAGAAGGCCGAAGGCCGCCCGGTCTTGCTCGGCATCACCAAGGCGTCGCTGCAGACCCGCAGCTTCATCTCGGCCGCGTCGTTCCAGGAAACCACCCGCGTCCTCACCGAGGCGGCGGTCCAGGGCAAGCGCGACATCCTCCAGGGCCTCAAGGAGAATGTCATCGTCGGCCGCCTCATCCCGGCGGGTACCGGCGCGGGCATGAACCGCCTGCGCGTCACGGCAACCAGCCGCGATGCCGCGCTGCGGGCGCAGCAGCGCAAGCTGCAGGAGGCGCTGATCGCGCCGAACTCGGCCGCCGAGGAGCATGCCGCCGAGCTTGCGCAAAGCCCGCGCGACGCCAGCGCCTCGGGCCCCGATCCGCTGGCAGAGGTCGTGCCTTCCGGTCATGGCACCGACGCCGACGCCGGGGACTATCTGACGGACGCCGAGACCAACGCCGGCGAGTAAGCGACCGTCGAGCCGATCGACAAAAAAAGCCCCGCCGGGACATCACCCGGCGGGGCTTTTGCTTTTGACCAGGCGCCGTCAGCTTAGCAGGTGCGGCCCTCGATCGTATTTTCGGTGCAGTTGGCAACCGACGAAACGTCCTCGCCGGCGCCGCGCACCGTGTTGCAAGCGCTGACGATGAGCGCAGCGCCGATCAGTGCGGCGGTTGCGATCTTCTGAAACATGCATCGCTCCTTCATTGTGGGGGCGGAACAATCATGGCCATGACGGCCATGACTTGTCCAGCGTCACATTGAATTAGCAGGTGCCCGTGCCGTCGATGGCATTTTCGGTGCAATTGGCAACCGACTTCACGTCTTCGCCTGCGCCGCGCACGGTGTTGCACGCCGAAACAATCAGTGCAGCGCCGATAAGTGCTGCCGTTGCGATCTTCTGAAACATGGATCGTCTCCCTATCTAACCGCCGTTGAACGCCGCCAAACGCGATGCGCTCCATTTCGCTCACGAAATTTTCGTCGGCGCCGCGACGGGACGCTGTCAAACCGCGACGGGCGCGGCGATATGCGGGTGCGGATCGTAGCTTTCGAACACGAAATCCTCGGGCTGGTAATCGAACAGGCCCTGCCCGCGATCCTTGATCACCAGTTGCGGCAGCGGCCGCGGCTCGCGGCTCAATTGCAGCCGCGCCTGGTCGAGGTGGTTGGAATAGAGGTGGCAATCGCCGCCGGTCCACACGAACACGCCGGGCGCCAGCCCGCATTCGCGCGCCAGCATGTGGGTGAGCAGCGCATAGCTGGCGATGTTGAACGGCACGCCGAGGAAGATATCGGCGCTGCGTTGATACAGCTGCAGGTTGAGCCGCCCAGCAGCGACTTGCGTCTGGAACAGGCAGTGGCACGGCGCCAGCGCCATCCGCGACAGTTCGCCCGGGTTCCAAGCAGTGACGATCTGCCGCCGCGAATAGGGGTCGCTTTTGATCAGTTCGACGAGGTTCGCGATCTGGTCGACATGGCGGCCGTCCGCCGTCTCCCAGTCGCGCCACTGCTTGCCGTAGACGGGGCCAAGGTCACCCTGCCCGTCCGCCCATTCGTCCCAGATGCGCACGTTGCGCTCTTTCAGCCAGGCGATGTTGGTGTCCCCGCGCAGGAACCACAGCAATTCGACGATGATCGAGCGCAGGTGCAGTTTCTTGGTCGTCAGTAGCGGGAAGCCGTCGGCCAGGTCGAGGCGCATCTGCGCCCCGAAGTGCGACAGCGTGCCCGTGCCGGTGCGGTCCTGCTGCTCCACGCCCTCGTCGAGGATGCGCTGCATGAGGTCGAGATATTGCTGCATGATCCGACCCTAATCGGGCGAACCTGAGTCGGGAAGCGCTTCACGCTTCCTGGGATTCGAGAAAGACCTGCCGCTGTCCATCGAAGGCGCGCTTGAACGCCGGACGCGCTTCGCCCCGTTCGACGTAGCGTGCGAGCGTGGGGAATTCCTCAAGCAGCGACGTTCCCGGAAGCGTCGGATCCTTCAGCCGGATGAGCACCTCGATCATCATCAGGTCGCCGACGGTGAATTCGCCTTCCAGCCAGTCGCGTTCGCCGAGAAATGCGGAAACCTCCGCCAGCCTCTCGCGCACGCGGTCGTCGAGAAGCGTCAGGCGGTCGCGAAAATACGGCTTGTCCTTCTCCATGATCAGATAGCCCTCGCGCTCGATGATCGGCGGCTCGACCGTGTTGAGCGCGGCGAACAGCCAGACGATCGCGCGTTCGCGGGCCTCGGCATCGCCCGGCAACAGGCCGGGGCGCGATTCGGCAAGATGCAGCGCGATTGCGCCGGATTCGAACAACGTCAGCTCGCCCTCCTCATAAGTCGGGATCTTGCCGAACGGATGGCGCGCGCGGTGCTCCGATTCCTTGAGCTTGGCGAACGGCACCGTGCGGACGTCATAATCCTGCCCGACCTCCTCAAGCGCCCAGCGCACGCGCATGTCCCGCGCCACTCCCTGTCCGCCGTCGGGCGAATCCGCGAATACGGTGAGGATGGGTTTCATCGATGCCTCCGCTTGTATCCGGCAGCTACGCGTGAACGGGCGCCGGGTTGCCGACCGTCTTCGTACAGGTCATGATCGGCGCATGAAGCGCGGCGTCCGTCCTGCCAAATGGCTATGGCTCGTTGCGTTGTCGCCCACGCCGCTCGCCGCGCAGGCGGCTCCGCAACCGCCCGACCCCGACGAAATCATCGTCGAAGGCCGCCGCGCGAACGAACGATATCGGTTGCCTCAAGACATGCGCATGGCGCTGCCGGAGGCATCAAGTGCGCCCCGCGCGTTCGATCCGCGCTTGGCCTGTCAAAACGTCGGCCCCTACAGCTGCGGCACCGATCTCGTCCCTATCGTCACCGTCCGCAGCGACGGCAGCACGCAAATCGGCACGGGGCCCGACGAGCGCTAGGCCCCCCGCCGCTACGCCGCGGGCAGCGGCGCGGCGCCGATCGGCCCGCCGCCCGCCGCGCGCCGGAAGGGCGGCGCCTTGCCGTAGGTCAGCGTGCGCCACACCCATTCGGCCGGGCCAAAGTGAAAGTGCCGCAGCCAGACTGGACTGGCGAGGATCTGGAAGGTCCACACCGCAAGGACGATGAAATAGAGCTGGTGGCGCTGCAAAACGCCCCAATAGCCGAGCAGCACGAAGACCGTCAGCGCGACCAGCGAGTGCGTCAGATAATTCGTCAGCGCCAATTGCCCAACCGCGGCCATCGACCGTCTCAGCCAGCCGAAGACCCCTGATTTCAAGAACAGCATCAGTACGCCAAGGTGCCCCGCGGTCATCGCCAGCCGGCTGAAATCGTAGGTAATATTGGCCTGATGGTAGGCCAGGCTCGTGAAGCCATGGTCCATGATCCAATTGGCTTCATACATGTTGAGCGGGACGCCGATGGCGTAGCCTCCAGCCGCCATTGCGGCATAGACTTTGCCGGGCACGTCCAGGGTCAGCACGCCAAGGCGGAACAGCGCCATGCCCATCATCATCATGCCGAAGATGTCGAAGAAATAGCGGTACAGCGACCATGACTGAAATTCGGCGATGCGCGGGGCGTAGGTCTTGAGCGCGCCCCAATAGGATCCGGCAATCGACGCCTTCATCTCCTTGATGACGACAGGCGGCGGTCCGGCACGCTCCTCCTTTTTCCATTCGGCGATCGTCTCCTTTTGCGCGGGGGTGCGGCTGGCTTCGGGGACCTTGGCCGCCTGCTCGTATTTCGAATGCTTTTCGAGCGCATGGGCGGTTTCGATCCCGCTCCACGCCGAGCCGATCACGAAGGAGGCGAGACCAAAGGCGAGAAGGGCCTTGCCGCTGAGCTTGCGGAAGGCAAACAGGAACAAGGCCGTGATCCCATAATAATAGAGGATGTCGCCGACCCACAGCAGCACCCAGGCGTTGACCAGGCCGAACGCGATCAGCCAGAGGTTGCGCCGGAAGAAGATGTCGTACCCGGCCGCGCCCTGCGTTTTCTCGAGCCGCTCGGTAAGAAGGATGACTCCGGCGCCGAACAGCATCGAAAACAACGCCCGTTGCGTGCCTTCGAAACCGACATTGACGACGTACCAGGTGGTCAGGTTGATCCCGGTGGCCCCGCCCTGAATGGTCGGATTGTCATACGCCGGCCCGAGTCCCATCCCGACGATGTTCATCAGCAAGATGCCGAACAGGGCGCAGCCGCGCACGAAATCGAGCGATTCAATGCGCCGCGCCGCCGTCGGCGCAAGAACGGTCTCGGTCATCTGATCAGCCCCCGCTGGATGCGCCCGCTTACGCCTGAGGCGCCCGAGCCCCCAGTTACCTTCCGATAATTCGCTGTTGCCGAGGCGCTTCCTGAGCTTGTCGAAGGGGTGGTCTTGTCCTTAGGGCGAAGGCGGGATCGGGCTTCGACAAGCTCAGCCTGGACGGAGTTTGGATTGCTGAAGCCGCTGACCACCGACATTGCCTCGCTCAAGCTGCTCGACGAGCGGCTCCGCTGGTTGTCGGCATGGACCATCCACCACGCCAACCACGTCCGGGAAAGCGACGACGGGCTCAAGGTCGGCGGGCATCAGGCGAGCTGCGCGTCGATGACCGCGATCATGGCCGCGCTCTACTTTCATGCGCTCGGACCGAACGACCGCGTCGCGGTCAAGCCGCATGCCGGGCCGGTGCTGCACGCCATTCACTACCTCCTCGGCTCCCAGAGCCGCGAGGCGCTGGAGAATTTCCGCGGCTTCGGCGGCGCGCAATCCTATCCCAGCCGGACCAAGGACCGCATCCCGGTCGATTTTTCGACCGGCTCGGTCGGCCTTGGCGTCGCGATCACGCTCTTTGCCAGCCTGGTGCAGGATCTGCTCACCGCGCACGGCAAGCTCGACGAGGCGGATCGCGGCCGTTTCGTCGCGCTGATCGGCGACGCCGAGCTCGACGAGGGCAATATCTACGAAGCTTTGATCGAAGGGCACAAGCACGACGTCCGCAACCTGTGGTGGATCGTCGACTACAATCGCCAGAGCCTCGACGCGACCAGCACCGACCGCATGTTCGAGCGGTTCGACGAAATCTTCCGCAGTTGCGGCTGGCGCATCGCCGAGCTTCGCTACGGCAAGCGCCTCAAGGCCGCGCTCGATGGTGCGCCCAAGCTCAAGGCGTGGTTCGAACAGCTGCCCAATGCGGACTTGTCCGCGCTCCACTACCAAGGCGGCGCGGCGTGGCGGGCGCGGATCGAAGCGGAGGTTGGCAAGCCCGCCGAAACGCTGCTCAAGGCGCATGACGATGACGCCTTGGCGTCGCTGTTCACCGACCTCGGCGGGCATTGCATGGAAACGCTGGTCGACGCGTTCGACGCCGCGAACGACGACGTGCCGACGCTGTTCATTGCCTGGACGGTCAAGGGCTTCGGCCTGCCCTTCGCCGGGCACAAGGACAATCACGCCGGCCTGATGAACCCGACCCAGCTCGCCGCGCTGCGCGAAGGCATGGGCGTGCGCGAAGGCAGCGAGTGGGAGCCGCTCGAAGGCATCGGCGACAATGCCCGCACCGGGGTCGAAGCGCTGATCGAACGTAGCCGCGTCGCCCGCGACAAGCGTGCCCGTGCATTCGGGCAGGTCACGGTTCCGGCCATCCCCGCCCCATCGGGTGAAGAACAATCGACCCAGGCCGCGTTCGGCCGCATCCTGCTCGACCTGTCCAAGGGCGGCAGCGACATGGCCGACCGCATCGTCACCACTTCGCCCGATGTCACCGTCTCGACCAACCTCGGCGCCTGGGTCAACCAGCGCGGCCTCTTCCGCCGAAGCGAAATGACCGACGTCTTTGCGAAGGCAAAGATTGCATCTGCGCAAAAGTGGTCGGGGACAAATAAGGGCCAGCATATCGAACTGGGCATTGCCGAGAACAACCTGTTTCTGATGCTTGCCGCTGCCGGATTGGCTGGCGACCTGTTCGATCACCGCCTTTTCCCGATCGGCACGCTCTACGACCCGTTCATCGCCCGCGGCCTCGATGCGCTGAACTACGCCTGCTACCAGGATGCGCGCTTCCTGCTCGTCGCGACGCCAAGCGGGATCACGCTGGGGCCGGAGGGCGGCGCGCACCAGTCGATCAATCCGCCGCTGATCGCGCTCGGCCAGCCGGGGCTACGCCATTACGAACCCGCTTTCGCCGACGAGCTTGCGGCGATGATGGAAACCGCCTTCCGCCTGATCGACGATCCCGACGGCGAGAGCACCTATCTGCGCCTGTCCACCCGCAACATCCGCCAGGTCGCGCGCGAGGGCGACGGCTGGCGCGAGGGCGCGATCGCCGGCGGCTATTGGCTACGCGAACCCGGCGCAGACGCCGAAGCCGCGATCGTCGCGATGGGCGCGGTGATGCCCGAAGCGCTTGCCGCCTGGGAGGAACTGCGCGACGACATCCCCGGCCTTGGCCTGCTCGCAATCACCTCCCCCGACCTCCTCCACCGCGGCTGGACCGAGGCACAGGCGGCCCGCTGGGGCGGAACGCGCAGCGCCAGCCATATTGAGCAACTGCTCTCGCAGCTCGGCCGTGGTGCGGGGCTGGTGACCATCGCCGACGCCGCGCCTGCGTCGCTGTCGTGGCTCGGCGGCGTGCTCGGCCAGCGCGTCGCGCCTTTGGGCATCGACAAGTTCGGCCAGACGGGAACACTCGCGGACCTGTACGCCGCCTACCGCCTCGACGGCGCCGCGATCACCGAAGCCGTTGCCGAGCTTCTGCTCCCAGCCTAGAGCCGCCCCATGCCCGGACGCTACTTCGACGAATGGCAGGTCGGCGACCGCATCGAACATGCCGTCACCCGTACCGTCACCGAGACCGACAATCTGCTGATCTCGACGCTAACTCACAATGTGCAGCCGCTGCACCTCGACGCCGAGGCCGCGAAGGACAGCGAGTTCGGACAGATCCTCGTCAACAGCTGCTTTACCTTCAGCCTGACGGTCGGCATTTCGGTCGCCGACACCACGCTCGGCACGCTCGTCGCCAATCTCGGCTTCGACGAGGTCAAGTTTCCCAAATCGGTGTTCTGCGGCGATACGCTGCGCATCGAAAGCGAGGTAATCGCCGTGCGTGAGAGCGGTTCCCGGCCGACTGCGGGGATCGTCACCTGGGAACATCGCGCGATCAACCAGCGCGGCGAGGTCGTCTGCACGATGAAGCGATCGGCACTGCTCCACAAGTCGCCGGCATGACCAGCACGGCCGAGCCGCGCAGCTGGCTGTTCGTCCCCGCCGACAGCGAGAAGAAGGTCGCCAAGGCGCTGGAGACCGAAGCCGATGCGGTGATCTTCGACCTCGAAGACAGCGTCGTGCCCGACCGCAAGAAGGCGGCGCGCGAGATCATCAAGGAATTGCCCAAGCGCTCCAACGGCCCGCATTGGTGGGTGCGCGTCAATCCGCTCGGCAGCGAATATCACAAGGACGATCTGCGCCTGATCCGCAGCGCCTACGTGCACGGCATCGTCCTGCCCAAGGCCGAAAGCGGGGTCGACGTGACCGAGTTGGCGCACCGCACCGGCAACATCCCCGTCCACGCCATCGTCACCGAGACTGCGGCGAGCCTGTTCGGCCTGCTCAGCTATCGCCTCCCCGGATCGCCACTGGTGGCGATGAGTTGGGGCGCCGAGGATCTGTCCGCCGCGCTTGGCGCCGCATCCAAATATGATGCGGAGGGGGAGCTTAGCTTCACCTACAAGCTCGCGCGCTCGCTTTGCCTGGCCGGCGCGGTTGCTGCGGGCGTGCAGCCGGTCGACGGGGTGTTCGCCGATTTCAAGGACGACAAGGGCCTGAAGCGCGAAGCCGAGGCGGCGCGGCGCGAGGGCTTCACCGGCAAGCTTGCCATCCACCCTGCGCAGGTGCCGATCATCAACGCCGCCTTCACCCCGTCCAAGGCCGAGATCCGCCATGCCGAGGCCATCGTCGCCGCGTTCGAGGCACAACCGAGCGCGGGCGTGCTTTCGGTCGGTGGAAAGATGGTCGACCGGCCCCACTTGGTGCAGGCGAAGAGAATATTGGAACGACCGCGATAGGAGAAGATCATGGCGACCACTGCTGAGCCGACCCCGGCGATCGAAACGACGGGCGGGCCGACCCCGGCCAAGGGTTGGGGCACCGACGCGCCGGACCAGCCGCTTCGCCCGATGACCTTCGAACGCCGCGCGCTTCGCCCCGACGACGTCGCCATCCGCATCACTTACGCCGGCATCTGCCACAGCGACCTGCACACCGCGCGCAACGATTGGGGCGGGACCGCTTATCCGAACATCCCGGGGCATGAGATCGTCGGCGAAGTCACCGCAATCGGCAACGAGGTCACCCGCCATCGCGTCGGCGATATCGTTGCGGTCGGCTGCATGGTCGATAGCTGCATGACCTGCGACCAGTGCCTCGAAGGCTGGGAAGTGTTCTGCCGCGAAGGCTGCACGCAAACCTACAACAGCCCCGACCGCCACACGCAGGAGATCACCAAGGGCGGCTACACCGATCATATCGTCGTGCGCGACCATTTCGTGCTCAAGGTGCCCCACGGCATGGACCAGGCGCGCGTCGCGCCGTTGCTGTGCGCGGGCATCACGACCTACTCGCCGCTGCGCCAGTACCAGGTCGGCGAAGGCACCAAGATGGCCGTCGTCGGCCTCGGCGGGCTCGGCCACATGGGGGTCAAGCTCGGCGCGGCGATGGGCGCGCACGTCACCATCATCACCACCACCCCGGCCAAGGGCGAGGATGCGCGGGCGCTCGGCGCGCATGACGTGATCGTCTCGACCGACCCGGCGCAGATGGCTGCGGCGGGGGCGCGCTTCGACTTCATCCTCAACACCGTGCCGGTGGGCCATGAGATCGACCCTTATCTCCAGCTGCTCGGCCGTTCGGGGCGGATGGTGATCGTCGGCGCGCTGACCGAGATGCCGCCGTTCCGCGGGATCAACCTCATCTGGTGGAACCGCGCGGTCGGCGGATCGGCGATCGGCGGCATCCCGGAAACGCAGGAGATGCTCGATTTCTGCGCCGCGAAGGACATCTATCCCGAGTGCGAGTTCATCGCGATGGAGGAGGTCAACGAGGCCTATGAGCGCCTGCTCAAGAACGACGTCCGCTACCGCTTCGTGATCGACATGAGCCGGGGTTTGTGAGCGCCGAAACGCACCCCGTCCCTCAAGACTTCCGGGCGCGGATCGGCCCGGACGAACTGGCTGCGCTCCGCCGCGCGTTCGATGCCGATCCCGATGCCTTCTGGCTCGACCAAGCGCAGCGCCTCGACTGGGAGAAGGCGCCGTCGCAGGCGGGCGATTGGTCGTTCGCCGAAGAGGGTTTCGCCATCCGCTGGTACGGCGACGGCCAGCTCAACCTGTCGGTCAATTGCCTCGACCGCCATCTCCCCGCGCACGGCGACCGCACCGCGTTGATCTTCGAAGCCGACGAGCCGGGGACCGGCCGCACCGTCACCTATCGCGAGCTCTACGAAGAGACGTGCCGCTTCGCCAATTTGCTCAAGCAGCGCGGGATCGCGCGTGGCGACCGCGTCATGATCTACATGCCGATGATCCCCGAAGCGGCGGCGGCGATGCTCGCCTGCGCGCGGATCGGGGCGATCCATTCGGTGGTGTTCGGCGGCTTCTCGCCCGAAAGCCTCGCGGGGCGAATCAAGGATTGTGATGCTTGCTGCGTGATCACCGCCGACGAAGGTGTGCGCGGTGGCAAGTACATCCCGCTCAAACGCAACGTCGATACGGCGCTGGAAATGGGCGACGTGCCCACCGTCATCGTCGTCAAGCGCACCGGCGAAGACGTGCCGATGAAGCACGGCCGCGACATCTTCTATGAAGATTGGCGAGGCGCGCTCGCCACCGACTGCGCGCCCGAAGCGATGAACGCCGAAGACCCGTTGTTCATCCTCTACACGTCCGGATCGACGGGAAAGCCCAAGGGCGTGGTCCACACCACTGGCGGCTATGCGGTGTGGGCGGCGACGACCTTCGACTGGATTTTCGACTGTCGCGAGGACGACATCTTCTGGTGCACCGCCGACATCGGCTGGATCACCGGCCACAGCTATGTCGTCTACGGCCCACTGATGAACCGCGCGACCAGCGTGATGTTCGACGGCGTGCCCAACTACCCCGACTTCGGCCGCTTCTGGGAAACGATCGACCGCTTGGGCGTCACCATCTTCTATACCGCGCCGACTGCAATCCGCGCGCTCGAGCGGGAGGGCGACAATTGGGTCACGCGCCACAAGCGCAGTTCGCTGCGGCTGCTCGGCACGGTCGGCGAGCCGATCAATCCCGACGCCTGGGAATGGTATTGGCGCGTGGTCGGTGACGGCCGCTGCCCGGTGGTCGACACCTGGTGGCAGACCGAGACCGGCGGGATCCTCATCTCCCCCTTCCCCGGCGCGACACCGATGAAGCCGGGATCGGCGACGCAGCCGCTGCCAGGGATCACCGCCGAACTGGTCGACGCTGAGGGAAAGACGCTCGACGGCGCGGCCAGCGGCAACCTCGTCCTTACCTCATCCTGGCCGGGACAGATGCGCACGGTGTGGGGCGATCACGCGCGCTTCTTCGAAACCTATTTCAGCACCTATCGCGGGAAATATTTCACCGGCGACGGCTGCCGCCGCGACGAGGACGGCTATTATTGGATCACCGGCCGCGTCGACGATGTGATCAACGTCAGCGGCCACCGCATCGGTAGCGCCGAGGTCGAGAGCGCGCTCGTGTCGCACCGCAAGGTCGCCGAGGCCGCGGTCGTCGGCTTCCCGCACGACATCAAGGGCCAGGCGATCTACGCCTTCGTCACGCTCAATGCCGGGGAAGAGGGCAATGACGATTTGCGCAAGGAGCTGATCCAGGAAGTCCGCCACGACATCGGCGCGCTGGCCGCCCCCGACAAGATCCACTTCACCCCTGCCTTGCCCAAGACCCGCTCGGGCAAGATCATGCGCCGCATCCTGCGCAAGATCGCCGAGGGCGAAACGCAAGGCTTCGGCGACACCTCGACGCTCGCCGACCCCAGCGTCGTCGACGCGCTGCTGACCGGGCGACAGTGAGGCGGACCGCGGCGGCGCTGCTCCCGCTCGCGCTTGCCGGATGCATGGACGACAGCACGCCCGCAGCCGCGCCGGGCGCCACCCTCGACCCCGTCGCCTTCTTCGCGGGTAGGAGCATGGGCGAAGGCACGCTCGACCTGCTCGTCGGGAAGAGTGAGCAGATCCGCGTGCGCAGCCTTGGCAGGCGCGATGGCAACGGCGGGCTCGTCCTCGTCCAGGAGATCCGGCAAGGCGACAATGCCCCGCGCCGACGCAGCTGGACGCTCCGCCCCAACGGTGCCGGCCGCTACACCGGCGAACTCACCGACGCGCGCGGCCCGGTCGATGTCGAGGTCGCGGGCGGCTTGGCCCGCATCCGCTACACGATGAAGAACGGCATGGCGGTCGATCAGACGCTCGCCCTGCAGCCCGACGGGCGGACATTGCGCAACAGCTTCAACGTCCGCAAATTCGGCATCCAGGTCGCGCGGCTGGATGAAGTGATCCGCAAGCTGGACTGAACCCCGCCGAATTTCCTGTCCTACAGCGGTGCGAATATGCTCCAAGCTGCGGGATGCTGGCGCCCAATCACCTTGCAAAGACACGCATCGCGCGCCCTTCGCGCGCAAGCGCGCGCGCACGCATGGTGAGTAAGACCTTAGTGCGACTTTCCGCGGTTGCCGTCGGCGATTCGCAAGGCCCTCAATGGCCGTTGCGCGCCGGTTTTCACGCGCTATCCCTTCATTCAGGGGAGAGATGAATGGCGAGCGTTGCGCAATCCGAAGGACATGAAGCTTGGTCGATGAAGCGCGTGGTCGTCGCCTCGTCGGCGGGCACGGCGTTCGAATGGTATGATTTCTTCATCTTCGGCAGCCTTGCGCCGGTCATTTCCAAGGTGTTCTTCGCCGGGCTCGATGCGACCCAGGCGCTGATCGCGGCGCTGGCGTTGTTCGCGGCGGGTTTCGCCTTTCGCCCGCTCGGCGCATTGATCTTCGGCGTTGTCGGCGACCGCATGGGGCGCAAGGGCGCGTTCCTGGTGACGGTCAGCCTGATGGGCGCGGCGACCTTCCTCATCGGCCTGCTGCCGACCTATGCGATGGCCGGCGTGGTCGCGCCGATCCTGCTCATCATCCTGCGCATTTGTCAGGGGATTGCGCTGGGCGGGGAATATGGCGGGGCGGCAATCTATGTCGCCGAGCATGCGCCCAACGATCGGCGCGGCGCCGCCACGGGGTGGATCCAGTCGTCCGCATCCTTCGGCCTGCTCGCCGCGCTCCTCGTCATCGTCGCGACGCGCACGGTGGTGGGCGAAGACGCCTTTGCCGACTGGGGCTGGCGAATCCCCTTCCTGCTGTCGTCGATCCTGCTCGCGATCTCTGTGTACATGCGGGTCAAGCTTGCCGAGAGCCCGCATTTCGCCAAGCTCCGCGAGGACGGCGAAGTGTGCAAGGCGCCCCTGCGCGAAGCCTTTGGCCGGCGCGACAATCTGAAGCGCGTCTTCCTCGCGTTCTTCGGGATTATGTGCGCGCAGGGCGCGGTCTGGTATTTCACCTTCTTCTACATGCAGGTGTTCCTCGAACGCTCGCTCGGCCTGCCCGGCGCGACCAAGGACTTGCTGCTGATCGTCATGACGATCGTCAGCGCGCCGCTCTACGTCTTCTTCGGCTGGCTCAGCGACCGCATCGGGCGCAAGCCGGTGATGGTCGGCGGCATGTTGCTTGCGCTCGCGCTCTACTTCCCTGGCTCGCACCTGATCGCGCAGGGCGCCAACCCCGCGCTCGCTGCGGCCCAGCGTGCAACGCCGGTGATCGTCGAGACCGATCCCGCGACCTGCTCGGTCCAGTTCGATCCGGTGGGCACCGCCAAGTTCACCAGCGCCTGCGACATCGCCAAGAGCACTTTGGTCACCAAGGGCATTTCCTACACGACCCGCCCATCAGCCGATGGCGAGACGCGGGTCGTCGCCGGGTCCAGCATGGTCCCGATCAAGAACGGCGATGGCCTTGCGGGGGCGGACCTGCGCGCGCTCAAGAGCCTCACGGCGGCGGAGATCGGCGGCGCGCTGCAGGCGGCGGGCTATCCGCCGAGCGCCGATCCCAAGGCCGCGAACCTGCCGCTGCTGATCAGCATCCTGCTATTGTTCGTGGTCGCCGCGACAGCGCTCTACGGCCCGCAGGCCGCGGCGCTGGTCGAGATGTTCCCGACGCGCGTGCGCTATACGGCAATGTCCCTGCCCTATCATGTCGGCACCGGATGGGTCGGCGGCTTCTTGCCCGTCACCAGCTTTGCCATCGTCGCCATCACCGGCAACATCTATTCCGGCCTGTGGTACGCGGTTGTCTTCACCGCCATCTCCGCGATCGTCTCGCTGCTGTTCCTCAAGGAGACGCGCGGGCGCCCGCTCGAGGAGATCTAGGGCGTCGGGTAAATCTTGGGATCGGCGAGCGCACGGAGAAGCGCGACATGCAGGTCGGCATCCTCGACCGCGCCGCCGATTTCGATCTTCTGCTTCAGGTCGTCGTTCGGCTGATGATAGGTCGTGCCGAGATAGGCGGTCAGCAGCTTCATGTCGCTGAACGATCCCGAGGCCATGACGCTGGGGATGCCGAGCTTTGTGAAGGCCCAGCCGTCCTGCCGCTCGATCATCACATTGGCTTCGTCGTCGAGATCGACCTTGCGCCCCAATTGGCGCGACGTCGCGTCAATGACTCGGTCAAGCGAGGGAAAACGCCCTCGCCCGATAATCGCGACGGGCAGCCCGCGCGGGTGAATGGCGATGGTATCGACATTGAGGACCGCCACCGGCCGCGGCTCGGCGGGCCGCTGCGCAAAGGCCGTCGCACCAAGGAAGCCGCCGGCCTCTTCGAGCGCGGTGGCGAGGAAGTAAATGTCGCGGACCGGCTTCGGGCCGGCGGCGATCTCGCGCGCGGTTTCGATCAGGACCGCGATCCCGCTCGCATTGTCGATCGCACCGTTGCAGATACGGTCGGGCGCGCCGGGGGGCCGGCAGATTCCGGTATGGTCCCAATGCGACATCATCACTACCGGCTCGCGGCCGTCCCCACTCCCCTTCACCATGCCGACGATGTTCGCGGGATCGATCTGGTCGATGCGCGTGGTGACCTGACCCGATACAGTCAACGGAAGGCGACGTGCCCTGAACCCCCGCCGCGCCGCCGCGCCCAGCATGGTGCGGCCAAGCAGGACGGTTGCTGCCGCATGGGACATTGGGCCGCGCGCTGGTCCAAACGCGTCATTGCCCGGGGCGATGACGCGCTGCGACCTTTTGGCCGCCGCATCCCACGGGCGGTCGGCCGGTTCGACATGAATGACCGCCGCGGCCCCCGCATCGAGGAGCGCCTGGCGCCGATCCTGCCACGACCCGACGCTGCGCGATTCTGGCGGCTGGCCTTGAAGCATGGCGACCACGGCATCCTTGACGGAGATGCCGGCCAGCTCGGGCTCGGTCGCATAGCCTGCAAACAGGACCGGGGCCGTGGCCAGGTCCACTGCGGTGTCGGCTCCGGTCAGCACGATCGAATCCGCCGGCAGCGCGACAGCTGTTCCGTTCCTCGAGAAAGCCAGGCGCGTCGCAACCGGCGTTCGAGCGACGATGTCGATCGTTTGGCGCCAGCTGCTCCCGGCACCTGGCCGCAATCCGGCCTTGGCGAACGCGTCGAGGATATAGGCCTCGGCCCGCTCCCCGCCCGGCGTCCCTGCTTCGCGACCCTCGTAACTGTCGTCGGCGAGGATGCGGATGTGGGTCATCAATCGTTCTGCGGTGATCGGCTCGGCGGCGACCGGGACCGAAGCAGCAGCGCCGATCAGCGCCGCGCCGAGCAGCCGCTTCACGGTGCCCAATGGATGTCGATCGGCTGCTCCGCTTCCGCCAGCACGCGGCCGATCGGCAGCTTCGAACTCTGCCCATCGGCGATTGCGCCTTCCACCAATTCGCGCGTCTCTGCACCGGTGACGGTCAGCAGGACGGTGCGCGCCGACAGGATCGCCGAACGCGTCAGCGTAACGCGGGCGACCGGTGCGTCCTGCGGCATAGGATCGGGCATGACCCCCACGGCATGGCGGCCCTTGGGCGCATTCAGCGCCTCGTCGAGATCGGGGCCGGCGAAGATCGACGCGGTGTGGCCGTCTGACCCGACGCCAAGCCAGGCGAGGTCGAGCGGGAACTTGAGCTCGGCGAGCTTGGCGTTGGCCGAATTGCCGGCCAGCTTGTGGTCGGCAATGTCGCTGGTGATCGGGAACACCCGCGCCCCCGACGGCAGGAAGTTCTGTGCAATCGCCCGGATGTTCGCCCGTTCATCGGTGAGCGGGACCAGCCGCTCGTCGGTCGGGATGATCGTCACCCGCTTCCACGGCAGCTTGGCGCTCGCCAACTTGCGGAAGATCGGCAGCGGCGTCGTGCCGCCGGGAAGCGCGATCAGTGCTTCGCCGCGCGCATCGACCGCGCTTTCGATGATGAAGCCGACATCGCCGGCCACCGCATCGGCAAGCTCGTCGATATCGTCATATTCCCACCATTCGGCTTCAATCATCGGTCAGGCCTTGCGCTGCGTCTATCGCGGGGCCGTTTGCCGGTATCCGAACCATCCCGCAACCGGCTGGCCATATCGGTTCACCGCAGGGCGGAAGCGCAGCCGCTGATAGGCAAGCGCACAAATTTCTCCGTCGATCGCGCGCACGCCGCTGCTGCGGTCGACCGCGCATTCGCTGACGAAGCCGCGGGCATCGACGCGCAAGCGCAGGAACACCTGCGCCCCGCGCGGCCATTGTTCGAGGGTTTCGCGCGGAAAATCGCGACCGCGCAGCACCGGCGTCACCAGTCGCGGCGGCCCGATCGCGCCGCCATCGCCGCCGCCTGACCCGCTGCCCGAGCCCGTGCCGGTGCCCGTCCCCACGCCGCCCGCGCCCGTGCCCGGTCCGCGCACGGCGGCGGCGCCTTGCGTCGGTGCGGCGCCCTGGTTGGGCGTCTCAGTGACCGCAATCGGGTTGGGCCGCTGCGGCTCGACGATCGGCGTGGGGGCGACGACCGGAGTCGCCTGGCTGCGGATGTTGGCCGGCGATCCGCCTTCAGGATCCTTGGGTCGTTGCTGTTCGCGTGGTCGTTGCGGCGGGGGCGGCGGGCGTGGAGGCGGCGCTTCCTCGACGAGGTCAATCGTCTGCAAGACGCTCTGCGGGTCCGAAAGATCGACGCGTCCCGACAATTGGAGGAAGGCAAGCAGGAGCCCCGCATTGATTCCGGCGGCCGCCAGCAGGGCACCGCCCGGGCCTTCCGGTCGAGGTTGGATCGATACATCGGCGGGTGAACGCGCCTTGCGTCGATGCGGTTGCGGAGGCGTATCGAAGACTCGGTGGACGATCTTCCGAAGGTCAGTCCCGATCCGGGACTTCATAGACGCGTCAATAAGTTAACTGCAGTTAATTCGGGCTTGCTGCCGAATGGTTAACCTGCTCTAAACTTTCGCACTTCTCGCGTGGGGACGCGAGTCGCCGGGGAACTTTGGGGAAAGGGGCACCCCCTTGGGACGACAAATCTTTTCTGTGACTGCGGCGCCTTTGGCGTCGGGAATTGCTCGGAAATTTCTTCTCGGCACGGCGATGATCGCGTCCGCCAACAGCGCGGCGGCCCAAACGGCGTCTCAGGTTTTGCCGCCGACCCGGGAAGAGGTCACTCGCCCCGACACGACCGCACCCACACCGCGTGCACCGCGCCTGGAGGTGGAAGGCGGTATCGAGCGGGCGCCCTGCGCACTCGACAGTCCCGACCTCAAAGATATTCGCTTCACATTGCGCGACGTCCAGTTCGAAGGCTTGCAGGGCCTGACCGTTGCCGAACTTGCGCCGGCGTATGCCCCCCTCGTCGGATCCGAGCAGCCGATCTCGGTCGTTTGCGAAGTGCGCGATCGAGCTGCCACGATCCTTCGCGAAGCCGGGTACATCGCCGCAGTGCAAGTGCCCGAACAGCGCATTGCGGATGGCGTCGTGCGCTTCCGCGTCCTGATGGCCAAAATCACGGGCGTGCGTGTCCGCGGCAATGCCTCAGGCGCGGAGCGGACCATCGCCGGCTATCTCAATCAACTGGCGGAGAAGCCCGTATTCAACCGCTATGAGGCCGAGCGCTACCTCCTGCTGGCGAGCGACCTGCCGGGGTACAATGTTCGCCTGACCCTCCGCCCTGCCGGCACCGCGCCCGGCGAGGTGATCGGCGACGTCACCGTGCAGCGGATCACCGCATTTGCCGACGCCAATATCCAGAATTCGGGATCGCGCGAACTGGGCCGTTTCGGCGGCTTGCTGCGCGGGCAGCTCTATGGCCTCACCGGCCTTGCCGACCGGACCACGGTTTCGATGTTCAGCACATCCGATTTCGAGGAGCAGCAGACGATCCAGGTCGGCCACGACTTCCGGCTGGGCGCGGAAGGCCTGAGCGCGTCGGGATCCTTCACCTACGCCTGGGCCAACCCGTCGGTGCCCGATGCCGATGTCAAGGCGCGGACGCTGCTCGGCACGGCCGAGATCGGCTATCCATTCGTGCGGCGCCAGGCGAGCACCGTGCGCGGCTCGCTCGGCCTCGACATCATCAACCAGGACGTCGAGCTCGACGACATCGACCTTACACGGGACCGGCTGCGTGTCGGCTTTGCGCGCGTCGGCTGGGACGCGGTCAGCATGGACTTCTCGAAGCCCGGACGCTCGCTGGTTGAGCCGTTCTGGCGCGTGTCCAACCTGGTCGAGCTGCGCAAGGGGCTCAACATCTTCGGCGCAAGCGACGACTGCGGTCCCGAGGGCGACGATTGCCTGGACCCCGGCGACATCCCGCCAAGCCGGCTCGAAGGCCAGTCCGACGCATTGGTGCTGCGCTACAGCGGCTATGGCGAGCTCCGCCCCGCCCGCCTCGTCACCGTCGCACTCGGCGCTCGCGCGCAATATGCGTGGGACGGCCTGCTCAGCTTCGAGGAATTTTCGGCCGGCAACTACACCGTTGGGCGTGGTTACGATCCAGGCGCGCTGCTCGGCGACCGCGGCTACGGCACGCAGGTCGAGCTTCGTATCGGCAGCCGCGTGCCGGCAAGCGCCAAAAGCGTCGCGATCGAAGGCTACGGCTTTTGGGACCACGCCAAAGTCCAGAACATCGAAGAGCTAGTCGAGGTCGATCAGCCCAACCGCCTGCATTCCGTCGGCGCCGGCGCGCGACTGCTGTTCAACCGCTTCGCGCTCGATACCGCGCTCGCCGTTCCGCTCAGCCGCATCGGCGTCGAGCGCGAACGCCCCGCCGTCCGCCTTCTCATATCCCTGACGACCCGGCTCTGGCCATGGAGTTTCAGATGACCCAGCGTAGCGCGTTCTCGCCCCGCACCTCCAGCACGCGCATCACCAAGCGCCGTCGCCTGATGTTGTCGTGCGCCACGGCAGCCATTGCAATCGGCGTGATCGCGCCGCAGCGGGCGGACGCGAATCCGTTCAACGGCACGGTGGGATCGAGCAGCGGCGCGACGGTCGGCGCGGGCAATACGATCACCGTCACCGCGCCCAAGGCGACGATCAACTGGAACCCGAACGAGACCGGCACCGGCACGATCGACTTCCTGCCTTCGACCAACACCGCATTGTTCCAGGGCCAGGCCGGCCTGTCCGACTTCACCATTCTCAATCGCGTCGTTCCGACGGACGCCACGCGCGGAATCTCGCTTAACGGCAGCATCATTTCCCGGCTCGACGGCAATGTGCAGGGCGGCAAGGTCTGGTTTTACAGCCCCGGCGGAATCCTCGTCGGATCGACTGCCAGCGTCGATGTCGGCGGACTGCTTCTGACCAGCCTCGACCCGATCGATTTCGCCACCTCGAGCGACGGCTTCGGGCGCTTCCTCAACCAGGCGGATCAGTCGAGCACGGTTCAGCTCGCAAGCGGCGCGCTGGTCAACGCCAATAGCGCCGGCAGCTATGTCGCGATGATCGGCCCGCGCGTCGTTCAGGACGGCACTATCAGCGTCAACGGATCGGCCGCGCTCGTCGCCGCCGAAGACGTGACGATGACGATCAACCAAGGCCTGTTCGACATTAACGTCGCGCTTGGCACGCGGGACGGCAACGGCGTCGTCCACTCCGGAACGACCACCGGCCCGTCGAACGTCGCCAGCACCGACAATCATTCAATCTACATGGTCGCCGTGCCCAAGAACCAGGCGCTGACGATGCTGCTGGGCGGCACCGTCGGCTTCGACGATGCGGTGACGGCGGGCGTCGAGAACGGGCAGATCGTGCTCCGCTCCGGCCAGCAGTTCGAAGCCAAGCAATCGAGCATTTCGGTTACCGGCGGAACGTTCAGCTCGGACCTCAGCGGCTGGGCCAACAAGGACTTTTCAGCGACGACCACGACGAGCAACCTAACGTTCGAAGGCGACGTCAACTTCCGCGCCAACGAGGGCCAAATCCTGTTCAGCGCATCGAGCGGGCGGCAGCTTAATGTGCTCGGCAACACGATACTCAATTCGTACACGACGGTCTTCCCGGACAGCACGGCGGGCATCATTCGTTTCTCGGCAAGCGGCGGCGGATCGATCAACCTGGGCGGCAACCTGACCGCAAATACCTACGGGTTCGGTTGGAATGGCATTCTCGGCACCGGCGGCAATATCACGATCGAGGCCGACGGCGGCGCCGTCAACGTGGCGAGCAGCACCGTCTTGGTGGCGCAGGCGCCCGGTACCGGTCCCGACATCAGCGGCAACAGCCCCGATGCAAAGGGCGGCAACATCTACATCCACGCGCTGAACAACGGCACGGTCACGATGGGTGGCGTCACTGCCGATGCCTCGGGCTTCGGCGGAACCACTACCGGCGGCGCCGACGGCGTCGCGGGGAACGGGACGGGCGGCACCATCAATGTCCACGCGCAAAGCGGTGGCGCGATCCAGTTCAACGGCAATTTCCAGGGCAATGCCGATGGCTATGGGGGCAACGTCAACGGCGCGGGCACGGCCGCGGGGATCGGCACGGGCGGCGTTGCGCGACTTGCTGCGCAGGGCGGGTCGATCAATGTCACCGGCAACGTCAATCTAACGTCGAACGGACAGGGCGGAAACATTCTCAATCCGACCAATGCGTTCGGAGTCGTGGGCGGCAAGGGTCGCGGCGGCGGTGCCGAAACCGGCTACGATCCGACCGGCGTGGTCTCGATCGAAAGCCTGGCCCCCAATTCAAGCGTGACGATCGGAGGCGACGTCTTCCTCAATGCCAACGGCATCGGCGGCACCGGCTATTCGGGAGGCGAAGGCTGGGGTGGCGATGCCGGTCTTTATGTCACGGCGGGCGGCGTCGCGATCACGGGTTCGCTCAACCTCAATTCGGTCGGCAGCGGCGGCGATGCAATCTGGGGTTCGGGCGGCGACGGGGGCAATGCCTTCGGTGGCACCAACTTCGTTCAGGCCCAGCTGTCCGCCGGTCCAACCGCCACGATTTCCGCCGGCAACGTGGCGATGGATGTCGCGGCGTATGGCGGCGACGGGCGCCAGGGCAATGGCGATAACGTTCCGGGCGGCGACGGTGGGAACGCCACCGCCGGGCAATATACCGGGCAGGATTCCACCGGCGGCGCCTTCCTGATCGCCGACAGCCGCGGTGCCGAAATCACCGTCGGTGCGGTAACGATGCAGGGCATCGCGGTTGGCGGGGCCGGCGGCAGCGACGCCATGTTCGGCGGCGCCGGCGGCAATGCGCTCGGCGCCTACCTCCTCACCGGCACCTTCAATCCGGCGGGCACCACGCTTGCGCTTGGCCGGACCACGATCAACGGCAACCTCAGCATGGACGCTTCGGCGACCGGCGGCGCAGCCGGCAGCGGCCTGACGTCCGCGCCCGGCGGAACCGCCTATGGCGGCGGCCACTGCACCGAGGGCTATTGCGGGATCGTCTTTCTGGCGGCGCGCGGCACGGTCTCCGTCGGCGGCACGGCGTTCCTCTCCGCCAATGCAACGGGCGGTTCGGGCCAGGTCGGCGGCAATGCGTACGGCGGCACGTCGTTGTTCCAGGTGCTGCCCAACGGTTCGCTGACGACGGGCGGCAACACGATCGCCAGCGCGCATGCCACCGGCGGGGCGGGCGTCGGCTCCACCTCCTCCGGCGGCAATGGCTTCGGCGGATACGCGCAGGCGCTGGTTAGCGGCGGGCTGTTCGATGTCGAAGGCAATCTGTGGGTTCTTGCTAACGGCAGCGGTGGCATCGGCGCGACCGGCGGCGACGGCACAGGCGGTGAAGTCTACCTGCAATCTTCTTCCGGCGGGACAGTGTCGGCGACCGATTTGCAGCTGACGGCTAACGGTTACGGCGCAAACGTCTTCGGCAACGGTGGCGACGGCTTGGGCGGCCTGGCCGAAATGGACGTCAACGCCAATGTGAACATCACCAACAGCGCGCTGGTCATGGCGATGGGCAGCGGTGGATCAAGCACCACGGGCTTTGCGGGCCTCGCGACGGGCGGCATCGCCGACGTCGATGTTGGCGCCAACGGCGCGCTCAGCTTCGGCACCTTCCAGGTCAACGCCAATGGTCAGGGACAAGACGGCGACGTTCGCGGCAGCACCGCACAGGGCGGCACCGCGACCATGGACGTGCTTGGCGGCACGGTCACCGGGAGCGGCGTGCTTGAGCTTTATGCGTCAGGCTTCGCCGGCCACACCAATGAACCGACCGGAGTTGCGAACAACGGTACCGGCGGCACTGCGACTCTCACCATCGCTAATGACGGCAGCGTCAGCTCGACCGGCATGGTCCGGGTCGAAGCAGTCGGCAACGGCGGCAATGCGCAGAAGTTCGGCGGCAAGGGCATCGGCGGCACCGCCACGGTGTCGATCGACGACGGGTCGCTGACCGCCGCCCCGCTCGAGGTGCGCGCCAACGGCACCGGCGGGACAGGCGGCGAGACCGCGGGCGAAGGCGCCGCCGGCACCGCCAGGCTCGAATTTCTCGCGGGCGGCGGGTCGCTGACCTCGACCGGCCAGGGAATCATCGCGGCGCAGGGCTTCGGCGGCGTGGGCAATAACAATGCCACGACGGTCGGCGGTGCCGGCGGCATCGGCCGCGGCGGCACCTCGATCCTCGACGTCGCAGCGACGCTTAACAGCGGGGCGTCGGTCAACATCACCAGCAACGGCGCCTTCGACCTCCGCGCGGCCGGGTTCGCCGGCGCGGGCGGCAACGGCACCTTCGGCGGCGCCGGTGGCGAAGGCCGCGGTGGGAACAACATTTTCAACCTGCGCGGCGCAAGCATGCTCGCGACCGGGGCAGTCAACGTCACGAACCAGGGCAATGGCGGCGTGGGCGGGATCGGATCGGCCGGTTCGGGCGGCGCCGGCGGCGCGGGCTTCGGCGGCACCGGCACGTTCAACATGAGCGGAACGCTGACCGCTTTCAGCTACACCAACATCAATTCCGGCAACGCGGGCGCCGGCGGCGCGGGCTCGACCATCGCCGGCAACGGCGGCTTCGGTCAGGGCGGCAGCGGCACGGCCATCATCGATGGCGCACTTGTCACGACGTCGACTAACCCCAATCAGGGCCTGCTCGTCACGGCATTCGGCGGCAACGGCAACGGCGCGATCGGCGGTGCGAGCCAAGGCGGCACCGTCAACGTGGCAATCAACGGCAGCTATACCGGCGGATATATCCAAGCGACCGCGTCCGCACTTGGCGGATCGGGGTCGGCGGGGGCCGGCGGCAACGCCACCGGCGGTACGGCCACGTTGGTTTCTACCGGCACCATCACGGGCGCGCGGGTCAATGTGGCGACGTTCACTACTGGCGGCGCGGGTACGACGTCGGGCGGCAATGCGGTTTCGGGCACCGCGGCGTTCGACCTCAGCGGCTCGGCATCATTGTCGATCACGGACGTGACCGCCAATGCGATTGGCGGTGCGGCGAGCGCCGGCGCGGGCGGCAACGCGATCGGCGGAGATGCGACAATCCGGCTGCTCAGCGGCAGCGCGACGAGTGGCAACCTCAACGTGGTCGTCGATGCGACCGGCGGCAACGGCACGACGCGCGGCGGCGACGCGTACATGATCGACGGCAACGCGACGCTCGAGCTTGGTGCTGGCACATCGCTTAACGTCACCGGTGCGTCGAAAGTCTCAGCCAGCGCCACGGGTGGCGCGGCCACCACCGGCACTGGCGGTGATGCGAGCGCCAGCAGTGCAAATGTGATCATCGGCAATGCCGCAAGCTTGTCGACCAGCGGGGCCCTCATGGTCCTGGCGCAAACGTCCGGCGGCAACGGCGGCCAGAACGGCGGGCTCGCCAACAGCGGCCTGGCCATGCTGTCGATCGGCGGCGGTGCGGTGTCGGCGGGGTCGCTGGAGGTCAACGCCAACGCGACTGGCGGCGACGGCGGAGTCCTGGGCGGCGACGGCATTGCCAATGAAGCGCGCGTGCAGATCGATGCGAATGGCGGCCAGCTGAACGTCATCGGCCTGACCCAGATTTTGGCGGAAGCCGAAGGCGGTAACGGGTTCGACAATGCTGGTGGCGCGGGCGGCTCCGGGGGCCTGGCGGAAGCCGGCACGGCGTCGCTGGATACGCCGACCGAACTCGCGTTGGGCGCTTCCGTCCAGCTGACGTTGGGCGACGCCGACATTTCGGCCTTCGCCAGCGGCGGCAACGGCGGCGCTGGCGCCACCGGCGGGATGGGCAATACGGCGGTCGGCGGCGAGGCCAATTTCAATTTCGGAAGCGGAACGGCCACCGCTGGCCGCGTACGGCTCTTCTCCATTGCCGTCGGCGGAGACGGCGGCGCCGCTACCTCGGGTGCGGGCGGCGACGGCGCCACCGGGTCTGGCGGCTCGATTGCGGCCAATATCGCCGGATCGCTGACCGCGACCGCGATGAGCCTGCAGAGCAATGGCGCCGGCGGCAACGGCGGCATTGGCACGACGGCGACCGGGATTGGCGGCGATGGCTTTGCCGGCTCCTCAACCATCGTGATCGATGGCGTCGCGACCTTCACCAGTTTGGATGAATTCGTCGGCTTGGTCGTCACCTCGTTCGGCGGTGGCGGCGCCGGGTCGACCGGCGGCGACGGCCAGGGCGGCTACTCGCAGCTTATCGTCAACGGCACGCTCGACGTGGAAACCTGGATGCAGGTCACCGCGCGTGCGGCCGGGGCGCGGGGTCCAGCGGTGCGGGCGGCGACGCCTCCGGCGGGCAGGCTTACTTTACCCTCAACGGCGACATGCTCGACGGCAGCGTCACGGTCGCGACGACCGCGACTGGCGGGGCCGGCACCACGTTCGGCGGCACGGCGACCGGCGGCATGGCGCTCGCCACCCTCAACGGCGATGCAACGGTGACCTCGACCACGGTCGATTCGTCCGCAACCGGCGGCGCGGCCAGCGACGGCGACGGCGGAGACGCGACGGGCGGCGATGCCAGGTTGAGCCTGTCCGCCTCAAACCTGACCTCCGGCAACGTCACCATCTCAACGGCGGCCACGGGGGCGCCGGAACCACCAGCGGCGGCGATGCGACCCAGAACGTCGAGGGCGCTGCAAGCTTCGACATGGACAGCAGCTCGACCGCTGTGCTGAGCGGCATTGCGCTGATCGACGCCAGTTCGACCGGCGGGCTCGCGACGACCGGGCTTGGCGGATTCGCCGCCGGCGGCAACGCATTGATGTTCATCGACGGCACGATCACCGGCGGCGCCACCCTGCGTGCCTGGTCGAACGGCATCGGCGGCGCGGGCGCCGACGGCGGCTCGGGCCAAGGCGGCGCGGCGTCGCTCAACATCTTCGACGGCGCGAGCGTGTCCGGGAGCGCGGCTGAAATTTCCGCCAACGGCACCGGCGGCGCGGGGTCTTCGGGCGTCGGCGGCGGCGCAACCGGCGGCGCGGCGCAAATCGCAGCCAACGGCACGCTAAGCCTTACCGGGGTGACTCAAGCCTCAGCCAACGCCACCGGCGGTTCGGGTTCGGTCGCGGGCGGCGGTGCGACCGGCGGATTGGCCGACGTCTCGGCAGACGGTAGCGTTTCGCTCGGCCTCGGCTCGTCATCGACCATCATTTCGGCGACGGCCGCCGGCGGGAACTCGTCCGGCGGAGCCGGCGGGACCGCGACCGGCGGGACGGCCAAGCTCAACGCGTTCAACGGCGCCACCGTCACCGGCAACAACGTGACCGTGGCTGCTGGCGCAAGCGGCGGCAACGGCGTCAGCGGCGGTTCGGCGACCAGCGGCACGGCTTATTATGTCGCCAGCGGCGTCGGCTCAACGCTGGCGATCAACGGCGTCGGACTGCAGGCCCAGGCGGCAGGCGGCAGCGGCACGACCGGGAATGGCGGCGGCGCCACGGGCAGCATCGCCAGCGTCGTTTCGGAATTTGGCGGCAACGCCAACTTCACCGGCACCAACTTCTTCACGGCCGGCGCCACCGGCGGCAATTCGACCGGCGGACTGGGCGGCCAGGCAACCGGCGGGACCGTGGATGTCACCGCCGAAGCGGGCAGCAATGTCAGCCTTGGCATCCTCACCGCGACGGCCAAAGGGACCGGCGGCAATGGCGCGACGGGCGGCAACGCCCAAGGCGGAAGTGTTTTGCTGAAATCCGAGGGTGGCACCCTCAACACGAGCGGGCAGGCCCTGCTCGACGCGGGCGCGCTCGGCGGCGGCGGCGGCATCGGCGGCAACGCGACGGCAGGAACGGGCCGTGTCCACGCCACCCTCGGCGGCGATGTAACGCTGGCCAGGGTATCGATCCGCTCCGACGGTACCGGCGGTTCGAGCAGCGCCGGCGCGGGCGGCAACGGAACCGGCGGCATTGCCGAAATCCTCGCCAGCGGTGCCGGCAGCGACATCGGCGTGCTCTTCTTTACGCAGCCGGTCGCAGGATATTTCCTGCAGAACGCCACGCTGTCGGCGAACGGCATCGGTGGCTCAAGTTCCGGCGGCAATGGTGGGATGGGCACCGGCGGCGATGCCAGCATCTTGGCGTCAGCCGGCGCAAGCATCACCTTCCCGACACCCGTTGGGTCGCAGATCAGCAACATTTATGCACGTGGCTACGGCGGCTCAGCGACGCTGGCCGGAAGCACGGCCGGAACCGCATTTGGCGGCGACATCACGATCGGCGCCGACAATGCGACGATGACGCTCCCGGCTTTGCTGGCCAGCACTTTCACCCAGGGCGGCCACTACGCAACCCCGGTCGCCAACGTTCACGGCGGCAACGCGATCGGCGGGACGCGGACCATTTACGCCCGCAACGGCGCGACGATGTCGATTGCGGCGACGGGTGGCGCGGGCGCCGGCGGCGGCTCTGCCAGCGGCAGCGGAAATGGCGGTAGCGCTTCCGGCGGGACCGCGACCTTCGAAGTCGACGGTTCGACCGTGCACCTGCTCGGCGGGCTTGGCGTATTCGCCGGCGGCGAAGGCGGCGCTGGCGCGCAGGGCGGAAACGCCAGCGGCGGCGCGGCGATCGTCAACATCACCAACGGCGGGGTCGTCCAGTCGGCCATCGCAACCGCAAATTTTGGCCCGGGCGCAACCGCGACCGGCGGCGCGGGTACCATCAGTGGCGGATCGGCGACCGGCGCCAATGTGACGATCAACGTCGATGCGACGTCGCGCATCTCGCTCGCCGGCGGCATGTCGGTAAACAACTTCGTGTCTGGCGGTAACGGCGGGTCGGGCAACGGCGGGAGCGCAACGGGCGCCCCCGTCACCTTCAATATCCAAGGCTTGGTTAACGTCGCCAGCCTGACCGGCAACGTCAACGCCATCGGCGGAAGCTCGACGGGCGGCAGTGGCGGGCTTGGAGACGCGGGTAGTCTCACGCTGAACATCACCGGCGCAGCGGCCAGCCTGACCGCGGGCGCCTTGACGATGTCGGCGGACTCGTTCGGCGGCGACGGCGTCACCGGTGGCTTTGCCGATAGCGGCTCCGCAGTCGTGACGGTCGACGGGGGGTCGCTGACCGTGACCGGCGCCGCGATCATCTCCGCCAACAGCTCCGGCGGCGAAGCGGCGACCAACGGTACCGGCGGCGGCGCGCAGGGCGGCACCGCGCGAATTGCTATCCTCAACGGTGGCAGCGCGTCATTCACCGACCTCAGCCTTGGCGGCGACGCGTTCGGCGGCGGCATTCTCGGGACAGCGACGAACACGGTCGGCGGCGTCGCCGATGCCGGGCTGGCCCGGATCGAGGTCGACGGCAGCAGTCTGACGGTCACCGGCGAGCTGTTCCTCAGCGCCGAAGGCGAAGGCGGCGACGGCGACGTCGGTGCCGGCAACGGCATCGGCGGCAACGCCGAGCTGTTCGCCTACAATGGCGCGACGGTCCAACTCGGCACGGCGACCAATATCGAAGCCGAAGGCACCGGCGGATCGGCGTTGGGCGGCAATGGCGGCGACGGTTACGGCGGCGACGCCACGCTGGGCGTGTATTCGGGCAGTTCGGTCACGGCCAATGTGCTGACGATCAACGGCAGTGGCGATGGTGGCGACGGCATCAATGCCGGCTTCGGCTACGGCGGGGACAATCTTGAAGGCGGCGGCGGCGCGCAAGTCGAGGTGTTCGACCTGGGCTCGACGCTCACCCTCAACGGCCCGACCGAACTTTATGCCGACGGCTTGGGCGGCAATTCCAGCGGGGCCGGCACGTTCGGCGCCGGCCAGGGCGGCAATGTCGGCTTCCGCGTGTTCGATGACAGCGCCAGCTTCGGCAGCCTGCTGGCCTCCGCCAACGGGCTGTCGGGCACGGGCACCACCGGCTCGGTCGGTAACGGCGGCAGCGTCACCTTGCTCGCCTTCAACTCCGTCATCAGCGGCGGCGCCACGACCTTTACCGCGCGCGGTGACTATGCCGGCGGCACGATCGAGATCGACGCGATCAACGGCAGCGATATCACCTTGGGCTCGCTGTTCGCCTTGTCCAACGGCGGATTCGGCGCGGGCGATATCCTGATCGACGCGGACGCGACGAGCAGCTTGTCGCTCGGCAGCGTAGTCCTGACGTCGGTCGGCGGAACGCCGGGCTTCGACGAAGATGGAATCGAAATCGGCGCGCTCGGCACGATCAGCGCAACCTCGATGTTGCTCTCCTCGAGCGACGACATTCTGATCGAAGCGCTGACCGGCGGTCAGCTTGACGTCGACAGCACCCTGGAAATCCAGACGCCCGGCCTGATCCGCTTTGTCGGCGACGGAAGCGCGGCTTTGATCCAGGCCGGCGTGCTCGACGCGGCGGCCTTCCAGATCGCCAACACCGCCAATCTTGACGCCGGCAGTATCGCGCTGGCGACAATCGACAATCTGACTACGGGCGACCTCAACGTCACCGGCTTCCTCGCCCTCAGTTCAGGGGGCACCCTGACAGCCGGCAACCTGCAAGCGGGCGGCGACATCGCGCTCAACGCGACCGGCAACGTCACGGTGGCCGACGTGACCGCTGCCGGCGGCGCGGAGATCAATACGTCGGGGAATGCGCAATTCGGCAATGTCGACGCGCTGTGGTTCGAATTCGAAGCGATCGGATCGGTAACTGGCGGCAACATTGCCGCAGTCAGCAACGTCAATGGCGAGGCTGATGGCGCGGTCGTCCTCGGCAACATCAGTGCCGGCCCGAACGTGCCGCTTAGCGATTTCGCGGTCGGGATCGGCTCCCTGACCTCGATCAGCGTCGGCGACGTGACCAGCCCCGGCTGGGTCGGCTTTGCCACCGCCGGCACGCTCAGCACCGGCGACATCAGCGGCGGCGAGCTGGTGATGACCCTATCGGGCAGCAATGCCGATTTCGGCGCGATCACCACCGACGCGGGTGGAACGCTCTACATCGCCGATTGGTCGATGTTCGCGCTCGGCGGCGGTGGGCCCAACACCGAATTCGATCCGTCGCTGATCCTCCCGCTCACGCCGGTTCGCACGGCAGGGTCGGTCACGGTCACCGGCCCGGTGACCGCCGGCAACATCTACGCGGCCGCGGGAACGAACATGTCGTTCGACAGCATCAGCGCGAACGGCGAAATCTACCTGGATGCCGGCGGAACGCTCACCACTGGCGCTCTTTCGGCGGCAACAGCGATCAACGCCATTGCGGACGGCGACCTGACGTTGGGAACATCGGCGGCAGGGGAAAGCATCAGCCTGACGACGGGGGGCAATCTCGACGCGGTTTCGCTCGATGCGCCAAGCATCGCGCTGGCGCTTGCCGGGGATTTCGTCATCGGCGACCTGTTTGCCGACAATTCGATGTCGATCTCGGCGGGCGGAAGCCTGACGGCGGGCAATGTGTTCGTGGGCGGGGACTTGGCGCTTTCGGCGGGCCTCGACCTCGTCGCGCTCGACCTTTCTGCGGACGGGAGCATTGCGCTTTTGGCAGGTGGCGCAGTGACGGCGGGGAATGTGTTCGCCGGCACCGGCATCACGGTAGATGCGGGCGGCAACGTGGGCCTTGGAATCCTCGAATCGGGGGCCCCGCCAATCGTCGGCCAGGGATTCGGCACGCAAGCGATCGTGCCCACCCAATATGACATCGCGCTGTCGTCCGACGGCGATCTATTGACCGAGAGCATTACATCGCGCGGGAACATCCTGCTCGATGCCGCAGGCTCGATCACCACCGGCGATCTCGATGCTCTGGCGGGGATCGAAGGGCTGGCCGGCACCGAATTACTGACCGGCAATATTCTTGCCGGGCAGGACGTCATCCTGTCGGCGGAAACGGCCTTGACCGTGCTCGATATCGCGGCCGGCACTGTCGACTTGGCAGCGGGGACCGACCTTTCCGTCGGCAATGTCACTGCGGATACGACCGCCGCTTTCCTTGCCGGTGGCCTTGCCAGCTTCCGGGGAATGGTTGTCGCCCCCGAAATCTCGGTCACCTCCGCGCAGATCTTCTTCGATGAAGCGGGCGGTCTGGGCGAATATGGCGTGACCACGCTGATCACCCTCAATGCCGTGAGCGACGATCTCGCCATCCTGATCGGCGGCGAGGAGCCGGGCCAGGAAGGCCAGTGGCACCTCACCGGCGAAGGCGAACTCAGTTCCGACGCAATCGTTATCAACGCAGTGGCCTCCAGCAGCGGCGGGGCTGCGCCTGACGTCATCGTGCGCGCCGTCGAGATCGACGGCAGCAACACGGATGGCGGCGGCGCCAAGTCGGTGACCCTCAACACCGACGCTTCGGTGTTCGTGGAAGGCCCGGTCGCGTTCCTGAATGCGGCCGCGACGGACGTCCTCGCCATCAACGCCGGCGATTCGATCCAGGTCGACACATCGAGCGGCGGCGGGATTGCGATGACCAACGGCACGGATGTGTCGGGCGTACTCGAACTTACCGCGCACGATGTGTGGGTCGCCGAAAGCGACGTGCTGGCTCAGCTCAACGCCAATCCGAATTTCCCCGGACGCGATGCGGCCTTGGCGACCAACAGCGGCGCGGCCAACCCCGCGGGCGCACTGCAGGCGGGTGAAATGACCGTGACCATGTTGGGAAGCACCTTCATGGTTCAGAATACGGGCACGGAGTCCGACCTGGCTGGCCTCACCGTGGGCGACGGCGGCCTGACCATCGTCAATGAAGGCGCCGACCCCGCGACCGTGGTCATCTACGGGCGGCAGGCCAAGTCCGACGGCACGGTGTCCGGCGGCGATGATTTCGCGGAGGGCGTGACCTTCGCTGGAAATGATCAGTTCGCCGACGGCTCCAACGTCAATGGATGCGACCCCGGGGCCGGTTGCGGGCCGGACCAACCGCCGGTCGAGGGCGGAGGCGTCGAAGTCATCCTGGGACCGATCGGCTTGATGGAAGGCCCGAGCGCGCTTGTCTCGACGGAAGCGGAGTTCAGCGATCCTGCCGGCACCGACGAAGGCACGCAGGAAGAATCGGAAGAGGAAAGCGAAGAAGAGGAAGAGAGCGAAGACGAGCGGGCCGGAGTCAACGTCGGGACGAGCCTGATCAACAGCGGCCCGGTCACGCTCGACGTTCCGATCGAACAACCCGTGACCAGCGGCAACGATGGCCCGGGCGGCCTGTAAGCGGAGATTGACCATGCGCACGACCGTCATCGCATTCGCCGCCGCCGTCGCTGCCCTCGTAGGATCGGCCCCGGCGTCCTTGGGCGCGCAATCGCTTAGCGTGCGGGACAGCTTCCGCGTCGGAAGCGGCGGCACGATCTTCTGCACGGCGCAAAGCCTTGCCACGGACGCCGGCCTCACCGACATGTTCGACACCGGCTACGCCCTGACCTGCAAGGACGCGGCGATGCCGGTCGGCAAGCTGTACAAGCTTCGCGGTGTCAACCAGGCGGCGGCTCGGCTTGCCGGCGTTCGCGCCGACCAGGCGACCTGCTCGGCGCCGTCGCAGGGGTCGGTCGCCGGCCTGGGACCGGTTCAGCAAATCGAATGCAAGTTGAAGGAGGCGGATGTCGGATATCGCGTGTATCAGCTGACACGCGGCAAGCTGTTCTACAGCGTCGAAGGTTTGGCAGGCTACGACAGCGCGCTTCAGCTTGCGCTCCGCAGCCTGGTTGCCGATCGTGCGATCAAGGGTGAGATTTCGATCGCGACGACGGGTGCCGGCGATCCGTCGGCCTTTGCCCGGGTCCAGGCGGGCACGCTCGACCCGTCGCGAGCCCTTGCGGAAGCCTACCGCCGCAACAACAGCGGCAGCTACGCCGAGGCGGCCGAATTTTTCGCAGCGGTCAGCGGGGCTGGCGATGCGCCGCTGAGCAAGGCAGAAGGCCTTGCCAACGAAGCGCTGCAAAAATCGAACCTGGGTCGCTATGCAGAGGCCGACGCATTGTTCGCGCGCGCTGCCGAAGCCGTGGGCACCGATCCAATCGTCGTTCGCCGGTTGCGCAACTATCGCGCGATGCACTTGCTCAACCAAAACCGGGCGAAAGACGCACTGGCGGAGCTCGACAAACCCTTGCCTCGCGGGTCCGAAATTGCCGGCCTCGCCGAGACTCGGGCGCTCGAAATCGACTCACCGACCGCGCGCCGGCTGAACGCAGATTCGAAGCTGGGCCAGCAACTCGGCGAGAGTTCCGACGAGCTTCTGCCCGAGGAGAAAGCCGAAATCCTCGACGGACAGGCGGCGCAGCTCCGCGGCACCGCGCTGCGTCTTACCGGCGACGTCGCGCAGGCGACCGAATCCCTGCGGCGCGCCGACGGCAAGCTGCAGGCGGTGCGCGGTGGCAAGGTTGTTTCGATCATCTGGATGCGCGCGCAAATCCTCGGCGATCTTGCCGCGATTGCTGAAAGCGGGGGCAATGCTGCCGAAGCCGAGCAAATGTATCGTCAGGGCGTTGCGCTGCTGGAAGGAAGCTATCCCGATTCGGCTGCCCTCCTGAACGCTCGGGCGCGGTTCGCCGGCTATCTCGCACGGTCCGGGCAAGTCGCACCGGCCGAAGCGATGTTCCGCGAAATCGTCCATTCGCAGCCGGACACCAGCAACCTGCCGCCGTCGTTCGCGCAGGTCCTTCGACCCTATGTCGACATTCTGCTCGCCAAGAACGACCCGGCCGCGACCGCCGAAATCTTTGCGACGACGCAGTTGATGGTGCGTCCCGGCCTCGCGCAGACGCAGGCGATCCTGGCTCGGGAGTTGAGCGGCGGCACATCGGAGGCCTCACGCCTCTTCCGGCAGTCGGTCACGTTGACTCGCCAACTCGAGCGCGCCCGCGTCGAGCTGGCGCGGCTCGAAAGCAACGCGCAGCCTGCTCCGGAGGAACTCGCCCGGATGCGCGTCCTCCGCGCATCTGTCCGCGAGGCCAAGCGGCAACAAACGGCGAGCCAGGCCGCGCTCGCCAGCTTCCCGCGCTACCGTGCCGTCGCCGGCGATATCATCACTCTTTCCGACTTGCAGAAGAGCATGCGCAAGGGCGAGGCCTATTATCGCATGACGATCGTCGGCGATCACGCCTACGCCTTCCTCGTCAGCGCGAACTCCGCGCGCGCCGTCAAGCTTGAGATCACGGGCAAGCAGCTCGACGAGCAAGTCAACGCTTTGCGCGAGACAATCTCCACAATCGATAACGGCCAGCGCGTGACCTACGCCTTCGACGTGGGCCTGTCGCACCAGCTTTACGGCCAGCTTTTCCGTCCGTTTGAAGGCGACCTCGCCGGCGTCCAGCATCTGGTGTTCGAGCCCGACGGGGCGATGCTCAAGCTGCCCGCCAACCTGCTCGTCATGGATCAGGCGTCGGTCGACATGTACGCCAAGCGCGCCGCGGCCGGTGGGGATGCGGAATTCGATTTTCGCGGGATCAAATGGTTCGGCCGCGACCGCGACATCAGCACCTCGGTTTCGCCGCGCGCCTTTGCGGATCTGCGCGCCGCGCCGGCGGCGGCGGGGTCGAAGCTCTATCTCGGACTTGGCGAGAACACCCCCCCGGCGAGCGGCGCGGTACCCATTCCGGCAGCCGCCGACCGCGACTGCATCTTGCCTTTGTCGTCATGGGCAACGCCGATCTCCGCCAAGGAATTGCAGACGGCGGGGGCGATCTTCTCCACCGTCGATCCCAACGGCGTGCAGATCGTGACGCGCGATCAGTTCACCGACACCGGCATCGAAGCGCGCGATGACCTGGATGAATATCGCATCGTCCACTTTGCAACCCACGGCGTCGTCACAGCTCGAGCGCCGAAATGTGCTGCGCAGCCCGCCCTGCTGACCAGCTTCGGCGGCAGCGGATCTGACGGCCTGCTGACGTTTCGGGAAATCTTCGACCTCGACCTCGATGCCGACTTGGTGATCCTCTCGGCCTGCGACACTGCTGGCACAGCGAGTGCGGCCGCGACTCAGTCGGTTGGCCTTGCGCGTGGCGGCGACATGGCGCTCGACGGGCTGGTGCGCGCTTTCGTTGGTGCTGGGGGCCGCCTTGTGGTCGCCAGTCACTGGCCGGTGCCGGACGACTTCAACGCGACGCAGCGGCTCATGACGGGGCTATTCTCGGCGCCGCCCGGGACGGGGACCGTCCATGCGCTGCGTATGTCGCAGCAGCAGTTGATGGACGACGCCAATACGTCTCACCCATTCTACTGGTCGGCGTTTGCCGCGGTCGGCGACGGGGAAATTCCGGTGATCCGCGCGAAGCCACAGCAGATCGCGCAGGCCAATTGATCGAAGGTCAGCGGCTCGCGTCGGCCGTCTGGCCCGCACAACGGCACGACGTCACCCGCGCAGCGCGCTTCTTGGGGCGGTCGCTGCCTGCGGCGTGTCGCCCGTTTGCTGGACCGCCGGGACGGCGACGCGTTCGGCGGAGGCCAGCACGACCTCAGCCGGACGGTTTTCGGGCTGCCTTTCCTGGCCGCCTTGCGGCTGAGCAGGCTGGGCCGAAACAGGGGCGGTCAGACCAAGCGCCATTGCGCCCATGAGCAGGTAGCGAACAGACATTGCCATGCCCTCCATCGAGAACATGGCCGATTAACCCTCGCAGCCTTTCCATTTGGCTCTCGGCAATGGTTAAAGGGCGGAAGCCATACATTCGTCGCAAATGCAGCTAAGTCATTGACGAAGCTTGCCAGTACGCCCGCGGGGGTAATCGAAAATCGTTTCGTCGCAGCGTGATTCCGTTGACTCTGCGTTAACCCGGAGCAACAATCTGGCGCCCTTTTTTTTGGAAAGGGCATTTTAGGGGGTATCCATGGCCACCGCACACGCACAGAAAAACAAGATGTATTTAATGACCGCCGGCGTCCTCGCCGTCGGGGTCGCCGCTTATGGCTTGGGGCGGGTTTATCCGCCGCTCGGGCCCAGTGCCGGGACGATTGCGCCCGCCGACCGCTATGTGAACGCACAGGTCGGCGCGGGCGATGTCCAGCTTGGCGATACATCGGTCGCCGAACTGATGCAGACCGACGCATTCGAACTGATGGTCAAGGACGCGAACTTCCGCGCCTTTGCCGCCAGTCCGGCCTTCCAGGCGCTTGCCGCCAATCCTTCGGCAATGGCTGCGCTGATGGCTAATCCAAAGGCTTTCGCAGCGCTCGCGGCCAATCCGCAGGCCTTCGCCGGCGTTGCGCAGGCCGCGCAAGCCGCGGCTGCGCTGGCGCCTCGCGCCCAGCAGGCCAACGCCGCCTTGATGGGCGTAGTCGCCGCGCATCCGCAGGCCATGCTGGCGATGGCCGCGCATCCGCAGGCATTCGCGTCGATCGCCAATAATGCGGCGGCGTTCAGTCAATTTGCTGCCAACCCAAGCGCATTCCAGAACGCTGCGGCCAATGCCGCCGCAAATTCGGCGATGCAGGCCAATGCCGCAGCCTTCCAGAAGATGGCGGCGGACGCGACGGCAATGAACGCGCTCCGGGCCGACCCGGGCGTCTTCAACGCCATGTCGGCCAGCGCCAAGGCGCTCCAGGCCGCAGCGGGTCAACCGCAGGCCTTCGCCGCTGCTGTGCAGAGCGCAGCGAATGCGGCGCAGCAGATGCGGCAGGCAGGCATCGCAAATAATGCGATGCAGGCCTTTGCCGCCAACCCGCACGCATTTGCGGCACTCCTGTCGCAGCCGCGCGCGATGAACGCCGTTGCCTCGCACGCCAAGGCCTTCGCTGCGCTCGCGGCGCATCCGCAGGCGATGGCGGCGATGTTCGCCAATGCGCAATCGTTCGGCCAGTTCGCGGGCAACCCGAACGCCTTCCAGAATGCGGCGGCCAATGCCGCTGCAAACTCGGCTGCGAATGCGGCGATGAAGGCCAATGCCGCGGCGTTCAGCAAGCTCGCTGCGGATGCGGCGGCGATGAACGCGCTGAAGGCCGATCCGCGGGCATTCGCCTCGATGGCCAACAACGCCGTTGCCTTCGGCGGTGTCGCGGCCAATGCGCAGGCGATGAACGCTGCGATGATGTCGGCGATCAGCAGCAATGCGGCGGCCTTCGCCAATGCGGCGAACGCGGCCCAGCTCGCTTCGGCGGCGCGCGCGTTGCAGGCCGCGCAGGCGCAGTCGGTCGCAGCGTCCGCCGCAGCTTCGGGACGGCTCAATGCCGCCGCGGCGCAAGCGGTCTTGGCCAATCCGCAAGCCTTCTCGGCGATGCTGGCCAATCCGCAGGCGTTTGCGGCGATGGCGAGCCGGCCGCAGGCGGTGGCCGCGCTGGCCGCGAACCAGCGCGCGATGGCGGCTTTGGCCGCGCAGCCGAACTTCGCCGCCTTGCTTGCCAATCCGGCGATGCATGCAGCCATCCGGCAAGCAGGTGTGGCGCAGGGGGCCGCCAGTTAGTCTAACTGCGTAAGGGGGCGTATTTTGGGGGTATGGCGTTGAAGATGCGTCGGCTTGCGTGCAGCTCGCTGGCGTATCTTCTCGTCATGTCTCCCAGCGCCCTTGCCGCCCAGACGCAGGCGGGACAGGATCCACCGCCGCCGCCACCGGCGGATATCACGACGGTGGTCGAACAGCCCGACGCGGTGCCGCCGCCACCGGCGGATCCGCCGCCGGCCGATCCGGTCGCACAGCCCGAACCCAAGCCCAATTCGCCCGAACAGACAGGGCCGGAATCGGTGCCGCCGGATGCCTCGGGCTTCCAATTGTCGACGCTGGAAACGAAAAACTTGTCGCTCCTCTATGTCGACCCGGTCCAGACCTATCTGACGCCCTATCTCGGCAGGTCGATCGAGAATGCCCTGATCTTCCACAAGAAGATGCTGAAGTGGGAGCCGTGGGACCGTACGACGGTGCTCCTCAAGGACTTCTCGGACTACGGCAATGCGGCCGCCCTCGCCTCACCAAGCAACATGATGTTGTTCGACGTCGCGCCGCTGTCGCTGTCGATGGAGACCTTTTCCCCAGGCGAGCGCTTCTTCACGCTGACCAACCACGAGCTTGCCCATGTCGCGACGATTGACGTTTGGAACAAGCGCGATGCTTTCTGGCGGCGTTTCCTGGGCGGCAAGCCCAATCCGCTGCAGAAACATCCGGAATCGATCCTCTACAACTTCCTTGCCAACCCGCGGAACCTCGCCCCGCGCTGGTACATGGAAGGCAGCGCGGTCTTCTTCGAAACCTGGATGGCGGGCGGCCTGGGGCGCGCCCAGGGCGGCTATGACGAAATGGTGTGGCGCGCCAAGATGCGCGACAATGCCCGGGTCTATTCGCCGCTCGGCTTGGAAAGCGAAGGCACGTCGGTCGACTTCCAGGTTGGCGCCAACAGCTACCTCTACGGCACGCGCTTCTTTTCCTATCTTGCGCTGACCTACGGGCCCGAACGAACGGTCGAGTGGCTCCGCCGGTCGGAAGGCAGCAAGGGCTTCTATGCATCAAACTTCGCGCATGTGTTCGGCAAGCCGCTCGACACCGCGTGGGACGATTGGCTGGCGCACGAACGCAAGTTCCAGGCCGAAAATTTGGCGCAGATCGCGCAATTTCCGCTGACTGAGCCGAGGCATCTCAGCCCCCGGGGGCTGGGCTCGATGTCGCGCGGCTTCGTCGATGACAAAACCAACAGCCTGATTGCCGCCTTCCGCTATCCCGGTCGCATCGGCTTCATCGGGCGAATGGACCTTGCGACGGGCAAGCTGACCCCGCTCGCCGACCTTGAAGGCATGATGCTCTACAAGGTGACCAGCGTCGCCTTCGATGCCGACAGCCGGACCGCCTTCTACACCAACCAGAATTACGCCTTCCGCGAACTGCTCGCGATCGACGTCGATACAGGCAAGAAGCGCCAGCTGCTCAAGGACGCGCGGATCGGCGACTTGGCGTTCAACCGGGCCGACAAGAGCTTGTGGGGCATTCGGCACCAGAATGGCTTCGTCACGCTGGTGCGCATTCCTGCGCCATATACCGAGTTCAACCAGATCAAGACGTTCCGCTACGGGGAGCTGCTTTTCGATCTCGACGTGTCGCCCGATGGCGAGCTCATTTCCGCGTCGTACGGCGGCGTGGAGGGCAAGCAGTCGGTCAAGGTCTGGCGCCGCGCCGACTTGGAGCAGGGCAATGCCGACGACCCGGTGACAACCCTCGCGCTCGAACCGTCGATCCCGGAGAATTTCACCTTCACGCCTGACGGCAAGTCGCTGCTCGGCAACAGCTATTACACTGGCGTGTCGAACGTCTTCCGGCTCGACATCGCGACCGGAAAATATGACGTCTTGAGCAACGCTGCGACTGGCTTTTTCCGACCCCAGCTGCGGCCCGACGGCAATCTGCTGGTCTACGATTACACGGGCGAAGGCTTCAATCCGTCGATCATTGTGCCGGAGGTGAAGCAGGATCTCGCCAGCGTTCGCTTTTTCGGCACCGAAGTGGTCAAGGCGCACCCCGAGCTGAAGTCATGGGGCGTCGGCTCTCCGGCCAAGATTCCCCTCGACGAACTGATCACACAGCGTGGGACCTATGTCCCCACCAAGCGCATGCGCTTCGATGCGCATTACCCGATCGTCTCCGGCTACAACCAGTCACCGGCCTTCGGCTATTATGTCCACCTCGCCGATCCGATGCAGTTCAGCCAGCTGAGCGCCACGGTGGCTTACTCGCCGTTCAAGAAGGTGCGCGGCGGTGAACGCTTCCACGCCAATGTCGAATATCAAACGCCGACGTGGAAGCTTAACTACTGGCACAACCTCGCCGACGTCTACGACCTCGCCGGCCCGGTGCTGCGCAGCCGCAAGGGTGACGCGTTCATCGTCAGCTATTCCAAGCCGGTCATCTACGATCCGCCGCGACAGCTCGACGTGTTCGGGTCGGCCGCTGCTTATTTCGGCCTCGACCAGCTACCCAGCGCGCAGAACGTACTCAGCCCCAAGAACCTGCGCTCGGCGGAGTTCGGCGTGCGCTACACCGACACCACCAAGGCGCTTGGCGGGGTCGATCATGAAAAGGGTTGGGCAGGCCGCATCGTCGCCGGCGCCGACCAGGCGCAGGGCAACGTCTTTCCCAAGCTTTACGGCGGACTCGACCTTGGCACCGCGCTGCCGTGGGGCAACAGCTCGGCATGGCTCTACGCGCACGCGGGCCTTGCCGGCGGCAAGCGCTCGAGCCCGCTCGCCGCTTATTATTTCGGCGCCTTCCGCAACAACTATGTCGATGACCGCAGCGAGAAGCGCTACCGCGAAATGGAAAGCTTCCCGGGCTTCAAGATCAACGAAGTCACCGCGCGCAGCTTCGCGCGGCTGACGGGCGAGGTGAACCTGCCGCCGATCCGCTTCGCCGAAGTCGGCACCGCCGCTTTTTATTTGTCCTACATCCGCCCCGCGATTTTCGCCGGCGGCATGCTCACCAAGGATCCCGAAGGCGATGGCCACAACTATCGCAACATCGGCGCGCAGTTTGATCTCAACTTCACCGTGGCCATGCGCCTGCCGATGATCTTCTCCGTCGGCGTCGCGCGCGGCTATGCCGACGGCGACTTGTCGAAGACGGAATGGCTCGCTTCGCTAAAGATCCTGTGATCTAATCGCGTCATGTTCGCGCTAGAGGTCTCCCATTGGGCGCTGGCCCTGGTGCCCGTCCTCATCCTCCTCGCGATCTTCGTCAGCTTTGACGCGTTCAAGCTGATGAGCCTCAGGGAAATCCTGCTCCTTCTGTTTCTAGGGGCATTGGCGGCTGTCGCATCTTATCCGGTGAGCGGCCGCTTGCTCGACACGCTGCCGATCGGCTTTTCCAATTACAGCCGCTTCTACGCGCCGTGGATCGAGGAATTCATCAAGGGCGCCGTCATCGTAACGCTGTTCCGTTTCAACCGCATCGGCTTCAAGCTGGACGCGGTGCTGTCGGGCTTCGCCGTTGGCGCGGGCTTCTCGGTGCTCGAGAATATGATCTACCTCGTCCGCTTGTCCGAATTCGGCGCCAGCACCTGGCTTGTGCGCGGGCTCGGGACCGCCGTCATGCATGGAACGACGCTCGCCATTCTGGCCGCCACGGCGCACGAACTTGCCGAGCGCGAGACGCGTGAGGCGGCGGGCGAATTCAACTTCAACCTGCTGTGGTTCGTGCCCGGCTATCTCGCAGCCGGCGGCCTGCACATGCTGTTCAATCAATTTCCCGATCAGCCGCTGCTCGCAATGCTCGGCGCAGCGATGTTCGCGCCCCTGGCCGTGGTTGCCATCTTCACGTTCGGCACGGCCGAGGCGCACAGCTGGCTGGAAAAAGAGAAGAAGCAGCATCAGACCGAATATCAGGCGCTTCACGACGGCGGCTGGCCGCCATCATCGGCGGGCCAACGCGTCGCCACCTTCGCCCGCTCGCTCCAGCCCCCATTCGATGCCCAGGTACGGCGCTATTGGGAAGTGCTGGCGTGGCTGGTCGTGCAGGCCGAGGAGACCTTGCTGGAAGAAGCCGCCGGCGACGCCGCTTTCGACCGCGCCGCCATCGATGCGGCCTTTGCCGAGCTCGCCGCGCTTCAAGCCTCGCTCGGCGACGACATTTTCGGCGCGGTGAAGCGCATGCTGCCTTTCAGCCGCAACGACTATTGGGAGCTGCGCGAGCTCAAGCAGCGCATTGCGAAGGAGGAGTAGCCCGCGTCATGGGCGACGTCTTCATCTCCTATGCGCGCGCCGACCAAGCGGTCGCCCGAAAAGTCGCAAAGGCGTTGACCGACAAGGGGTATAGCGTTTGGTGGGATGCCGATCTCCCGGCGCACAAGGCCTACAGCGAAATTATCGAGCAGCATTTGCGCGACGCCAAGGCGGTCGTCGTGCTGTGGTCGACCGCGGCGGCGGCCTCACAATGGGTCCGGGCAGAGGCTGATTACGCCCGCAATAACAATAAGCTTGCCCAGGCGCAGGTCGACGGCAACATGCCTCCCCTGCCCTTCAATCAGATCCAGTGCGCCGACCTCAGGGGTTGGCACGGCAGCACCCGGCATGCCGGCTGGGCCAAACTTTTGGGAAGCGTCGACGCGCTGGTTTCCGGAGAGGAGCAAGCGGCATCGATACCGCCCAATTTCGGCTGGCGCGACCGGTTCAATACGCGTTGGCTCGCCGCTGCGGCTGTCGTCTTTCTGGTTGCGGCCGTGGTTGGGTTCTTTCTGTTGCGTAACGGGGATGACGAGAAACGGCCGGTTCTTGCAGTGCTTCCTTTTGAAAGCCTGGATCAGCGCGATGCCAGCTTGGTCTCGGGGATCTGGGAGGACACGCGCCAGGCCCTCGGCCGCAACCCGCAACTCCTTGTGCTGGGGCCCAACACCGCCGAGGAAATTGCCGAAAAAGGCGGTGAGACGGCGAGGAAGCTGGCCGACTACCTTGTCGAGGCGAGTGTGCGCTCGGTTGGTGACCGTGTCCGCGTCAACGCCAATTTGGTCCGCACCGAAGACGGCGCCGAAGTGTGGAACAAGTCCTTCGATCGCAAACTCGACGACGTCTTCGCCCTGCAGTCCGAGATCGCCGGGGAAATCGAAGGCCACATCCGCGGCCGGCTGGCGGAGCGCGGCGGAATCAAGCCCGAGAACATTGCCACTTCGGGCGAAGTCTACGCCCTTTACAGCGACGCCCGCGCCAAGATCCGCAGGCGCGAGATGGGCACGTACGACGAGGCGAAACGCCAGCTTGAGCAGGTCGTGCGCATGGACCCGAACTTCGCCCCCGGCTGGGCGACCCTGGCGGTCAGCAAGGCTTTTGGAAGCGTGGTGTCGTCCGACAAGGGAAGCGCCGAAGCCAATGCGCGCCGGGCGATCGCACTTGCGCCCAATCTCGCCGCTGGTCACGCCGCGCTCGGATTCATCCTGCAGAAGGGGCCGGTTGCGCAGGCAGCCCTGCGCCGGGCGCTTGCGCTCGATCCCAACGACTACGAAGCGATCAATTGGCTCGCCAACAGCCTCGACAACAGCACGCAGGCCGCGGAGAAATTGCGGCTCTATTCAAGGGTCGCGGAGATCGAGCCGTTATGGTGGCCGGCGATCCTCAACAAGTTCAATTTGCTGCGCGACACCGGCGACATCAAGGCGATGGAAGGGGAGCTGGCGCGGGTGCGCGCGCAGGGCGACCCCACCATGACGGCCGCGATCGAGGCTTATCATCTGGAAAACCTGGGCGACCTTTCCGGAGCGATTACGGTCAGCCTGAATCGTTATCGCCAAGCCACGCCGCAGCAACGACGCCTCATCGGCGGCTTCCTCTGGGGAGCATTGATGAAGCTGGGTTTGTACGACGCGGCCGACAAGATTCAGGAACCAGCCACCGAATTCGTCCCGTATTTGCGACGCAACGATCCCAAGGCCCTCGAGATGATCGAGGCGCGCATGGGGCCAAGGCAATATTGGAGCTTCCAGATGCTGCCGATCATCGGCACCCGGGTTTATATCTACAATCATCGCGAGGCCAAGGTCGTCGAGCTCTATCGCGCCGTGGCGAAATCGCCGGAGGAGTTCGAAGGGCAAGTAAGCTCGGGCCACTTCCTCGATGTCGCGCCGAGCCTCGCGATCGCGCTTCAGCGCTCAGGTGACCCCGCCGAGGCCGAACGCCTGCTCGACTTGGCGCTGGCGCGAGCGACCGAACAAAACGGATCGACGATGGCCGGAAAGGTCCAGCTTGCTCGCATTCACGCCGCAAGAGGCAACGCAAACGAAGCCGTCAAATTGCTCGGCGATGCCGTGCGCCGGAACTGGCTGCCCGAACTGCCGATGCTGCCAATGGACCTCGCCGAAGATCCCGCGCTGGCCGAGCTCAAGTCCAATCCGCGGTTCGAGGCGATCCGCCAGCAGATCCTCGGCCATATCCGCAAGGAGCGGGCCGAGCTCGGACCGATCCGGCTGGACTAGGGCCGCGTCAACTTTGCGCTGAGCGTGACGAAGAAACGGCGGCCAAGAACGTCGTAGAGTGAAGGCTGCGTGTTCGCCTGGATCTGATCGGCGCCCAGCAACGAAGGCCTCCGTTTGGTCAGATTGTTGACGCCCAGCGTGAAATCGAAGCGGCCCTTGATCGCAAAGGTCGCGGCGGCGTCGAAATAATGGCGCGATTCGAGCTTCACTGCACGCGCGGGATATCGGTGGGAGTCGTGAAGCCAAGCTTTTCGCGCGCTTCGAACCGCCCGTTGCGCATCGACGAGAAATAGCGGTGACGGAGCGACAGGGTCAGCGGACTCTTGGCCCAGGCCAGGCGATTGAACAGCCGCCACTAGGGCGCCGCGGAACCGGCGTCGGTGCCGCCGCAGACGCCGCCGAAGTCGCCGGCGCATTCGAACGGAGCGATCTCGGGATTGGGCCGAATCGTGGATGACAGCAACCGCGTGCCCGAAAGGTTCAAGGACAGGTCGCCGGTCAGCAGCGGGACTCGGTAGGCCGCTTGCCAGTCAACCCCACGCGTCGTGATTCGCGCCAGGTTCGCAGTCGGCAGATCGATTGAAATGATCTCGCCGCTCTGGTCGCGCTCGAACGCCCGGCACAGCGGATCGGCGGGATCGCCGCCGCCGAAAATGCAACCGAAAACGGTCGATTGGGCGCCGCCCCCGAAGATGCCGATCGCGTCGCGGATGCGGATATCGTAATAGTCGGCGGTGATCGTCAGATTGCGGAACGGGCGCGCGACCACGCCGAGCGTCAGGGTTCTGGCGGCCTCCGGCTTGAGGTTGGTTGAACCCCGCGTATTCTCAAGCGGGAAGAAGTCGCGCACGCCAAGCGGCAGGTCGACAGCGCCGTTGCGCGCGCAAGCGGCCGCAAAATCGGGATTGGCGATCAATTCGTTGGCGGGCGCGCATGGATCGCGGACTCCGCCGAACGCCGAGCTTTCTTCCTCGAACAACTCGCGCACGTTAGGCGCGCGGACGGCTTTCTGCATCCCGCCGCGAAAGCGCAGCGCGGCAAACGGCGACCAATAGGCCATTGCCTTCCAGGTCCAGACGTTGCCGACGATATTGTAGTGCGACACACGGAAGCCCGGTTCCAGAGCGAGTTCGCGCGCAAACGGCCTGTCGCTGAGCAACGGGACGAGGGCCTCGCCGAACAGCTCGACCACGCGCGTCCGTCCAGCCGACCCGACCGAAGGCTGAAACCCCAGGTTGTCGCCGTCGGACAAGGTCCGGTCGGGTTGGTAAGCGAACGACGTCTGGCGCCAGTGACCGCCGACGGCAATGCGCAGGTCGCCGGCGGGCAATTGTGCTGCGGATCCGCGCACCACGCCCTCCACGATCTTCTCTTTGACGCGCGTATTTTCAAATGGATTGGCGCGGATGAAGTCGGCGGCCGCAGCGCCGATCTCTTGGACGCCAAAGATATTGACCGGTACGCATCCGTTGCTGGGGTCGATGCAAGTCACGCCATCGCGCGTGAGCAACGCCTGCTGCAGGCGACGCGCCGATGCGCTGTTCACCAGCGGCTTTGCATGCTCGACATCGCTCGAGCTGAAATAGAAATCGTAATCGAACGGCCCATTCGAAAGCTTCCCGCGCGCGCCCACCAGGATTCGATACGCGCGGCGTTCATTGACCGTCTGCCGCGGCCCAAGCCCAGTCAGTCGGGACCGAAACTGGCCGGGTAGCTGGACGATTCCGTCGGCATCCCCCGTGTAGGCAGGATTGACCGTGAAGCCTGCCGCATTGCTGCCGAGGAAGCCCCGGCGGCCCTGCGCATCCACGCCGAAGCTGGTATTCAGCGCCTGCCGCGCCTGCGCGGACAAGAATGGGTTGTCCAGGTTGATGCGCACCCGCGGCACGGTGCCGCCGCCTGTGCCCAAGGCAGCGGCCGCGGGCGCCAGCTGTTGCGGACTTTTCGTTTGGATGACGCTGAGCTCGGTGTAGGGCTCGAAATGGTCGGTAAGCCGCACCCGTCCCAAGATGTTGGCGCTATAGCGGCGAAGCGGGACCTGCAGATAATTGTCGGCCGCGAAATTATAGGCGTCGGTGTCATTGTTGTATCGCGCGATGCCGCCTGCTTGCGTAAACCTTGCGCGCGGAATCGCGATCAATTGATTGCCGCTCCCGGGTAGGAACGTGTTGCCGCCGCCCTGGATTAACCCTTCGGGAATGAAGGTGCTGCCACCCGCGATATAGCCAAGTTCTTCGTCCGGATCGTCGCACGTCAGGTCCGGATTGGGCGCGGGCGTGCTGGCGCCCGTTTCGCCCTCTGTCCCCGGAATGACGCATCCGTCGCCAAGCGCGTCACGCGTATAGGCGCGTGCGGCTTGGGTGAGCGGCTGTTGATCCAGCATCCCGACGGAGACAAGCAGGTTTCCCCGGCCCCGGAAGATGTCGAGCCCGTAGCTGAGATCAGCGCTGCTGACGCGACCGTCGCCGCGTTCGGTAAGATTGTTGCGCGCATCGATGTGCAGGCCGCGAAGGTTTTGCCTGAGGACAAAATTGATCACGCCGGTAACGGCATCCGACCCATAAACCGCCGAGGCGCCGCCCGTGACGATATCCACGCGGTCGATCAGCGAGGCGGGGATGGTGTTTACGTCAACCTCCGGGATGTTGCCCGCATCATTCGCGATCCACCGCCGCCCGTTGACCAGGACCAGCGTCCGCACGCTCCCCAGACCGCGAAGGTCGAGCGTCGCGGCACCCGTGCCGGGATTGTTCGACGTGGAAGTGTAGCTCGGCGCAATCTGCGGAAGTTGGTTAAGCGTCTGCTCGACATTCGCGACGCCGGTCAGCGTAAAGTCCTCAGGCCGGACGGATTCGACCGGACTTGCGCTTCGGCGATTGGGAGTCTGGATCCGGGTGCCGGTAATGACGATCGCCGCTTGCGATGAATCCGCCAGCGTGTCGGGCGGCGCGTTGGATGGCCTCGGCTGCGCAAAGGCAACGACCGAGCAGCTGAAGCCAACCACAAGAGCCAAAGACCGGATCGCCGCCATTCGACCCCGCTCACGCCGCCACCGGCTTGACCCATATCAGCAAATTGGGTTTGCGGCATCATCGATAGCGCCGAGTTGACGATCAGGGCGGGGGGCTGTTCGACGCCTTCGACGCAAGCACGCGATCAATCAGCGCGATGCGTTCGGCAAGCGCTACACGATAAGGGGCGACCGCCGGCGTTAGTGCAAACGTCCTTGCCCATGCCTCCCTGGCCGCAGCGAGATCGCCGCTCTGCACTAAAGCCAAGCCGAGGAAGAAGGGCGGACCCGGCGCTTGCGGCGCCAGCGCGGCCGCCCGACGAAACGCAAATTGCGCAGCCGGTGAAACTTGTCCCCCGTCATGTTCGGCGATCACCGAGCCGAGCCGGGTCCATAAGGCGGCGTCGTCCGGGCGCCGGCGGATGGCATCGAGCAGCACCTGCGACGCGCCGGTCACGTCGCCATTGCCGAGCCGGAAGTCCGCCGCGCTCAATGCCACGCGATTGCCTGCATCGGCCGGCATGATCGCGGCGCGGAAAGCGACAAGTCCGGGATCGAGGCCGGTTGCCTTGGCGCGCGCCTGCGCCGGCTGCCCGGCCAGCGACGCATTATGCTGAAACGCATAGCCGACCCCGCCAATCAGCAACGCCGCCGCGCTGAGCTGCAGCCACGCGCGACGGATGCCCAGCATGCGCAGCGCAAGCAGCGCCGCGGCGCCGATCACGAACAGCCACAGCCAGCCCATCAGCGGCGCCTTCGCTTGAAGCTGCGCGCAGCGACCAGCCCGCCGATCGCCAGCAGCACCAATGGCGCAAGCCACAACGGCGCGGTGCTCGACGTCATCGGCGGATCGTAGGTGACATAGGCGCCGTAGCGTTCGATCAGCCATTGCCGTACCTGCGCCGGGCTTTCGCCCGCCGCGATCCGCTGGCGCACCAGCGCACGCATGTCGCCCGCCATCTCCGCGTCGCTGTCGGCGATCGACTGGCCCTGGCAGACCAGGCAGCGCAAAGTCTCCATCAACCGCTTGGCATCCGCCTCCTGCTTCGGGTCGGCGAGCTGGCGGTCGGCGTCCGCGGCCGGCGGCAACTGCGACTCCGCCCCGCCGGAACCGCGCCGAAGATCGTCAAGGCGATGATCAGCGCACGCATCATCTTGCGTCCCGGATCGCGGCGAGGATCGCCGGGACGTCTTCGGCCTTAATATCGCCGACATGCTGCAGCGCGATCCGCCCGCGCGCGTCGATCACGAAGCTTTCGGGCACGCCCGACGACCCGAGCGCGAATTGCAGCCGCGAATTGACGTCGCTGCCGATGCGCTCGAACGGATTGCCGTTGCGCTCGAGGAACCGCTCCAGCGCGGGCGCGGTGTCGCGGACGGCGACGCCGTCGATCTTCACGCCGGCCTGCTTAAGCTGCATCAGTACCGGCGCTTCGGTGATGCATGGCGCGCACCAGCTGGCAAAGACGTTGATCAGCCGCGGCTCGCCCTTGCCGAAGTCGCTGCTCGCCAGGCCCGGCATTCCCGCGACGATCGGCGGCAAGGCGAATTGCGGCAGCGGCTGGCCGATCAATGCCGAACGGACCGTCCGGTCGGCGGGCGTGAACAGGCCGCTGGCAAGCAGGGCAATGAGCCCGACGAACGCCACCGCGGGCAGCCACAGAAGTGCGCGCTTCATGCCCGCACCACTCCGCGCCGGTCCCGCCGCACGCGCCCGATCAGCGACAGCGCGCCGCCCAGCGCGACGAGGAACCCGCCCAGCCAGATCAATGTGACGAACGGCTTCCACCACAAGCGCAGCTGCCACCGGCCCGATCCGTCCTGCTGGCCGAGGACGGTGTACAGCTGGCCATCGACCGCCGTCGAAATTTTGGATTCGCTGGTGACCATCGGCGGGCTCGAAAAGAAGCGCGATTGCGGGCGCAGGATGAAAGCGTCCCCGTCGCCGCGCTGGACCCGGAGGCGCGCTTCCAGCGCCGACCAATTTTCACCGACTGCTGGAAAGACGCCCTCGAAGGTCACGCGATACGGGCCGACGCGATGCGTTTCGCCGGGGCGCGGGGCGACCAGCGTCTCTTTGGTAAAGGCGCTGTCCGACGCCATCCCCGCCAGTGCCACGGCAATCCCGAAATGCGCGACGACCATGCCGTAGGTGAACAGCGGCGTGCGCCGGAGGTTGCGGCCCCACAGCGGCGCCACGCTCGCCACCGCGACGCCCGCTGCGAAGACCAGTCCAAGCAATGGCAGCAAGCGAATGCCGGGCGCGAGCATGAGCAAGGCGGCCAGCGTCGCGGCGCTGACGCCGATCGGCACTGCCGCGCGCCTGACCGCCGCGCCGGCATCGTCCCGCCGCCAGCGCAGCAGCGGCCCAAGCGCCATCAGCGCGACGAGCACGAGCGCAATCGGCCCTGCGGTCTTGTCGAAGAACGGCGGCCCAACCGACAATTGCACGCCAAGTGCGGCGGCGGCGATCGGGTAGAGCGTCCCCACCAGCACCACGCCAAGGATCACCGACAGCAGCAAATTGTTCATCACCAGCGCGCCTTCGCGACTGACGAGTTCGAACGTTGCGCCTTCGCGGATCGTCCCGGCGCGCAGCGCGAATAGCAGCAGCGCGCCGCCGATGTAGATCAGCAGCAATGCAAGGATGAAGGTGCCGCGCTCCGGATCGACGGCAAAGGCATGGACGGATGTCAGGATGCCCGACCGCACCAGGAAGGTGCCGACCATCGACATCGAAAAGGCGACCACCGCGAGCAGCACGGTCCACGCCCGCAACCCGTCGCGCGTCGCCAGCACCGTCACCGAATGGAGCAAGGCCGTCGCCGCCAGCCACGGCATGAGCGAGGCATTTTCGACCGGGTCCCAGAACCACCAGCCGCCCCACCCCAGCTCATAATAAGCCCAGTAGCTGCCCGCCGCGATTCCGAGCGTGAGGAAGATCCACGCGGCGAGGATCCACGGCCGCATCGCCCGCGCGAACGCCGGGCCGACGTCGCGCGTGATCATCGCCCCCACCGCGAAGGAAAATGCGATCGAGATGCCGACATAGCCGAAATAGAGCGTCGGCGGATGGAAGGCGAGGCCGGGGTCCTGCAGCAGCGGGTTCAGCCCATTGCCCTCGATCGGCGCGGGATTGAGCCGCGCAAACGGGTTGGAGGAAAACAGCAGGAAGGCGTAGAAACCGAGTGCAATCGCCGCCTGCGCGCCCAGCGTGGCGATCAATGTCGGCTGCTTCAGCCGCTGTTCGAGCATGGCGACCGCCGCGCCGGCGAGGCCGAGGACGGTCACCCACAGCAGCATCGACCCTTCGTGATTCCCCCACGCGCCGGCGAACTTGTACAGCCACGGCTTGGCCGAATGGCTGTTGGTCGCGACCAGAAGGACGCTCATGTCACTGCGCAGGAACAGGAGGATCAGGATCGCCATCGCCAACGCGGCAAGCAGGCCCTGGACGATGGCGACGGGTCGCACGGCGGCCATCGCCTCACCGCTCCCGCGCGCAACCCCCGCGCCGGCCAGGATCAACTGGAACGCGGCCAGCGCCGCCGCCAGCCATAGCGCGGCGAGCCCGGCCTCAGCCAACATCGTCGCGGACTTTCAATTTGGCGAACTCTCTCGCTGCAACGGGGATTCTTCGGCGCAGCCTTGGGCGATGTGAACCGGAAAATCCATGCGCCAGTGACCGGGGGCCGCGCTAGAGCGATCGAAGCGCCGCTGCTGGACGAAGGTTGAGCAGCGGCAGCGATCCCAGCAGCGCGATCGTCAGGGTCAGGAACGCGCCCGCGCCGAGCGTGGCAAGGATGATCGCCCAGTCCGGGCTCCAGGTGAATTCGAACAGCTGAACGATGACGAACCACGCCCCCGTCAGGCCAAGCACCAGCGCCGCACCCGAGAGGAGCAACGCAATCAGCGCATATTCGAGCACTTGCGTCCCCAGCACCTGCGCGCGGGTCGCCCCTAGCGTCTTCAGAATGACGCTATCGTAGCTGCGCGCCTGGCGCGACGCGGCGAGCGCCCCGATCAGCACCGCGATCCCCGCCAGCACCGCAACCGATGCCGCGACCAGGATTGCCGCCGCCATTTGCTCGAGGATCGTGCCGACCTCGGAAATCAGCTCGCCGACATCGACGATCGAGGCGGACGGGAAGGTACGCAGAACGGCGCGCGTAAGCTCGGGCTGGCGCGCCACGTCCCCGCTGATCGTCGCTGCGAGGTTGTGCGGTGCGCTCTGCAGCGTCGATGGCGGGAATACGAGGATGTAGTTGAAGCCCATCGTGTCCCAGTGGATCTCGCGCAGTGAGGCGATGCGCGCCTCGATCTCGCGGCCTAGCACGCTCACCGTCATGCGATCGCCGACGCCCAGGCCGAGGATTTCCGCCGCCTCGCGGTCGAGCGAGACGAGTGGCCGGCCGCGATAATCGGCCGGCCACCATGTGCCCGCGACCACCTCGCTGCCTTCGGGACGCCGGGGCTGTAGGTTACGCCGCGCTCGCCGCGCAGGAACCAGGCGCCGTCGGGCAGCGCCTTCAAGTCCGCCACGCGCGTGTTGCCGTAGGCGGTGATCGTGCCGCGCAGATTGGGCACGACGTTGAGGTCGGCGGCCGGCGCGGTCTGCCGCACCAGCCCCTCGAAGCGCGCGCGTTCGGTCGCCGGAATGTCGAGCACGAACTGGTCGGGCGCGCGCTCGGGCACGGCGCGGTCGATTTCTGCTGACAGGCTCGTCTGCACCGCCGCCAGCGTCACGAACAGGGTGAGTGCAAGGCCAAGCGCGACCACCAGCCCGACTGTCTGCGCGCCCGGCCGGTGAAGCCCGGTCAGCGCCAGCCGAAGCAACGGCCGCCGCGGCCGCGGCACCGCCCGCGCCGCGCGCCGCACGAGCCAGCCCAGCCCCGCCAGCAGCAGCACCGTGCCTGCGATCGCGCCGATTATCGACGCGGCAAACAGCGGATTGTCCGACGTCCCCACCGCCAGCGCGACGATCGCCGCCCGGCCCCGGCGACCATCAGCAGGGTACGCCGGTCGGGCGTGCGATTCTCCGCGATCATCTCGCGAAACAGGGTCGCCACCGGCTGCCGCCGCGCGCGGCCCAAGGGCAGAAGCACGAACATCAGCGCCATCAGCAATCCGTAGGCCGCGCTCACCAGCAAGGGCAGCGGATGCAGCTGGAAGCCCGGTCGGACCGGCAACAGGTCGCCGGCGATGGCGATTGCCAGCGGCGGCAGAAGAGCGCCGACCGCCAGCCCGCAAAGCGTCGCGGCCAGCGTCACCAGCCCGATCTGCACGAAATAGACGCGCCCGATGTCCGCCGACGTCGCGCCCAGCATCTTTAGCGTCGCGATCCCGTCCTGCTTCTGGCGCAGATAGGATGCGACGCCATTGCTGACCCCGATCCCGGCAATGATCAGCGCCGCCAGCCCGACCAAGGTCAGGAACTGGCCCAGCCGATCGAAGAAACGGCTCGCGCCCGGTGCGCCACGGTCGCGGTCGCGGAACTCCCAGCTCGCGGCGGGGAAACGCGCCTTCATCGCCTCGGTTACCGCCTTGGGGTCGCTGCTCGGCGGAAGCTTCAAGCGATAGCGCGTGTCGTACAGGCTCCCCGGCTGGATCAGCCCGGTCCGCGCGAGACCCTCGCTCGAAACGATCGCCACCGGACCCAAGGTGAAGCCCTCGCCGATCCGGTCGGGCTCCTCGTCGACAATCCCCGCGACGCGGAAATCGGTATTGCCGAAGCGCAGCGTTTCGCCCCTGCCGACCGACAGCCGCTCGCCAAGCTCGGGCGCGATGAAGATCGCATCGGCGGTCGGCGCACGAGCCGGACGGCCATCGACGCGCAAGGTGCCGTACAACGGATAAAGCGCGTCCACCGCCTTCAGCTCGGCCAGCACTGCCGATCCATCCGCCGCGCGCGCCATGGAGCGAAGGCGGATCGTCTCGCTCAGCGTGCCGGCGCGGGCCAGCGCCGCGCGCTCCTCCGCCGTCGCCCGGCGCTGCGACATGCCGACTTGCAGGTCGCCGCCCAGGATCACGCGGCCGCGGTCCGCCAGTTCGCCGGTGATCGCCGACGTCAGGCTGCCGATCGCGGCCAGGGTGGCGACGCCCAGGAAAATGCACAGGAACAGCAGCCTCAGCCCGCGCAGGCTGCGGTTGAGGTCGCGCCGGGCAAGCCGCGCGGCAAAGGCCCAGCGCCCGCTCATGCGCGCCGATCGACCGCGATGCGCCCGTCCTGCACTTCCAGGACCCGCCCGCACCGCGCGGCCAGCGACGGATCGTGCGTGATGATCATCAGGGTCGCGCCGACTTCGCGCTGGCGGGCAAACAGCAGGTCGATGATCGCGGCGCCGGTCTCGCCGTCCAGATTGCCGGTCGGTTCATCCGCGAACAGGATTTGCGGACGCGCCGCGACGGCGCGGGCGATGGCCACGCGCTGCTGCTCGCCGCCCGACAGTTGCGCCGGATAATGGTCGAGGCGGTGGGCCAGCCCGACCGCCGTCAATTCTGCCTTGGCACGCTCAAAGGCGTCGTCGGCGCCGTCGAGCTCCATCGGCACCGCGACATTCTCGAGTGCGGTCATCGTCGGCAGCAGGTGGAACGACTGAAGCACGATCCCGATGTTTCCGCGCCGCGCCCGCGCCAACGCATCTTCGTCGAGGCCCGCCAAGTCGATCCCGGCGACGCTGACCCGCCCACCGCTCGCGCGCTCCAACCCGGAAATGACCGCCATCAGCGACGATTTGCCCGATCCCGACGGCCCCAGCACCGCGACGCTTTCGCCGCGTTTGATGGTAAGGTCGATCCCGCGCAGCACGTCGGTCCGCGTCTCGCCTTTGCCGAAAGACAGGGTGACATCGCGCGCGGCGATCACGATATCGGCAACCGCCGCCTCGACATTCATAAAAATGGGACCCCGCAAGACAATGATTGCCGCGCGATATGTGATGCTCTTGCTGCCGCTTCAATTGACGATCGCCTGTTCGAAGCCGGCGCAGGCGCCGCCGGTCGAACAGGCAAACACGTCTGTCGAGGGGGCGACAACCGCCGCCCCGGTCGGTGATGAGCGGCTCGTGCTGGCCTTGGGCGACAGCCTCTACGCCGGTTACGGCGTCGACCAGAACGAAAGCTTTCCATCCGTTCTCGAACAAGCGCTGGAAGCGCGCGGCGTTCGCGCCCGGGTGGTCAATGCCGGCGTCTCAGGCGACACCAGCGCGGGCGGCCGAGCGCGCCTGGCTTTCACGCTCGACGGGCTGGACCGGAAGCCCGACCTGGTCATCGTCGGTCTTGGCGCCAACGATGCCCTGCGCGGGCTCGACCCCGCCGGAACGCGCCGCAATCTCGACGCCGTTCTGGCCGAGCTTCAGAAGCGCGGCATCCCCGTCCTGCTCACCGGCATGATGGCCCCGCGCAGCCTGGGCGATGCCTATGTCCGCAGCTTCGACAGCATCTACCCCGACCTCGCCAGAAAATATGGGGCGACGCTCGACCCCTTCTTCATGGACGGGATCATCACCGATCCCAAGCTGCTGCTGGCCGACGGCCTCCATCCCAATCCCGCGGGGATCAGGCGCATGGCCGAACGCGTTGCCCCGCTGGCCCAGAAAGCGTTGCAGCCGCCAAAGGCCGGGTAGCCTGCTTCAGCGACGCAACCTGCGACCTTAGGCGCTCAACCGAAATCCCCTCCGCGATCTGCCGCACGATGGCCGATCCGCTGATCACCCCGGCCGCGCCCGAATCGATCGCCGTGCGAACGTGGTCGGGCGTGGCGATACCGAACCCCAGGACGGGGGCGGCGCCCCTGCCGCCGCAAGCGCTGCAAAGAGCGCGGGGTGGCCATTGAAATGAACTTCGCGGTCGGCACCGGTCACCCCGGCTCGCGCCACACAATAGGTATAGCCTGACCCTGCGGCAGCGATGCGCTGGAGCGTTGCGCCGGGCGTATTGGTGGCAGCGATCATGACTAGGTCGAGCGCGGCCCGCCGGGCGGCCGCGGCATAAGGGCCGACTTCGATGCTCGGAACGTCAGCGATCAACAGGCTGTCGCCGCCTGCGTCCGCCAGTTGTTGGCAAAATGCGTCGATGCCGCGCGCCACGACTAGGTTCGCGTAGGTCAAGACGCCCAGCGGCACTGTCGGATGCCGCTGTCTGAAGTCGGCGATCATTTCGAGGCAATCGGCGGTACGTACGCCCGCCCGCAGCGCGCGCTCGGCAGCGGCCTGGATCACCGGTCCATCGGCGATTGGGTCGCTGAACGGAATGCCGACCTCGACCATATCCGCCCCACCGGCCACGATCGCGTCGAGACAGGCCAGACAGCTTCCCGGGTCCGGATCGCCGAGCATGGTGAAGATTCCGAGCGCGCCTTCACCGTCTCGCGCGCGGCTCCCGAACATGTCGGCGTAGCGGCTTGTCATGCTGCGTTTCTTTCTCGATCGCCGAGCAGGGTTTGGGCCTGCGCAACATCCTTGTCGCCGCGTCCCGACAGGTTGACCAGGATGATGCGATCCTCGCCGGCCCGTGCCAGCTGCAGGGCATGCGCCAGGGCGTGGCAGCTTTCGAACGCCCCCAGGATGCCCTCCCCCCGCGCGAGCGCGACGAAGGCCGCAAGCGCCTGATCGTCGGTCACCCCGACATATTCCGCGCGACCGCTTTCCTTGAGGAAAGCATGTTCCGGTCCCACGGCCGGATAGTCGAGGCCCGCCGACACCGACCATGTGTCGTCGATCTGGCCGTCGGCATCCTGCAGCACCAGCGTTTCGGCCCCGTGCAAAATCCCCGGACGGCCTTTCAGGATGGTCGCGCCATGCTCGCGCCCGGACAGGCCCTTGCCGGCGGCCTCGACCCCGATCAGCGCCACCTTTTCGTCACCGATGAAATCGCTGAACAGGCCGATCGCGTTCGACCCGCCGCCGACGCAGGCAATCACCGCGTCGGGCAGGCGCCCCTCGATCCCCAGAATCTGCTCGCGCGCTTCCTTGCCGATGACCCTCTGATATTCGCGCACCATCAGCGGAAAGGGATGCGGGCCGGCGACGGTCCCGAGCAGATAATGGCTGGTCTCGAACGATGCCGTCCAATCGCGCAGCGCCTCGTTGACGGCGTCCTTCAGCGTCCGGCCCCCGGTGGTAACGGGAACGACGGTTGCGCCCATCAACTGCATGCGAAAGACGTTGAGCTGCTGCCGCTCGACATCGTCCGCGCCCATGTAGATGCAGGTCTCGAGCCCGAACAAGGCGCCGGCGATGGCAGTCGCCACCCCGTGCTGGCCGGCTCCGGTCTCGGCAATCAGTCGGGTCTTTCCCATCCGCCGCGCAAGGAGCGCCTGTGCCAACACCTGATTGGTCTTGTGCGCGCCGCCGTGAAGCAGATCCTCGCGCTTCAGGTAAATGCGGGTCTTCCCGCGCGAAAGATTGCGGCAGCGCGTCAGCGGCGTCGGCCGGCCGGCGTAGGTCGACAAGAGATCGCCAAGTTCGGCCGCGAAGCCAGGGTCCTGTTGCGCCTCGATAAAGGCGGCTTCCAGCTGTTCCAGGGCGGGAACCAATATTTCCGGCACATAGGCCCCGCCAAAGCGCCCAAATCGTCCGTCGAACTTCATGCGGCCCTCCGCGCTGGTGGCCGCAAGGCGTCGAACAATCCCGCGAGCTTGGCCTGATCTTTGATTCCCGGCGCCGACTCGACCCCCGACGACAGGTCAAGGCCGTGCGCGCCAAGCTTCGCCGCGCCGCCGATGTTGGCAGCGTTCAGTCCTCCCGAAATGAACGCGCCGGGAAGCTCGGGGTCGGTGCGCAGCCTGTCCCAGTCGAAGGCGATCCCCGATCCGCCGCAACGGTCTCCTACCCGAGTGTCAAATAAGCTCCGATCGGCATTACGGGGCGGTTCGATCATATTCTCGTCGATGCCCCGCACCGCCCAGATTTCGACACTTGGCGGCAAGCACGACCGAAATTGCGCAATCTCGCGGGCAGACTCGCGTCCATGCAATTGGATGGCGTCGAGCTGCAGTGCGCGCGCGGCGGCGATCACCTGGGCCGACTCCTCATCCCGAAACACGCCGACCGTCTTCAGGCCGCCGCGCCGCGCGAGCATGGCTAGCGGCCGCGCGGCGTCGAGCGACAGCGCGCGCGGCGTATCCGGCACAAGGATCAGCCCGGCATGCGTCGCGCCGGCCCGAATGACCGCCTCGACGTCTTCCTCGCGTGTCAGTCCGCAAATCTTGACCCGACCATGGATCAGCGACCGCGCTGCGCCGCCGATGTCATCGGCCGCCATCAGCGAGGAACCGACCAGGAAAGCATCGACCAGCGGCGACAGGCGCATCACGTCGGCTCGCGAGGCAATGCCTGATTCGGCGACCACCAGGACGCCCTCCGGAGCCAGCGGCGCTAGCCGCTCGGTAACTCGGAGGTCGGTCTGCAGGGTCTTGAGGTCGCGGTTGTTGATCCCGATGATGTCGGCGCCGAGGGCAATGGCGCGCGCCATTTCTGTCTCGTCGTGGACCTCGACCAGCACGTCCATCGCCAGCCGCCGGGCTGCTGCCATCACCTCGCTGGCCAGCGAGTCGTCGAGCACCGACAGCATCGCCAGCACCGCGTCCGCGCCCGCCGCGCGGGCTTCGGGCACCTGGAACGCGTCGATCACGAAATCCTTGGCCAGGATGGGTCCATCGAACTGTTCCCGGACCCGGCCGATGTCGTCGAGCGACCCGCCAAAGTCGCCGCTGTCGGTCAACACGCTGATGGCGTCCGCGACGGGCGCATAAGCGGCGCTTGCTTCCTCCACCGAATAGCGGGCGACATGGCCCGATGGGGATCGCGGCTTGACCTCCATGATGAAGCGCGCGTCGGGCCGGGCCAGCGCCGTCTTGAGCGAGCGCACCGATGGTGGCGGCGGCGCGATCGTCCGCCGCCGGGCCGCGACTTCGGTCCGTTTGCGCGCAAGGATCCGGTCGAGGACGTCAGCCATTGCTGCCCCGGATGTACGCGTCGAGCACCCGCCCCGGTGCACCGTCGGCAAGCGCCTCGCGGGCAGAGTCGGCCCCCCGCCTCAAGTCCGCCGAAAGTCCCGCGGTCATCAACAGGGCGGCGGTATTGAGAATGACGATGTCGCGTTCGGCCGCCTTGCCCCCGCCGTCGAGCAAGGCGCGCAGCCGTAACGCATTTTCTGCCGGCTCACCGCCGGCGACCTGAGACAGGGGTGCCCGATCGATGCCCGCGTCTTCGGGTGACAGGCGAAGTGCCGTGGTCACGCCGTCTTCGACCAGCGTCGCGTCGGTCTCGCCGTGAATCGCAACCTCGTCCAATCCCGCGCCGTGAACCACTAGCGCGCGCGTCGTCCCGATCGCGCCCAGCACTTGCGCGACGTGATCGAGCTTCGCCGCGTCGGCGACGCCCAGCAATTGGACCGGCGGCCGCGCCGGGTTCACGCACGGACCGAGCAAATTCATCACGGTGCGGATCGCCAATTGCCGCCGCACCAGCGCCGCATGCTTCATCCCCGGATGAAAGGACGGCGCGAACAGGAAGCAGAACCCCGTCTCGTCGAGCAGGTCGCGCGCGTGCGCTGGCTCCACCACAATCTTGACCCCAGCGCCTCAAGGACATCGGCGGACCCACACTGGCTGCTGACTGACCTGTTGCCGTGCTTGGCAATCGGCAGGCCGCAGGCCGCGGCGACGAAGGCGGTGGCGGTCGAGACATTGATCAGCCCCGATGCGTCCCCGCCGGTCCCGCAGCAGTCGGCGAACAGATAATCGGGTCGGTCGAAGGGCTCGGCGGCCTCGATCAGCGCCCGTGCCGCGCCGACCATTTCCTCCGGCGTTTCCCCCTTCATTCGAAGGGCGATCAGCATCCCGGCGATTTCTGCAGGCTCGAGCTTTCCGAGCACCAGCCGCTCAAACAACTTTTGCGAATCGTCGGCGTCGAGGTTTTCACCCGACAGGAGCCGGGGCAGCGGATTTGGCACCGGCCCCAGATCAGGTGGCAAATTGTCGGGTGCGTGCGTTTTGACGAGGGCATTAAGCATGTCGAATTCCCGTTTGTGGGCGATGAGCGCAGACGAAAAAAAAAGCCCGCTCGAATGGCGGGCCTCGGGTCAGATAATCCTGTCAGTCAGGAATCAGCCGCGCGCACGCCATCGTTCGGGCAAGCGCCACCACCAGCCAAGCGACGACGTCGTGGCCGGATTGCCCATCTGGATGCAGTGCTTCTCACGCATGCACGCAAGAGAGCGCGAGGCAGTCGCCGTGTCAACCGCTATTGTGGGGGATGGGGTTGGCGGAGAGGGTGGGATTCGAACCCACGGTACGGTTGCCCGCACGCCGCATTTCGAGTGCGGTGCTTTCGACCACTCAGCCACCTCTCCGCTACGAAGGTGCAAGGCCCGGATCCGGGCGTTGGTCGCGGGCGGGCTCTAGCAGCGGCCCCCAAGCTTGCCTAGATAGGAAGCCATGTCGCCCGTCGAACGTTCAGCCCCCATGGCCCAGCATATCGCCATCCCTTCCGCCCGCTTCGCCATCGGCGATGTCGTGCGCCACCGCATCTTCGATTTCCGCGGCGTGATCTTCGACGTCGATCCCGAATTCGCCAACAGCGACGAATGGTACGAATCGATTCCCGAGGCGATCCGCCCGTCGAAGGACCAGCCCTTCTACCACCTGCTCGCCGAAAATGCGGAGACGACCTACACCGCTTACGTCAGCCAGCAGAACCTCGTTCCCGACGAAAGCGACGAGCCCGTCGATCACCCGGAAATTGCATCGATGTTCAACGGCCTTGAAGGCGGCCGTTACCAGCTCCGCCCCGAGCATCGGCACTAGAGCCGGCCGACGCCTGGCTGAACGCGGTGACGATCGACGGCGCGGATCCACTCCCGCGCCGTGCCGCCTCACATATCCCACCGCCTAGAAGTTGATCGACGCCCGGCCGTAGATGAATCGTCCGTTGAAGCCGAACGGCGAGAAGGTCGAATATGGAAAATAGATCTGGTTCACCGGATAGACCCCGCCGTCCGGGCGGATCCCGAACGGCGACCGGTCGGGATAGACATCGAACAGATTGTTCGATCCCAAGGCCAATTCTGCCCCGCCACCCGGCTTCCAGCGCAATTCGAGGTCGGTGATCCACTTGCGGCCAAGGCGAATGTCGTCCGGCAGGAAGGTATTGACGTCGAACTGGTTGGGCGCCGGCGGCAGGCTGGCGGAGGGCGAAACGACCTTGCCATAGCGCGTGGTGCGCGCCGTCACCCCGAAGCGGCCCAGGTCGCCATCGGCACTGAGCACGATCTTGTCGCGCGGCTGGCCGTAAGTGAAGCGCAGGCTTTCGGTTCTGCCGAACAGGATCAGGTTCGGGATCGTCGACAACGCTCCGGGAGGCGGCGCGCGGTCGGTGATCTTGGTCTTGTTGCGGTTGTAGGCCGCGCTGAGGTTCCAGCGGCCGAAGCCGTTGGTCCGCCAGTTATAGGCGGCAACGATGTCGAGACCGCGCGTACGGGTGTCGATTCCGTTCAAGAAGAAGCGCCCGGCGCCGACCTGCGGGAAGCCCAGGCTCTGCAGCAGCGCGGTGACCGCCGTCCCCGTCGCGGCGACGTTGCCGGTGCCGTTCACGCCAAGGATCTCGCTGAACACGATCCGGTCCTTGATCTTGATCGAGTACCAGTCCGCCGTGATCGTCAGGCCGGGCACCGGGTTGGCCGTCGCGCCGAGGCTGAAGTTGACCGACTTCTCGGGCTTCAGCGGCTGCGCGCCGAGCGCCGCCGCCGCTGGGGACCCGACGGCGAGTGTCGCGATGTCGACCGGGATGCCGTTGACGAAGTTGGTCGAAAAGGTCGTGAAATATTGCTGGTGCAGGGACGGCGCGCGGAACCCGTTGGAGATCGCGCCGCGCACCGCATAATTGGGGATAAATTCCCACCGCGCGGCAAACTTGCCGTTCAGCGTCGTCCCGAAGTCCGAATAATCCTCGAACCGTGCGGCCAGGGTCGTGGTGACGCCCTCGATCGGGTCGGTGTCGAGTTCGGCATAGACGCCCCAGCTGTGGCGGCCCTCATTGGTTTCGCTAGCCGCCGGAATCCCCGGGAAGCCCTGGGCGCCCGCCCCCGCGCCGCGGCCCGGGAAGTCGCAGGTGGTCGGCGCCAGCGAGCCGAAGCGCCCGCCCAAGGCGTCGCAATTGGCCAGCGTGGTGTTCGGCACCGCTGCCCGGAACAGCGGCCCGGCGACGTAGGAGGCTTCCTCGCCGGGACGGATCTTGAAGCGCTCGCGGCGATGCTCGGCGCCGACCGCGACGGTCAGCGGCTTGGCCGTCCCGATCGCGAACTCGCGCGAGAAATCGGCATTGAACAACCACTGGCCATAACGCAGGCCGCCGGCATCGAAATCGCGCGGGCTGTCGGGCCCGAGCGACGTGTTGAGCGTGTCGTGCAGGTCATAGTCGAAGCGGTTGTGGCCATAACCGGCCGAGAAATCGGCCTTCCACCCGGCAATCGCACCGCGCAGCCCGATGGTCGCGGCATAATCGTCGAGGTCGGTCTCGATCAACGGCAGGAAGCCCTCGTCCGTCAGCGGCACGAAGTTGCCGGCATTGGGCACCTGGTTCGGCGCGAGCACGCTGAAATCGCGGTTGGCGGCGGCGATATACTGCCGCCAATTGGCCGCGCTGGTCGAATTGCGGTGGCCGTGCGAGGCGAATGCATAGGCTTCCCAATCGGGCGAGACGTCGATCCCGGCATTGAGGAACAGATTGTAACTCTTCGCTTTGGGCTCGCCATATTTGAACTGGAGCCGGTTGAAATCGAGTTCGCGTGGATCGAACACGGTCGTTGCGTTCGTCACGCCAAAGGTGAAGTTCGGCCGCAGATCGTAGCCCGCGCGATTGACCGCCGACTTGCGCTGCAGTTCGCCGGTAAGGTTGACGTATCCGGTCGAGCCGATCGGCAGGCCGAGGTTGGCCGCGAAGGTCACCTGGGAGCCGTCTCGCGCCTTGCGCTCCCCATCGGTCTCGGCGACGAAATAGCGCGAGGTCGTGGTCGGCGTTCCGATGTCGTTGGGATCGAGGAACGGCTGGCCGGCGCCATTGAGCGCAAGGCCGGTCACGTCGTCCACGTCCTCCAGCGTCGTGATATATTTGCCGTAGGTCAGGCTCGCCGACCCGCCCTGCCGCGCGTTCTTGAGCTGGATGTTGATTACGCCCGCGATGGCATCCGAGCCATATTGGGCGGCGGCGCCATCGCGCAGCACCTCGACGCGGTTGATCGCCATGCCGGGAATGAGGTTCATGTCGACCGCCGCGCTGCCGCGCCCGACCGTCCCGTTGATGTTGATCAGGGCGGCAACGTGGCGGCGCTTGCCGTTGACCAGCACCAGCACCTGGTCGGGGCTGAGGCCGCGCAAGGTCGCCGGCTTGACCGAGTCCGACCCGTCGTTGACCGACGGCTGCGGGAAGTTGAACGACGGCACCAGCTGATTGAGGATCTTGTTGGTTTCGGTCGCCCCGGTATGGGCGATCGCGTCCGCGCCGATGACGTCGACCGGTACCGGGCTGTCGGCCACCGTCCGGTTGGATGAACGGGTGCCGGTCACGATGATCGTATCTTCGTTCACCGCCTGTGGCACGGTCGGTGCGGGACCTGCCGGTGCTGCGGGGGTGGCATCGCTGCTTTCGGGCGTGGCCGGGACGTCGCTCTGCGCATCTTGCGCGGCGGCCGGGATCGCGATGGCGAAGGTGCTCAAGGTCGCAAGCAGGAGCGCTCGGCGAAGCGATTTGGACATTAGCTCTTCCCCCTTCCGAATCGCGGCGCGGACCCCCTTGCCGCCATCAGACATCGCAGAATGACCGGAATATGCTTTGTGACAAGGACGTTAGGCCGGGCGCTGGATAGTTGGCCGCAGATGTTGCGGGCGGGCCACAGACACGGCGTGCCGTTGACAGGCCGCGGCGCCTGCCATAGGCGGCTCGCTTTCCCGAGCGCTGCTGTGCCGCCGACCGGTCGTGCGCGCGTGTGGGAAGCGGAATTCGTAGGAAGAAAAGCCAATGTTCGCAGTCGTGCGCACGGGCGGCAAGCAATATCGCGTCGCCCCGGGAGACAAGATCGTCGTCGAGAAAATCGACGGCAATGCTGGTGACAAGATCACGCTGGGCGACATTCTGCTCGCCGGCGACGGATCGGACCTCAAGAAGACCGACGGCCTGACCGTCGCGGCCGAAATCATCGCCCAGGCCAAGGGTGAGAAGGTCACCGTCTTCAAGAAGCGGCGCCGCCACAATTATCGCCGCAAGAAGGGCCACCGTCAGCAGCACACCATCCTGCAGATCGTCGCGATCGGCGATCACAAGGCTGAAAAGAAGGCCGCTCCGAAGGCCGAAGCCAAGACCGATGCACCGACGGCCGAGACCAAGGCTGCGTCGCCCGCGAAGGCCGATGACAAGCCGGCCAAGGCGGAGCCCAAGACGTCCGATGCCAAAGCTGAGGCCAAGGCCGAAACCAAGGCGTCGACAAAAAATGCTGCACCTGCTAAGGCCCCCGCGAAGAAGCCGGCTGCCAAGGCTCCGGCAAAGAAGAAGTAAGAGCGCACAATGGCACATAAGAAAGCAGGCGGCTCGAGCCGCAACGGTCGCGACAGTGAAAGCAAGCGCCTTGGCGTGAAGCTGTTCGGCAGCCAGGCCGCGCGCGCCGGCAATATCATCGTTCGTCAACGCGGCACGAAGTGGCACGCGGGGACCAACGTCGGCATGGGCAAGGACCATACGTTGTTTGCGCTTACCGACGGCACGGTCACGTTCCGTGACGGCAAGCTTGGCCGCAAATACGTCCATGTGATGCCGATTACGGAAGCCAGCGCATAGGAACGGTTGCAACGGACCGTTCCCACTAGGGGCGGCCCGGACGAGATCTCAAGCGGATCAAAGCCAAAGGGAGAAGGGGAGCCCCCGAAAAGGGAGGCTCCCCTTTTTCATATCCTTCTCCCGGAACTGTCACCGGCCGTGCCTAGGGACGGCGGCGAGGAGAAGGACCAATGTTCGCCAGGACGCCAAGATTGCTGCTGAGACCCGGCTTCCCCGAAGATGCGCCGGCGCTTGCCATGGCCATCGCCGACGAAGCCATCGCCCGCAATCTCGCGACGGTGCCGTGGCCCTATCGCGTGCGCGACGCCGAAGCCTTTCTGGCGACTCCGCGCGACCCCATCCTGCCCTCGCTGCTGGCGTTCGAGCGGACGTCGGGCGCGCCGCGCCTCGTCGGTGCCTGCGGACTTGGCCGGCGGCCGTCGGGCGCGGTCGAGCTCGGCTATTGGATCGCCCGCAGCGACTGGGGCCGCGGCTTTGCGACGGAGGCGTGCACCGCGCTGATCGAGATTGCCCGCGCGCTCGACCTGCCCAGCCTCGAAGGCTCGTACTTTATCGACAATCCGGCGTCGGCGCGGGTGCTTGAAAAGCTCGGCTTCGCGCCGCTCGGAATCGTCGCCCCGCGCCGCAGCTGCGCACGCGGCGAAGACGTGCCGGCCAGGCTGATGCGGCTGGTGCTACGTGGTGCGGCCGTCGAGGACGAAGACGAGGCCCTGGCGGCCTAAAAGCTCCTCCCTGTCGCGAAGCGATGGGGAGGAGCGTCCGTTAAACCGCGCTGCGCACCTTCTTCGCCGATGATTCCGACGACGGCGCCTCCGCATCATACGCGGTGAGCAAATGCCGGTCGTCCTCGTTCCACGGGTGGAACCCCGGCAGAAAGAATTTGAACCACGCCCCGGCGATCTTGCGGAACATGCCCGGCCGTACCCACAGATAGGCCAGCAGCCGCGCCCACGCCTTCAGGCCGGTCACGCCGTCCTGGCGCATCAGCTCGAGCGCGCCCGCGGTGCGGTCGACCAGGAAATTGCGGGTGACGTAGAACATCACCTTGGCCTTGACCTCCCACCGCTTGCGCCGCGTCCAGTGCCGCGTGGCGTGCAGCCAGGTGTCGTAGGCGACGCCCTTATGCTCGATCTCCTCGACCGCGTGCCAGCGCCACAGGTCGGCCGTCTCGCGGTCGGCGCCCGCCAGATGGCGCGGATCTGCAAGCAGTTCGTGTGCCAGGATCGCCGTGAAATGCTCCAGCGCCATCGTTGCTGCAAGGGTGACGATCGGCGGCTTCGACTTGGTCACGCTCAGCCGATATTCGACCTGCCGTTCCAGCTTGCTGAGGTCGTAGCCGCTGTCCGCCGCGCGGCGATTGAACGCGTCATGCTCACGGCTGTGGATCGCCTCCTGCGTCGTGAACGCCTTGATCTCTTCGGCCAGCCTGGGCGGCGCGCCGTCACGGAAGGCGCGCACGCTTTCCACGAAAAAGGCCTCGCCGCGGGGAAAGGTGGTCGATAGCGCGTTATAGATTGCAGTCGCTTCGACGCGCCCACCGTGCCAAAGACGGGGGGTCGCATGTTCCCGGCCGAAGCGGCGGTCGCGCGGACGGATATCGAGGTCCGATGGTGTCGGTGCGGCAATCGAGCTCATGATTGCAAAGGTAGAATAACTTACACTGATGTCAATAACTGCCAAGCGCCTTTCCCCCGCACAAAGCCGACAGGCCGCGCTCGAAGCGGCCCGCCGGCTGCTGCTGGAAAGCGGTCCACAGGCGGTGACGCTGAAGGCTGTTGGCGCTCAGATCGGGCGCACGCACGCCAACCTTCTGCACCATTTCGGCTCGGCCGCCGGGCTCCAGTCCGAACTTGCCCGGTCGATCGCCGATTCGGTCACGCAAAGCATCGCCGAGTCGGTCGAGCGGGCCCGCGCTGGTGAGGCGGACGCACGCGACATCGTCGATCAGACCTTCGATGCCTTTGGCCGCGAAGGCGCGGGCGCGCTGGCCGCATGGATGATCATCAACGGCAACCGCGATGCGCTCAATCCCATCCTGGATTCGATCCGCGACCTCGTCGCCCAGCTCAGCATTGGGCATGAAGAGCATCATGTCGCCGAATCGACGCTCTCGCTGGTGCTGAATGCTCTCGGCGATTCGCTTCTCGGCCCGGCGATTGCCGAAGCGCTCGGTCTTCCCCGGGATACCGCACGCACCCTCGCGTCGGAGCGGCTGCGTTATCGGATCGAGATGGAGCATCCCCGCGAGGTGCCGTTGAAAGCCGTCGGCGGATCGAAAGCGCCGCGGCGCAGTTGATCCCGGACTGAGCGCTCCATATGCCGACGACGACCGCCCCCGACTGGCTGCAACTTGCGATCTACGCGGTCCTGGCGGCTGTCCTCATCACCCTGCTCCAGCGGCTTCCCTACGTCGGACGGTTCATCCGCTTCGCTTTCTCATTTGCGGTGATGGCGCTGCTCATTTTCCTGCTTCTTCAGCATGCACCGTTTGAACCGACACTGGGGCGCATCGCGACCAGCTTGGGCCTCGATCGTCAGCAGGTCGTCGGCGACGAAGTGCGCATCCGCATGTCGCGCGACGGGCATTTCTGGGCCAACGTCCGGGTCAATGGGGTCGAGCGGCGCATGCTGATCGACAGCGGCGCAACCATCACCGCTTTGTCGGACGAGACCGCCGCTGCCGCCCGCATCGAGCGCGATGTGGACATCGTGCCGATCATGCTGCGCACCGCAAACGGCATGACTCAAGCTCGTCCCGGGACGGTTCAGCGGCTGGAGGTGGGCAGTATCACCGCTACCGACCTGAAGGTTGTGACCTCGCCCGCGCTTGGCGGTTTCGACGTGCTCGGCATGAATTTCCTCTCGCGCCTCGCCTCCTGGCGCGTGGAGGGCCAGACGCTGGTGCTCGTGCCGGAAAAGGCGGAAGCGGGCGCCAACTAGCCGGTTTTGATCGACACAACGACGCGCGCTGCGCAATGGCGTGGCGATGAGCCGCCGCCCTATCTCGATCACGCGCGAATTCCTGACCAACGAGGCGTCGGGCGGAATCCTTTTGATCGCCGCCGCCGCGGTAGCGCTGGTCATCGCCAACAGCCCGGCCGCGCCTGCCTATTTCGGCGCGCTGCAATCCTATCTGGGGCCGCTCAGTGTCCTCCACTGGATCAACGATGCGCTCATGGCCGGTTTCTTCCTGCTCGTCGGGCTGGAGATCAAGCGCGAGTTCCTCGACGGAGAGTTGGCCAATCCGGCGGATCGCCGGCTGCCGATCATTGCCGCGGCAGCAGGAATGGCCGGCCCCGCGCTGATCTACCTTGTGATCGTCGGGCCGGGCTCCGACCTTGCGCGCGGTTGGGCAGTGCCCGCGGCGACCGACATCGCCTTCGCGCTCGGCGTCCTCGCGCTCCTCGGCAAGCGCGTGCCCGCCTCGCTCAAGCTATTCCTGACCACCGTCGCGGTGGTCGACGACATCGGCGCGGTCGCGATCATCGCCGTCGCTTATACGAGCGACCTGAACCTCGCGGCCCTCGCCGCCGCGGCCGCGATCCTCGCCGGCATGGCCGCGCTCAATCGTGCCGGCGTTCAGCGATTGTCGATTTATCTCCTTCTCGCCGCTGCATTGTGGGTCGCGACCTACGCCTCGGGGGTTCATGCCACGGTCGCCGGCGTGCTTGCCGCCTTGACGATTCCCATTCGCCCAAGCCCCGGCGCGCCCGACGACATGGAATCTCCCCTTCACCGGCTCGAACATGCGCTGGAGCCGTGGGTCGGCTATTTGATCGTCCCGCTGTTCGGCTTTGCCAATGCCGGCGTGTCGCTCGCCGGGCTAAACGTCGCCGCCTTGCTCGCTCCGCTCCCGCTCGCGGTGGCTGCGGGGCTCTTCGTCGGCAAGCAGGTGGCCATCTTTGGCAGTGTCCGCCTGGCCGTCGCGTTCGGCTGGGGCAGCCGGCCGCGGGGCGCGACCTGGCTGCAGGTCTATGGGATCGCGATCCTGTGCGGGATCGGCTTCACCATGAGCCTGTTCATCGGCACACTCGCGTTCAGCGATCCCCAACAGATCGACGATGTGAAGCTCGGAATATTGAGCGGATCGTTCCTATCGGCCATCGTGGGCTTTGCGATCATCCGCTTCGCAGCTCGGCCCAAAGCGGCTGCGGGCAATCCCCAGCATTGAACGCGACGGGCGCCACTCGCGCCCGCCCTGCACGGCAGCGAGCGGGGTGTGAACGGTTCTCACTGACGCGATTGCCGTGCTGGAAGCTTTGCGTGGAATCCCCTACCCGCGCGCCATGCACTTTCTTGACCAGGCCAAAATCTTTGTCCGCTCGGGGGCGGGCGGCCCCGGGGCGGTCAGCTTCCGTCGCGAAAAGTTCATCGAATTCGGCGGTCCGGACGGCGGCAATGGCGGCAAGGGCGGCGACGTCGTGTTCGAAGCCGTGCCCGGCCTCAACACCCTCATCGACTTCCGCTATACGCAGCATTTCCGCGCGCCCCGCGGCAAGGGCGGCGCGGGCTCCAACCGCACCGGCGCGGGCGGCGACGACCTCGTCATCAAGGTCCCTGTCGGCACCCAGGTTCTGGCCGACGACGAAGAACGTACGCTGCTCGTCGACCTTACACGCGAAGGGCAGCGCGTCGTCCTCCTGAAGGGCGGCCTCGGCGGGCGCGGCAACGCCAGTTACAAGACCTCGACCAACCGTGCCCCGCGCCAGCACCAGCCGGGCGAGGATGGCGAGGAATTGTGGGTCTGGCTGCGGCTCAAGTTGCTCGCCGACGTCGGCCTCGTCGGCCTACCCAACGCCGGCAAGTCGACCTTCCTCAATTCGGTCAGCAACGCCGGCGCCAAGGTCGGCGACTATCCCTTCACCACGCTCCGCCCGCAGCTCGGCGTCGTCCGCCACAAGGGCCGAGAGTTCGTGCTCGCCGACATCCCCGGCCTGATCGAAGGCGCGGCCGAAGGCGCAGGGATTGGCGACCGCTTCCTCGGCCATGTCGAGCGCACCCGCGTCCTCCTCCACCTCGTCGACGGGTCGGGCGATGATCCCGTCGACGCCTATCGCGTGGTCCGCGACGAACTCGAAGCTTATGGCGCCGGGCTCGAGGACAAGACCGAACTCCTCGCCATCACCAAGGCCGACATGCTCGACGCCAAGCGGCTCGCCAAGGTGACCAAGGCGCTCGAAGGCGCATCGGGCGCGCGCACCTTCCCCGTCTCCGCCCCGCTCGACGACGGCATGGAGCCGCTGCTCGACGCGATCATCGCGCGGCTCGGAAGCGAACTTGCCGCGGAACGTGACGAGTCCGAAGCGGAGCGGCCTTGGACCCCGCTGTGACCGTGGAACGGGCTGAACTTTTTCCCGTTCATCCTGAGGAGCCATTGAGCGAAGTCGAAATGGCGTCTCGAAGGACGAGGCACAATCCTTCGAGACGGGCCTTCGGCTTCGCTCAGTGCCTCCTCAGGACTAGCGGAGACAAGGCGTGAGGACGCCCTTGAGAGTGGCGCTGACCGGCGGCACCGGATTCGTCGGGTCGCATGTCATCGACCACGCCCTCGCCGCCGGCCACGACATCCTCGCGCTGACCCGCCGCGACCAGGCGCCGCGCACGGGCGTCACCTGGGTCGCGGGCGACCTCGAGCAGCCCGCGACGCTCAAGCGCCTCGTCGAAGGCGCCGACGCGGTCATCCACGTCGCCGGGGTGATCAACGCGCCCGATGCCGCGGGCTTCGCGCAGGGCAATGTCGCGGGCACGCTCGCCATGCTTGCCGCCGCGACCGCCGGCGGCGCCAAGCGCTTCGTCCACGTTTCCTCGCTGGCAGCGCGCGAACCCAAGCTGTCGCTCTACGGCGCGTCGAAGGCCCGGTCGGAGGCGCTGGTGCAGGGCTCCGGGCTCGACTGGGCGATTGTTCGCCCGCCCGCCGTCTACGGCCCCGGCGACCGCGAAACGCTCGAACTGTTCCGCATGGCCCGTCACCGCCTCCTCATCATGCCGCCCAGGGGCCGCCTGTCGCTGATCCATGTCGGCGACCTCGCGCGCCTGCTCCTGGCGCTGGCCGATCCCGCCGCGCCCAGCGGCCTTACCATCGAATGCGATGACGGGCATCCCGGCGGCTACAGCCATCGCGAATTCGGCCGCGCGCTTGGCGCTGCGATCGGCACGCGCCCCGCCATTCTGGCCGCGCCGGCGCCGCTGCTCAAGCTCGCCGCCCGCGCCGACCGCCTCGTGCGCCGTGACAAGGCCAAGCTGACCCCCGACCGCGCCGCTTACTTCTCGCACCGCGACTGGGTCGCGAACCCGCGCCTGGCAGCCCCACCATCGCTGTGGGCGCCCAAAGTCGACGCCGTGCGGGGGCTCAAGGAAACCGCCGACTGGTACCGCGCCAAAGGCTGGCTCTAGTCCCGCCGCATCTTCGCCCCAATGCGTTGCGATGCCCGCGGCGCACCACTACGGGAACGCCATGTCCGACCGCCAGCAGACCCTCGCCAAAGTCCTCGAGATGATCGCGCCGTTCAACAAGAAGGGCGTCGACGTCGGCGAGGCGACGCGCTTCGCCCAGGATCTTGAATGGGACAGCCTCACCGTGCTCGATTTTGTCGCCAATATCGAAGACGAATTCGACGTGATCATCTCCATGAACATGCAGGCCGAGATCGAAACCGTCGGCCAGCTGGTCGACGCGCTGGGGAAGTTGAAGGCGTAAACCGCCCAATCGCCGCTCATTCTGAGCAGGGACTGAGCGAAGTCGAAGGCCCGTATCGAAGGACGCACCACGGTTCTTCGATACGCCGCTGGAGCTGCTACGCAGGACGAGCGGGCAAGGAGCATGGAAACAAAGACGATGACCGACCTCTTCTCCAAGTTCGACCCGCTGATCGAAATGCGCGAAGGCCTCCTCGCGACCGGCGTCACCGACCCCTTCAACTTGGTCATGGAAAAGGTCGAAAGCCCGACCGTCGCCATCTGCAACGGCCGACGCACGATCCTGCTCGGCACCTACAATTACATGGGCATGACCTTCGACCCGGACGTCATCGCCGCCGGCCACAAGGCGCTCGACGAATTCGGATCGGGCACCACCGGCAGCCGCGTGCTCAACGGCACCTATGTCGGCCACAAGGCGGTCGAGGAGGCGCTCAAGGACTTTTACGCCATGGATCACGCCATGGTCTTTTCGACCGGCTACCAGGCCAATCTCGGGATCATTTCGACCATTGCCGGCAAAGAGGATTACATCATCCTCGACATCGACAGCCACGCGTCGATCTATGACGGCTGCGCGCTCGGCAATGCGCAGATCGTGCCCTTCCGCCACAATGACGTCGAAGCCCTCGAAAAGCGCCTCAAGCGCTTGCCGCCCGAAACGGGCAAGCTGGTCGTCCTCGAAGGCGTTTATTCGATGCTCGGCGACGTCGCCCCGCTCAAGCAGATGATCGCGGTGTGCAAGGCGGCGGGCGCGATGGTGCTGGTCGACGAGGCCCATTCGATGGGCTTCATCGGCGAAAACGGCCGCGGCGTCGCCGAAGCGCAGGGCGTGATCGACGATGTCGATTTCATCATCGGCACCTTTTCCAAGTCGGTCGGCACCGTCGGCGGCTTTTGCGTCTCGAACCACCCCAAGTTCGAAATCCTGCGGCTGGTCTGTCGGCCCTATGTGTTCACCGCCTCGCTCCCGCCCTCGGTCGTCGCCACCGCCACGACCTCGATCCGCAAGCTGATGCACAGCGCCGACAAGCGCGCGCACCTTTGGGAAAACAGCAAGCGGCTTCACACGGGCCTTAAACAGCTCGGGTTCACGCTCGGCACCGAGGAGACGCAATCGGCGATCATCGCGGTCATCATGCCGGACCTCGAAACCGGCGCGGCGATGTGGGAAGCGCTTCTTCGCGAGGGGCTTTACGTCAATCTCGCCCGTCCGCCGGCGACCCCGGCCAACATGACCCTGCTCCGCTGTTCGCTGTGCACCCTCCACACGGAAGCGCAGGTCACGGAGATTTTGGGCATGTTCGCTGCGGCGGGCCGTGCCACGGGCTGCATAAGCTGAAGGAACTTTTGCCGCTTTGGGTTTCGCCCAAAGGTTAACAGGGCTAGATTGCCGGCATGATCGGGGACGGGGACGACGACGTTCGCTTTGACTGGCGGCGGGGTGGCGCGGCCGGAGCGGGCCTGCTTGCGGCCCTGGTGCTGCTGGCGATGGTTTTCCTCGTCAAATTCGCCAACGACGCCCGCGAACAGGCCTTGAGCGCGGAGCGGCGGGCGTATGACGTCGCGCTGGTCGTCCGCAACGTCAGCTCCAACATCTCCCGCGCCGAAGCCGCGCTTGGCCGGTTCGTGCTCGATGAGCAGGCTGAGACCGGCGCGCTTTATTCGAACGATTGGGCAGTCGCCGGCCACCAGATCCGCCAATTGGCGCGACTGATCCGTGGCAACGAACAGCAGGAAGCGCGCGTCCAGGAGCTTGAGAGGCTTTATCGCGTCCGTGGCGAAGAACTGGCGATCGCCGCCCGTGCTGCCCTTGCCGGGCAGGATCAGAGCGGCATCAGCTACTTCTACCAGGCGGGCCGGTCCGGCACGCTGCGCCAACTCGACTCCAAGCTCAATGAGATCATCGTCAGCGAACGGCGCGCGTTGCGCGAACGCATCGAGCAGAGCCAGTTTTTCTCGGCCGAAGCCGATCGGCTCACCGATTACCTGAGCTGGCTTGGGATTCTCGTTGGGATCGGTGCCATCTCGCTAGGCGTGGTGGCGGTGCAGGCGCTGCGGCAAAATGCGGCCGCCCGGCGCCAGGCCGAAAGCGAGGCCGAGCGCGCCGAGAATCTCGAGGTCGCGGTGCGCGACCGCACCCAGGAATTGTGGGAAGCCAACCAGGCACTCAAGGCCGAAGCGATGGAGCGCGAAGCGGCCGAGGCGCAGCTCCGCCAGGTCCAGAAAATGGAAGCCGTGGGCCAGCTCACCGGCGGCATAGCGCACGACTTCAACAACATGCTCGCGGTCGTCGTCGGCGGCATCGACCTTGCTCAGCGCCGCCTGAATGGGCCTCGGCGGGAGGTGTTGATGCACCTGCAGAATGCGATGGAGGGCGCGACCCGAGCCGCCGCCCTCACCCGCCGCCTGCTGTCCTTTGCGCGGTCAGAGCCCCTCCTTCCCGAGCGCGTCGACAGCCGCGACCTGATCAACGGCATGTCCGACCTCCTCGACCGTACGCTGGGCGAGCGGATCAAGGTCGATGTCGAGCTCGATCCCGAAACCTGGCCGAGCTACGTCGACCCGCATCAGCTGGAAAATGCGATCGTCAACCTCGCCGTCAACGCCCGCGACGCCATGGACGGCCAGGGCATGATGCGCATCGCCACCGCCAACGTGACGCTCGCCGCCAACGAAGTCGGCGACGTCCGGCCCGGTCAATATGTGAAGATCTCCGTCACCGACACCGGCTGCGGCATGACGTCCGATGTCCTCGAACATGCGTTCGAGCCTTTTTTCACCACCAAGCCGGTTGGCAAGGGCACGGGCCTCGGCCTTAGCCAGATCTTCGGTTTCGCCCATCAGTCGGGCGGGGAGGTCGGGATCGAAAGCGAGGTCGGCAAGGGCACGACCGTCGCCATCTACCTGCCGCGTACCGAAGTCGAAGCCAAGGTCCGCGTCCACCCCGCCGTGCAGCGCGCCGCCGAGGAGGATGTCCACGTCCCGGGCGCGCGCATCCTGCTGGTGGAGGACGATCCGCGCGTCCGCACCGCAACCGTCGATGCGCTCGAGGACCTAGATTACGATCCGGTGGCCTGCTCCAGCGGCGCCGAAGCGATCGAACTGTTCCACGCGCGGGAATTCGACCTGGTGATCACCGACGTGATCATGCCCGAGATGACCGGGCCCGAACTGATCAAGCATCTGACCACCAATTACGAGCGCGATTTCGCGGTGCTGTTCGTGACTGGCTATGTCGGCGACGGGGAGAGCGACGAATTGCGCGGCCACGAGCTGCTGCGCAAGCCATTCACCGTCGGCGCGCTTGCTGGCGCGGTCTCCGCCGCCCTCGCCCGAACCGCGATCGACCCGCCCCGCCCGTCCGCAGCCGCCGCGAAAGCCTGAGCCGCCGAGACCAAACGAAGCCGAGCGACCGCAAGCGAAGCTTGGGCGAAGAGACGGCGAAAGCCGGACGGCCTGCCGCCAAGCGAACAGGACCGACGGCGCGGATCTACGCCGCGCCTGCTAGCGCACCGCCCCGGATTTGATCAGTTTGGGCAGCAGCCCGATCGCCGCGACCAGCGGCCAGCGCCGCTGCCACGGTTTCAGTTCGATCGCCGTGCCCGCATGCCGGTTGATCTTCCACGCGATATAATCGGCGCCCCCGGCAAAGGTCGCACTCGCTTTGGCGAGGCGCGCGACCGAATAGACCTTGCCCTTGACCTGCTTGCCCCGCCACCAGCGCTGTGCGCGCTGCGGGCCCATCGCCGGCGCGATGCCCTCGGCAAGCGCTGCCTCGGCGAACTTGCGATAGCGCTCCGGCTCGGCATCGACGAACGATGCGCCCCGCCCACTCCGCTCGGCGCGCAGTTCGGCTGCAAGCGTCTTGTCGAAGGCGCCCTTCCACAGGTTGAGGCCGTCGCTTCCGTCATGCTGCGGCAACGCCCAGTGCAGCAGCGTGCGCACCGCCGCCGCAACCGCGTCCCCGGCCCTCGCCCCCGCCGCTTCGTCGACACGCCACACCAGCCGCACCGGCTGCGCGAACCGCGCCGCGGTCGACACCTGCCATGCTTGGGGCGAGCATTCGTGCGCGAAATCGGCCTCGCTCAGCACGGCATATTTGGCGGCAAGCCCGCCATGCTCGACGTAAAAGACGTTGGGCGGAATCAGCCGGTTGGCGATCGCTAGCCAGCGTTTGTCGTACGCGCTGCGATAATCCGAAACGATCAGGTAAAAATCGAGCAACAGGCCATCGAATTCGCGCTGGCGCAGGCACGATCCGTAGAACATCACGGCGCGGCTCGCCGCCCCGTGCTTGGCCGCAATCGCCGCCGCCATCGCCGTGACGCGCGGGTCGACCCGCTGCTCCAGCTCTTCGGCGACAAGCCGCCGCAATTCGCTCATGCCTGGAAGATTACGCCGCCAGCTTGACGAAGGATAGCGGCTGGGCGGGGCTCAGCATGATCGGCCGGCCAAGCTCGGCACGGAAGGTCTCGCCATCCAGGATGACGTTGCTGCTTTCACCCTCGATGGTGATTTCGTCGGCTTCCTCGAAATGGACGCCGCGCACGTGCGATGTCCCGATCTTGCCGATGATGCTCGCAAAAAAGGCGCGAATGAGCGTCAGCGGGCGCTCGTCGATCGCCAGCAGCTTGAGCGAACCGCCGCGGCCCGCAACCAATTCGCCCGACAGCAGCAATTTCTCCAGCGTGGTGACGGCAAGCAGCGAATAGCGCCCGCTCAGCGTATTGCCGGCCTCGCGCATCGAAACCTGCATCGGCTTGAAGTCAGGCGGCAGGAAGCTCGCCCGGACGCGCAGAAGCGTCTTCATGATCAGCGCGATCGCGGTGATCACATGCGCGACGCCGTTCGGAAGACCCAACGGATAGACCTTGTCGCGGCACCAGATCATCGTCTCGGCCAATCCCGCGCCGCCCAGGAACATGCCGATCGCCGGACGATCGAGGTTTCCGCTGTGCCGAAGCGCGATCAGCTCGCGGTGGACGATGAAGGGCGCCAGATCGGCCTGCGCAAGCTCGATCAGCCGCTCGAGCGCGGCGATCGGGTCGCCACGCGCGCCCAGGTCGATCGCGATCAGGTTGGTCTTGCCGCTCGGCAGCACCGCGACCGGCGGCGGCTCGTCGCCGAAATGCCCGCCGTTGTGAATCTCGGTCAAGGCGGCCTGGACCGTGCCGTCGCCGCCGTTGATCGCCAGCACCTTGGGCCGGATCTGGGCAATGGTCTTCATCGCCTGGCCGACCTGGTTGGCGTGCTCCACTTCATAGTGAAAGATATCGGGATGGTCGGCGCAAAAGGCGCGGATCCGCGGCAATTGCGCGACGTTGCCGGTCGATTTCGGGTTCGACAGCAATGCGATCCGAGGACGCGAGCGCCCGCCGGTCACGGGCATGACCTGAGCTTTTTGTTGCGACCGCGTTTTCAACATGAATTCAGCTACCGTTCCGCTATACGTCGACGCGGGCACGCCCTTCCGAAGATGGTCCGGCCCGTCGTGCAACTTCGGTCGTGTTTGCGGCCAAATCATGGTGCTGGAACGACAGAACGTGCCGGGCGTCGCCCTTATTGACCGCTATCTTGCGCGACAGATCGCGATTCCGCTGATCGGCTCGCTGATCCTCGCGGCGATGCTGCTCGTGCTCGATAAGATGCTCCGGCTGTTCCAATATGTGGTCGATGCCGGCGGCCCGGTCAGCGTCGTATGGCGCATGCTCGCCAACCTACTGCCCGAATATCTGGCGTTGGGCATCCCCATCGGCCTGATGCTCGGCATCCTGCTCGCCTTTCGCAAGCTGGCGCTTTCATCGGAGCTCGATGCGCTGAAGGGCATTGGCGTGGGTTACGGCCGGCTGCTTCGCGTGCCCTATTTCTACGCGGTCCCCCTGATGTTCCTGAACCTCGCCATCGTCGGCTATGTCGAGCCCGCCTCGCACTATCGCTACGAAGGGTTGCGCTTCGACCTCAAGTCGGGGGCGCTGGGCGCGGCCATCAAGGTGGGGGAATTCAACCGGCTCGGCCGCAATCTCACCTTGCGCATTGACCGCAGCGAGGATGACGGGACGCGCCTTCACGGCATCTTCGTCCAGATGAACGACGGTGGGATGTCCGTCGCCGCCACGGCCGAGCACGGTCAGTTCCTCGCGACCGACGATGAAGACACCATCCTCTTCCGCCTCGAACGCGGCCGGCTGATCCAGGATTCGGCGAAGTTCAGCACGCCGCGCACCCTCGCCTTCGACAGCTACGATCTGCCGATCAGCCTTCCCGTGATCGACCAGTTCCGCATTCGCGGCGTCAATGAATCGGACGAGCTCTACCTTCATGAGCTCTGGCGGGTCGGCTATGGCGGCGGCGCCAGTTCGCAAGAGCAGATGCTCGAAGCGCAAGCGACGCTTAACTTCCGCATCGTCGAAGTGATCATGATGCTGATGCTGCCCCTGCTCGCGGTGGCGCTCGCGGTGCCGCCGAAGCGCAGCAGCAGCGCGCTCGGCATTTTCATCGGCATCCTGATCGTCGTCGCCTATCACAAGGTCAATCAATATGCCGAGCAGGCGGGCTCCCAAGGGCGGCTCGATCCGATCCTCGCTTTATGGGTGCCCCTCGTCCTGCTCTCCGTCTTGATCGTCTGGATGTATCACGTCCTCGCCCATCGCCCTGGCGGGCAGCCGATCGGCGCGCTCGAGCGGTTCTTTGCCAAGCTCGGCAAAGCGCTGCGCCGCGCAACGCGAGGGCCGAAGCCGGCGTGATCAACCTGCAATTCTTCCCTTCGCGGCAGCTGGCGCTGTACATGGCGAAGCTGTTCCTGACGCGCAGCCTGGCCGTGCTGGTGGCGCTCGTCCTCATCCTCATGACCCTCGATCTCCTCGGGGAATCGGGCAAGATCCTGGCGGTCGAGGGCAACGGCGATGCGGAATTGTGGCGCTACGTCGCCTTGCGCATCCCGCTCCTGATTTCGCGCTTCCTGCCCTTCTCGGTGCTGCTCGGCGCGCTCATCGCCTTCGTCGGCCTCAACCAGAACAGCGAAGTCGTGGCGATGAAGGCGGCGGGCATTTCCGCCCACCAGATCCTTGCGCCGCTGGTCGTCACCAGCCTCGGCATTGCCGCCATCCTCTTCGCCTTCAACGAAACGGTGGTGGTGAAGTCGGCGCGGGCCGTGACCGCCTGGTCCGACAATGAATATCGTCCCATCCCGCCGGAAAGCGGGATCCTCAGCAACGTCTGGCTGCTCCAGGGCGACGACCTGATCCGCGCCGGTCATGTCGCGGGCAGCGGCGCCCGCTTCCATGCCGAGCGGATCGAGATCTATGACCGTACGGGCGGCATCCTCCATCGCGTGATCGAAGCGGATCGCGGCGTGCCCCGCCCCGACTCCGGCGACTGGCTGCTGACCGATGTGCGCATCTACGATGCCGAGATGAATGTTGTCAGGCGCGTGCCGCAAATGCCTGGCTTGGCGGGCGTCACGCCCGGCCAGATGACCCTCGCAAAGGTCAATCCGAGCGAGCTTGATTATTGGACGCTGAAAACGCGCATCCGTCAGTTGGAGGAGGCGGGACGCTCCGCCGACGAGGCACGCGCCGGCCTTGCACACAAGATTTCCGGACCGCTCTCGACCCTGCTGATGCCCCTGCTCGCGGCGGTCGCGGCATTCGGGCTTGCCCGTTCGGGTCAGGTCCTGCTGCGCGCCGCGCTCGGCATGGCGCTCGGTTTTGCTTATTTCGTCGCGGACAATTTCAGCCTGGCGATGGGCAATGCCGGCGCTTACTCGCCGCTGATCGCCGCTTGGGCACCATTCTTCCTCTTCCTTCTGATCGGCGAAACCGTCCTCGTCCGAAGCGAAGAGTGACCGTCGAATTCACTCGCTTGCCCAGGCCTTGGTTTTCTCGATGATGTCGAGTTCGCGGAGCAAGGCGTCGACGTTGCGCGTCAGCTCGGGCAGGAACGTCACCTGGTGGCGCGCGCCGCGATAGGATTCGACCAGCAGCATGGCGTCGATCAGGATCGGCACCACCAGGCTTTCCGGGTCGTCGACCTCGGTCAGGCCGTGAAGCTTCGCCAGCACCTTGCGCCGCGCCCCATCGGGGTCGGCCATCGCCTCGGCTCGGCCAATCATCCACGCCATTACGCCACTCCTGAATTCGCGCACTAGAATAGCTGACGCTTGGAGGGACGAAAGTTCAGGCGGACGCATTCACGGTGCAAGTCGGCGCGTCAGGCGATGGAGATGACCGCCTCGCATTGCCCTACGGCCCCGCGTTCCGACGAGGGGCGGTCAGCTCCGGCTTGCTGGATCGTGTCCGGCCGTGCGCGGACGCTGGTTGTCGGCCCCAACTGGAGGAACGGGATCGTCACCTCTCCGGTCACTGGACGCAACAGCACCGCGCCGCCGCCGAGCCGCGGCAATCCGGCAGTTGTGCACGGAGTTACGGCTTGCGCGAGAAAGATCATGGCGGATGCGGCGATCATGGCGGCGTGGTGCCGGTCGGCGTCCGCAGCCGCAATGCGCTGGTGTAGCCTGTCCCAATGCGGCACGCTTTGCGCGCCGGCTTAATAGCAGTCTGCGGTGCCCCCGCAGTTTCGCCGCGCCGTATCGATGTAGGCGCGCTTCGAACTCTCCGACGCCTTCAGCCATTCCGACTTGGGCATGCACTGCCGTTCGGATGGAATATTGGATCCCGTCCGCTGCACGCGCTTGCAGACCAGTTCCTCCGGCGCCTGCGCCTCCGCGATGACCTTGGGCACCGCCGGAACGGCGGTCAGCGGCGTCGTCGGCAGCTTCCAGTTCACAACGCCTTCATAGGCGCGCTGCTGCGAGCCGGTGACGCCGGCGGGCTTCTTGAACACTGCATTGACCAGGATCAGCTTGCACGTTTCCATGTCCAGCAGCGGATGTCCGCTGGTGTGGGTGATCTTGCAGCTCATCGGGTTGCCGCGCGAATCGAGCCTGACGGTGAAGCCGACCAGCCCTTCCTCACCCGCCGCAAGGGCACGCGCCGGATAGAGCTTGTGCAGCACGTCCCAGTTGCGCCCCTCGCGGATCGCCTTGGTCGTTTGCGATGCCGTCTGGACCCGCGGGGCGGGCGCCGACAGCGGGATGACCGCGCAGCCCGATCCGCCCGTGCCGCAGTCCGGGCCCGTATCGGTCGCCGCGTCGCTGGCCCGCTGCGGCGCCAGCAGCTCGGGCCGGATCTGCTTGGGCAAGGTCTTGCTCGCCATCCGGCGCGACGACAGGACGAACCGCCCCGACTCGTCCTGCACGTTCAAGCCATAGGCATTTTGCAGAAGGCGCGCGAAGGCATCGACGTTGCGCGCCCGGAAGATGCCCTCGATGAGCAGACCCGACGCATCGACGTCCCCGATCACCAACTGCTTGCGGTTGTAGCGATTGAACTGCTGCGCGGCGCTGGCCAGCGTGACGCCGTCGAACTTCAACAGCCCCTCGCGCCAGGCCAGCTGCGACTGCACCGCCTCGGCCGACTTGGTCACCACCGTATTGCCGTTCTTGGCAATCGCGATGTCGCCGGCCGTGATCGTCGCTTCGCGGTCCGCGCCGAAGGCCGGCGCGTCTTCTACCCGCACACGTCCTTCCAGCACCGCGACGACGACTTCGGCGCCGTTCCGCCGGACGGAAAATTTCGTGCCCAGCACGGTGATGGTCCGCGCGCCGGCGTAGATGACGAACTTCTGGCCCGGCTGCTTGGCAACATCGAAAAAGGCCTCGCCGCGATGCAGCCACACGGCGCGGCTGTCCTCATCCACCGCCGCCTTGATGATCGTGTCGGTATTGAGCTCGACCCGGCTCCCGTCGCCCAGGCTGACGACCTTGTGGCCACCGACGCCGGTTTCGAACTTGGCGCTCGACAGCGGCGCCGACGTGCCGCCGAAGGGCAGGCCCGTCTGCATCACGATAAGCGTGAAGACGAGCAGCAGGGACGCAGCCAGCGCAAGCGGCTTGGTCCAGGCGATGGAACGGAAACCATCGTGCACCAAGCGCGGCGGAGCGCCGATCGATGCGATACGGTCGGCGGCCCTCCAGCCGTTTTCGAGACGCCAGAATGCGACCTTGTGCGCGTCGGATTCATCCATCCACGCTGCGAACTGCGCTTCATCGGCCTCGTCCCACGACCGCTCCTCGCGGCGCAGGACCCAGTGGGCGGCGAGCTCTTCGATCTGTGCGGCGCGGCTCATTGCAATTCGCTCCGCGACCGCGCGGCCGGGCTTGCCGGGCGGCGGATCTTGCCGCTTCCGCCAAGCATGTAATCGACCAGCGCGCGCATGCCCTGCGTAATCTGCTTTTCGACCGTGTCGACGGTCACGCCCAGCCGCTCCGCCGTCTCCTTGGTGGACAGGCCTTCCACCTTGCGCAACCACACCACTTGGCGGCAGCGCGGCGGCAATTGGTCGAGCCCCTGCTGCGTCCGGCGCAATTCCTCGCGCGCGCTCAGCTGGCGCTCGGTGCCGAACCGGTCGAAATCGGATTCCAGCGCGGACATGTCGGCGACCAGCTCGATCGACACGACCTGGCCGCGCTTCGCCTGGTTGATCAGATGATTGCGCGCGACCGTGAACAGATAAGCGCGGGTATTCATCGGGATCGCGCCGCGCGCGCCCGCCAATGCCCGCTCATAAATGTCCTGCCGAAGATCGGTCACGTCGTCAGCGACCCTCCAATTGCGTCGAATGAAGCCGGTCAGTGCGCGCTCCAGGGGAAGCACCTCGTGGCAGAACCAAGCATGTAGCGCTGCCTCGTTCTCCATGTGGTGAAGCGCATTCCCCGACAATTTATCCCGGCCTTTCCCCGCCCAGACAATGGTGCCTGGGAAAGCCGTAACATATCGGCGACGACTTTTCGCCGCGGGAATGCGGGTCGCGCTAGTTCCGGCCCCAGCGGCGGAAATGGTAGCGGCCGCGGACCGGACGCGCCTGATAGCTATCCCCGAAGCGCAGGTCACCTTGAACATGCCCGCGCTGCCGTCGACCTCGGCGATCGACGCGACGGAGCCGCAGGCATAGCCGATGCGCCCGATCGTCCGCGCGATGGTCCGCCCCGAAAGCGGAAGCTTGGCGGGACGTGCGGCGGCTTCCGCCGCTGTTGCGGCTGGCGCGATCGCTTCGGCAACCGTCGCGGCTTGGCCGGTCGCACTCTCGACGAAGCCGCCGCCGGCCAGTTCCTGCTCCTCCTGGGGGGTAAGGGCCACTGGGCGGGGCGACGTGGGCGGAGCAGCCTGGGCGAGCCGGACGCTGGCGTATCGCGCGGCTTTCGGCGTTTCCACCGGATCCGACCTGGACGGCAGACCGGTGGATGAAATGGCCGACGAAGCCGCCTGGCCGGTACGTACCCTGGCCGCCGGGACGGCCGTGGTCACCGCGACCTCCGCCTCTTCATCGACGGGCGCCGCGGGGTCGCCGACCGTCGATCCGGCCCAGGCGCCGAACAGGACCGCGGCAAGCGTAAGCCCGCCGCCGATGATCGCCGGCCGCCGCCAGGCGATGGGCGAATCCTGCACCTCGATGTCTGGAAGCACGATCTCTTCGCGGGTGGCGATCGGCGGCCGCGCCGGGACCACCGCCTCGGGCGCGCTGCGCACCAAAGGCTCCGGATCGGCCAATGCGCGAAGCGAGGCCGCAATAAACGTCTCGCGCGCGGGCGCATCGGCTGGCTCGCTTGCCGCAGCTGGCGCCACTGTCGTGCGCGTGACGCCCGCCGTGACAGGCGGCGTTCGAACGACCGGCGCCGCGGCGGTCACCCAGCCGCTATAGCTCATCGTCATGACAGGGGCAGGCTTACTGAACAGGCCGATCGACTGGTCGTAGGAACGGCGCTTGGCCGGGTCTCTTAGCGTTGCATGCGCCACGCCAATCTGGGCGAGTCCACCAAGAGGCCGTGGCCGAACGATCTCGCGCGCAAAGGCCCGGTCGATGTCGTCGGCCGTTGCAGTCGGCTTCAGTCCAAGGACGTCGTAATGCGTCGGACGCGTCGTGCTAGCCATGTGCCCTCCCCCAAGCTCACGCGAGTCGTAAGAGCTTGAAGCTTCGTCGCTTTCGCGGTCGAATCCAGCTCGACTGGCCGCAGGAATCGCCGCGTCCGGCTCCAACACGGGGGTGATTGTCGCGGTTTACGCGAAGTGAATCGCCTGCGTCCTAGCGGGGATATCCACCTGTGGACGGACTGATGACCTGCGGGGGTCCAAGGATCGTTGCGGGACAAAGCAAAGAGCGCCCGGCCATCGCCGGGCGCCCTTGCCACAACCGCTTGCGCGGCATTGCTGAACGTCAATCACATGCCATTGGCAAGGTTCGTGTCCGCCTCGTTGGTCATCATGTCATTCATCATCATGTTTTCGGTCGTCGCGTTGGTCGCCATGTTGGCGTCCATGCCGCCGGTCATCGCCGCATTCTGATCGACCATCATATTGTCGGCCATCATGTTGTCATTCTGTTCGTTGTTGACCGCATCGTCACCCGGGCTGCAGGCCGAAAGCGTAAGCACCGCACCGGCGGCCAGAAATAAAGCGCGCATATCTTCTCTCCCTGTTCTCGTTTTACCTTGAGTCAGCGGGCACAACCCCCGACGGCACGCTTGGCTCCATTGCGTGGCATGCAACAAAAAGGGCCGCCCCTTCCGGAGCGGCCCTTCGAACTTCGGGAACCCTTGAAAAAACTCCGGACTAGCCGAGCATTTCCTGTTCCAGCTTCTTGGCCATTTCCTCGATATTCTCGGGTGGCCAGCCGGGGATGTCCATGCCGAGGCGCAGGCCCATCGAGGCCAGGACTTCCTTGATCTCGTTGAGGCTCTTGCGGCCAAAGTTCGGCGTCCGCAGCATCTCGGCCTCGGTCTTCTGGACGAGGTCGCCGATGTAGATGATGTTGTCGTTCTTGAGGCAGTTGGCCGAACGGACCGACAGCTCCAGCTCGTCGACCTTCTTGAGAAGATAGCGGTTGAGCTGGTTGGTGTCGGCCTGCGTTTCGACCGGCATCGCGGCGGTCGCGCCGATCATCGGCGACGGCGCCATGCGCACCTGGCTGTCGTCGAAGTGGACAAACAACTGCAGCTGGTCCTGAAGGATGCGCGCGGCATAAGCGAGCGCGTCTTCCGGGCTGACGGTGCCGTCGGTTTCGATCGTCAGGTTGAGCTTGTCGTAATCGAGCTCCTGTCCGACGCGGGTGTTCTCGACCTTGTACGCGACCTGGCGCACCGGCGAATAAAGCGCATCGACCGGGATCAGGCCGATCGGCGCGTCTGCCGGGCGGTTGGCGGCGGCGGGCTGGTAGCCTTTGCCGATGTCCGCGGTCAGCTCCATGTTGAGCGTCGCACCGTCGTCGAGGTGGCAGATGACGAGGTCGGGGTTGGTGACCTCGATGTCGCCCGCGGTGGCGATCATGCCCGCCGTGACTTCCGCCGGTCCGGTCGCGCTCAGGTGCAGCCGCTTGGGGCCTTCGCCTTCCATGCGCAGCGCGATCTGCTTGACGTTCAGCACGATGTCGGTGACGTCTTCGCGAACGCCCGCAAGGCTCGAGAATTCGTGGAGCACGCCGTCGATCTTGATCGAGGTGACGGCGGCGCCCTGGAGCGAGCTCAGCAGCACGCGGCGCAGCGAATTGCCGAGCGTCATGCCGAAGCCACGCTCGAGCGGCTCGGCGACGAAGACGGCGCGGCGGCGTGCATCGCCACCCGATTGCTTGCGCTCGAGCGCGTTGGGCTTCTTCAGTTCCTGCCAGTTCTTTGCGTTGACGGCCATGTTCATCCCTTGGCAGATAGAGGGCTAACCCTCTGTTTCTCTTACTTTTCTAACCTCGCTCAAAGTACCACTTTGAGCGAAACCCTTAGACTCTCCGGCGCTTGCTCGGCCGGACCCCATTGTGCGGGATCGGCGTGACGTCGCGGATCGAGGTGATCTGGAAGCCGACCGCCTGCAGCGCCCGAAGCGCGCTTTCGCGGCCCGAACCCGGACCCTTGACCTCGACCTCGAGCGTGCGGACGCCGTGGTCGGCGGCCTTCTTGCCGGCGTCCTCGGCCGCGACCTGCGCGGCATAGGGCGTCGACTTGCGGCTGCCCTTGAAGCCCATCATTCCCGCGCTCGACCAGGCAATCGCATTGCCCTGCGCGTCGGTGATGGTGATCATCGTATTGTTGAAGCTGGCGTTCACGTGGGCGACGCCGGCCGTGATATTCTTGCGTTCGCGCCTGCGAAGACGCTGCGGTGCCTGGGCCATTTACAAAATCCTACAATCTAAGCTGCTGCGAGCGGGCGGGAAGAAGCGTGCTTACTTCTTCTTGCCGGCGATCGGCTTGGCCTTGCCCTTGCGGGTGCGCGCATTGGTATGCGTGCGCTGGCCACGAACGGGGAGGCCCCGGCGGTGGCGAAGGCCGCGGTAGGACGCGAGGTCCATCAGCCGCTTGATGTTCATCGCGGTTTCGCGGCGGAGGTCGCCCTCGACGCTATGTTCGCGGTCGATCGTCTCACGGATGTGAAGGACTTCCTGGTCGGTCAGGTCCTGGACTCGCTTTTCCGGCGTGATGCCCAGCTTTTCCGTGATCTTCTTTGCCGTGGTGCGGCCGATTCCGTGAATGTAGGTCAGCGCGATTTCGACGCGCTTGTTGGTGGGGATATTGACCCCGGCAATACGAGCCATCTGTTATCCTTCTTCAGCTCCACAGGGCAGGCGTGCCCCATCTCGTCGCTAGAAAGCCCCGGAACCACCGCTTTTCGAAAACGAAAAACCGACGCGCGCACAGGTGCGCCGCCGGAAGCCGGTGGATCGGGATGGGTTGCAGATAAGAATGCGATCGGCGCGAGTCAAGCCGAAGCGCGCGGGATTTGCGGCGAGCGCATGCCGCCGATAGAGCCGCGCGGCAATGCAGCGGCTCACCCTAGATGGCGGCGTCCCCGAAAAGCTCAAGGGGGCGGTTCTCGCCCTCGGCAATTTCGACGGCTTCCACCTCGGCCACCAGGCGGTCGCTGGACGCGCGATCCAGCGCGGCTTCCACGAACGCAAGCCGGTCATCATCGCCACCTTCGATCCGCATCCCGTACGCCTGTTCAAGCCCGACGCCCCGCCCTTCCGCCTCACCACCCTCGACCAGCGCGAGCGCCTGTTCGCGCAGGCTGGCGCGGACGCCATGCTCGTCTTCACCTTCGACCGCGCGCTCGCAAGCACCAGCGCGGAAGATTTCGTCGGCGACATCCTCGCGCGGCAGATCGGCGCTGCCGGCGTCGTCACCGGCGACGACTTCACCTTCGGCAAGGGCCGCACCGGCAATGTCGACGTGCTGCGCGAATTAGGCGCGAAGCACGGCATCGCCGCCGAGGCCGTCGCGCCGGTCCTGTCCGATGTCGGCCGCATCTCCTCGGGCCGCATCCGCGAAGCGCTCGCCGCCGGAGACCTCGCCACCGCGACGCAGCTGATGACCCGCGATTTCGCGATCGAAGGCGTGGTCCAGCGCGGCGACCAGCGCGGCCGCACCCTCGGCTACCCCACCGCCAACCTCACCCTCGGCGACTACCAGCGCCCCCGTTACGGCATCTACGCCGTCCGCGTGACCCTCGATGACGGCAGCGAGCATCCCGGCGTCGCCAGCCTCGGCATCCGCCCCACCTTCGACCCCCCGACCGAACTGCTCGAAGCCCACATCTTCGATTTCGACGGCGACCTTTACGGCCGCACCATCGAAGTCGCCCTCCACGCCTTCCTTCGCGACGAAGCCAAGTTCGACACCCTCGAAGCCCTCACCGCCCAAATGCGCGAGGATGAAGCCGCGGCGCGCAAGCTTCTTACGTAACGCCGCGAAGCGGCAGGACAGAGGTCTTTCACGCCAAGACGCAAAGGCGCAAAGCGGGCGTAACAGCCTCAACCTCTTGGCGTCTTTGCGTCTTGGCGTGAAATCATCCGACGACCTTCGGCCACGCCAATCGCTCGCAGGTTTGCATTCATGCCAGCCACGCAGCTAGAGCGCCCGCCAAATGTCCGACGACACCCCCGCCAAACCCGATTACCGCTCGACCGTCTTCCTGCCCAAGACCGACTTTCCGATGAAAGCCGGCCTGCCGCAGAAGGAGCCGGCGATCCTTGCCCAATGGCAGGCGCAAGACCTCTACGGCCAGGTGCGCAAAGCCCGCACGGGCCGCGAGAAATTCATTCTCCACGACGGCCCGCCCTACGCCAATGGCGACATCCACATCGGCCACGCGCTCAACCGCACGCTCAAGGACATGGTCGTGCGCACCCAGACCCTGCTCGGCAAGGACGCGCCGTTCGTGCCCGGTTGGGACTGCCACGGCCTGCCGATCGAATGGAAGATCGAGGAGCAATATCGCAAGAAGAAGCTCAACAAGGATGAGGTGCCGGTCAAGGAATTCCGCGCCGAATGCCGCGCCTACGCCCAGCATTGGGTCGATGTGCAGCGCGAGCAGATCAAGCGCCTCGGCTGCACCGCGGACTGGGCCAACCCCTATCTCACGATGGCGTTCGACAGCGAGGCGACGATCGTCGGTGAGTTGATGAAGTTTGCGGAAAGCGGCCAGCTCTATCGCGGCGCAAAGCCGGTGATGTGGAGCCCGGTCGAGAAGACCGCGCTGGCCGAGGCCGAGATCGAATATGAGGACATTGTTTCGACCCAGATCGATGTCGCGTTCGAGATTGTCGAAAGCCCGATTCCCGAGCTGGTCGGCGCGCATGCGGTGGTGTGGACGACCACGCCTTGGACGATCCCGGTGAACCAGGGCATCGCGTACGGGCCCGACGTTGAGTACCGCCTTGTTCGTGTCGGCGACCCGAGCGGACACACAGATACGTCACTCCGTGACAAGATGTTGCTCGTAGGTGTCGATTTGATTGGGGTCGTGACCCAACGGCTGGGTTACAATCTCATCCCGATGCAGCAAGTGAGGGGCGCCGACCTCGCAGGCACCATCGCCCGCCACCCGATGCACCACCTCGGCGGCTTCTTCACCAAACCGCGCCCCTTTCTCCCCGGCGATTTCGTTACCACTGACCAGGGCACCGGCCTCGTCCACATGGCGCCTGACCATGGCGAGGATGATTTTGAGCTGTGCAAGGCGCACGGCATCGACCCCGTCTTCGCGGTCGAGGGCGACGGCAAGTATCGCGCCGACTGGCTCTGGCTCGGCGGCCAGGGCAGCGTCATCAACGCCAAGTTCAACGCCCCCGACGGCCCCATCTGCAGCGACTTGCGCGAAGCCGGCGCACTGCTCGCCGCGAGCGCGGACTTCCAGCACAGCTACCCGCATTCATGGCGGTCGAAAGCCAAGGTCATCTACCGCTGCACCCCGCAATGGTTCGTCGCGATGGATAAACCCATTGCCCCTCCACCGCCTGCGGCGGTCCCCCTCCCGAGGCAAGCTCGGGGAGGAATGAAGCCGCTGCAAATCCTCCCCCAGCTCGTCTGGGGGAGGGGGACCAAGCGCAGCTTGGTGGAGGGGCCACGCTCCGCCAGCTGGCCATGCAGGCCATCGCCGACACCCGCTTCGTCCCTGAAAAGGGCCGCAACCGCATCGGCAGCATGGTCGAAGGCCGCCCCGATTGGGTGCTCAGCCGCCAGCGCGCCTGGGGCGTCCCAATCGCCGTCTTCGTCGAGCGTAAGACCGGCCAGCTGCTCGTCGACGCTGAGGTGAACCAGCGCATCGTCGCCGCCATCCGCGACCAGGGCGTCGACGCCTGGGACGCCGACAACGCCGCCACCTTCCTCGGCGAAGGCCGCAACCCCGACGATTACGAGATGGTCACCGACATCCTCGATGTCTGGTTCGACAGCGGCTCGACCCACGTTTTCACGCTCGAAAGCGGCAAATGGCCCGACCAGCGCTGGCCCGCCGACCTCTACCTCGAAGGCTCCGACCAGCACCGCGGCTGGTTCCAGTCCTCGCTGCTCGAAAGCTGCGGCACGCGCGGCCGCGCTCCCTTTAACGCGGTGCTGACCCACGGCTTCACCATGGATTCCAAGGGCATGAAAATGTCCAAGAGCCTGGGCAACACCATCGACCCGTTGAAGGTGATGGAGACCAACGGCGCGGACATCATCCGCCTGTGGGCGCTGTCGGTCGATTTCACCGAGGACCATCGCATCGGCGATGAAATCCTGAAGGGCGTCGCCGACCAATATCGCAAGCTGCGCAACACCTTCCGCTATTTGCTCGGCGCGCTTGATGGGTTCGGCGAGGACGAGCGGGTCGAGGTCGAAGCGATGCCCGAGCTCGAGCGCTACATGCTCCATCTCGCCGCCGAGCTCGACGCCAAGCTTCGCCAGGCGGTCAACGACTTCGATTTCAACACCTACGTCCGCGCGCTGACAGACTTCTGCAACGAGGATCTGTCGGCCTTCTATTTCGATATCCGCAAGGACGTCCTCTACTGCGAAATCAACGCCGAAACCGGCGTCCAAACCGATAAGCGCCGCGCCTACCGCACCGTCCTCGACACCCTGTTCCACGCACTGGTCCGCTGGGCCGCGCCGGTGCTGGTGTTCACCAGCGAGGAAGTATGGGGCACGCGCTATCCCGATGGCGGATCGGTGCATCTGCTCGAATGGCCAACCCTCCGTCATCCCGGCGCAGGCCGGGACCCAGCGGAACAGGAGAATCTGGGCCCCGGCCTTCGCCGGGATGACGATTGGGCGAAACTCCGCGCCCTGCGTGCCCAGGTCACCGAAGCCATCGAGCCCCTTCGCCGCGACAAAATCATCAGGTCGAGCCTCGAAGCCGAGGTCACTCTCCCGGAATCGGGCGATCCCGAGCTTCTCGCCGAACTGTTCATCACGTCGACCGTCCACAAAGGCGATTGGGCAGTCACAAAAAGCGACAACCACAAATGCGGCCGCTGCTGGCGCCTCCTTCCGGAAGTGACCGAAGACGGCGACCTGTGCGGTCGCTGCGCAGACGTGCTTGCGGCCTGAGCTCTCCTAACAAAATCCTGTCCTACAGCGAGGCAAATGTGCAACGTCGCCCGATGGCTGAATCGAATATCGCGAAGGTCACACATTTGCGCGCCGAAAGCGCGCTGTTCCCGACCGTAGCCGCAGTACCGCACATGCGCTTGGACGCGACCTTTGTGACCTTTGGCGGGGGCCGCCCATGACCCGCTATCGCCTCGGGTTCGCGGTCGCCTTCGCGGTGTTCGCCTTCGACCAGCTGACCAAATGGATCGTCACCGGTCCGCTCGGCATCGACCAGCTTGGCGACCAGCTCGTCATCCTACCCATCTTTGCGCTCACCTATGTCGAGAACAACGGCATCTCGCTCGGCCTGCTGAACGCCACCAACGAGGTCGGCCGCTGGATGCTGGTCGCGCTGACCAGCGCGATCGCGGTCGGCGTCGCCATCTGGATCGGACGGGAAAAGAACCGCATCGACCAGGCCGCGCTCGGGCTGGTGCTCGGCGGCGCGCTGGGCAACATCCTCGATCGCATCCGCCACAGCTTCGTGGTCGATTTCGCCGATCTTCACTTCGGGGACTTTCGTCCCTTCCTCGTCTTCAACGTCGCCGATGCTGCGATCAGCATCGCCGTTGTGATATTGTTGCTGCGCGCGTTCCTCACCCGTAAAGAGGGCGCCAAGGAGACTGCCGAACATGCGTAATGCCTTTTCCGCCCTCGTTCTGGGCGCCGCCGCGATCTCGACCGCGGGCTGCGCGTCGCTCACCGGCCGCCAGGCCGCGCCGGACGAATTCGCTGTCGCCCGCAACGCGCCGCTGATCATTCCGCCCGATTACACGCTGGCGCCGCCGGTCGCCGGAACGGTGACCACCACCAACGATGTCCAGCAGCAGGCGATCGACGCCATCTTCGGCGGCCCCGCGCCGCGCAGCATGGGCGAAATGAGCTTGCTCGACCAGGCCGGACGCGACAGCGCGCAGATCGGCATTCGCTCGACAGCCTGGGACCCCGATACGCGTATCGTCGACAAGGGCCCGGTGACGCTGTCGATCCTGGCGGTGCCGGAAAGCAATTCCGAGGTCGCCTCGGCCCAGATTCAGCAGTAAGCACGAGAGCGGGGGCTCCGTCGCCATGGCTCAAGATACGGTTTCCGCACGGCTCGTCGAAGTCGAATCCATGCTCGACCGCTCGCGCCGTCGGTTCGAGGAGGGCACCCGCCTGGTTGATGAAGCCCACAAGATCCTGGGCGAGCTTCAGCAGGCGCTGATCGGCAGCCCGCGCAGCATGTCGCCCGAAGACAGCGAAGAAGCGGCCTCGCGTCTGCTCGCCTCGCTCAAGGCCAGCGGCGGCGACATGCCGCCCACCCTGTGCGGCGGCCGCCTCGCGGTCGACCAGGTGCAGCGGCTGATCCGCATCGACGGGCATCCGATCGGCATCACCGAAATGGAATATCGCGTGCTCGAATTGCTCGCCTTCGCGCGCAACAATGTCGTCACCCGCGCAATGCTCTTGAAGCACCTCTACCGCCGCGCCGACGACCAGCCGCAGCCCAAGATCATCGACGTCTTCATTTCCAAGCTGCGCAAGAAATTGCGCAATGCCAGTGGCGGCGCCGAATTCATCGAAACGATCCCCCAGCGCGGCTGGATCCTGCGCGACATCGACGCAAACAGCGGCGCGTAAAACATCCCTCCCTGCAGTTGCAGGGGAGGGGGACCGCCGAAGGCGGTGGAGGGGTTCTTCGCCGAGGATTCACAAATTCCTAACCCTGCGGCGGTTAGCCCGGAGCAATGCTGCACCTGGTCCCGGATTTCGCCCCGCAACCTCGCCCCGAGCCGTACGCCGAGGCCGTGTCGCGGCTGGCAAGCATCCGCCATGCCCTGCGCCTGGTCGACAACCACGCCGGTGGCCCCGCCCCGGACCTCGACCAGGACGCCAAGATCGCCGCGGTGTGGGATGAGGCGGGGCCAGCGAAGCAGCGCTGCTTCGATGCCCGCTCCAGCCGCATCGTCGGCGCCACCGCTGCCGGGGTCGAGGCGCTGCTGGTCGAACGCGAAGCGGGCCGCATGCCCCATGCCGAAGCCAGCCGCGAGCTGGTCGACCAGATCCGCCGCGAACTCGCCGAGGTGGCGCGGGTCGTCCTCGCTTAAGCCGGGCCGAGCGCCTTGGGCGTCTCGGGATCACTGCCCCACTCGCTCCAGCTGCCGTCATAAAGCTTGGCCGAATCGTTGCCGAGCAAGTGCGCCGCAAAGATCAGGCTGTTGGCCGTAACCCCCGAACCGCAGCTGGCGACGAACGGCGCCGCCGGGTCGACCCCCGCTTCGGCGAACAGGCGGCGAAGCTCCGCGACCGGCTTGAACGTCCCGTCGTCATTGTACAGCGCGGCATACGGCAGGTTCCGCGCTTCAGGGACATGGCCCGGCGCAACCCCGGGCCGCGGGTCGGGCTCGCTCCCCTCGAAGCGCGCCTTGCCCCTGGCGTCGAGCAGCGCCGCTGCACTTGGGACCTCGGCCTTGGCGACGACATCGGGCCGCACCACCGCTTCGAACCGCGCCGCTCGAGCCGTGGGGTCGCCGCCCTCGACCGTCCGACCCTCGGCAACCCATTTCTGCATCCCGCCGTCGAGGATTGCGACGTCACTGGCGCCGAAATGGCGAAGCATGAACCAGCCCCGCGCCGCCGTCCGCAGCGGCGAATTGTCGTACACCACGATGCGGTCGCCCGCGCCGATCCCCAGCCGCCCCATCGCCGCACCGAAGTCTTCGGCGGCCGGCAGCATATGTGGCGCGGGATGGGATCTGTCGGACAGCGCATCGATGTCCAGGAACACCGCGCCGGGAATGTGGGCTGCACGATATTCGTCCCGGCCGCTGCGCCCCGTCGCCGGCATGTGCCAGCTGGAATCGACGACCCGCAGGTCCAAGTCAGCAAGATGCTGCGCCAGCCATTCGGTGGAAACGAGCGAGTCCATGTGCACAGGATAGGCGGCAGGGGTCGCCCCTGCTAGTTGCAGCGCATGGTTGAAACGACCCACCTCGGCAAATCCTCAGCGCTGCCTGCTTCGCCGGACGCGGCGGTGCTGGACTACGTCCCGAACCCGCGGCGCGGCGCGCTTTACCTGGTGCGCTTCGCGGCGCCGGAGTTCACCTCGCTGTGCCCCGTCACCGGCCAGCCCGACTTTGCGCACCTCGTGATCGACTATGCCCCGGACGCGACGATCGTCGAAAGCAAGAGCCTGAAGCTGTTCCTGGGCAGCTTCCGCAACCATTGCGGGTTCCACGAAGATGTGACCGTCGGCATCGGCCAGCGGCTCGCCGAGGAGATGAAGCCCAAGTGGCTGCGCGTCGGCGGCTATTGGTATCCCCGCGGCGGAATGCCGATCGACGTCTTCTGGCAGAGCGGCCCGGCGCCCGATGGGCTGTGGCTCCCCGACCAAGGGGTCGCGCCCTACCGCGGGCGGGGCTAGGCGGGTAGCGGCTCCGCGGCGCGGCGGCGGGTCCACCCATAGAGGCCGACGATCGCCCCCGCGAAGACGAGAATCCCGACGGGCATCTGCCACGGCCCAACCTCGATGAGGGCCAGCACTTCGGGGTTGTCCGACCCCGCGACAAGACCGGCAAACACGACGTTGAACAAGCTGTCGCCGACGATCAGGCCGGTCGCGGCAAGCACACCCATGCGTTCGGCAAAGCCCGGGTTCGGCTGCCGCGCGGCCCAGCGGTTGTAGATGTGGCCGAGTACCGCACCGACGATGATCAGCGCCGTAACCGCAAACGGCAGATAGATTCCCATGCCGACTGCCAGCGGCGGAAGCGACGCGCGCTTGCCCCGGCGAAGCACTTCATCGACCAAGATGGTAAGCACGCCGAGCGCGGCCCCGATCCCGATCAGGTCCCACGCCAGCGTGCGGCCGAGAACGCCTTGCGCGATGGTCGAAATTAACGCGGCCTGCGGCGCCGCCAGGGCACCCTCGCCGGCACCGGGTGCACCGGCAAAACCGAACGTCTCGTTCAAAAGGTTCAGCACCGGCGGAATGACCAATGCGCCGAAGATCACGCCCAGCACCAGCGACACCTGCTGCCGCCACGGCGTAGCGGCCACCAGCTGACCGGTCTTCAAGTCCTGGAGATTGTCGTTGGAGATGGTCGCAATGCCGAACACCAGCGCAGTGACGAACAGCGCAAATGCGATCAGCGCCTGGGTTGAATCGCCGTCGACTGCCGGGAACAATGCGGCCAGCAATAGAGAAATACCCAGAACGGCGAGGATTCCGACCCCGGAGATCGGACTGTTGGAGGCGCCAATGAGGCCCGCCATGTAGCCGCACACCGCAGCGATCAGCACGCCTGCAACAAGGATGTAGAGAACACTGACGATCAGCGTGCTCGTCGCCGCTCCAGAGATCGGCGCAACATTGCCGAAAGCCGCGAGCAACGCCGCGATCGGCACCATCGACAGCAGGATGGTGCCGCCGACGATGGTGATCGGCAGGTCGCGCTCGGTGATCGGTAGGCTCGCATTGCCGGCTTCGCGGCGGGCCCGGTTGGCGGCGAGCGCGTCCTTGAGGCCACGCGTGATCGGACCAAGAACCTTCAGCAGAGTCCAAATTGCAGCCACGCCGATTGTCCCGGCGCCAACCAGGCGGACCTTTTCGCGAAAGATGGTCGCGACGAAATCGCCAAGTTCAATCCCGGGCGGCGACCCACCGGCGGTGAAGATCGGCAGCAGGATGAGGTAGCCGACGATGACGCCGGCGAGCATCGCCAGACCAACTGCAAGTCCGATCAAGTGGCCGACGCCAATATACGCCAACGACAGGCCGGCGGTGAGCGTCGTCGCCCCGGTGCCGATGCGGAAGGTCGTCGAGGCTTCCTCCGCGAAGAAGCGCATCTTGGCGAGCAGCACGTAGCCGGACGCAACCGCCGCGCCGAGCGAGATGGCCGAGAGGCCCCGCTTATTCTCTTCTGCTCCGCCGACCGCAGCGCCGACCTTGAGAACCTCCGCGGCGGCGACGCCCTCGGGGTAAGGCAGCGTCGAACCTGTCACAAGGGCACGGCGCAGGGGCACCGAGTACATCACGCCAAGGATTCCGCCGATCGCAATCACCGCGACCGACAGCCAGTACGGAAAGCCGGTCCACCAGCCGACCATGATCAGGCCAGGAAGGACGAAGACGATCGCGCTCAGCGTCCCCGCCGACGAGGCGATCGTCTGGACGATGTTGTTTTCCTGAATGGTCGTATCCCGAAACGCCTTCAACACGGCCATCGAGATCACCGCGGCGGGGATCGAGGTCGCAAAGGTGAGGCCGGCGCGAAGCCCGAGATAGACATTGGCGGCGGTGAACACAAGGGTGATGAGCGCGCCAAGGACGATCCCGCGCAGCGTCAGCTCATTGATGTCATCCCGCGGCCGCAGGATTCGAACGTCTGTTGCCATGATCGGCCTTTCTTAGCCCCAATCCCCTCCCGGCGCCGGGGTGGAGTGGCGCCGCAATGCGCGCCAACGGCCCTCGTCGAGCACCCAGACGTCGGTCAGCAGCACGCAATCCTCAATCACGCGATTGAGATATTTCAGCCGCCATTTGGCTTGCACCGTCCCGATCATGACGTGATCGAGCACCGTCGCGTCCCGAACGACCAGGTCGATGTCATGCACATCGCGGCGCTCGATCGCGTCGAGCCATTCGTCGCGGTGCATCATGAACGGCCCACTCGACCGCGTCCCGATCAAGGTGAAGTCGGGATGGACCAAGGTCCGCAGCCGATCGAGGTCCTTGCTGCATAAAGCGTCGCGCCATTCGGCTTCGAGCGCTTCGATGAGTTCGCAAGACTTATTCCTGGCCACAGGTGCTTTCCCGTCAGCGACCGCGGAACAAGCCGCCGAGGATCCCGCGCAGGATCTGGTTGCCGAGTTGGCGCCCAACCGAGCTTGCGGCGGCGCGCGTTGCCGATTGAATCACCTTGTCGGTCATCGACGGCTTAGCCGCCTCGCGCCGGGCCCGGGCATCGGCCTGATCCTGCTGGCGCTGGCGTTGCGCGTCGAGCCGCTCCTGCTCGCGCTGAAGCTTCAGGCGCTCGCGTTCGGCCGCGGCGTCAGCCTTGGCCTGCTCGGCCGCCTGGCGGTCGGCATCGGTCTTGGCCTGCGCCGCCGCGCTCGCCGCAGCAGCCTCGGCCGACTTCGCGGCGAGCATCTCCTGCGCGGAATCGCGGTCAAGCGCTGCATCGTAGCGGTTGCCGATCTCGTCGGTGCTGAGCAGAACCTGCCGCTCTTGATCGGTCAGCGGGCCGACACGTGACGAGGGCGGCTTGATCAATGTCCGCTGCACCGGCGAGGGCGAGCCATCGGGCTGCAGTAGAGAGACCAAGGCCTCGCCAATCTTGAGCTCGGTGATCGCGCTGGGGACGTCGATCTCGGGATTGGGGCGGAAGGTGTCGGCGGCGGCGCGCACCGCCTGCTGGTCGCGCGGGGTGAAGGCGTTGAGCTTGTGCTGGATGCGGTTGTTGAGCTGCGCGGCGACCGTGTCCGGAATATCGATCGGGTTTTGCGTGATGAAATAGACGCCGACACCCTTGGAGCGGATGAGGCGCACGACCTGCTCGACCTTTTCGGTCAGCGCCGGGGGCGCGTCGTTGAACAGCAGATGCGCTTCATCGAAGAAGAAGCAGAGCTTGGGCTTGGGCACGTCGCCGATCTCGGGAAGCTGCTCGAACAGTTCGGACAGCAGCCACAGCAGGAAGGTCGAATAGAGGCGCGGGGACGCCATCAACTTGTCCGCGGCGAGGATGTTGACCACCCCGCGCGCGCTGTCGTCGATCTTGAGGAAGTCCTCGAGCTCAAGTGCTGGTTCGCCGAAGAAATGGTCGCCACCCTGGCTGCGCAGTTGCAGCAGCGAGCGCTGGATCGCGCCGACCGACGGCTTCGACACATTACCGTACTCAAGCGTCAATTCGTCCGCCCGCTCCCCGACGTTGACGAGCATCGCCTGCAGGTCGTCGAGATCGACCAGCGTCAAGCCTTCCTTGTCGGCGACGTGAAAGGCGATCGTCAGCACGCCTTCCTGGACCTCGTTGAGGTTCATCAGCCGCGCAAGCAGCAGCGGCCCCATCTCGGTCGCGGTGGTGCGGATGGGGTGCCCCTGCTCCCCAAACAAATCCCATAGCTGCACCGGCGAATCGCAATATTGCCAGCCGGCGTAACCAATGTCCTGCGCGCGCGCGGCGAAGATCTCGTGCGTCTTGGATGTGGGGGACCCGGCCATCGCCAGCCCGGCGAGGTCGCCCTTCACGTCGGCAACGAACGTCGGAACGCCAACCGCGGAAAAGCCTTCGACGATGCCCTGGAGCGTAACGGTCTTGCCGGTGCCGGTGGCGCCGGCGATGAGGCCGTGGCGGTTGGCGCGCGTGAGTTCGAGTTGCTGGGGGTTGGCGCCGCCGCTGGCCGCGCCGATGAAAATCCCAGTGTCGCTCATATGCCGGTCACCTCGCCGGCCCACTTTGCCGACGAGGCGCCCAAGCGCAAGCCAAACCTAGAGAAGCGTCGCGTCAGCGCCCGCTAATGTCGATCCCGAAGAAGCCTTCCGGCCCGTTCCCGCGCCGAACCAGCAGCAGCACGCTGCTGCGGCCCGCACGGCGCGCCGTTTCCACCGCGGCGACGACATCCGACGGCGCGCGCACCGGCGTGTTGTTGATCGAAACGATCAGGTCGCCGCGCTGCAGTCCTTCCTCGGCGGCATCGCTGCCGGGCTCGACCGCGGTGACGATCACGCCGCGCGCATCTGCCGGAAGATTGGCCGCGCGCGCCAGTTCGGGGGTGAGCGCGGCAAGGCCCAGGCCCAGCGCGCGTTGCGGTGTCACCGTGCCCGGCGCGGTCCCGCCTGGCGGTGTCGCTCCGCCGCCGCCGATCTGCGCCAGCTGCTCTTCGGTCGGGCGCTGGCCGACGGTGACGGTTACAGTCTGTCGACGTCCGCCGCGAATGATGTCGAGCGGCACGCGCGAGCCGACCGGCGTGTTGGCGATCAGGTAGGACACGGTTTCCTCGGGCGAGACGGCCTTGCCGCCGACGCGGAGGATGACATCGCCTTGCTGCAGGCCGGCACGGGCAGCCGGGCCATCGGGCACGACCGAGCGCACGATTTCACCCGTATCCTTGGGCAAGCCGAGCGACGGGGCGAGGCTTTCGTCGAGCGGCTGAAGACCGACGCCGAGATACCCACGCTGCGGGCGCTGGCCGCGCATCAGCGAATCAATCACCGGCTTGGCAAGCTCGGCCGGAATGGCGAGGCCGATGCCCACCGACGCGCCAGTCGGCGAGATCAGCGCCGAATTGACGCCAATGACGTTGCCGTTGAGGTCGAACATCGGACCGCCGCTATTGCCCATGTTGATGGACGCGTCCGTCTGGATGTAGCGGTCGTACGCCCCGACACCGGTGATTCCGCGGTGCAGCGCGGAAATGATGCCCGCGGTGACGGTGCCGCCAAGGCCGTAGGGATTGCCGATCGCAAGCACCCAGTCGCCGACCCGCGCGCGGGCGCTGTCGCCCCATTGCACGAACGGCAGGTTGCGGCCGTCGATCTTGAGCACGGCAAGGTCCGACGTCGCGTCGCGGCCAACGATGCGCGCGGTGAATTCGCGGCGGTCGGGAAGCGTGACGGTAACGGTATCGACCGTGCCCTGGCCGCCGGCGCCCTGGATCAGGTGGTTGTTGGTGACGACATAGCCGTCGGCGGAAATGATGAAGCCCGATCCAAGCGAGCCAGTTTCGCGCGTGCGACCCTGGCCCTGGCCCTGACCGCCCGGCCCCGGCGACTGACCGCCGGGCGGCTGGGTCGGATCGAAGCGGCGGAAGAATTCCTCGAACGGATCGCTTTGCGTGCGGACAGGCACCCGCTGCTTGGTCGAAATGTTGACGACCGCCGGCTGCAGCCGCGCTGACAGATCGGCGAAGGACATCGGCGCACCGCGCGGCGCCATGTTGGCCGGCGCATTCTGCGCGACCTGCGCGCCAGCTTCACCCGTCGCTAGCGAAAATGTCGTCCCCCAAGCAGCAGGGCCATGGCGACCCCATAGGCGTAGCGCACTTTTCCGGACTCCTTCGACAAGTTCGATACTCCATCAATTTGGGCTGGACGCAATGGGATATGTCGCCGCGGACTGAACGCTCTTTGAACAGCTCGATCAGCGCGAACGTCCAGAGAATTCCTTCAGGAAGTCGTTATCCGGCGACAAAATGATGGTAGTCGCCCCTGGCCGCTCATTTCCATCGCCGATGAACGTCGTCTCGTACGACTGCATCGCGCGATAGAATTCGTAGAAATCGGCGTCCTTGCCGAAACTCTGGGCATAGACACGTGCCGCTTCGGCATCCGATTCCGCGCGAATGATCTGCGCCCGCTTGGCGCCTTCGGCACGGATCGACCGCGCTTCCTGCTCGCGATCGGTGCGCATCCGGTCGAACGCGGACTGGAGCGGGGTGCCGTCGGGCAGATCCGCCTTCTTGATGCGCACATCGATGATTTCCGCGCCATATTGCCGCGCGACACGATCGAGCCCGCGGCGGACATTTTCCATCACGCCCTGGCGTTCGGGCGACAGGAGTTCGGCGAAGCGGCGCTTGCCAAGCTCATTGCGGAGTTCCGAACCGAGGATCGGGCGCAGCGCATCGCTGACCCGGTCCTCACTCCGCGCGCTGATGTACATGCGCAGCGGATCGACGATGCGGTAGCGGGCAAAGGCGTCGACCTCGAGCCGGCGCTGGTCGGTCGACAGAACCTGCTGACGGTCCATGTCGACGTCGAGGACTCGCTTGTCGATCCACACCACGTTTTCCGCGAAGGGAATGCGCCAGTTGATTCCGGCGGTGGTGTTGCCGAGGATGCGGTCGGGCTTGCCGAAGCGGACGATGACGGCCTGCTTGGTTTCCGGAACGATGAGGAAGCTGCTGAACAGAATGAACAGCAGCAGCAGTGCCGTGACGCCGGCGACCATTGGACGAGCGCGAAGGAAAGCGATCATTGATTGGCCCCTTGCGGCTGCGACTTCTGGACTTGCGGCAGCGGCAGATAGGGCGTCACGCCCGGCGTTTCGACGATCGTCTTGTCGACCTTCTTGAGCACGCGCTCCATCGTTTCATAATACATCCGGCGGCGCGTGACTTCGGGCGCCAGGCGATATTCCTCATACACCTTGTCGAACGCCGCGGCCTCGCCCTGGGCTTTCTGGGTCAGCTGAGTGGCATAGGCATTGGCCTGGTTGATGTAGCTTTGCGCCTGCTGCTGGGCAGCGGTCACATCCTTGAACGCCTCGTTGACCGCGGCCGGCGGATCGGCCTGCTTGATCGCCACGCCCTGGATCGAAATGCCCGCGCCATAGGCATCGAGCACGCGCTGCATCACTTCCTGCACCTGTGATTCGATAAGGCCGCGCGATTCGCCCATCGCCTGGTCGAGCGTGACCCGGGCGACGACCGCGCGCATCGCGCTTTCGGCGACCTCGCGGATGGTCTCGTCCGGCTGTGCGAGCTCGAACAGATATTGCTCCGGATCGCGGATGTTCCAGCGCACCGAATAAGCGATGTCGATAATGTTCTGGTCGCCAGTCAGCATCAAGGTTTCGGTGTTGGACGCGCCGAGATCGATGTTGCGGATGTTTTCGACATCGATCTTGTTCACGCGGTTGATCGGCGAAGGCATGGTGAAGCCGACGCCGGGGCCGAGCGTATGGCTGTAGCGCCCGAATTGCGTCACGACCCCGCGCTGCCCCGGCGAGATCACATGCATCGAGGTGAACAATAGCCAAGCCACCACGAAGGCGATGATGGCCCAGGTGATCAGCGGCCGGTCGGGGCGCCCAAAGCCTCCACCTCCGGCACCGCCGCCGCCGCCAAAGCGGGCACGGCTGCGCTGCACGAAATCGTCGAACGATGTGACGTTACCCGGCGTGTTGAGCGAACCACGGCGGCGGCGCGGGGGATTGGACGGGCCGCCCCAGGGGCCTCCCTTGTCCTCGCTCGACGGCGGTTCGCTGGAACCACCGTCCTCAGTCGGTCCCCAGGGACCCTTATTGTCGGCGAACAGGCCGCGAATGCGCCCGCCCCACCCCATGAGAATGTTCATCGCTGACAACTATAGGAAGGCCAAAGCGCGAAAAACAGTGGCAAGCCGCAAGTTGGCGCTTATCTCCCGCCCGGTGAGCGATCGAGCCGCCCTCCCCCACCCTGAGCGCATCCGTTCGCACCGCGTCGCGGACGGGGTCGCGACGATCATCGCCGACGCCAGCGGCCTCAGCCAAAGCGAGGCAAAATCGCTGGAGGACGACCTCCGTACCGCAGCGCTTGCGCAGGCCGGCGTGACCGAGGCACGCGTCGCGCTGACCGCCGCCCAGCCGAGCCGCACCCTCATCGCGATCGGCAGCGGCAAGGGCGGCGTCGGCAAGTCGACCGTCTCCGCCAACCTCGCCGTGGCGCTGGCGCGGATGGGCAAGAAGGTCGGACTGATCGACGCCGACGTCTATGGCCCATCGCAGCCGACCCTGCTCGGCACCGATGCCAAGCCGACGGCGGAAAACGACCAGCTGATCCCGGTCAGCGCGCACGGCCTCAAGTTCCTGTCCTTGGGCCAGTTGGTATCGCCCGGTCACGCGCTGGCCTGGCGCGGGCCGATGGCCACGGGCGCGCTCGCCAAGCTGGTGGAAGCCGATTGGTCGGACGCCGAGTTGCTGCTGGTCGACCTGCCGCCCGGGACCGGCGACGTGCAGTTGTCGCTCATTCAAAAATCGCGGCCCGCCGGGGCCGTCATCGTATCGACCCCGCAAGACCTGTCACTGATCGACGCGCGGCGCGCGGTCGACCTGTTCAACAAGATGAGCGTGCCCGTGCTGGGGATCATCGAGAATATGGCGACCTATGCCTGCCCGCATTGCGGCGAGGCTTCGCATCCTTTCGGCACCGGCGGCGCCGAGGCGGCGGCGGCGGAAATGGGCGTGCCTTTTCTGGGACGCTTGCCGTTGTCGATCGCTATCGGCGAGGAATCCGACGCCGGCCGCCCGCCCGCCGCCGGCGCGGGTCCGGACAGCGATGCCTTCGCGGCAATCGCGACGAAACTGTTGGCCGCCGTGACGCATTGAGCGCTGGTGAAAGGACCGTGCCATGCCGCTCACCCGCGACGAGGACATTGCCGAACTTCTGACCAGCGCCCGCAATATCGCGGTCATCGGCGCATCGGACCGCGCCGGCCGCCCTTCGTATGGCGTCATGCGCTTCCTGCAAGATCATGGCTATCGCATCCTGCCGGTGAATCCGCAGATCACGGGCGAGCATGTGCTTGGCGAGTTCGTGTGGCGGGAGCTGTCGCAGATCGGTGTGCCAATCGATATCGTCGATGTGTTTCGCCGCCCTGACGCCGTGATGGACGCGGTCGACCAAGCCATTTTCGTCGGCGCAAAAGCGGTGTGGATGCAGCTTGGCGTGATCAACGAGGAGGCCGCGGCCAAAGCCGAGGGGGCGGGCCTGAAGGTGGTGATGGACCGCTGCCCGGCAATCGAGATCCCGCGGCTGCGTTTGCCGAAGGTGACAACGGAGGCTTAAGCCGCCCCCACCGTCATTTCCGGCACCATGATCGTCGGCGCGTCCATGCCGCGGCGGAATTCGAGGTCCGAGGCGGGCTCGAGCGTCGCGAACATGTCGAGCAGGTTTGCAGCGATCGTGATTTCCGCGACGGGCTCGGCAATCTCGCCATTGCGGACCATGAAGCCGGCGGCGCCGCGGCTATAGTCGCCGGTGACCGGGTTCACGCCCTGCCCGATCAGCTCGACGATCAGCACCGCCTCCGGGAAAGCCGCCAACAGCTCCTCGCGGCTGCGCGGCCCGGCCGCCATGTAGAAATTGCTCGGACTGGCACCGGGCGCGCCGCTCGCGCCGCGCGCCGCGTGGCCGGTGGGCGGGATGCCGAGCTGCCTCGCCGATGCACTCTCAGCCATCCAGCCGGTGAGCTTGCCGTCCTCGATCAGCGCCTGACGGTGGACCGCGACGCCTTCACCGTCGAACGGGCGCGACCGCAGCCCGCGCACGCGTAGGGGATCGTCGATGATCTCGACGCCGGGCGCGAACACCTGCTCCCCCAATTTGTCGAGCAGGAAGCTGGTTTTGCGGGCAACCGCCGAACCGCTGATCGCCCCCGCGAAATGGCCGAGCAGGGACGGCGCGACGCGCGGATCGAACAGCACCGGATATTTGCCCGGCCTGGGCCGCGTCGGATCAAGGCGGGCGACCGCGCGCTCGCCGGCGCGACTGCCGATTGCGCCGGGATCGTCGAGGTCCGCGAGATGGCGCGCGCTGTGCCAGGCGTGGTCGCGCTGCATGCCCGCGCCCTCGCCCGCGATAACCCCGGCCGAGCAGCCGTGCCCGGTCGAACGATAGGCCGCGGCAAAGCCGTCCGAGGTGGCGAGGGCGACGATCGCGCTCGATGCGCTGGCGCCGCCGCCGCTCGAATTCGTCACGCCGGGCACGGCCAGCGCCGCCGCCTCGCACGCAAGGGCGCGCGCGCGCAACTCGTCCGGGGTGGGGGCGGACGCATCCTCGGCATCGAGCGCGGGCAAGTCGCCGCGATGCAGGAGATCGGACGGCGCCAGGCCGACGAACGGATCCTCCGGTGCCTCGCGCGCCATGGCGAGGCAGCGATCGACGAGGGTCGCGAGCACTTCTTCCGACAGATCGGATGACGCGACGGTCGCCGATCGCTGCCCGTCGAACAGCCGCAGCCCGATCTCCTCGCCCTCCGAACCGCCGACTCCTTCGAGCTCGCCGAGCCGCACTTGCACGCTGTTCGAGCCGTGACCGATGTAAAGCGCGTCGGCGGCGGTGGCGCCGGCGGCGATTCCGCGCTCGACGAGATTGCTGGCGATATCGCGCGCTTGTTGAGGGGAAAGCATGGCGGCAGCGCCTAGCGGGCGGAAAGGCCGACGACCAGCATGGCGAGGAAAACGAGCAGACCGCAGGTGCGGTTGGATCGAAATAGCCGGAGCGCAAGCTCGCCGTCGCGGGGGTCGGCGCGCAACGCCTGGCCCGCCAGATGAATAGCCGCCGGGACCAGTGCGAGCAGCGCCAGCCAATCGGGCCGCACACGCCAGATCGCCGCGGCCCACAAGATGACGGCGATTGCGTAGAAGACGGCGACGCCGACCGCCGCCCGATCGCTAAGTCGCCGCGCCGACGACTTCACCCCGACCAGTGCGTCGTCCTCGATATCTTGGATCGCGTAGAGCGTGTCATAGCCGATGACCCAGCTGACGCTGCCCAGCCACAGCAGCAGCGCGGGCCAGCCGAAACTGCCGGTGACCGCGGGCCAGCCGACCAGCGCGCCCCAGGAAAAGACCAGGCCAAGCCACGCCTGCGGCCACCAGGTGATTCGCTTCATGAAGGGATAAGCGGCGACCAGCGCGATGCTGGCGAGCGCGATCGCCGCCGCCAGCAGATTGAGCTGAAGCAGCACCACCAGGCCGAGGAGGCAGAGCGCGCCGATTAACAGCCAGGCCGCGCGCAGCGACACGCGCCCACTGGCCAGCGGCCGCAACCGCGTCCGTTCGACCTGCCGGTCGAGATCGCGGTCGACAATATCGTTATAGACGCAGCCCGCGCTGCGCATCGCGAAAGCGCCGAGCGCAAACCACGCAAGCAGGCCCCAGTGTCCGTCCACGCCCGCCAGCGCAACGCCCCACGCACACGGCCAGTAGAGCAGCCACGTCCCGATCGGCCGGTCGATGCGCATCAGCGAGGCGAATGGGCGCAGCCGTGGCGGCAGCACGCCAATAAATCCGCGTCGCTCGCTGTCAGGGACGATGTCGGTGGTGGCGGTCACGCGTGCACCTAAGTAGGAGGCGAGGATGCCCGCAACCCCCGCCTGGCCGCCCAAGAGCCTGCCGCGCCTGTTCGTGCGGGCCGCACTGAGCGAAGGCGCGGCAATCGCCCTCGACCCGGGCCAAGCGAACTACCTTGGCAACGTCATGCGCAAAGGCATCGGCGATGAATTGCTGCTGTTCGACGGCGCGTCGGGCGAGTGGCTGGCGCGGGTTGCCGGGGCGGGGAAGAAGCGTATGGCGCTCAGCGTCGAGCGGAAGACCCGGCCGCTCGAGGCAGTGCCCGACGTGTGGCTGGCGTTCGCGCCCGTCAAGCGTGCGCAGACCGACTGGATGGTCGAGAAGGCGACCGAGCTCGGCGCGGCGCGGCTGATCCCGGTGATGACCCAGCGCACGGTGGCCGAACGCGTCAAGCTGGAACGGCTGGAGAGCATTTCGATCGAGGCGGCGGAGCAGTGCAACCGCACCAGCCTGCCGGCAATCGCCGAGCCGTTGGCGCTGGCGGCGTTCCTGAAAGCGATCGACCGGCCGCTCTACTTTGCCGACGAGGGCGGCGGCGCGCCGGTGGCCGAGGCGATGCGCGCAGGGCCGGCGGCGATCCTGGTCGGGCCCGAGGGCGGGTTTACCGACGAAGAGCGCGCGCTGGTTCGTGCAATCCCGCAGGCCGTGGCGGTCTCGCTCGGCCCGCGCATTCTGCGCGCGGAGACAGCTGCGCTGGCCGCGCTCGCCGCCTTCATGGCGGTGGCCGGCGATTGGGGCTTATCGACCCATAAAGCGAAGGATGCTGGCGCGGCGTGATTCCGCCCGCTACCGACCCCAGCGCATGACGACGCGCACCGACGATAGCGAATCCGCGCCGATCGAGAGCCGCGACGATTTGCTCGCGGTGTTCGCGGGCGGTGAAAAGCCGCGCGACGCGTGGCGCATCGGTACCGAGCATGAAAAGTTCGTCTATCGCTGCGCCGACCATCGTGCGCCGTCGTGGGACGAGCCCGGCGGAATCCGGGACCTCCTCAACGGCCTGACCGAGTTCGGTTGGAAGCCGGTCGTCGAGCATGGCAACATCATCGCGCTGACCGGGGCCGACGGCACCATCAGCCTGGAACCGGCGGGACAGTTCGAGCTGTCGGGCGCGCCGCTTGAAAACCTCCACCAGACCTGCGCCGAGGCCGCGCGGCACCTGGAGCAATGCAAGACGGTCGGCGACCGGCTGGGAATCGGCTTCCTCGGTGTCGGAATGTGGCCCGACAAGGCGCGCACCGACCTGCCGATCATGCCCAAGGGCCGCTACAAGATCATGCTGCGATACATGCCAACCGTAGGCAATCTCGGTCTCGACATGATGCTTCGGACATGCACCATCCAGGTTAATCTGGATTACGCATCCGAAGCCGATATGGTAAAGAAGTTCCGAGTTGGGCTGGCGTTGCAGCCGGTCGCGACGGCGCTCTTCGCCAATTCGCCACTGACCGAGGGCAAGCCCAACGGGTACAAGAGCTTCCGCAGTCACATTTGGGAGGACACCGACCCGGACCGCACGGGGATGCTGCCCTTCGTGTTCGAGCATGGCTTCGGATACGAGCGCTACTGCGACTACATGCTCGATGTGCCGATGTACTTCGTTTACCGCGACGGCAGCTACATCGACGTCGCCGGGCGCAGCTTCCGCGATTTCCTCGACGGAAAATTGCCCGAGCTTCCTGGCGAAAAGCCGCGGCTGACCGACTGGACCGATCACCTCTCGACCGCCTTCCCGGAAGTGCGATTGAAGAGCTTTCTCGAAATGCGCGGCGCTGATGGCGGCCGCTGGGGACGCATTTGCGCCCTGCCCGCATTCTGGGTCGGGCTGCTGTACGACGATCAGGCGCTCGATGCGGCCTGGGATCTCGTCAAGCATTGGACGATCGCGGAGCGCGAGGCGTTGCGCGGCGCGGTCCCCAAGCAGGCGCTCGAGGCGCCGACGCCCGACGGGCGGACGGTGCGCGCGCTTGCCGGTGACGTCCTCAAGATTGCGGCTGCGGGACTGAGCCGGCGCGGTTTCCTCAACGCCGCGGGCGACAACGAGGGCGGCTTCCTGGACCCGTTGCATGACGTGGTGGCCAGCGACATGACGCCCGCCGATCGGCTGCTGGCCAAATATCATGGCGAGTGGGGCGGCGACGTTTCACGCATTTACGAGGAGTTCAGCTTCTGATGGACATCCAGTCGACCAGCCGCCGCGGCCTTTACCCGCAGATCGACCCGTACGAGACTGGCAAGCTCGACGTCGGTGACGGGCACAGCCTTTACTGGGAGCTTTGCGGCAATCCGGATGGAAAGCCGGCGGTCTTCCTGCACGGGGGCCCGGGTGGCGGATCGAGCCCCGACCACCGCCGCCAGTTTAACCCCGACAAATACAAGATCCTGGTGTTCGACCAGCGCGGCTGCGGCAAGTCGACGCCTTATGCGAGCCTCGAGGCCAACACGACCGAGCATCTGGTCGCGGATATCGAGAGATTGCGGACCGAGGTCGCCAAAGTCGACCGGTGGATGGTGTTCGGCGGGTCGTGGGGATCGACGCTGTCGCTGGCCTACGCGCAGGCCCATCCCGAGCGTGCGACCGAGCTGGTACTGCGCGGCATCTTCCTGTTCGACCAACATGAGGTCGATTGGCTCTACAAGGAGGGCGGCGCCTCAGCCATCTACCCGGAATATTGGGATGAATTCGTCAGCCTCATCCCCGAGGGAGAGCGGGGCGACCTGGTCGAAGCCTATCGCCGCCGGCTCACCGGCGACGACCGCGATGAGCAATTGCGCGCGGCCAAGGCCTGGAGCAAATGGGAAGGCGTCACCGTCACTTTGCTGCCCAACGCCCATGTGATCGAGGAATTCACCAGCCCGGACAAAGCGATCGCCATTGCGCGGATCGAAAATCATTACATGGCGAGTGGCGGCTGGCTGGCGGAAGGCGAGCTGCTGCGCGGCGCGGAAAAGTTACGGGGCATCCCGGGCGTCATCATCCAGGGTCGCCACGACAGCTGCACGCCGCCCAAGGCGGCGTGGGCGCTGAAAAAGGCTTGGCCCGAGGTCGACCTGCAGATCATCCCCGACGGCGGGCATTTGTTCAACGAACCGGGCATCCTGGACGGGCTGGTCCGGGCCACCGACAAGTTTGCCGGGCTGTAGCCGTGGAAGTTCAAGAACTGCACGCGGCCGGCTGGATCGACCACGTCCAACTGGTCGTTCGGGATCTTGAGACCAGCCGCCGCTTCTACGGCAACAATGTCGACGGCGTGTCCACGGCGACGCGAAGCGGTCCGCGCCTGGCGTGAAGGTCGAAGATTAGCGCTCATTCGCCCGGGCGATACGTCCGGCGCGTATGGGCTGCGAGCTCATCGGGATAGAAATAGACGGGTCGGAGAGCGCCGGCGGCGAACCGCGCCGACTGGTCTTCGAAATGGGGCGATGCCGGATCGCCGCTGGCGCCGCCCGCGTGGATCGCGCGGGCCCGGACGCGCGGCCCGAATTCGACCACCGCGACGAAGCTGTTGCCGCGCTCCCCGTACCAGCGCTTGGTGCCGGGCATCTGGCGCGACGCGAAGGCGGGCAACGATCCCCACAGGCTGGACGAGAAGGGGACGGCGATACTGGGGGCATTGTCGTCATAATTGGCGGAGCCGTTCGACGGCAGGCGCTGCAGCCGGTTCACTTCCGCCCACGGCATCCGCCAGCGGCCGAAATCCTGTTCGAGCGTCTTCATTGCGTTATCGAGCGCCTGAAGCTTCTGCGCGGCCGTGGTGCGCTGGTTGAGCCGCATGGTGCCGATGTTCGTCGGTTCGCCGGGTGCTGGCGGTTGCAGGCGAATGAGCGCGCTGACCCACGCCATCGCCAGCGTCTGCGCAGTGGACTCCGCGCCCCAGCGATAGTCCCAGCGCCGAAGATCCGCGATCGGCTCGGCCAAGCGCGCGCGCTGCGGATCCGCCTTGGGCAGATCGTCGAACGCCTTGACCAGCGCCGGCACGAGCGCCGCAAAGCCCGGCTGGCGGGAATCGAACGCCGCGGCCTGAAGCCGGTCGAGCGTCCAGCCGCGGCTTCCGGTCAGCAACTGCACCGCGCGTAACCCGCGGAAGTTTTCGCCATATTGATCCATGTAGCGTGGGAAGCGCACGGGGTTGGCGCTGAACTCGCCCGCCGCGCGGTACGGCCAGTTGTTTGTGTTCTGCACCCAGCCGTTGGGCGGATTGATCACGTTGGGAAGCTCGCTGATCGTATGGAGCGAACCCCAGTCGGTCGCGGGCACGCTGCCGTCGACGGGCTTGGTGTAATCGAAGCGATTGTCGCGCCGGGGAACGAATTGCGGGTGCAGATAGGCGATCCTGCCCTGCGCGTCGGCATATAGGGTGTTGTTCGAACTGTTCGCCTTGAGTTGCGCGACGGTCATGAAGCTTTCGAAATCCGTCGCGCGCGTCCGCAAATAGCTTTGCTGCAGCGCTTCGACGGGGCGGTGCATCATGGCGAAGGCAATCCAGCGCCCATCCGCGGCCGCCTTGACGATCGGGCCGTGATGCGTGCTCCACGTCGTGAAGGTTCGTGTGCCCGGGCGCCCGTTATCCATCTTGTAACGAAGCGTGATGCGCCGCTCGGTGAGCGGTCGGCAGGCGTTCCCATAGCGGTAGCAGCGCCCCTGGCCGGTATGTTCGATGGTCTCCGCGAATTCGTCGACATTGTCGACGCCGCTGGTGGTGTGCATCCAACCGACGCGATCGTTGAACCCCTGGTAGATGAAGAACTGTCCCCAGGTCGCCGCGCCATAGACATTGAGGCCCTCGTCACTCCGCACCCGCTGTTCGGTGCGGAAGAAAAAGCTGGTGTGCGGGTTGATCAGCAGCAGCGCCTTGCGTCCCTGCGTCAGCGCGGGCGCGATGGCGATGCCGTTGGAGCCGTGCGGTTCGGGGAGCGGAACCGCCGCGGCCGCGACTTTCCGCGCGCCATAGAATGCCTCCAAGTCGCGCAGGCTGATGCTTTCGATATTGGCGCCGATGCTGCCTTCGGTGAAACTGAGCACCATCCATGGCTCAAAGCGCTTCAGCACCCGCGGACGAACGTTCGGGTGGGTGGCAAGAAAGTAATTCAGTCCCGCGGCCCAGGCATCCATCAGCCGCCGCATCCGCTCCGGGCTCTGCGCATATTGCGCCTTCAGCTCATCCTCACTGACGAACAGCCGCGCGCGCAGATCGGACCAGATCGCCTTTTCACCTTCCGCCTCGGCTTTTCGTCCGAGCGCCGTCAGATAATTGTCCTCGATGCGAATGAAGTCGTCCTCGGCCTGCGCATAGATCATGCCGAAGACGGCGTCGGCGTCGGTCGGTCCGTGGACGTGGGCGATGCCCCAATCGTCGCGGGTGATCGTTACCCGCCCCGCCTGTTCCCGCCACTGACTGATTGTTCCGGGCGCCGCTGCAGTTGTCACGAGCCACAGGAGCGGAAGGATAAGTGCGCGCATGCGCGGGCATCGTATGGACTACCGCGTGTTTCGCAAGCGCGGTCGCGGGCCGGCCCACGCCGACTTCTTGGCGACGATTAAACTATTGATTTTATTTTTCAAAGTCGCGATGCCTCCGAAATGAAATATCCGGGGGATCGCATTCACGCAGGGCTTCGGGCTGTGCTCGACACGGCGCTCGATGCCGTGTGCGTGATGGATTCCAGCGGCATCGTCGTTGGTTGGAACGAGCATGCCGCCGAATGTTTCGGCTGGCGCCGGGACGAGGCCATGGGCCGGCGGCTAAGCGACTTGATCGTCCCCGAACCGCTGCGCGCCGCGCATGAAGCGGGAATCGTCCATTTTCTGGCGACGGGCGAAGGGCCGGTCCTCAACCGCCGGATCGAGGTTCCTGCCCTGCACCGCGACAACAACCAGATCACGGTCGAGCTGTCGGTCACCGCGACCGAGCAGTTCGGCGAACGCCTGTTCATCGGCTTCATCCGCGACATTTCCGACCGCCGCGCGGCGACCGAGCGGCAGCAGCGGCTGCTCCAGGAATCGGATCATCGCGTCAAGAACATGCTGACCGTCGTCGCCGCGATCGCGCACCAGACGGCGCGCGCATCACCGGATGTCGATGCCTTCATCAAGACCTTCAACGGGCGGCTGGAGGCGCTTGCCCGATCCCATGCATTGCTTGCGAACAAGGCATGGGACGAGGTCGCGCTCACCTCGCTCGCAGAACAGGTGCTCAGCGCCGACGTGGCCATGGGGCGGGCGCGCTTCGGCGGGCCCGAGATCCTGCTTCCGCCGGCCCGCGTCCTTGGGCTGTCGATGATCCTTCACGAGCTCTACACCAACGCGGTCAAATATGGTGCCCTTTGCACCGACCGAGGAAGGATTGACCTCGACTGGGACCGCAAGGGCGAAGAAGTCGAGCTTGTGTGGGTCGAGACCGGACCGCCATGCCCGCGCGCGACGACATCGACCGGCTTTGGCCAGCGGATGATCGCGATGGCAGTCGAGGCGGACTTGAACGGCTCGATCGAACGAGACTGGCGGCCCGATGGGCTGACCGCAGTGATCCGTTTCCCAATCGACTGAGCAAGATCAAGCGTCGGGCAGCGCCTGCTTCGCCTGGCCCCATCCGGCAAGGGCCTTCGACGCTGCGCGTTCCAGCAGCAGATCCGCATCCCGGATGCTGAAGTGCGCGCCGCTGCCGAAATCGTCGAGTTCGCTCCACGCCACCGGCGCGGCGACGGGCGCGCCTTCCCGCGCGCGGGCGGAGTACGGCATGACCGCCGTCGCGCCGCGCTGGTTGCGCAGCCAGTCGATGAAGATGCGGCCCTTGCGCTCGACCTTGCGGATGTTGGCGGTGAAGGTCTCCGGCTCCGCCTCGGCGATCGCTCGGCTGAAGCGATCGGCGAAGCTCTTGACCGTCGGCCAGTCGCGCGACGCATCGAGTGGAACGACGACGTGAATGCCTTTGCCGCCCGACAGCAATGGAAAGCTGTGCAGGCCCAAGTCCTGCAGGATCGCGCGAAGTCGTACGGCGGCGCCCTTCACCTTGGCAAAATCGAGCCCGACATCGGGGTCGAGGTCGAACACCAGCCGGTCGGGATGTTCGACCTTGTCAATCCTGCTGCCCCAGCCGTGGAATTCGATTGTCCCCATCTGCACACAGGCGAGCGCGCCGCGGATGTCATCCAAGTAGAGATAATCCTCCGTCGACCCGTCTTTCTCCTTGATCGGAACCTGCTTCACATGTTCGCCGAACATGCCCTTGTCGTGCTTTTGGAAGAAACATTCGCCGGTACGCCCGCCCGGACAGCGGACCAGGGTCATCGGGCGATTGCCACCGTCGATCATGAACAACGGATCGACCGCCGCATAATAATCGGCAAGGTCGAGCTTGGTCAGCTTGAGTTCGGGATAGATGACGCGATCGGGACTGCTGATCTCGATGCCGAAGCTGGCAGCCGTTGGCCGCTCGCCCTTCTTCTCCGCTTTCTTCAGCTTCTTGGGCTTTTCGCGCACGACATCCTCTGCCGGCTTGTCCGAACGCAGGGCAATGAAACTCGGGTGCCGCAAAACGCCATCGTCGGTCATTTCGGTGAATGCGACCTCAGCCACCAACTTGGGCTTGATCCAGTGCGTGCCCTTGCGGTCGGCGCGCGGCACCTCGACCGGGGCCTTGTCGACCTCCAGCTTGGTCATCAGTCCCATCAGCTCTTCGATCAGCGCGGCGTTGAAACCCGTCCCGACCTTGCCCGCGTAGCGCAGCTTGCGCCCGTCACGTACGCCGAGCAGCAATGAGCGGAAGCCGCGGCGCTTGTCGCTGTCGGACCAGCCGACGATGACAAACTCCTGCCGTTGGATGCATTTGATCTTCAGCCAGTTGCGCGACCGGATACCCTTATAGGCCGCATCGGCTTTCTTGGAGATGATGCCTTCGCCGCCCTGCTTGCACACCTCGCGGAACAGGTCGGCACCGCGGCCGACAACGTGGTCGCCGTAAAGGATCGGCGGCGGCACGGCCTCAAGCAACGCCGCGAGACGCGCCTTGCGCTCGAGGTTGGGCAGCTTGCGGATGTCCTCGCCGCGATCGACCAGAAGGTCGAAGGCGTAGAAGGCGAGGTTGGCGCCGCGCTGCTCCTTCAGCGTCGACTGCAGCAGCTGAAAGCTCGGCCGGCCGTCATCGTCGAGCGCGACCGCTTCGCCATCAATCAAGCAGCCGGCAGGCAGACGCGCCGCCGCCTTGACCAGCGCCTTGAACTTGTCGCTCCAATCGAGGCCGTTGCGAGTCCAGGCGGTCGCCATCCCGTCCCCCACCGCCAGCTGCAGCCGATAGCCGTCATATTTCAGCTCGTGCAGCCAGCCGTTGCCAGTCGGCACATCGTCGACCAGGGTCGCTAGCTGTGGCGCTTCAAAGGCGGGCGGTGCTTTCGCCGTCTTCTTTCGCGCCCGCCCGCCCTTTTGACCGCCACGATTCGACCGCCAGACGTCGGCGCCGCTGGCGATTTCGGCCATCGTCCGGTCGGTGGTCACGCTGGTCACGCAATTATCGACAAGCGCGTTCCCATTGCCGGGGTCGGCAAAGTCGTCGGTTACCTTTTTGAGCATCCACGGCTCGGCCTTTTCGCCAGGCTTGGGCTTGAGGCGGAACATCACCCATTCCCCGCGCATGCGCTCGCCTTCGAGGGTGAAGTGGAGGTGGCCTTCCTCGATGGTCTTCGTCGGGTCCTTGCGCGGGTCCGGAATCCAACGGCCCCGATCCCATAGCATCACCGTGCCGCCGCCATATTCGCCCTTGGGGATGGTGCCTTCGAACGTGCCATAGTCGAGCGGATGGTCCTCGGTCCGCATGGCGAGGCGGTTTTCGCCCGGGTCGAGGCTCGGCCCCTTGGGCACTGCCCAGCTCTTGAGCACGCCGTCCAGCTCGAGCCGGAAGTCCCAGTGCAGCCGCGACGCGTAATGCTTCTGGACGACGAAGCTGTCGCCCTTACCCTTAAGCTTCCGCCCGCGCGGCTCCTTCGTTTTCGCGAAGTCGCGCTTGGCATTGTACGTGTCGATGTCGAGCGGCTTGCGCCCCGCCATGGGTTACGCTCGCTTGCGGGCCGGAGCCTTGGTTGATTCTTTCTTTGAGGCGGCCTTCTTCGCGGGCGCTTTCTTCTTATCCTCGCCGAGGCTCTTTTTCAGCGCGGCCATCAGATCGATGACGTTGGACCCCTTGGGCGGCGCCGCGTCGGCGTCCGGATCCTGGATGACTTTTTCGCCCTTCTTCTTCTGCTTTTCGGCGATCAATTCCTTGAGGGCGTCAACGTAACGATTGTGGAAGTCCGCAGGATTGAACTCTCCAGCTTTGCGCTCGATCAGCATCGACGCCATGTCGAGCAGGTCGGGATCGGGCTTGGTGTCGCCGATGTCGCGGAAGAAGCCCGAGGCCTTGTTGACCTCATCGGCGTAGCGCAACGTCTCCAGCACCAGCCCCCGATCCATCGGCTTCAGCGCCACGACATATTCCTGGCCGCGCATCGCCATCTGGCCGATGCCGATCTTCTTGGCATCCTTGAGCGCCTGGCGCAGGACGACATACGCCTCCTCAGCAAGATCGTCTGCGGGGACGACGTAATACGGCTTTTCAAAATACATCGGGTCGATGCCGTCGTCGTCGACGAACTGAACAAGGTCGAGCGTCTTTCGGCTTTCGAGCTTCACGCTCTCGATTTCTTCGGGGTCGAGAAGAACGTAATGGCCCTTTGATACCTCATAACCTTTGACAATCTCGTCGCGGTCGACGGGTCCGTGCCCCGGGACCACCTTCTCATACTTGATCCGCTTGCCCGTCGGTTCGTGGACCTGGTGAAACTGGATCTGAGCGCCACTCTTCGTCGCCGAATAGATTTCGACCGGGATCGACACCAAGGCCAATCGGATTTGACCTCTCCAGATCGGTCGCGCAGCCATTCATTCACTCCTGTCCCGAACGAGGGCGATTCAACCAACTTACCTGAAGAGTCGTTCCGAGTCCGCTATGATTCCCCGTTATTGACGGGGATTGTCCCGCAATGGCATGGCCGCGGGCAGCCCGAGCGGGTGTAGCTCAATGGTAGAGCAGAAGCCTTCCAAGCTTACGACGAGGGTTCGATTCCCTTCACCCGCTCCAATTTCGGTCTGCTGGGGACAGGCCGGAATTGGAGCGTGCCAGCGACGCGAACGGCGATCGGCTTCATGGGTTTCAAGAGCGCGTTGACACAGCACCGACGTGTCGCCACATGGCGCCCCTGCCCAAATGTCTGTCCGTTCCGGAAGGGCATGCCTCGTGGAGAGGTGGCCGAGTGGTTAAAGGCAGCAGACTGTAAATCTGCCCGCGCAAGCGTACGCTGGTTCGAATCCAGCCCTCTCCACCACAACCGATCAAAACTGACAAAGAAGTCAGTAACCTAGTTGGCAAAGCAGTTCCGCAAAATCCTGCGAGAAACTGGCAAAGGCACCGCCGATGCCATAAGGCGGTGACGGACTCGCAACTGCGAGCTAGCAATGTCGTTGGGGGGCAGACTTGCACTGGAGGAGAGACAAGGCGTGTCCGACGCCGAGCAGGGGGCCGCGAGCCCTGCGGAAGACGACATGACAGCTCGCGTTGGACGGCTGAGTGCCGGCCAGCTCGATTGTTTGCGGCTGGTGAACGAGCATCTTTCGTCCAAGGAAATCGCCGCGGAGCTCTCCATCTCCCCGCACACCGTCGACCAGCGCATCCGCCAGTCGCTTCAGATTCTCGGCGTCGAACGCCGGGCCCAGGCTGCGCGCATCGTGTCACAGCACAGCGGCACATATCAGCGCTTGATACATCAATCGCCGCACATTGAGCCGGCTACCGGCAGCGATCATTGCGATGGGGCGGTCAGACTTCAGATTCGCACGCTGATCGCGCAGGGAGGGCTGGCGGAGCTGGTTTCCTAACCGAGCAGAGGCCAGAATCGTTCTGGCCCTTCCTGCAACCGCCGTTCGCAACGAGGAGCAACCCCCGGAATGAGATGAGTGTCGGCCAGCGGCTGTTCTGGATTGCGGCGATCGCAATCGGGGCGGCGTTTTCGGCGGGCATGTATCTCGCCGGGCTCGAAAGCCTCGCAAGACTGCTGGAACGCTAAAGCCCGCAACCGACGTTCAGATCGGACCGACAGCCACTCCGGCGCTTGTGCGCCCGGAGAAGGAGCAGTCATGCGCAAAACAATGATTCAAACCGCCGCATTTGAAGTCGCCACGCAGGTTCGCGCTGTCGAAGACAGCATCGAGGCCGCCCTGATCGAGATCGCCGAGCTGCAGACTCGCATGGTCCAGGCCCGCGCCGCCACCCGGGCCGGCTTCGCCAGTACGCACGACGCGTTCGAGAAGCTTGCCGCCGCGACCACCGGCCTGATTGCCGCGCGGGGTGGGATCGCCAGCTGCCACGTCGCGCTGGCCGAATCGCGCAAGACGATTCCGGGCCTGCGCGAAGTCGCATGGGGCGACGGTCAGGAATGCCCGCCGCAAGAAGCGTTCGGCGATCTTCGCATCGTCGCTTAAGGGGCTTTGACCGGGCCACAACAATGTGGTCCGGTCGCCTGCAGCCATGCCGCATTATCTCGCCTTCTGGGGGATCCTGCTTGGAACCTTCGCTTTCACGCTGTGGCGCGGCCGGAGCGATGAGCGGACGGTTGCCGCGGTTTGCCTGCTGGCGACACTGGCGACCCAGTTCGTCATCCCGCCCCCGCAGGAGCGCTATTCCTACCTCGACCTCGAGCTGATCCTGATCGATCTTGCCGTCCTCGCGGCATTCGTCGCGGTGGCGCTGCGGTCCGAACGATTCTGGCCGCTGTGGATTTCCGGCTTGCAGCTCACGATCAGCATCTCGCACGTCCTCAAGGCGATCGACCAGGACCTCCTGCCCCGCGCATATGCGGCAGCCGCGGTGTTGTGGAGCTACCCGATCCTGGTCATCATCCTCATCGCCACCTGGCGCAGCCATCACCGCCGCACCCGCGCGCCACGTATCGAAAGTCCCGCCTGACCCTGACCGGTTGCAAGGTCGCCAAGCCGACGCCATTGCGGCATCATGTCCCGCCGCAAGAAATCTCACCAAAGCCACGGCACCGCCAACCGGCCGCGCTTCTGGGGCAAGCATGCCGTAGCAGCCGCGCTCGACAATCCCGACCGCAAGGTTCTGCGCGCCTGGGCAACGCGCGAGGCGGCGGGCTTCATGCAATTTCCAAAGGACGTGCCGCTGACCTTGTCGGAAGCGCCGGACCTGGGTCGCCTCGTCCCCAATGACGCCCCGCATCAGGGTGTAGTGATCGAGGTCGAGCCGCTCGAGGACGCTTGGCTCGACGAGCTGATCGCAAGCCCATCGCCCGACGCCGTTCTCCTGGTGCTCGACCAAGTGACCGACCCACATAACGTCGGCGCGATCCTGCGTTCGGCTGCGGCTTTTGGCGCCGTCGGGATCGTCACGCAGGACCGTCACTCGCCGCCCGAAAGCGGCGTCGTCGCGAAGGCTGCTTCGGGCGCGCTCGAACGCGTGAAGTGGGCGCGCGTGGTCAATCTTGCTCGGGCGCTTGAGGAGATTGGCGATGCCGGCTTCTGGCGCATCGGACTGACCGGCGACGCCGACGCCCTGCTTAAGGATGCGCTGGGCGCGACCGCCTCCGCGCTGGTGCTGGGGGCGGAAGGACCGGGACTTCGCCCGAACACGCGTGAGCATTGCGATGCCCTGGCGCGGTTGCCGATTACCGATGCCGTGGAAAGTCTCAACGTCTCCAACGCCGCTGCCATCGCATTGTACGCGGCGAGCAGCCGCTGATGGTCCGCACCGCGCAGAGCATCCGCCAAAGCGTCGAGGCCCTTGCCGCGCGCGAACCAGCCTTTGCGCGCGTGATCGAGAAGCACGGGATCCCCGAGCCGCGAACAAGCGAACCGGGCGTCCAGACGCTGCTGCGCACGATCGTCGGCCAGCAAGTCAGCGTAGCGGCGGCGCGATCAATGTGGGCCAAGCTGGAGGCAGCGTTCGGATCGCCGCCCGACCTTGAGCGGTTGCTTGCGGCGAGCGACGAGGAACTGCGCGCCGCAGGCATATCGCGTCAGAAGGCGGCTTACATTCGTAGCCTGGCCAAACTTGTCCTGTCAGGCGAGCTCGCGCTTGACGAGCTGCCGGCCGACGATGAGGAGGCGATTGCCTTGCTCACACGCATCAAGGGCATCGGTCGCTGGTCGGCGGAGATCTATTTGCTCTTTGCCGAAGGGCGCGGCGATGTTTTCCCGGCCGGCGACCTTGCCGTGATGGTCGAGATCGGCCGCGTCATGGGGCTGTCCGACCGCCCCAGCGAGAAGCAATTGCGTGAAATGGCCGAGCCGTGGCGACCTCATCGGGGTGCCGCCGCAGTCCTCGCCTGGCACCATTACTCATACGGTTGTGAAGACTGTTCCGGCGTCAAAGCTAAGAGCAGGCGCAAAAGCGAGGCGCCCCTTTAGGGCTCAACTGCGTTTTCGGCTTCCATCGCCGCGGGCACGCCCTCGCTTGACCAATCCAGACTGCACCGCCGACAATCGCCAGACCCAAGGTGACCGCACCGCCAATCTCAAGCTTTGATGCCACAATGTCTCCCCAGCTAGCTCGCAAAGCGAAGGCGTCACATGAGGCGGTGCTGAAGGTCAACAAGGAGATTTGCGAGCCAGTCACAATTGATCCGCGCGCGGCGTTGACCAGTGGCTCAGATTTCTGTGGAGAGAACACGCCTTAGGAATTCGCCAGTTTCGCAGGTCATTTCACATGACCGTGCACAAACAATCCACAGTTGTTCTAATTTTGTTCTTGTTGCGGATTCTAGGACCGCCGTGCGACTCGTTATAGAGTCAGGTCACGGCGGGTAGCTCAACTGGATAGAGCACTCGTGGGCACGAAGTGACTCTCTGGGTGTGACAACGCAGGGATAAGCCACGTGAGGTTCTGGGTTCAAGTCCCAGTCCGCCGTCCAAACAGGGCACCGCGCTATTGTGGTGCAGCTAAGATGCTGGTCGGACTAAGAAAATAAATTTTGGCCGCCGTGTTGTGCTGGGTGCACTAAAAATCTGTTATTTTATAAGTGCTTGGCTGGATTGGACTTTCTAAAGTCAACCAGCGGTTTCGAGATTGGCACAGCTACAATAGCGCTGTCCTCTAGCGGCGGATGTTGCCCGGCAGGATGCGCGCGCCGACGTCGCGATAAATGCGGTTGCCGAGGTCCACGCGGAAGGGTGCCAGCTTTTCGCTTCCGGTGTCGCGGCCGAGCAGGAAAGCGGCTGCAGACTGGCCCTCGCTCTTTCCGCCCCGATAGAGGATGTTGATCGCCACTAGCGGCACGAAAAATTGCCGTCCCCCTGCCTCCAGCACGCGCAGTTTCGATTTCGGGACGACGAGCTGCGGCTTGAGTTCGAACTTCTTGAACGGGGAAATGTCGGGCGCGCGATTGGCGTCCTCTCCCCGCTCGAGGAAAAATTGCGCGATGTCCTGATCCTGCGTGGGGCTCGCGTTGAACAGCTGGATCGCCACGCGGACATCGGCCGCCGGGAGCGTGCCCGAATTCACGACATCGAGCTCAAATTCGAAGATTACCCGTTCGTCTTCGATCACGCAGCGGTCGGGTTCGAACTCGACGTCCAGCCAGGGTCGCAGCCGCGTTGCAACGATCCCAGCCGGCGCAGGCGTAACCGCCGGCGGTACAAGGGCGGCGACCGGCGGCACAGGATCGGGTTGCGGGGCGGGTATTGGCGGCACCGGGGCACGCTGGGGAACCGGCGCGCTTGGGGTGGGTGCGACGAACGCGCTGACTTGAGACCCGCTACCGGCAAAGGCTTCCGCACCTTGGTTTCGCCGCCAGAGAAGATACGCGCCCCCCGCGCCAAGCACGAGTGCGGCGAGCAACCAGGGCCACAAGCTCAAGCCGCTTTCCGGCACAATCGCGGATGCTGCGGCCGGATCGGATGCCGGGAATTCAACCGGCGCCGATGCCGTGCGGGCCGGGGGAAGGTCGACCGTGATCGACGAGCGCGACGCCGCGACCTCCGCAACGGCTTCCGAAGCGGAGGGGGCAGAGCGGCTAAGCCCGGCCTCTGCCGTGGCCTGCTCGGCAGGTCGCCTGGGCGCCGCCGATTCGAGCGGAGCTTGTACCGCCGGCGAAGACGGCGCCCGTTCCGTGGTTCGCTCGGTTCGGGCGGCAGGTGGCGGAGACTGTTCGCGCGAAGGCGGCGTGGCGGCCGACTCGGCAGGGCGCGTGACCGTCCCCTGAAGATTGAAGTCGCGCAGTTCACCGGGACCGATCGGGTCGGCGGGCGCGGCGCTGTTCTGCGTCGCTTCCTGCGCATGCAGCGGCAAGGGCGTGAGCGACAGCCCCGCCACCAATGCCGCAATCGCCAAGCGTCGACCCGCTCTCATTAGCTCCCGCTCTGTCCGAGGTTCGGGCATTTTCTCTGCCCGGTCAGGCACATGCCCGCCCAGCGCCTGCGTTTCAAGCACAGGCACGATGAACAGAGGCTCAACCGGCCGCTAGCTGCGCTCAGCGGGCGTCGACCAGCACCAGCTCGGCATCCTCCTCGGCCTTGATCGCAAGCCGCGATTCGCCGGTAATGGCGACCCCATCGCGGGGTCCTGCCTCGATGCCGTTGACGCGCACCCTGGCGCTGGGAACGAGATAGAGGTGGCGATCGGGTGACGGCTCCAGCTCGATCGTCTCGCCCGCCTTCACGGTCGCGCCGAGGATCTGGGCATCGGCGTTGATGGTCAGCGCGCCATCGCCCGGGTCGCCGCTGGCAAGAAGCTGGAAGCTGCCAGCCCGCGATTCCTTCGGGAATGGCATCGCCCCCCAGCTTGGGGCCGCGTTGGGCTTGTCGGTCTCGATCCAGATCTGGAACAGGGTGGTCTGCTCGTCCTCCAAATTATACTCAGCATGGGTGACGCCGGTCCCGGCGCTCATCACCTGAACGTCGCCTGCCCCGTGCGGCCTTTGTTGCCGAGCGAATCCTGGTGCGTGATCGCGCCGGTGCGGACGTAGGTGACGATTTCCATGTCGCGGTGCGGATGCGGTGGAAAGCCGCTCTTCGCGCCAATTTCATCGTCGTTCCACACACGGATGCGGCCCCAGCCCATGCGGCTGGGATCATGGTAGCCGGCGAAAGAAAAATGGTGGCGGGCGTTGAGCCAGCCGTGATCGGCGTGGCCCAGGCTGTCGAACTTGCGGATGTCGATCATGCGATTGAATTGGCTTGCGGCCAAACCGGCTTCAAGTGTCAGCTGTGTGACCGTGCAGGTGCCGCATTCATGACTTACTCAGCTTTCGCTCATGACACCTGCCGTTCGCGTACTGCACGATGGGCGCAATCAAGTGAGGAGAAAGCGGCGTGTTGAAGAGCGATGGTGAACGCACCCCGGCGGGCAAGTTGCTCATTGCCGTCCTCGTCGCAGCGGCCCTCGCCGTCCCCATCTTCATGGTCTGGTTCCTGGTTTACGACCGGCAGTCGCAGTCGGAGCAGGCGGTCCAGTCGATCACGGCCGGCTGGGGCGGGCCCCAGGCGATGACGGGACCAGTGCTTGTCATCCCCTATCGCGGGACGGCGACCGAAACGGTGATCGAAGGCGGCCGCAGCGTGACTCGAAGCCGCGACGTGATGCGCGAGCTGACGTTGGCGCCCGAAGCGGTCCAGCTGACGTCCGATGTGCGGCCCGAACGGCGCAAACGCTCAATCTACGAGGCAGTCGTGTATGATTCAAAGGCGCTCGGCCGGGCGCGCTTTGCGTTCCCCCCCGATCTTGAACGAACCGGCGTCGCGCTGGCCGACATGCAGCTGGCGCGCGCCGAACTTCGCTTCGGGCTCAGCGATCCGCGCGGCCTTGGCGCTAATCCGAAGGTCGCCGCCGATGGCCGCCAATTGCGCCTGCAGCCTGGCGGTGGGAGCGGCGGCGGTCGCGGTTTCTTTGCCTGGCTCGATGCCAGTGCGCTTACGGGCCGTCCGATGACGGTCGACTTCGCCTTCGATTTCCGCGGCACGGCCGCGCTGAGCCTGGTCCCGCAGGCGGGCGACACGCAGTGGCTTGTGCGTTCGTCATGGCCGCATCCCAGTTTCGCGGGTGATTTCCTGCCCGGGTCGAGCGAGGTCGGGAGCGACGGTTTCCGTGCCAATTATCGGGTCGGAAATCTCGCGCTCGGCCGGTCGCTGGTCAGCACCGGCGATGCCGGGGCGTCGAACCTCATCGAACGCGTCGCGCCGCCATCGCGCGCGCCGATGCCCCGAGCACCGATACGGTCGGCGCCGGCGGGCCCATCCAGACCGCGCAGATCAGCTTGATCCAGCCGGTCGACCTTTATTCGAAGGTCAATAGAGCGGCGAAATACGGCTTCCTCTTCGTTGCCTTCACCTTCCTTGCCCTTTTAATGTTCGACCTCATTGGCGGGGTGCGCGTGTCGCCGGTCGAATATTTGCTGATGGGCGCGGCGCTGGTGCTGTTCTTCGTGCTCCTGCTCGCCTTTGCCGAAGTCATCGGCTTTGCACCCGCTTATGTCCTGGCGTCGGCGGCGATTGCGGGCCTCAACACCGCTTATTCCGCCGCGGTCCTCGGCAGCTGGCGGCGCGCGGCGTTCATCGGCGGCCTGCTGATCGCACTCTACGCGGTGCTCTACATCCTGCTCAGCCTCGAAGCCTATTCGTTGATGATCGGCTCGCTCCTGCTGTTCGCGGCATTGGCGGGCGTGATGTATGCGACCCGGCGGCTGGATTGGGGCGGACGACGGAGCGCGCCGGAAGCGGCGTGACCCTGTCAGACTTTGGGGCTAGTTCGGCCGCATGACCGAACCGCGTCCGCCAAAGCGCATCTTCCCCTCGTCCAAGCTCGATGCCCGCGCCGCCGAGCATGTGCCGTCCGCGCCACAAACCGAAAGCGCGGCCTACAAGCTCGCCTTTCAGGACACCGAGTTCCTGCTGCGCGAAGACCTTCGCCCAGTCCGTTTCCAGCTTGAGCTGCTAAAGCCCGAGCTGTTGCTGAACGAAGCGAAGGTGGCGTCCACCTTCGTTTTTTACGGGTCGGCGCGGATTCCGGCGCCGGACATGGCTGACGCGTTGATCGCGGCTGCGACCAACGACGAGCAGCGCGCGGTGGCCGAGCGACTCAAGGTCAATTCGCGTTACTATGAGGTCGCGCGCGAATTGGCGCGGATCGTCAGCCGCACCGAGCCCGATGAGGACGGCAACCGCCAGTTTGTCGTCTGTTCCGGCGGCGGGCCGTCGATCATGGAGGCCGCCAATCGCGGCGCGTTCGAGGAAGGCGCGGAGTCGGTCGGGCTTAATATCGTGCTTCCCCACGAACAGATGCCCAACCGTTACGTGACCCCGGATCTTAGCTTTCAGTTTCACTATTTCGCCCTGCGGAAGATGCACTTCCTGTTGCGTGCGCGCGCCGTCGCCGTGTTCCCCGGCGGGTACGGTACATTCGACGAGTTGTTCGAACTGCTGACGCTGATCCAGACGGGCAAGGTCCGGCCATTGCCGATCTTGCTATTCGGTGAGGAGTTCTGGAACCGGGTTATCAACTTCCAGGCATTGGCCGACGAAGGCGTGATTTCGCCGCACGACCTCGACCTCATCCATTGGAGCGAGGACGCGCAGGCCGCGTGGGATTTCGTCTGCGATTACTACGAGCGCGACTGACGCCGCCGTACGTCAGTTCGTCTTCTTGGCGCTCGCCGGGCCGGTCAGCTTGGAGGCACCCTCGCCGCCGACATTCTTGGGGTTGGATCCCGTCTGCTGCTCGGTCAGCACCGGCTCATTCTCGGCCTTCTGCGCGCCGTCGCCAGCGCCGGTGCCGGCCTTGGCTGCGGCATCGTCGGCCGGTTCGGCGCCCGCGGCCGGAGCGGCGGGAAGCGGCAGATTGCTGCCCTTACTGTTGAGCCAGACCATGAGGTTGGCCCGATCCTCGGGCTTGCTCAGGCCGGCGAAGGTCATCTTGGTGCCCGGGGCATAGGCTTTCGGATTCTTCAGCCAGTCGCTCATCGACTGCCAATCCCAATTGCCCGGCTTGGACTTTAGCGCGTCAGTGTAGGCGAAGCCGGGCTTGGACGCATGGGGCGCCCCCATGATCGCGTACAGATTGGGTCCAAGTGCATTGGCCCCGCCCTGCTCGGCATTGTGGCACGCCGCGCACTTCTTGAAGACCTGCTCACCCTTCGCGGCGTCGGCGCTGGCGAGATAGAATGCGATCGGCTTCTCGGCCTCCGCCCCGTCCTCGCCTTCGAGGACGACGCCTTCGATGGGATAGCCCATCGTTTCCGGCCGCTCGCTGTGGAAGACCTCTCCGGCCACGATCGAAGAGCCGAGCGCGACGATCCCCGCGAACAGCACCCAGCCGGCGATAGTATTGAAGCGGTCGTCCATGAAATTTCCCTGGGTTTCTCGAAACCGAGACGTGAATCTGCGCTGCCCTTTAGGGTTGCGCGGGGCCTTCTTCAAGCCGCTGCGCAAGGGCGGCGCGCAGCCACGGCCAATGCGGCAGCGCGCTTGAACAACGTCGGCAGCCCTGCGTCGGCCAACCGGTCGACCGGGTGCCACCAGCCCTCCCCGATCGGCTCGCCGGCGCGAACAATCTTGAGGTCGAGGGCGAAATGCGTGAACACGTGCCGCACCATGCTGAGCGCGTTGACGTCGGGCGCCAGCGAATCCCCCCAGTCGCTCGACGGAAGCGCTGCCATTCCGCCGAGGAGGCCCTTGTGGGGCCGGCGGACGAGCCAGACCGCGCCATCTCGTTCAATCCACCATGCAATACCGTAACGTTGCGGGCGAACCGTCTTGATCTTGGGCGCCGGAAAGGCCTCGGGCTGGCCTGTCGCAAAAGCTTGGCAATCGGTCCGCAGCGGGCAGTGGTCGCACCGCGGCGCCCGTGCCCGGCAGATGGTCGCGCCAAGATCCATCAGCGCCTGGATGAAATCGCCGGCGCGTCCGGCCGGGATCATGTTCCCAAGCAACGCTTCGATCTCAGCGTCGCTCGGCCGTTCGAGCGCGTGAAGCCGGGCAATCACGCGGCGGATGTTGGTGTCGATGGCGGGCGCGGCTTCACCAAAGGCAATCGCCGCAATGGCCGACGCCGTATAGGGCCCAATGCCGGGCAAACCGCGAAGATCGGCGGCCGAGGCGGGAAAGCCGCCGCGCGCTGCAACCTTCCGTGCGCACGCCAGCAGATTGCGGGCGCGTGCGTAGTAACCGAGCCCGGCCCATTCGGCGAACACATCGGCGTCATCGGCTGCGGCAAGGGCTTCGACGGTCGGCCACTTGGTCACGAAACGTTCGAACCGGGGCGTCACCGCGGCGACCGTGGTCTGCTGCAGCATCACTTCGCTCAGCCACACGCGGTACGGGTCCATCGGCGGCGCACCGGGCGGGCTGCGCCACGGCAAATGGCGGAAGTTATCCACATAATGTTGGAGGAGGCGCGTTGTGGCGTTGGCGGTCACCCAATCGCTATGGCATGCTCGGCCATGATGTCGAAGCGCAAGGGCACGCCTGATAAGGAGCAGCGCAGCTGCCGTCCGCGCGCCGCGGGCGAATTGCTCGGCGATGTCGGCGGGACGTCGTTTCGCCGCTTCGGCTTCGTCCAGGGCGCGATCGTCAGCCGCTGGAGCGAGATCGTCGGCGAGCGTTACGCCAAGGTGTCCTCGCCCGAATCGATTCGCTTTCCGGCCGGCCGCAAGTCGAGCGGTGCACTGACCTTGCTGGTCGAAGGCGCGCATGCCCCGCTGATACAGCATTTGACCCCGATGATCGTCGAGCGCGTCAATCGCTTCTTCGGCTATGCGGCCATCGACCGGATCGTTTTCCGGCAAGGCAAGTTGCCCGCCGCGACGCCGATGCCGCGCCGGCCCGAGTTGCGAGCCGTTCCCAAGGAGATTGGGGAAGGCTTGCGCGAGATTGCCGACCCGGAACTCCGCGCCTGCCTGGAGTCGCTTGCCACGCAAATTGCGGCTACCAGCGGACCGCCGTCCCTGCCTATGGACGGCGAGACCGCCATTCCCGTCATCAACCGGAGCAAGTCAGTCCGATGAAGCGAATCAAGTATCTCGTTGCAGCCGCCGCAATCCTGACCAGTGCCGCGTGCAATGCGGACAAGGGCACCAACGGTGCCACCGCAACGCAGAGCGAGCTTCCCACGGTCCAGGCGCCGGCCAATGGCGATTGGTCGCAAAGCGTCATCAAGACGCCTGAGGGCGGCTTCCTGATGGGCAACCCGCAGGCCAAGGTCCGCCTGATCGAATTCGGGTCGATGACCTGCCCGCACTGCGCGGAGTTCGATGAGACCGGCGTCCAGCCGCTGATCGACAAATATGTGAAGACCGGCCAGGTCAGCTGGGAATTCCGCAACTATGTCCGGGATGGCTTCGACCTCGCGGCCTCGCTGGTGGCTCGCTGCAATGGGGCAAAGGGCTTTTTCCCAATGACGCGGGCGCTCTATGCCGACCAGAGCAACTGGCTCAACCGCATCCAGGGGACGCCACAGCCGCAGCTTGAGGCCCTGCAGGGACTGCCGCCCAATCGGCAATTCCTTGAACTGGCCAAGGTCGCGGGCTTTCAGCAGTTCGCAGCCATGCGTGGCGTGCCAGAAGCAAAGAGCGCCCAATGCCTGAGCGATGAGAATGCCGTGAATCAGTTGGTCCAGATGACCAGCGACGTCACCGGTGCCTATCCTGGATTTTCCGGCACACCGAGCTTCGTGATCAATGGCGAATTGCTCGAGCGGACCGCGACTTGGCAAGATCTGGAGCCCAAGCTCAAGACTGCGCTCGGCGAGCGCGGCTAGCGGTCGGGGGCCGGGCGAAAGGTGCGGATACGCCGGCTCAAGCTGAGCGGATTCAAGAGTTTCGTCGAGCCCGCTGAACTGCGCATCGAGCCCGGGCTGACTGGGGTCGTCGGCCCCAACGGCTGCGGCAAGTCGAACCTGCTCGAAGCCATACGTTGGGCGATGGGCGAGGCGAGCCCGAAGTCGCTGCGCGGCGGGGGCATGGAAGACGTGATCTTCGCCGGCACGGCCTCGCGCCCGCCGCGCGACTTCGCCGAAGTCTCGATCCTGCTCGAGCAGCAGGATCCCGAGGATGGCAAGATCGGCGAGAGCGAGGTCACCCGGCGCATCGAGCGCGGCGCCGGGTCGGCATACCGGATCGATGGTCGCGACGTTCGCGCCAAGGACGTCTCGCTGCTGTTCGCAGACGCCGCCACCGGCGCCCATTCGCCGGCCCTCGTCAGCCAGGGCAAGATTGGCGCCATCATCGCCGCCAAGCCGGTCGAGCGGCGGCAATTGCTAGAAGAAGCGGCCGGCATCTCCGGCCTTCACGTGCGCCGCAAGGATGCCGAGCAGAAATTGCGCGCGACCGAGGCCAATCTAACGCGGCTTGCGGAAATCCTGGGCGAGCAGGAGCAAAGGGCCGCGCAACTCCGCCGGCAGGCGCGAGCGGCCGAACGCTATCGCAAGCTCAGCGCGCAAATCCGCGCGGTCGAAGCCCAGCTGCTCCACGCCCGCTGGGCGGAAGCCGAAGCTGCATCCAAAGCCGCCGCCGCAGAAGCGCGCGAAGCCGAAGCCGAGGTCGAGCGGATCCTGGCTGGCATTACCGAGGCGCAGGCCGCGCAGGGACGCGCCAACGCGATCCTCGCCGAACGCCGCAATGCGCTGGCCGAAGCCCGCGAAGCCGGACACAATCTGGCCCACGAACTCGCCACCGCCCGTGCCCGGCGAGACACCGTCGCGCGGCGGCTTGCCGAACTTGACCGGCTCGATGCGGCGCTTGCCGGCGACATCCAGCGCGAGGAAGCGCTCAAAGGCGATGCCGCGCGTGCCATTGCGCAGCTCGACGCAGAAATCGGGGCGATCGCGCGCCGGCTTGAGGATGCCGAGGGTCAATCGGCGCGGATCGCAACCGAACTGACCGCCGCCGAGGCGGCATCGCGCGAGGCCGAGGCCGCGCTGGCCGAGTTGCTTGCGCGGCAGGCGGCAATGCGCGCCGAGCGGCGGGTGGCCGAGGCCGCGCTCGAAGCCGCGCGGGCGCAACTTGCACGGACCGAGCAGGAGCAGCGCCGGCTTGTCGAGCAGTCGGCCGCGCTGGGCGATGGCGCGGTTCTTTTCGCAGCAAAGCGGGACGCGGAGGCGCGTGGCAAGGCCGCGGCCGCCGCAATGGCCGAAGCCGACGCGCGGCGTAACGCGGCCGAGCAAAGCCGCGCTGCCGCCGCCGAGCAGCGCGATGCCGCCGAGAGCGCGCTTTCGACCGCGCGCGCTGCCTTGTCTGCCGCCAAGTCCGAGCATGACGCCTTGGCGCGCGCGCTCGACCAAGGCGGCGGCGCGGCGATTGCCAGCCTGTCCGCCGAGCCTGGCTACGAACGGGCGCTGGCCGCCGCGCTGGGCGAGGATTCGGATGCCGCGATCGGCGCGGACGGCGCGCGGCGCTGGCAGGGCAGCGCGCCGCTTCCCGGCGACCCCGCCCTCCCGTCCGGCACCGAATGTCTTGCCGATCATGTGCGTGCGCCAGCCGAACTGCTGCGGCGGTTGAAGCAGGTTGCGGTGGTCGACAGCGATGTCGGGCAAGCGCTGGCCGTCGGCCAGCGGCTCGTCACGCGCGACGGCGCACTTCGCCGCTGGGATGGGTTCGTCGCCCTGGAATCCGGAGCGGCGGCGGCCGAGCGGCTGTTGCGCGCGAACCGCCTTGCCGCACTGGCGAAGCAGCTTCCCGCGCTGGGAAAAGCGGTCGCTGACGCGCAGGCCGCGCGCGATTCGGCGATGCAGTCGATGGAGGATTCACGCCAGGCCGCCGAGCAGGCGCGCCACGCCGCGCTGGCGGCGGAGCGCGACGCGCGCGAAGCGTCGCGTGATGGCGATTCCGCGGCGGCGGCGATCGAGCGGCTGGAGGCCCAACGCGCCAATCTGATGCAGCGCCAGGCGGACCTTGAGCCCGTGCTGAGCGCCGCCTCCGATTCGGTCGCAGCCTCGGAACGGGCGCTGGGTGCCTTGCCCGACCCGGCCGCACTCGAAAGCGACGTCGGGACCGCGCGGGAAGCGGCGGCTGCTGCCGCGTCCGCGGTGGCCGAAAAGCGCGCCGAGGCGGCGACGCGGGCACGCGAGACCGGCGCCGACCGCGAGCGGACCGCCACCGCTGCCCGCGAGCAAGGCGATTGGCGCAAGCGCCAGGCCGACGCCGAGCGGCGGTTGGCGGGGGCGGTCGAACGGCAGTCGCAGCAGGCGGCCGAACGGGTGGAGCTGGAGCAGGAGCCTGCCGCGCTCGATTCGCGAATCGCGGAACTCGAACGGGCGACGTCGCAAAGCCAGGTGAAGGTCGGCGAGGCGGCGACGGCGGAACAGGATGCGGAGCGCGCGCTGATCGCGGCTGCGGCGGCCGTGTCGGCGGCCAACGAAAGTTCGGCCGCCGCCCGGGAACGCCGGGCCGCCGCGACCGCTCGCGCCGAAGCGCAACGCGGCCGAAGTGCGGAATTTGCTCGCACCAGTGTCGAGAAATTCGAATGCGTCCCCAGCGCCTGCCGGAACGGATCGGCTTCGACGCCGACCGGCAGCGCGATGCAGAGACCGAAGCCCAGACGCTCGACCAACTCACCGCCGAGCGCGAGCGGATCGGGCCGGTCAACCTCGTCGCCGAGCGCGAGCTCGCCGAACTTGACGAAACGCGATCCAAAGGCGCGGCCGAAGCCGACGAACTGACCCAGGCGATCCATCGCCTGCGCGGGTCGATCGGCAACCTCAACCGCGAAGGGCGCGTGCGGCTGCTCGAAGCCTATGAAAAGGTCGATGGCCACTTTCGGCGCCTGTTCACGACCTTGTTCGACGGCGGCCAGGCCCATCTGGCGCTGGTCGAGAGCGACGATCCGCTTGAAGCCGGGCTGGAAATCATGGCGCAGCCCCCAGGCAAGCGGCTGTCGACCCTTACCTTGCTGTCGGGCGGCGAACAGGCGCTGACCGCAATCGCGCTCATCTTCGCCTTGTTCCTGACCAATCCCGCACCGATCTGCGTCCTCGACGAGGTCGACGCCCCGCTCGACGATGCCAATGTCGAGCGCTTCTGCGACCTGCTCGACCGGATGACGCAAGAAACCGACACGCGCTATTTGATCGTCACCCACAATGCCGTGACGATGAGCCGTATGCATCGGCTGTACGGCGTGACCATGATCGAAAAGGGCGTTAGCCGGCTCGTTTCGGTCGACCTCGGCGGCGCCGAAACCCTGCTTGCGGCGGAATGAACATGGACGCGGTACGAGTCGCGTTCCTGATCTACCCGAACGTCACCCAGCTCGATTTCACCGGCCCGGCGCAAGTCTTGTCGCGGCTGGGGAATGCGCATCTCGACTTTGTCTGGCGTGACCTCGCGCCCGTGCAGACCGACAGCGGGTTTGCAATCGTCCCCACGGCGACATTCGCCGACATTACCCGCGCCGACATCATCTGCATTCCAGGCGGCTTTGGGTGCGTCGACGTGATGGAGGATGAAGAGGCTCTGGACTGGATCCGAAAGGTCGCGGCCGATGCCCGCTGGGTGACAAGCGTCTGCACCGGCTCACTGATCCTCGGCGCGGCCGGCCTGCTCGAAGGCTATCGCGCGACGACCCACTGGAACTGGCACGCTTTCCTCCCCTTGTTCGGGGCCGAACCGGTGCAAGCGCGGGTCGTCTTCGATCGCAATCGCGTCACGGGTGGCGGTGTGACCGCAGGGATCGACTTCGCCCTCGCGCTGACCGCGGCCATTCGTGGTGAAGACCATGCCAAGGGCGTGCAGCTCGCGCTCGAATATGATCCGCGACCCCCGTTTGACGCGGGCTCTCCCGCCAGTGCCGGCGCTGCCCTGGCCGAAGGCGTGCGCGACCGGACCCGCCGCCTCGCGCCCGACCGCGAGACTCGCGTGCGCGCGATCGCGGGGCGCCGCCCGGCCAATGGCTGAGCGCTTCGTCCCACCCTATCCGCCGCGGCCCGCGGCACCGGTGCCATCGTGGCGCGGACTGTACGGCGAGCGCGCGCGGACCCTGGTCTACGGCTGGTCCGAGCGCGCCTTCTCGGAAACCTATCTGTTCCGCAAGGTCCTTGGCTGGCGCGTGCACATCCCGCTTGAGCCGCAAGCCATCCAGCACGTCCTGCTCAACAATGCCGCCAATTATGAGAAGCCGCGCCTTGTCAAAACGCTGCTCGCACCAGTCATCGGACGCGGCCTCCTCACTTCCGACGGGCCGCTGTGGCGCGCGCAGCGGCAAATCGTCGCGGCCAGCTTCAACCCGCCGGCGGTCGACGCTTTGGTGCCCGTCTTCGCCGCCCAGGCCGAACGCCGCGCGAAAGGGTGGGCCGGCGGCGTGTTGGATGTGGCCGAAGAGGCGACCACAACGACGATGCAGGTCATCACGGAGGCGCTGTTCAGCGGCGACAAGCGCCTCACCAGCCGGACGGCATTGACCCATATCGCCGCCGCGCTCGAGGGATTCAGCGAGGCGCGGCTACAAGTCCTTATGGGACTGCCGGTGTTCCCGGTGACGTTGCGCGGCCTTCGCGGGCTTCGGGGCCAGGCCTATTTGCGCCGCACCTTGACCCAGATCGTCGAAGAGCGCCTTCGCCCCGGCGCGCCGGACGACTTCGTCACGGGCATGATACACGCCTTGTCGGAAAAATATTCACGCGCCGAAGCGGTTTCGCTGGCGGTGGACAATGCCGCGACCTTCTATCTCGCAGGGCACGAGACGACGGCGAACAGCATCACTTGGACGCTATACCTTTTGTCAGAGCAGCCTGATCTGCAGGAAGCGGTCGCTGCCGAAGCGCAGGCGGCGCTGGCCTCAGGCGCGGACGCCCGCCTGCCGACCCGGCTGCCGCTGCTCCAATCGGTGGTCGAGGAATCGCTTCGACTATATCCGGCGGCGCCACGGTTTGATCGTGAAGCGATCGGCGAGGATGAGATCTGCGGGTATCGTGTGCGTCGCGGCGATTTCGTATCCATTTGGCCCTGGCTGCTCCACCGCCATCGCGCATTGTGGGACGATCCGGATGCCTTCGACCCGCAACGCTTCACCCCTGATCGCAAGAAGGGCCGCCACCGCTTTCAATATATCCCGTTCGGCGCAGGCCCGCGCACCTGCGTCGGCGCACGATTCGCGATCGCCGAAGCGCTGACGATCCTCGCCGTCTGGATAGCCCGCTGGTCCTTCGGTAGCGTCAGACGGCCAGTCCGACTGTCGGGATCCGTCACCCTGCGGCCATTGGGCGGAATGCCTCTGAAGATGACGCCCCGCTCATAAACGCTATTGCGAATGATTTTCAATAACGCTAGCTGGCCCGCATCACGAAGGGGTTCAGATGACGCGTTCGACTTGGTTGGCCACGGTGGCCGTAATTGCTTTTTCCGTGTCTCCGGCGCGCGCGGCGGATGCCGCCGACGACGCCGCCCAGGGGGAAATCATCGTCACTGGCGAGCGCGGAGAATATGGCGTCCGCTCGACCAGCACGGCAACCAAGACCAATACCGACGTCCGCAACATCCCGCAGGCGCTTACGGTCATCTCGGAAAGCCAGATCGAAGACCAGGGCCTGCGCTCGATCGCCGAACTGCTGACCTTCGTCCCCGGGGCGACCGCCGGTACCGGCGAGGCCAACCGCGACCAGATCACGCTGCGCGGCAACAACACCACCGCCGACTTCTTCATCGATGGCGTGCGCGACGACGTTCAATATTTCCGCGACTTCTACAACGTCGATCGGGTCGAGGTATTGAAGGGGCCGAACGCGATGATCTTCGGCCGCGGCGGCGGCGGCGGGATCGTCAATCGGGTCGGCAAGCGCTCGACCCTCAACGCCTATCGTGAAGGCCTGGTGTCGAGCGACAGCTTCGGCGGCGTCCGGGTAACGGCCGATGTCGACCAGCCACTGTCGGGCAACGCGGGCGTGCGCATCAACGCGCTTTACGAAAATGGCGACAGCTTCCGCCGCCACGTCGATCTCGAGCGCTACGGCCTCAATCCGACGGCGGGCATCCAGGTCGGCCCAGCCACGCGCATCGACATCGGCTATGAATATTTCCACGACCGCCGCACCACCGATCGCGGCCTGCCTTCCCTCGCCGGCGAGCCGCTGGAGGGCCGCGACAAGAGCTTCTTCGGCGACCCCGACGACAGCTTCGCCAAAGCCGATGTCAACATCGCGCACTTCCGCGCCGAGCATGAATTCCGGCGGGGGGTGATGTTGCGCAACATCACGCACTACGGCCATTACGACAAATTCTATCAGAACATTTACCCGAACAGCGCCGTTACGAATGGCGAGGTGGTGCTTGGCGCTTACAACAGCCGCAACGACCGCCGAAACCTGTTCAGCCAGACCGACCTGATCTGGGAAGGCAAGCTGGGGTCGATCGACCACACCTTCCTCGCGGGGTTTGAACTGGGGCGACAGAAATCGCGCAACCACCGCGTAAGCGGCGCCATCCAGGGCCTCCCCGGCAATCGCGTGTCGATCGACGATCCGACGGTGGACGTGGATGTCATCTACGCCTCGACGCCGAGCGACGCGAACAACCGCACCCGCGCCAGCGTCGCCGCCATCTACGTGCAGGAGCAGCTTCGTCCCACCGACTGGCTGGAGATCGTCGCGGGGCTTCGCTTCGACCGCTTCAAGCTCGAGGTCGACGATCTGCGCGCCGGGAGCAGCGATTACGACCGAACCGACAATCTGTGGTCGCCGCGTTTGGGGCTGGTGCTCAAGCCGACCGAGCGCATGTCGGTCTACGGCAGCTTTAGCCGCTCCTATCTTCCGCAGTCGGGCGACCAGTTCAGCGGCCTCACCTCGGCGAGCGCGCAATTGAAGCCCGAACGCTTCGACAATCTGGAAATCGGCGGGAAGTGGGAGCCGATCGAGGGCCTGCTGGCGACAGCGGCGGTCTATCAGCTGGACCGCACCAACAGTCAGTCGCCCAACCCGGACCCGAGCCTACCGCCGCTACTGACCGGGGAGCAGCGCAGTCGCGGGATCGAGCTGGGGCTGGAGCGCAGCATCACCGATCGCTGGCAGGTTTCGGCCGGCTACGCGCTCCAAAAGGCCGAAATCCGCGAACGCACCAGCGCCTGCAATCCGGCAGTGGCACAGTGCGAGGTACCGCTAGTCCCGCGGCACAGCTTTTCCCTTTGGAATCGCTACGACTTCAACAGCCGCGTCGGCGCCGGCCTGGGTGTAATCGCGCGGTCGAAATCCTACGCCTCGATCAGCAACAACGTGCGTTTGCCCGGCTATGCGCGCGTCGACGCCGCCGTCTTCTACAAGCTTCCCAACGGCATGGAGGCCCAGCTCAACCTGGAGAACGTCTTCGGCGCCGATTACTTCCCGACCGCGCACAACGACAACAATATCGCGCCGGGCGCGCCGCGCACGCTCAAGGGGACGGTCGGCTACCGCTTCTAGGCGGCAAGCGCGGCGGCGCGCGCCTTGATCCGTTCCAGGTCGCGGACGAACAGCGCCTGCTCCTCGCGCTTGCGATCCTCTTCGGGGATGCGGAGGAGGAAGCTTGGGTGCACGGTCACCCAGCATTCGCCGCCGCCATCGGGCAGCGCGAGCGGCTCGCCGCGAACGCGGCTGATCGTCACACTCTTGTGCAGGAGCGAGCGCGCTGCGGTTGCCCCCAGCGCGACCGTCAGCGGCGGGCGGATCAGCGACCTTTCATTGTCGACCCACCAGCGGCACGCATCGATCTCACCCGTGTCCGGCCGGCTGTGGATGCGCCGCTTGCCGCGCAGCACGAATTTGAAATGCTTGACCGCGTTGGTCACGTAGACCCCCGCCCTGTCGATCCCCGCGCGTTCTAGCGCGGCATCGAAAATCTGACCTGCCGGACCGACGAAGGGTCGGCCGGCCAGATCCTCCTGGTCGCCCGGCTGCTCCCCGACGAACATGATCCGCGCGTCGAGCGGGCCTTCCCCGAACACCGTCTGAGTCGCGCATTTGTGCAGGTCGCAGCGCGTGCACACCATCGCCTCCGCGCGCAACGCCTCCCACGATCCGCGCAGGTTGCTCGATGGCGGTGGCGGGACGGCCGGCTTCAGACTGGCCCTCGACCGTTCGATCATCTCCAGCTCCCGATTGCGCGCATTGGCAATGAGCGGTGCGACCAATGCGGTTTCGGGCATGTTGTGCCAATATTTCTTCGGCATCTCCTTCATCATCGCGCCGACCTTCAACCGGTCCGGATTGAAGATGTTCGCGTAATATGTCTTCCACGTCTCCTCGAGCGGGTCGCCGTCGGGCGCATCCTCGCGCGTCGCGCCCGGGCTTTCGCTGATCTGCTTGCCGTCCCAGTGGATGCTGAGCTCGGGCGTCAATATCGACCAGCGCATGTTGGAAAAGCGGCGCATGAAAAAGCCCGCCTCGCGCCGAACGATGTGATGATCGGGCTCGAAAAAAGCGACGAAGCGCGTGTCCCCGTCCGCCTCGACTTCGCGAAAGCGGACGAAGGCATGCATTTTGTGCGCGTCGCGGCGCACTTCCTTGGCCATCTTTTCCAGGCGATCGACGAGCGGATCGGCACGATCCTCCAACGCCCGGCGATTGTCGCGCAGCTTCAGCAGCAGCGCATAAAGCAGGGCAAAGCGTTCCGGATCGCGGTGGCAGACGACCGCCTTGGCGAGATCGACGAACGGCCGCGGCACCGCAAAGCTGGGCGCGGCGGAGCGCGGCGCGTCCACGCCGAAAAGGTCCCCCACGTCGCCGTCGACCTGCCACACGACAGCGCTGGCCGGAACGCCGGCTTCGGCAAGGTCGCGCGCAGCATCGCGCCATCCGTCGAAGTCGTCGGGCGCCGACAAGGTCACGCGATGCGCGTCGATCATCGGCCCTTCGGCAAGCATGGTCAGTCGCGATCGTCCTCTTCATCGACGCCGGCTTCCGCACGCGCGATCTCGCGCGGCTTGCGCTTCTCGAACAGCGCCCGCAGCTCGACCGTCTTTTCCTCGCTAAGGCCGTCGGCCGCGGCCGGAAACATCTCCTCCTCTTCCTCATCGATGTGATGAAGGTAGCGTTCCTGCAGCTTCCGGAATTGGTCCAACCAGTCGCTCGATTCCATGTCGCCGGCCGCAAGCTCCTGCAGCAGATCGCCGATTTCCTTATGCTCGCTCACCGAATGGACGGCGTCATGGCGGAGGTTCTCGCGCGCGAGCATCGTCGCATACAGCGACTCCTCTTCCGCAGCGGCGTGCGCCGTCACTTCCACCTTGAACGTATCGAAAAGTTGGCGGCGTTCCATGCTACCGCTCGCAGTCGCATCAATCTTCTCAATCAGGTCGCGATGGCGGTCGTGATCCTGTTTCAACCGGTCGAAAATGTCCCCGTCAGCCATGCGCAATTCCCTTTCGTAACGCGGATGCGTCCTAGGCAGCGAACAACTCATACTGCTGGCGTTTGGGCGCAATCAGCGCGCGAAGGTCGTTGCGATCGGTCAGCAAGGTCGGCCGCCAGTCGGCCGTGACGATGAACGGGCGAACCTTTGCGATCGAAACGGTCAGCCGCGCGACATCGTCGAGCCGAAGGTTGCGCCAGCGCCGCGAGGTCAGGATGCGCGCCACGGCCTTCGTGCCGAGGCCTGGAATGCGCAGAAGCATCTCGCGCGGGGCGCGGTTGACGTCCACCGGAAAGCTTTCGCGAAACTTGAGCGCCCAGGCAAGCTTGGGGTCGATGTCGAGCGGAAGCATGCCCGCCGGGTCGGCCGCGCTCTGCACTTCCTTCGGCGCGAACCCGTAAAAGCGCATCAGCCAGTCGGACTGGTAGAGGCGATGCTCCCGCATCAGTGGTGGTCGCTTGAGCGGGAGCACGGCGCTGGCATCCGGGATCGGGGAAAAGGCCGAATAATAGACGCGGCGAAGCGAGAAGCGGTCATACAGCTGGCTTGCCCGGCCGACGATATCCGCGTCACTCGCCGCATCCGCCCCGACAATCATCTGCGTCGACTGGCCAGCGGGCGCGAAGCGGGGCGCCGACTTGAACCGTTTGCGCGCGTCGCGAGCGTCGACGATCGAGGATTTCATGTCGCGCATCGCGCCCTCGATTTGCGGAACGCTCTTTTCCGGGGCGAGGTCGACCAGCCCGCGCTCGGTCGGCAGTTCGACATTGATCGACACGCGATCGGCATGAAGACCGGCCTGGCGCACGAGTTCCGGGTCGGCGTCGGGGATCGTCTTCAGATGGATGTAGCCGCGGAAATCATGATCCTCGCGCAGGCTCCGAGCGACCTCGACCAGTTGCTCCATCGTATAATTGGACGATCGGATGATCCCGGACGAAAGGAACAGGCCCTCAATATAATTGCGCTTGTAGAAGGCGAGCGTGAGCTCGACGACTTCCTGTGCCGTGAAGCGCGCGCGGCGGACGTTCGAACTCTTGCGATTGATGCAATAAGCGCAATCGAAAATGCAGCTGTTGGTCAGCAGGATCTTGAGCAGCGAAATGCAGCGGCCGTCGGGGGCGTAGGCATGGCAGATGCCCATGCCTTCGGTCGACCCGACGCCCTTGCCGCCGCGGCTGTCGCGCTTGGCCGTCCCGGACGATGCGCAGGACGCGTCATATTTCGCGGCATCGGCGAGGATCGCGAGCTTTGCGCGGGTATCGAGCTGCGGCATACGTTCACACTATGTTCTAGCGTTTCTCCTGTCCATACAGAAGTTTAGCCGTAGTCGCGTCTGTCAGAGCGGAAGCTTGGAACGTGCCTCACGGGCAAGCCCGTCGACGGGAACCGAGTGGATCACGCGATAGCGCGCTTCCACCAGGCTGAAGACGCCGAACATGAGCAAACCGATCGCGACGATGACGTCCCACGGGTTGGTCAGCCACGCCAGCGCTTGCTCCATGCCGCCGGCCTCACCCGACTGCTCCTTGATGCCCGCCTTGAGCACGAAATAGCCGCTGATCAGGAACACCACGCCGCGGGCGGAATAGCCGACGCGGCCGAGAATCTTGACCCATTCACGATTGGCAATCCCGGGTTCGAGCTTTTCGCAGAAGCTGGTCTTGTACGCCTTGTAGAGCTGGAACGCGCCCGCGCCCATGAGGACGAGGCCGGCGATGACGAGCATCAGCTGCCCGCCCGGAAGTTGCAGGGCGGTCTGCGCGTTTTCCTGTGCGCCGTTGCCGCCGCTGCCGCCGCCGGATCCCTGGACCAGCTTCACGGCCTGCCACGCCAGCAGCAAGTGGACGATCCCGCTGCCCGCGGCGCCGAGGCGCTGGCGCAGGCCCTTGGCATTGTCTTCGTGCTGCTCGACGTTCAGCGCCGCATCGGACAAACGCCAGATGCCGTAGGCGATGAAGCCCGCCGCCATCAGCGCCAGCAGCCACTTGCCCGCGCCGTCGGCAAGATAGCCCATCGCGCCGCTCGGGTCCTCGGTCCGGCCTGACTGGAGGACGAGAACGGCGATTACGATGTAGAGCAGTCCGCGCGCGGCAAAGCCTACGCGTGTCAACGTCGTCAGCCGCGCACTTGCGTCCATTCTCGCCTCCTGTTTCGCGCACCGAACGGATGGGACGGACCGCCGTTCCGTTGCTGCAACGTCCGATAATGCTTGCCGCGCCGCGAGGTGCCGTTAGCCTGCCCGCCAAAGGGGACACGTATGCGCAACCGACTGCTCGCCACCGCCGCAATCGCCGTCACGATGGTGGTGGTAACCACGCCCGCCACCGCCGGCCCGCCTGAAGACTTCAAGGCGCTGACCGACGAATATTGGGCTTATTTCCTGAAGCAGGCGCCGGTCTATGCGTCGATGCTCGGCGTTCGCGATTATGACGATCAGCTGGGCGACATCAGCCTTGCCGCGCAAGACCGCGCGGCGGGCGAATATGCGAAATACCTGGCTCGCCTCAACGCCATTCCGGATAGCGGGCTGAGCCCCGCCGACCGAGTCAACAAGTCGATCTTCAAGCGCTCGCTTGAAGAGGCCATCGAAGGCAATCGATTCGGCCAGCGGATGATGCTGTTTTCGAACCGCGACGGCTGGCACCAGCAGATTGCGGGTTTGGGCGACTTGATCCCGATGCGCACCAAGGCGGACTTCGACAATTATCTGAAGCGGCTCGCGCAATATCCGGCGATGAACGACGAGGCGCTGAAGATCAGCGCCCAGGCACTTAACGAAGGCTATGTCCTGCCCTGCGCGGCGATGGAGGGATTTGAAACGACCATCACCGGGGTGATCCCGGCGGATGCGACCAAGTCGCGCCTCTACGCGCCGTTCGCCGCCGCCACGCCGCCGGCCGGGATCAGCGCCGGCGACTGGTCCGCGCTGCAGGCACGGGCGCGCACCCTAATCGACGGACAGTTGCGTCCCGCCTACGCCAGACACGCCGACTGGTACCGGACGAGCTATGCGCCGAAATGCGCCAAGTCGATTGCCATCACCGACCTGCCGAACGGCAAGGCGTTCTACAATTACCGCATCCGCCAGATGACGACGACGACCAAGACGGCGGACGAGATCCACGCGCTCGGCCTGTCGGAGGTCAAGCGCATCCGCGCCGAGATGGAGCAGGTGGCGAAGAAGGCCGGCTACCCCAGCCGAGAAGCGATGATCGCCGACCTTCGAACCAATCCCAAATATTACGCCAAGACGCCCGAGGAGCTGATGCAGGCGACGGCGCGCGAACTGAAGAAGATCGACGGCAAGATGCCGAGCCTGTTCACGGTCCTGCCGCGCCTGCCCTACGGCATCCGCGAAATTCCGGCCGAAACCGCCGAGGGGACGACCACGGCTTATTACAATCTCGGCTCCCCCGAGAATGGCGTTGCGGGCACCTATTACGTCAACACGTCGAAGCTCGATCAGCGGCCATTGTGGGAAATCCCCGCGCTGTCGGTGCACGAAGCGGTGCCCGGGCATCATCACCAGATCGCGCTCCAGCAGGAGATGGCGATGCCCAATTGGCGCAAGTACGGCACCTTCTTCACTGCCTTCAGCGAAGGCTGGGGGCTCTATTCGGAGCGGCTGGGGATCGAGATGGGGCTGTACGATACGCCGGCCAAGGACATGGGGCGCCTCAGCTATGAGATGTGGCGGGCAACGCGGCTGGTGGTCGATACCGGCATGCACGCCAAGGGCTGGTCGAAGGAACGCGCCATCGCCTACATGACCGACAACAGCGCCCTATCGGCCGCCAATATCGAGGCCGAGGTCAACCGCTACATCGCCAACCCGGGTCAGGCCCTTGCCTACAAGCTCGGCGAGCTCAAGATTCGCGAGCTGCGTGCCCGGTCCGAGAAAGCGCTGGGGAGCAAGTTCGACTTGCGCCGCTTCCACGACGCCGTCCTTGGCCAGGGCGCGGTGCCGCTGGATACGCTCGACGCGCAGATGAACGCCTGGATCGAAAGCGAAAGAGCGCGGACGTAAGTCGCGCCTTATTGCTCGGGCGCGGTGTCTTCGGCGGTGATGTCCTGCGACTGCTTTCGCGCGGTCTGAATTTCCTGCGTCAGGCAGCCGGTGTGGCCGCCCGGGCCGACCGCCGAACAGCTGCCGGTGCCGGTCGAGCCGACATTCATCATCTGCCGCGACTTCATCGTCCACGACTGACGCTGCTGGAATGTGCCGCCCGGCCGCATATTCTCGGGAATGCGATAGCGCATGCTTTCTGGCAGGCGACGACAAACCACGATCTCGTCATCCGTCGCGCGGGGACAGGGGTCGGTGCCGTACACGATGATCTCACCCACCGTCTGTTGCGCTTCGGCGGTGGGCGCGAGGGCTGTGAAGCCTGCCACAACGGCAACGGCGAAGGCCGGGACCACAAGCTGCTTTGCCATGTTCAACGCCATCCTTTCGACTACTTAAGCGGGCGAGTGCCGCTTGTGGTTCCTCAAGTCCGCTTGGACAGCGCGATGGCTGCCCTGCATCCGGCACGGATCGCCGCCGTCAAGAGCGGGTAGCCCACGGCCCCCGCCGCACCGGCCTCTCGCGCCGTATCGCGATGTTCAAGCTCCTCGGCGCGAAACTCCGCAATGTCCGCGGCAAGCTCGGGGTCGCTGTCGCCAATCGCGTCGAGCTGCGCGCCATAATGCCGGTCGATTTCCGTTTCGACTGCATCGGTGCAGGCGAGCGCCGCCTTTTCCGACATCAGCGCGGTGGCCGCGCCCAAGGCAAAGCCGGCAACGTTCCATAACGGCTGCAGCGCAGTCGGTCGGATGCGGCGCTCTGCCATCAACTGATTGAATCGCTTGAGGTGGCGTTCTTCCTGCGCCGCCATGCGCGCGATCAAGCGCGATTCCGGGCAATTGGGGCGAAGCACGGCAAGCTGCCCCGCATAGATCCGAGTGGCGCCATATTCGCCGGCCTGGTCGACGCGCACCATCGACGCCGTATCGGCGCGCGGATCGCCTGGACGCCAGGTCACGGGCGCGCCCCGCGGCGGGTCAGCAGCAGGATGGTCAACGCGCCGCCAAGCGACAGGATCGCGTTCCATCCGGCCATCGAGATGCCGAGAAAGGCCCATTGTACCTGGTCGCAGCGAACGATCGGGGCCTGGGTGATCTGTCGCAGGAGATCGGCATCGCTGCCCCCGCCGCCGGTGACCGAACAGGTCGTGACCCCTTCGAAGATCCCGGCTTCGACGCCCGCATGATAGACGCCAATCGCGCCGGAAACTGCAATTGCTGCCGCTGCCGCCAGGGTCAGCGCCGACGCCCGGCGGCTGCCCGCGGATGCGGTGAACGCCAGAGCCGCAAGCGCGATCGCCGCGGCATGGGGCCAGCGCTGCCAGTAACACATTTCGCACGGGTTGAGCCCGCCGAAATATTGCGAGCCGAGCGCGCCACCAAGCAGCCCCAGCGGCAGCAAGAGCGCGATCAGCCGGGCGATGCTCGCCGCCCCGAGGGACGATGCGCCGCGGGGCATTGCGGCCATGGCCTCGCTCATTGAGCCGCGCGAGTCTTCTTCGGGCTGGCGGCGGCGATCGCCACCGGATTGGCAAGCCGCTTCAGCGTCTTTATCGCATAGTCGAGCTGGAAGTCCTTGACGCCCTTCTTCTCAAGCTGCGCGGCGGTCATCGCGAAGCGCGGATCGGTCAAATCGTCCTTCTCCAGGATCGCGTCTTCGACCTTGGCCTGCGCAACGAGGTGGCGGCGAAGGTCGGCTTCACGAATGCGCGGGCGATCCTTGTAATCCGGGTCCGACAGCTGCGGGACCTTGATGTCCGGGTCGATCCCGCCGGCCTGCACCGAGCGGCCCGACGGCGTGTAGTAACGCGCCGTGGTGAGACGCAGCGCGGCCTGCGGTCCCGTTTGCACAACGGTCTGGACCGAGCCCTTGCCGAAGCTCTTTTCGCCCATCACCAAGGCACGGCGGTGGTCCTGCAGCGCGCCGGCGACGATTTCCGATGCCGAAGCGCTGCCCGCGTCGATCAAGACGATCACGGGAAGGCCGTGCGCCATGTCGCCGGGACGCGCGTAATAACGTTCGATATCGCCACGCTCGCGCCCGCGTTGCGAGACGATCTCCCCGCTTTCAAGGAAGGCGTCGGTGATATCCACCGCCTGGTCGAGCAACCCGCCCGGGTTGGAACGGAGGTCGATGATATAGCCCGTCGGTTTGCCGCCAGTCGCCTTGTCGATCGACAGCAGCGCCGACTTGGTGGCGTCCGCGACATTGCCCGAGAAGGTGTTGATGTTGATGATGCCGACGTTGTCCTTGATCTCCCACTTCACCGGGCGCAGCTCGATCCGCTCTCGCACCAACGCGATGTCGAAGGGCTTTTCGCGGCCCGGGCGGACGACCGTCAGCTTGATCCCCGTACCGGGCTGACCACGCATTTTGTCGACCGCTTCGTCGAGCGTCAGGCCGTACATCAGCTCGCCATTGATGTGGGTGATATAATCGCCCGACTTGACGCCTGCGCGCCACGCCGGCGTGTCTTCGGTCGGGGCGATGACCTTGATCGCCCCGTCCTCGGTCGAAACGGTAATGCCAAGCCCGCCGTAATTGCCGTCGGTGGTCGTGCGCAACGTGTCGAAATCCGATGCTTCGACGAAGCTGGAATGCGGATCGAGCGACGACAGCATGCCGTCGATCGCCCCCTTGATCAGGGTCTTGTCGTCCACGCGGTCAACATAGTTGGCCTTGACCCGCTCATAGACGCTCATGAACTTCTCGAGCTCCTGGTAATTGGCGGTATCCGCGGCAGCGAACGAGCTGGCGGTCACCGGGACCAGGGCGAGCGCGCCGACCAGTGCGAGCGGCGGGAGCAGTTTGCGGTTCATGGTCATCAGTTCGCGTCCTGTGTGACGAGATGGCGATTCATTTAGCTGTCTTTGCCCCTGTTTGACAGAGTTCGAGATGAACCTGCGATGAGAGCCGGGGAGCGATGCGTCCCATTGTGCAACAATTCGACGAGCAGCGGTCCCAGCGCTCGGCCGAGCGGCTGATCGCGGCGTACGCGGTCTCCGGCCCGCAGTTGCGTGGCGGCGTTGACCAGGACGCTTGTCCACCCGCCGCCATGGTCGAGGATGATCACGCCGTCATAGTCCCGAAAGGCGCCGGCGAAGCGCACGATCCCGCCGGCGGGGACGGTCACGCGATCACCCCGCTTCGTCGCGAACGTCAGTCCGCGCGAGCGGATGCCATTTTCGTCGACCGCGCCCAGCCCATCGACGACCGACGCCGATACGGGCAGCTGGTAGTCGAGGGGAGTGGGCGGTGCCGACATCTCGGGGCATCGGGACGGGCCGGTGCAGGCTGTTCCGACGCCAAGGTGGAAGCAAGCGCGGCTGACTGGCGCCCCGATTGGACTGCCGACCGGGCACGCTCGACCTCCTCCCCCAACGCCAGCACCGTATCGCCAGCGCCCAGCGCCTGGCCGCCCGCGGCAGTCGCACTTTCCAGCGCGCGCCGCTCGAGAGCAGCAAAATTCTGGCGGCGAGCCTGCAATTCCGCGCGGCTTCGGGTCATGGCCGCACGCGCCTGCCGTGCGGCGCGTTCGAGCGATTCGCCGCGGCGTATCTCTGCGGACAGCGCAGCCGTGCGCTTGCGGATTGCCGGCAAGGTCGAATCGAGGAGGACCCGCACTTCGACCAGCTCGTCGGTGCCGCCACGGTCGGCGACGGCGAGCAAGGGCGGCCGCTCGGCCATCACTGCCAGCCCGGCGAGCAGCGCGGCAACGGGTTCCTGTTCACGCTGCAGGCGCTGGCGGCGGGCCTCCATCGCGGCGGACATCATTTGCAGCTGCGTATCGGCCACAGTGATGCGCGCTTCGGCGGCAGCGATCTGTTGCGCTGCGGCAGCCCGCTCGGCGCGCAGGCGTGCTGCTTGGTCGCGCGCACTCTTCACCGCGCTCTCGAGGCGATCGGCGAGCGCGCTTGCAGCGGCTTGCTCGGACTGCGCGCGCCGCAATTGTGCCGTCAGTGGGTCCGCAGGCTGGCGCACGGGGGCGCTCGCCGCCGCAGCGAAGGTGGGAATGGCAATCAGCAACCAGGCGAAGCGCATGGCCTAACCTTCGCGGTGATACGGGTGGTTCGCAAGGATCGATGTGGCGCGGAACAACTGCTCGGCAAGCATCGCGCGGACCAGCAGATGCGGCCAGGTCGCGGGGCCGAAGGACAGCAAGAGGTCGGCGCCGCCGCGATCCTTGGCTTCGTGGCCGTCCGCAGCGCCGATCAAGAACCGCGCTTCGCGCTTCCCGCCATCGCGCCAGTGTTCGAGCTTTCGCGCCAATTGCATCGATGACAGCGCCTCGCCGCGCTCGTCGAGAAGGATGGTAACGGTACTGGCAGCGGGCGCGGGCGCGCTGCCGCCGCGATCGGGGAGTTCGGTCAGCTTCGTCGGCCAGGCAATGCGCTTGACGTAACGCTCGACGAGATCGGCCTCCGGTGAGCGGCCGATCTTGCCCCGCGCGACGATGTGCAGGAGCATTCGCTAGGGGTTGAGCGCGGGCCGCAGCGGCCAGGTCATGACCGATTTGAAGCCGTCGTAGATGGCGCGGGCCGACTGGGCCAGGGTACGCGGCCGGTCGACCCCGCCCCGGGCGAAGATCGCCACGGCAATGCGCCGTCCATCTGGAAGCGTAATGAACCCGACGTCGCTGGCGTAGCCGTTGAGCGTGCCGGTCTTATGTTCGACGGGCGTACCAAAGGGCAGCAGGCCGCGAATCCGGTTCTTGCCCGTCTTGCAACGGGCCATGACGTCGAGCAGGTAGTTGCGGCTTTCCGGCTTGATCAACTCGGCCTTGTAAAGCTTGCTCAGCAACTGGACCATGGCCATCGGCGTGCTCGAATCGCGGCGATCCCACAGGTCGCGCTTGGCGCGCAGCAATTGCGCGATGTTGCGGTCGACCCGCATGCCTTCCAACTTGTGCTGGCGAAGCCATTGATCGAGTGCGCTCGGCCCGCCCAGATCCTGAAGCAGCACGTCCGTCGCGTGATTGTCGCTGTAGATCATCATGCGATCGATCAAGTGGCGCGCCGACTGCTTGCCGATCATGTCATCGAGCGAGCGGCGGCCATGGTCGACTTGCGACAGGTAAAGCGCCGCGACTGCGACCTTCATCGTGCTGGCCATCGGGAACGGCGTATTTCCGCGGATGCTGACGCTTTCGCCATTGCTCAAGTCGAGCGCGGCAATCCCGACATCGCCCGAACCGCTGCGCGACAGATTATCAAGCTGCTGTTCCAGGTTGAACAGGCTCGGCGAAGAGGCCGCAGCCGCGGGCTGCGCGAGAAACGCCAATACCGCCAGAAATACAGCAATGAAGCGCATTTGCCCTACCCGCTTGCCGACGCACTTGCGTTGGAATCATCGCCAAAAGCCCACATTCGTTCCAAATTGTAAAAATTTCTCACTTCGGGACGGAAAATGTGAACAATGACGTCGTCGGCATCGATCAGCACCCAGTCTGCGGCTGGGAGCCCTTCGAGCCTCGGCGCCTTACCAAATCGCGCTTTGATCTTGTCGGAAAGCTTAACCGCCATCGATGCGACCTGCCGGGTCGACCGGCCCGACGCAATCACCATGTGGTCGGCGATGCTCGACTTGCCGGTCAGCGGGATGGAGACAACCTCCTGCGCCTGGTCGTCGTCGAGCGATTGCAGCACCAGGCGGTGAAGCTCCTCGACGTCCGCCAACGGCGGCGCGCGCGTTTCAGCTTGATCAGCGGGACGGTCGGTCAAGGGGTCTCCTGGGGGAAAGAGGCAGGCCGGCAAAATGCAGGTGCGTGTGGGCATTGCCCAGTCGGCGGTGCCAGTTCGGGTTCGACGCACGAATGGCGGTAGCGGAGGTCGGATCGGGCGGCAGGCGAAGGAAAGTAATCGCCGGTGCACTCCATTCCGTCCATCGCATCGCCTGGCGGGAAGGACGGACGAACCTTCGCAGCCAGCCCATCGCGCGTGCCGCGTGGGCAGCTGAATCATAACCGGGCCGGGAAATGACCGCAATCGGCACCATTCGGGCTAACCCCCTCCAATCGCGCCATTTGTGAAAATTTGGCAGCACATCGTTGCCCATAAGCCATATGAAGTCGTCGTCAGGGAAGCGCCGCCGAATGCGCCGCATCGTGTCGATGGTATAGCGCGTCCCCGCTTCACGCTCGAAATCGCTGACACGAATGCGCGCCCGCCTCGCCGCAGCGGACGCGGATCGCAGCCGGGCATCGATCGGCGCCATGTCCTTCGCGCCGGCCTTGAGGGGATTGCCGGGCGACACCAGCCACCACACTTCGTCGAGGCCAAGCGCACGCATGGCGCTGAAGCTGATCCGGCGATGCGCGCGGTGCGCCGGATTGAAGGAGCCGCCGAGGAGTCCGATGCGCGCCATCGCGGGCAAGCGCTAGCACGCGCCTTCGGCTCCGCCTAATATGGCGGCGGGGATGACATGGGCGAAATGGAAGGGCTTGGCGAAGCGGTGACCGGCGGGCTCCTCGCGCGCGCCGTCGAGCCGGGCGGGGGCGAAGCGCGCGACGACGGTCATACGCACGAGCGTAACTGCCTGAATTGCGGGACGCGGCTGACCGGTCCTTATTGCACGGCATGCGGGCAGAAGGCGCACGTCCACCGCTCGCTCCGCGCCTTCATGCAGGATTTTGCCGCCGGCCTGTTCAATTTCGAAGGCAAGTTCTGGCGAACCCTGCCGATGCTGGTGTGGCGGCCGGGCGAAATGACGCGGCGCTATATCGCGGGCGAACGCGCCCGGTTCATCTCGCCGATCGCGCTTTACCTGTTCACCGTGTTCGCGATGTTTGCGACGCTGAATTTCACCGGCGCACTCGATCCCGGCACGCGCGACGACTTCAAGCGCGAAATCCAGGCCGAGATCGCGGAGGAACAGCAGGCCTTGGCTAAGGCCGAAGCCGCGCGGCGAACCATCGCCGGGAAAGACCAGGACACGACCGCCATCGAGACGCGCATTGCCCAAATTCGTCAGGAGATCGCGGACAAGCAGGCAGAGGCGGATAGTGGGGGCCTGGTTGTCACCGACGGCGACGAGGAAGAGCAGATTCCGTCCTGGTTGCGCCCCTTGATCGACGGGACGCGTGAAAACCCCCAGCTGATGGCGCAGAAGATCCAGGATGCGGCGTCGAAATACAGCTGGCTTCTGATCCCGATCTCGGTGCCGTTCCTGTGGCTGCTGTTTCCGTTGCGGCGCCGGTACAAGATGTACGACCACACCGTGTTCGTCACCTATTCGCTATCGTTCATGATGATCCTGGTGGTGATCAGCGGGCTGCTGGTGTCCGCGGGCATGACCGCGCTAGCCAGCTTCCTGTTCTTCGTGCCGCCGATCCACATGTACCGCCACTTGAAGGGCGCTTACCAGCTCGGCCGGTGGAGCGCGCTGTTGCGAACCGCCGCCCTGGTCACCTTCGCCTGCATTTGCGCATCACTCTTCCTGGTCGCCTCGGTCGCGATCGGGACGATGTAGGCTGCGCTAGGCGCGGCAGGGAAAGCGGCGCACCATATAGGCCCGCATGGCGTCCTTGGTGCTGGTCTGCGCCCGCCGCGGCGCTGGGACGGCCTCCATCGCTTGAAGGACATCCTTGTCGGTCATCTTCACGCCCCCTGCGGGCGGGCAGAAGGCGCCGCGCTTGCCCGCCTGTTCGGCGGCCAAACGCTCGCTCCGGAGCGCCTGGCTGTCAGCCTTGATCTGATTCATCAGCAGCTTGATGTCGCCGGAGAAGAGAGCCAGCGGCCCCTTCTTGAGTGCTTCGGCCTTGGCCAGGAAATTGGACACGGGCATCGCCGCTGCCGGCGCTGCAGTGACGATCAAGATGGCGGCAATGGTCGGTCGAAAGATCATGAAGAAACAGCCCTCCCTGGACGCGCCAGAGAGGGCTGAAACGATGAACCGTCGTTGAATGACAGGTGGCTAGGCGCCCGCGGGCGCGGCGCCGCCGATGCCGGCCTTGGGCCGCTTCGCCTTCGGAATCGACGATCCGGCGGTCGGGATGGCGGGACCTTTCGCGCCGCCGCGATCAATCGTCTCGCCGGCCATCAGCTTCTTGATCTCTTCGCCGCTCAGCGTTTCATATTCGAGCAGCGCCTTCGCCAGCGTTTCCAGCTCTTCGCGATGTTCCTGCAAGAGCGACTTGGCGCGGTCGTAGCCCTGCTCGACGATGCGGCGGATCTCCTTGTCGATCGCCTGCGCGGTCTCGTTCGACATGTTCTTCTGGCGGTTCATGGAATAGCCCAGGAACACCTCTTCGTCGGCCTCGGCATATTGCAGGGGCCCAAGCGCATCGGACATGCCCCAGCGCGTCACCATGTCGCGGGCGAGGTTGGTGGCATAGCTGATATCGGAAGAGGCACCGGACGACACTTTCTCGTAACCGAAGATGATTTCCTCGGCGACGCGCCCGCCCATCGACACCGCGAGGTTCGCGTACATCTTGTCACGGTGATAGCTGTAATTGTCGCGCTCCGGCAGGCGCATGACCATGCCCAGCGCGCGGCCGCGCGGGATGATGGTCGCCTTGTGAATCGGGTCCGATGCCGGCTCGTGAAGCGCGACGATCGCGTGACCGGCCTCGTGATAGGCCGTCATGCGCTTTTCGTCTTCGGTCATGACCATCGACCGGCGCTCGCTGCCCATCAGCACCTTGTCCTTGGCCTCTTCGAACTCCTGCGCGGCGACGAGACGCTTGCCCTTACGCGCGGCAAGCAGGGCCGCTTCGTTGACCAAGTTCGCGAGGTCTGCGCCGGAAAAGCCCGGCGTGCCCCGCGCGATGACCCGAGCATCGACGTCCGGAGCAAGCGGAACCTTCTTCATGTGCACGCCAAGGATTTGTTCACGGCCGTCAATGTCGGGACGCGGCACAACGACCTGGCGGTCGAACCGGCCCGGACGCAGCAGCGCCGGGTCGAGCACGTCGGGACGGTTGGTCGCGGCGATGATGATGATGCCTTCGTTGGCTTCGAAGCCGTCCATTTCGACCAGCAGCTGGTTGAGCGTCTGTTCGCGCTCGTCATTGCCATTGCCAAGGCCTGCGCCGCGGTGGCGGCCTACCGCGTCGATTTCGTCAATGAAGACGATGCACGGCGCGCTTTTCTTGGCCTGGTCGAACATGTCGCGCACGCGGCTGGCGCCGACGCCGACGAACATCTCGACGAAGTCCGAGCCCGAAATGGTGAAGAAGGGCACGCCCGCCTCCCCCGCGATGGCGCGGGCGAGCAGGGTCTTGCCGGTGCCGGGCGAGCCGACCAGCAGCGCCCCCTTGGGAATCTTGCCGCCGAGCCGGGCGAAGCGGCCCGGATCCTTGAGGTATTCGACGATTTCCTGAAGCTCTTCGCGAGCCTCGTCGATGCCGGCCACATCGGCAAAGGTCACGCGGCCTTCCTTTTGCGTCAGCATCCGCGCGCGGCTCTTGCCGAAGCCCATTGCGCCCGAACCCGCATTCTTCTGCATCTGGCGCATGATGAAGAAACTGATGCCCAGGATGAGCAAGAAGGGCAGCGAATTGTAGAGCATGTAAAGCCAGATGCTCGAGCTTTCCTCGGCCTTGACCTGGACCGCGACGCCCTTGCCGATCAGCTTGTCGGCGACGTTGGACCCGGCGGGCGCGATCGTACGAAATTCCTCGCCGCCGTTGAGCTTGCCAGTGATCGCGGAATTGCCCGTCGTGCTGGTCGCCATGGTGACGGTCTGGACGTTGCCTTCATCCACTTGACGGACAAAATCGGAATAAGGGATGGGATTGCCGGTGGTCGAGCGCGAGCCGCCGTCGATCATCTGCACGAACAGGACCAGCGCAAACAGCACGCCGACCCAGATCAGCAGGCTCTTGGTCCAGGGGTTCCCGGGCTTCTTCTCTTTGTCGTTCATCGCTCTCTCATGCGGGCCGATCGCCCTTGCGCCTAAAGATAAGCGCGTCGCCCTCAATAACAATGCGGGCTTAGGGAGTCGTGAACGGCACACCCGCCGCGGGCAACCGTCAGGCGCTTTGCGCCTCCAGCCGGTCGCTCCATTCCAGCGCGGTGATGCGGTCGGCAGCGGCAACGAATTGCCGCGATTCATACTCGAACAAAGCGTCGCTCGCCTCCGCCGCCTTGAGCCGTTCGAGGAAGATTCCGGCAAGTTGCATGCGACGTTCGCGCGCGGCGGCGGTCACTGCCCGATTAGCGGCCGCCAACTCCTCACTCGCGCGACGGCGAAAATAACGTGCGTCCGGCTCCATTCGCTTCTCCTCCCCCGACGTTGAAGCGCAACTCCCTGCGAGTCGTTGAAGCGGAGTTTAACGCGAGTCCTCTCCGCGTCGAGTCCGATGCGGCGCCGAAACGAAGCGCCAAATGTCGCCCCCCTTGCAAAGGACGCCCCGAAGGGTGGCTTGGTCGCCGCGCGCAAGCGTATTGAGCAAGTGGTCAAGTTCGGCGCCACGCAGGCTCGAGCCACCTTCGCTCGCCAGGCGCCTCACGATCCTTTCGGTGACGCGCCGGCGAACTTCCTTTGGTGCATTGCCCGGGCGGTAGCTGAAACCGCCGTCGCTTTCGTCAACGTCGGCAGGCCAGGCGCGATCGACTGCCCATTCCAAAGCCCGGTCGGCGTCGGCCAAGTGTTGGGCGCTTGCCGCAATCGCCGCAGAGTCGAGCCAGTCCGCATCGGCAAGCGCCCCGCGCACCCGCACGCGTTCAAAGGTTTGATCGGCATTGCCCGGATCGATCGCGGGCGACAAACCGGCTTGGTTGCAAATCTCTTCAAGCTCATTTCGCCGCCATCCGATCAAGGGGCGAAGCAGGGGCAGATTTCCTCCAGGAATCGTCGCAGACGGCCGGATGCCGGCCAGTCCCCGCACCCCCGCGCCGCGCACGAGGCGCATCAGGAATGTTTCCGCCTGATCGTCGAGATGATGTGCTGCCAGGATGGCGTCGAGGCCGCGCTCTGCCCCCCACAGGCCGAGCAGCCGGTAGCGTTCGTGCCGCGCACGTTCCTGCAGCGCCGACTGCGGCGTCGTGTCCCACTGTGCGGTCAACACGCGGTGCGGAACGCCGAGTTCGGCGCACACAGTGGAAACCATCTTTGCTTCGCCCCGGCTTTCAGGGCGTAGAGCATGGTCGACGGTGGCGGCTTCGACCTGACCCGAACGCACGGAAGCGGCGAGGAGAAGCAGCGCGAGGCTGTCGGCCCCGCCCGACACGGCTATGCCGATCCGCGCAGCTTGCGGGCACAGCGCGTCCAGATCGCGCGTGAAGCGGGAAGCGATGTCAGGCGCGATCGGCATGTCGCGCCTTTAGCACGTCAGCTGCAGCTGGCGCTGGCCTTGGCCTCATCGACCTGCTTGCGCAGGTCGGCGCGCACCTTCGCACCATAAACGGCATCGAGTTCCTGATAGGCCTTGCACGCCTGGCCGGGCTGACCGAGCTTCATCAGCGACTGGCCGAGATAGAAGAGGCTGTCCGCCGCCCGTTCGCCGCGCGGATTGTTGCGATAATTTGACAGCAGGGCGTCCGCCGCCGCGCGGTGCTGCCCCTGGTCGAGCAAGGCCCGGCCGATGAGGTTGTTGGCATAGCTGACGCGGCGATGCCTGGGATAGGCCGCGGTGAACGCGCGCAACTCGCGGATGGCGGGGTCGAGCTTGCCCGCCTCCCACAGCTTGAATCCCGCCGTATAGGCTTCCTCGCCGGCGTCGGCCGTCGCGGCCGGAACCGCGGGGCCGCCCGTGGCCGGACTGGCCGCGCCAGTCGTCGAGGGCCGGGTCGCCGGCGGACGAGTTGCGGGCGGACGCGTGACGGCCGGGGTTGCCGCCGGGTCGACGACGGGGGCCGCTGCCGCCGCGGCTGCGGCATCGGCAATACGCTGCTCAAGGCCATTGATGCGCTGCTGTTGCTCATCCCGCGAGCGGGCGAGGTCGGCGGACATGGTGCGCAGCTGGTTACCGTTCTCCTCCGACAGGCGAAGGATGTCCGCCATCTGGCGTTCGAGCGATTCCAGCCGCTGGTTGAGCGTCGCGACGGACGATTGCGTGGCGGCGGGTTCATCCGCGAAGCCCGCGGTATCGGCGGGCCGTCCGCGCGGGAACACCTGGCGCTGGATCTGCTGCAGCTGCCGCTCGAGCCGGTCGATGCGCTGTTCGGGGGACGGCGGCAGCTGGCGCTGCGCCTGCGCTGCATGGATCGGAAGCAGCAAGGCGGCCGCGCTGACGGCAACGCCGGTGATCGAACGCAAGCTTTCCACGAAATTGCTTCCCCAGCCTGAAATGTGGCGCGACTCTGACGTGTCCCGCCTTAGCCCCGGATGAATCCCTTAGCCCGGGGTCGCCGTGGTCGCGGGCGACGGGCCGCGCATCAAATCGGCCGGAGCGAGGCTGACGTTCGATGCGACCCGGCCCGGCGGACCCACTTGCGGCGCCGGCTGCCCGCCGACCGTGATCTGCAGCGCTTCGGGCTTGCCCGCCTTGAGCAGCGGCGCAGTCGCCGTCGCCGGCACCTCGTATCTTTGTCCGGCGGCAAGCTCACCCGAAAACAGGGTGCGGCCATTGTCGGTGATCTGGATCCAGGCGGGCGCATTGGCGGTCAATACCACCGGACCCTGCGCGGCTTGCGGCTGCGCTGGCGAAGGCGCCGGAGCCGCGGGCGGCGCGGTGGCCGCGGCCACCGGCGCACTCGCCGCTGGATCTTCGCCCGCGGTCAGCGAACGCTCATTGAGCCAGCTCATCAGCAGCACGATTGCAATCACCGCGACGATCGCGCCCAGCACCAGCCACTTGGGCATGGTCCGCGCCGGATCGGCAGGTTCGAACACTTCGGCGGGGGCCATGGCCGGCGTTCGCTGCCCGCCCAGTTCGCCCCGCAAATCCTCGGCAATTTCGGCCCGGTCCAGGCCTACCGCGCTGGCATAGCTGCGCGCGAAGCCGATGGTGTAGGTGGGTGCCGGAAGCTGATCCCAGGCGCTTTGCTCGAGACTTTCGAGATGGCGGCGCGGAATGCGCGTTTGGCTGGCGATATCCTCAAGGCTGAGCTTCTTTTCCTCACGCGCGACGCGCAAGCGCTGCCCGACCGTCAAAGTCTCCGTCTCGACCGATTCTTCGTCCATCGCTTCGCCTTGAACCGCCTTCCAACCCTGTTTGAAGGCTGCGGCCCTCGTGTCAACCGCCCGTCAGCTAATCGTCACGGAATGCCGCCGCGCCCAATCCGCAAGTGCCTTGCGCATGTCCCGCGGCGGCTTGGCCAGCACGGCATCGAGCCGCGCACGCACTTCGGCGGTATCGATCGAGCGGACCATCGCCTTGATCGGGCCAACCGCCGCGGGTGTGATCGACACATTTTCCGCGCCGATGCCGATCAATGCCATCGCCTCCAGAGGCCGCCCCGCCATCTCCCCGCAGATCCGGACCGGCACGTTGGCAGCGCGCGCCGCATCCAGGACGCGTTTCAGGAAACGCAGGATCGCGGGACTGAGCCAGTCGTAGCGTTCGGCCAGGCGCGGGTCGGAGCGGTCGGCGGCGAAAAGGAACTGCGTGAGGTCGTTGGTGCCGATCGACAGGAAGTCGATCCGCGGCAGCAGCTGGTCGAGCATTTCCGCAAGGCTCGGCACTTCCAGCATCGCTCCATATTCGACGCGCTTGGGCAGCTTGCGATGACCCTGCCGCGCCCATTCCAATTGTTCTTCGAGCAGCGCGCGTGCTTCCTCATACTCCCAGGGTTCGGAGATCATCGGGAACATCACGCGCAGGACCTTGCCCGCGGATGCCTCGATCAACGCGCGCGCCTGCGCCTTCATCAAGGTCGAACGATCGAGCGACAGGCGCAGCGCACGCCACCCCATGGCCGGGTTTTCCGCCTCGTCGTGCACATCGGCGAGATACGGCAGCGCCTTGTCGCCGCCGATGTCGACCGTGCGGAAGATGACCGGCTTGTCGCCTGCCGCTTCGAGCACCTTGGTATAGAGGCGCAGCTGGCGGTCGCGGCCGGGAAGCGTGGCGGAAATGAGGAACTGGAATTCGGTCCGGAACAGGCCGATGCCGTCGGCGCCGCTCGCCGCCAGCGCCACCGCATCCTCGGCCAGGCCGGCGTTGACCATCACGCCGATCTCCACCCCATCCCGGGTCTTGGCGGGCAGGTTCCTGACCGCGGCGAATTCGGCCCGGCGCTTCTGGCTCAAGGCCATGCGATGTTCGAAGCCGGTCGTCAGCGCGCGATTGGGGCGGATGATGATGCTGCCATTGTCGCCGTCGACCAGGATCTGCTCGCCTTCCTGGACGCTGTGGCGGATGTCGGGCAGCCGCCCGATCACCGGCACGCCGATGGCGCGCGCAACGATGGTCATGTGGCTGGTCAGCGAACCTTCCTCGAGCAGGACGCCCTTTAAGCGGCGGCGATCATATTCGAGGATCTCCGCCGGCCCGAGGTTGCGGGCGATGAGCACGGTGTCGCGCGTCAGCCCGGTTTGCGCGGCCGTGCCCATCCGGCCCGAGACGATGCGCAGCAGGCGGTTGGACAGATCCTCGAGATCGTGCATCCGCTCCTGCAGCAGCGGATCGTCGATTTCGCGCATGCGGGCCCGGGTGCGCTGCTGAACGCGCTCGATCGCCGCTTCGGCGGTGAGGCCGCTGTCGATCGCCTCGTTGATGCGTCGCGACCAGCCTTCGTCGTAGGCGAACATGCGGTAGGTCTCGAGGATCTCCTGATGCTCGCCGGCGATCCCGAACTCCGCCTCGCGAGTCATATTGTCGATCTGCTCGCGCATCTTGCGGAACGCGCCGTAGACGCGCTCGCGCTCGGCCTCGGTGTCCTCGGCGACGGTATGTTCGACGACGACGCGCGGCTCGTGGAACACCGCTTCGCCCTTGGCCATGCCGGCGACCAATCGCAGGCCTGACAGGCGCAGCGGCCCGGCACTGCGCAAGCGGCCGCGGCGCGCGCCATCGACGAGGCGTGCACCGGCGATCATTTCCGACAGGACCATCGCCACGGTCTGCAGCGCTTCGATCTCGACCTCTTCGTAGCGGCGCGGATCGGCGTGCTGGACGGCAAGCACGCCGATCGGGCTTTCGAGCCGCACGATGGGGACGCCGGCAAAGCTGTGGTAGCGCTCCTCCCCCGTTTCCGGCCGATAGACGAAGCCGGGATGATCGGCCGCCTCGTCGAGGTTGAGGATGCGCCCTTCGGCGGCGATCGTGCCGACCAGGCCTTCGCCCATGCCCAGCCGCGTGACGTGCACTGCTTCCTTGCGCAGGCCATGAGTCGCGAACAGCTCGAGCTTATTGTCGCGCAGCAGGTAGATGGAGCACACTTCGCTCGCCATCTTGCCGGCGATGAGGTCGACCACCTGGTCGAGCTTGACCTGCGCCGAGCCGCGCTTGGCCATCACTTCGTGCAGGCCGGTGAGGATTTCCCGGGCAGCGGTGGAGGCGGTCAGGGGCATGGCATGCGCGCTAACAGAAAGGCCACTGCCTTCCAACGCGTGACGGCGCGCTTGACGGCGGTGTGTGCATCTGATTCAAGGGCATCTGCTGAGCGTAACGATGTGGGAGATGCCATGTCCTTCGCGTTCGGACTTCTCAATCGCCTGCAGCATCGGCTGCGCTACACCTTGTCGCCGTCCTATCGGCGCATCCGCAGCCGCATCGACGAGATTGCGGCGCGCTAGCGAAGGTCGTTGCCGACCGGCCGTCCGGCAGCGATCCGGCCGACAATCCGCACGACATCACCTTGGCGTCGCGCGTGCATCTTGGACAAGATATGCTTGACCTGCGTCCGCACCGTGCCCGGGGCCGAGCGCCGCCGCTCGCCGATTTCAGTGATCGTATCGCCCTCGGCCAGCCGGATGGCGATGTCAGCTTCCGCCGCCGATAGCCCAAACGCGTCCTGAAGATGGCGCGAAACCACTACCCCGTGCGCCGCGATCGCCGGCGCCTCGATCGTGACCAGCACCGCCGATGCGGACCGCTTGCCGACGATCGGGGTCATCGCGGCAGTGACGAACGTGCCATCGTTCCCGCGCAGCAGGCAGGACGACGCGCGGCGATCCGCAGGCGCGTGGGCGGCGGCGAGCGCCGCTTCGAACACCGACTGTCCCGCATCGCTTGCTGGCTCCAGCTTTCCGCCACGCAGGCGCAGATATTTGCGGCGCGCCAACAGGGTGTCGGCCTGGGCGTTGGCCATGACCAGCCGCGCATCGCCGCCGACCAGGAAGGCCGCCTGGCGCGGGGATTCGAAGATCGCGCTAAGCAAGTCATTGCGGTCGGCCAGATGCGACAGGCGCCCGCGGATCGTGAACATCCGCCGCAGATGATCGACATGCGCATTGAGTTCGGCGAGCGTTTCGGGGCTAAAATCGCTTTGCGTGCGGCCACGGTGAAGGCCGATCATGCCAAAGCCTTCGCTCGTGCGCATCACCGAGCCGCAGCAATAATAAGTGTCGTCGCCGATCGCCCGGATCCACTCATTGTAGAAAATGCTGCGCGCATATTCGTCGAGCGGGACGAGGCCGGACGTGTTCCATGCGCGGTTGACGAAACCTGCGCGCATGCCGGCGTCGGTCCACAAGTCGTGCGCGGCGAAGTTGAAAGCGTAATCCGCCATGTCCGCGTCGGAGAAATATCCCGAATGCCCGGCCACCCCCGCAGTCCCCGCCGAATCGCGCCAGTGGAGGGTGCAGCTGCGCGCTTCAAGCGCCGTCGAAATGATGGCCGGGAATTGCGCGAACAATTCATCGTCGATCGCGGCTTCGTAGATCAGGTCGGCGGTCAGCTTCACTTCGGTCCCCGCAACGCAACTCGGCAAACGCGCTTCGCGGGCCGGTAAATTGGTCACAGTTTAAGGCGAATTATTCCCGTACCTCAAGTGGGGTATGACTTGCCTGAATCCGTCCCCGATGAAGCGCTTGAGATTGAGCGCTGGGGGATCAGAACCATGAACAAGAAGGTCATTATGTTTGCGGCCGCGCTGGCCGTTTCGACGCCGGCATTGGCGCAGGATGCCGGCACGACGGGGTCGGTGAGCGTCGGGGTGACCGGCGGAACGCTCGGCATCGGGCCGGAAGTCGGCTTCCGCTTTTCCGACATGTTCGGGGTCCGTGGCAACGTCACCTTCCTTAGCATCAGCCAGGACGCCGAATCCGACGGCGTCGACTATGACGGCAAGCTCAAGCTCGCTTCGGGCGGGCTGATGCTCGACGTCCACCCGTTCGGTGGCGGGTTCCGTGTGTCGGGGGGCGCGCGGATCAACGGCAACAAGGTGCGCCTGACCGCCACGCCGACCGAGGACGTCGAGATTGGCGACGAAGTCTACACGCCGGAAGAAATCGGCGTGCTGTCGGGTAACGTCAAAGCCAAGTCGTTCGCGCCGACACTGACGCTGGGCTATTTCGGCGGCGCGACGCGCGGCCTCAACTTCGGGATCGAGGCAGGCGGCATGTTCCAGGGCTCGCCGCGCGTTCGTGACCTCAAGACAACTGGGCTCCTGGCGACCGATCCGGACTTCCAGGAAGAACTCGCCCGCGAAGCCGATGAACTGGAGGATGAGGTCGATTATAAGATCTTCCCAATCGTCCAAGTCTCCCTGGGCTATCGGTTCTAACGGGCGGGGGCCAGTGGGCGTCCCGCGGGGTCACCGCGGGGCGCCCCAAGTTTTTCAGCCGCGGCTTTCGAGCGCTGCTGCGGCTTCATCGACCAGCTCCTTGAGAATCGCCGCAACCGGTTCCTCGCGCGTGACCATGCCGACCGACTGACCGGCCATCACGCTACCTGTTTCGACATCGCCGTCGATCACCGCGCGGCGCAGTGCACCCGCCCAATAATGTTCGATCTGCAACTGCGCTTCGGCCATCTCCAGCGCGCCGCTGTCGAGCAGATCGGCGACCTCGCGCTGCTTGGCGGCGAAGCGTTCGGTTTCCTTGTTCTTGAGCGCGCGCACCGGAATGACGGGCAGCCGCGGATCGATCTGCACCGACAGGATCGCGTCGCGCGCCGAGGCGCGGAGGAACGCTTTCTTGAAGCTGGCGTGGGCGATGCTTTCATGCGCACAGACCAGGCGTGTCCCGATCTGCACCCCGACCGCGCCCATTTCGAGATAGGCCGCAACCGCCTCCCCGCGCCCAATCCCGCCGGCGATGAACACCGGAATGTCGTGGCAGACGTGGGGCAGGATTTCCTGCGCGAGGACCGAGGTCGAGACCGGCCCGATATGACCGCCCGCCTCCATCCCCTCGATCACCAGGGCATCGACGCCCGAACGCATCAATTTCTTGGCCAGCGCAAGCGCGGGGGCGAAGCCCATCAATTTGGCGCCGTTCGCCTTGATCTTCTCGATCGCCCAGCCCGGCGGAAGTCCGCCGGCGAGCACGACGTGGCTGACCTCATGCTTCGCGCAAACGTCGATCAATTCCGCCAGCATCGGATGCATAGTGATGAGGTTGACGCCGAACGGCTTGGCGGTGCGCTTTTTGGTCTCGGCAATTTCCGTATCCAGCAGCTCGGGCGTCATGGCGCCGCAGGCGATCACGCCGAAACCGCCGGCGTTACTGATTGCCGAGACGAGGTTGCGCTCACTGACCCAGCTCATTGCCCCGCCCATGATCGCGACCTCGCAGCCGAGGAAGTCGGTGCCGCGGTGCATCAATTCGGCAAGACGGCGTCGGCCGTGCAAGCCCTCTCCCTCGATGGGGGAGGGTTGGGTGGGGGTAAGGTCGTTCATAGGGCGGCGTCTCTAGCGGACACCTCACCCCACCCCAACCCCTCCCCATCAAGGGGAGGGCTACGTGGTTCACGCCGATTGCTCCGCGTCGAGGCCGAACGCCGAGTGCAGCATCCGCACCGCCAGATCGAGCTCGCTTTCGGCGATCAGCGCGCTGACCTTGATCTCGCTGGTCGAGACCGCGTGAAGGTTGATCTGCCGCTCGGCCAGAACGTCGAACATCCGCGCCGCGAGCTGCGGGTTGGAGCGGATGCCGACGCCGACGATGCTGACCTTGGCGACCGCATCGTCGTGGATCAGCTCGGCATAGCCGATCTCGCCTTTACGCTGCTCGATCACCGCCATCGCCTGCGACAGGCTGGCGCGTGGAACGGTGAAGGTCAGGTCGGACGACCCGGTGTTGGGCGTCGCGGCGTGGACGATCATGTCGAGCGACAGCCCGGCTTCGGCCAGCGGCGCGATCACCTGCGCGACGGTGCCGGGCTTGTCGGGGACGCCGGTCAGCGTGATCCGCGCCTCGTTGCGGTCGGCGGCGATGCCCGCGATCTCATTGCGTTCCATGTTCGCTCCTGAAAGCTCGGCGACGATGTCGGTGCCGGGCAAATCCTCGAAGGCCGACAGCACGCGCAGCGGCAGTTTCTCGCGCATCGCCAGCCCGACCGAGCGCACCTGCAGCACCTTGGCGCCGACGCCCGCAAGCTCGAGCATTTCCTCGAACGTCACCTGGGTCAGCTTGCGCGCGCGCGGCACGATCCGCGGATCGGTGGTGTAGACGCCGTCGACGTCGGTGTAGATGTCGCAGCGGTCGGCCTTCAGCCCCGCGGCGATGGCCACCGCGCTGGTGTCCGACCCGCCGCGGCCAAGCGTCGCCAGCCGCCCGTCGTCGGACACGCCCTGGAAGCCGGGGATGACCGCGACTGTGCCATTACGCAGCGCCTCATCGAGCGTGGCGCCCTCGACCGCCTCGACCCGCGCATTGCCGTGGACTCCCGATGCCCGCACCAATTGCCAGCCCATGAAGCTGCGCGCGTTCACGCCCATGCCTTGCAGCGTCATCGCCAGCAGGCCTGCGGTCACCTGCTCGCCCGAGGCGACCACGACGTCATATTCGGTCGGATCATGCAGCGCGGCGGCCTCGCGGCAGAGCTGCACCAGCCGGTCGGTCTCCCCGGCCATCGCGGAAACCACCACCAGCACCTGATTGCCCGCCTCGGCCTCGCGCCGGACACGCGCGGCGACACTGCGGATGCGCTCGATACCCGCCATCGACGTTCCGCCGAACTTCATTACGATACGGGGCAGGCTGAAGCTCCTTGGGCTGGGACGCGCGGACTGTTAGGAGGCGCGCATGGCCGAAACAAGCATCCTGCCACGCGAGGTCGAACAGTTCGGCAAGCTCGCAGCGGATTGGTGGGACCCGAAGGGCTCGTCAGCGATGCTGCATAAGCTCAACCCGGTGCGGCTCGGCTACATCCGCGACCAGATCGACCGGCACTGGCAGGTGGACGAGCATCTGCGGCGGCCACTCGAAGGCAAGAGCGCGCTCGACGTTGGCTGCGGCGCGGGCCTGCTGGCCGAGCCGCTTGCACGGATGGGCGCGAAGGTCACCGCGATTGACGCCACGCCCGAGGTGATCGCGGTGGCGCGCGACCATGCGGCGGGGCAAGGGTTGGAGATCGACTACCGGCAGGGCGACGTGCAGGCGCTTGACGGCCAATATGACCTCGTCACCTGCCTCGAGGTCATCGAGCATGTCGCCGATCCCGCTGCCTTCCTGAGGGCGCTTGCGGCGCGGCTGGCGCCGGACGGGTTGCTGATCCTGTCGACGCCCAACGCCACCGGCTGGTCGAAGCTGATGATGATCACGCTCGCCGAAGGCCTCGGCCAGATCCCGCGCGGCACGCATGATTTCGACAAGTTTATCTCGCCCGAGCGGATGAAGACGCTGCTCGCGGATGCGGGGTTGGAGTGCGTCGACGTGGAGGGCATTGCCTGGTCACCGTCGCGGGGGCTGCATCTCAGCGATGATGTGCGGTTGAATTATCTGGTAGCGGCGGTGCGCGCTTGAGCGCAGCGTTGTGCGTTGTGATCCTGATGCTCGGCCTCAACAAGGGCTCGATACCGTTATATCTTACGGGACTTGCTTACAGGCGGACCGAGCCTGCGGCGTTTTGGGTCGGCGTCTTATTATGGTCCATCGCCTTGGTTGGATGCCTGATCGCGATTGCAGCCGGCGCGGAGTGAATCCGCGCGGTGACCTTCGGTCAGCTGCGCTTCCGGTCCTGTCGCCCTATGGGCGCAGGCCGTCCGGCATTCGGCATCTCTTCGACATAAGCTCCCGTTTGCTTCGCAAACGCTCCCTTATGCTCGGTGCCTCCCGCTAAAAATCCACCTTGTCGTAATGCCCCGGCGGCACGATCACTTCCATCCGCTCCCCCAGCAGCGGCCGGAAGCACGGCCGAGACTTCATTACCGCGTACCAATCCTGGGTCTGCTTGTGCCCGCGCCAGTCGAGCGCGCCGAGATAATCGATCACGCTCAGATGCGCGGCGGCGGTAAAGTCGGCGAGGCTCAGCCCCGGTCCCGCTAGCCAGCGGCGGTGGTCGAGCAGATAATCGATATAATCGAGATGCTCGGACGCGATCCGCATCGCCTCCCGCAGCACGCGCGTGTCGGGGCTTTCGCGGCTGACCAGGCGCTTGCGCATCCGTTCGTTCATCAGCGGCTCGACCACTTCGCGATAGAGCTTGATGTCGAACCATTCGGTCATTCGGCGGATTTCGGCGCGAAGCGCGGCATTGCCGTGGACCATCGGCATGCGGTCGACCGTCTCGTCGAGATATTCGACGATCGGCTGCGACCCGATCAGCGTAATCCCCTGGTCGGCGTCGACCATCACCGGCGTTTCGCCCGCGGGGTTCAGGTCGACGAACTCGTCGCGCTTCTCCCACGGATTCTCGCGCACCAGCTCATGCCCGACGCCCTTCTCGGCGAGGACGAGCCGGACCTTGCGGGAGAAAGGGCACAGGGGGAATTGGAAGAGCTGCCACATGCGAGGGGCAGCTTTAGCGCGGTGGGACGGCGCGTCTACCGCTTCGGATAGGTCGGGTCAGGCAAATTTGCGGTTGCGCGTTCGATGGCCTCACCCGCCTTGGTCATGCCCTGCATCATCGCGGGCAGCGCCTCGCCTAGCGCCTTCATTCCCTGTTCGAGCATCGGGCGCGCATTGGCCATCTGCTGCTGCACGTCACGCTCGAAATTGCGATTGTCGCGGCGGCCCATGTCGCGCACGGTCATGCGCCGTTCCGCCGCCGTCGGGGCGCGGCCTTCGACCGCGGCCTGCACCTCGCCCACGGGCAGGTTCATGAAGCTCCTGGACATCGCCTGCATGACGCGCGCCATGCGGTCTGCCATCGCAGGGTCATTGAGCACACGCTGGATTTGCGCGGTGTCGGGTGCCGCCTTGGGCGCAACAGGCGCCTGGGCAAGTGCGGGGCTCGCGCCCAGAAACATCGGGATCAGGAGAAGCTTGGTACGCATCGTCTCGCCCTTTCGGCCAACCGCCTGATTTGTCAGGGGAACCAGCTTAACCCAAAGTGACGCAAGGATAAACTAGCGAAGCGTTAGCCAGACCACAGCGGCGGTGCCGGCGACGATGCGATACCAGCCGAATGGCGCGAAGCCATAGCGGGTAACGATCGCCAGAAAGCCTTTCACCACCACCCAGGCGACGACGAAGGAGACGAGGCTGCCGAGCCCGATCCACTGCAGCTGGCCGGTCGGGATTTCGTCCCAATGCTTGAACAATTGCAGCGTGGTCGCGCCCGCCAGCGTGGGCACGGCGAGGAAGAAGCTGAATTCCGCCGCGGTCTTGCGGTCGATGCCGAGGCTCATCGCGCCGAGGATCGTCGCGCCCGAGCGGCTGACCCCAGGAATCATCGCCAGGCACTGGACGAGGCCGATCGACGCCGATTGGCGCAGTGTTAGGTTCGAGACCCCGCCGCTTTCCTTCGGCTTCACCAGCCGTTCGATCACCAAGATGGCGATCCCGCCGATGATCAGCGCCCAGGCGACGATGACCGCATTGGCCAGCATCGTTTCGATCGCGTCGCCAAGCGCCAGGCCGAGGACGACGGCGGGCGTGAAGGCGACAAGGACGTTGCGCACGAACCGCCACGCATCGGGGCTGCGCTCGAACATCCCCTTCAGCACCTCCCAGAAGGTGCGCCAGTAGAGGACGACGATGGCGAGGATCGCGCCCGGCTGGATGGCGATGTTGAACACCGCCCATTCGTCGGCGCGGAAGCCGAGCAGCTCGGTGGCGAGGATGAGGTGGCCGGTCGAGGAGACGGGCAGATATTCGGTGACGCCCTCGACGATGCCGAGGATGATAACCAACCAGAGGATGGGCATGCGCTAGTTGGCCGCGGTTGCGCTGGCGCGGTGACCGGCGAAGCGGCCTCCGCGATTGAACCGGCCGAGCCATTCCGCGCCCACGGCGGCGAGCGGCGTGGCCTCTATGCCGAACGCTTCCAGCCCCGGTTGCCTGCCCGACGGCACATTGTCCTGCTGAAGCATCTTCCATTGATCAGCGGTCAGCGGCGCTCCGGGCAGCCAACCGAACATGGAAAGAAACTTGCCCGCGATGTTTGGCAGCTCGATGAGGTCAGGGTTCTGCCCCGACAACGCAAAAATCTGCCGATGCAGGTCGATCATGCTCATGGGCTGGGGTCCGGCGATTTCATAGGTCTTGCCGGCGTGCGCGCGAGGATTGCTCGCCGCGATGGCGATCGCCTTGGCCAGGTCGCGCACGTAGACAGGCTGGAATTTCGTCGCTGCCGCAAGCACCGGCAGCAGCGGCAGCCGACCCATTGCAGCGAAGCGATTGGTCAGCTGATCCTCCGGCCCGAACACCAGCGATGGCCGGATGATCGTAGCGTTCGGAAAAGCGGCGCGCACCGCGGCCTCGCCCTCCCCCTTACTGCGCGCATAATCGGAAACGCCGGCGGAGTCGGCGCCGATCGCAGACATTTGCACCAAGGCGCTGACGCCATTCGCGGCCGCGACCTCGGCCACATTGCGTGCGCCTTCGACGTGGACGCTCCACATCTGCTTGCCGAAGACGCCCGGGAGGTTGATCACCGCCGTCGCGCCGCGGATCGCGCCGGCGATCGTGTCACGACGCCGCGTATCGGCACTGACGAAGCCGATCTGCCCCACCTGGGCAAGCGGCTGCAGAAAATGCGCCTTCCGAGGGTCGCGCTGGGCAACACGGACCCGCGCACCGGCGCGAAGCAGGCTCTCGCAGACGTAGCGGCCAATAAAGCCGCCGCCGCCAAAGACGGTGACCAGCTCTTCCTTGAGGTCGATCATTGCGCGGCCCTAGCTCCGCCCGCTTGGCGTTGACAAGCGGGCGCAAGCGCCAGGCACCGGTCAGTAATAGTCGCGGAGCGTCACCGTGACCCGGCTGCCGTCGGCGCGCTCCAGCAGCACGGACTTGCCGGCGCGGCCGCGCGTCCAGTCGGCACCCTGATAATAAGAAGCGGTGACCTGACGGCCGTCGACGGCGACAATCTCATCGCCTTCTTTCAGACCTGCCGCTGCGGCCGGCCCCTGGGGCGAGACGAACGCGACGCGCAGCCGATTCCCGACCAGCTCAAGCCTCGTGCCCGAGCGGTCGCGCTCGAAGCTCGGGGCATCGCGCCGCGGGGTCAGGTAGATGCGGTCGCGGCCGAGATCGAGATCGACGTGGAACTGCTTGAGCAAGCCGATGCCGACATTGGCCATCTTTTCAGGGTCGTGATCGTTGCCGGAGTCGGACAGGGTTGCAGGGACGTTGGCGAACGTGCGGTTGCCCAGGCCCACCGCCGGAAGGACAGTTACCCGGGCCGCATGCAGGCCGCCGACCCCGCCCATGCGGCTTTCGGCGTAGCGCAAGCGCGAAAGATCCGCGCGCGCGCCCCAATAGGTTCGGGGCAACGACAAGTTGCCGCCATTGCCGAGGTCAAGCAGTGCCTGGATCGGCTTGTCCCCGGCGACAGCCACGGGAATCGTGTTGAACGGCCCCTTGCGCGACAATTTGAGCTCCGCAGCGGCGGCTGCAGGCCTGAACGACGCGTGCGAATTGACCGTCAGGGTCCGCCCGGCCCAGTCGAGCGACACGACTGCCGAATTGAAGAATTCCCGGCCGAGGATGACGTTGACCGGACGGCCGATGCCGCGCGACACCAGCGACAGGTCGATGACGCCGACCGTCATGTCTTCAAACCGCATCCCGCCGATTTCGAGGGTAACGCCGGACACGAGTTCCGCGTCGACCGCGCCGCCGGCACCCTGTCCCTGGATCTTGCGGCCCGGCGGCAGGCCGATCGAACGCGCATAGGCCGCGTCGATCGTCGTCGCGCTTGCGCCGGTATCGAGGATCACCGGAGTCGGATGCCCATTGAGCTCCGCAGCGGCAAAAATCCGGTTGCCGCGATACAGTTCGAACGGAACGGTGTGCGATTGCGCCATGAACGTCACCCTCGGCGGCGCGATCTGCTGCGCGTGGGCAAGGGTCAGGCCGCCGGCCGAAGCAAGCGCGAGGCTGGCAAGGATGATCGACAGTTTCTTCACGATTGCGGCTCCATCTGCGTTGCTGTAGATTGGCAATCTATTATTGTTGGACGATAATCATGTCAAGCGAGACAACAAATAGATCGATCAGTCTTTCAGCTTCGCGTCTCCGTTGGGGAGTGTGGGCGACGATCATCCTGATGGCGTCGCTTTATGCCGCTGCCCGATTCGGCGTCGACACCGGCACGGTGCGGCTGGAACGCCACCAATCCGGGCTCGATACGCCCGCGGCGCGTGCAATCGGGGACGTCTCGATGGTTCTGCTGATCGCCGCGCTGATCCGCCTGACCCAGATGTTGGGCCGGATCGCGCGCGGCGAACTGTTTTCAGCCGGCGTCGTCGCCGCGTTCCGAAGCTTCGCCTTCTGGCTGCTGCTCATGGCGCTGATCGGCCTGATTGCGCCGCCCGCAGCCCAGCTTGCCCAGGCCGCGCTTGGCGGTCCGCCCCGGATCGAGATGCGGATCGATTTCCGCGCCGTCCTTACCGTGGGCGTGACGCTCGTGCTGTTCCTCATCGCGCGGTTGCTCGAGCGTGCGCGCGGTATCGACGAAGAAAATCGGGCATTCGTCTGATGCCGATCGTCATCCGGCTCGACGTCATGCTGGCGATGCGCAAGGTGAAGTCGAAGGACCTTGCTGCCGCGGTCGGCATAACGGAAGCCAATCTGTCGTTGCTCAAGTCGGGCAAGGTCAAGGGCATCCGCTTCGCCACGCTCGAGGCGATCTGCGAGGAGCTCGACTGCAAGCCCGGCGACATCATCGACTATGAGCCCGACGCCAGGGCCGGGGCTCAATAAGCGCGTTGACAGGCGGACGCTGCGCCCTCTAAGCGCGCCGCCTGCCTACAAACTGACCCCTGTGCCCAGGTGGCGGAATTGGTAGACGCACCAGCTTCAGGTGCTGGCGCTCGCAAGGGCGTGGAGGTTCGAGTCCTCTCCTGGGCACCATTCCTCACAACCGAACACCTGCATTCCGCGACCGACGCCGCCGGAGTAGGAAATTTCCTATTGCGCTTAGGGAACAAGTAGGGAACATGATGGCGCTCGGAGTCGCCCCATGCTTGTTCTCGATCCTGCCTTCTTGATTGCGCTTGCTGCCTTGGTCAGCAGCCTGTCGGCCTTCGTCTGGTCGGTGCGCCGAAAGCCTTAAGACGCACGGCGGCGCCGCGCCGCCGAATCTTGCGCCGGTGGAGCCGAGCCCTGGTCCAGCCCCAGGAACGAACGGACCGTTTCCGCGGAGACGGCGCGCCCGAACAGCCAGCCCTGCGCTTCGCTGCAGCCATATTTACTGAGCTCACCGCGGATTGCTTCGGATTCGACGCCCTCGGCGGTGATCGGCACGTTGAGCGAGTGGCCGAGGCTGGCGATCGTGTTCACGATCGCGGCCGTCTGCTCGCTCTTGACGATCGTGCTGATGAAGCTCTTGTCGATCTTGATCCGGTCGACGGGCAGGGAGTCGACCTGCGCCAGCGCGGCGTAGCCCGTGCCGAAATCGTCGAGCGAGATGCTGACCCCGAGGTTCTTGAGGCTCTGCATGATCGTGATTGCCTGGTCGCGATCTTCGAGCAGCGAGGCCTCGGTGATCTCGATTTCCAGACGGTGCGCGGGGAATCCCGTCTTGGTCATGATCTTGGTGATCTGCTCGGCCAGCGTGCGCTCGCGGAACTGAACGGGCGAGAAGTTGACCGCGAGCTTGAGGTGCGGCGGCCAGTTGCGCGCATCGGCCATCGCCTGCTCGATCACGCTCATCGTCAACGGGCCGATCAGGCCGGTCGCATCGGCTGCTTCGATGAAGTTTTCGGCTTCACTGAAGCCGCGCGTCGGCGAGCGCCAACGCGCAAGCGCTTCGAACCCGACAAGTTCGCGCGTGGCGAGATCAATCAGCGGCTGGAAGAAGGGGACGAACTCCCCGTTCTGCACGCCGCGGCGAATGTCCTCTTCAAGCTTGAGGCGCTCGGCCAGCTCCAGCTCGAGTGCGCGATCGAACCAGGCAAACGTATTCCGTCCGCCGCGCTTCGATGCGTAAAGCGCGACGTCGCTGCGGCGCAGGACGTCCTCCTCCCTGCTGCCGCGCTCGATCCACGCGAGGCCGATCGAACCGGAGACGCGCGCTTGGCCACCTTCGACGGCGATCGGTTGATCGAGGCGCGCCAGGATGCCCGTGGCGACCTCTTCTGCGCCGGCCGTGGTCAGCTCGCGATGGAGAATGGCGAACTCGTCGCCACCGATCCGGGCCCAGCATGAAGCGTCAGGGGTAGCCGCGGTAATCGAGTCCGCGACGGAGCGCAGAAGCTGATCGCCCGCAAGATGTCCGTGCAAATCGTTGACCCGCTTGAAATGATCGAGGTCGAGAAGCAGCAGCACCCCGCCCTTCCTTGCCTCGATGGCCTCGGTCAAAGCGCGCATCAATTCGCGCCGGTTCGACAGACCGGTCGCGGGGTCGGTGTTCGCATTGCGCTGCGCCAGACGGTCCGCCTCTTCGTAGGCGCCAAGCGCCAGCCGCAGGTCCTTGGATCGCCGCCAGCCGAACAGGATGATCGCAATGTTCAGGAGGAAAGCGATTTGCAGCGTGTTCGCAGCGTCGGGCAGGCGTGCGGCGATCGATGCCGGTGACAGCACCTGCGCACCAAGCACAACGAACAGCAGGATCGCCGCGCCCGTCGCGCAACTCGTAATGAGATGGCTGCTCGCAATGCGAACCGCCTTGCTGGTGACTCTCGACACTCGCTCTAGACCCCCATCGGCGCGGATAGCGAACACAGATGAAAAATGTCCTACCGCCCGCTGTTAACCATGCGCGCTGAGAAGACCTTAGGAGGTCGCCGCCAAAACCAGCGCGATGTTGCGATGCGCCCTTCTCGCAGTAGCTGCGCTTGTCGCGGTGCCGGCCGCGGCTCAAGCGCCGCTCCAAGGCGCGAGCGGTGCGCTCGCCCAGCGATTGCTTGCCGCCCATAATCATGAACGCGCGCTCGTGGGTCACGCACCCCTGGTCTGGGACGCGCAATTGGCGGCGGCCGCCGCGTCCTACGGCCCGACTCTCGCCAGCCTGCGTCGTCTCGTCCACTCACCGCGAGATACCCGCCCGGGCCAGCGCGAAAATCTGGCGATGGCGGTCCATCGCACGCTCAGCCCGGAACAGCTGATCGAGCTGTGGAGCCGGGAAAAGCACTTACTCCAACCGGGGCTCGCCGGCCCCGCCTGCCCGAGCCGGTACGGCTGCATGATGTTCCCGGCAGGTAGCCGCACCGGGCGTTGGGAGGACGTGGCGCATTACACGCAGATGGTGTGGCCGACGACAACGCGCGTCGGCTGCGCCATCTTTTCAACCGACTGCGATTACCTGATCTGCCGCTATTCGCCGCCCGGCAACATCGACGGGAAGCCGATCTTCACCACTGCCGCCGCGGCAATCGTCCGCTAGGGTAGGGCGAGCCTTTCTTCGACCAGCCGGATCGCCTCGGCGATGGCGGCGTTCACGTCGAGACCGCTCGTGTCGAGCAGGATGGCATCGTCTGCCTGGCGCAACGGCGCGGTCTCACGCGATGCATCACGAGCGTCCCGCGCCCTGATGTCGTTCAGCACGTCGGCAAGATGCGCGGCCATCCCGCGTCCCACAAGCTCCTGGTGACGGCGAGCGGCGCGGACTTCCGGCGAGGCGGTGACGAACAATTTCGCATCGGCCTGCGGAGCGATCACCGTGCCGATATCCCGCCCGTCGAGGACTGCGCCGCCCGGTTGCCCGGCGAATTCCTGCTGACGCTCCAGCAGCGCTGTCCGGACCGAGGGATATGCCGAGACTGCTGACGCGAACTTCGAAACGGTTTCGGTCCGCAGCTCCGGATCGGCGGGGTCGACACCAAGTTCGTGGCAGGCGCGCAGGGCCTCGAACTCATTGCCTGGGTCGCCGCCCCAGCGAAAAAGCTGCAGCGCCACTGCGCGATAGAGGAGCCCGGTATCCATGTGCGGCAGGCCGAAGTGGCGCGCCAGTGCACGGGCGATCGTGCCCTTTCCACTGGCCGCCGGGCCGTCGACCGCAATGATCAGGCCCTTTTTCACGGCGCTCCGTTCCAACTCTGGCATTGAAGCGACGCGCTTTGACAGGGCCATATCGCTATGGCAAGGCGCCGCCCCGAACCGCGGTCCGACCCGCGACGATCGACTTTTTCACTGGAGAAGACCTCACATGGTGAAGCCCGAATGGGGCACCAAGCGCACTTGCCCCAAGTGCTCGACCCGCTTTTACGACCTCGGCAAAGAAGACCCGGTGCATTGCATCGAGTGCGGCAATGATTTCATGCCCGAGCCGGTTCTGAAGTCCAAGCAGCCGCTCACCTTCGAGGCGGCACCGGCCAAGGAAAAGGCCCAGGACGACGACCTGGCGGCCGACGATCTGGCACCCGATGAGGATGAAGAGATCAGCGCGGACGAGGAAGTCGATCTCAACACTGGCGACGACGACCTGGGCGTCGAGGCGACCGGCGACGAGGACGACAGCTAAGGCAAAAAAGATCTTGTCCGCGCCGTGATATTCCCCCTTTTCCAGCGGGGGATGTTTCCTCTAAGGCGCGTCGGAACGTGGGGCCGTAGCTCAGCTGGGAGAGCGCTGCAATGGCATTGCAGAGGTCAGGGGTTCGATCCCCCTCGGCTCCACCATCCTTCTGAATTTGCCGACGACTGGCTTACTTCGGACGGCGCTTGCCGTGCGCGGCAAGGTCGACCACCTTGCCTTCCGACAATAATTTGGCGATCTCTCGTGCCAAGTCGGCTGCTCGAAATGGCTTGGCCAGCCGCGCAATCTCCGCCTGGCCGCCCGTCATGCGCGCGTAACCGGTGATCAAGAGCGCCTTCATGCCCGGCCGCATTTCCCTTGCCCGATTGACCAGCTCGGCGCCGCGCATTCCGGGCATCAAATAATCGGTGACCAGGATTTCGATGTCCGGCCGCTCGGCCAGGATCTTCAGCGCTGCGCTTCCCGAATTGGCCTGGAGAACCTCATGTCCGATCTCCAACAGCATGTCCGCGGTTGCACGCCGGACGACATCCTCATCGTCGACCAGAAGGATGGCCGTTTGGCGCGGCTGGTGCGCGACCTCGCTTTCGGCGCCCACGAGGACGTCCGCATCACCGTCGAACACCGGCAGCCAGATCTCCGCCGTCGTCCCCTTTCCGGGCGCGCTGACGACATTGAGCGTTCCGCCCGATTGGGCCGCGAGTCCGTGGACCATCGATAGTCCAAGCCCGGTGCCCTCGCCCGGTCCCTTGGTGGTGAAGAAGGGTTCGATCGCCCTTTGCAGCGTGGCATCGTCCATGCCCGTGCCGGTGTCGCTGACAGACAGGCGGATGTAACGTCCCGCCTTGAGCTCGTCGACTTGCTGGTCGCCGATCTCCCGAGTTTCGACCTTGATCGAAAGCCGTCCGCCTCCGGACATCGCGTCGGACGCATTCACCGCAAGGTTGAGAAGCGCAAGTTCGAGCTGATTGGGGTCGATCTTTGCTGCCGGGAGCTGGTTTTCGATTTCAACGTCGACATGAACATGCGGACCGATCGAGCGCTGCAGGAGATCGCGAATCCCCTCGATCAGCTCGCCCACGTTGATCGCTCGCGCCTCAAGATGCTGCCGGCGAGCGAAACTCAGCAGCCGCTGGACCAGGATCGAGGCACGCTCGGATGCCTGGAGCGCCCCGGAAATCAGGCGCCGTGCGCGCTCATCGCCCTCATGCTTGCGGTGGAGAAGGTCAAGCGCCCCAACGATCGGCGTCAACAAGTTGTTGAAATCATGGGCGACGCCGCCGGTCAGCTGGCCGAGGGTTTCGAGCTTTGCCATTTCGTGAACGCGGTTCTGTGCCTCCGACAGCCGCCTCTGGTTCTCGACCCTCTCAGTTACGTCATGAACGAACTGATAGGCACCGATCCGTTCGCCCCGCTCGTCATACAGTGTGTTGAACTTCATCTCGTAGTGGCGACGGTCCCGGGAGGGATCGCCGAACTCCCCGACTTCCGTATACTCTTCTCCCGCAAGAGCGCGGCCCCAAGCCGCTTGCACGGCCTTGCGGTGTTCGGGCGCATGATCGAGCACGTCGAGCATCGAATCCCCGATTTGCGGGCGAACGCCGAAGATGCGCTCGAACTCGTCCCGCGCGGCACGATTGATCGCAAGCCAGCGATAATTGAGATCGGCCACCTGCACGAAGGCGTCGGTCCCTTCGACGATGTCGGCAAGCACCCGCTTTTCCGAAAGAGCTTCGGCAAATCGCTGGCCCAGCTTCTCATTCGCTTCACGCAGACGCAGTTCGCTTGCAGCAAGACGAGCGCGTTCCTGCGAAAGCTCCAGTTCGCGCGCGGCAAGCTGCGCGATTTGTTCTTCCGCCTCATGCTGCTTCCTCCGCGCGCGAAGAGCGGCCCGTGCAGCCGACACCAAGGTCGCGGGAAACAAGGGGCGTTCGAGAATTGTGGTGTTGCCGAGCGATTGGGCAAGGCTCATTTGAGCGGCCGAGTTGGCGCTCTTCCTGGTGAGGAGAATGACGGGAAGGTCGGACCATGAGTGCTGGCGGGTGAGCCATTCCGTCAGGCGCTCAAGGTCCGCTTGTCGGAAGGCCTCTTCGGCAACGATGATTCCTCCCACGCGGCTCCGCTCCAGGGCGTCCAGCAATTCTTCGGCCGTCGCGCACGGCACTACGTCGATCAACGAACGCTCAAGGATATTCGCAATGACTGCGCCGTCGCGGCCGGTTGACGCCAGGATCCCCAAAGTCTGCGGCATGCGTACTCGCCTACAGAGTGTTGAGAAGCTCGCCAGACCCTCCGACGAAGGTCGGCACCCCCGTCAGCACGCCTGAAAAAGTCCGCAATGGATCTCCCACGCGGACCCCCTCCGGCGTGATCTGATATTCCCGGATGGAGGCCTCGTGACCGCCGGTCCGTTTCTTGACGACTGAAAGGGCGCGCTTGAGCTCGCCGAAGGCCTCGAAGAAACGCAGGAGGAGAACCGAATCCGATAGGTAGGTCAGGTCGACCTGCGACTGCATCTGTCCGACCAGCCCGTGCTGAGCAAGGATCAGAAAGGTGATCACCCCCTGCTGGTTCAGGTACGTCAGGAGCTCATGCATCTGGAGCAGCATGAACTGCTCGGCCGGCATCGAGTTCTGGTAGCCCGAAAGGCTGTCAAGGACGACCGCGGACTTATCTTCCATTTCCACCTGGTGACGAATCAAGCTCGAAAGTTCGCCGGGTGAAAGTTCGGCGGGGTCGATCTGGAGGAAGCGGAAGCGATCTCCATGCTGGGCAAAGTCCATCGACAGGCCCGCCGCGCGACGGAAGAAATTGCGGCGGGTCTCGTCGAAGCTGATGAACAGTGCGGATTCGCCGCGTTCCAGCGCCTTGATGAGATATTGCATGGCAAGGGTAGACTTGCCGGAGCCCGCGGGGCCCATGATGAGGGTGCTCGTCCCGCGATCGATGCCGCCGCCAAACAGACTATCAAGCGATTCAATGCCGCTCTCGGCAGGGGGCCGTTCGACGAATCCCTCGACATGTTCATTCGCGATCAGCCGACGAAAAACCTCAACGCCGCCCGTCCGGATGATATAGTCGTGGCTGCCGTCACGGAACGGACGGCCGCGCATCTTGAAGACTTGGAGCCGCCGCCGGTTGCTTCCGTAAACGACAGGCGTCGTCTCAAGCCGGATGACGCCATGGACAAGGCTATGAAGGTTGGCGTCGTCCATTTCTTCGGTCAGGTCATCGACGAAGATCGTCGTGCAGCCCAGACCTGAAAAAAAATGCTTCAGAGCCAGCACCTGGCGCCGATAGCGAAGCGAATTCCCGGCCAGCAGGCGAATGTCCGACAGGCTGTCGAACACCACGCAGGAAGGCTTTCCGCGCTGGACATGGTCCATGACCAACTGCACCGTTTCGCCCAATTCAAGATCGGACGAATAGATGATCGACTGCTGCTGCGAGGGATCGAGGCTGAGTTCCGGGGGAATCAGTTCGTAGATATCGATACCTTCGAGCGACCAGCCGTGCGTGGCAGCCGAATCGAGCAGTTCGTCACGCCCCTCGGAGAGGCTGACGTACAGCGCGCCCTCGCCGCGGTCGCGGGCCGCCATGAGGAATTGCATGGCCAGGGTAGTCTTGCCAGAGCCAGGCCGCCCTTCGAGAAGATGCACCCGACCCTTGGCGTAACCGCCCGCAAGGATGTGGTCGAGCGCGTCGCTCCCCGTCGCGATGCCAGCCGGCTTCATGGCTTGCGGATTACTCAAATCGTCCCTCCTCACGCATACTCGGAGGCGCCTCAACTTTGAGGCTCCCAGAACAAACCTAGCTTCCACCAGCCGGAAGGTCGCGACTCTGCGGGATGCTGTTTGCCCCACTAACGGCATTTTTATGAAGCCGAAACGGTTTCCATCCATTATCACGGGGCTATTGGACTTTTCCCGTTATGGGGTGTCCAAGGTGCCGGGCGGGGGAGAGCCGAACGGAGAGTTGAGTGAATATCCAGGCCCCGCGCGACTTCATCGACCGTCGTCAGCTCGTCACCGCCTTGCGCGCGCTTCGGCGCGGCGATTTCAGCGTTCGCCTGCCGGAGGATGCCGACGGGGTTGATGGCGAGATCGCCAGCCTGTTCAACGAAGTCGTGTCCCTCAATGAGGAAATGACGCAGGAGTTCGAGCGCCTTTCCCGGGTGGTCGGCAAAGAAGGCAAGATCACCCAGCGCGGGCGCGTCAAAAATGCGCGCGGCGGCTGGGAAAGCGCAATTCGCGCCGTCAACGAGCTTATCGAAGACATGGTGCAGCCGACCGCCGAGGTCGCTCGCGTCATCGGCGCCGTCGCCAAGGGCGACCTGTCGCAGACGATGACCGTCGAGATCGAAGGACGCGCCCTGCGCGGCGAGTTCCTGCGCATCGGCAAGGTCGTCAATACGATGGTCGAGCAGCTCGCCAGCTTCGCGTCGGAAGTGACCCGCGTCGCGCGCGAGGTCGGCACCGAAGGCAAGCTCGGCGGGCAGGCGAACGTGAAGGGCGTCGCCGGCACCTGGAAGGACCTAACGGACAATGTGAACGCCATGGCCACCAACCTTACCGGTCAGGTGCGCAACATTGCCGAAGTGACCACGGCGGTCGCACGCGGCGATTTGTCCAAGAAGATCACGGTCGAGGTGAAGGGCGAAATCCTCGAGCTCAAGAACACCATCAACGTGATGGTCGATCAGCTCAACGCTTTCGCAGGCGAAGTCACCCGCGTCGCGCGCGAAGTGGGCACGGAAGGGAAACTGGGTGGACAGGCGGAAGTGCCCGGCGTCGGCGGGACATGGAAGGACCTTACCGACAATGTGAACTTGATGGCCGACAATCTGACCGGCCAGGTGCGCAACATCGCCGAAGTGACCACCGCAGTGGCCCGCGGCGACTTGTCGAAAAAGATCACCGTCGACGTGAAGGGCGAAATCCTCGAGCTCAAGAACACCATCAACGTGATGGTCGATCAGCTGAACGGCTTCGCCTCGGAAGTGACGCGCGTGGCGCGCGAGGTCGGCACCGAAGGGAAGCTCGGCGGACAGGCGCAGGTCCCGGGCGTTGCCGGCACGTGGAAGGACCTTACCGACAACGTGAACCTCATGGCCGCGAACCTTACGGGCCAGGTGCGCAACATCGCTGACGTGACCACCGCGGTGGCGCGCGGCGATCTGTCCAAGAAGATCACCGTCGACGTGAAGGGCGAGATCCTCGAGCTCAAGGACACCATCAACACGATGGTCGACCAGCTCAATTCCTTCGCCAGCGAAGTGACGCGCGTGGCGCGCGAAGTTGGATCGGAAGGCAAGCTTGGCGGCCAGGCGGAGGTGCCGGGCGTCGGCGGAACCTGGGCCGACCTTACCGACAATGTGAACTTGATGGCCGAGAACCTGACGAGCCAGGTCCGCAATATCGCGGAAGTGACGACCGCAGTGGCCAAGGGCGACCTGTCCAAGAAGATCACCGTCGACGTGAAGGGCGAAATCCTCGAGCTCAAGAACACCATCAACACAATGGTCGATCAGCTCAACGGCTTCGCGTCGGAAGTGACGCGCGTGGCGCGCGAGGTTGGGACCGACGGCAAGCTGGGCGGCCAGGCGCAGGTCGAAGGCGTGGCCGGAACCTGGGCCGACCTCACCGACAGCGTGAACCTGATGGCCGGCAATTTGACCGGCCAGGTGCGCAACATTGCCGAAGTGACCACCGCGGTCGCACGCGGCGACTTGTCGAAGAAGATCACGGTCGAAGTGAAGGGTGAAATCCTTGAGCTCAAGGACACCATCAATGTCATGGTCGACCAGCTCAACGCCTTCGCCGGCGAGGTGACGCGCGTTGCCCGCGAGGTCGGCACCGAAGGCAAGTTGGGCGGCCAAGCGCGGGTCGAAGGCGTTGGGGGGACGTGGAAGGATCTCACCGACAACGTCAACGCCATGGCCGCCAACCTGACCGGCCAGGTCCGTAACATCGCCGAGGTGACCACCGCCGTGGCCTCGGGCGATCTGTCCAAGAAGATCACGGTCGACGTGAAGGGCGAGATCCTCGAGCTCAAGAACACCATCAATACGATGGTCGATCAGCTCAACGCCTTCGCGGGCGAGGTGACGCGCGTTGCGCGCGAAGTCGGCACCGAGGGCAAGCTCGGCGGCCAGGCGCAGGTGCGCGGCGTCGCCGGGACCTGGAAGGACCTGACCGACAACGTCAACCTGATGGCCGCGAACCTCACCGGGCAGGTGCGCAACATCGCCGACGTGACGACCGCGGTGGCGCGCGGCGACTTGTCCAAAAAGATCACGGTCGACGTGAAGGGCGAGATCCTCGCCCTCAAGAACACCATCAACACCATGGTCGATCAGCTGAATGCGTTCGCGTCCGAAGTGACCCGCGTGGCGCGCGAGGTCGGCACCGACGGCAAGCTTGGCGGGCAGGCGCAGGTGCCTGGCGTCGGCGGGACGTGGAAGGATTTGACCGACAACGTCAACGTCATGGCCACCAACCTGACCAACCAGGTGCGCGGCATCGCCGACGTCGTCACCGCGGTTGCCCAGGGCAACCTCAAGCGCAAGCTGACCTTCGACGCCAAGGGCGAGATCGCGGCGCTGGCCGAGACCATCAACGGCATGATCGAAACGCTGTCGACCTTCGGCGACCAGGTCACGAACATGGCGCGCGAAGTCGGCATCGAAGGGCGGCTTGGCGGGCAGGCGCGCGTGCCGGGCGCTGCGGGCCTGTGGCGCGACCTGACCGACAACGTCAACCAGCTCGCCGCCAACCTGACCAACCAGGTGCGATCGATCGCCGAAGTGGCGCTGGCCGTGACCAAGGGCGACCTTACCCGCTCGATCGCCGTCGAGGCGTCGGGCGAAATGGCCGCGCTCAAGGACACGATCAACGAGATGATCAGCAATTTGAAGGAGCAGACGCTGAAGAATGCGGAGCAGGATTGGCTCAAGACCAACCTCGCCCGCTTTTCGCGCATGCTCCAGGGCGAGCGCGATCTGGCGACCGTCTCCAACCTCATCATGTCCGAGCTCGCGCCCTTGGTGAACGCCCAGTACGGCGTTTTCTATGTCAGCAAGCGGGATGAGGATGAGACCAAGCTCGAGCTGGTCGCCAGTTATGGCGCGGAGAATCCCGACGAGCTGAAGCCTGAATTCCGCTTGCGGGAAGGTATGGTCGGCCAGGCTGCAGCCGACCGGCGGCCGATCCTGCTGAGGGATGTGCCGCCCGACTTCATCCGTATCGGATCGGGCCTTGGCCACGCCAAGCCGGCCAACGTCAATATTCTTCCGGCCTTGTTCGAGGACGAGGTCAAGGCGGTGATCGAGCTCGCCTCCTTCAGCGAGTTCAACGAGACCCACCAGAGCTTCCTGGACCAGCTGATGGAATCGGTCGGAATCGTCTTGAACACGATCGCCGCGACGATGCGCACCGAAGGCCTGCTCAAGCAGTCGCAGTTGCTGACGACCGAGCTCCAGGCGCGCCAGACCGAGCTCACCCGCAAGCAGCAAGAGTTGCACGCGACCAACGAGGAGCTGCAGGAGAAGGCGCAGCTGCTCGAAAACGAGAAGAAGCAGGTCGAAGCGAAGAATATCGAAATCGACATGGCGCGCCGCGCAATCGAGGAGAAGGCCGAGCAGCTTGCCCTCACCTCGAAATACAAGTCCGAATTCCTGGCCAACATGTCCCACGAGCTGCGCACGCCGCTCAATTCGCTGCTCATCCTGTCGAAGCTCCTGTCCGACAATGCGCAGGGCAATCTCAACGACAAACAGGTCGAGTTTGCGCGAACGATCAATTCAGCGGGATCGGACCTGCTCAACCTAATCAATGACATCCTCGACCTGTCGAAGATCGAATCTGGCACGGTTACGATCGAGGTGGGCGAGATGCCGATGGCGAATCTGAAGCAGCACATGGAACGTACGTTCCGGCAGCTCGCGGCCGACAAGGACCTCGATTTCAACGTCAAGTTCGACTCCAAGCTGCCGGAAAGCATCCGGACCGACGAAAAACGGCTCCAGCAGATCGTTCTCAACCTGTTGTCCAACGCCTTCAAATTCACGTCGAAGGGGGGCGTGACGCTAAGCGTCCGACCGGTATCGAAGGGCTGGAGCGCGCACCACCCCGTGCTTCACGATGCCAGCCGAGCGATCGAGATTGCCGTGACCGACACCGGCATCGGTATCCCGCAGGACAAGCAGAAGCTGATCTTCGAAGCCTTCCAGCAGGCCGACGGCACGACCAGCCGCAAATATGGCGGTACGGGCCTGGGCCTGTCGATCAGCCGCGAGATCGCGCGTCTTTTGGGCGGAGAGCTTCAGGTGCGATCGGTGCCGGGTGAAGGATCGACCTTTACGCTCTACGTTCCGCTTGAAGCCGAGGCCGGCGCCGAGGCGCTCGCTCCATCAATCTCGACCAGCGCTCCCGCACGTTACGACAATAGCGGGGCGTTGGTGCCGAGCGCCCTGCCGACCGGCTTCGAAGTCAGCGACGACCGCGATGACCTTGGCAAGGGAGCATTCGCCCTGATTGTCGAGGACGACGCCACGTTTGCGTCGATCCTGCTCGATGCGGCGCATGAAGCCGGGCTCAAGGCAGTCGTATCGACTGCCGGCGCGGGCACGTTGGCCATGGCCCGCAAGCTCCAGCCGTCCGCGATCACGCTCGATCTTGGGCTGACCGACATTGACGGGTTCGTTCTGCTCGACCTCCTTAAGCACGATCCGGACACCAGCCACATCCCCATCCAGATCATTTCCGGCGCCGATCGCATCAAGTTGGCGTCGAACATGGGCGCATTCGGCCTTACCGAGAAACCGGCTGAACGTGATGAATTGATCAAGGTGTTCAAACGCCTCGGCGAACAGGCGAAGACTCAAAAGCCGAGGCGAAAGCCCCGTCCCACGGCGCCTGCCGCTGCGCCCGTGGCCGAGCTTGCCGGCGCGAAAATGCTCATCGTTGACGACGACATCCGCAACATCTTCTCCCTGACCAGCGTACTGGAAAGCCATGGAGCGGAAGTGATGCACGCCGAACGGGGCAAGGACGGGATCCTGATCCTGGAGCAGACGCCGGGCGTGGACGTTGCACTCATCGACATCATGATGCCCGAAATGGACGGTTACGAGACGATGCAGCAGATCCGCCAGCGGCCGGCATTGGCCAACCTGCCGCTGATCGCAGTTACCGCCAAGGCGATGAAGGGCGACCGGCAGAAGTGCCTCGACGCGGGCGCGTCGGACTATATCGCCAAGCCTGTGGATATCGAGCTTCTTCTGGCGTTGCTGCGGGTATGGGTGGCGCGCTCGCGCGAGGGGAGCGCCGCGACAGCAGCAGCCGCAGCGGAGCGTGCGGACTAGTCCATGACCCGCTCCACGGCAGAAATCCCGGTCGCCTTGCGCGCGGAACGAGATCACGCCGCCCCGGCGGAGGTCGAGCGTCCGCGCGTGCTCCTGGTCGACGACGACGACCGCAACCTCCTGGCCGTCGCGACAGTGCTTGAGGATTTGGGCGAAGTGGTGACCGCACGGTCCGGTGACGAAGCGCTGCGCCATCTGCTCAAAGGTGAATTCGCCGTCATCCTGCTCGACGTCTACATGCCGGGAATGGACGGTTACGAGGCCGCGCAGATCATCCGCAGCCGCGAACAGAGCAAGCGCATCCCGATCGTCTTCCTGTCGGCAGTCAACAAGGAAGCCGAACATCTGATGCGCGGCTACGAAATGGGCGCTGTCGACTACGTCTTCAAACCGGTCGATCCGATCATCCTCCGCTCCAAGGTGGCGGTGTTCGTCGACCTGTTCGCGAAGACCAAGGAGATTGAGCGCAAGGCCAGCCAAGAACAGGCGCTTCTCGACGTTGCCCTAAAGGCCAATGCCGAAAGGCTGAAGGCGGAACAGGATTTGCGCCGTGCCGAGCAGCGGCAGGCGGTCATCATCCAGTCGCTGCCGATCATCCTCTATCTGGAGCCACTGGGCTGCAAGCCGCGCTGTCCGCGCTTCGTCAGCGGCGATCTTCACGCCTTGACCGGGTTCAACTTCAGCGATGTCGTCGAGCGGCCGGAACTGTGGCACGAACGACTTCATCGCGACGAGAAGAAACGGGTGTTGGCGGCGCTCGATGAGCGTGATCAAACGGGGCGCCTGTCGGTCGAATATCGCTGGAAATGCGCCGACGGTACCTACCGCCATTTTCACGACCAGGCTGTGCTGCTGAAAGACCCGCAGGGCAATCCGATCGAATATGCCGGAACGCTTACCGACGTCACTGACCGGCGATTGCTGGAAAGTCAGCTTGTCCAGGCCCAGAAGATGGATGCGATCGGCAAGCTGACCGGCGGGATTGCGCACGACTTCAACAACCTTCTTGCCGCCGTCATCGGCGGGATCGGGCTGATCGAGCGCCGCGCCAAGCTGACGGAGGAAGATCAGCGCATCCTGACGATGACCAAGCGCGCGGCCGACCAGGGGTCGGAGCTCGTCCGCCGCCTGCTCGCCTTCGCGCGGCGCCAGCAGCTAGAGCCCGCTCCCATCGACATTGCCGCCCTCCACGATGGCGTGAACGACCTGCTCAGCCATACCCTCGGGGTTTGGTGGAGCTTCAATGGAAGATTGCCCCCGATGTCGGGGCCGCCTTTGCCGATCGGCCGCAGCTGGAACTCGCGCTGATGAACCTCATCATCAACGCCCGGGACGCTATGCCGGAGGGCGGCACAATCGTCGTCAGCGCAGAAAATCGAACCGCGAGCGACGACGACCCTCTGCCGCTGCACGAAGGCGATTATGTGGTGATCTCGGTCATCGACCGGGGTTGCGGAATCTCACCCGAACTCCTCGACAAAGTCCTTGAGCCCTTTTTCACGACGAAGGAGGTCGGCAAGGGCACGGGCCTTGGGCTCAGCATGGTCTATGGCTTCGCCAAGCAAACCGGCGGGACCCTCAACATCGAAAGCAAGGTCGGCGTCGGAACCTGCACCGAGCTTTGGCTACCCCGAGCGACAGGCAATGCGGCTCGTAAGGGGCCTCGGAGCAATGTTTCCCAGGATCCTGTCGCGCAACGCTCCTTGCGCATCTTGCTGATCGACGATCATGCCGAAGTTCGCGGAACGACGGCGGCAATGCTCCGCGACCTCGGTCATTCGACGGTGGATGTTGGAACCGGCGCTGAAGGCGTGGAAATCCTGAGTGCGGATGAACGCAAGTTCGACCTTCTGGTGACGGACTATGCGATGCCGCGGCTTAGCGGCACTGAGGTGATCAAGCTGGCGCGGCAACATGTCACCGACCTGCCGGCACTCATCGTCACCGGTTATGCGGACATGGATGAGGTCAGCGAACGCCCCTCCGATGTCGGTCTCCTGTTGAAGCCCTTCACGGTGCACGACCTTTCTAGAGCGGTGCAAGGGGCCGTTGAATCTCGCTGAAAAGCAGCGAACGCGGATGGAAGCTTAACGTACCTGCCCCGGCGACATCGCGTGGCGGACGGCGTCTTCCAATTCCTCCTGCTTGATCGGCTTCTGAACGACGATGGCATCGGGCGCGCGGTCGATGAGTTCGTCCGCATAGCCCGTGATGAAGACCACAGGCACGTGCTGTTTGGCACTGATCGCCTCGACAGCGGCCAAGCCATCGCCAGGAAGAAGGCGCACATCGGCGGTGATAAGGTCGATTTGCTGCGCGGTCGCACCCATGATTGCGGCGTCTTCGGACCGAGCGAAGCTGAAGCTGGTGAAGCCGAGCCGTTCGAGCATGTCGCGGAGCGACTGCCCGATTAGATAATCATCTTCGATGATGAACGCGTGCATTCCTGTTTTGTGACCCTTGTCGCGATGGTGGGATGTGCGTGAAACGCACGCCCGCGCGGGTCGTTCAATTGATCAGGCAATCCGTCGCGGCCGCCGCTTCGGCGCCTGCCTCTGCGGGACCAGGGCCGCGTTGCGGATGCAGTTTTCGAATCCGACCCAGTCAACACGCCCGCGCTTGCGCGAAGCATTGCGGTTGCACATGTGGATGCGCCACGTCGGCGGTTCCGACTTCTTCACGTAGCTAAGCGCGCGCTTCATCGCTTTTTGCTGCGAGCGCATGCACTTTTGCTGCCACTGGCAGGCCAGTCCGATGTTCAGCGAAACGGGGTCGTGCAGCGGTGGACGCGACGCGGCAAGGGCAGCCGAACCCGCAAAGCCCAACGCCAACGCAAGGATGACCGCCCGCATCATGAGGGCGGCAGGACTGACATTTGGCCGGGATGATCGCAAGTGCACAACAATGGTTCCGCGTCCCTCGTCTCTTCGCAAACCGCTGCATCGGCAATGATTTTCGAATGAGACTGTGCGGTAACAGACACGATTTAACAAAAAGAAAGCGGCGGCGCCTTTCGGCACCGCCGCTCCTTTTGTCGGCCTAAGCGGCTGGCGCTTAGAGCTCGTTCGAAACGTTGTTGAACGTCGTGCCGAGCTTGGTGCCGATGTTCTGCATCGCAGCAATGGCGGCGACGGCAATGAGGGCCGCGATCAGGCCATACTCAATGGCGGTCGCGCCCTTCGAGTTCTTAATCAGCTTCAGGAACTTGGCCATCTCTGGTCCTCCTCAAGATCTTCCAAACGGGATTGCTCCCCCACCTCCGCAATTCCCCGCTGAGGTTGACGCCGTCCTAAGGGACCAGTGGTTGAAAAAGACTTAAGGTGCCGGGTTGCCAGACGTTAATATCCCGCGGCTCGCTAAAGATGTTCAAGCATCTCCCGCAGCTTTTCGCCGATTTCCCGAAGCTCCCTCGTGCGGTCGCTCCATTCCGGTGGGATGGGGCTCTCCTGTTCCCGCTCGCTGGGGCGAGGCTCGTCGAGCCGCGGCGCACGGAATTCTTCGGGCAGGTCCGGGCCGCGCTGACCGTCGATGGCGACGGCAGGCGCCATGAAATTGCGCCAAATCTGGGCCGGCAGGGTGCCCCCGCTGATCGACTTGCCCAGGGACTTGTTGTCGTCGCGGCCGACCCAGACGCCAACCACGAGATTTCCGGCAAAACCTACGAACAGGGCATCGCGGTTTTCCTGCGTCGTCCCGGTCTTGCCGAAGGTCGGGGTCCGTAGCGCTGCGCGCCGACCCGTGCCGCTGTTGGCCGCGGCGAAGAGCAGATCCAGCATCGGCCTGCGGTCACGCTGTTCATTCAGCATGCCGGCGCGCTGGAAGAACGCCGAAAGTCCTTCGTCGGGCCGTTGGACGGGCAAGCCGCGGGCAGCGATCGGGTAGCGTCCCGAGGCAATTGCCGCATAAGCCGACGTCAGCTCCAGCAAGCTGATGCCTGCTGTCCCGAGCGCGAGGCTGGGCGTGTTCGGCAGCCGCGCAGTGATACCCAAGTCTTGCGCAGCGCGGATCACGTTCCCGCGCCCGACTGCTTCGGACAACCGCACCGTGGCCGCGTTGCTCGACCGCGCGAACGCCTCTCGAAGCGACAATTCGCCGCGATAGACGCCATCGTTATTCACCGGTGTCCAACCCGAGATGGTGATCGGCGAATCCTCGATCATGCTGTCCGGGGTCCAGCCTGCGCGCAGGGCGGCGAGATAGACGAACAGCTTGAACGCCGATCCGGGTTGTCGCCGAGCCTGGGTCGCCCGGTTGAACGGCGAGTTTTTGTAGCTTCGGCCGCCGATCATCGCGACGACGCGGCCGTCGGGGCGCATCGCGACCAGCGCCGCCTGCGCATCAGCCAGTGGAGCACGGCTGATGGCGCGTACGGCAAGACGCTGCAGATCGGCGTCGAGCGTAGTGTTGACCCGCACCTCGCCAAAGTCGGATCCGAACGCCTGGCTTGCGGCCGGAGCGACCCAATCCGCGAAATAGGTGCCCGTGGGCACGCGCGAACTGTGCGCGACCGGCCTTGCACTATTCGTCTGATCCGCTCGCGCGCGGCTGATCACGCCCGTGTCGGCCATCGCTCGGAGAACCAGCCGGCTGCGCTTGCGTGCGCCTTCCAGGTTCCGGGTCGGCGCAAGCCTCGACGGCGCCTGCACCACGCCCGCCAGCATGGCGGACTGAGCCAGGCTCAGCCGCTCAGGCTCGCGGTTGAAATAATGTTTGGCAGCGGCGCGAAGGCCATAGACGCCGTCGCCAAAGTAAACGCTCGACAGGTAGCGGGAAAGGATGTCGTCCTTGGTGAGCCATGCTTCCAGCCACAAGGCGATGATCACTTCCTGCGCCTTTCGCTTCAGGCTGCGATCGCTCGAGAGGAAGCTGGTCTTGGCCAGTTGTTGGGTCAACGTGCTGCCACCCTGACGGACACCACCGGCGCGCATGTTGGCGACCATTGCGCGCCCGATACCGCGCGGATCGACGCCCCAATGGCGGTAGAAGCGGCGATCCTCGATGGCGACGAACGCGGCAGTCGTAAGCGGATCGAGCTTGGCGGCTTCCACGGGCGATTCCTTGATCGCCCCGCGCCGTGCAATGGGACGCCCCTCCGACGTCAGGATGAGCAGCGCGGGATCCTCAAGCGGCTCGAGTGCGCGCGACAGGGGTGCCGTCACGATCAGCCACGCCAGCAACAGCGCGAGCACGCCAAAGACCACGTACAGCACCATCGGCCAGCGTCGCCGCCGCTTGCGTTCGGTAACCGGCTCGACCGGCGGAAGCGTGAACGGATCGGGCAGCTCCTCGACGGGCGTCCCATCACGGCTCCAGATCAGATCCCGTTCGGCCAAGCCCCTCACTCACATCCCGTTAGTGCTTTACATTAGTAAAACACCCGGAGCGATATATCCAGACGCTTGCTGAACCGAGGCTTGCGGGTAAACCGGCGCAATGCCCGCTTTGTCTCTTCGGCGCGCGTTTGCGTGGCTTGCGCTTGGCGCGCTCTCGGTTCTGGCCTCCGCGTGCGAGGACGAGGTACGCGGCGACATCCGCGTCCTCGTCATCGGTGACCCGCCCAAAGTTCGCGATCCGAGCCAGGAACCCTTATCCTACGCGGACGGACTGTTGCTCGGCGAAGTCGCGCAAGGCCTCGTCCGCTTGGATGCGGGAGGGAACGTTGTCGCGGGCCTGGCGGAGCGATGGAACGTCAGCGACGACGGGCGCAGCTACATCTTTCGCATCGCCAGCGCGCAATGGCCCGACGGGCGCAAGATCACCGCGCAGCAGGTCGCACGTGCGCTCAAGCGACAGCTGAACAGCCGAAGCAAGAACCCCCTGAAAGACACGCTGGGGGCCATCGACGACGTGGTCGCCATGACCGACCGGGTGATCGAGATCCGCCTTCACGCGCCCCGCCCCAACCTGCTTGCCTTGCTGGCCCAACCTGAATTCGCCATCCTCCGTGATGGCCATGGGACGGGGCCGTTCGCGATCGACCCTGCTGCCCCGCCCAACGGCGATATCCGTCTTGTGCGGGAGATCATGGGCGCCGACGGCGAGCTCAGCCGGCGCGAGGAAGTGCTGCTCGGTCATGCCGAACCGCGCGAGGCCATCAGCGCCTTCGCCCGCGGTGACGCTCAGATGGTGCTGGGTGGCACGTTTAGCCACTTGCCCTGGGCGCAAGCGGCCCGTCTGCCGCGCGGCAGCCTGCGGTTCGACCCGGCCTCCGGCCTGTTCGGGCTCGCCCCGGCGACGGCCGATGGACCCTATAGCGATCCGCAGGCGCTCAGCCTGTTGAGCCAAGCCATCGACCGTTCGGCGCTTGTCGCCTTGCTCAACGTTCCCGGGCTCAACGGGCGAGCGACGGTGCTGGAGCCGGGACTGGACGGCATTTCGGCGGTGGTCCAGCCATCATGGCTTGGCATCCCGATTCAGGAACGCCGTCCCGCGTTGATCGCGCAGGCTGCGCAGATGTTCGGCGACAACGAACGGCGCGTCGTCCGCGTTCTGCTGCCCGAGGGCCCTGGCGCGGATCGGCTACTCGCGCTTCTATCGCGCGACTGGGGAGTGCTCGGCCTAACCGTCGAACGCGCCGAAAACGGACGGAACGCGGACTTTCGCCTCATCGACGCGGTTGCGCCGTCGACATCCCCGGCCTGGTTCCTGCGCAACTTCCGCTGCGGCGTCGCGCCGCGTTGCGATGAAGAGGTCGATACTCTGCTTGATGCCGCGCGCGAAACGCAGGTCCCGGCCCAGCGCTATGCGCTGCTGCTGCAAGCGGCGGCGTTGATCGACGATCGTCAGCTGTTCATTCCGCTCACCGCACCGATCCGCTGGTCGCTGGTGTCGCCGCAGATCACGGGCTTTGCCGGGAACCGGCAGGCGCGCCATACTTTAACCGACCTTGGGCAGCCGCTCAGCACGGGAGGATGATGATGCCAGAACCCATGCCGGGCCGCTCGCCGTTCAGCAGCTTGCCATCCGATCCGCAGTCGGTTCGTCAGCGCGTCGAAACGCTGGAACGCGTGCTGGAACGCCTGTTCGTCATCCCCGGCACCAACCGCGCGGTCGGCCTCGACGTGATCCTCGATCTCGTGCCCTTCCTCGGCAGCACTGCCGGCGCGGTCATCGGCAGCTATCTTGCCTGGGAAGCGCGCAATCTTGGCATGTCGAAGTGGCATCTGGCGCGCATGGGCGGCAACATCGGGGTCGACTGGCTGTTGGGAATGATCCCGTGGGTCGGTGCGATCCCCGATTTCTTCTTTCGGTCGAACAGCCGCAACTTGCGGATCATCAAGCGCCACCTCGACAAGCATCATGCGGGCGGGGCGAAGATCGACCTGCCGCCCGGCGACGTCAGGCCGGGCTAGCCACCACCTCCGGCTGCGCCTGCAATGCCGCTTCGCGCCGCTTCGCCGGCCGCTTGACCAACACATGATGGAGCGAAAGCACGATTGCCGCGCCGACGATGCCGTCGGTGGCATAGTGCCAGCCCGACGCGATCGAGCCCAGCCACACGGTCAGCGCATAGAGGATCGCCGGGATCATCAGCGGCTTCCAGATCGCGCGCGCGGCGATCACTGTCCACACCGACATCGATACGTGCATCGATGGCATGGCGCTGATCCCGGTTCCGATATCGGCGCTCCCGGTGGAAAAGTGCCGCCACAGATATTTGGCAAATCCTGAATAGGTCGGATCGTTGGTCGCGACCAGTTCGTGAAAGCGCGGGCCGAAGCCGACCAGCTCGTAGAAAATGGGTCCGGCGGAGGGAAGAACATACTGGCCGATCGTCCCCCGAGGATCAAAGTCGCGAGATACAGGGTCAGGATGCGCTGGTTGTCGGGATTGGTCCCGAACGCCAGCACGCCCATTGTGGCGAAAGTGATGGCGAACCAGCTGACATAGGCCTTGGCGTAGATCGGGCTCATGAACTCGCTGCGCACCAATCGCCACGGATCAGTGCCGAAAATCGCGTGATCGATGTTGGCGAGATAGGGATCGGCCCAGAACCCGCCGGTCACGTGCGGGATCATCGATTTGCCCCAGCCGTGAAGCGCCATGGCGAGGCCAAGAATGATCGCCCATTGGAACGAGCGGCCGATCAGCGGAAATTCCTGCCGAAAGGCTCCCGGCAGGTGGCTGACGGGCTTGCCCGCGCGCGCAAGAACCCAGCACAAGCGGAAGCCCAGGAAGGCGAGGCCGAAGCACCAGATGAACATCGCCGCCGCCATCGGGCGCGAGAATTCGAAGGGGATCGGGCGGTCGCTCACCGCGGCGAGGCACAACACGAACAGCGCCTGCAAACCGAGCAGCCAATAACGGATGTTCCCCACGCCCCGCGCCTCCCCAAGGTCCACGGGCAGAGAGCTAATGCTTAATGGTTAACGGTTCCTCACTTCAGCCGACCCAGCGGCCGTCGATATTGCCGGCCGGCGAATAGTGGCAGACCAGGAAATCGGACCGGGCATTGCTGATCAACGCGCAGCCGATCCGCGTGGTCGTCGGCCAGACCATTTGCGTATAGTGCGACACGGCGGCCCAGCCGCGCTTGCCGACGGCGGGAAATACGCCGGGCCGAAACCAGCGCCGCTCCGACGCCCACTGCCCGACCATTTGTTCGGGCGGATAGACCCCACGCGATCCCATCCACAAATTCTCGCCCACGCCGCGGCGGGCGCGACGGTGAGAATGTTCGAAGCGATTGGTGTAGGCCAGTTGCCGCGCCCAAAGGGACGCCGAGTGCGCAAGCGCAGGATCCCAGGCAAGCGGCCTCACTCCGGCCTGCGCACGCACGGCATTATGGGCGGCAAGAAATCGCGCGGGCGATGGCGCTGCCGAAAACGTTCGCGCGGTCGCCGGCAGCGCCGATGTCGACGCCGCGACAAACCCCAGGAAAATCCAAGCGAATGCCCGCTTCACGATCCACTCCCCCAAGTGAAGTGGGGAGAATGTGCATCAGCTTCCCCGCAGACAATCGGTGGGCTGTTCTGTCCGCAACGACTTGTCGTTTCGCCTTGGCGTCTCGACGTAAACGAGCCCGTTTACCGGCCTCGCTCGCCCATGCTGGAGCCCGTTGGCTGCGCAGTCGGCCGCAACTCCTTGGTCAGGAACGCCCATTCGAGCGCGGCGCGCACCGCATCTTCCTCCCGATCGGCGCCGACCGAATGGCCGCCCTCCAGATATTCATGATAGTAGACGCGATTGCCGCCCGCCTTGAGCTTGGCCGCCATCTTGCGGGCATGGCCCGGATGCACCCGGTCGTCCTGGGTCGAGAGGTACAGGAACATCGGCGGGTAGCGGACGCCGGCGCGCACGTTCTGATAGGGCGAGTAACGGCGCATGAACGCCCAATCGGCGGCTTTGTCGGGATCGCCATATTCGTCGATCCATGACGCGCCGGCCGACAGCTTCGAATAGCGCTGCATGTCGAACAATGGCGACCCGACGATCGTCGCTGCGTAGAGGTCGGGATGCTGGGTCATCGTTGCGCCGACAAGAACGCCGCCGTTCGACCGGCCCGAGATGGCTACCCCGTCCTTCCGCGCGACCCCCGTGGTGATCAGGTCACGCGCGACCGCCTCCAAATCGTCGAAGCTGTTCTGGCGCTTCTCGCGCAAGGCACCGCGGTGCCACGACGGCCCATATTCGCCGCCGCCGCGGATGTTGGCGAGGACATAGGCATTGCCGTCCTCGACCAGGAACAGGCCGAGGGGGCCCGAGCGATAGGGCTGGCCGGTCAAATAGGTCGGGGTCTGCGCCGCCTGGAAGCCGCCGTATGCATGAACCAGCACGTTGACCGGACCGCGGACGTCCTTCCGGCGCGCGAGAAAATAGGGCACGCGCGTGCCGTCCTTCGACGTTGCGAAGCGCTGCTCGACCCGCATGTTGCTGGCGTCGAACTGCGGCGGGAGCGCCTGCACTTGCGTGACCGCGCCGTTCGCCCCGACGCTGGCCAATGAGGTCGGCGACAGCATCGATTCGACCGTCACGAAGACCAAGTCCTGCTTGTCGGCGGTGGGGAGGAGCGCAACGGTGCTGTTGGCCGCGAGCGGGATCGGACGCTGGCTCCAACCGGTCGCCGTCGGCGTCAGCGCGATCAACTTGCCCGATACATTGTCGAGCAACTTGATCCACAGATGATTGTCGGTCGTCGCCGACGATTCGACCGCCTGCGTCGCCGATGGCGCGAACACCAGTCGCGGTGCAACCGTGCGTCCATCCAGCAAAGCGGCGAAATCATAATCAATCAGTGTCCCCGGTTGAAAAGTGCCGAGCTTTTCCTCGATCCTCATCACCAGGCGATTGCCGACCAGCCCCACCATGTCGGCGCTCACCGGCACATCCAGCTCGATCCATTGGCCGTCAGGTCGGCGTACGCGCCGCCGTTGATCGAAATAGCCCAGGGTCCGGGAGATCATCGGGCAGCGGGAATCGGCATTGCTCAGTTCGCCCGCGTATATGCCGATATCGCTGACCTCTGCCTCGGCGAGCAGGCGAGCCGAGGCGAGCGGCGTTCCGCGCCGCCATTCCGTCATTCGCCGCTGATACCCCGACCGCGTCTCGCTCGTCCCGCCATGCGCATAGCCCACCAGCAGCGTATCTTCGTCGATCCAGTCGACGCTGTTCTTGCTCAATGGTACCTCGAACCCACCTGCCACGAAGCTGCCCGTCGTCAGATCGAATTCGCGCACCACGTCGGCATCGCCGCCTCCCGGGCTGAGCGACACCATGCAACGTCGATAAGCCGGCGCGAGACAATCGGCACCGTGCTACACCCAGCTCTTGCCCTCGGCCTTGCCCAGTGCGTCGACGTCGATCAGCACTTTCCAGTCGGGCTTGCCGGAGATGAAGGATTGCAGCGACGCGGACCGCCACAGCCCGCGCGGATGATCGGCGTCGATCCAATGGTTGAGCACGCGGTCGCCGATGAGCTGCTCCGGCACCACGATGTTGGCAGGATTTTCGAGGATGGTGAGGGCGCGTTGGCGGCGTGCCTCGTAGCCGGGAACCGCGGTAAGTTGCGCCATCGCGTCGGCGTTCCATGCCTTGACCTGATCGAGTGCGCGGCTGCCCTGGATTTCTTCCATCCAAAGATAGGGGTCGCCGGCCGCCGTCTGGGCCACCGCAGCAGTGGCGAGGAGCAGGCCGCTCGCCGCGATCAGGATTTTACGCAACATCATTCTCCCGCCATGAAGGCGCGATCCTGTGCGGTTGCGTCGCAGGGGTCAACGCGTCGCGTGGACGGTCATCAGTCGCCGCTGATAGCCGGATCGATCCTTGCGGGCCGGTCGATGATCGGTTTCCCCACATCACCTTGGCCGACCGTCCGTCCCGCCATTTCGAGCATGCGTTCAAGCGGCACGCGCGCCTTCGCCATGACCTCGCCGGGGAGTTCGATCCGGGGCTCGAGATCGCGCAGGGCGACATACAATTTCTCGAGCGTGTTGAGCGCCATGTATGGACACATGTTGCAATTGCAGTTGCCGTCACCGCCCGGCACGCCGATGAACGTCTTGTTCGGCGCGGCTTTCTCCATCTGGTGGATGATGTGCGGCTCCGTCGCGACGAGGATCGTCTGCGCGGGGGAGTTGAGCGCGAAATCGAGGATCGACTTGGTCGACCCGACATGGTCGCTATGTTCGATGATATGCGGCGGGCACTCGGGGTGCGCGGCCACCGGCGCGCCCGGATGCTCGGCCTTGAGCTTGAGCAATTCGGTCTCGCTGAAGGCTTGGTGGACGATGCAGATGCCGGGCCACAGCAGCATGTCGCGCCCAGTCTTGCGTGCCAGATAACCGCCAAGATGGCGGTCGGGCCCGAAGATGATCTTCTGCTTGGGCGGGATCTGATCGAGGATGATTTGCGCTGAAGAGCTGGTGACGATGATGTCGCTGAGCGCTTTCACCGCTGCCGAGCAGTTGATGTAGGTCAATGCGATATGGTCGGGGTGGGCGGCGCGGAAGGCGGCGAACTGATCGGGCGGGCAGCTATCCTCGAGGCTGCAACCGGCATCCATGTCGGGCAGGATTACGGTCTTTTCCGGTGACAGGATCTTCGCGGTCTCGGCCATGAACCTGACCCCGCAAAAGGCGATGACGTCGGCATCGGTCGCCGCGGCCTTGCGCGAAAGATCCAGGCTGTCGCCGACGAAGTCCGCCAGATCCTGAATCTCGGGCTTCTGATAATAATGCGCCAGGATCACGGCGTTGCGCTCGCGCTTCAGCCGCTGGATTTCGGCCAGCAAGTCGGTGCCGGTCAGGCGGGGTGTGGTCGCCGTCATTGACGTCCCTCCTGGGCACGACGCTGGCGCGCCTGCTCGATCGCTTGCTCATAAGGTACCGACGCGGTGATCCGCTCTCCATCCCGCGTGCCGTCGGTCGGGAAGCGTGCGACAACCTTGGCCTCGGCAAATCCGGCGGCCTGCAGCGGCATCGCGAAGCTGCGCTCGACGGCGCGCCGCGCCGCTTCGCGCGCCAGCGACATCGGGGTGGCCGCGCTCGCCTGCTTGCGCAAGTCGGCAACCGCCGCGGCGCGGTTGGCGCGGTCGAGCTGCTGGTCATTGTTGGTCAGCACCGAAAGCACGCCGCCTTCCCCATATTCCCGTGCCTGGGCAAGATCGACATCGGGACCGGCAATTTCAATCTCCGGCAATTTCACATTGAGCGTCTTGCTCGCCGCATCCCACGTCACGTCGCTCGGTTGAAGCTTGCTGAGGTCGAGCTCGTAGCGAACGTCGCCGGGCAGGATCAGCGTCCGCTCGCTGGACAAGCCGAACCGGCTGACGCGGCTGCTGGTAACTGAGACGTAGCGCGCGGCGAAGACATTCAGCCGGTTCTGCGCGCGCATCGATTCGAGGCTCGCGGTGGCGATCGTCTCGGGCGTTGGCCCGCCGACCGCCGATTCAGTCAGGCGCGCAAGCGCGAACACCAGCCCGGCCAGCGCGACCAGGACCAGCACCGCAATCGTGCCCAGCACGACCGGACGGCGGATCGCCCGGATTTCAGCTTCGTCTAGTTTCGGGTCCATGTCTCTCCAGCCTGTTGAACGAGGCCGCGCCGTTCAAGGTCCACGAGGTGCGCGAGTACCGAACCGCCGGCAGCAGTCGTCAGCCGCGGATCGAGTCCCGGATACGCGTTCGCCACGATGTCCGGGATGTCGCGCGCCTGCTCGCCGATCAGCCGCAGGATCTGCTTTTCGCGTTGCATGCGGTGGCCCATCAGGTGACGCACATATTGCTGCGGATTGGTCACCGCGGGCCCGTGCGCGGGATAGTAGATGCGATCGTCGCGACCGCGCAGGCGGTCGAGGCTCGCCATATAGGCCGCCATGTCGCCGTCGGGCGGCACGACCACGGTGGTCGACCAGCCCATGACGTGATCGCCGGTGAGCAAGGCGCCGCGATAAGCGAAGCACAGATGGTTGGAGGTATGGCCCGGCGTCGCCAGCGCAATGACCTGTTCGCCATCGACGCGCACGCCTTCTCCGTCGGCAAGAATGTGGTCGGGCCGATAATCCCCGTCGAACGCCGCATCGGCGCGGGGACCGACATCTTCCAGCGCGAGGGGACCACAGCCGACGATCGGCGCGCCGGTGCGTGCCGCCAGTGGCCGCGACGCCGGGCTATGGTCGCGATGGGTGTGCGTGCACATGATGGCGACGAGTGGTCGGCCGCCGATCGCGTCGACCAAGGCATCGACATGCGCGGGCAGGTCGGGACCAGGATCGACGACCGCGACCTCGCGCTCACCGATCAGATAGGTTTGCGTGCCGTAATAGGTGAAGGCCGACGGATTGTGCGCGAGGACGCGCGCGATCCCAGGCTCGATTGGCTCCAACTTGGCGTAAAGCGCGTCCACGCCGCTGCCCTTGCCACGCCGCAGCGGCGGGGCAAAGCCGCTGGCGCTAGCAGCGAAGGTCGTAGGGACCTTCGGTGAGTGCCGCCGACGGCTTGGAACTTGCCGCGACCACTTCGAGCTGCAGTTCGCTGCGGACGACGCCCTTGCACACGCTGCGCGGCAACCGCATTCGCACCAGTTGGCCCTGGCGCAGCGTGCCGATCCGCACCTCCTCGCGCACCTGGCCCTTGCGGATGAAGCGAACCATTGCCGGCGCGGTCATGTTTTCCCCTGATTCAAGCGCCAGGATCGTCTCGCGCCGGATCTGGCCTTCGCAATCCTCACCGCGGTCGCGCGGGCCGCCTTCATTGAGGCAGCGGATGGTGATGCTGGGCGCGGCGACCAGGGACGGTGCGACATAAGAACCAACCGGCGCCACGGGCCTGGGCGGCAGCGGCGCCGGCATGGCCGGGACGTTTGCGACCAAAGCATCCGCCGCGGGTAAGCTCCGACGTTGGGCGCTACGCAGACGGGCGACCTCCTTTTGGATGTCCGCCACCAATTGCGTCCGTGCGCTCGCCGGAATGCGCGTTTGCGTCGCTAGCGCGGTGGCCGACTTCTCAAGCTTGCCGATCCACATCTCTTCGGTGTCGCCGGGCGCAGCGCACAAGGTCACGCCGGTGCGGCGCGCCTTGCCCTCTTCCTGATACTCAGCACTGGCGACGAAGCGCCGCGACCCGCAATTCTCAAGCGTCTTCTGCGCTTCTTCGCGCGAAAGCCCGCCGCCCGGCGCGACCGTAGTCGATGCCGGCGGTGTCTGCCCCTGCGCAAAGGCGGCTGCCGAAATCGCCACGGTGACGCCGGCGATCGGCGCTAGAAGCTTCATCTTCATCACTCTTCCCCTGCCCTTCGCATCGGCGAACGGCGCTGAACCGCGGTTTAACCGACTTTCAGGCTTTTGCGAGTGTCGCCGGTGCCACAGCCGGCGGCGCAATCGCGGCGCCCGATCGCCGGGCGAATGCCGCCGGATAGAGGCGGGTGAACAGCGCCTCCATACTCTGATCCCAGCTGAACTTCCGTGCCGTGTCGCATGCCGCCCGCCGCAGCTGCGAGCGATCGCCAGCAAGGATGTCGAGGATGTTGTCGGCCATCGCGGCGCTGTCGCCGACGGGCCCGAGCCGACCCGTTTCCCGGCTCACACGGTCGATCATCGCGCCTGCGGCGACTCCGACCACGGGCAATCCCGACGCCTGCGCCTCGACGATCGACACGCCGAAGGTCTCGTTAGGCATGGCGGATACGTAAACGTCCGCACTGCCCAGCCACTTCGCCAGTTCGGCGCGGTCGCGCAAATAACCGGGCATGATGATCCGCTCGTCACCCAGCGCGGCAATGTCCTCGCGCAGCGGGCCCTCGCCGATCAGCACCAGTTTGGCACCAAGATCGCGAGGCAAGCGACGGAAAGCCTCAACGACCACATCGGGCCGCTTCTCGATGTCGAGCCGGCCGACATAGATGAGGAGGGGCTGGTCGGGCTGAAGCCCCAGACGGCGGCGCACGTGTTCGTCGCGCCGATCAGGGCCAAACTCACCGACTTCGACGCCTAGGCCGATGATATCGACGGGGTCGATGCCAAGGCTGCGGAGCTTCGTCGCGCCGCCATTTTCGCTCAGCGCGAAGACGGCATCGAAGCGGCGATAAAGCTGGCCGCAATAACGATAGCACAGCCGTCCCAGCGCCGCGGCGATGCGCTTTCCGACGAACTTGCCCAACGGCCGCTCGACATAGACCGTCGGGAAGTCGGTCATGTAGGCCGCGGCCAGCGCGACATGCGGATGCGCCTTGCGGTGGGCAATCGCCGCCCACGGCAAGTTGTAGGCATCCTGGCATTCAATCAGGTCGGGCTGGAACCGCTCCAGCGCCGCGCGCACGGCACCGTTGCGCAGCATCATCCGGTAATTGGGGCTGCCCGGGATGTGCCGGGACGCAATGGTTACGGTGGTTGCGCGGCCTTCCTCGACCACCTTGTCCTCGGCCCCGGGGATGATCAGCAAATGCCGGTGCGGGGTCGATTCCAGGATGTGGCGACGCTTGTGCAGCAAATATGTGCGCACGCCCCCGCCCACTTCCGACCAGCTCTGGGTCAGGTCGCAGAAGGTCTTGGGCACGCCATCGGTGCCAAGCGCAGGGTCATGCCGGCTCATGCGGCAGTCCAACCCCGCAAGTCGGGGAAAGTGCCGCCCAAGCAATGCCCGGCCTGGCCGTGTCGGAAAACTTTACGAATGTGCTCGTCTCCATCTGAAAGCCACGGGTGTTTTCGGCAGATTTTCGGCAGTTTCTGCAAAATTGGCACGGCCGTTGCTACATTTAGCGGGTCCACTTGGTTCCACGCCAATGAAGGGACGGTGCAGTCAGGTTCTCTGGTCCCGGCTGCACCGTCCCTTCCTCGTTTCAGGCCATGGAAATCAGGCTTCGGCGGTGACCAGTTGCTGCAGCTCGCCGCTTTCGAACATCTCCATCATGATGTCCGACCCGCCGACGAACTCGCCCTTCACGTAGAGCTGCGGGATGGTCGGCCAATCGCTATATGCCTTGATGCCCTGGCGAATCTCCGGATCCTGCAGGACGTCGACCGTTTCATAGGTCGCACCGAGGCGGTCGAGGATCGCGATTGCGCGGCTGGAAAAACCGCACTGCGGGAACAGCGGCGTCCCCTTCATGAACAGGACGACATCGTTGGTCTTCACAAGATCGCCGATGCGGGTGGCGGCGTCGGTCATTAGTGATCTCCTGACGGGACGATCGTTTCCAGCTGAAGCGCGTGGAGGTCGGTCCCCATTTTTCCTTTTAGGGCAGCGTAGATGGCCTGATGCTGACGCACCCGGCTCATGCCCGCGAAGCTGGCGCTGACGACCCGCGCGGCATAATGATCGCCGTCTCCGGCAAGATCGCGAATTTCCACAGCTGCATCGGGGAATTCCGCGAGGATCATCGCCTCGATTTCGCTCGCGGTCATGGGCATCAGAGGTTGGTCGCCTCGATGATCTGGCGGCGCGCGTCGACTTCCTTGTTCTTGAGCGCTTCGGCGATCTTGGCTTCGTCGCACTCGACCCCCGCCGCGGTGAGGTCACCCAGCACCTTGCGGATCACGTCATTGTCGCCGGCTTCCTCGAAGTCTGCGCGAACCACGTCCTTGGCGTAGGACGCGGTTTCCGCCTCGGAAAGGCCCATCTGCCGCGCCGCCCACTCGCCGAGCAGTCGGTTGCGTCGCGCAATGATGCGGAACTTCATTTCCTCGTCGTGCGCGAACTTGGTTTCGAATGCCCGTTCGCGATCGTCGAAACTTCCCATGTCTGGTCCTTCTCCGTTCGCCCGGCGAGATAGGACGCACCGCCGGTTCAGTCCAGCGTCACCACCAGCTTGCCGATCGCCCGGCGGTCGCGCAGCGCGCTAATCGCCTCGGCGGCGCGCTCAAGCGGATAGGTCGCGCTGACCTTGGGCGCGATCTTGCCTTCGGCCCACCAGCGGAACAGCTGATCGACATGCGCGGCATTGGCCCTGGGATCGCGCGCGGCGAACGCACCCCAGAACACGCCGCAAACGTCGCAGCTCTTGAGCAGGGTAAGGTTGAGCGGCAGCTTGGGGATGCCCGCGGGGAAGCCGACCACAAGATAGCGGCCTTCCCAGGCGATCGACCGCAGGGCGGGCTCGGCATAATCGCCGCCCACCGGATCGAGGATGACGTCCGCGCCCTGTCCCCCGACCGCCTCCTTGAACTGCTGGGCCAGCGCCTTGGACGCGTCCTTGTCGAACGGCGGGCGGCCGTAAACGACCGTTGCGTCGGCGCCGGCCGCATGGGCAGCTTCGGCCTTTTCCTCGGACGACACGCCGGCGATCACCCGCGCGCCGATTGCCTTGCCGATTTCGACCGCGGCCAAACCGACGCCCCCGGCCGCGCCAAGCACGAGCAGCGTTTGGCCCGCTTCCAGCCGCCCGCGATCGACCAGCGCGTGGATCGCGGTGGCATAGGTCATCAACAAGGCCGATCCCTCGGCGAAATCGTGATCGGCAGGCAAGCGAAACGCCATTTCAGGACGGACCACGATCTTTTCAGCAAGCCCGCCGAAGCCGCTGGCGGCAATCAGCCGGTCGCCCGGCGCCCAGCCCTCGACCCCCGCGCCGACCGCCTCGACCTCGCCCGATATTTCCCCGCCCGGCGCAAACGGCCGAGGCGGGCGCATCTGATACTTATCCTCGATGATCAGCACGTCTGGAAAGTTGATCGCGCAGGCGCGCACGCGGACGAGCAAATCGCCGGGGCCGGCGACCGGGTCGGGCTGCTCGCCAAGCTGGAGCGTTTCAGGACCGCCGGGAGCGTGGGAGAGGAGGGCTTTCATCGTACCACCTATCCGTTTGTGCCAAGCGAAGTCGAGGCACGTCCCTTGACTCCGCTCGGGACCAACGGTTGACGGCTACTCCGCCGCCGCCGGAAACGCCGGAAGCCTGGCGATATCGCGCTGGTCGTGACCGACGATAATCTCCGCTTTCTCGGTCCTGGCGATCGCCAGCACGCGTTCGATCTCGGCCTTGCCGCGCACCTTGTCGGTGTGGTTGCCCGACGGGGTCGCGCTGGCCAGCTGGTCGCGATTGTGCACAAGGTCGCCGGTGAGGATGACGGACAGTCCGTCGAGCTTGACCAGCATGGCGAGATGGCCGGGCGTGTGGCCGGGTGTGAACAGGATCCTGACCCGGCCGTCGCCGAACAGGTCGCGGTCGGCGGTCACCGCTTCGACCGGACGTTTTCCGTTCAGCCAGGGATTGAGCTCGCGCTCACGCGGCGGGGCTGAGCGGAAGACGGCGAGGTCGCCGGCCCCGATCAGCAGCCGGGCGTTGGAAACCGTCCCGGACTGCTCATGATGGTCGCCGTGAAAATGGCTGACGACTAGCGTCCCGATGCGCGCCGGATCGACGCCGATTTGACCGAGCTGGTCGGCAATCGTCCGATTGAGCGTCAAGGTCTGGCCGGTCTGGCGTTCGCTGGTGCCGACCAAGCCCGCCTTGAGGCCGGTATCGAGCAGCACGTAATCGCTGCCGTGGCGGATGAGGTAGCAGGACACGGGCATGAGCACGCGGCCCCGGCCTTCGAGGTCGTCGATGTCAAAATGCCCGCAGTCGAGCCGCCACAACGCCATTTCCGGCGCGCGCGATCGCGGCACGGTGGCGCAGCTTGCGCTTGTCAGGGCTCCCAGCGCGACTAGCATCCGCGCAATCACTGGGCAGCCTCCGGAAACGCCGGCAGCTTGGCGACGTCATTGGGCTCGTGCTGGAGGATGATCACCGCGTCGAGCTTGTCGGCCATGCGCGCGATGCGCTGGCGGGAGGCGGTCGTCTCGGCACGGCTGGTGTTGAAGTCAGGCATCGTGTCGCGCAGCGCATCATCGTGGGTGAACCACAGATCGCCGGCGAGGATGACCGGCCCGCGGGCGAGCTTGACGAGCAGCGCGCTGTGCCCCGGCGTGTGGCCCGGCGTCATCAAGACCGTCACCCGCCCGTCGCCGAACACGTCATGATCTTCGCGCAGTGCCTCGACCGGCGCGGTGCCGTCGAGCCACGGCTGGATATGCGGCGGGGCCGCGCCGACCGGCGGCGGCGTGCGCTTGAGCGCCTCAAGATCGCCAGCGCCGATCAGCAGCTTCGCCTTGGGAAACTGGGCCGCCTGGCCGGTGTGGTCGCCGTGATAATGGCTGATCCCGACAAATGCGATCTGTTCGGGCCGGACGCGAATTTGCGAGAGTTGGTCAGTGACCGTGCGATCGAGCTTGATCGTCGGATGGGCGTTGCCAAGCGCGCGGCGCGACGTGCCCGCATCCCACAGCAGGTAGCGGTCACCGTTCTGGACCAGATAGCAAGGCGTCGGGGTGGGCACGCGCTGCCACGCCCACGGCCGCGCCCCATTTTCTTCGATCCGCCCGCAGTCGAGGCGCCACAGCTTGAGCGGGGTCGCAGTCGGCGGCGCGGGCTGTGCGAACGCAGGCATCGTAAGGACCATCGCAAGCATCGACGCCGTCAATTTCCCGCGCATTCCATCCCCCTTTTCGCGGAGGCCAGCCTATGCGCGCGCGGTCATTGCGCCAGTGCCGTTCCGGCCGCTTGCAGACGATCCGCCGCAATCGGTCGAAAAGAACTGTTAGCGCGCCGACGTCGGGAAGGCGGGGAGCTTTGCGACGTCGGACGGTTCGTGCTGGATGATCACCTTGGCACTGGTGTTGGCGGCAATGCGATCGAAGCGGTCGTGCGACGCCAACGTATCCGCACGGTTGGTGTTGAACACCGGCACGCCGCGATTCTTCACTGCTTCGGTGAAGTGATATTGGTCGCCCGACAGCAGCACCGGTCCCGACTTCAGCCGGACCAGCAGCGCGCTGTGTCCTGGCGTGTGTCCCGGCAGCATGAGCATCGTCACGCTGCCGTCGCGGAAGATATCGACATCGCTGCCGACCGGCACTGCCTTGCCCTTGCCGCTGATCCAGTGGTCGAGGTGCTTGCGCGCATCAGCGACGCTGGGATTGTCGCCCTTGATCACCTCCCAATCGGCCTGGCCGATGACTAGCGTCGCGTTGGGGAAGTGCTTCGCTTGCCCGGTGTGGTCGCCGTGAAAATGGCTGATTCCGACAAAGCCGATCTTTTCCGGCGCAACACCAATCACCTTGAGCTGGTCGACAAGCGTCCGCTTCAGCGACATCCGCTGCTCGTCATTGTCGACCGGCTTGGCGATCAGCTCGTCGGACAACCCCGTGTCCCACAGCAAATAGCGGTCGCCGTGGCGGATGAGGTAACAGCTGCCGACTAGCGGCCGCGCGCCGGGTGGATATTGGAAGGTATCGGAAAACCAAGCGCCGAACTTCTTCATCATGAAGTCGCCGCAGTCGAGCCGCCACAGCTCCAGGTCCGGCTGTGGCGCTTGTGCCGGCGCAGCCGCGGCGGCGGCGGCCAGCAACCCGGCCATCAGCAGCTTTCTCATCAGCGCCCCCCTAAAGGTCACGCGCCCGTTGATCGGCGACGACCTCGGCGGCAGTCATACCGTCGAAGGTGACTCGCGCCAACGTCTCCGGGTCGGCCGAATGCCGCCGTCCGCCGATCGTGCGGAGCGCCCGGTCGAACAGCAGGCGGTCGGCATCGGGCAAGTCGCGCCGCGCCGCAGCTGTGGTTTGCGCAAAGGCTTGCGGGGAGGAGCCGTCAATGACGGTCGGTGCGGCGTCGGCGCAGGCGGCGAGAAGGCACACAACAACCAACCCGCTCATCCTGAGTAGCCGCGTCAGCGGCGTATCGAAGGACCGTGCTTCGATACGAGCCCTCGACTTCGCGAGGCCTCTACTCAGCATGAGCGGTGGAAAGGGTATCCTCATATTTCGCCGTCGTCTTCTCGCGCACCTCATCCGCGCTCGCCCCCGGCGCCAATTCGATCAGCTTGAACGGGCTGCCGTGATCGGGCCGGTGAAACACCGCGAGGTCGGTGATGATCATGTCGACCACGTTGCGGCCGGTCAGCGGAAGCGTGCATTCGGGGATGAACTTGGGATCGCCGTTCTTGGACACATGCTCCATCACGACGATGATCTTCTTGACGCCCGCGACCAGGTCCATCGCCCCGCCCATGCCCTTGATCATCTTGCCCGGGATCATCCAGTTGGCGATGTCGCCACCTTCGCTGACTTCCATCGCGCCGAGCACGGTCAGGTCGATGTGGCCGCCGCGGATCATCGCGAAGCTCGCCGCGCTGTCGAAATAGCTTGATGAATCGAGTTCGCTGATCGTCTGCTTGCCGGCGTTGATCAAATCGGCGTCAACCTCGTCGTCGTACGGAAAGGGCCCGATCCCGAGCATCCCGTTCTCGCTTTGCAGCGTCACCGTCATCCCCGCCGGAATGTTGTTCGCGACGAGCGTCGGGATGCCGATGCCGAGATTGACGTAATAGCCGTCGCGCAATTCCTTGGCCGCGCGCGCCGCCATCTGGTCGCGGGTCCAGCCCTTCGTCGTCGTTTCCGTCGTCATCCTGCGCTCCGATTATTCGTGGCCGAGGATGCGAACGCGCGATTCCGCGGCGCTGCCCTCGGGGTCGGTCAAATGCTTCATCATGCCCTGGTAGATGCGGTTGAGCGCGACGCTGCCGTCCAGCCGATATTCTTCGGCATAGGCCCGCGACGCGTCGTGCAGCACCGTCGCCATCATCGTGCCGAACGCTTCGGGTTCCTTGAGCAACGTCGGGTCAAGGAAGGTGTCCACCGGTCCTTGATGGTGCACCCAGACGCGCAGCACCTCGAAGGTCAGGTCGTCGAGGGTGCGGTCGTTGCCCACCAGATCGAGCTGGTTCCGCGGCTTCCTGCCGAAGCTCATAGCGCTGCCGCCCGGCGTCCGAGCTGCGGCCACGCCCTCATCGTTCCGACGAGATGGACCAACCCGATCGCCAGCACGATGGCCGAGGACCAAAGGTCGAAGGATGTGGCTTTCGGCGTCATGAGGAGCGGCGCGATCAGCAATCCGCGCGCCATGTAGATGCCGGTGATCGCCACCAGCGCGGTGCGCATCAGCGGCAGGCGCCGGATCAGCCCCGCCCCCGCAAAAGCATAAGCCGCCCAGATCGCCAGGACGAGGGCGATGCCCGCGGTGACCAGCGCCGGCCCCGGACTGCCGCGCTCGGCCATCTGCGCCATCGGCTCGCCAGCGCCGAAGAACCGGTACCAGTCGGGCCCGCCGAAGATCACCGCGATGTGCAAGATGGACGCAAGCGCGCTCAACAGACCGCCGACCACCAGCCAAGGATTACGCGGCATCACGCTGCCTCGCGCTGCCGTACGGTTCGGAACTCGATCTTCTTGTCGTAGGGCGCGCCGAGGATCATCCGCTTCACGTAGATGCTCGGCAGATGAATGCAGTCGGGGTCAAGGCTGCCCACCGGCACGATCTCCTCCACCTCGGCGACGCAGATGCGCCCGCTGGTCGCCGCCGGATAGTTGAAGTTGCGCGCGGTCTTGCGGAACATGAGGTTGCCGCTTTCGTCCGCCTTCCAGCCCTTGATGATGCTGAGGTCGGCGCGGATGCCGCGTTCGAGGATGTAATCCTCGCCGTCGAAGCTCTTGACCTCCTTGCCCTCCGCGACCTTCGTGCCGACGCCGGTCTTGGTGAAGAAGCCCGGAATGCCCGCGCCGCCCGCGCGCATCCGCTCGGCGAGAGTCCCCTGCGGGCAGAATTCGACCTCCAGCTCACCCGAGAGAAACTGCCGCTCGAACTCCTTGTTCTCACCGACGTAGGAGCTGATCATCTTCCTGACCTGCCGCGTGCGCAGCAGTTTGCCGAGCCCTTCATTGTCGATTCCGGCATTGTTCGACGCGATGGTCAAATCCTTGGCCCCGCTGGCGACGATCGCATCGATCAGCCGCTCGGGGATTCCGCACAGGCCGAACCCGCCCGCGGCAATCGTCATGCCGTCGTGGAGCAGGCCGTCGAGCGCGGCTTCGGCATTAGGATAGATCTTCTGCATGCCGCAGCCCGTAAGTCGGAGCGGCGTCTGCGGTCAACCGTGCGAGGGCTGGACCACCGCCGGGTCGCCGAACGCCCATTGCCACATCGTTCGTCCCGGAACGAAGGTGAAGGCGCCGGCGACGATCAGCGAACCCAGGAAGAAATTCCGCAGGTGCCGGCGGTGCGCCGCGATGTCGCCGCGGCGGGCACTGACCAGCGCATAAGGGATAGCAATGAAGGTCAGCAGGGTGAACAGATGTATCCAGCTGAACGCCCCGTCGTTGACGTTGCGGATGAAGATCGTCGAGACCGCGGTCACGAACATCAGGCTCAGCCAGATCTTGCCCAGCAGCTTGTGCCGCGCCCCGCCTTTGCGGGTAAGGAACACATAAGCGCCGAGCGGGAGTGCCGGAATGACCGTCGCGAGGTGCGTCGCAAGCGCGATGTCGCGGACCCAAGGGGTCGGCGGTGCGAAGCCGAGGAGCCAGCGCAGCAAGCCGAACAGCGAAAGCGCAAAGATCGCCCCCGCCGCGGTGGCGATCAGGATCCGCGCCGTGGGCGGGAAGTCGAATGTCTGGCGGGAAAGAGCGAAAGCGGTCATGCTGGCGAGGCCCATCTTGAAAAGTATCGCGCATGCCTTCCCGAGCTGCGCTTGGCCGCCAACCTTGCCTTCGCTAATTTGCCGCATGCGTTCGTGAATCGCGCGTTTCGAAAGGGGTATCCAATTGGCGATGCGTGAACCGGGCGTCAGCGCGCACTGGCCGGGGCCGCGAGCGCTCGCCGGCGAACTCGCCTTACTGGCGGTGATCGCCCTCATCCTTGCGGCGCTCGGTCCCTTCGGAAGCTTCGAGCTCGGCGGATTCGGCGCGCGCCTAGAATATTGGATGCCGGCTGCTTTCCTTGGCTATGCGATCTTCCGTCCAATCTCGCTCCTGGTCCTGGCGGCGGGCGAGCGGCTTGGGCTCGGGGCCATGCCGGCGCTACTGATTGCAGTGGCCATCGCCGCCTTTCCGGCGAGCGCTGCAATGCTATGGCTCGGCGGGGTCCGCTTCGGTCACGCGATCCGGCTCGAAGTCCTGATGCAGCTTTATTTCCAGGTTTCCCTGATTGGCGCGTTGATCGGCGCCGTCTTTGTTCTGCTGTGGCCGGCGCGGCCAGCGCCCGCCGAGCCGGCGCGAGCGCAACCCCAAGCCCCACCGCCGGCGCCGTTCCTCGACCGGCTGCCGGGGCATTGGAACGGGCAGCTCAATGCGCTCCAGATGGAAGACCATTATGTCCGCGCGCACGGCCCTGGCGGACAAAGCGTGCTGATCCTGATGCGCATGGCCGACGCAGAGCGCGAGCTCGGCGCCGCCGACGGCCTTCGCGTTCATCGCAGCTGGTGGGTCGCACGCGATGCGGTGATCGGACGGGCGCGCGACGGCCGCAGCCTGCGGCTACGGCTCGACGGCGGGCTCGAAGCGCCCGTCGCCCGCGATCGCGCGGCGGCCGTCCGCGACTGGTTGAAATAGCCCCTCTCCCCTTTGAGGAAGAGGGAGGAAGCCGCGGAGCGGCGGAAGGGTGAGAGGATTATCGAGACGGCGGCACACCCCTCACCCCGCTCGCCGCGGCAAGTCGACCCTCTCCCGCAAGGGGAGAGGGCTAAGTCACCCCTTCAATTTCGCCAGCACGCCCTGCAGCTGCATCGCGTTGGACATGTCGCCTTCGACCTTGAGCTTGCCCATCATGAAGGCGGTCATGCCGTCGAGCTGGCCCGCGGCGAGGTGCTGCCAATCGTCCCAGGTGACCTTGATCGTCGTGTCCGCCATGTTCGCATCCGAGGTGATTTCGGACACCTGCTCGGCGGTTCCGTCGAGCATGATCGCCCCCTGCTCGCCGCCGAAGTCGATCTTGACCTTCTTGCCCGGAACCCAGGCGCTGTTTTCCTGCATCTTGGCGGCGAGTTCCTGCTTGGTCATTCGGGCTTCTCCTTCGCGTGGACGCCTAGCGAGCCGTTGAAGCGCGTTCAAGGCAGGCGTAGAGCGCGCCGCATGGGATATGAAACCGACCTCCAGCTCTTCATCGATGGCGCGTGGAAATCGGGCGAAGGCCGCGATGCGCATGATGTCGTCAATCCAGTCACCGCCGACGCCATCGCGCAGGTACCCTACGCGACCAAGGCCGACCTCGAAGAGGCGCTCGCCGCCGCCGACCGCGCTTGGCCCGAATGGAGCGCGACCGATGTCGAGAAGCGCGGCGCGATCCTGCGCAAGGCGGCCGCGATCATGCGCGAGCGGATCGACCTCATCGCGGCGACGCTGACGCAGGAACAGGGCAAGATCCTCGCCGAAGCCAAGGCCGAAGTGCTCGGCAGCGCGCAACTGTTCGATTGGTATGCCGAGGAGATCAAGCGCGACTACGGCCGCACTTTGGTCCGCCCGGCGGGGCAGCTGTCGCGTGTGATCAAGCAGCCGGTCGGCCCGGTCGCGACCTTCACCCCGTGGAATTTCCCGATCTATCTGCTCGCTAAGAAGGTCGCGGCGGCGCTCGCCGCGGGCTGCCCGGTGATCAGCCGCCCGCCACACGAAACGCCCGGCTGCGCAACCGAGATGTTCCGCTGCCTCGCCGACGCCGGCATTCCCAAGGGCGTCGCGCAGCTGGTCCACGGCGAGGCGAATTTCATCAGCTCGACGCTGATCGCCAGCCGCACCATCCGCAAGGTCAGCTTCACCGGGTCGACCAATGTCGGCAAGCATCTGATGAAATTGTGCGCCGACAGCATGACCCGCGTGACGATGGAGCTTGGCGGCCACGCGCCGGTCTTGATCTTCGACGATTGCGACCTCGAAAAGACGCTCGACATGGTCGTGCCGCAGAAATTCCGGAACGCGGGCCAGGTGTGCGTCTCGCCGACCCGCTTTTACGTGCAGAACGGGATCTACGATGCCTTCCTCAAGGGTTTCACGGAACGCACCGCCAAGGTGAAGATCGGCAATGGCCTCGAAGGTGACACGCGCATGGGTCCGCTCGCCAACGCCCGCCGCCCCGACGCGGTCGGCAAATTGATCGAGGATGCGACAGCCAAAGGCGCGCGGCTGCTGGCGGGCGGCGAACGCGGGGAAGGCGGCTTCTTCTTCCAACCGACGCTCCTCGCCGACGTGCCCAACGAGGCCGAGATCATGAACGAGGAGCCGTTCGGTCCCGTCGCGGTGTCGCGCCCGTTCGACAGCTTCGACGAGGTAATCGAGCAAGCCAACCGCTTGCCCTACGGCCTTGCCGCCTTCGCCTTCACCGAAAACGGCCGCCGCGCGAACTTGATCGGCGACCTGGTCGAAAGCGGCATGGTCGGCATTAACACCTTCGCGATTTCGGTCGCCGACGCGCCGTTCGGCGGGGTCAAGGATTCGGGCTTCGGCTCAGAGGGCGGCAAGGAAGGGTTGGAGAGCTACCAGGTGGTGAAGGCGATTCATCAGGCGTGAGCTGTGCCTGAGCCTTGGTTCCGACCAGACGGAATCCTTAGATTCCGACCCATCACTTGGCAGGGGAAGATCGTCCTCGCCGTCACCTATCTGACGATGATTTCATTCGGGATCGGCGGCTTGTTCTTGACGGATTCGGACTCCGCGGCTTGGTGGATCACAGCAGCGCTCGCCTTCAGCGCGTTCGTTGCCGGACACGCCGTTGTCTTGTGGAAAATGGACTGGGACTACGGACGCCGCTAACGGCCCCGCATGACCAAACGCACCGGCGGCCGCATCCTCGTCGACCAACTCGTGACCAACGGCTGCGACCGCATCTTCACCGTACCGGGCGAAAGCTTCCTCGCGGTGCTTGATGCGCTGCACGACACGCCCGAGATCGACACCGTGGTGTGCCGGCAGGAAGGCGGAGTTGCCTACATGGCCGACGCCGACGGCAAGATGACGGGGCGCCCCGGCATCGCCTTCGTCACCCGCGGGCCCGGCGCGACCAACGCCAGCGGCGGGGTTCATGTCGCCTTTCAGGATTCGACCCCGATGATCCTGTTCATCGGCGATGTTGCGCGCGGCGACCGCGACCGTGAGGGCTTTCAGGAGATCGACTTTCCGGCCTTCTTCGGCCCGATCGCCAAATGGGCGGCGCGGATCGAAGATGCGGCGCGCATTCCCGAATATGTCGCGCGCGCCTACCGCGTCGCGACTGCGGGGCGCCCTGGCCCCGCGGTGCTGGCGCTGCCCGAAGACATGCTGCGCGATGAGGTCGACGTGCCCGACCGCCCGCCCGTCCCAGCGGTCGCCGAAGCGCCCGATCCCGGTGCAATCCAAGCGCTGTTCGAACTGCTCAAGGAAGCGACCAATCCGGTCGCGATCGTCGGCGGCGCCGACTGGAGTCCGCGCGCCGGGCATCATTTCGGCAATTTCGCGTTCCGCCACGGAATCCCCGTCGCAGCCGCGTTCCGCCGCCAGGATTCAATCGCCAACGATTGCGGCGTTTATGCCGGCCAGCTCGGCTACGGCCCCAACCCCAAGCTGCAGCAACGCATCCGCGATGCCGACCTCATCATCGCCGTCGGTGCGCGGCTCGGGGAAAGCACCACCGACGGCTATACGTTGATCACCCCCGACCATCGCGGCCAGACGCTCGTCCACGTCCACCCCGACCCCAACGAACTCGGCCGCGTCTATCACGCCGATCTGCCAATCTGCGCCGACATGGGCGAGTTCGCCGAGATGGTCGACGACTGGCGCGACCCCGATCTCGTGCGCTTTTCCGCAGGCGAGGAAGCCCACCGCGAATGGCTCGACTGGTCCACCCCGTCCGCCCGCGAGGGTGTCGCGCTCGACCTCGGCCCGTGCGTCGCCGCGATGCGCGAGCGGCTCCCCGCCAATACCATCGTCTGCAACGGTGCGGGCAATTTCTCGGGCTGGTGGCATCGTTACTGGCGCTACGGCCCGCAGCCGACGCAGCTCGCGCCGACCAGCGGGACGATGGGCTATGGCCTCCCCGCCGCGGTTGCCGCCGCGCTGCGCTTCAAGGACCGGCCTGTTGTCTGCGTCGCGGGCGATGGCGATTTCCTGATGAACGGGCAGGAGCTGGCGACCGCCGCGCAATATGGCGCCGATTTGCTCGTCATCCTCGTCGACAACGCCAGCTACGGCACGATCCGCATGCACCAGGAGCGCGAATATCCGGAGCGAATAAGCGCCACCGAACTCCGCAATCCCGATTTCGCCGCACTCGCCCGCGCCTTCGGCGGCTGGGCGGAAACGGTAGACGCGACGGCGGATTTCGCCCCCGCGCTCGACCGCGCGTTGGAGCAGAAGGGCATCCGCCTTCTCCACTGCAAGACCGACGTCGAAGTGATCAGCAACGCGACGACCATCGCAAAATTGCGGGCGGCGTCGAGAGACTAAGGCTTGGTCTGCTCGACCTGCCACGCACGTTCGAACAGCAAGGCATGAATGTCGCGCTGCTCGCGGCGCGCAGCCTCATCGTCGCGCGATTTTCGCTCCGCACGTGTCTCTCGTGGAAAGTGCTTCACCAGCTCATCGAAATGCGCGCCGAAGCTACCCGTCTTCGATTTACATCTGTTCGGCATTGATTTGCTCCGCCCTGACAACGAACGGATCGCGGGAAATTATCCACAGGCTTGCTCCGGATCGGACCGGTCCCGCGGCGCCAGCTATCGTTCGTCCCAACCTTCGGCGCCAATCAACGGCACGAAGCGGACTTCAGCAAGCCGGTGCAGTCGAAGCGTCCCATCGGGCTGCATGACCCCGCGCACCAGCTCCTGCGCGTCGCCAGCAGCGCCGATCGGCATCACGATCCGCCCGCCGGGGGCGAGCTGAGCAATCAATGGCGGCGGGACATGGCGCCCGCTTGCCGCGGCGAGGATTGCGTCGAACGGCGCGGCTTGCGGCCAGCCGAGCGTGCCGTCGCCCTCGACAATCTCGATATTAGGATAGCCCAGGCGCGAGAGGCGCTCTCGCCCCGATTCTGCAAGCGCCGGCTGCCGCTCGATCGCCACCACGTCGCGCGCGATCTGCGCGATGACCGCCGCGGCATAGCCCGATCCCGCCCCGACTTCGAGCACGCGGTCCCCCGGCCCGATGCCCGCGGCCTGAATCATCAGTGCGACGATGTAGGGCTGCGAGATCGTCTGCCCCGCGGCAATCGGAAGCGGATGGTCGCCATAAGCGAGATGGCGCTGATCCTCGTCGACGAATGCCTCACGCGGCACCGTGCGAAAGGCGTCGAGGATCTGCGCGTCGGCTATGCCGCGGCGGCGCAACTGATGTTCGACCATCGCCGCGCGCTCGGCGGCAAAATCGGGGAGGGACGAGGCCATTCGCGACAAACGCGCAGCGTGCCCGCGCCGTTGCTAGATCAGCCCTGCCAGGGGACTGCTGGGATCGGCGTAGCGGCGCTTCTGCATCCGCCCGGCGAGGTAGGCCAGTCGCCCTGCCTCGACCGCCGCCTTCATCGCCCGCGCCATCAGCAGCGGATCCTTGGCTTCGGCGATGGCGGTGTTCATCAGCACCCCGTCGCAGCCCAGCTCCATCGCCTGCGCGGCATCGCTCGCGGTGCCGACGCCGGCATCGACCAGCACCGGCACGCCCGCGTTCTCGACGATTAAGCGGATGGTCACGCGGTTCTGGATGCCGAGGCCGGAGCCGATCGGCGCGCCCAAGGGCATGATCGCCACCGCGCCGGCTTCTTCCAGCTGCTTCGCGGCGATCGGATCATCGACGCAATAGACCATCGGCTCGAAGCCCTCCTTGACCAGGACTTCGGTCGCGCGAAGCGTTTCGCGCATGTCGGGGTAGAGCGTCTTGGCCTCACCCAGCACCTCGAGCTTGACGAGGTTCCAGCCGCCCGCCTCGCGCGCCAGCCGGAGCGTGCGGATCGCCTCCTCCGCAGTGAAGCAGCCCGCGGTGTTGGGCAGGTAAGTGATTTTCTTGGGATCGATGAAGTCGGTCAGACGCGGCTGGCTGGGGTCGGACACGTTGACCCGGCGCACCGCAACGGTGACGATCTCGGCCCCCGAGGCTTCGACCGCCGCGGCATTCTCCTCGAGGCTCTTGTACTTGCCGGTGCCGACGATCAGTCGCGACGTGTACGTCCGCCCCGCAACCGTCCAGCTGTCGGCGGCAATGTTATTCTGCACGGTCACGTCAGCCGCCTCCGACGAAATGCACGACTTCGAAATCGTCGCCGTCCTCGACGCACGCCTCGCCCAGCGTCGAGCGCGGAACGATCTCGAGATTGCGCTCGACCGCCACGCGCTGGGGATCGAGCCCGAGCTCGTTCAGCATCTGCGCGATGGTGATACCGCCGGGGACATGACGATTTTCGCCGTTGATGCGGATGGAAAGGGAGCCGTCGACACTCATCAGAAGGTGCAGATAGGAAGGGTGGCGCGCCGGCGCAATTGAGCGCAGATCCTCTGGACGCGGCGGACTGGCTCTGCAAGGGATCGCCCGCGACATGGCCCAGCGCCGGAACTTAAGAGGATCGTGAGGATGGCCGAATCCGCCAAGGGCGAGAAGAACGGCGGAATGCGTATTGAGCCCGCCTTGGTGCGCGAGCTCGCCCGACTCCTGACCGAGAATGAGCTGACCGAGATCGAAGTCGAGGATGGCGACCGCAAAATCAAGGTCAAGCGCGAGCCGGCCGCCGTGGTTTCTGCTGCTGCAGCGCCGGCAGCGGCAGCGCCGGCGCCGGCGCCCGTCGCCGCAAATGCTACCGAACCCGCCGCGCCTGCTGCGGCTCCCGAAGACATCGGCGGAACGCCGGTCAAGTCGCCGATGGTCGGCACTGCTTTCCTCTCGCCGCAGCCCGGCGCCGAGCCGTTCGTCGCGGTCGGCGACACGGTCAAGGCGGGGGACACGCTGCTGATCGTCGAGGCGATGAAGGTGATGAACCCGATCACCGCGCCCGCCGCGGGTGTCGTCAAGAAGCTCATGGTCAGCGACGGCCAGCCGGTCGAATTCGACCAGCCGCTCGCCGTCATCGGCTGACGCGACGCGGCATGAAGATCCAGAAACTCCTCATCGCCAACCGTGGCGAGATCGCGCTGCGCATCCACCGCGCCTGCCACGAAATGGGCATCAAGACGGTTGCCGTGCATTCGACCGCGGACGCCGATGCAATGCATGTCCGCCTGGCCGACGAGACCGTGTGCATCGGTCCGCCGCCAGCGACCGATTCCTACCTAAACATTCCCAACATCATATCGGCCGCCGAAGTCGTCCATGCCGACGCCATCCACCCCGGCTACGGCTTCCTGTCCGAAAATGCGCAGTTCGCCGAAATCGTCGAATCGCACAACATCATCTGGGTCGGACCGAAGCCCGAGCATATCCGCACGATGGGCGACAAGATCGAGGCCAAGCGCACCGCCGCCAAGCTGGGCCTGCCGCTGGTTCCCGGTTCCGCCGGCGCCATCGACACGGTCAAACAGGCGCACGAGCTGGCGGCCGAGATCGGTTATCCGGTGCTGATCAAGGCGGCGTCGGGCGGCGGCGGGCGCGGCATGAAGGTCGTCGAGGCCGAGGAGCAGCTTGAAAGCCTGATGAGCCAGGCGGCATCGGAAGCGCGCTCGGCGTTCGGCGACGACACCGTCTACATGGAAAAATATCTCGCTGATCCGCGCCACATCGAATTCCAGGTGTTCGGCGACGGAAAAGGCGGCGCGATCCACCTCGGCGAGCGCGACTGCTCGCTCCAGCGCCGCCACCAAAAGGTGCTCGAGGAAGCGCCCTCCCCCGTCATCACCGCCGAAGAGCGCGAACGCATGGGCGAAGTCGTGCGCAAGGCGATGAGCGAGATGGGCTATCGCGGCGCGGGCACGATCGAGTTTCTATACGAGAAGGGCGAATTCTACTTCATCGAAATGAACACGCGGCTGCAGGTCGAGCATCCGGTGACCGAGATGATCAGCGGTATCGACCTGGTCCGCGAACAGATCCGCGTCGCGTCCGGTGAAGGCCTGTCCTACACGCAGGACCAGATCGTGCTCAGCGGCCACGCGATCGAATGCCGCATCAATGCCGAGGATCCGGAGACCTTTGCGCCGTCACCCGGGACCGTGAAGAATTACGTCGCGCCGGGGGGCATGCACGTGCGCGTCGATAGCGGCCTTTACACCGGCTACAAGGTCCCGCCTTATTACGACAGCATGATCGGCAAGCTGATCGTTTACGGATCCAACCGCGATGCCTGCATCCAGCGACTTCGCCGAGCGCTCGAGGAATTCGTCGTCGAGGGGATGAAGACCACGGTGCCGCTTCACCAGAAATTGGTGCGCGATCCCGAATTCCTGGCCGGCGACTATACGATCAAGTGGCTCGAAAACTGGCTCGCGCGGCAACAGGGCTGAGCGTCGTCATAACCAGCCGGCGCGCTTGAACTGGACGTAGAGCGCAACGCAGATCGTGGCGATCACGCCCAGAACGACGAAATAGCCGTAGCGCCAGTTGAGTTCGGGCATGACATCGAAGTTCATTCCGTAAATGCCGGCGATGGCGGTCGGCACGGCGAGGATCGCTGCCCACGCCGCAAGCTGGCGCGTCGTCTCACTCTGCCGCTCCTGCTGGAACAACATGCTGAGTTCGAACACCGAGCGCAGGATTTCCTGAAGCGCGTCGACCCGCGAGCCCAACCGGGTGACGTGGTCCTGGATGTCCCGAAAGTAGGGCCGCGTCGCTTCGTCAATATTCGGCAGGTCGAGCCGGACGAGCTTGGCGCACACATCCGCCATCGGCCCAAGGATGCGCTGGAAGCGAATGAGCTCCCGGCGTAGCGCGAAAAGCCGGGCGATGTCGCTGCGCTTGAGATGCGCGGTCGTGGCGCAATGCTCAAGCTCGATGGCGTCTTCCTCGATCTCCTCGACGATCGGGAAATAACCGTCGACCACGAAGTCGAGGATTCCGTGAAGCACGTAATCGACGCCATGGGCGAGTAGGACTGGCGCGGATTCGAGGCGCTTGCGCAATTCGGTATGCGGCCGCGCCGACCCATGGCGCACGCTGATGATATGGTTGTGGCCAACGAAGATTGCGGTTTCGCCATATTCGATGCGGTCGTCCTTGAGCGCGGCAGTGCGGGCCACGACGAACAGTTGCTCGCCATAAACCTCGACCTTGGGCAGCTGATGCGCATGCGCGGCATCTTCGACCGCGAGCGGGTGAAGGCCGTACCGCTCCTGGACTTTGCCGAGCTCTTCTTCCGTGGGATCTTCGAGCCCGATCCACACGAACTCATCATCGTTCGCGCACGGGTTGGGCTGATCCAAGCCGACTTCCTTGAGCCGGCGGCCATTGTCGTAGAGAAACGCAGCCTTGACGGTCATACCCGGGCGATAGCGCTCGCCCGCGCCGCGCGGTAGAGCGAAGTCAAAAGCGCCACCTTTCCATGCGCATGCGCGTTGCGGATGGCGGTGCCTGTGAGGCGAAGCGGATGTCGAGTTATCGCGGAACAGCCGATCCCCGTTCCCGCGCCAAGGCGATGGTCGCCGTCGCGGCAATCCATGCGGCGCTTGCCGCGGCGATCCTGACTGGCCTGAACGTGCGTTTCGCCGAGCGCGCCGTCGAGAAGCTGCAGATGATCGACGTCCGCCTGCCGCCACCGCCAGAGCCGCCGCCCCCGCCGCCGCCGGCGAGCGAAGCCAAGCGAGTCGAGCTTGAGGAGGGCGCCGCCGGCAAGCGCGCCGAGCCGACGCCGGTCGTTGCCCCAACGCCGCGCATTCCGGTGGAAACCCCGATTGCCGCAGCGCCCATCGCGGGGACGGGCAGCGCGCCCACCGCCGGCGCTGCGAATGCCGGCACCGGCATGGGTGCCGGAGGATCGGGCAGCGGACGTGGTGGCGGCGGCGTCGATTATTCGAAATTCACGCCGGCGCAGCGCATCTCTCGCATACCCAACCGCGAATATCGCCGCCTGGTCGCGGTAAGTGGGCAAAGCCGCGGACGCGTCGGCATCACGCTCAAGGTCAACCCTGATGGGTCGCCGTCGAATTGCCGGATCGCGCAGTCGAGCGGGAACGGGGTGACCGATTCCCTGATGTGTCAGCTCGCGCTGCAGCATGTCCGTTTTCGGCCCGCCCGCGACGACCGCGGACGTGCGATTGCGCAGGATATTACCTGGTACCCCGACTGGGCGCCTAACTGATGCCTAGCGGGCGGCTAACCGATCGCCAGACGCGCCGGCTAGCTTCGCCTTGTCGTGCCCGTAGACGTCCTTGAAATACGCGATGCTGGCGCCTTCCGGAATCGCGGTCAGGTAGGTCAGGTAGACCGGCACCGGGGTCGATAGCGCGATCGGCTGCTCCGCCGCCTCGCCATTGGGCTCCAGCCGCCGGCCGAACAGCCATTCGCCCAGGCGCGGCGCATCTTCCAGCCGCACGCAGCCGCCGCTGTAAAGTCGTGCCGCTTCGTTGAGCAGCTGCTTGTCGGGCGTGTCGTGAAGCCAGATTCCCTGTTCGTTGGGGAACATGAACTTGACCCGGCCCATGGCATTCTCGGGTCCCGGCAACTGGCGCACGCGAATCTCGGTTCGACCCTCCGCGACGGCTTTCCAATCGACGGTCGCGGGATCGACGACCACGGCATTCTCGCTCCAGCCCGACAGGACCTGGTAGCCTTTCTTGTCAAGGAACTTGGTGCCTTCGCGAAGCACGCTCGGTGCCACGCGCTCGGCGGTCAGATCGGCGGGCGAGTTCCAATACGGATTGAGCACCGCATAGCGGATGAGGCCGCTCATCATCGGCGTCGGATATTTGGTCTGGCCGATGACGACACGCATCGAATCGACCGGCTTGCCATCCTCGAACATCGTCAGCCGCTGGGCGGCGATGTTGACGACGATGTAGCGGCGCTTGTCGGCAGGCAGCGCGCGCGCGCGCTCGAGGTTGACCATCAGCAGCTGCCGCTCGTGCGCGGAGGCGTAATTGTGTCGCATCAGCGCTTGGCGAAGCTCGGCGTAGGTGGGGTTCATCCACTTCATCGATCGAATGAAGCCGGGCAGGTCAGGCGACGTCGCAGCCTGGGCAAGCAGGGTGAAGGGCGACGGTGCGGCCGGCTTCAACTCAGGGTCGACGTAGATGATTCCGCCAGGGTCGCGGCGAAGATCCCGAACGTACGCGACAAAGGCTTCGGACAGCATCTGGTCGGCACGAAGGACCGCCTGCCGGTCGCCGTTCCATGCCTTGGCCAATGCATCCTGCAGCGCCGTGACGCGATAATTCTGGGGATCGAGGCCGTCGAGCCGAGCATTGCTGAGCATCAGGAACAACTGCTGGGCCGCATCGCCCGATGCCTTGTTCAGCCACAACGGCGCGCCTTGGCGGGCGCGATAGAAGTCCGCGACGCTGACACGCGCGGCGGGCGCCGGCGCAGCGGCAACCGCCCGCGCCTTGCCTTTTGCCGGCGCGGCGTGGGCATAGGAAAAGGGCGCCGCGGCCAGCACCAAACCCGCCGCGACGCCACTCAACCTTGAATAGAGGCGCACCGGCCCAAGGCCGGTGCGCGCAATACGCAAATGTTTCACTTCAACTCCGACCTTACGGAGCGCGCATCAAGGACGACCCTTGATGAACGATCCATTTAGCCGCGCTCGCCGCTCCGGGCCGGCGACGAATAGGTCGGTGCCGGAGCCATCGTGCCGCCAGCGGGCTGACCCGAGTAATATTGGCCGTTGTAGACGTAGCCGTCCACCCGGCCGTCATTATTCTGGTCGGCCCAGATCGCGCCGGCGAGACCGCCGACCGCAGCGCCGATCACCGCGCCTTCGAGCGTGCTGAGTCCGGGGATCACGCCGCCGGCGACCGCGCCAATTGCGGCACCGCCGAGCGCGCCAGTGGCGACGCGGCGGAGCGTCGGGTCGTAGCCCTGCGGCTGACCGGCATAATAAGTGCCGTTCTGGACATAACCGTCGACATAGCCGTCATTGTTGTTGTCGGCCCACACGCCGCCAGCAAGACCGCCAATGGCCGCACCGACTGCGGCGCCTTCAATGACGCTGACGCCAGGCAGGACCGCGCCGGCGACAACGCCCGCGCCCGCACCATAAGCGGCGCCTTCGGCGATGTTGCCGGCATTGCGGTTGCCTGCGCACGCGGTCAATGCGACCGAGCTCGCCAGGGTGATCGCGAGGATGGATTTCTTCATGACTTTCTCCCGTGTATTAAACTTGCCGGGACATGCCTCCGGGTGCCCGAAGGAGGGGCATGTCACATGCGCAGGAACGACGATTGACCCGCATCGTTCCGCAAGCGCGACAATGGGTTAGCGAGAAAGTCGCGGGTCCGGATTAAACAAGGATTCAACCAGCTGAATCGCAAAGCAAAGTCGGATGACCAATACTGCCACGATTTATCACAATCCTGCGTGCGGAACGTCGCGCAAGACGCTCGAGATCCTCCGCGAGGCGGGTTACGATGTCGACGTCCGCGAATATTTGAAGGCGCCGCCAAGCCGCGGCGAGCTTGAGCGACTGTATGGCCGCGCCGGGATCACCCCGCGCGAGGGCCTTCGCGCGAAAGAAAGTCTGGTCGCCGAACTCGATCTTCAGCGCGGCGACGTCACCGATGATGACGTCCTCGACGCAATGGTGGCGCATCCGATCCTCATCAATCGGCCGTTGGTCGAGACCGAAAAGGGCGTGCGCTTGTGCCGGCCGCAGGACGTCGTGCGCGAAATCCTCTGAAGAGCGGCCAGGCATGAGCCGCCTCGATCCCCGCCTCCTGCTCCAAGGATACGCCAACGGCATCTTCCCCATGGCTGACAGCCGCGACGCGCCAGAGCTGTTCTGGGTCGAGCCCCGCATGCGCGCCGTTATCCCCCTGCATAAATTCCACCTTTCGCGGTCGCTTCGCCGTACCGTTCGCGCCGGCACGTTCGACGTCACTCTCGACCATGACTTCGCGGAGGTGATCCGCCTTTGCGCCGAACGCGACGAAACCTGGATCAATGCCGAGATCGAGCGCGCGATGCTTGCGTTGCACGCGTCGGGCCATGCCCATTCGATCGAGGTCTGGCACGATCGCCGGCTGGTCGGCGGCCTTTACGGCGTGAAGCTTGGCCGTGCCTTCTTCGGCGAAAGCATGTTCAGCCGGATGACCGATGCGTCGAAGGTCGCGCTGGCCTGGTTGGTGGCGCGGCTCAAGGCTGGAAACTTTACCTTGCTAGATTGCCAGTTCATGACCGATCACCTCGCCTCGATGGGCGCGGTCAACGTGCCCCGCGAAGCCTATGTCGCGTTGCTGTCCGCGGCGCTGGGCGGCGGCGCGGCCGTGTCCGGCTCGGCCGCCGGGGTGCTGGTGGATGCATTGGCGCGTTCGCCTTCGGCACCGCCCGATCTCGCGGCGCTCGACCGGTTGCTCGAAGCGACCGGCGCCGCTGGCACGCCGGGCGCAGCCGGATATGTCATTTCGCAGCTTTTGGGCCAGACGTCATAGACCGGGTGCTCGACCGCGTTGAGCGATGGCGATTCCTTGTACAGCCAGCCCGAAAAGACCCGCTGCCAATTACTGTCGGGACGCTGCACGTCGACCTGGACGAAGGCGCCGGTCAGCCGCTCATTCTCCCACGGCGCGCTCGCCTCGCAGGCGCGCAGGCGGACGATCAGGTTTTTCCACCGGACCGATTGGCCCGGCCGCAGGGCTACCGACTGGGTGATCCCGTTGCGTTTGTTGAGGATGCCCATGACCGCGACGCGCTGCGCCATCGGGGTCACGCCGGGCTGATTGACGCTGGCCGGCGCGGCGGCGTTGGTAATCACCGGCGCGCTATTGTTCTCGGCGCTGTCCTCGCCTTCACCGCAAGCCGCGAGGGCAAGGGCGCAGGTCAGGATCGCGGGCGTGGCGAAGCGCACGATTATTCGGGAATCCAGGGCTCGTAATCCCCGGTCGAGGCCGGGCGCACGCGGCCCGATCCAAGCGCGCCGTCGGGGCGGAAGGCCGCCATCGTGCCCGTGAGATTCGGCTCTGGCGGGGTCTGGAACTTGCGCACCGGCGGCAAGGCCTTGTTCGGCACGTCGTCGATCGTTCCGCGCAGCCACGCCTGCCACGCCGGCGGCACGCGACTGCCGTCATTGGCGCCGTCGTAGATGACCCAGCGCCGCCGCGGATCCTTCTTGCTGCGGTAGTAAACGTTGCCGGCATCGTCGCGTCCGGCCTCATCGCCAAAGCGGCGAGTCCATAGCGACGTACCCCACGTCGCCCCGTTCCACCAGGTGAAGGTCTTGGACCAGAATCCCATGGGCGCCGCCTGTGCCGAGTCCTGCGCGGGAGCGCAAGCGAGCGATTGGCTCATCCCCGCCAATCGACGCGGTCGCCCTCCTTAATCCCGAGTTCCGCCGAACGACCGCCGCGGATTTCGAGCACCGCCGCGACCGGTTCGCCAGACTGCACCGGCTCCAGCGAGTGAGGGACGGTGTTGGCGGCGATCCGCGCGATCGTCCCGTCCGCACGAATGAAGATCATGTCGAGCGGGATGAGGGTGTTCTTCATCCAGAAGCCCGCCTCGCGCGGGGGCTCGAACGGAAAGATCATGCCGCGGTCGTCGGCCAGCGATTCGCGAAACATCAGGCCCTGCGCCTGTTCTTCGGCGGTGCGCGCGACTTCGACCGTAAACCGGTGGCTGCGCGACCCGGATTGGATGGTCAGCGTCATGGTTTCCAGTCCCGCAGGCGCAACGGCTTCCGCCGCGCGAGTATCGCTTTGTCCCCGCGGCTCGCCTTGTCCCTGCGTGCTGCAAGCGGCAAGTGCGCTCGCCGCGATCACGATCAGCCCGGCGAATGGCCGTCCGACTGGATCTCGACGGCGGTCAATCCCTTCCCGCTCGGCGCGATCCGGGCCCTGAGGCGCTGGCCTGGCTGAAGCTCGTTTAGATGCGCATCGCGCACCGTTTCCATGTGAACGAAGACGTCCGCGCCCGAATCGTCCTCGATTCGCATCAAAAATCCATAGCCACGAACGCGATTGAACCATTTGACCTCCACCGGCTCGAACGCACCCGCGGCATCTGCCAGGGCCTTCCGGTTCGAACGCTCGCCTGCCGGCATGGCCGAGCGCGGCGCCTGCGGCAAGGCGGTCGACAGGTCGATCGACAAGACCCGCTTCGCCTGAAGGCCGCGTTCCAGCCTGACCGGCACGCACTCAACCGTCGCGCCTTCGGGCACGCTGCGACGACCATGATCGCGAAGAACGCTGAAATGCAGCAGGATGTCGCCCTCGATTTCATCGCTGACCAGGAAGCCGAAACCGCGGGTCGCGTCGAACCACTTCACGCGGCCCGTGATGGGCGCCATTTCAGGCGCCGCTCCGGCTTGCGCAGAGCCGGCCTCTGCCGGCCTCTCGGCGCCAGAATCAATTGATACTCCCCGCGGCACATACCCTATTAACATGCGTGTCTGTGTCGGCAAACCGACTTTAGCCGGAGCCGATCTACAGGCGATCTCGAAGCTCGTCCGCGTCGATGGCCCGCCCTGCTGGCAAGTCGACGATCGCTTTCGCAAGATCGAAGTCGTGGCCCGCGCGCACCATTGCGCCGATCGCCTTGCTCCGTTGCTCGCGATCCTTGTCACCGGTGGCGAAGGGGCCGATTCGCCGCCGCTCCGCAAACCTCAGTGCCGCCACGACAGCCTCGGCCTCGGCGTGATCGAGTGCCGCAGCGCCGTCGCCCTCCTCGACGCCGGCCGCGCGAAGCTTCTGCGCGACCCGTCGCGCCCCGTAGCCGCGTCCCGTCAGCGCATGCGACTTGGACAAGGCATAGGCAGCGTCATCGACGTAGTTACGCTCGGCCATGGCCTCGGCCAGGTTGTCGAAATCTGGAGTTCGAGCGCCCGACCATCCGCGCTCCCGAACCTTGCGAGCAAGATAAGCTCGCAACTTCGCGCGCGTCGTCGAAAATCGTCCGACATAGCTGAGCGCGAGCTCCCGAAGGGCGGGCTCGTCGAGCGGAGGCGGAGGCTTGCGGTGACGTCTTGGCGGCATTGCGCCCCTTTTTTGCCACAGTGACCGATCATCAGGAACCGGGTGCCCGCGCTTTGCACCCGCCCGTGCAATTGCCAAGGATCCCGCGTGCTCGATCGCATCAATCCCAACGACCACGCACTTGCGCCGCCCGGCGCGACTCCGACGCTCGACGTCCTTCCGCGGCGCATTGCGGACTTCGATACGCTGGGTGAAGCCCTGGACTATGCGGCGAAGGGCGCGCGCGGTCTCAATTTCCACGACGCACGCGGCACGCTCCAGCGCGCCTACACCTTCACTGAGTTGCGCGACGATGCGCGCGATTTCGCGCACCGGCTGATCGGCATGGGAATCAAGCCGGGCGACCGCCTTGCGCTGATTGCCGAGACCGGTGCCGAATTTGCTGCGGGCTTTTTCGGCGCGGTTTATGCCGGCGCATGGCCGGTTCCCCTGCCCCTGCCGACCAGCTTTGGCGGGCGTGACAGCTACACCGACCAGCTCGCGGTTCAGCTCAAGAGCAGTGACCCGGCGCTCCTCCTCTACCCGAGCGAACTTGCCGACCTTTGCGGTGAAGCCGCTGACAAAGCCGGCGTGAAGTCCCGAGCTTGGGATTCGCTTCAAGCCGCGCCCGCAGTGGATTTGCCTAGCGCAAGCGCCGACGACATTGCTTATCTGCAATATTCCAGCGGATCGACACGCTTTCCACATGGTGTTGCCGTCACGCACCGTGCGCTGCTCGACAACTTGCGCGCGCACGGCATCGGACTTCAGGTCCGAGACGAAGATCGCTGCGTGTCGTGGCTCCCCTGGTATCACGACATGGGCCTGGTGGGCTGCCTTTTGTCGCCAGTGTCGCAGCAGATTTCCGCCGATTATCTGAAGACCGAGGATTTCGCGCGCCGCCCTCTCGCCTGGCTCGACATGATCACGCGCAATCCCGGCAACAGCGTCAGCTATTCGCCCACCTTCGGTTACGACATTTGCGCCCGCCGGATGAGCTCGCAGACCCGTGCCGAGGATCGCTTCGACCTGTCGCGCTGGCGCATTGCGGGGAACGGCGCCGACATGATTCGGCCCGACGTCATGCAGGCCTTCGTCGATGCCTTTGCCGACGCGGGCTTCCAGGCCTCCGCCTTCTGCCCGAGCTACGGTCTGGCGGAGGCGACGCTTGCCGTTTCCCTGATGCCGCCGGGCGAAGGCATCCGGCTCGAGCTGGTTGAGGAGACCGAATTGTCGGGACGCGGCGAGGACGGCGAGGAACGTCCGCGCCGCTTCCGCGCGATCGTCAATTGCGGCAAGCCGGTCCAGGGCATGAGCGTCGAAGTGCGCGATGCAGGCGGCCAACCCCTGCCGGACCGCGGGATCGGGCGGATCTTCGTTCGCGGCGCGAGCGTCATGGCCGGCTACTTCCGCGATCCGGAGGCGACAGCGGCCTGTCTGTCCGACGACGGTTGGCTCGACACCGGCGACATGGGCTACATGTCGAAAGGCTATATCTTCATCGTCGGTCGCGCCAAGGACATGATCATCATCAACGGGCGTAACCACTGGCCGCAGGACATCGAATGGGCGGTCGAGCAGCTGCCCGGCTTCAAGTCCGGCGATATCGCCGCTTTTGCCATTACCGGCCAGTCAGGAGAGGAGACGCCCGCCGTCCTCGTCCATTGCCGCGTGTCGGATAATGCGGAGCGCGGCAAGTTGCGCGATGAAATCCGCGAGCGCGTCCGCGCCATCACCGGCATTTCGCCGGTGGTCGAGCTGATTCCTCCGCGCACGTTGCCGCGCACCAGTTCGGGCAAGCTGTCGCGGACCAAGGCCCGCAACCTCTATTTGTCAGGCGAAATCGTTCCGTTCGACATCGCGGCCTAACCGCCAGGTCGAACCAATGGAGGGCGGCGGCGTTCATCCGTCATGTCTTCCCATCTCAAGCCGCTCGACCAGCAGGTTCTCGTCATTACCGGCGCATCGAGCGGTAGCGGCCTCGCCACTGCGCGCGAAGCCGTCCGGCGCGGCGCTCAAGTGGTCCTCGTCGCGCGAAACGAAGCGGCGCTTCAAGCCATTGCCGGGCAGCTTGGCGATGCCGCTGCGGTCTGCGCCATCGACATCGCCGACCCGGGCTCGGCGGAACGGATTGCCGAGGCTGCAGTAAGCGCGTTCGGCGGCTTCGATACGTGGGTGAATTGCGCCGCCGTCACCTCGTACGGCACGCTCGAGCAGCTTGGCATCGACGAACAGCGACGCGTATTCGACGTCGACTATTTTGGGATGCTTCAGGGCAGCCTGGTCGCCATCCGGCATTTGCGGTCACGCGGAGGCGGGGCGATCATCAACGTCGGATCGGTCCTGTCCGACCGCGCCGCGATCAAGCAGCCGGCCTACAGCGCAGCCAAGGCTGCGGTTCGCGCCATGACCGAAAGCTTGCGGATGGACATTGAGCGTGAAGGGCTTCCGATTTCCGTCACTCTGATCAAGCCGACGGGTATCCACACCCCCTTCCCCGAGCATGGCCGCAACCATATGGAATTCCCGCCGCGCATTCCGCAGGTCATGTATGACCCACGGCTGGTGGCTGATGCGATCCTGTTCGCCGCACAGCACCCGCGGCGCCAGATTTACGTCGGCGGGACCGGTTTCATCCAATCCCTGCTGGCGCGCCTTTTCCCGCGCTTGACCGACAAGGTCATGGAATTCGCACTGGTTCGTGCGCAGCAGTCGCGCGAGGATGCCGGAGACCCGGCCATGCGTGACAATCTCTTCGTGCCGAAGAAGGACGGGCTTGAAGAGGGCACGCAGGATTTCGCTGCGAAGCGCTACAGTTTGTTCCTTGAGGCGCAGAAGCGGCCCGTTGTTGCCACGGCTATCCTTGGGGCTGGCGCCCTTATGGCCGGGATCGCCCTGCGCGCCCGCAAGCGCACAATCGCAAGCAGCTAGCGAGCTGCCTTGCCGCCCGCGCGGCGACCGTGCGAAGAACGAGCGCAGGACATCGCATGATCTTCAGAAAAATTTCGTTGACCGCCGCGCTCGCGCTCGCGGCGCCGCTGGTCGCCCCGGCGCAGGAAAATCTTCAGCCTGCGGTCCAGCCGGGCGGCGATATCCCGCGCGTGTCGCCGCGTCCGCCGGCCCGGCCGCCGCAACAACGCATTGTCCAGCCCGCGCCCGCGCCGACGCAATACGCCCGGCGTGAAGCAACGATCGCGATGCGCGACGGGGCCAGGCTCTACACCGTCCTCATCCTTCCCCGGAACGCCGCCAATGCGCCGATCCTGCTCGAGCGAACGCCTTATTCCGCCGCCAAGTCGACCGCGCGTGGCGTCGGCCCGTGGCCCGAGAATATCCTGACGCCGGCTTATGCCGAGCTTGTTCGCGCCGGCTTCATCGTCGCCATCCAGGATGTTCGCGGCAAGCATCGGTCGGAGGGCGATTACGTCATGAACCGCCCCTTGCGCGGGCCGCTCAACCCGACACCGGTCGACCATTCCACCGACGCTTGGGACAGCATCGACTGGCTGGTCAAGAACGTGCCCGAAAGCAATCGCAAGGTTGCAACGATCGGCGCCAGCTACGAGGGCTTCACCGCGCTGATGAGCCTGATCGATCCGCATCCCGCCTTGCGCGCGGCGGTGCCGATCAACCCGATGGTCGATGTGTGGAAGGGTGACGACTGGTTCCACAACGGCGCCTTCCGGCAGGAAATGGTCGCCTACGTCTATAGTCAGACCGCGGCGCGGACGTCGGACGACAGCTGGTTTCCCGGCTCCAAGGACAATTACGCGACCGCGCTACGCTACGGCTCAGCGTCCGAATATGCCCGGGCGATGGGGGTCGACCGCCTGCCCTTCTGGCGGCGCCTGACGCGTCACCCCAATTACGACCATCACTGGCAAGCGCAGGCGCTCGACCGCATGTTCGCGCGCCGGCCGCCGACCGTCCCAATGCTTCTCGTCGGCGGCCTGTGGGATCAGGAGGATATCTACGGCACGCCCGCATTATTCGACGCGGTGAAGCGCGTCGATGGCGGCCGCACCCGCTTTGTCCTGGGTCCTTGGCACCACGGCCAAGTTGTGTTTCCGGCGCTGTCGCTTGGTCCGTTGCATTGGGGCAGCGACACCGCGCGCTGGTTCCGCCAAACTTTGCTCCTGCCCTTTCTTAAGCAGCATCTGAAGGACGGCCCACCCGCCGACATCGCCCGGGTCACCGCGTTCGAAGCTGGGACCAATCAATGGCGCCGCTTCGACGACTGGCCGCAGGCCTGCGCCGCCGGCTGTCCGACAGGGCTGACGCCGCTGCACCTCGCCGGAGAACGCGCCCTCGACTTCGACGCGCCACGCGCCGCGGGCAGCGATTCCTACGTCTCGGATCCCGCCGACCCCGTGCCGTATCGCGCGCGCCCCAACCTGTCGCCGTGGGCGCCGGGGTCGACCTGGCGCCTGTGGCTGGTCGACGACCAGCGCTTCGCCTCCGCGCGCCAGGACGTGCTGACCTACACCAGCGCCCCGCTGACCGCGCCGCTCAAGCTAGCCGGTACGCCGCTCGCCAATCTCGTCGCGTCGACCACGGGGTCCGACAGCGACTGGGTGGTCAAGCTGATCGACGTCTATCCGGCATCCTATCCCAGGAACCCGGGCATGGCGGGCTATCAGCTACCGATTGCGATGGAGGTGATGCGCGGCCGCTTTCGCGACGATCCCGCGCAGCCGACGCGCATTCCGCCGCGTGTGCCCGTCACCTATCGCTTCGCGCTGCCGACCGTGAACTATGTCGTGCAGCCTGGCCATCGCCTGATGGTCCAGATTCAGTCGAGCTGGTTTCCCTTGTACGACCGCAATCCGCAAAGCTTCGTGCCCAACATCTTCTTTGCCCAATCCGACGACTATCAACGTGCCACCCAGCGCGTGTTCTTCGGTCCGGGCGGCACCTGGATCGGCCTCCCCATCGTTCGCTGAACCTTGCGCGATCCCCCGGCTCTGGCTACCTGCCCAGCGCGCGCTCCTAGGAGTGTAGCTCAGTTGGTAGAGCATCGGTCTCCAAAACCGAGGGCCGTGGGTTCGAGTCCCTCCACTCCTGCGCGCATGGACCCATCACTTGAAGACTCAGGCTGGCAGCGCTAAGTCGCCTTCAGCTCCGCCGGCCGCACTGGTCCGCGGAGCCTTTTACTTTCTGGAAGAGCAAATCACGTGGCCAAGACTTCCCCGGCGAATTCATCCGTCAGGTCCGCGCCGAGACCGCGAAGGTCCACTGGCCAACCCGCAAGGAAACCATCGCGACCGCGATCATGGTGCTGATCATGACGACGCTGCTCGCCATCTTCTTCTTCGGCGTCGATGCGTTCTTCGCGACGATCGTCCGCTTCCTCCTCGGCCTCCTCGGCTAGGCAAACGCACAAGGCACAAACGACATGTCCCGCTGGTACATCATCCACGCTTATTCCGGGTTCGAGAACAAGGTCCGCGACCAGATCATGAGCGAGGCCAACCGCCTTGGCCTGACCGGTTTCGTCGACCAGATCGAAGTTCCGACCGAAACCGTGACCGAGATCAAGCGCGGCAAGAAGGTCCAGTCCGAGCGCAAATTTATGCCCGGCTACGTCCTCGCCAAGCTCGAGCTCAACGACCAGGTTTACCACCTTGTCAAGAATACGCCCAAGGTCACGGGCTTCCTCGGACCCAACGGCAAGCCGCAGCCGATCCCCGATTCGCAGGCCGCGCGGATGCTCGACAGCTCCGACGCCTCCGCCGCCGCCGCGCCAAAGCAGAAGATCAACGTCGATTATGAGATCGGCGATTCGGTCAAGGTGCTCGACGGCCCGTTCGCGAGCTTTAACGGCCTGGTCGAAGAGCTCGATTTCGACCGCAGCCGAGTCAAGGTTTCGGTCTCGATCTTCGGCCGCGCAACGCCGGTCGAGCTCGAGTTCGAGCAGGTCGAACGCGTCAAGTAAGGCATGGCGACCGGCGACAAGTTCGAACGCCACCGTCAACCGTGGCGGCAGGACGAGATACAGAAGCTTCACCAGCTTGCCGCCAAGGGCATGTCGCTGCGCGCCATTGCCAAGGCGCTTACGCGGAGCGAGGAATCGACCCGCGACCGCGCCAAGGCCGACGGGCTGACCATCGCCAAACTTCGCTAGGCCGATCGCACCCAGCGCCGTGCCGTGTCCATGCCACGGTCACGGCCTGCCACGACATCCGCAACCGTCGTGCGTACGAATATATCAGGTGCGATCCCGGCATCGGGTTGCGGGCGGTCGGGGAAATAGCCGATCAGCGGCAAATCGACCTCCATTCCCGTTTCCTTCAGCTGGACGAAAAAGTAGGCGCCGCCGTTGATGCCGCGCTGATTGCCGCCGCTGGTCTCGCCAACAAGCGTTGCCACCCCGCTGCCCTTGATCAGCTGCGCAAAGCCGAAGGTGGCCGAGGAGCAGGTCGGCGAAATCAGCACAGCGGCCGGACCGGCGTAGCGCGGTCCGCGCGGGCGAAGCGGTGCCCCCGGTTCATCGTCGGCCTCGCGTACTAGCCGCAACAGGCCCGGTCGCCGCCCGTCGTCACTGGCCTTGTCACTCCAATCGAAGAAGCTTTTGTCCCAAGTGTCGAGGTGCGATCGAAGCGCCGCGGGAACCGCGCGATAGCGGACGTAACGGCGATAGGTGGGCGCCGGGACCGGCTTGGCGATTAACCGCTCCAGCAACACATCGCCGCAATCGAGACCGCCTTCATTCTCGCGCAGATCGACGATCAGGCCCCGCGCCCGCTGCTCGATCAACTGGTCGACACTGCGGTCGATGAATCCGCGCCAGTCCCACTTGCTGTTGTACAGCGCCCAATTGGGCATCCGCAGTAGCCCGACGCCGTCGGTCCCAATCGCGAATTCCCATCCGCCATCGTCGGCCTGGCCCCCTTTACCAAGCGCCTGCCGCTCTTCCTCGGTCATGGCGGGCAGGCGGATCGTTTTGCCGCGCATCCGAACATCGACCATGCCGTCGGCGCGCGCGGCACTAACCAGCGGGCGATAGACGTCGAACGCGCCGTAGCGGCCGGTGCCATCAACCGCCATCAGCGCGCGCCGCTTGCCGTCATTGCTGCCGTCGGCCCGTCCGAGCGGCATCAGGCGGCGAAGCAATTCGGTCGCGGGCAGCCCGTCGACCGCTTCGACCACCATGCCCGGCCGCAGCGGCAGTTCGTCGCGCAGCACGCGGGTGAGGACCATCTTGCCATCGATCCAGCGGAAGGCGAAGGGCACGCGGTTGCGGCCGCTGAGCAGATTCTCGGCAGTGGCATCGGGCTGGTTCACCGGATTGGGGTAGCTGTGGCCGCAACGAACTGCGGCGGTCAGGCGGCCGAGCGCGACAAAGAATGCCTGCGGCGACCGTTCCGTCGCGGCCCAATCGCGCAAGGCCTCGATGCGCGCCGCAAACGCACGTCGGCCGAGGTAGCGGTCGAGGCCCGGGTGGAGCGCCGCATAAACTTCGCCCAAGACGGCAAGATCGTCGCGCATGGCCTTGGGTGACAGCACGGCCGTTGCGGTGGCTTGCGCTGGGAGCGCGGTGGAAACGCCGGCGGCGAGGCTGGCGCCGAGGAATGAGCGGCGGTCGATTGCGAACATGGTCGGCTCCAAGGATGAGGGAGGCCGACATTCTCCCGCGAGCAGCGCGGCGGGCGCCTCAACGCGCCAACATCTCGCCTTCCGTCGGTTTTGCGCCGTCTGCGCGGAAGGCGCTTGGGCTGGTCCCGAAGCGCGCGCGGAACGCGCGGTTGAAGCTTGCCTTGCTTCCGAACCCGCAATCCATCGCCAGCCGCAGCAGGTCGTCGCCCTGGCCGGCCGCGATCCGCGCCGCTGCTGCTTCGCTGCGTATCCCGCCCAGCACCGCGGCAAAGCCGCCGTGCGGCGCAAGCGCCCGCGACAGGCTCGCGGCATTCGTGCCCAGCTCTCGCGCCAAATCGGCCAGGGACAAATCGGCGTCGCGCCACCAACCTTGTGCGCGCAAACGTTCGATCCATGCCGCGCCCTGGTCGCTGCGGCGCGCGTCTTCATCCTCGGCAGCAGGCGCAGGCGCCTCCGCCTGCCGCCACCCTTCGAGCCCGAGCCACAATCCGACCAGGCCGAGCAGGATGTAATAGCCGAACAGGTCGAAATAATTGATCGGCCGAACCAGCGCTTCGAACAGGCTGTACCCCGCGCGCGCGGCGACCAGTGGCACCAGCGCGAACGTCAGCCAGCGGATCCGCCGCGCCGGACGCAACTGCCGTCGGCGCTCCGCCAACCATCGTTCGTACCGCTGCAACGCGCGCCAGCACGCGACGCCGTACGCCGCCATCGACGCGAGCACCGCCACGCTGCTCACCGGGCTAAGGAATGGCTCGATCACCGCCGCGTCGATGCGGAATTTCATAGCGGTGGGCAGCGGGAACAACACCGCTTGCCAACCGAATTGCACCGCCGGCGCGATCCAGTGCCACCAGGCGATCCGCCGGCCGCTCGCCAGCGCCTGGACGTGCGCATAGAGCAAGGGCCCGACTGCCAATGGTATCGAAAATGGCGCGAAGGTCAGCCGGGGCCAGGCGTCATACGCCCCCGCATATCCGAGGATGAAGGGGGTCAGGAGACCGGCGATCACGATCATTAGCGCGGCGAGCAGGCGGTTCGCCTGCCGGTTGCCGTTCGAAAACCAAAGCACCAGCGCCAGGGCCAGTGCCTGCAGCGCCAGCACGAACAACGCCGTGCTCCATGCCCCAACCGAACCATCGCTGCCGAGGTTTCGACGCGGTGCGGCCAAAGTCAATTCTGCGAAAAGGCTAGCGCTTCCGCCGCGGATCATCCCTGGCGCGAACATAAGCGATCGTGAAAGGCCCCTGCCCGGCGATCTGAATCTCGACGCCCTCCTTGGTGAAGGCATAATGGTCGGTGTTGGGCGGTTCGGGCGAAAAGCCGCCGCGGGTCAGCTTGGTCGCCTTACGCTCGCTATAGCTGCGGCCGCGGCCAAGCGAGACTTCGCCGGAAAGGACCGTGATCTGCTCGTCACCGCTATGGCGGTGCGGCAGAATCTTGTAGCCGGGCGGGAAGCGCAAGCGAATGACGAACGGTCCCGGCTGTTCAGGATTGCCGGCGAGGACCGCAAACAACGCCCCGTCGGGAAGTCCCGCCGGGGGCGGGCCCCATTCAAGCTGGTCCGCATTCATCTGCGCCGGCGCAGCCGAACTTATCAGCAGCGTCGTAATTCCCAGAAGGAGCGCCTTCTTCATGCGACTCGCCTCCCTATTAACCTGCCCGATTAACCCGCGTTAGCACAGCTTGGCGTGGCGCGCAGAGTCCGCACCGATTGCCACTTTGGGCCGCTTTCGCTACAGGCGCCCCCATCCAAGCAATTGGGACCGCTGCGGGAGGCTTTCTTTCGGGAAGGCCGCTTGAACCGCTAAACTTGAACCGCCCGCTTGCCGCCCTCGCGCGGACGCGGGCCCCTATAGAGTGAGATTGATGGCCAAGAAAATTACCGGCTACATCAAGTTGCAGGTGCCCGCCGGCGCCGCGACGCCCGCTCCGCCGATCGGCCCTGCCCTCGGCCAGCGTGGTGTGAACATCATGGAATTCACCAAGGCGTTCAACGCCGCAACCCAGGAAATGGAACGCGGCGCGCCGATCCCGACGGTGATCACCGTCTACGCCGACCGCAGCTTTTCCTTCGCGACGAAGACGCCGCCGGCCAGCTTCCTTTTGAAGAAGGCGGCGAAGATCAAGTCGGGCTCAAAGGAGCCGGGCAAGGTTTCGGGCGGCACCATTCGCCGGTCGCAACTCGCCGAGATCGCCGAAAGTAAGATGAAGGATCTCAACGCCAACGATATCGAAGCGGCGACCAAGATCATCGAAGGCTCCGCCCGCGCGATGGGCCTCCAAGTGGTGGAGGGCTAAGACATGGCGAAGCTGACCAAGAAGCAGAAGGCTCAGGCCGGTTCGGTCGATCGCGAAAAGCTCTACGGCGTCGATGAGGCGATCGGGCTGGTGAAGAGCCTGGCCACATCGAAGTTCGATGAGACCGTCGAAGTGGCGATGAATCTGGGCGTCGATCCGCGCCACGCCGACCAGATGGTCCGCGGCGTCGTCAACCTGCCCAAGGGCACCGGCAAGACGGTTCGCGTCGCGGTGTTCGCCAAGGGCGCGAAGGCAGATGAAGCCACGGGTGCCGGCGCCGACAAGGTTGGTGCCGAAGACCTGATGGAAGAAATGCAGGCCGGCAAGCTCGACTATGACCGCGTCATTGCGACGCCGGACATGATGGGCGTTGTCGGTCGCCTCGGTAAGGTGCTGGGTCCCAAGGGCCTGATGCCGAACCCGAAGCTCGGCACCGTGACGATGGACGTCGCCAAGGCAGTGACCGATGCCAAGTCGGGCCAGGTCGAGTTCCGCGTCGAGAAGGCGGGGATCATCCACGCCGGCATCGGCAAGGCCAGCTTCAGCGAAGGCGACCTCAAGGACAATTTCAACGCCTTCGTCGACGCCATCGTCAAGGCCAAGCCGACCGGCGCCAAGGGCAAGTTCGTCCAGAAGGTTTCGGTGTCATCATCGATGGGCCCGGGCGTGAAAGTCGACCTTGCGGAGATTGCAGGCGCCTGATTTTCGGCGTTACGCCTGAACAACGAACGCAAAAGGCCGGTGCGCGGAAGGATTTTCCGCCGCCGGCTTTTTCGTGTCTCTTCAAGGCCTTGCAGCAAGGGGGTTGCAGCGCGCTGTTGCATCGGTGCAACAGGATTCCGCAGAGTGGCTTTTGGCCGGAAACTTTGCCGGGGCGCAGAAGTTAGCGCGCCGACACAACCTGCCACATGAAAGGGGCAAACATGCGTAATCTTTTCCTTGCGGGCGCTGCGGCGCTGGCCGTCCTTGCGACGCCGGCTGCGGCTCGCGACGGGTCGGGCTATGTCGGCGTCGACGCCGGCTTCCTGTTCCCGAAGGTGTCGGACTTCGACGTGGACGTCGATGGCGACGGCACCGCTGATTTCGACAGCGGCTACGGCGTCGATTTCAAGACCGGATACGACATCGACATCAACGGCGGTTACGACTTCGGTATGTTCCGCGTCGAGGGCGAGCTCGCCTACAAGCGCGCCAAGGCCGACGAGTTCGAACTCGACCCGCTGCTCCAGGACGAGATCGAGGACGAGCTGGGCTTCCCGCTGACCGACGAAGATCTCGACCTCGACGGTCGCGTCACCGTCACGTCCGGCATGCTCAACGGCCTGCTTGACCTTGGTGGTGAAGGCGGCGTCGGCGGCTTCATCGGTGGCGGCATCGGTCTCGCCAACGTCGACTTTTCCAGTGATGGCGACGGCGACAGCGACAGCGCCTGGGCCTGGCAGTTCCTTGCCGGCATCCGTGCGCCGATCAGCGAGAACATCGATGTCGGCGTGAAGTATCGCTACTTCCGCACCGGTCGTCTGAACTATGACACGTCGTTCGATTTCGACGGCGACACGTTCGACACCGGCCTGCGCACGCGCTTCAGCTCGCACAGCTTGCTGGCCAGCCTGACCTACAACTTCGGCGCCGCGGTTGCACCGCCGCCGCCGCCCCCGCCGCCGCCGCCGCCGCCGCCGGAAGCTCCCGCGACGATCACCTGCCCGGACGGCTCGGTGATCCTGGCGACGAGCACCTGCCCGGCGCCGCCGCCCCCGCCGCCCCCGCCGCCGCCGTCGGCTGGTGAGCGCGGCCAGTAAGGCTGGACTCTTCGCGTCTCCCGGGACGCGATGAAGACCCCGGGCGAGGCATCCGCTTCGCCCGGGGTTCTTTTTGCCCTGCCGCCGCAGGCCAAAGACTTGATCGAGCGCGCAATTGCGTTATAGGCGCGCCCTCGCGAGCGGCTTGCCGTTCGCACCGTCCGAGACAGCTGGTGCCGATGTCCCGCAAGGGACCGACGCTTAATTTCCAGCCGAGGCGGGGACAGGAATTCTTACGGAGCGGCTGTACAAGGCAGCTCCGGTCGTGCGCTGGCTCGCGCCGCGCCATTGATCCATCCCCACGGACATTTCGCTCCGCCCCGGCATGCCGTGGTGGGTTTTTGAAGTCTCGGTCGAGCCCTGCTCGACCGAAATGTGGAGTTGGCATGGATCGTTCGCAAAAAGCCGATCTGGTTGCCGAGCTGAAGAACGTCTTCACGGAGACGAGCGTGGTTGTGATAACGCGCAACCACGGTCTGACGGTGGCCCAGTCCACCGATCTTCGTCTGAAGATGCGCGACGCCGGCGCCCAGTATAAAGTTGCGAAGAACCGCCTTGCCCTGATTGCCCTCGATGGCACGCGCTACAGCCCGCTCGGCGAATTGCTGACCGGACCGACCGCGCTGGCCACCTCGGGCGATCCCGTTGCGGCCGCCAAGGTTGCAGTGGATTTCGCCAAGACGACCGACAAGTTCGAAATCGTCGGCGGCGCAATGGGCGACACCGTGCTCGACGTGAACGGAATCAAGGCGCTTGCCGAGCTTCCGTCGCTCGACCAGCTGCGCGCGACCATCGTGGGCCTCATCCAGGCGCCTGCGACCAAGATCGCCCGCACGGTCAACGAGCCTGGTGCTCAGCTGGCACGGGTCTTCGGTGCTTATGCCGCCAAAGAGGCTGCATAAGCCGCAATCCTTTCATCAACGCACGACAATATGGGGCTGATGCCCCACCAAGGAGTATCACATGGCTGACATTGCTAAGCTGGTCGACCAGCTGTCTGAACTGACCGTCCTCGAAGCCGCGGACCTCGCCAAGGCGCTTGAAGAGAAGTGGGGCGTTTCCGCCGCTGCCGCGGTTGCGGTTGCCGGCCCGGCTGGTGGTGGCGCTGCTGCCCCGGCTGCCGAGGAAAAGACCGAATTCGACGTCATCCTGACGGGCGACGGCGGCAAGAAGATCAACGTGATCAAGGAAGTCCGCGTCATCACGGGCCTGGGCCTCGGCGAAGCCAAGGCGCTGGTCGAAGGCGCTCCGAAGGCGCTCAAGGAAGGCGTCAACAAGGACGAAGCCGAAAAGATCAAGAAGCAGATCGAAGAGGCCGGCGGCACCGTCGAACTCAAGTAAGCTTCACGGCTACGAAACTTCAAAGGGCGGCTCTGTCTGGGGCCGCCCTTTTTTGTCCGAATTTTTGATTTGAGGTTGTGGGACCATGGCGGAAGGCAATGTCGCGGCGGATCAGCTGCGGCTGTTCATCGAGCGGATCGAGCGGCTCGAGGAAGAGAAGAAGGGCATCGCGGACGATGTTCGCGACGTTTATGCGGAGGCCAAGGCGAACGGCTACGACCCAAAGATCATGCGCATGATCGTCCGCCTGCGGAAAATGGAGACCCACACGCGCCAGGAACAGGACGCGGTCCTGGAAACCTATCGCAACGCGCTGGGTCTCGCGTAAGGAAGCGCCATGGCCGGCCACAGCAAATATAAGAACATCATGTATCGGAAGGGGGCGCAGGATAAGAAGCGCTCCGCCCTCTTCTCCAAGCTCAGCCGCGAAATCACCGTCGCGGCCAAGATGGGCCTGCCCGATCCCGACGCCAATGCGCGGCTTCGCGCAGCGATCATCGCCGCGCGCGCCCAGTCGATGCCCAAGGACAATATTCAGCGCGCGATCGACAAGGCATCGGGCAGCGACGCCGAAAATTACGAAGAGATGCGTTATGAGGGCTTCGGCCCCGGCGGGGTGGCCATCATCGTCGAGGCGCTGACCGACAACCGCAACCGTACTGCAACCAACCTGCGCACCGCTTTCTCCAAGAACGGCGGTAATCTCGGCGCGAGCGGCAGCGTGAGCCACGGTTTTGAGCGCATGGGCCTGATCGAATACCCCGCCAGCGCGGGTGATGCCGACAAGCTGTTCGAAGCGGCAAGCGAAGCCGGCGCCGAGGACGTCGAAAGCGACGAGGGCGGCCATCGCATCTGGACCAGCGTCGAGAATCTGCACGAGGTCTCGCGCGCGCTCGAAGCCTTGTTGGGCGAGGCCGAAGGGACGAAGCTCGCGTGGAAGCCGTCGACCGAAGTTGAAGTGCGCGGCGACGACGCGGCCAGCCTGATGAAGCTGATCGATACGCTTGACGAGGACGACGACGTCCAGACCGTCTGGGGCAATTACGACGTCCCTGAGGACGAACTGGAGAAGCTTGCCTAACTCCCCTCCCGCTTGCGGGAGGGGCTGGGGAAGGGCATGCCCACCCGCAGCGTGCCGGCTTCGACCTCCCCTCCCCTGACCCCTCCCGCAAGCGGGAGGGGAAACTGAGAATCCTCGGTCTCGATCCCGGACTCGGCACGACCGGCTGGGGCCTGATCGAGGCGGACGGCAATCGCTTGCGTCACGTCGCCAACGGCCAGATCAAGACCGATAGCGCAGCGCCGCTGCCGCGCCGGCTCGCCCACCTCGCGGACCAGCTCGACGCGCTACTGGCCGATCATCCGGCCGATGGCGCCGCCGTCGAGGAGGTGTTCGTCAACAAGAACCCGCAATCGACGCTCAAGCTCGGCCAGGCACGCGGCGTGGTAATCATGGTCGCCGCGCGCGCCGGCCTGGATGTCGGCGAATATGCCGCCCGGCTGGTCAAGAAAGCGGTGGTCGGCAACGGCAATGCCGACAAGGTGCAGGTCCACGCGATGATCGCGCGGCTTCTGCCCGGCGCCGCGATCTGCGGGCCCGATGCGGCCGACGCGCTCGCGGTCGCCGTCACCCATGCGCATCACCTGGCTTCACAAGTCCGTTTGCCCCGAGCGTAGTCGAGGGGATGGCGGACAAAGGACATGCCGGGGGCATGACCGGTCGCGCCATCTCGACTTCGCTCGACACCAACGATTAGGGTGCCGACATGATCGCGCGCCTTTCCGGAATTCTTGCTGAAACCAGCGCCGACGGCGCCGTGATCGATGTCGCGGGGGTCGGCTATCTCGTCCACGCCAGCGCCCGCACGCTCGACGCAATTGGCCCGGTCGGCGGAGAGGTGATGCTGCTCACCGAACTCCAGGTGCGTGAGGATGCCTGGACCCTGTTCGGCTTTGGCTCGACTGCCGAGCGCGACACGTTCCGCGCGCTGACCTCGGTCCAAGGCGTGGGCGGGCGGTTGGCGATCGCGATTCTTTCCGCGCTCTCCCCCGACGAGCTGTCACGCGCCGTCAGCCAGGGCGACAAGGCAATGATTGGGCGCGCCAACGGCGTCGGACCCAAGCTCGCGATGCGGATAGCTAATGAATTGCAGGGAAAGCTTGGCGCGCCCGGGCTCGGCGGCGGCGCGCCATTGCCCCGCGCGGGCGCTGCTGCAGACGCGTTGTCCGCTCTCGCCAACCTTGGCTTCAAGCCTGCCGAAGCGAGTGCCGCCGTAAACGCCGCGATCGACGAACTCGGCACGGATGCGGGGCTCGACGCACTGGTCCGGCTGGCGCTGCGCAAGGCGGGAAAGTGACCACCCACCCAAACCTCGGCTCATCCTGAGTAGGGCAGAGTAAGCGAAGCGCGCCGAAGATCCGAAGGACAGTCCTTCGATATGCCGCTGCGCGGCTACTCAGGATAAGCGGGCGTGGATGACGGCAATTACCCGCCCCAGGCCTCGCGGTAGACGCGCAGGAAATTGCCGCCGAACAGCTTCTCGAGCCGCGACTGGCTCCAGCCGCGCTTCTCGAGAACACCGGCGAGCCGCCGATATCGATCGACGCTGTTATAGTCGGCGACGATGGGGAATACCTCGGGTCCCTCGCCGGGCGAGGCGATGCCGGCCTTGATCCGCTGATTGGCCCACTCCCGATTCTGCTTGCGCGATTCCTCGGTGATTTCCATCGGCAGGACGCCATTGTCGGTGCCGATGCCGACGCCGTCCTCCCCCGCAACCTTGGCGACATGCTCGATATGGCGGATCAGGTCTTCGCCGGTTGGCTGGCTGTCGGCGCGCAGAAACGGCATGAAGTAGACGCCAGTGACGCCGCCCTTGTCGGCGACGGCCTTGATCGTCTCGTCACTCGTGTTTCGGGGATGGTCGTAGAGCGAACGCGCGGCAGTGTGGCTGTTGACGAGGGGACGCTTGGCGTGCGCGGTTGCCTCCGCCATCGTCCGCGCGCCGCCGTGGGAAATATCTAGCAGGATCTTTTCCGCCTCAATCCGCTCGATCGTCGCTTTGCCGAGTTTCGATAAGCCCGCATTGCCCGGCTCGAGCGCCCCGTCGCCCGACAAGCCGCGGTTGTTGTAGGTCAGCTGGACGGTCATCACACCATCCTTCCTCATCTCAGCCAGGCGGTCGAGCGCACCACCAACCATCGACGTATCCTGGGTGCCGAGGATCACCCCGAACTTCTTTTCACGCTTGGCTTTGAGAATGTCGGCGCCGCTGCGGATGAGCAACATCCGGTCGGGATTGGCAGCGAGAACCTCACGCAGTTCCTCGCGCGACTTCTTATAATCGCCCCAAGCGTCGGCGACGTTGCCTACCGGCATCAGCGTCTGGCGCACGACGGTGACGCCGGTCGCGACGGTTTCGGCCCAGGCGCGGTCGCTCATACGGATGGAATCGGGGCTGCCATATGGGTCGCCGACCGCACCCAGCGCGTCGATGACGATAGCGCGGTCGAACCAGCTTGATGCCGCTGCGCGGCGCTGGGCAAGGCTTGGTCCCGCGGCTGCCAAAGCGGCCGTCCCGGCGAGCATCGAACGTCTGGTCAGCATGATTTTCCCCCTGCGCAAGTCAGGCAAAGTGCCCAGAATCGGACACTGCCGCAAGCAATCCGCCAAGCGTTCGGCCCATCCACCCCAAGCTTCTCGACAAACGCGCAGGAAATTCCTGCCAAAGAGCTTTTCGAGCCGCGCCCGAGTCCGGCCGTATTTGCCGCGTGTATCGCCATCGATCCCCCCTCTAGGCAGCCGGCTAGCTGCACAATCCGCTGTCCTCGGCCCACGCAAATGTGCATCATTCGCGGCAATGGGCGCGATCCTTCATCGACCAGCGATCGATCGCGCGACAGTGCCTAAAGTCACAACAAGTGCGCCTTTCCTCATCGTCGCCCGCCCCGTAAGGCCCGCGGGGAGAGCATGAGCGCCACCGACCCCGACCGCATCACGACGCCCGAGCGCACCAGCGAAGACGCCGACGCGGCGCTTCGCCCGAAGACCCTCGACGAATTCATCGGGCAGCAGGCGGCGCGCGAGAATTTGCGGGTGTTCGTCGGCGCCGCGAAGAGCCGCGGCGAAGCGCTCGACCACGTGCTGCTGCATGGCCCGCCCGGGCTCGGCAAGACCACGCTCGCCGGCATCCTGGCGCGCGAAATGGGCGTGGGCTTTCGCGCCACCTCGGGCCCGGTGATCGCCAAGTCGGGCGATCTTGCCGCCTTGCTCACCAATCTCGAGGACGGCGACGTCCTGTTCATCGACGAGATCCACCGCCTCAATCCGGCGGTCGAGGAAGTACTCTATCCGGCGATGGAGGACCGCGCGCTCGACCTGATGATCGGTGAAGGACCGTCCGCGCGCTCGGTGCGGATCGACCTGCCGCGCTTCACCTTGGTTGGCGCAACCACACGCCAGGGCCTGCTGACGACGCCGCTGCGCGACCGCTTCGGCATTCCCGTGCGTCTCAACTTCTACACCATCGAAGAGCTCGAAATGGTGGTACGCCGCGCCGCGCGCCTGCTCGGCGCAGGCCTGACCGACGATGGCGCGCGCGAGATTGCCCGCCGTTCCCGCGGGACGCCGCGCATCGCCGGGCGGCTGCTGCGCCGCGTGCGGGACTTCGCCCACGCCTCGGGCGCGGATACGATCGATGCCGACGTTGCCGACAAGGCCCTGTCCCGGCTGGAGATCGACGCGCTCGGCCTCGACGCGATGGATCGCCGCTACCTGACGATGATCGCCGATCTCTACGGTGGCGGTCCGGTCGGGATCGAGACGCTCGCAGCGGGCCTGAGCGAGCCGCGCGATACGCTCGAGGATGTGATCGAGCCCTTCCTCATTCAGCTCGGCCTCATCGCTCGCACGGCACGCGGGCGATGCCTCAACGGCCGAGGCTACACCCATCTCGGGCTCCCCGCGCCGCAGGGGAGCCAGTCCGGCCTGTTCGACCAGGGAGCGAGTAGCAAGTGACCCCCCGCCGTAATCCCGGACTTTATCCGGGATCCGTCTTCACCTTCTTTCGCGGCAAAGGCAGGTGGATCCCCGCTTTCGCGGGAATGGCGATAGGGTGGGCGTCCCCGGCGATTGCCCAAGCCCCGGCCCCCGCCGCGCCTGACTACGCCAAACCCGCGACCTGGCTGTGCCTGCCGGGCCGGACCGACATCTGTTCGACCCCCGTCGCGACCACCGCGCTCAACCCCAACGGCTACGGTTCGACCGGACGCAGCAGCGTCGCGCGCAACGCGCCGATCGACTGCTTCTACGTCTATCCCACCGTCTCATCCGACCAGGGCCTCAACAGCGACCTCACCCCCGGACGCGAAGAGCGGTTGATGACCGAAAGCCAGTTCGCCCGCTTCGCCTCGGTGTGCCGGCCGTTCGTGCCCATCTACCGTCAGATGACGCTCGGCGCGGTCGCCGCCGCGGCGGCGGGCGTCGACCTGACGCAAAGCGGCTTGCTTGCTTATGGCGACGTCCTCGCCGCCTGGCGCAATTACATTCGGACCAAGAACGGCGGCCGCCCGTTCGTGCTGATCGGTCACAGCCAGGGCAGCCTGATGCTCCAGCAATTGATCGCGCGCGAGATCGAGACCAAGCCCGATGTCGCGCGCCGGATGAAACTTGCGATCATCCCCGGCTACAACGTCTTCGTCCAGCAAGGAAAGGTCGTCGGCGGGACTTTCAAACGGACGCCCCTGTGCAGCAAGCCCGGACAAAGCGGTTGCGTCATGAGCTGGGTCAGCTTCCGCGAAAGGAATTTACCTCCGCGCGGGGCGATCTTCGGCATCGCAACTGAGCCCGGCATGACCGTCGCCTGCGTCAATCCGGCGCGCCCCGGATCGACAACGTGGGAACGGCTCGACAGCTATTGGTTCGCGCGCTCAACGCTGCCCGTGGCCGGCGGCCCGATTCAGTGGTCGACCGATGGGGCCGCGCCGACGCCCTACCTCAGGACCGAAGGCCTGGTTTCTGCGCGGTGCATCAACGATGGTCCGCGCGGGTACCTGTCGATCCGCACCAACGCCGATCCGCAGGACAAGCGCACCGACCGCATTGGCGGTGAGGTCGCCATCTTCGGCTTGTTCCTGCCCGGCTGGGGAATGCACTTGGCCGATATTGCGGCGGCTCAGGGCGATCTGGTGCGCTTGGTGGAAGTGCTTGGCAGTGCATCCCGCAACTGACCCGCTCGTCCTCTGCGAAGTCGAAGGGCGCCGGTTCCACGGAGGTGCTAGTGCCATTCGACAAAGGCCTTTGGCCTCCACTGGGGACGAACGGCGATGAGCAATCCGGATGTCCCCTACCGCGGTGCCTTCGTTGGCGCGGAGCATCATTTCGCGCTGACGGTCTATTTCGAGGACACCGACACAGCAGGCGTTGTCTATTACGCTAATTACCTCAAGTTCATGGAACGGGCGCGCTCGGACATGCTGCGCGCGGTCGGGATCAACCAGCGAGAGGTGATGGCCCGCGGAGGCGGCGCCTATTATGTTGCGGACGTCACCATCAAATATCACCGCCCGGCGCGACTGGGCGATGACCTGCTCGTCGTCAGCACGGTCGAGCAAATCCGTGCCGCCGCCGTGGGAATTCAGCAGCGAGTCATCCGCGCGGGGGAACTGTTGACCGATGCCCGCGTGACCGCAGCGTTCCTGGATGCGAACGGTCGGCCGCAACGGCAACCCAAGTCCTGGATCGACATTTTCAAAGAGATCGCCAGCGTATCGTGATCAAATCCGCTTTCGCTTTCCTCATTGCCGCACTGTCCCTTGCTGCTCCCGCCGTGGCGCAGCAGGCCGTGCCGGTGATCGCCATCCCGCCGCTGTCGACGCCCAAGGACACGCCGACCGATGCCGGCGGCACGCTCAGCATCGCCTGGCAGGCGACCCAGCTGATCGGCAGCGACCTGCGGACCACCGCCGAAGTGCTTGCGCTGCCGCCTGACCAGAAGGACTTCTATTCCTATCCCGAAGTGACCGCGCCCAATTACCCCAAGTGGCGCGCGGCTGGGGTCAAGGGCCTGCTTACCGGCTTCGTCCAGGCCAGGCCCGACGGGCGCCTGGCGGTCGGCTGCTATATCTATGACGTCGAAAAGCGCAGCGAGCTCGGACGCATCGGCTTCGTCGTCGCCGCAAACGACTGGCGCCGCGCCGCCCATAAATGCTCGGGCCTAGCCTATCAGCACATGGTCGGCGCCCCCGGCGTGTTCGATACGCCCATCGCCTATGTCGCGCGCAGCGGCAGCGGGCCGACCGAAGTGACCCGGGTCGCGGTCATGGACAGCGACGGCGTCAACCACACCTACCTAACCCCCGGCGGGACGCGGGTGGTGACGCCGCGATTGTCACCCCGTGCCAACCGCGTTGCTTACGTCAGCTTCGCCAGCGGTCAGCCGCAGGTGCGCGTTGCCGATGCCAATGGCGAGGGCGATGCCGCGGTCCTGCCCAGTTCCGGCACGACCTTTTCCCCGCGCTTTTCGCCCGACGGCAACAGCCTCCTCCTGTCCGCGGTCACCGCCGGCAACACCGACCTTCATCTGGTCGGCTTGGGCGGTGGCGGCGCGCGGCGTCTGACTACCTCCCCGGGGATCGACACCGCGGGCAGCTTCTCCCCCGACGGATCCCAGATTCTGTTCGAAAGCGATCGCTCCGGCACGCAGCAAATCTATGTGATGAACAACGACGGGTCGAACCAGCGGCGCGTCAGCTTCGGCGGCGGCGCCTACGCATCGCCGGTGTGGAGCCCCGACGGGACGCGCATCGCCTTCGTCCGCCGCGGACCGGAAGGGCGCCGGATCGGAACCATGAAGATCGACGGGTCCGATGTCCGCCTGCTGACCACCGGCCCCAGCGACGAAGGGCCGGCGTGGGCGGCGAGCAGCCGCGAAATCCTGTTCCAGCGCACCGAAGGGGCCGGACCGGAATCTACCGCGTGACCTTGGCGGGCGGCGATCCGCGCAAGGTGCTGGTGCCGCAGGACGGTATGGATCCGGATTGGTCCGGAGTTCGCGAATGATCCGGACGTTTCTCCTCGCTACGGCGGTGGCGCTGCCCATGGTGGCGACGTCGGCGCTGGCGCAGCCGCGAATCGTCCAGCGGGTACTCGGCCGCCCCGTGCCGCCACCCGCGCTGGTCGGGATCGACGCCTTGCGCGCCGACTTCCTCGCCCGGGCGGGTGCAGATACCATCTATTTTTCCGGGGATACGGCCGTCCTCAGTGCGCCGGCCCGGGCGACATTGGCCGCGCAGGCGCAGTGGCTGCGCATGAACCCCACGGTGTCGGTGCGGATCGAAGGCCATGCCGACCTCAGCGACACCCGCGACCACGCCATCGCGGTGGGCGCGCGGCGGGCGGAAGAAGTCCGGCAATATTTGATTCTGATGGGCGTGCCGGCATTTCAGGTTGGCGCGGCCAGCCTGGGCAAGGAGCGCCCGGGACCGGGACGCACTGTCACGGTCCTGGTGCGTTAGGCGGCGCGGCGGCCGTAGCCGGTCGTTCCGAGCCAGGCGCGAGCCTGCCGCTGCGCTTCGGCGATTTCGCGCGCCGTCATCTCAACCGAAATTTCGGCCCGGCATTGCTGGCCGCGGGTGCAGCCTGAAAGCGCTGCAAGGTTGAACCATTTATGCGCTTCGATGAGGTCCACCGGAACGCCGCCGCGACCCGTCGAATAGCTCACGCCGAGTTCGAACAAAGCATCGACATTGCCCTTTTCCGCATCCGCAATCCGGCTGCGGATCAAGAAGTCCGCGCTCTTCTGGCTAATGGCACCCATGGCAAATTCCCCTCTTCTCCCGTTGGGGCCAATTCACCAGCCGATGGCAAAGAAATGGTTAACGTCGAAAAAGCCGTCAGATTTCGACATTGTCGATCAACCGCACCCCGCCGATCGCTGCGGCGGCGATGAGTCGCATGTCGCCTGCCGGCGCAGCGAGGGGTTCAAGCGTGGCCGCGTCGACGAGCGCGATATAATCGATCTTGGAAAAGCCGGCATCTTCAAGTGATTGCCGAGCCGTCGCCAGCGCGACGGCGACCGGCTCACCTTCGGAAATCGCGTCGCGCGCATCGGCCAGGGCATTGGGAAGTGCGACCGCCTGCGCCCTTCTACTGTCGCTCAGTAGGGCGTTACGGGATGAGAGGGCCAGTCCGTCCGCCTCCCGCACCGTGGGGACGCCAACGATGTCGACGCCGATCTGCAGGTCCTGCTCCAGCCGGCGGATGACGGCCAATTGCTGCCAATCCTTTTCACCGAACACGGCGATATTGGGCAGCGTCGAAATGAGCAGCTTGGCAACGATCGTCGCGACCCCGTCGAAATGGCCGGGCCGATGCTCGCCTTCCCATCGTTCGGACACACCGGCGACCCGGACAATGGTTGCGAAGCCATGCGGGTAGATGTCCTCGGCCGCCGGAATCCACACCGCATCGCAGCCCGCCCCGCGCAATTTGGCAGTGTCCGCCTCCTCCGTGCGTGGGTAGCGCTCAAGATCGGCCGGATCGTTGAACTGGGTCGGGTTGACGAAGATCGTGGCAACCACCCGCTCGGCGCGCCTTTTCGCTTCGGCGATCAGCGCCAAATGCCCGTCGTGCAGCGCGCCCATGGTCGGGACCAACGCGAATTGCTCGTCATCAGCGCACCATTGCCCGGACAGCAGGTTCAGCTCGCTTAGGTCACGAATGATTTGCACGCGATTCCGGCCATCGGTAGAGTTTTTACGGGAAGGGCCGCGTTCTGATGCGGTGCGAGGGGTAAGGCAAGCATGGGCCAGCCGCATTTCATCATCTTCGCCAACGAAAAGGGCGGCACGGGCAAGTCGACGACGGCGGTGCACACCGCCGTGGCACTCGCGGCCTCGGGCCATCGCGTCGGCGCGCTCGACCTCGATCACCGCCAGCGGACGATGACCCGCTACCTTGAAAATCGTGACGCGACGATGCGCCGACTCGACAAGGACTTGCCTCAGGCACGCTACGAAGTGATCGAAGAGCATAGCGAAGCAGGGCTCAACGCCGCGATCGAGCGTCTCGCGGCCGATGCCGACACGATCGTCATCGACACGCCAGGCCGCGACGACGAGCTCGCGCGCGCCGCGATCCTCAAGGCCGATACGCTCGTTACGCCGATGAACGACAGCTTCGTCGATCTTGACCTGATCGGCCAGGTCCATCCCGAAAATTACAAGATCACCAAGCCCAGCTTCTATGCCGAGCTGATCTGGAACAGCCGCACGCAGCGCGCCAAGGTCACGGGCAAAAGCGTCGATTGGGTCGTTTTGCGCAACCGTCTGCAGCATATCGAATCGCATAATCTCCGCCGCGTTGGCGCGGCGCTGGATGAGCTCGCCCGCCGCGTTGGCTTCCGCGTCATCCCCGGCCTCGGCGAGCGCGTCATCTACCGTGAGCTTTTCCCCAAGGGCCTGACCCTGCTCGACCTCCAGCAGCTTGGCGAGGTCGGCATGGGCCACATCACTGCGCGCCAGGAGCTGCGCGAAATGATCGCCGGCCTCGGCATCCCCGAGCCGGGCGCGGTCGAGCCCATCGCGGCCGCCGGTTGAACCAATGGCCCGCCGCTGCGTAAGGCGGCGCATGGTTCACACATTCAATCCCACCATCCTGCGCGAATATGACATTCGCGGAATCGTCGGCGACACGCTGACCAAGCATGACGCTTATGGCCTCGGGCGCGGGTTTGCAGCGCTTGCCGGCGAAGCTAGCGTGACCCGCGTCGCGGTCGGCCGCGATGGCCGCACCCACTCCGAGGAGCTTGAAGCCGCGCTGATCCGCGGCCTGACCGAAGGCGGGATTGATGTCGTGCGAATCGGCATGGGGCCGAGCCCGATGCTCTACTTTGCGACCCACACGCTCGACGTCGGCGGCGGCATCCAGGTGACGGGCAGCCACAATCCGGCGGACTATAACGGTTTCAAGATGCTCTTGTCCGGCGGATCGGTCTATGGCGAGGCGATCCAGGCGCTTGGCCAGCGCTGCGCCGCCGGTGAGTGGAGCGAAGGGAAGGGGAAGGTCGAAGACGTCGATATTCGCCAGGCCTATGTCGACCGGCTCGTGCAGGACATCGACGCCAGGCCGTTCCGGGTCGGCTGGGACGCGGGCAACGGGGCGGCCGGCCCCGTTCTCGAAGAATTGGTGAAGCGCCTTCCGGGCGAGCATTTCACGATCCTGACCGAGGTCGACGGCACCTTCCCCAACCACCACCCCGATCCTACGGTCGAGGCCAACCTCGCCGACTTGAAGCGCCTCGTCGCCTACAAGAAGCTCGATTTCGGAATTGCCTTCGACGGCGACGGCGACCGCATCGGCGCGGTCGATGGCCAGGGCCGCGTGATCTGGGGCGACCAACTGTTAATGATCCTCGCCGAAGCTGTGCTCAAGGAAGAGCCCGGCGCGACGATCATCGCCGACGTCAAGGCGAGCCAGACCCTGTTCGACCGCGTCGCCGAGCTTGGCGGCAAACCCTTGATGTGGAAGACCGGGCACAGCCTGATCAAGTCGAAGATGAGGGAAACCGGCGCCCCGCTCGCGGGCGAGATGAGCGGCCACATCTTCTTCAAGCACCGCTGGTACGGCTTTGACGATGCGCTCTACGCGGCACTCCGCCTGATCGAGGCGGTCAGCGCGAGCGGCAGGAGCCTGACCGCAATCATGGACGCCATGCCGGCCACCGCTGCCACCCCGGAAATGCGCTTCCAGGTCGATGAAGTGCGCAAGTTCGCTATCGTTGACGAGGTGCGCGACCGGCTGGCGGCCAGCGGCGCCACCGTCGACGCGACCGATGGGGTGCGGGTCAGCACCGGCGATGGGTGGTGGCTGCTGCGCGCTTCGAACACGCAGGACGTCCTCGTCGCCCGCGCGGAGGCTGAGGACGAAGCAGGGATCTCCCGATTGATCGAACAGATCGACGACCAGCTGGCCCAGTCCGGCGTGCGCCGGACCGAGGCCGCGCACTAACCCCGCCGGTCGATCGACTTCCGCGCCACCACCATGGCGCCGACCAGGCAGGCTGCGAACAACCCGCCCTCAAGCGCGCCGGTCAGAAGCGCGCCGATCGGCCCGAAGCCGCTCGCGCTGAATAATTGAAGCCGCGAATCGGGAAAATTCTCGCCGAGCAAAGCAAGGCTTCCGGCCATCAGGCGTCCGCCGCTTGCAATCGCCGCGACGCCCGCCACCGCACCGAGTATCCCGGCAAGGATGCTTTCGCGGCGCAGCGACGGTCGTGCCTGGCGGAAGGCCAGCCACACGCCCAAGCCGACAGAGGCGCCGAGGATCGCGCCTTCCGGCCCGCCCGTGATGTCGCCGAGGGACTGGCCGAGAAGAAGGTTGAATGCGTCCACGCCCAGCAGCTTGACCAGGCCGCCGATGGCCATGCCGCCAAGCGCCCCACCGGCGACAATCGCGTACCATGTTGGCCCCGCGTAGCGGCGGGCCACGACGATCCCGCAACTGACGCCCGCACCGCCCATCAACGCGACCAGGATACACAGGCAGAGCAGCACCAGCATGATGGAGATCGCGCCCGTCCCCGCAATCGGTTGCGACGCCGCCGCGAAACCGTAGATCAGGCCGCCGAGCAGGCCCGCAATCCCCCCGCCAACCGTCCCCGCACCCGCCAGCGCCCCAGCCTCCGCCCAGAAGCCATTGTCGACCTTGTCCGCAGCGACGGCGACGTCATCGATCGGGGCAATGAAGCGATAGCCATGTTTGGGCACGGTTTCGATGAAGCGCGGATTGGCCGCGTCGTCGTCAAGATGGCGCCGCAAGGTGCGGATGCACTGGGTCAAGGCTTCGTCCGTCACCGGCACGCCGCGCCAGACATCGTCGAGAAAGCGATCCTTCGAGACAAGCCGGCCGTTCTCGCGCACGAGAAGCGCAAGCGCGTCCAGATAGCGCGAGTTGAGGTCGAGCGGGGCGCCGTCGCGGAGCAGCCGCCGATCCTCCACGTCGAGTTCGAATCGGTCGAAGCGGATGCGGCCGGACTGCACTTTTCAGCAACACCTCAGGACTTGCTCATGCCGCTCACCAGCCGGTCGGCCAGAAGGGATGCAACACCACTCATGCACGGAGACGCGCTTATGGCAAACAGCATCAGCGGTTCGACCCGGAATATCCGGTGGCGAACGATCGGGTGGGGGACTGCGGTCGCGCTCCTGATCGCCCCCTTCATCGCCATGCAATTCACCCCGGAAATGAATTGGGGCCCGGGCGACTTCGTCTTCGCCGCAATCATCATCGCAATCTTCGGCGGCATGGTGGAATTGGCCGCGGGCGCATCGCCGCGCCTGGACTACCGCACGGGGTTCGCGCTGGCGGTGCTTGGCGCGCTGGCTGTGATCTGGGTCAACTTGGCGGTCGGCATCGTCGGCAGCGAGGACAATCCCGCCAACAATTGGTTCTTCGCCGCTCTCGGCCTCGCGATCGTCGGCGCGACCGTTGCCCGACTGCGCGCCGGCGGCATGAGCGTGGCGATGTTCGGCACCGCCGCCGCGCTGGTCGTCGCGCTGTTTGTCGCCCAAGCGGGCGCGACCGACGAGCCGTGGGTGCCGCCAGGGCGCGAGATCATCGGCACCGGACTGTTCGCAGCCATCTTCGTTGCTTCGGGCTTGCTCTTTCGCCGGGCGGCGCGAGCCTTAGCCGGCTGACAGGCAGGCAGGCGGCGGCGCGTCCGCAATTGCCCGGGCACGTGCGTTCTGGCCGGGTCCGGGCGGTACGACCGCGACCGGACATGGCGAAGATGTCAGCCGAACCACCACCAGGCGGCTGATGTCCGGCCGGCCGCCTTCCTGGCCGGCTGCGACGTTCATGCGCACGATCAGCGCGGCCGGCGTGCGCGCATCGGGTCCGCGCCATTCGATTGTCGGCTGGATGCTGTTGAACGCGCCGTTGGCGACCGCCCCGGTCAAGCCGAGTTCGCTCTTCGCGCCCGATGGCGCGATCAATGTGAGGTCCTGGCGGAGGTCGCTTTCGCTCCATTCCAACGACCAGCCGGCATGACCGGGGCATCGCCGAAGCCAGTACGGCCCCTCCTCCTTGTTCTCTTCGATCAGGCGGCATCGCGTTTCGGCCAACTGGGTGAAGGTGCTGACACGGGCCGGCGTCGCGGGTGCTGCTGCTGGGGTGGGCGCCGGGGGGTTGGCGGTCGCGCGGACCCGCGTCTGCTGGGCGCCGGCATTGCTGTCCGGGCGGTTCGGCGCTTCGCCGGAACATGCCGCCAGGAAGCCCAGGGCAAGCAAGCATCCTCGCATCGGCATTCTCTCTCCTTGCGCGTCAACACGCCAAGTGACGCTCATGCGGCGTTGTAGTATAACTCGGCCATGTTCCAGCAGCAGTCAGCGAGGGATGTCGAGCGCGCCAATCTCGCGCTGATGTTCGAGCAGGCGCCCGGCTTCATGGCCCTCCTAGAGGGCGGCGACCATCGCATTGCTCTTGCCAACCAATCATTTCGTGATCTCGTCGGAAACCGCGACATTGTCGGTCGATCGCTTGCGGACGCCATTCCCGAATTCACCGAACATGGCTTCGACGAGATCCTGGATGGCGTCGCGCGGTCGGGCGAGGCCTTTTCCGGTCGCGCCCTGCCTTTGTCGGTCGTGCGCAGCGATGGATCTTACGAAGAGCTTCTCGTCGACCTGGTGTTCCAGCCGCTGCCCGGCGAGCGGCGAATTTTCGTCCAGGGCCACAACGTGACCGAGGACAAGCGCAGCCAGGCGCTGCGCGCGGCGCATACCAAGGTACTCGAGCTGGCGATTGGCGACAGTCCGCTCGAAGTCACGCTGACCGAGCTGATCAAAATCGTCGAGATGAACTCGCGCACCGGCATGATCGGCTCGATCCTTCTGCTTGATACGGAGGGCAAGCACCTGCACCACGGCGCCGCGCCCAGCTTGCCCCCCGAATATAGCGCCGCGATCGACGGCTTCGAGATCGGCGCCTGCGCCGGGTCATGCGGAACGGCCGCCTACATGGGCGCCGCAGTGTTCGTTTCGGATATCGAGACCGATCCCTTGTGGGCCGACTTCAAGGCCATCGCCTTGCCCCACGGGCTTCGTGCCTGCTGGTCGATCCCGATTCTGACGCGCAACCGCCAGGTCTTGGGCACTTTTGCCATGTACCATCGCGAGCCGCGCGAGCCGACCATCCGCGACCTGATGCTGGTCGACCTCATCACCCAGACCGCTGCTCTGGTCATCGACCGCGAGCGCGCGCACGCGGCGTTGCAGTCGATCGCGACGATGACGGGCAAGACTTCGGAACCGAATCGCGGCTCGGAGAATTTCTAGCAGCGACGCGACGCAACCCAAACGTGAGGACCATGCCTGCACGAATTCTGATCGTCGAAGATGAAATGCTGGTCGCCGTGGAACTCGAGTCGATCCTCGAGGATCTCGGTTACGAACCGATCGGGATCGCGCCCGATCTCACCAGCGCCGAAGTCTATTTCGACGAAACAATCGATCTCGCTCTGGTGGATTTGAACCTTCGCGACGGCCTAACCGGGCCCGAAATCGGACGGCTCCTTGGCGCCAAGGGCGTCAGCGTGCTGTTCATCACCGCAAATCCGCGACTTCTCGGCGACGGCATCGCCGGCGCGGTGGGTGTGCTGACCAAGCCGACCGACGAGCCGACCGTGCGGCAGGCGGTGGAATATGCGCTGGGCATGCGCGAGGGGCGATCCGTTGCACCGCCGCCTGCGCTTCGACTGTTCGGCTGACTAGCGGACGAGGCCGCGGGTCGGCACCGTGATGGCGATGATCAGCCCATCGCGCGTCCAATCGCGGTCGATCGCTCCCCCAAGCTGCTGAACGATGCTCAGCTCGCTGAGCTTGGTGCCAAAGCCCTGATGCTCGGGCGGCGCTTCGATCGTCGGCCCGCCGCATTCCTTCCAGCGCATTTCGAATTGGTCCCCGTGGACGCGGGTTGTGATCTCGATTCGGCCGTCAGGAACCGACAGCGCACCATATTTTGACGCGTTGGTCGCAAGTTCATGAACGAGCAGCGCGAAGGGAGTCGCCCCGCGATCGTCGATCGCGACGTCCTCGCCATCGATCGTGATTCGGCCCTCGCTTAAGGCGGGATAGGGCGAGAGGATTTCTCGCAGGACACCGTGGCTCGTCCCCGGCAGCCGGTTTGGCGAGGAATGTTCGCTGTGCGGGCGCACGAATTCATGCGCGCGGCCGAGTGCGGCCACGCGCTCCTGCAGGCGCTTGGCGAAGGCCTTCTGCTGCGGGTCGTCGCGCGCCGACATGCCGATCAGGCCGCCGATGACCGCGAAAATATTCTTGATCCGGTGACTGAGTTCGCGGCTCAGGATCTCATTCTGCGCCGCATGCTCCTTGGCATCGTGAATTTCGGTGCAGGTGCCGATCCAGCGCACGATATTGCCGTCGGCATCGCGCACCGGCATCGCGCGGCCAAGCGTCCAGCGATACTCGCCGTCGTGCCGCCGCAACCGATATTCGATCTCGTAAGGCTCGCCCGTCGCCAGGCTGCGCCGCCAACGTTCCCAGGCGCGCTCCTGGTCATCGGGGTGGAACATCCCGTTCCAGCCCTCGCCGTCGGTCGATCCTTCCGGGACGCCTGTGAATTCATACCAGCGCGCGTTGTAGAAGTCATGGTCGCCGTCGGGCAGCGTCGACCAGACCATATGCGGCAGGGCATTGGCGAGGACCTTGAATCTGGCATCGCTGTTCAGAAGAGCGCGGCGCGCCGCCAAGGTCTCGGCTTCGGGTTTCTCGACGTAAACGAAGATTCTCCAACGCTGGCTGGTCCCGGCCATCCGGGGGAATAAGCCGTTTCGGAGAGGTCATAAAGCTTGTGACGCACGGCTGTTCCCGACGGCGGCCGGGAACGCGTGATCTTCAATCGTCCTCGTCCTCATATCCGATGAGGTTGAGCTCGCGCGCCTTGATCTGGTGCATCATGCACCAATGCTTGAGCGCCTCCTCGCGGCCGTGTGTAATCCACACTTCGCTCGGCGCGAGCTCGCGGATGGTGGTCGTGAGTTCGTCCCAATCGGCGTGGTCCGAGATGATCAGCGGCAGCTCGACATTGCGCTGGCGGGCGCGCTGACGGACGCGCATCCAGCCTGAGGCCATTGCCGTCACCGGATCGGGCAGCCGCCGCGACCAGCGGTCGTTGAGCGCGCCGGGGGGCGCGATGACGACATGCCCTGCCATCTCCGCCTTGGTCGCGCCGCCCGTATGGCGAAGCTCGCCAAGCTCGACGCCGAACGATTGGTACAGCTGGTTCAGCCGCTCGATCGCGCCGTGGAAGTAGATCGGGGCTTCATGCCCGCGCCCGCGCAATTCGGTGATGATCCGCTGCGCCTTGCCCAGCGCATAGGCGCCGACCAGCACGCAGCGCGACGGATCGGCGTGCAGCCGGTGCAACAGCCGGTCGATCTCGCTGCCCGTATCGGGGTGGCGGAACACGGGAAGGCCGAAGGTCGCCTCAGTCACGAACACGTCGCACGGCACCGGCTCGAACGGTGGGCAGGTCGGATCCGCGCGGCGCTTGTAATCGCCCGACACCACGATCCGCTCGCCTTGATATTCCATCACGATCTGCGCCGATCCCAGCACATGCCCGGCGGGGACGAAGCGGATATCGACATCGTTGACGCGGATCGCCTCGTCATAGGCGACACCCTGCCCGCCGGGCTGCGGCCCATAGCGGCATTCCATGATCGCCAGCGTTTCGGTCGTCGCCAGCACCTTGCTATGCCCGCCGCGCGCGTGATCGGCATGGCCGTGCGTGACCCAGGCGCGTTCCTTGGGCTCAGACGGATCGATCCACGCATCCGCCGGCCGCACATAAATTCCCTCGGGGTGGGACTCGATCCAGGAACCTAAGCGCGCCATAGCGAGCTATATAGGTGAAGCATCGCGAGGTTCCCGCGGGAGGAGAAGAAACATGGATCAGGCACTGTGGGGCATCATGAACATCGTCGGGCCAATCATCCTATTGATCGCCCTTATTTGGCTGGTCATGCGCTCGCGCCGCCGCGCCGGCCAGCCGACCGAGACCACGCGGCAGACCGAACGCGCGACGGGCGATCTCTACAAGGAAGAAGAACAACGTCGGCGCGAGGGAACCGACGACCTCTGAGCGGCCTTCCCGCCGCCGTTGAAAGCTGGTTCGACGCCCGGGGCTGGCAACCGCGCCGGCACCAGCTGGACATGCTCGAGCTTGCGCGGCGCGGACGCAGCGGCTTGCTCGTCGCCGCGACCGGCGCGGGCAAGACCCTCGCCGGCTTCCTGCCGACGATCTGCGACCTTGCCGAACGACCGAGCGAGGGCCTGCACACGCTCTACGTCTCGCCGCTGAAAGCACTGGCAGTCGACGTCCAGCGCAACCTCATCGGCCCGATCGAGGAGATGGCGCTTCCGATCCGGGTCGAAACGCGAACCGGCGACACACCGTCCGACCGCAAGGCGCGCCAGCGCGCGCGCCCGCCGCAAATCCTGCTGACCACCCCCGAATCGCTCAGCCTGCTGCTTAGCTACCCCGACAGCGCGACCTTGTTCGAGAATTTGACGACCATCGTCGTCGATGAAATCCACGCCTTCGCCAAGGAAAAGCGCGGCGACCTGCTCAGCCTGTCGCTGTCACGGCTTCAGGCGCTTCGGCCGGAGCTGCGGCGGGTTGGCCTGAGCGCGACCATTTCAGACCCCGATGCCTACCGCAGCTGGCTCGCGCCCGACGCGGACATCGACGCCGTGGATTTGGTGACCGGGGAGCCGGGAGCAGACCCCGATTTGTCGATCCTCATTCCCGAAAACAGGATTCCGTGGGGTGGGCACAGCGGCCGCCACGCCGCGCGCGAGGTGATGCGGCTGATCGAACGGCACCGCACCACCCTCGTCTTCTGCAACACGCGTAGCCTGGCCGAACTCATCTTCCAGGAATTGTGGACCGCCAACGACGATGCTCTGCCGATTGGCGTCCATCACGGCAGCCTGTCGCTCGAAGCGCGGCGCAAGGTCGAAGCGGCGATGGCCGCAGGCAAGCTGCGTGCGCTTGTCTGCACCGCTAGCCTCGACCTTGGCATCGATTGGGGGGACGTCGACCTCGTGGTCCAGATGGGCGCGCCCAAGGGCAGTTCGCGCCTGCTCCAGCGCATCGGCCGCGCCAACCACCGCCTCGACGAGCCCAGCCGCGGCATGATCGTGCCCGGCAACCGCTTCGAATATCTCGAAGCTCGCGCCGCGCTCGACGCGGTCGAGGCGCGCGAGCTCGATCCGGAAATATTCCGCCCGGGCACGCTCGATGTCCTCGCCCAGCACATCCTTGGCGTCGCCTGCGCGGGGCCGTTCGATGAGAAGGTGCTGCTCGATGAGGTACGCGGGGCGGCACCTTATGCCGCCCTGACGGAGGAGGTCTGGCGCCGCGTCCTCGATTACATCGCGACCGGCGGATACAGCTTGCGCGCCTACGACAAGTTCAAACGCCTGACCGAATTTGCGCCCGGCCAGTGGCGCGTGACGAAGCCCGCCGTGGTCGCCCAGCACCGGCTCAACGCCGGCGTGATCGTCGACAATCCGATGATGGACGTGCGTTTCCTCAACGGCCGCACGCTCGGCCGGGTCGAGGAGGGTTTCGGCTCGACCCTGTCGGTCGGCGATCACATTTTCTTCGCGGGCCTGAGCCTGGAAGTGACGCGCTTTCAGGACACCGACATCGTCGTGCGCGCCTCGTCCAAGCAGGCGCGGCTGGTGACCTACGGCGGGCAGCGGATGAGCATGTCGACGCACCTTGCCGACCGCGTGCGCGCCTTCCTTGCCGACAACCGCGACTGGCATCGCTTCCCCGACGACGTCCGCGAATGGCTCGAGATCCAGGCCAAGCGCTCGATCCTTCCCCAGCCCGATCACTTGCTGGTCGAAACCTTTCCGTTCGAGGGCCGCCACTACATGGTCGCCTACAGCTTCGAAGGCTGGAACGCGCACCAGTCGCTCGGCATGCTGATTACGCGGCGGATGGAGACTGCGGGGCTCAAGCCGCTCGGCTTCGTCGCCAACGATTATGGCCTCGCCGCCTACAGCCTCGAACCGGTGACCGACCCGCGCCCGCTTTTCTCGGCCGACATCCTCGAACATGAATTCGTCGAGTGGGTCGAGCAATCGCACCTGCTCAAGCGCGCCTTCCGCGAGGTAGCCGTGATCGGCGGGCTGGTCGAGCGCCAGCACCCGGGCAAGCGCAAGAGCGGCAAGCAGGTCAGCTTCTCGACCGACCTGATCTACGACGTCCTGCGAAAATATGAGCCCGAGCATCTGCTGCTGCGCGCCGCGTGGGACGATGCGCGCGGGCGCATGACCGAGCTCGGGCGCCTGGCGCGGTTGGTCGAGCGCGCCGAGGCGACGATGGTCCATGTCAGCGCCGAACGCGTGACCCCGCTCGCGATCCCTTTGATGGTCGTGATCGGGCGCGAAGCCCTGCCGCCGGGCGCCGCGGCGGACGAATCACTGCTGCTCCAGGCCGAAGCCCTCGCGCAGGAAGCCATGACGGTCTAGCCTGCCGCCCATGCGAATCCTGTTACTCTTGCCCGTTGCCTTCATGCTCGGCGGCTGCGTCGTCGGGGCGGTGGCGGATGCGGCGGTAACTGCCGTCACCCTGCCCGTGAAGGTCGTCTCGGCCGGGGTCGATGCGGTCACCACCAGCCAGTCCGAAGCCGACGAACAGCGCGGCCGCGAACTGCGCAAGGCCGAGGAAGAGCGCGGCCGCCAGTGGCGCAAGCTGGTCGATCGCTGCCGCAAAGGCCGGCCGCTGCCGACCGACGATTGCAGCATCGTTCCGCGAAACTAGCGCCTGCCCTGCTTGGCGAGTTCGTACATCAGATCGACGTAGAGCAGGGTCTGCTCCTTCATGCCTGCGACCTTGGGGTCGCTGCTCTCGATCAGGAACCACTCGTCAGGCGCATGGGCTCCGCCGCCGCGGCCGATGCCGATCTGCCCCGCCGGCAGTCCGAGCGGCGGACCGGTGAACACGACGCCCGGCCAGCTGCCCGCCAGCCGCGGATTGATCACGTAGGGAATCTTCCAGCGGTCAAGCACGGCCTTCTGCGCGCGAATGAGCGGCGCGTTTTCATCCGTCTGGTTGGGGCCGTACCCGCCGCTGACGTTCACCTTCACATCGTCAAAGCCATGCTTGGCAAGATGCGCCCTGAGCTTGGCGACCACCTCATCGCGTGTCTGGTCGGGCACTAAACGGAGGTCGATCTTCGCTTCCGCGCGGCTCGGCAGGACGGTCTTGCCACCCGGCCCCGAATATCCGCTGACAAGCCCCTGGATGTTGATCGTGGGCCGGCTGATCAGCCGTTCGATGCTGGAGCGATAATCGTCGTCGCCGAGCCAGCGGCCAACGCCCCCTGACGCCTTCTTCGCATCCGCCTCGCTGCCGCGCTTCGACAATTGTTCGACCAGTTCCCTCTGCCGCGCCGTCAACGGTTTGACGTTCTCCATCCAGCCGTCGACTGCGGCCGTGTAGCCGTCATCGGCCACCAGCGTGTCGAGCGCCTTGACCAGCCGCCAGGCGGGGTTCGCGATACGTGCATGGCTGCTCGAGTGCGTGTCGCTTTTCGGGTAACGGTTGGACGTCTCGCCGCCGACGATCAGCTGCAGCTCGACCGCGCCCTTGGCCCCCAGGTTGACGCCGGCACTGCCGTCACGATCCTGCGCGTTGAAAGGTATGAAGACGCCTGCGGTCCGCTTCAGCGCCGCCATGACCTCGGGGTTCTGGACGATCTGGTGGAAGTTGGGGGAGGCGATCTCCTCCTCACCTTCGGCTACCAGGACGATGTTGACCGGCGGCCTCCTGCCCGCCGCTTTGAGCGCATGGAGCGCGGCCAGAAAAGCCATTTCCGGACCCTTCTGGTTGACCGAGCCGCGACCGACGATCGCTTTGCCTTCGCCCGGACGATCGACAATCCTCGCCTCGAGCGGCGGTGACGTCCATTCGGCGGGATCGAACTGCTTCACGTCATACATGAAGTAGACGCCCATGGTGACCGGCGCGCCGACGTCTATCGTCCCGAATACGCCCGGCAGCCCATCGGTCGGGACCACCTTGGCATTTACGAAACCCGCTTCCTGAGCAAGCCGGACCATATAGGCCGCTCCCTCCGCGACGTTGCGCCTTTCCGCCGCGATGGTGGGCAACGCGATCCAGTCCTGCAGCGCCTTGACCGTCACGCCGTGGCGAGCAGCGACCGCTTTCTCCAGTTCCGCGCGATTGGGCGTTTGCGCAACGGCGGGCTGGGTCAGTGCCGCCACGACAAGACCAGCCGAAAGCAACCTGTGCAGACGTGTCATGATTCCCCCTCAAGTCGATTGCCGATCGAGACTGGACGCGGCTTCCGCCCAAGTCCAGACGGGGACGCGTGCGCTATTTTCTCGACACCGAGTATAATGGGTGGGGCGGTGCCCTCCTGTCGCTCGCCCTCGTCCCCGACGATGGCGAGGAATTGTACATCACGCTCGATTGGCCGGGAGCGCTCGAAAAGTGGGTTGAACGCCACGTCGTCCCCTATCTCGACACGGTGCCCGACGGCCTGGTCTCGCCGCGGATGAGCCGGATCGACGCCGCGCGCACCGTCTCGCACTATCTCGCCGGCGATCCCCAGCCTCTCATCGTCGCGGACTGGCCCGAGGATATTGCTTTGTTCACCGCCCTTCTGCTGACCGGGCCGGGAACGATGGTCGAAGTCCCACGCCTGCGCTTCGAGTATCGTCCGCTGGCAGGCTTCAGTACCGCGGCCAATAGCCGCGTGCCGCACAACGCCCTGCACGACGCGCGCGCGTTGCGCGATCATGTCTTGACGCTGGAACCCTGACGCCCGATTGGGCGGACATGGTTCCCTTTTCGTTCGCAGGCGAAACGTTCGCGGCCACGCCCGAAGGCGCGCTGTTCTGGCCGGCGCGCGAGGCGTTGCTGGTCGCCGACCTGCACCTTGAAAAGGCAAGCTGGTTTGCGCGCTTCGGCCAGTTCCTCCCGCCTTATGATTCGCAGGCGACACTGACGGCGTTAACTCAGGAGGTCGCGCGTACCGGGGCCAAACGGATCTACTGCCTGGGCGACAGCTTCCACGACCGCTTCGGCTGTGACCGCCTACCGGCGCAGGCGCGTGAGATGCTGCTGCACCTCACCAGCGCCACCGACTGGACTTGGATCGTCGGCAATCACGATCCCGGCTTTGCCGACCATTGCGGCGGGAGCCTGGCCGAAGAGGTCGAAGTCGGCGGCATCGTCCTTCGACATGAGGCGGTGCGCGACGATCCTCGACCGGAAATGTCGGGCCATTTTCACCCCAAGCTGCGGTTGCAGGTGCGCGGGCGGCGCGTATCGCGGCGCTGCTTCGTAATGTCGCCGACCAAGGTCATCCTGCCCGCCTTCGGCTCGCTGACCGGCGGGCTCGACGCTCATCATCCGCAGATCATGGGCAATGTCGGGCACGGCGCCGCGGCGCTCGTTCCGGTGTCCGACCGCTTGCTTCGCTTCCCGCTGGCGGCCTAGCCGCCGCGAACCTCGATCGCCATCGCGCCAGTGGGCGACAGCAGCAGCCGCGCGACTGCCGGACGCCTCTTTCCGAACGTCGCCGCCTGCAGCTCGTTGCGCGCCGCATGTCGGTCGAACTTGAAGCCGTGGCTTTCCGCCGCGGCCTTTAGCCGGTCGAGATGCTCATCGAGATTGGCGATCCCTTCGTCGGGATCGAAATGCATCAATTCTTCAATGTCGGGGCAATGACTCATCGCCGCCTTCATTGACGGCTCCGGCGCGCGCGGCAACCCCTCCCGATTGCGCGGGGACAAGGCTCTTCCTAAACCCGCGCCATGAAAACCCGACTATTGATTGGCGCCGCGCTTCTGTTCGGCCTTGCGACCACCGCCCCGGCCCAGACAGTCGATCCGCGCACCCAGGCGCGGATCGACCGCATCCTCACGCGCACGCCGCTTATCGACGGCCACAACGACCTGCCTTGGGCCTTGCGCGAGGATCATGGCGGCAGCGTCGCTGGCCTTGCCAGCGGGACTGACCAGCGCGCCAAGCCGCTGATGACCGACATGGCACGGCTCCGCGCAGGGCGCGTCGGCGGCCAATTCTGGTCGGTCTATATCAGCGGCACGATCACCGGCGATGAGGCGATCCGCATCACGCTCGAGCAGATCGACACCGCGCGGCGGATCATCGGCACTTATCCACGCGATCTCGAACTGGCGCGCACCGCCGACGACATGGTCCGCATCCACCGCGCGGGCCGCATCGGCTCGCTGCTCGGGATCGAGGGCGGGCGGCAGATTGGCGGCTCGCTTGCCGCGCTGCGCCAATTCTACAACCTCGGCGCGCGCTACATGACGCTCACCCACAACCAGACGACGGACTGGGCCGACGCTGGCACCGATGAGCCCAGGCATGACGGGCTCGCCCCCGTGGGGCTCGAGGTGGTCAAGGAAATGAACCGGCTCGGCATGCTGGTCGATTTGAGCCACGTATCGGCGGCGACGATGCGCGACGCCATCGCCGCGACCCGCGCGCCGGTCATCTTCTCGCACTCCAACGCCTTCGCGCTTGACCCGCATCCGCGCAACGTCCCCGACGGCGTGCTGCGTCTGATGCCCGCAAATGGCGGCGTGGTGATGATTACCTTCGTCCCCGGCTTCCTCGACCCCAAGGTGTGGGCGTGGGCGCAGAATCGGTCGGGCGAGGAAGCGCGGCTGAAGGCGCGCTTTCCAAACAGCAAGGCCCAGGCCGAGGCCGCTCTAAAGGCTTGGGAAGCGGCAAACCCGCGCCCACCGGTCAACGTGCCGGCCGTCGCCGATCACATCGAACATGTCGTGCGCGTCGCCGGGCATGATCATGTCGGCATCGGCGGCGATCTCGACGGCATCCCTTATGGCGTCGAGGGCCTCGACGGGGTCGAGGAATATCCCAACCTCTTCGCCGAGCTGATCCGCCGCGGGTGGAGCGACGCCAACCTTGCCAAACTGGCGGGCGGCAACGTGCTTCGCGCACTGCGCCGGGCCGAGGCCGTCGCGGCCGAGATGCGCAGCGAGCCGGCCTCCATGGCGACGCTTCCCCGCCAATGAGCCAGCCGCAGCCGCCGCTGCGGGCGACGATCATCCCGGTGACGCCGCTGCAGCAGAATTGCTGCCTGATCTGGTGCACCGCCACGATGCGCGGCGCCTTCACCGACCCGGGCGGCGACCTGCCCAAGCTCAAGGCTGCGGCGTCGCAGGTCGGCGTGACGATCGAGAAGATCCTGCTGACCCACGGCCATATCGACCATTGCGGATCGGCCGCGATCCTCGCCGCGGACCTGGGGGTCGAGATCGAGGGCCCGCACAAGGACGACATCTACTGGATCGAACGGCTGCGCGAGGACGGCGCGAAGTACGGCATCACCGGCCAGCCCTTCGCCCCCGCGCGCTGGCTTGAGGACGGCGACCAGGTGACGGTCGGCGACCTTACGCTCCAGGTCCGCCACTGCCCCGGCCACACGCCCGGCCACGTCGTCTTCCACCACCCTGAATCGAAGCTCGCGATCGTCGGCGACGTGCTGTTCCAGGGATCGGTCGGCCGCTGGGATTTTCCCCACGGCAATCAGCAGCAGCTGATCCAGTCGATCACCACACGCCTCTGGCCGATGGGCGACGACACCGCCTTCGTCCCCGGCCACGGCCCGATGTCCACCTTCGGCCACGAACGCGCGACCAACCCGTTCGTCGGGGATGCGGTGTTGGCAGCGGCTTAGCCTGCGACGGCGGTTAGGGTGGAAAGCGGACATTGAGACCGGGCGCTAGCGCCCGTGGTGGCGATCAATTTGCTCTTTGCTCAAGCGAAGGAACCGCGCCGCATTGTTGTATAGGATGTCGCGCTTCTGCGCCTCAGTCAGGAAGTCCGCGCCGGTGATCGCATCGATTGCGACCGCGATGGTTTGCGGCCATACCATCTGGTCGCTGCCAAACATGATGCGTCTTGCATAGCCGGCATCAACGAGTCGCTTGAGAATGAAATGAAACTCCTTTCGCGGGACGCCCCAGTTGTCGGCCGAAATATCGACGAACACCTGAGGATGCGCGTTCAGCAACATGATCATTTCGTCCACCATCGGCATGCCGGCATGCATGACATAGACCCGCATTTTCGGGTGTCGGACGAGCAGGTCCTCTAACAATAGCGGGTTGCCTAGTGCGGCGCGGTATTTGGGATAAACCCAATAGGGTCCGCCTGGCGCTCCATAACCCATGTGAATGCCGACTGGCACATCAAGCCGTTCGGCCATGGCGTAGAAAGGCTCAAGCGCGGGGTGATCAGGAGGGAGCCCCCGATATTGGGCTGTTACCTCGGCAAAGACTTTTGTTTCCCCACTCCGGGCCTGTGCTTCAAGAGTTCGTACGTGCGAGGCAGGCGGCAGCCCTTCGTCGAGAAAGAAGTTGGCCGCGGGAATGAAACGGTCGGGATGCTTCTTGTGCCATGCGGCAACAATCGGACGATCCCCGGAAATGACCCCGGCGACGATATTGAATCTTTTCATATGAGCGACGGTCTCGGCCAGGACCGCGGCATCGGTTCCAGGCGACTGCATCATCACTTTGCATGTCACTTGGGCGGTGAAGTCGAAGGGCTTGGCTGGGTCGATTCCGTGCATGTCGATACCCTTTGAGCCGACACAGCCGGGCACGCTCTCCCCGCCAAACTCCTTAAGCGACCAGGCGTGCATGTGCATGTCGATGATGGGCGGCGGAATTTCCGCGTGACTTGGTTGAGAAGCCAGTGCGGCAAGAAACAACAGGAATGACATGATGCGGCCCCTTTGCCGCGCAGATTATCCGCAAGTCCAATGTCTGCAATGGGTCGAAAGCAGACATCGGCGCGTGAAGACGCCGTTCGACCACCTTGCACTCCCGCCCTCATTCGCTATAGGGGCCGCTGTTCGCGACGATCCGAGTGCCGCCGTGGGGTGATCCCGCTGGAAACTGGCGCAGATCGTCGCAATTTTTATTGAAGCTAAAGGTGCCGGAATGGCTGTCCCTAAAAGAAAAACATCGCCCTCGAAGCGCAACATGCGCCGCAGCCATCACGCGCTGAAGGCCACGACCTTCCAGGAATGCCCGAATTGCGGCGAACTCAAGCTGCCGCACAATTTGTGCGGGGCCTGCGGCCATTATAACGGCCGCGAAATCGTCTCGACCGAGGCCTAAGCCCAAGGCGCCCCGCATGACCGGGGGCCCAAGCATCGCCATCGACGCCATGGGCGGCGACAGCGGCCATGCCGCGATCATCGCCGGCGCCGCCCGCGCGCGCCGCAAAGACCCGACGTTGCAGTTCGTCTTCTACGGCGACGAAAAGACCGTCCGCGCCGAACTCGCGCAGCACAAGATCCTCGCCAGCGGCGTTACCCTGATCCACGCGCCCGATTCGATTGCGGCGAGCGAAAAGCCGAGCCAGGCGATCCGCCGCGCCCGCACCACATCGATGGGCATGGCGATCAACGCGGTCAAAGAGCATCAGGCCGATGCCGCACTGTCTGGCGGCAATACCGGCGCGCTGATGGCGATGTCCAAGCTCGCGCTGCGCACGATGCCGGGGATCGACCGCCCCGCGCTTGCTGCTTTGCTGCCCACGCTCGGCACCGACTGCGTGATGCTCGACCTCGGCGCCAATACCGAATGCGATGCGCAGAACCTGGTTCAGTTCGCGGTCATGGGCGCGGCTTATGCCCGCACGGTGCTCGGCAACGCCAAACCCCGCGTCAAATTGCTCAACATCGGTACCGAGGAGCTCAAGGGCACCGACGAGCTCAAGGAAGCCGCCGCCCTGCTGCGCGATGCCGATTACCTGCCGCTGCGCTTCGACGGCTTTACCGAGGGCGACCAGCTCAGCCGCGGCAATGTCGACGTCGTCGTTACCGACGGCTTTTCGGGCAACATCGCGCTCAAGACCGCGGAAGGGACCGCGCGCTTCGTCACCGATCTGCTGCGCCGCGCCTTCAAGAGTTCGCTCCGCTCCAAGGCCGGCTTCGCATTGTCGCGCCCCGCGCTCAACCTGCTCAAGGTTCATCTCGACCCGAACAACCACAATGGCGCGGTCTTCCTCGGCCTCAACGGGCTAGTGGTGAAGAGCCACGGCGGCGCCAATCCCAAGGGCGTGGCCAATGCCATCGCCGTCGCGGCGAGCATGGTCCGCAACGACATCACGCGGAAGATCGGCGAGGATCTCGACAATTTCCGCGCCCACGCCTTTGCCAATGGTGCCGCCAAATGACCCGCCGCGCGGTCGTCCTCGGCGCCGGGTCCGCCTTGCCCAAGCGCCGCGTGTCCAACGCGGAACTGGCCGAAACGGTCGAAACTTCCGACGCCTGGATCGTCGAGCGCACCGGGATCAAGAGCCGCTACATCGCCGACGACAGCGAGACGACGGCCAGCTTGGCGACGGCGGCGGCGCGCAGGGCGCTTGAGCATGCCGGGATCGACGCCACCGAGATCGAGCTGATCGTCCTTGCCACCGCGACCCCGGACCAGACTTTTCCGTCGTCTGCGACCAAGGTCCAGGCCGCGCTTGGCATCGACGATTGCATCGCGTTCGACGTCCACGCCGTTTGCACCGGCTTCCTTTATGCCGTGACGGTGGCCGATTCGATGCTTCGGTCGGGCAGCGCGTCCAAGGCACTGGTGATCGGCGCGGAAACGTTCAGCCGGATCCTCGACTGGGAAGACCGCGCGACCTGCGTTTTGTTCGGCGACGGTGCCGGCGCGCTCGTGCTCGCCGCGGAAGAGGGCGATCGCGGGATCCTTGCCACCAAGCTTCATGCCGATGGCCGGCACAACGACCTGTTGTTCGTCGATGGCGGGCCGTCGACGACCGGAACCGTCGGCAAATTGCGTATGAAGGGGCGGGAGGTGTTTCGCCATGCCGTGGTCAACCTCGCCGGGGTGCTTAACGAAGTGCTCGCTGCGGCGGGCCTCAGCGCCGACGATGTCGACTGGGTCGTGCCGCATCAGGCCAATGCGCGAATCCTTGACGCAACTGCGCGGAAACTCGGTTTGCCGGCCGACAAAGTGGTGGTCACGGTTGACGAGCATGCCAACACCTCGGCGGCCTCGGTTCCGCTGGCCTTTGATACGGCCGTTAAAGACGGACGGATCAAGCGCGGCGACCTGGTGGTGCTGGAAGCGATGGGCGGAGGCTTTACTTGGGGCGCGGCGGCGCTCAGATATTGAAAAACATCGGCAATTCGTCGAAAGTCGATTTGCCGACACGACCAAATTCCATTACGAAAGTGCAATCTCCGGCGGGGGACGCCGGTGCGGCGGGAGATATTTCAATGGCGGATCTTGGGATCGCGCGACTGGGCAAGGATGCAGGCTTGAACGGGACGTTGACCCGCGCAGACCTTGCCGACATCGTTCATCGGCGGCTCGGCGTGTCTCGAGCCGAATCGGCTAGCCTCGTCGAACGCGTCCTCTTCCACATGTGCCACGGCCTGTCGGAAGGTGAGAACGTCAAGATTTCCGGCTTCGGCACGTTCATCCTTCGCGACAAGGGCCAGCGCATCGGCCGTAACCCGAAGACGGGCGTCGAAGTGCCCATCGCGCCGCGACGCGTGATGACGTTCCGCGCCAGCCAGATCATGCGTGATCGGATCACGAAGGGGTGATGGCAACCGCCGGAGCCAAGGATCCCGGCGCGCTCCTGACGATCGGCGAGCTATCGCAAGAGCTCGGCGTCGCGCAGCATATCCTGCGCTATTGGGAAACTCGTTTCCCCCAGCTTCGCCCGATGCAGCGCGCGGGCAATCGCCGCTATTACCGCCCCGCCGACGTCGATCTCGTGCGGCGCATCCATCGCCTGCTCAACCAGGAAGGCTATACCGTGCGCGGCGTGCAGAAGCTGCTGCGCGGCAAGGATGCGCCCGAAGCCCCCATGCCGGCGGCTGCCGTTGCGCCGCCGCCACCTGAAATGCGTGAAGAGGCTGCGGGCGTCGATGTCTTCCGTCTGATCGCACTCCGCAACAAGCTCGAAGCCGCGCTCGATTAATCCTCCCCGGCTCGGGGAAAGAGGCCATGCGCATCATGATGGGGCTGCGCCGCGCCTCTGTCGGCCTGCGCCTGCGCCTCTCGCGTCGCTGGCAGGATCGCAGCGACCCGCGCAATCGCTTCCTCCAGGGCCACGCGGCGGATCTGCACGCCCGCCGGAAATGCCGACAGTAGCCGCGAAGGCATCGCCGCCGAGAGAATGACGAACGTTCCACAATCCCCCTGCCGCCGGATCAGCCGTCCAAACGCCTGCGCAAGCCGCGCCCGCACGACGCGGTCGTCATAGGCGCTGCCGCCGCCAACGATCCGCCGCGCCGCGTGGAGCACCGTCGGCCGCGGCCAGGGCACGCGCTCCATCACCACCAGCCGCAGCGAATGACCGGGCACGTCGACCCCATCGCGCAGCGCATCGGTGCCGAGCAGCGAGGCGCGCGGATCGTCGCGGAAGATGTCGACCAGGGTCCCGGCATCGATCGGATCGACATGCTGCGCCAGCAATGGCAGCCCCTCGCGCGCCAGCCGGTCGGCAATCTTGGCGTGTACCGCCTTCAATCTTTGCACCGCGGTGAATAGCCCGAGGGTGCCCCCGCCCGCCGCTTCGATCAGCCGCGCATAAGCGCCCGACAGCGCGGGCAGGTCGCCCTGCTTGATATCGGTCACGATCAGAACTTCCGAACAGCCGGCATAATCGAACGGGCTTTCCGCCTCGAAATGTCCGACGGCGCCCGGCAGATGCGCCGCGCCCGTGCGCGCCTCCGCTGCCGTCCAGCCTTCGCCAGCGCGCAGCGTGGCCGATGTCACCAGCACGCCGTCCGCCGGCTGCAGCACCGCCTGCGCGAGCGGCTTGGTCGGGTCGAGCCAGCGGCGATGAATTGCGACGTCATATTCGCGCCCGTCGATCCGCTCGACCGCCAGCCAGTCGACGAAATCGGGATCCCCCTCGCCACCGATCCGCGCCAGCAGCGCGACCCATGCCGCCACCGTTTCGCGCCGCCAGGTCAGCCCGCGGATTGCCCCTTCGACCCGCGCACGCGCCTGCGTGTCGAGCCAGTCGGGCGCATCCTCGAGCACCGCCTCAAGTCGCCGGCCGAGTGCCGCCAGCGGCTTCTGCAAGCCGTCGAGCGCCGCCATCGCCTGCGCCGCGCGTTCGACCAGCGCGCCGTCCGGCTCGGCCAGTTCAGTCTCCGGCCCGTAGCCCGCCTCCTGCGCCTTGGCCCGCGCGTAGACCGTGCCGCGCACCTCGGCGAGCAACGCCTCGACCGGCCCGTAGGGGTCGCCCTCGACCAGTCGTTGCGCCCAGCCGTCGGACGGCAGTCCGCGCGCCGCCTCGACCGCCGCCTCGAGCGCGCGCCCGCCTTCCTCGTCGTATGACGCAACGTCCATCAGCCGCGCCGCCAACCCGCGCCGCCGTCCGCGCGACCGCCCTTCGGGCCCGACGATCCAGCGCCTGAGTTCGATCGCTTCCTGCCCGCCGAAGGTCACGGCAAAGGTCGAATCGGCGGCATCGAACAGGTGATGACCCTCGTCGAACAGGATGCGCCCCGGCGCGTCCTCGCGGGCGCGCGCGGCATTGACCATCACCAGCGCATGGTTGGCGATGACCAGATCGGCGTCGCGACTCGCCCGCTCGGCGCGTTCGATAAAGCAGCGGCGATAATGCGGGCAGCCGGCATAAACGCATTCCCCCCGCCGGTCGGTCAGGGCCGTGGCGCCGGCGCGGCGGAACAAGCTGGGTAGCCAGCCGGGCAAGTCGCCGCCGACCATGTCGCCGTCCTTGGTGTAAGCCGCCCAGCGCCCAACCAGCTGCGCCAGGATCGCCGCGCGCCCCGCAAATGCACCCTGCAATGCGTCTTCAAGGTTGAGCAGGCACAGATAATTCTCGCGTCCCTTGCGCACGACGATCCGCCGCGCACGTTCGTCGGGGTCAGCGACGATCTTGTGCCCTTCGGCATCGAGTTGCCGCTGCAGCGCCTTGGTGTAGGTCGACACCCACGCCGTACCGCCGCTCGCCCGCGCCCACAGAGAAGCAGGGGCAAGATAAGCGAGCGTCTTGCCGATCCCCGTACCGGCTTCGGCCAGCAGGAGGTTGGGCGAATCCTTGGCGCGCTTGGCGGCGAAGATGCCGCTGACCGCCTCGGCCATTGCGCGCTGCCCTTCGCGCGCTTCGACATTCCCGGTCAGGCGATCGAGTTCGGCGCGCGCCTGCGCGGCCGCCACCGTCACCGCCAGCGGCGGTACGCGCTCCCCGCTCTCGTCCCACTGCTTGAGCCGCGAGAAGAGGATGCGCTCGCCTCGCTCGGGCCGCGCCAGCCGGGCGCCGATCAGGGGCGCCCAGCCCCAGCCCAGGCGGTGCAATGTGACATTCGACGTCCATGCCCCTTCGCGCTCGCGCCAGTCGGGGTCGCCAAGCTTCGCCAACAACCCATCCGCGATCCGCAGCAGGGTCAGCGCGGCCGGTTCATCGTCCGCCAGATCAAGCCCGATCGCGCGCGCCATGCCGGGCACGGTCGGCACCGCGAACCGCGCCGGATGCACGAACGCGAACAGCTCGAGCAGGTCGAGCCCGCTAAGTTCGGGGTAGCCGAGCCGCTGCCCCACGAGAGGCGCATTAAGGATGATGTGCGGCGTCTCCGCCGCCCGCGCGATGGCCTCGCCCCGCGTCGCCTCGCGAACCTCATCGTCCTGCGCAGCGAGCCAGATTCCGGCGTGGGTCGCGTGCAAGGCAGGAAGCGGCAGGGGGATCATTCGCACACCCTAAGGTGCGAGAACGAAAGGGCAACGGGCGTTACGCGCCCTCGCCGGTGTATCGCCCAACAAACAGGACGGCATTGGTGCGCCGGTCGCGGATCAGGAACAAGAACGGATGGTCGGCCGTGAAGACCTTGGGTTCGCGCGAGACGCGGGCGCCGGTCACCACCACCTGCACGACCGCCGTCGCCGCCGCGGCCTCGGTGCCTTTTTCCTCCACCTCGACGAAGACCTGCTGGACCACCGCCCCGATCTTGAAATTCCAGTCTTCGCGGTCGCGGCTCGCGGGATCGACGACCTTCATCTTGGAAAAATCGCTGGCGTCCGAAAGAGCAATGTGCATGCCGAGGTTTCGCAGCGGCTCGACAAGTTCTATCCGCTTTTGGATCCGAAATTTGGGTAGCGTTACCATCACCTCGTCGCGCGACGCGCGGAGCTTCGCCGTCCACCCGGCGAGGGCATCGGCCGTCAGTCGGCGTTCCAAGGCGGCGAGGCCGTCCGCCTTATCCGGCAACAGCAAGACCATTTCGGTCTCGCCGCCGCGATAAGGCAAGGCGACCGCCTTCGCGCCATCGGCCGCGACGTATGGAATCCGCAGTTTTCGATGCATCAGCGGGAGTTTGATTTTGCCTCCCGCGCCCAGGGTGAAGTCGCCCGGCTTGGTGGCGCGAGCATCGAACGGCTCGTGCCAATCGGCTTTGAAGTAGATGGTGTTGACGAGGATCGAGCGCGTGTCCTTGGGCACGTTGGCCGGCTGGAGAAGGCCGCGGATACGGTTGTTGGTCTTGCTTTCGACCCAGGCATTGACGCGCAGCCGCGCCGCCTCGCGATCCTTGCGGTAATCGACCCATTGCAGGCCCGCGCCATAATTCTTGGCGACCAGGGACACATATTCAGGGCGCAGCTTCAGTCCGTGCTGCAGCCACAGCGCATTGTTGACAGCCAGGGTCCGCCCATTCTGCTTAAGCTCCATCGATTTCAGCAAGCCGCCGAGCGTGCCGTGGAAATCGCTGACCGCCGGAAAATGGAGCACACGCGCAATCTCGGCCTCGGTCGCGCCGTTCGCCCCGGCATAGGCCAGCCCGAACGCGGTCGCGGCGCTCGCCGGCGAAATAGCCAAGTCCCCGGTTTCACCACGAACCTGGGCGTAAAGATCGAGACCGAATCGATTCAGTCCAGCGACAACCGCAGCGCCATCATCGCCAATCTCGGCGAGAACGAACGCTTCCTTGGGATTGGGCTTCGGCTCGTCTTCTTGTGCCGCCAGTGGAGCGGCAACCAGGGCCGCGAGGATCAAGAGAACACGCATCACTCGGCCCCTTCCGTTTCGCACCATTTAGCCCGCGCAACGTAAACCAAAAGTGCACGGCCTTGCCTCTCCCGCACAAAGCCGACATGCGGCACGCAATGACCGACGACAATCTTCGCGCCGCCGCACGCGTGTCCAAGGCCTGGCCGTACGAGGAAGCGCGCAAGCTGCTGAAGCGTTGGCCCGACGGCAAGCCCGGCGGCGAGCCGATGGTCTTCGAAACCGGGTACGGCCCATCGGGCCTGCCGCATATCGGCACGTTCAACGAAGTCGCGCGCACGACCTTCGTCCGCCAGGCTTATGTCGAATTGACAGGCGGCGCGCCAACCCGGCTGATCGCGTTCAGCGACGACATGGACGGCATGCGCAAGGTCCCCGACAACGTGCCGCAGCAGGACATGCTGGCCGAACATCTGGGCAAGCCGCTGACGCAGGTGCCCGACCCGTTCGGCACACACGACAGCTTCGCCCATCACAATAATGCGATGCTGCGCCGCTTCCTCGATCGCTTCGGTTTCGATTACGAATTCTTCTCGTCAACCGATTGCTACGCCAGCGGCCGCTTCGACGAGGTCGTCCGCCAGGTGCTGCGCAATTGGGACGGGGTGATGGGCGTGATGCTCCCCACGCTGCGCGAGGAGCGCCGCCAGACCTACTCACCCGTCCTGCCGGTGTCGCCGACCTCGGGGCGCGTGCTCCAGGGGCCGGTCGAGGTCGCCGATGCCAACGCCGGCACGATCCGCTTCACCGACGAGGACGGCACGGTGGTCGAGCAGTCCGCGCTCGGCGGCAAGGCCAAGCTGCAGTGGAAGGTCGACTGGGCGGCGCGCTGGGTCGCGCTCGGCGTGGATTATGAAATGTCGGGCAAGGACCACATCGACGGGGTGATCCAGTCGGGCAAGATCGCGCGCATCCTCGGCGGTCGCCCGCCCGAAGGCTTCAACTATGAGCTCTTCCTCGACGAAAATGGCGAGAAGATCTCCAAGTCCAAGGGGAACGGCCTCACCCTCGACCAGTGGTTGGCCTACGGCAGCGAACCCAGCCTCGCTTTCTTCATCTATCGCGAGCCGAAGAAGGCGAAGAACCTGCACCTTGGCGTGATCCCGCGCGCGGTTGATGAATATTGGCAGTTTCGCGACCGCTACGCCGACCAGCCGATCGACCAGAAGCTCGGCAACCCGGTGCACCACATCCACGGCGGCAAGGTTCCGGCGGAAAAGCTTCCGCTGACCTACGGCCTGCTGCTCAATCTCGTCAGCCTGCCCGGCTGCGCCGACCGCGAAACGGTGTGGAAATTCGTCCATCGCTACGCCCCGGGCACGTCGCCGGAAAGCGACCCCGAACTCGACGAACTGATCGGCCTCGCGGTCAATTATGCGCGCGATTTCGTCGCGCCGACGCTCAAGCGCCGCGCGCCGACGGCGGAGGAAGCTGACGCACTACGCGATCTCGACGCCGAGCTTGCCGCGCTCGATCCCGCCACCCCCGGCGACGAGATCCAGAACCGCGTGTTCGAAATCGGCAAGACGCACTACGGCAAGGAACGGCTGCGCGACTGGTTCGGCGTCCTCTACGAAACCCTGCTCGGATCCTCCCAAGGCCCGCGCATGGGCAGCTTCATCGCGCTCTACGGCATCGACAACAGCCGCAAGCTGATCGCTGAGGCCCTTGCCGCCGCCTAGGCGGGTAACCCCTTCGCAAGGCGATGTGCGATAAGCCTTTCGCATGAGTGCTACCGAACCCGGAACGACGACCCTTTCGCGCATCTCGGCGCATCTCGAACGTCCGGGCGTCATCGCGGCGTTGTGGGCGGCGACGACGCTGGTCGACATTGTCAATCAGCTCCTCTTTCCGGACTATGAGAATGGCTGGCGATATGTGTCGTCGGTGCTGTTCTTCGCATCGATGCCGGTGCTCGCAGCGTTCGTCGCCGCCGCTTTTGGCCGCGCCCGCGATGCCGTTCTGCCAATCGCCGGCACGTTGCTTTCACTCTGGTTCCTGTTCGGCCTGTTCAGCTTGGCGGTTCAGGCGGTCGCAGGGGCAAGCGCCGAGTTTACGTCGTGGGTGCTCGCGCTCGCCGGCGTGCTTCTTCTCGCCATCATCGCGCGCGTCGTCATCAGCATCCTTGCCACACATGCCGTGTCCAGGCGTCGGCGGTGGGCCGCGGCGGCAGCGTCATTGTCGGTGCTGTTCATCTGGACGGCGCTCTCCATGTTCGACGAGGATTTTGCCCGCTTCAGCGCGCAGCGCGCGACGGCCTCTTCTCAAGAGACAGACATGGAGATCCCGGACATCGACGAGGAGCGGCTGTGGAGTGCGCAGCCGCGTCTTGTCGAAGCGGCTCTCGGCCGACTCCCGGAAGCATCGGCCGCGGCGGAAGCGTTCGTCGTCACGGTTGGCGCTGGGGGATCGCAGGACCTGTTTGGGCGCGAGGCGCGGATAGCCCAAGACGTGCTCGCGCGCAGCTTCGATGCGGGCCAGCGCACGATCGTCCTGGCAAACGATGAAGCAAGCCTTCGGCGGACGCCGCTTGCCAACAACACCAACCTTGGTGCGGTGCTCGAAGAGGTCGGACGACGCGCGGACGATCGCGATGTCGTCGTCATTTATCTGACCGCACATGGCAGTCGGCAGGCCGAGCTCCAGACCGACCTGCCCGATTACACCGACCTCGAGGCGATCGGCGCCAGCTCGCTTGCGAGGGCGCTCGCCAAGGCCGGCATTCGCCGCCGAATCATCATCGTCTCGGCCTGCTACGCCGGAAGCTGGATCAAGCCGCTGGCGAGCGACGACACAATCGTCGTCACCGCAGCGCGTGCCGACCGCACCTCGTTCGGCTGTTCCGATGACCGCGAGCTGACGTTTTTCGGAGAAGCTCTGCTGAGGGGCCCGCTCGCAACAGGCGCATCACTCGCCGATGCGTTCGCCGCCGCACGTCGTACCGTCGCCCGATGGGAAGCGGCGGACAAACACACGCAGTCTCAGCCGCAGTTGTGGGTGGGCAAGAACATGCAGGCGCTGTGGACCGCCCCACGATCGGGGCAGTGAACGTCGTTGCTACCAGGTCCGCGCGATGGCGGTCCCTTTAAGCTCCAGGCTTTGGCCCTTGCGTTTGACTGTCAGGACAACGGGGTCGCCAACCTTGAGTGACGAGAAATAGGCCGTCAGCCGCGTTTGCGAGCTCATCGGCTTGCCGCCGGCGTGGGTGATGACGTCGCCCGCCTGGATGCCCATCAAAGCGCCCGACGCGCCCGGCATGACCTCCGCCACCTTGATCTTTTTGTTCTGCGTCTGGAACGCAACGCCGATGCCAGCCTTCGGGGATGGCTGCGCGGTCGACAACGCGGGCGCCGTCGCCAAGGCCAGCGAGAAGGCCATCACGGGAATCACTTTTGTCATCTTGTACCTCCGGATGAGTGAGCGCGATTGGTCAGATGCGGGTTTCATGAGGCAAAGTGGCGGGGTCATTGGGCCCGCCGGTTGGGTCGGATCCCGAAGGGGTGCGCGGCCCCGGCGCGTGCAGCATGACAAGAGTAGGCATCGCGAATTCCGGGTCCCGTGTGACGCTCAGGATAGCGTCAGAGGTCGACATATGTGCGCAATTGTCGTGCACGGCGTGCCAAATTTTGGCACCGCTGTGGGATGCTTGACGAATTCGACCTGCAGCTTCTCGATCAACTGCAGCGCGACAACGAACAAACTGCCGAGCGCCTGGCGGAGAAAGTTTCGCTGTCGCCATCTGCGATCGCCCGGCGCCTCCGGCGCCTTCGGGCGGAGGGCTGGATCGCGGGCGGCATTGCCTTGCTGTCTCCGCGCTTGGCAGAAACGCGGCTGCGCGCAATCGTCACGATCGTCCTCAATGAGCATGCCGATAAGCAGGGCAAGGCGGCGCTACTCAACCGGCTGATTGCGGAAGAACAGGTACAGTTCGTCTACGAGATCACCGGCGCGCTCGACCTTTTGGTGCTGGTCGATTGCCCGCACATGGCGGCCTTCAACGCGCTGGCCGAAGAGATCATCGCCGCCGATCCGACGGTTCGCCGCTATGAGACGAGTTTCGTCAAGCGCGACTTCAAGTTCGCGCCGTTCATCCGCCTGGCGGGGGGTTAAGCCGCCTTCTTCGCTGCGATCCAGCGATCGATCTTGGCTTCCAGCACCGCCATCGGCAGCGATCCGCTGAGTAGCACCTGCGCGTGGAAGTCGCGGATGTCGAACTTCGGGCCAAGCTCGCGCTCGGCGCGTGCGCGCAACTCGCTGATCTTCATCTGCCCGATCTTGTACGACAAGGCCTGGCCGGGGATGGCAATGTAGCGCTCGGTTTCCGCCGTCGCATTGCTGCGCCCGCGCGAACTGTTGTCGAGAATGTACTGGATCGTCTGATCGCGCGTCCAACCCTTGGCGTGGATGCCGGTGTCGACCACCAGCCGGATCGCGCGAAACAGCTGCGAATCCAGGTAGCCGAAATATTGGTAGGGGTCGGTGTAGACGCCGAGCTCGCGGCCCAGGGTTTCCGCATAGAGGCCCCAGCCCTCGCTGAATGCCGTGATCCCGCCGAAGCGCTGGAAGTTCGGAAGCTTGGTGTTCTCCTGCGCCAGGCTCAGCTGGAAATGGTGCCCCGGCGCGCCTTCGTGCAGGTACAGCGTTTCCATCGACGGCGTCGTCCGTGACGGCAAATCGTAGGCGTTGAAGTAGAAGACACCCGGCCGCGAACCATCGGGCGTTCCGCGCTGGTACGACCCGCGCGCCGCGCCTTTTTCGGTCAGCGCCGGAACCGGGCGGATCTCCAGCGGCGCCTTGGGAATTGTCGAAAACAGCTTGGGCAGGTTCGGCTCGACGCGCTTGCCGATGCGCACATATTCCTGTTGCAGCCACTCGCGCGATGCCGGTTTGAATTTCGGATCGGTGCGGATGTGCTCGAAGAATTGGGGGAGCGTCCCGGTGAAGCCGACCTCGGACTTCACCTTCTCCATCTCGCCATGCAGGCGTTTCACTTCGTCGAGCCCGATCTGATGGATCTGCTCGGGCGTCAGGTCGGTCGTGGTGCTGACCGCAGCGCGGTAGCGGTACAGCTCCGCTCCGCCCTTCATGTCCCGCAGGCCGACGCTGTCGCGCGCCGCAGCGAGATATTCACCGGCCATGAAGTCGCGCAGTCGCTTGAGCGCGGGGAACAGCTTAGTCGAGATCGCCTGCCGATAGGCGGTGCGCAGCCGCGCCTGCTCGGCCGCCGGGACGCTCGCGGGAAAAGTTTTGAGCGGCTGGTAAAAGGCGCTGTCCTCGATCGGGGCGCCAAGCATCTGGTCGAGTTGCTCGACACTATTGGTCACGATCAGCTTGGGCTGGACCACGCCGGTCTTCATGCCCTCGCGCATGCGCGCGATCGCGGTGTCGGAAATGGCGACGAAATCGTCGAAGCGGCTGAGGCCGTCGCGATAATCCTTGGTTGTCTTGTACGGCGCGACGCTTTGCCCGCTGCTCAACTCCGCCATGAAGGTATGAAAGCCGTTGAAATGGTCGATCGGGCGGACCGCGGTCAGCGCCAGCATATCGGGCTGCAGACCCTTAAGGTCCATCTCGCGCTGCCACTTGAACACATCGTACGAAATCTGCTCGTCGGCCGTCAGCTTGGTGCGGTCGATCCGCGCCAGCGCGGCCAGCTCCTCCTCGGCCGCCGCGCGCTCCGCCGCATAATAAGCGTCGGACAAGGGATTGCCGATCTTGCCCGCGTTGCTCGTATCGCCGCGCGCAAGTTGAGAGATCGGGTTGCGCCTCAGCTCGCCGGCGTCGCTGGCCGCGAACAGGTCGGCGAGCGCCTTGGACGGCGTCGGCGCCCGCGCCGCCACGGGCGCAGCGATGATCGCCGGGGTCAGCACGGCGGCGGCGCCCATGAGCGCGATGGCAATCCTCTTCACGTCGTTCCCCTCGTCATTCAGCTTATGCTGCCTTCTTGGCGGCGATCCAGCGGTCGATCTTCTGTTCCAGGATGGTCATCGGCAGGCCGCCGGTCATCAGTACCTGCGCGTGGAATTCGCGGATGTCGAATTTTGGCCCGAGTTCGGCCTCGGCTTTCTTGCGCAGCCGCTGAATGGTCAGCGCGCCGATCTTGTACGCCGTCGCCTGGCTCGGGATGGCGATATAGCGCTCGACCTCGGCGGTGGCGTCGGTTTTCCCCATGCTCGAATTGTCGAGCATGTACTTGATCGCTTGGTCGCGCGTCCAACCCTTGGCGTGGATTCCGGTGTCGACGACAAGCCGCATTGCACGCAGCATTTCATCGTCAAGCGTCCCCATCCGCTGGATGGGATCGGCATAAAAGCCCATGTCATAGCCCAGCGTCTCGGCATAAAGCGCCCAGCCTTCGGAAAAGACCGTCTGCCCGCCAAAGCGCATGAACGATGGCAGCGCCTCATTCTCCTGCGCCAGCATGATCTGGAAATGGTGCCCCGGCGACCCTTCGTGGAGGTAAAGCGTCGTCATGCCTGGCGTGGTGCGCGACGGCAGGTCGTAGGCATTGAAATAGAAGATGCCCGGGCGACTGCCGTCGGGTGTCCCGTTGCTGTACGATCCACCCGCCTCGAACTTCTCGCGGAACGGCTCGTACGGGCGAATTTCCAGCTTCGCCCTGGGAATGGTCGAGAAATATTGCGGCAATAGGGCATCGACCTTCTTGCCGATGTCGTAATAGCCCTGCGTCAGCGCCTCGCGGCTCTTCATCTTGTATTTGGGGTCCGTGCGCAGGTGTTCGAAGAACTGCTGCAGGTTCCCCTTGAACCCGACCTCCTGGCGCACCTTTTCCATCTCGGTCGTGATCCGCGCCACTTCCTGCAGCCCCAGATTGTGGATCTCGTCGGGGCTGAGCGGGAGGGTCGTCGTCGATTCGAGATTGTAGCGGTAGAGCTTGTCGCCGCCGGTCATGTACATCAGTCCGTCGCCGTCGCGCGCCGACTTTAGATAGTCGTTCTTGAAATAGTCACGCAGCCGGGTGAGCGCCGGGAACAACCCGTTGGCGATGATGTCGCGATACTCCGCGGTCAGCCGCGCCCGATCGGCGGCGGAGATGCTGTCCGGGAATTGCTTGATCGGTCCGTAATACGGCGAATCCGTCACCTTCATCTTCAGTTGGTTGTCGAGCTGCTCGATCATGTTGCGGACGGTCATCTTGGTCTCGACGACGCCGGTCTGCTGGCCCTGCTTGAAGCGGCCGATGGCGCGGTCGAGCAGTGTGATGAACTCGCGATGCCGCTTCAGATTGTTGTCGTAATCGGCGACCGTCTTGAACGGCGCCGCGCCCTTTCCGCTCGCCAGCGTCGGGTAGAAGGTGTGGAAACCGAAGAAGTGGTTGAGCGGTCGCGGCGCGGTCAATGCCAGCATGTCGGGCTGAAGCCCGCGCAAAGTGTCCTTCGTATTATATTCGAACACGTCATAGGCGAGCTGGTCGGTTTCGTTGAGCTCGGTCCGCGGGATCGCGTGAAGCGCCGCCAGCTCCTTTTCCGCCGCGGCGCGCTCGCCCGCATAATATTCGTCGGTCATGAAGTCGCCGAGGCGATCGGCATAGCGCTGGTCGCCGCGGAACAGCGCGCCGATCGGGTTGCGACGCAGATTGTCCTCGTCGCTATCCTTGAACAGCTGGAACAGCCGGTCATGTGCGCTGACCGTCGGCGCCGCGGGCTCCACCGGCACAACCGGCACCGGCTCCGCGGCGGCAACCGGTACAACCGATTCGGCCGAGGTGGTCGCGCATGCGGACAGCGCGAGAAGGGAGACGGAGATGATAAGAGAGCCGGCAAGCTTCATGGATTCATGACCTTTAGAAAAGCGCGGGTGTATTAGCCCACTAAAGCAGGAGAGGCGCGACGGCAACGCCCCCCTCGCGCACGCGGGGACAACGCTCATTCGGCGGAAGCGGAAGGCTCAATCGGCCTTCGATGAACGGCGGCGTCGCCTCTACCAGCCGCCGCCGCGCGGCGGATTGCCCGGCGGATTCGCGGGTAAGCGCCACAGCGGCAGATGTTGGGCAGCGCGTCGATTTGCTCGGACGTCGGCGACGGGCTCGCGCGCAGCAGCGCCGCAATCGCCATGATGAAGCCCGGCTCGCAATAGCCGCACATCGTCACCTGCTCGGCAATCCACGCACGCTGCACCGGATGCGCGCCGCCAAGCCCTTCGATGGTCGTCACTTGGGCGCCTTCGAGATCGCCGATGGTGACGCTGCAACTCATCGTCGCGCGCCCATCGACGATCACCGTGCAAGCGCCGCATTCGCCGCTGTCGCAGCCGAATTTCGTGCCCGTCAGGTTAGACGCCTCGCGCAGCGCCGACAGCAAGGGTGTCGCGGGATCCAGCCGATAGCGGATCGGCTCACCGTTGACGGTCATGCTGCTCATGCGCGGCAGGCTAGCGCGGGGCGCGCACCGCTGCCAAGATGGATCGATGGGGCGGATCAACATCACCGATGGTCGGGCAATCGGCTACGTCGAATCCGGCGACGGCGATGCGACGCCGGTCGTCTTCCTGCACGGCGTCGGGTCGGACAAATCGGTCTGGCGTCCGCAGCTCGACCATTTCGGCAAGCAGCGCCGCGCCCTCGCCTTCGATTATCCCGGTTACGGCGACAGCGATCCCGCGCCCCAGGGCACTACGCGTGACGATTATGCCGAGGCCATTCTGGCGGCGATGACTGCACTCGGCATCGAGCGCGCGCACGTTTGCGGACTGTCGCTCGGCGGCGTCGTGGCGATCGCCATGCACCATGCCGCGCCGGGGCGGATCTCCTCGCTGGTCCTCGCCGACACGTTCGCCAAGCACCCCGGCGGGCAGGGCATTTACCAGCGTTCGGTCGCGGGCAGCGCGGACATGCGCGCGCTCGCCGAGGCGCGCGTCGACGTGTTGATCGCCAATCCCTTAGTACGCGACGACGTCGTCGAGACGATGGCCCGCATCGACCCCGCCGCCTATCGCATCGGCGCGGAAGCTGTCTGGCTGGCCAACCAGGCCGACCGCGCGCGCGAAATCCGCGTACCGACGTTGATCACCTGTGGCACCGAGGACAAGGTAACGCCGCCAGCCCTCTCGGCGCAGCTAATGACCCTTATCCCGGGGGCCCGGTTCCCCGTAATCGGTCGCGCCGGACACCTTTCAAACCTCGAGCAGCCTGAAACCTTCAACGCCCTCGTCGCCAATTTCATCAAGAGCGTCGAGGAAACCGCGTGATCATCAATTCGCTGTCCTACAGCCGCATCGCTGTGCCATGGAGCCGCCCATCATGCGGCGCGGTTGGGCATTCCGGCAAACCTTTGGAGGTCATACCGCCGCCGTCTCGCGCGTGCGTTTAGGCAAGACCTTTTGTGACTTTCCGGGGCGTTGGCAATGAAGATTGCGTGCGTCGGCGGCGGGCCCGCGGGCCTCTATTTCGCCATTTCGATGAAGCTGCGCGACCCGGCGCATAAGGTCGACATCTTCGAACGCAACGCGCCCGGCGTGACCTTCGGCTGGGGCGTCGTCTTCTCCGATCAAACGGTTGAGAACCTCCAGGCCAACGATCCGGCGTCGGCCAAGATCATTGCCGATGAGTTCGCGCATTGGGACGATATCGACGTCCACATCCACGGCCAGACGATCACCTCGAGCGGGCACGGCTTCATCGGCATCGGCCGCAAACGGCTGCTTGAGATCCTGCAACAGCGCGCGCGCGAATTGGGCGTCGGCCTTCACTTTAATGACGAATGCGACCCCGCCGATCCACGCTGGCGCGACTATGACCTCGTCATCGCCTCGGACGGCGCCAACTCGCGCTTCCGCGACGCGCAGGAACCTGCCTTCGGCGTCGACATCGACGTGCGCGCCAACAAGTTCGTGTGGCTGGGCACGTCCAAGGTCTTCGACGCGTTCACTTTCGCGTTCGAAGAAACCGAGCACGGCTGGATCTGGGCGCACGCCTATCGCTTCGCGCCCGACTGCTCGACCTTCATCGTCGAATGCAGCGAGGAAACGTGGCGCAACTTCGGCTTCGACCGGATGGACCAGGCCGAGACCATCGGGGTCTGCGAGAAGCTGTTCGGCAAGTATCTCGACGGCCACCGCCTGCAATCCAACGCCGCGCATCTCGTCGGGTCGGCCGCCTGGCTCAATTTCAAGCGCATCAAGTGCGAGCGCTGGAATGCGGGTAATGTCATCCTTCTCGGGGACGCGGCGCACACCGCGCATTTCTCGATCGGCAGCGGCACCAAGCTCGCGCTCGAAGATGCGATCAAACTGGCCGAGGTGCTCAACCGGCCGAGCCTCAGCCTGCAAGCCGCGCTCGACGAATATGTCGCGGAGCGAAACCTTGAGGTCCTCAAGCTGCAGAACAGCGCGCGCAATTCGACCGAATGGTTCGAGACGCTCGATCGCTATTTGCATTTCGAGCCGCTGCAATTCGCTTATTCGCTGCTCACGCGAAGCCAGCGCATCAGCCACGAGAACTTGCGCGTCCGCGACCCCGAATGGCTGGCGAGCGTCGAGCGCTGGTTCTGGGAACGCGCCGGCGTGCCGGGCAAGTCCGCGGCGCCGATGTTTGCGCCGTTCCGCCTGCGCGACATGCGCCTTGAGAACCGCATCACCGTATCGCCGATGGCGATGTATTCGGCGGAAGACGGCACGCCGAACGACTTTCACTTCGTCCATTATGGCGAGCGCGCGCTCGGCGGCGCGGGCCTCGTCTTTACCGAGATGACCTGCGTCTCGCCCGAGGGCCGCATAACCCCCGGCTGCACCGGCCTGTGGAATGAGGAGCAGGCCGCCGCCTGGACGCGCATCGTCGATTTCGTCCACGCGCGCAGCAAGGCGAAGATCTGCCTGCAACTCGGGCATTCGGGCGCCAAGGGGTCGACCCGCGTCGGCTGGGAAGAGGACAATGCGCCGCTTCCCGACGGCAACTGGCCCATCATGGCCGCGAGCGATGTGCCGTGGTCGCCCGCCAACCAGGCGCCGACGCCGATGACCCGCGCCGACATGGATGCGGTGCGCGACCAGTTCGTCGCCGCGACCCGTGCCGCGATCGCCTGCGGCTTCGACATGGTCGAACTCCACGCCGCGCACGGCTATCTGCTGTCGGGCTTTATCACCCCGCTGCAGAACAAGCGCACCGATGAATATGGCGGCAGCCTCGAGAACCGGCTGCGATTCCCGCTTGAGGTATTCGCCGCGATGCGCGCCGCCTGGCCGGGCGACAAGCCGATGTCGGTGCGCATTTCCGCCACCGACTGGGCTGGCGATGACGGGATCACCGCCGCCGACGCGGTCGTCATCGCCGATGCGTTTGCACGCGAAGGCGCCGACCTCATCGACGTCTCCGCGGGGCAGACGTGGACCGACGCGCGGCCCGTCTACGGCCGCATGTTCCAGACGCCGTTCAGCGATCGCATCCGCAACGAGGGCCGCCTCGCAACCATGGCGGTCGGCAACATCTACGAGCCCGACCACGCCAACTCGATCCTCGCCGCGGGCCGCGCCGACCTCGTCGCGCTTGCCCGGCCGCACCTGATCGATCCCTTCTGGACGCTGCGCGCCGCGGCGCAGCTCGATTACCGCGACGTCGCGGTGCCGCCGCAATATCTCAACGGCATGGCGCAGCTGGCGCGCAACCTGAAGCGCGAGGCGGAGGCAGCCGCGGCGCTCAAGGTCTAGCACCGTCCTGAATCGTGACGCCGCGCCCGCGCATCTTGACGCGGTGGCATGAAAAGGCGGAAAAGGACGGCGGAACCGAGCCGACGCCTATTTGGGGGGCACACGGCTGTGCTTGAGAATTTTGAGGCTTTCGCCAAGGCGACCGATGCCGCGCGTTCACGCGCCACGCGTCTGCGCGCCGCGATTGCCCTCGCCGCGATCGGCTCGGCGACCATCGCCATCACCAGCGCCATGGCCTCGAACCCGGTCGAGCCGCCGCCCGTCGCCGCGCCCGCCCCCGTCCCGCAATATTATGGCGCCGCCGACATGCCCGCCGAGCAGCCCGTTGCCGACGACAGCGGCGCGAAGCGCTTCACCGGGCGCATCGGCGACAACCTGACGCTCGCCATGCAGGCCGCCGGCGTGCCCGATGCCCGCGGCCGAGAATATGTCGCGGTGCTGGCGCGCGCGATCCCGCTCGCCGATGGCCTCAGCGTCGAGGATAAGTTCGACATCGTCGTCGAGCGCAATGAGGACGGCAGCCTTGGCCAGTTGCTCTACGTCGGCCTCGACCGCGTCGGCCGCGCCGATGTCGCGCTCCTGAAGTGGATCGAGGGCAAGCAGGTGGTGTGGATCAACGCCGACGGCGTCGGCGGCGAAGCGCAGGCGGGCATGGCGCGCCCGGTCAGCGGCCGCTTGACCTCGGGCTTCGGCAGCCGCTTCCACCCGATCCTCGGCGCCGCGCGGATGCACAAGGGCATCGACCTCGCCGCCGCGAGCGGCACGCCGATCGTCGCCGCCGCCGACGGCCGCATCGTCGCCGCCGGCTGGGCAGGCGGCTACGGCCGGCAAGTCGCGATCGCGCACGGCGACGGCCTCCAGACCACTTATTCGCACATGAGCCGCATCGCCGCCGCAAGCGGCACCGCGGTGCGCCGCGGCGATGTCATCGGCTACGTCGGCAGCAGCGGCCTCTCCACCGGCCCCCACCTCCATTACGAGGTCTACCGCAACGGCCGTCCGGTGAACCCGCTCGACGTCAAGTTCGCCAGCGGCTCGGCCGAGCTGCAGGGCGAAAAGCTGCGCCAGTTCCAAGACGGCTTGCGTCAGCTGCTGGTGCTGCCGGGTCAGGGTTAAGGGTATGCGTGATCAGGACTGGATGGCGCTAGCAGTGCGCCTCATTGCGATCCAAATTGTCGGTGGCGTAATACTCGCATTTTCCTTGGGGTTTGCTCAGGAGCCGCCGTTGCTGGTCTACGCGGCAAGTGGATTTGCCTTTAGCGTTATCACGGTCGGCGTTTTCATCCTCATCGACACTTACGCCTGCTGGCGAGAGAACGGTGCGTCCGCGCTGAGTTACATTGTCGCGGGGCTGCAACGGCGCAAGCACAAGCTTAGACTCGCAGGCGCCGGATTGACGCTGGCAATCGTCCAACTCACTATCCTAACTTGGACGAAAGGGACGTTGCCGCTCGTCCAAGATTTTTGGGCAGACCCGTATCTAGCCGAGTTCGATCGAATGATACTCGGCACCGATGCGTTTCGTTTGGCTCAATTGCTGCCCGGCGGAGCGTTGATCGACCGACATTACAACACGTGGTTTCCCTGGCTTGCCGTGGTGTTCACGATGAATCTGTTCCGCGACCCTTCTGATAAGAAGTCGCAGGCCGCATTGTCGTTCTTTTTGACCTTCGCATTAGTGGGCGTGCTGGGCATGTTCCTGATGCCATCGGGCGGCCCAATATTCTACGAGCGGCTCGGCTACGGGGATCAGTTTGCTGGCCTCAATCCCCCGCAGATATCGTCGATGGCGTCGGATTATTTGTGGGCGAAGCACAACCATCTCGTCGTGGATGTTGCATCAGGCATCTCGGCCATGCCGTCGATGCACATTGCGATGGCGATGTGGACGTATTTGACGCTTATGTCGATTAGTCGAAGGGCCGGTGTGGTCGGCGCCATTTACGGCATCCTGATTCTGTTCGGCTCGGTTTACCTAGGTTGGCACTATCTGTCTGATGGCATCGCCGGTGCTCTAGGTGCGCTCGGATGCTGGCACCTCGCTCGCGTCCCCAATCGCAGAAGAGTGGATGCTCAAGATGGCGAACCGGTGACCGTACTTCGTTGAGATCGAATGCTTCGACTGGCGCTCCTTTCTCGATGCCCCGTGGTAGTGCGTTTTGTCGCGACGGCCAAAGCCACCATTGCGACGACGACACCTCCGATGATGTCCGCCAGATAATGTGCTCCGTTCACCAGGGTTGAGAATATCATCCCGAGGTTCAGCAGGATTAGAATCGGGCCTAGTATTTTTCGGTCGTACAAAGCCCATGCAAACATGATTGCGCCGCTGGTATGGAAGCTCGGCAGCGAAACGATACCCATGATCGCATTACTAAATTCAGTTATCTCGCCACTTCTTATGCCGTTGATGAGCGGGCCGAACTGCCACTGCCAGACGCGCCGTAATTCGGGCACCTCCTCTTTCGTGATTCCGTAGTGCAAGTAGGGGCCGTCCGCAGGGGCGAAGGGGAAGATGATCGCGGTGAGTAGCGACGCGATGCTCCACGCCGTGAAGAGCACGGGGAGCCGATCCCGTTTCTTGAGAATCAGCAGCAGGATTGGGACCAACCAGACTTGAGCAATAAAGGAGGAATATGCCGATTGGAACACGGTCATCATTCCCGGCGTGCGCTGGTACAGGTCAAAAAGTTGTAGCCAATGGAAGCCGATCGCCGCGTCAAAACCAATTAGCTCGGCATCACGCATAGGGCCGCTGATCGATGCTAGAGAAAAGGTTGTCGCTACAGTCACGGCCCCAACCAAGGGCATGAAGGACACCGCTTCAAGAAAGAGCGCGATACGGTCAAACCCATAACGTCGAGCGACCAGGGCCGAGACAAGTATCCACATTAGGACGCCGAAGCCGGCAAAGGCAGGACTGCTTCCCAACGAGAGGTCACTGACGGCGAAAACAAGGGAAAGCGACAAGGCCCAAAGTGAGAGGAGTGCGTAGGCAAATCTCATCGCGGGATGAATGGGGGAAGCTGTCGCCGTTTGCTCGGCTCTACGTCTGAATCTCGACCAAAGTGAGTGAGGCCGCGTGCGCGCCAAACGTTTCAACCGAATTCCTCCGAACACAGCAGACTCGCAGTAATGCTAGTCGGAGATTAGTTTCGACGGCAATTCCGGAACCCCCGAGGCTCCATTGGATTACGTCTTCCCGAGATGATCGATAAATTTACGACCAAGATGCGCGCGCGAGCAGACGCCGTACTGCTGACGTTGAACACCCGGCTTGATCGCATTCTGGTTGGCTGGCTGTTGATCGCCGGAGTCGCCTCGGTGACACGTATAGTTTTTACGCCCAGCAACGTGCCGGTAGCTCCACTGTCGAATTTTGCCTCTTATTCGTTGCTCGTCATCGCGCCTTTCGCGACCACCATGCTCGCCCTTCGCTGGTTTGCGATCAGTCCGCTCATGGGCCAACCCGTAACTAGGATGGGCTGGCTCAGTAACTGGCGAAATCTCACGCGCAAGGAGGCAACCAAGCATCGCCTGTACGGCACGGGCGGCATCATGGTCTCGCTCCTGCTGGGCATGATGCTCAATGTGCCCGTCCGCGCCTTAGAGTATATCGGGGCGATGCCTCCATTGCCCTTGGTTGCGCCGCACTGGCTGTCAGTGCTGCATTTCGCGATGACGTTGGACGTTGTGTTGTTCACCAGTCTTTATATGCTGGCCTTTGTCGCCGGTCTTCGCCGCATGGCATTTTTCCCGCGCTTGCTGGCTTCCATCTGGATCGCGGACCTCGCGATGCAGCTTGCGACGGCGAAACTGGTGATGGCCGCTGGTCCCTTGCCCGCGGGCGTGTCGACCGCCCTCCAATCGCTGCTCGAAGGAAACATGCAAAAGACGTTGGTCAGTATGGCGCTCTGGTTACCTTATCTGCTGCTGTCGACACGGGTGAACGTGACCTACCGACACCGCATTCCAGCCTGATCGCGATTCGTTTCGGTACAATTGCGCAATGATTTCCGGTCGTTGCGGCACTCGTCCGGCCGTGGTCGGCGGGTTGGAGCTGTTCGACTTTGGGACACTCCAAGTCGCCTTTTGAGCCATCGTTCTTGGCAGAAACGCATTTAGAATCAGCCACTTGCTTTGGTCGGAAACTCGACAGTTAATTAACCTGAAGTGAAAAACACTGGTTGACAATTTGTTAACAGAGTCGCAGCCGTTGCCGTAGCTGAGCGCTCCGGGGGCCTTGGCCTTGTCTGCACTCACTCGGTTCCAGCAGACGTGGCCAAATGAAAGTTCGCTTCTTTTTCCCGACGAACGCGAAGCGTGGACCCGTACCCCGGGAGGGGGCGCGGAGTCCGTTATAGCAAGGAAGGAAGAAGACATGACCAAGTTCATCAACATGCTGCGCGACGACTCCGGTGCGTCGGCCGCCGAATACGCCCTGATCCTCGCCATCGTCGGTTCGGGCATCGCCCTCGCCGCAATTTTCCTCGGTGGCGCGATCAGCAACTCGCTGCGCTCGACGGGCGAGGAGATCACTACCTGCACCACTGCAGACGCCACGACGGCGAGCGGCTGCTAAGCAATAACTGGGAAAGGGGCCGTCCCTTAGGGCGGCCCCTTTTTCCGGCGCGTCGTGGTGAAGACACTTCGTCAACTTTGGCGTTCCGCCAGCGGCGCTAGCGCCGCGGAATATGCGATGATCCTCGCGATCATCGGCACCGGCCTGGCGACTGCGGCTTACGCACTGGGGTCAGCATCGCGGACTCCTTCGGCGTGAGCGCCAATTACTTGTCGAATTAGTCGGCTAAACGACATAGCTTAACCAAAGCTAATTTTTGCGTTAGATTAATTGCGTAGCGACCGGGGGTCCAAGCATGTTGACACGGCAATCATGGATTGCGTTGGGGGTTGCGATAGTCCTTGGGCTGTTCGCAGTCTTAATCGCCAACAGCTGGCTTTCCGGCACCGAGCAGAAGAATGCGCTGTCCGGCACCACGCGGGTCGCCGTCGCCTCCGCACCGCTCGCCTACGGCACCGACATTACGGCGGATAAGGTCCGTTTCGTCGATTATCCCAACAGCGCCATTCCGCCCGGCGCCTTCACCAATGCCGCGCAGCTCGTCCCAGCCGGCCGCAAGCGTGTCGCCTTGATGCCCATCGGCATCAACGAACCGATCCTTGCCAGCAAGATTTCCGGCCAGGGCCAGGGTGCGTCGATCGCCGCCTTGCTGCCGCCCGGCATGCGCGCCGCCGCTGTGCGCATCAACGATGTGTCCGGCGTGGCCGGCTTCGTCCAGCCCAACGACAGCGTGGACGTGCTGGTCACGCGCACCGTCCCGGGGGCGCAGCAAAGCACCCAATTAACCGATGTCCTGATTCAGAACGTCCGCGTCATCGCCATCGACCAGCAGTCGCGCAACGCCGATGGGTCGCCCAAGGTGGCCAAGACAGCAACCCTCGAAGTGACTCCGCTCGATGCGCAAAAGCTTGCGCTCGCGCAGGAAATCGGAAGCCTCAGCCTAGTGCTGCGCAAGCCCGGTGAGGCCAACAATCCGGTGGTCGAAACCATCAGCATGAACGACCTTCGCTTCAACGTTTACGGCGGCGCCCGTTACCCGGCCCCCGCGGTGGTCGGCGGCTTCGGCAACCCCATCGGCGCAGCCGTTGGCGGCGCGATGGCGGTGCGCAGCAACCAGGTTGCTGCGGCGACCCGCTCCGGCTCGACGGCCCGGTCGAGCCGCCCGGCGTCCAAGCCCGCGGACACCAGCCGCAAGGTCGAAGTCTATCGTGGCACCAAGAACGAGGAAGTAGAGGTGGGTCGTTATGGCAATTAAGCCTCTGCATCGGGTCGCGCTGCTGGCGGCGGGAGCTGCCACGCTGGCCATGGCCGCCCCCGTCGCGGCGCAAGTCACCGTGGCCTCCGGCGTTCACGCCGGTGAGCTCGACGTGCCCGTCAACAAGAGCCAGGTGCTCCGCGTCGATCGGCCCTATTCGAAGGCGCTGATCGGCAATCCCGACATCGCCGACATCGTTCCGATCAGCGACAGTTCGGTCTACGTCCTCGGCAAGAAGGCCGGGACGACCAGTCTGACGCTCTACGACCGCGGCAACCGCCTCATTGCGGTGCTCGACGTGATCGTCGGGCCCGACGTCACCAACCTCAAGCGCCAGCTCGGCGAGCTCATGCCCGCCGACACCATCTCGGCGCGCATGTCGAATGAGAGCGTCATTCTCGAAGGCATGGTGTCCAGCGCCGCCGCCGCCGACCGCGCCGTCCAGATCGCCGAGACCTATGCACCGGGCAAGGTCGTCAACCTGCTCGCGCTGGGGTCGGCCCAGCAGGTGATGCTCGAAGTTCGCTTTGCCGAAGTGAAGCGCAGTGCCTTGAAGGATATCGGGCTCCGCACCTTCTTCGATAAGGGCAATACGCGGGGCGTGATCGGCAATGAGGCGAGCCTGCGGCCGGGCGCGCCCGTCGAAATCACCACACCGCTGCCGGGCGGGGGCGTTTCGAGCACCAGCGTGGCCGGTCCGTCCGTGCTTGGGGTAGGGTCGATCATCGGCAGCTTCGGCATCGTCTCGCGCGCCTTCAAGGCATTCGGCGTCGATTTCGACGTGACGCTTGATGCGCTCGAACAGAAGGGGCTCATCACGACGCTTGCCGAACCGACGCTGGTCGCATTGTCGGGCGAAACCGCGAGCTTCCTTGCGGGCGGCGAATTTCCGATACCGGTGGCGCAGAGCGGCGCGACGGGTGGCGGCGCGACCACGATTACGGTCGAATTCAAGCCGTTCGGGGTCAGCCTCGCCTTTACGCCGACCGTGCTTGCCGACGGTGTGATCAACCTGGTCGTCGAGCCTGAGGTCAGCTCGATCGATCCGACCGCGTCGATCACCATCAACAATTTGACCATTCCGGGCCTGCAAACCCGCCGCGCAAAAACAGTAGTGGAAATGCGTGATGGAGAAAGCTTCGCCCTCGCCGGCCTGATCCGCAAGGATTTCCAGGATACGGTACGCCAGGTGCCGTTGCTCGGATCGCTGCCGATTATCGGCACATTGTTCCGGTCGACCGGGTTCCAGAACGAGCAGACCGAACTGGTCATCATCGTTACGCCGCGGCTGGTGCAGCCGGTGCGCGCGGGGATGCTCAAGGCACCGACCGACCGGGTCAAGCCGCCAAACGAGGCCGACCTGTTCCTCAACGGCCGTACGGACAGCGCCGTGCCACCGTCATCGCAGCCCTTCGTGACGCCGCCCGGACCGACGCTGATGCCGCCGCCGTCAGGCGGCATGGCCGCCGTCAATCCCGCTGACCTTGAAAAGGATTATGGCCATGCGCTGTAAGGCACTTGCGATCACCGCTGCGGCTTGCGCGATGCTGGCTGCCTGCGCGACGCCAAACCCGAAAAGCCGGATTGGCGAAGAGGATGCGCTGTTCGGCGAATCCGTGCGCTTCAACGCTGCGGCGCAGATCATCAATCCGGATCCCGTATATCCTGAAGGTGCCGCAGAGCCCGGCAGCAGCGGTGCCAAGGGGGCCGCCGCCGTCACTCGGTATCGGACCGATCAGGTCAATGCCCGCCATCGCACCGAGGTGAACGCCGCAAAATCCGGCGGGCTGAGCACGACCCAAGGTACCAGTGGCGGGCCGAACTAGGAGATGCGTCGTGATCTGGGGCACGCTTAGGAAACTGTGGACGCAAACGGACGGCGCCGTTGCGCCGACGGTTGCATTGTCCATGGTCGGCCTGATTGCCGCAGGGGGTCTGGCTTTCGACTACGCCCGGCTGGTGACGATGGATACCGAGCTGCAGCAGGCCGCCGACCAGGCAGCGCTCGCCGCGGCGACGCAACTCGACCGCAGCGATAATGCCATTACCAATGCTACCGCCGCGGTCTCTGTCAGCGGGTCGAACCAGCTCGCGCTCAACCTGACGCGCTTTTCAAACGATTCGGTCGGACGTTCGGTCAGCGTTACGCTGACGTTCTGCGAGGAATTCGACGATTCAATAGCGACGAACGCCGCGGCCTGCACCGAAACCACCGATCCCAACGACAGCCGCTTCGTCATCGCGACGACTGCACTGCGCACCGCCAATTACGCCTTCACGCCCATTGTCGGCCTGATGTCCGGCACCGCGCAGGCGCATGCGGTGGCCGGCGTCGAATCGTCGATCTGCAATGTCGCACCCTTGCTTGTCTGCACGCCGAGCGATGATTTTCCGACCGAGGCGGATGTTGGACGCGGGATCATTTTGAAGACGGCGGGCGGCAACGCCTGGGCGCCTGGCAATTACGGCTTCCTCGATTTCGGCAATGGCAATCCAGCCGTCATCAATGCCCTGCTCGGGAATGGCCTGAACGGCTGCCAGGCCACCGACGACAATGAGACCGAGCCGGGCAACAAGAATGCCACCGACGCGATCAACACGCGCATGGACGTCTACGCGGGCACGCAGAAGAACGAGGCGAGCAAGTGCACGCCCTCCACCGGCGCCTCATGCCCTGCGGAAAATACACGCAAGGACATGACGCTCCAGATGACGTTCGAGATTCGCGTAGACTCGTCTGCGGCGGCTCCAACGCCCCCGGCATGCGGCTCTCCCGAAGGCGGAAATGTCAATTCGGGCGGGAAGACGTCCTATACGGCCGACTTTGCGCAGCACGGTCCCGCGCGTCAGTTCGGCCGCGACTCATGCCACTACACCGGGACATGCCCGGTCAACGGCGGCGCGCAGAACTTCGGCGACAAGGCCTGGGATCGCGATGGATATCTTGCTGCCAACCATCCGGGAATCGATGCCTCCGCGGTCGCGGCGGCGCTCGGCGGGGGCGCGACTGCTTCGACGCTGACCCGCTACCAAGTGTATCAGTGGGAGATTGCCAACAAGGCCACTGGCAAGCTCGACCCTCGCCAGATCGGCGCGGTCACACAAGACCCGCCAGATACCAAAGGCTCCAACACTACCTACAAGTTTTACAAGCAGTGCTCGTTCAGCCAGCCGCGCTTTGCAACGGCGGCATCGGCGGCTGCCAAGGATCGGCGAGTCCTGCCGATCGTAGCTGCCAACTGCGACGAATTGAAGGGCAAGGGCACGGCGTTCGAAGACTACATCATCCTGCGGGCGTTCGACATTTTCCTGACCGAACCGTCGCTGCAGCGATCGGCGGCCCAGACCGGTATCGCCGGCGCCACACTAGGTACCGACGACAAGGAAATTTACGGCGAAGTCATCGGTCCGGCAAAGCCCGTCGGCGGCGGCAACGGCTTCCAATATTACACTCGCGCACGGCCGTACCTGATCCGGTGATGCGCCGGCTTTCCGCCTTGTTGCGCGACCAGAGCGCTGCCGCCTCGGCCGAGATGATCTTCGTCATGCCGATCTTCATCGCGCTGATGTACGGATCGATGGAGCTTGGGAATTATTTCCTCGTCCAGCACGGCGTCACGAAGCAGGTGCGCGACGGGGCGAGGTTTGCGTCGCGAATGCCGCTTTCAGACACATATTCGTGTCCGGGGACGGTGTTCAAGGATGCGCAGGCTGAAACGAAGATCATCAATGTGACGAAGACGGGATCCGTCGACGGTACCGCGACCGGACGGTTCCCCGCAGCCTTCTGGAGCACGCCGTGCACCTCGGGCGGAAGCGCGGTGGGAGTAAGTGTCCGCTGCGTCGCCAAGGGAGGCTATGGTGGTGTCTATTCGGGCCTCAGCGGCCAGATCCCCGTCGTCAAGGTGAGCGCCAACCTCGATTATCCCACGCTGTGGAATTCGCTTGGCTTCAATGCCGGCAGCTATTGCCTGCGCGCCAACAGCGAAGTCGCGGTGTTCGGGCTATGACCATGCGCGCGCTCCTACGTTGCACGCGCGGCGCAACTTCGGCCGAGTTCGCAATGGTCGCACCGTTGCTGATTCTCCTCATCTTCGGGACGATCGACGTCGGCCGGTTCATGTGGGAGCTTAACCAGGCCGAAAAGGCGACTCAGATGGGCGCGCGGATGGCCGTTGTGACCACCCCCGTGTCTCCGGGGATCGTCGCTGCCAATTACGCCACCTCGACCCTCCCTGCCGGATCCACCATTCCGGCCTCCGCTCTGGGCACGCTGACATGCACCTCGGGCGGCTGCACCTGCGCGTCCAATTGCGCCGAGGTTTCCAACCTGTCGGTCGACAGCACGGCATTTAACGCGCTCGTCGCACGGATGCAGATGGTGAAGCCGGATGTGGCCGCGGCAAATGTGCGCGTGAGCTACCGCGGCTCGGGCTTCGGGCAGGCAGGCGGTGCTACGGGCCAGATGGAGATTTCGCCGTTGGTTACCGTCTCACTGACCGGCCTCAAATTCGTCCCCATCACGAGCCTGCTGTTCGTCCAGCTGAACCTGCCGGCTTTTTCCACGACGCTGCCCGCCGAGGACGCGTCGGGATCCATTTCGAACTGAGGTCTGAGGTGAGCGTCATCAACCCGAACGAAACTGCACGAACCTGGAAGGCGACGACGCGCGAAGCGTCGGTGCAGCTCTTCCTGAGCGGCGTGGAGGGCGATGCGGCGGCGCTTGTCGGGGCCCGCGTCGCGGACTTCCCGCTAGGCCTCAATATCGTCCCGACGGGCGACGCGATCAGCGCCGACGACCTGGCGGGGGCTGCAGCTGCCGTCGTCCAGGTGGACGCCGACAACCCCGCCTCTATCAAACGCTTCGAGCAGCTGGCGCGGCAAACCACGACGCCACTGATTGCGGCCGCTTATGATCCGCCGCTCGCCATCGTGCGCGCGCTGGTACGGGTCGGTGCACACGACGTGGTGCCGCTGCCGCTCAGCATCGACGAGCTGGAAACCTCGGTCGCGCCGATCCGCGACGAGCTCAATTCGAAGCAAGTCAAAGCAGCGGTGCGCACGTCGAAGATCGTCAGCGTGGTCAAGGGTCTCGGCGGTGTCGGCGCCACGTCGCTGGTGACGCAATTTGCCAGCCGCTTCGCCGCCAACGAGCGCCAGCATGGCCGCGACGCCTGTCTCATCGACCTCGACGTCCAGTTCGGCGATGTCGCCTTCCAGCTGGGCCTCCAGCCGCGCTTGTCGCTGGTTGAATTGCTCGAGGCCGGCGGACGGCTCGACGGCGAACTGCTGCGCGCGACCGCGACTGAACATGCGAGCGGCCTCCACGTCATCGCCGCGCCTGCTGACATGATGCCGCTCGAGAGCCTGAGCAGCGACCATGTGATGGAAATCGTCGAGCTGGCGGGCCGCGAATATGGCACCGTCTTCATCGATCTTCCGACCAATTGGACCAACTGGTCGCTGTCGCTTCTGGCCCAGTCCGACCTTGTCCTGCTCGTCACCGAGCTTACCGTCGCCGGCCTCAACCGCGCCAAGCGCCAGCTCAACCTGATCCAGTCGCAGGACCTTGGGTCGCTCGATGTGCGGATCGTCATCAACCGGTTCGAAAAGAGCCTGTTGCGCACGATCCGGCCGAACGACGTTCGCGAAGCACTGGGCCGTGACATAGGCTATACCGTCTCGAACGATTTCCGCCTGATGAGCGCGGCGATCGATCGCGGCGTCCCGATCGACGATATCAAACGCAAGACCTCGCTCGCCAAGGATCTCGACACGCTCGATGCCGGCGTGGCCGCGGCCCTGAATCTGGAGCGATAGCATCATGTGGCAGATCAAGAAGCCGCGTCACGAAGATAGCGAGGTGCAGGCGCGCCAGGACGTGTTTGAGGAGCATCAGCGGACCACCGTTGGTGACGCCGGCGCGTTCGCCAAGCGCGATTCGAATACCGAGCTTAAAGTCGAGCTTCACCAGCGGCTGCTCGACCTCATCAACCTGCAGGCGCTCGAGCAAATGTCGCGCGAGCAGATCGAGGCCGAGGTCGGCGACATCGTTCGCGAAGAGCTGGCCAAGCAGAACCAGGCGCTCAACAATGCCGAGCGCAAGCAATTGGTCGGCGACGTGCTCGACGAATTGCTCGGGCTTGGGCCGCTTGAACCCTTGCTCAAGGACCCGACCATCACCGACGTGCTGGTCAACGGCTGTAATCATGTGTTCGTCGAGCGCTTCGGCGTGCTTGAGCCAAGTCCCGTGCGGTTCAAGGACGAACGTCACCTGCTGCGCATCATCCAGAAGATCGTCTCCGCGGTCGGTCGCCGAATCGACGAATCCTCGCCGATGGTCGACGCCCGCCTGGCCGACGGCAGCCGCGTCAACGCCGTGGTGCCGCCGCTCGCCATCGACGGGTCGCTGCTGTCGATTCGTAAGTTCGCGCGGGTGCCGATCAGCATGGATCGTCTGATCGAAATTGGCAGTATCCCAATCCAAATGTCGGAAGTCCTGAAGGCGGTTGTCGGATCGCGCCGCAACGTCCTCATTTCCGGCGGTACGGGTTCGGGCAAGACGACCCTGCTTAACGCCATGTCGGCGTTCATCGACAATCGCGAGCGGATCGTGACGATTGAGGATTCGGCCGAACTCCAGCTGCAGCAGCAGCACGTCGTTCGTCTGGAAACGCGCCCGCCCAATATCGAGGGCCGCGGCGAAATCACCCAGCGCGAACTGGTCAAGAACTCGCTTCGTATGCGCCCCGACCGGATCATCGTCGGCGAAGTTCGTGCCGGCGAGGCCTTCGACATGTTGCAGGCAATGAACACCGGCCACGACGGATCGATGACCACGGTCCACGCAAACACCCCGCGCGATGCCCTGTCGCGCGTCGAACAGATGATTGGCATGAGCGGGATCGACATCCCGCCGCGTGCCGCGCGCCAGCAGATTTCGTCAGCGCTCGACGTCGTCGTGCAGGTGGCGCGTTTGTCGGACGGGCGCCGCAAGGTCGTCAGCTTGGCCGAACTCACCGGCATGGAAGGCGAAGTCGTCACCATGCAGGAAATCTTCCGCTATCGTCAGACGGGCGTCAGCGGCGACGGCATCGTCCAGGGCCGCTTCGAAGCGACCGGCATCCGACCGCGCTTCCTCGACCATGTGACGTCGCACGGCATCACCCTCTCGGCCGACCTGTTCCGGCCCGACGCGAAGTTCGACGCATGAACCCGACCTGGCTCAAGGCGCTGGCGCTGGTCTGCCTGTTCGGCGCGGTCTTCCTTGCGGTGGAAGTGCTGGTCAGTTGGCTCGCGAGCAATCGCGCCGAGGGCAAGGCGATCAATCTTCGCCTGCGGATGATCGGGCGCGGACGGACGACTGGCGAGACGCTCAACATCTTGCGCCGCTCCGACAGCGTGATCCCCGCCGGCCTGCCGCCTTTCGCGACCAGGCTGGCGATGAACCTCGAGCGCACATTGATGCAGGCGCAGCTCACGATTCCAACTGGGCGCCTCATGCTCGGCCTGGTCGTTGCGCCGATCGTGCTATTCTTCGTGGTCCTAGCGGCATCTGCCGTAGGGCTTGGCATGGGCGTCAGCGGTGGCCGCATCCTGATCAGCGCCGTGTTTGCGCTGCTCCTTGGCGCGGTGCTGCCGATCATGTTCCTCAACATGCGCGCCAAGAAGACGCGCAAGAAGATGCAGGACCAGTTTCCCGTGGCCCTCGACGTTTTCGTGCGCGGCTTGCGCGCGGGCCATCCGATTGCCGCCGCGCTCGACCTGCTGACGGTCGAAATGCCCGACCCCATCGGCACGCAGTTCGGCATGATCGTCGACGAAGTCACTTACGGCGCCGAACTTCGTGATGCGCTGCAGGGCATGGCCGAGCGCTGGGATCTCGAGGACATGCGCATGTTTGTCGTGTCGCTGTCGGTGCAGAGTGAAACGGGCGGCAACCTCGCGGAGATCCTCGAGAATCTCAGTCACGTCATCCGCGAACGCCAATCGATGATGATGAAGGTGCGCGCGCTATCGAGCGAAGGTCGCATGACCGCCGCCATCCTGACCATCCTGCCGATCGGCACCTTCGTCGGCCTGTTCCTGCTCAACCCGGCGTTCTTCTTCGAAGTGTCGGACGATCCCTGGTTCATCCCGGGCTTCACCATCCTCATCATCTGGTACCTGATCGGCGTCTTCGCGATCAGGAAAATGATCGACCTGAAAGTGTAGCCCATGCTTGAGCTTGTCGCCGATAATCCAACCCTTCGCGCGCTTCTTCTGGTGCTGCTGTTCGCGGTCGTGTCGATCGTCGCTTTCTACGCTGCGCAGTCATTCGGCGGTCGCCAGATTGCTCGCCAGCGGCTGATGGAAGGCAATCGCCCAACCGGAGACGTGACGATCGGGTCGCTTCGAAGCGACCGGACCGAAAGCGCGTGGCTCAAGCTCGTGAACTCGATCGAGAAGCGCGGCCTTAGCCTCGTCGACACCAAGGATGCGGCGCTCCGGCAGAAGCTCATCGCTGCCGGTTTCACCGCCGAATATGCGCCGCGGCTCTACACCCTGATCCGCCTGCTCCTGGTGATCGGGCTGCCGCTGCTCGCCCTATCGCTGATGTGGTCGGCCGGGTCGAGCCCGGGCATCATCAAACTCTATTTCACGCTCAGCATTGCCGCGGCAGTGGGCCTTTACGTCCCCAGCCTCTTCGTTCGCGCCAAGGCCGATCGCCGGCAGCAGGAGCTGATCAACGGCTTTCCCGATGCGCTCGACCTGATGCTCGTCTGCGTCGAAGCTGGGCTTGGTCTTGAAGCGGCCTTCTCGCGCGTCGGCATGGAAATGACCCAGTCTCATCCGCGCCTTGCCGAACAGTTTGGCGCGGTCGTCCTCGAACTTCGCGCGGGCCGCAGCCATGAGGATGCCTTGCGCCGGCTCGCGGATCGCTCGGGCTCCGATGAAATTCGCGCTTTCTCGACGCTTCTCATTCAGTCAACCAAGCTCGGGTCCTCGATCGCGCAGACCCTCCGCATCTACGCCGGGGAAATGCGCGAGCGCCGCAAGATGCGGGCGGAAGAAAAGGCGCACCGCCTGCCCGTTCTCATTTCGATTCCCCTGGTGACTTGCATGCTGCCGACGATGATCGGCGTGCTAATGCTGCCGGCCGCGATCCGCGTCGTTCGCTCGATCGTGCCGGCGATGGCGGGAGGTTAACACATGACACGCAACGCAAAGCTGCTTGTGGCACCGCTGGCGATGACCCTCGTCTCATGCGTCGCGACCGATGGAAAGTTCGACGTTCGGCCGATCTCCAACCCGCTGGCCGAAGCGCAGAAGCGCGGGTCACCGATGATCCAGGAGGGCCGCAACTTGCTTGCGCTTGGCAGTGTCGGCCTCGCGCTGGAAGCATTCCGCAAATCCTTGCGCGACGAGCCCGCCAGCAATGTCGAAGCGCTGGCCGGTATCGCTGCCTGCTACGAGCGCATGGGCCGCTGGGACCTGGCGCGCGCCAATTACGAGTCCGCGCTCGCGATCGAGCCGCAGAACATCATCCTGCTCAACAGCTTCGCCGCCGCGCTCGACGGACAAGGCAAGCACAGCGAAGCGGCATCCATTCGCGCGGAAATCGCGCGGCGCGATGCAGCAACGGTCAACGCCGCGGCACAGGAAATTGCCGTGGCGGCAACGGCGGAGATCCCCGCCGTCCAGCCGGATCCCGTGACGGTCGCGTCGATGCCGCCGGCACCCTCGATAACGGTCGCCTTGCCGCAACCTCGCGCCATCGCCCAAGCCGCGCCAACGCCTTTGCCTGTGTCCAAGCCGATCGCGCTGACTACGGGACCGCGCCTTGAGCGGACGTCGCTTGGCGAAGTCGCCCTGGTGACGACGAGCCAGCCCTTGTGGCGGCCGCAGGTCGTCGCGCGGACGCAGCAGAGCGTCACCGTCAAGTTCGTGCCGCTGCGCGCCGCCTATCGTGATACGCGCATTCGCCTCCTCAACGCTGCGCGCCGCGAGGGGCTTGCCGCGCGCACCCGTGTCGCACTTGGCCGCAAGGGGTGGAACCGGGTCATCATCGGTGACGCCGACCGCGTCCGCGACCGGACCTTGGTACTCTACTCGCTGGAGAGCGCGGACGCCGCGCGCCGGCTGTCGCAGGAATTCGGGTTCGGCATCGCGCGCAACCCGCGCTCCGGGCCGCTGACGGTCCTGCTCGGCCGGGATTCGGTGCGGCCCTCACAAGCCAAAAGCTGATGGTCCTGCCGTTGGTGCTGACGGCTGTCGCGGCTGCGGCGCCCATCGGCGACCCTATCGCCGAGGCCGCGTACGCAATCCAGGCCGGACGGCTTGATCAGGCGCGCGCGATGATTGCCAAGCAGATCGCCGGTGGCGCGCGCGGCCCAATCATCGAACGGCTGCTCGCCGACCTCGCCTTCGCCTCGGGCAAGCATGCCGAGGCGTTCTCGCGCTATGAGTCTTTGACGGTGAACGGAGACGCCGTGCTGCTCGAGCGCGCAGCGATCAGTGCGGTCAAGTCAGGTGCACTCGACCGGGCAAAGCCGCTTGCCGACCAGGCCGTCGCCGCCCCCGGTGCCTCGTGGCGCGCATGGAACGTGCGCGGCGTCGCGGCCGACCTCCGCAACGACTTTGCTGTGGCGGACGAATCCTACCGGAAAGCGCTGTCGGCAACGCCCGACCAGCCCGACGTGCTCAACAATCTCGGCTGGTCGCACCTGTTGCGCGGGGAATGGCAGCAAGCCGCGGCTGCGCTCGAGAAAGCAGTGGCGGCCAAGGGGGCCACGCAGCGAGCGCGCAACAATCTAGAGCTGGCGAAGGCTGCCATCGCCAGCGACTTGCCCCGGCGCGCGGCGGGCGAATCAGATGCGGACTTTGCCGCGCGCCTCAATGACGCCGGGGTCGCGGCGCAGATCCGGGGTGAGCGGCAACGCGCAATCGCCGCCTTTGCGCAGGCTATCGCAACGCGGGACAGCTGGTACGACCGTGCTGCCCGAAACCTCAAGCGCGCGGAATCCAATCAATGAACCTGTTCGCCTCGGCCCCAGATTACCTGCTCTGGCTGCTCGGCGCGCTGCTGGTCGCGGCGGCAATCCAGGATGCCGTCCAGCTCAAGATCTCCAATTACATCTCGGGCGCGGCGCTGCTCGCGGGAGTCGCGGCGGCTGTGCTATCGGGGCTGGAGCTTGCCGTCTGGCAGAACCTGGCCGTCCTTGTCCTGACGCTGACGATCGGCACCATGATGTTTTCCAGGGGTATCCTCGGCGGCGGCGACGTCAAGCTGCTCGCGGCGGTGGCCCTGTGGACCGACCTGTTCGGCGCGGTTCGCCTTGTCACCAGCATCTTCATCTTTGGCGGCATCCTGGCGCTGATCATCATCCTCGGCCGGGCTGTGGCGCCGCAGAAACTCTCCGAACGGGTCGCGGTTCTCCGGCCCAAGATGGGCATTCCGTACGGCATCGCGATCGCTGTCGGGACCTTGTTCATCGTCATTGCCGCCCAGCAAGACGCACGGCCGAAGACATACGTCCCTACGGGCGTCACGATCCAGCAGAGCGGCTGAGGGCGAACCTAGAACGTCCGGCCGATGCCGATGCTGACGGTCCGCGGATCTTCCGCCTCACCTGATGAGGCAGAGTCCAGTCTGAGCAGGATCAGTGAATCGAACAGGTTGCGCACCTGTGCGAACATCTTGACCCCCGCAAGGTCATATTCGGCACGCACATCGACGTTCGTTGCCCTGTTCACCCGCCGCTCGCGACTGTTTGAAGGATCGCTGAAGTAGGCACCCCGGTGACGCAGCTGCCCGGACAATCTGAGTCGATCCGTCACGCGCCAATCCACCGCCGCGGTCGCGGAATAAGGCGGCGACCGGTCGAATTGCTTGCCCTGAAGCGACGCGCTTTCGCCGGCGCCAACGAGCACCTTTGTATCCAAGAGGCCAAGCGCCAACCGGGCCGACAGCCGAGCGCTCACCTGCCACGCGAAGTCGGCTTCCGCGCCAATCGTGCGCGCCTTGGGCACGTTGTGCTTTGTCGACATTCCCCGCGGCTAGCGCGGTGAGAACGATTAGGGAACAGACTTGACTGTTACTCCCGGGGGTTCAAAATGCGGAGTCGCTTGAAGGCCGGAGAATTGAGTTGGCTCGTTACATCGTTCGCGCGTCGGGGCGGCGGGCCCCGTCGAGTTCCAGCAGCGCCTCACCATCGACCAGGCGCTAGAGAAAGCGAAGGAGCTGAAAGAAGCGCACTTTACGCACATAACGATCCACAATGTCCTGAACGGCGTTGAGATCACAGATCTTGAAGCGCTCATGGATGCGACCGGGAACACCGAAAGTTCCTAACGTCTGCCTTCGACCCAAAGCAGACATTAGCGTCCCCCAGCGGCCCGCCGCTGCCCTCGAGCCGTATGAAACGCAAGGCGCATCCCGAAGGCCGATAGTCCAGCCAGCCCGAACCACGTCAGTGCGTAGATTAGGTGGGCGTTGCGAAAGCGCACGATTGTTAGCCCTCCGATCGGCAAACCGCCTGTATTTTGCCCCGGCCCGGCATCGATAAAAAAGGGGGCTATAGATCCCAGGTCCCTCGCCTCTGCGATTGCCGCCACATCCCGGCTGTACCATCGGTTCTCGGCAGGCCGATTGGCGCGTAAAAACCGCCCCTTCGGCTCGCTCAGGCGCACCAGCCCTTCGACCTGTGCCTGTCTGTCGGTCCCCACGGCGGTCCGGCCTTGTGGAACGAAGCCCCGATTGATCAGGATCAGCCCGCGCTCCGTCCGCAACGGCGTCATCACCCAATGCCCCGGCCCATGCTCGGTCAACGCCTCGACCAAGGTTTCGCGATCGTGGAGAAAGGTGCCACTAACTCGCACGCGCCGATATTCGAACTGCTTGGGGTCTATGGTGGCCGGAACGTCGACCGCAGACTGCGCCAGCCGCGTCTCCACCCGCTCGATCAAATCCAGCTTCCACCGCAGGCGCTCGACCTGCCACACGCCCAGCGCACCGAACAGCAGGGCGAAGGCCAGGCACAAGGCGGGCAGAACGAGCCGGCCCGCCCGCATTCGAGTCACGGCGTTTCGGCCATCTGCCCAGGCATCATCCCCGGCATCATGTTCGAATTGAGGTGGTACATGATCCACAGCGACCCCGCGATCGTGATCAAGAGGATCACCGCGGTGAAGATGTAAGCCAGCATCGTCCACCCGCCCTCAGCCTGTGTGTTGACATGCAGGAAGCAGAATGTGTGAACGAGGATCTGAAGCACCGCGAACAGGATAACCAGCGCCGAGGTCGCGCCGGGATTCTCCAGCACATTGCTCATTACTAGCCAGAAGGGGATGGCGGTCAGCACCACCGACAGCAGGAAACCGACCAAGTAGCTTTTGCGCGAGCCGTGGCCCTCGATTGCCAGCGGGGCGTCCATGTCGCGGCGTTCGGCGCTCATCGCAGCATTCCTAGCAGGTAAACATAGGTGAAGACGCCGATCCACACGACGTCGAGAAAATGCCAGAACATGCTGAGGCACAAGAGCCGCCGGCGGTTCTCCGCGATCAGTCCGCGCTTCTGCACCTGGACCAGCATCACCCCTATCCAGATGATGCCGAAGGTGACGTGAGCGCCGTGGGTACCGACCAAGGTGAAGAAGGCTGAGAGGAAGCCGCTGCGCTGCGGCGTCGCGCCTTCCGCGATCAGATGGCTGAACTCATAGAGCTCGACCCCCACGAAGCTCAGGCCCAGTAGCGCGGTCACCGCCAGCCACGCTTGGACGGTGCGAATTTCGCCGCGCTCCATCGCCAGCATCGAGAAGCCGTAGGTGACCGATGAGACGAGCAGGATCGCCGTGTTGAGCGCGACAAGCGGCAGGTCGAAAATGTCGCGCGGGGTCGGCCCGCCTGCATAGCTCGTGCCCAGCACGCCGAAGGTCGCGAAAATCGAAGCGAACAGCAAAGCGTCGCTCATGAGGTATATCCAGAAACCCAGCAGCGTCGGGCTCGCCGGATGCGCCTCGTGCCCCTCGCCGGTCTCGTAGAAGAGCGGTGCCTCGCTTGCTGCGATCTTGCCTGCGGTGGTTTCCATGGTTCAGGCCCCCGCCGTTAGCTGCTGCGTCCGCGCCTGCTCCTCGCGCTTCACCTCTTCCACCGGGATGTAATAATCGCGGTTGTAGTTGAAGCTGTGCCCGATCGCGACGGCAAGCAGACCGGCGACCGCCACCGCGGCGAGCCACCAGATGTACCAGACCATCGCGAAGCCCAGCACGGTCGCCAGCCCGGCGAGGACCACACCGGCGCCGGTATTCCTGGGCATATGGATCGCCTTGAACCCGCGGTTCGGCCGCTGGTAGCCGCGCTTCTTCATGTCGTACCAGGCATCGAGCTCGTGGACGACCGGCGTGAAGGCGAAATTATACGGCGGCGGCGGCGAGGAGGTCGACCATTCGAGGGTCCGCCCGTTCCACGGGTCGCCGGTCGTGTCGCGCAGCTTCTCGCGGTTCTTGATGCTGACCGCGATCTGGATGACAAAGGCCAGGATCCCGACCAAAATAATCAATGCGCCGATGCCGGCGATGATGAACCAGATCTGCAAGCTTGGGTCGTCGAACTGGCGCACGCGACGCGTCGTCCCCATCAATCCGACGATGTAGATCGGCGTCCAGGCGACCCAATAGCCAACGACCCAGCCCCAGAAAGTCACCTTCCCCCAAAACTCGTCAAGCTTGAAGCCGAACGCCTTGGGGAACCAGTAATACATGCCGGCAAACAGGCCGAACACGACGCCGCCGATGATGACGTTGTGGAAATGGGCGACAAGGAACAGCGAGTTGTGGAGCACGAAGTCGGCCGGCGGCACCGCGAGAAGCACGCCCGTCATCCCGCCGACCACGAAGGTCAGCATGAAGGCGATGACCCACATCATCGGCAGCTCCATGCGGATTTCGCCGCGGTACATGGTGAACAGCCAGTTGAAGATTTTCGCACCCGTCGGGATGGCAATGACCATCGTCGCAATGCCGAAGAAACTGTTGACGCTGGCGCCCGATCCCATGGTGAAGAAATGGTGGAGCCACACGAGATAGCTGAGGATTGTGATGACCACGGTCGCATAGACCATCGACGAATAGCCGAACAGTCGCTTGCCGGAGAAGGTCGAGGTGATCTCGGAGTAAATCCCGAACACCGGCAGGATGAGGACGTAGACCTCCGGGTGACCCCAGATCCATACCAGATTCCAGTACATCATCGGGTTGCCGCCAAGGTCGTTGGTAAAGAAATTCATACCCAGGTAGCGGTCGAGCATGAGCATCGCGAAGGCGCCGGTCAGTGCCGGGAAGATCGCGATCGCCAGCACCTGGCTACACAGTGCCGTCCAGGTGAATACCGGCATCTTCATCATCGTCATGCCCGGCGCGCGCATCTTGATGATCGTGGTGACGATGTTGATGGCCGACAGGGTCGTTCCTATCCCTGCTATCTGTAGCGCCCACAGATAGTAATCGGGTCCGGTCCCGGGACTGTTCTGGAGGTTCGCGACGGGCACATAGTTAAGCCAGCCCGCGGTCGAGAATTCGCCCACGAACAGGCTGATCATGACCAGCACTGCTCCCGACACGGTGAGCCAGAAGCTCAAATTGTTGAGATAGGGGAAGGCGACGTCGCGAGCGCCGATCTGCAGCGGCATGACATAATTGATCACGCCCGCAATCAGCGGAATGGCGACGAAGAAGATCATGATCGTCCCGTGCGCGGTGAAGATCTGATCGTAGTGGTGGGCGTTGAGGTAACCCTCGTTGCCGGCGAATGCCATCGACTGCTGCAGCCGCATCATCAGCGCGTCGGCAAAGCCCCGCAGCAGCATGATGATGCCCAGGATCGTGTACATGATCCCGATCTTCTTGTGGTCGATGGTGGTAAACCACTCGCGCCACAGCCAGCCCCACAGCTTATATTTGGTCACCGCGCCGGCGATCCCGATGCCGAGCAAGGCGACCACCGCGAAGGTGCCGATGAGGATCGGCTCGTGAACGGGAAAAGACTCCCACGTCAGGCGGCCGAAAATGATCTTGGAGAGCGGTTGGTCAGACACGGGTCGCTGGGTCTCCGGAAAGCAGCTGTTCAACGTCGAGCGCGGACATGTTTCGGTCCTCGCTCTCGGGTGCGGGCTTGGTGGCGGGCAGCTCGGCCTCGTCGCGGCCGAAGCGGTTATTGTTGCGCACCGCGCCTTTCTCTTGCGGCGACTTCATCAGCGCACCTTCGGGTTTGCCGTGCTGCGGCATCGAGCTTCCGCGCGGCGGCATGTGCCGGGCCTCGCCCCTGTCGTGCGCCATGATCTGCGACATGCAGGGGGTTCCCGGCTTGACGCAACGCTCGAGAATCCGGCGATAGAGGTCGCCGTCGACCGCGGCGAAGCTGATCGGCGGAACCTTCTCGCTTCGCCGTTCGAGGCGCTGATAGGTGGCGAGGTCGAGCGCCCGCCCCGAACCCTTCACCCCCTGCGCCCAACGCGCGAAGCCGGCATTGTCGACGCCGCGTAGCTTGAAGGTCATGTCGCTGAAGCCGGCACCGCTATAATTCGCCGACATGCCCGAATATTCGCCGGGCCGGTTGAGCACAGCGTGGAGCTGGCTCTGCATGCCGGGCATGGCATAGATCATGCCCGCTAGCGTCGGCGCATAAAAAGTGTTCATCATGTTTGTCGAGGTAATGTCGAAACGCACCTGGCGATTGACCGGAAGCACCAGCTCGTTGACCGTCGCGATCCCGAGTTCGGGGTAGATGAACAGCCATTTCCAGTCCATCGACACGACCTGGATCGGCATTGGCTTTTCCATCGGCGCGTCGGCGCCCTGGCCGGCTTCGATGCGGTCGAGCGGACGGAACGGATCGAGCAAATGCGTGCTCGACCAGGTTAGTGCGCCCAGTGCGATGATAATCAGCAGGGGGGCCGACCAAATCACCAATTCCAGGCTCGTCGAGTGGTCGAACTCGGGGTCGTAGGTTCCGCCCTTGCCCTTGCGATAGCGCCAGGCAAAGACGACAATCAGGATCATCACTGGAACGATGATCAGCAGCATCAGCCCGGTCGAAACATAGATGATGTCGCGCTGCTGCCGCGCCACGTCGCCGGCGGGGTCGAGCACCGCGCGCTGGCATGCGCCGAGCAGCAGCGCCGCGGCGGCCACCACGCCTAGCAATCGTGCGCGGCCAAACCGCAAGGACATCTGCTCTTTCATGACCCGCCCATATAGAGGCCGCGGCGATTCGACATTTGACATCGGTCAAGTCCGCTAGGCGGGTTGCGGCTTATTGAAAACATTTTCCGGCCTTGCCTTGCTACGCGCGCCGCGCGAAGGAGGGCCGCGCCTCAAGAGGATGCACGCAAGGATGAGCGTTACACCGTCGGCCGCTAATTCGACCCCGCTCGAACGCGACGCCCGCGTGGTCAACACCCGCCACGACCATATTGAGCCGCGCGATATCGCGATCGGCGTGATCATCGGCCGGACGAGTGAGTTCTTCGATTTTTTCGTCTACGCAATCGCATCCGTTCTGGTGTTTCCGTTCTACGTTTTCCCCTTCGTCGATCCGCTGACAGGGACGCTCTACTCATTCGCGTTGTTCGCCCTCGCCTTCGTCGGGCGGCCGATCGGCACGTTGCTGTTCACCTGGCTCGATCAGAGGCACGGTCGTGGGGTGAAGCTAACCCTCGCGCTCTTCCTGCTGGGAGGCTCGACCATGGCGATCGCGCTATTGCCCGGCTATGCACAGGTCGGCGCGCTCAGCATCTGGATCCTCGGCTTTTTCCGCCTCTGCCAGGGCATCGCGCTTGGCGGCGCCTGGGACGGTCTGCCCTCACTCCTGTCCTTGAACGCGCCGCAGAAGCATCGCGGCTGGTATGCGATGATCCCGCAATTGGGCGCGCCGCTCGGTCTGATCGTCGCCAGCGCCTTGTTCGCTTATTTCCTTGCGCTTCTGACCCCTGAGGACTTCCTCCGGTGGGGCTGGCGCTATCCCTTCTTCGTCGCGCTGGCGATCAACGTCGTCGCCTTGTTCGCGCGCCTGCGCATCGTCGCCACGCCCGAGTTCACGCGCCTGTTCGAGAATCGCGAGCTCCAGCCTTCCGAGCCGTTCGAGACATTGCGCAAGGAATGGCGCACGATCGCTCTGGGCGCATTCGCGCCGTTGGCCAGCTTCGCCCTGTTCCATCTCGTCACCGTCTTCCCGCTGTCCTGGGTACAGTTGACGACCGACGAAAGCCTGGTGCGCTTCCTCCTGCTCGAGGCGGTTGGCGCCGTCGTCTGCGTCATCGCCATGCTCGCTGGCGGGATGATCGCGGACCGCGTCGGTCGCCGCGCTTTGCTTGGAGTGTCGGCGGGCCTGATCGGCGCCTATAGTGGCTTCGCTCCCCAGCTCCTCGCCGCCGGCGGAATCGGTGAGGCCATCTACATGCTGAGCGGCTTCGTTCTCCTCGGCCTCGCCTTCGGCCAGGCAGCGGGCGTCATCAACAGCAGCTTCGCGCCTCATTACCGTTACACCGGCGCGGCGATCGTCTCCAATTCGGCCTGGTTCCTCGGGGCCGGTTTCGCCCCCTGGTAGCTTTGTTCCTCGCGAGCCGCTTCGGCCTCTGGTCGGTCGGGCTTTACTTGCTTTCGGGCGTGCTCTGCACCCTCGGTGCGCTGGCTATCAACCGCGAGTTCGGCAAGCGAAACGCCTGATCGGCACTCTTGGTGGGGACACGGCTGGCCTTATTTGGGATGGCCATTTTGGCGGGTTGCGCCACCGTACCTGACGTCGGGACGCGCGCGATCCTTTGGCAGTTGATGAACAGCAGCGGGCAATGATTCCCGCGTCTGACGTTGCGGGCATGGCAGCCTTGTTCGCCCTAATCTGCGCATTAACGCTTGGGGTGGCCGCGTGCTTCCCCGAGCGAGCTTGGCCGGACCTAAGGGATTGTCCGCTTTCCACCCATTGCGGACAATCAGCTTGATTCGTCTGGGCCCTTTTTTCGGTCGGCGCGGCGGCGGTCGAGGAAGGCCCCGAGCCACGACAGGAGTGCCGCGATTATGACGGCGCTGACGCCGAAGAATGTGGCGTGATTTCCATAATAGCCGAGCGAGTCTGGCATCAAGACGAACGAACCAGGTGCCTCCTGTGGCCGCAGTGCCAAATCCAAGAGAGTAGCCGGGAGAACGACTAGCATCAGCCCGACATTGGCCAAGCCGTGCTTAGGGGGCCTGCTGGCACATGTGGCCCTTCGCCCATTGCAGACATGATGCACCACTGCCATCAGAAGCTGAATGGCCAGGCAGGGGCTGCCGAATGGCGAACGTGTTCCTAAGCTACGATCGAGTCAACGCGACTGCGGCGCGTTCGATAGCCAAGACCCTTGAAAAATCCGGGCACAGCGTCTGGTGGGACCAGCGTATCCACGGTGGCGCCGAATTCAGCAGGGAAATTGAGCGAGCGCTCGGTGACGCCGACGCAGTCCTTGTCCTCTGGTCAAGGGAATCGATTGAAAGCGCATGGGTGCGCGATGAGGCTGCAGCAGGGCGGGACCGGGGGCGACTCGTACCCCTATCTATAGATGGCACCGAAGCGCCTTTGGGCTTTCGGCAGTTCCACACTTTGACAGCGCCGGGCGGCAAGCTGTCCGCGCCACGCTTACGCGAACTTCATATCGCGATAGATACGGTCACCGGCGCACCGCGGCCGGCATCGGAAAGTGCGCCGAGCCGCTGGCGAATATCCCTGCAATCGGTTGCTATAGTGGCAATCGTTGCACTGGTTGCCGCCGGACTGTTTGTCTGGAGACCGTGGTCGGTAAAACATGGAGACACGGTTCTTTCCGTGATTCCAGCGGCCGAGCACCCGGCGTCGCAAAAGCTCGCGAACGAACTCACCACGAAACTAAGCGAACTTAATGCATCGAGCGCACTTGGGGTTCGGATGGTCGATGCCACGCATTCCAAAGACGCAGACCTGCTGATCACGGTTTTGGCGTCGAGCGCAGCCGACGCCGCCTTGACACTCAAGTCAGGCCGAGATTCGTCCATTCTCTGGTCGCAGGAGTTTCAGCAGCCCTCCGGGAGTCCCGCCGACCTGCTCCAGCAATTGGCATTCACTGCCGCACGCGTAACCGGCTGCACCGCCGAGGGTCTTGATGGCTCCATCAGATTAAATGCCAGTGCGCTTACAACCTATTTAAAAGCCTGTGCGCAACTCTCGGAGATTGTAACGGCCAGCACGCGCCCGGCGACGCCCTTGTTACTCGACGTCCTGAAGTCTGAACCTCGCTTCACGCCGGCCTAGTCAAAGCTTTTGCTTGCTGAGGCGGAGATGACTGACTTGCGATTCACGGCTGGTGAGCAAGATCTTCGAATGCAGGCCGATCTTAGGCGCCACATCGGGCAAGCGCGCGCGATCGATCCCAAGATGGCCGAGGCTAGCATCGCCGAGGCGGCCTTACTTCCAGTTCGTGACTTTCACGCACGCGGCCAAGCGATTTCGGCGGCAGCTGCTCAGAAACCCGATGATCCAATTATTCTGGACATCTTAGCGAGCAATCTGGCTGCGTCCGGCTACCTTCGCGACGCCGTCGAGACCGCAAGTCGTGCAGTAACGCTGGATCCGCTGTCCCCAAAGATTCGCAGCACATATATTACTCTGCTGACCTACGCCGGATCCTTTGATGCGGCCAAAAGGGAATTACGAAAGGCTGAAAAACTTTGGCCAGGGACGGCGAGCGTGGCAGACGCACAATTTCGATTTCACTATCGCTACGGCGATCCGAAGATCGCTCGACCTCTCTTTGAGGACCGCGCGAACGTTGGCGGCCGCGGGCCAAGATTGATCATGGCAACGCGGGAAGATCCGAGTCCGATCAGAGTGCAGGAGTTGCTCAACTTTGTCCGCGAGCGCTTGCGCAATATGGAGAATCCGAGTGCCGGAATCGGATTCGCCATTTTGGCGTTCGGTCAATTCGGTCAACCTGAGGACGTGATTTCAACACTCCTTTCGTGGCCAAAGACGGAGGACGTGGCGGTTATTTCCGAAGTCCTTTTCCGACCAGAATTCACCGCCACTCGGCGCGACAAGCGATTCATGATGATTGCCAAGCGCGCTGGGTTGCTCGAGCTTTGGCAGAAGAGCAACGAATGGCCCGACTTTTGCTCTGAACCTGGTCAAACCTACGATTGCAGGGCGGAAGCAGCAAAACTCGGTTAAACCTCAGCGGTGTTGGGAGCCACACGGGCGTTCGGTTCGCACATTGTTTTCATGTTTGATTACCGCAAGCGTCTTTGATTTCCTGGTTCTTTCAGGACAGGTGTGTCCTCAACTCTTTTGCGATGCTCCTCTCGGCATCCACTACACTGCTGTGATAAGGCTGGGGCAAGTCAGGGTGGGGCATGGCCGACGTCTTTATTTCCTATTCGCGAGCCGACCAGGAATTGGCTCGCCGCGCGGCGTTAGCGCTGAAGAGAGCGGGCTATTCGGTGTGGTGGGATAATGATCTTCCCGCCCACCGCGCCTACACCGAGGAGATCGAGCAACAACTACGCGAGGCTAAGGCAGTCTTGGTACTGTGGTCGGCTGAAGCGGCGCGCTCGCAATGGGTCCGTGCCGAGGCGGATCTGGCGCGCAATGCGGGCACGTTGGTTCAAGCGCAAACCGACGGCACCATCCCGCCCCTGCCGTTCAACCAAATCCAGTGCGCCGACCTGAAGGGCTGGCGCGGGAGTGCCAAGCATCCTGGCTGGACCAAGCTTGTTGCCAGCACCGGCGCGCTGGTCGGTGGGGAAGCACTGCGTGCAGCGCCGGCTTCGGCCAAAAGTGGCTTCCACTGGCGCCGGCCTTGGGTCGCGGCGGCGGCGCTGTTGCTGCTGATGGCGATCGGGGCTGCCGCCTATTGGATGCGCGGCAGTGCGGATGAAGGCCGGCCAGTGGTCGCTGTCATGCCGTTCCAGAGTCTCGATAAGCGCGACGAAAGCCTTGTCGCCGGTATTTGGGAGGACACGCGCCAGGCCATCGGTCGTAATCCACAGTTGCTGGTCCTTGGTCCGAACACACTTGAGCAGCTCGCTGAAAAGGGCGGCGATGCGCCCAACAAGGCTGCGGACTATCTGGTCCAGGCCAGCGTTCGCTCGGTCGGCGATCGCATCCGCGTCAACACCAACCTCATTCGCACGGCGGACGGTGCGCAATTGTGGAGTGAGAATTTCGATCGAAGGCTCGACGATGTCTTCGCGCTGCAGAGTGAGATTGCCGGCGAAATCGAAGGACGAATTCGCGGACGCCTCGCGGCGCGCGGCGGCAAGCTACCCGAAAACATCGCGACCAGCGGCGAGGTCTATGCGCTCTACAGCGACGCGCGCGCAAAAATCCGCAAGCGCAATTACGTACATTATGCTGAGGCCGCAAAACAGCTTGAGCAGGTCGTCCGTAAAGATCCCAATTTCGCGCCCGGCTGGGCGACGCTGGCCGTCGCCCGAACCCTCGGCGCCGGGGTTACCGCTGAGGGAACCGCTGAGGCCGAGGCGCGCCGCGCCATTGCACTCGCGCCAAATCTCGCGGCGGGTCATGCCGCGCGTGGCTTCGCGCTAGGGCAAGGTCCTGCCGCCGAGGCGGCCCTGCGGCGGGCCATCGCGCTCGACCCCAACGATATCGAGGCAATGAACTGGCTGGCGAATAGTCTTGGCACGTCTCGTCGTGAGGAAAAGCTCCAACTCTATTCAAAGATTGTCGAGATCGAGCCATTGTGGTGGCCGGCGATACTCAACATGATCAATCTCCTCGTGCGCGACGGCAATGACCGAGCGGTACGGGCCGAAGTCGAGCGGGTGGAGCGGCTGGGCGACCAGTTCACTTCCACGCTCATCCAAATTCGCTTGGCCGAACGGACGGGCGACGTCTCACAGATCATCACCATTGGTCTCAATCAATATCGTCGGGCATCGCCGGACGAGAAAGAAATGATTGGGCGCGCCCTTTGGCCTTACTTGGTCAAGATGGACCGCTTCGACCTTGCCGATCGGCTAGTCCCGATGCCCCCACATGCGGCCGAATTCATCCCGCCATTGCGGCGGTATGAACCACGCGCAATCGACATGATCGAGGAACGTGTGACGCCGCGCCAATTCTGGACCCAGGGTCCGCTTCCGGTCACGGCCTCCAGGGTCTACCTCGTCAACAATCAGGGGCCGCGCCTGGCCAAACTTTACCATGCAGCGGCGCCCAATCCCGACGCGTTCGAGAAGCTCGTCTCCCCCGGCCGCTTAATCGAGATCGCGCCGTCGCTTGCACTCGCCCTTCGCAGCGCAGGCGAGGATAACGACGCATCGGAAATCCTGAAACGTGCCGAAGCAGCGGTCGAAAGGAGCGCCGAGATGTCGGGCGAGGAGCAGGTTAACTTGGCTCGCATTTATGCGGCACAGGGGCGCAAGGACGAAGCGATTGGCCAGCTATCCGCCGCCATTCGCCAGAACTGGCTTCCGACTTTCACGCCCGTGCCGACAGATATCGCTATCGATCCGGCGCTGGGTCAACTCAAAGGCGATCCGCGCTTCGAGCGGCTGCGCCAGCAGGTCACGGCCCACCTCGCCAAGGAAAAGGCCGAGCTCGGCCCGATCAGCTTGAACTAGCGGGTCAACTTCGCCGCTAAAGTAACAAAGAACCGCCGCCCAATGACGTCATACAGCGACGGATCGGTGTTCGCCTGAATCTGATTGGTGCCCAAAAGCGATGGCTTTCGGTTGGTTAGGTTGTTGACGCCAAACGTCAGATCGAACGTGCGCGGCAACGCGAAGCCGATCGACGCGTCGAAGTAATTGCGCTCCTCAAGCCGAAGCGCGCGTCCGGGAATGTTGCTTGGCGGCGTCGCGCCCAGCGCCTCGGCATAGCGCAGGCGACCATTGACGGTGCCAGAGAAATAGCGGTGGCGAAGGCTAAGGGTGAAGGGTCGGCGTGACCAGGTAACGCGATTGTAGAGTTTCCACTGCGGCTGTGCGGCGCCGAGGATGGTGAAGCCGCAAGCCCCGCCGAACGCGCCGCCGCAGCGGATAGGGTCCACGTTAGCGTTCAGCTGCAGCGTCGACTTGAGCAACCGCGTGCCCGACAAGTTGAGTGCCAGGTTGCCGCCTAGCACGCGAGAGCGATAGCTGGCCTGCCAGTCGATGCCGCGCGCCGCCACGCGTATGAGGTTGGCGGTCGGTAGAAAGATGGACGCGATCTGCCCACCCTCGTCGCGCTGGAATGCTTGACAAAGGGGATCGGCTGGGTCGCCGCCGCCGAAGATGCAACCGAAAATGGTGGCTTGCGCGCCGCCGCCGAAGGTGCCGATCGCGTCGCGGATCTTGATGTCATAATAATCCGCCGTCAGCGTCAGGCTCTCGAACGGGCTGGCGACCACACCAAAGGTCATCGTTCTGGCATTTTCCGGCTTGAGAGTGGTCGATCCGGTTTGCGTCGCTAAGGGAAAAAAATCGATATTGTCCGTAGGCAGGCCGACACCGCCATTGCGTTCGCAGGCCGCAACTATGGCGGGTTCGTCGAGCAAACCGAATGCGGGGCGCACGGGTCAGTGACACCGGTCGAGGCCACGCTTTCTTCCAGGAACATTTCACGCACGTTGGGCGCCCGAACCGCCTTTTGCAGCCCGCCGCGAAAGCGAAGTTCGCGCACCGGCGACCAATAGCCCATCGCTTTCCAAGTCCATACCGCGCCGACGCTGCTGTAATGTGAGAGACGGAACCCCGGCTCAAGCGAGAGCTCGCGGGCGAACGGACGATCTTTGAGCAACGGGATCAGTGCCTCCCGAACAGCTCGACCACGCGGGTCCGGCCTGCTGAGCCGACCGATGGCTGAAAGCCGAGGTTATCGCCGTCCGCCAGCGTGCGATCGGGGCGATAGGCAAAGGAAGTCTGGCGAAAATGCGCCCCGATCGCGATGTCCAGGTCACCTGCGGGCAGTTTCACCACCGGCCCCCGTATGACACCTTCGATGATCTTCTCCTTAACTCGCGTGGATTCGGATGGGTTGGCGCGAATGAAATCCGCCGCCGCGGCGCTGATGTCTTGTTTGCCGAAGATATTGATCGGCACGCACCCATCGCTGGGGTCGATGCAGGTGATGTTCCCGCTCCCATCCGCACGAACCAGGATCGCCTGCTGAATGCGCAACGCCGAGGCGCTATTCTGCAACGGGGTGTTGTGGGTCACGTCGCTGCTGCTGAAATAGACGTCGTAATCGAACGGCCCGAAACTCCGGCCTCTGGCGCCCAGCAGGATGCGATAGGCAAGGCGGTCGTTGACCGTCTGGCGCGGCCCCAGCCCGGTCAGGCGCGATCGGAACTGGCCGGGCAGAGTGACAAACCCATCGGCGTCGCCGCCGTAGGCCGGGTTAATTGTGAACCCGGTCACATTGCTACCAAGGAAGCCGCGGTCGCCCTGCGCATCAACGCCGAACGTGTCTTCGAGCACCTGCCGCGCCTGAGGCGCCAGGAAAGGGTTGTCGAGGTTGATGCGCAGGCGCGGGACAGTCCCAGCACCAGTCCCGATTCCCGCGGCGGCAGGCGCCAATTGCTGCGGGCTTCGCGTGTGGATCACACTAATCTCGGTGTAAGGCTCAAAAAAGTCCGAAATGGTGAGGTGGCCGATGAGGTTTGCGCTGATGCGGCGCAGCGGCACTTGGAGGTAATTGTCCGCGGCAAAATTGTAGGCGTCGGTCGCTGCATTGAATCGCACGATCGTGCCGTCCTCGGCGAACCGCGCGCCACCAAACCTGGTGAAGCTATTGCCCGGACCACGGAACAGCGCGCCCGTGCCGCCCTGGAAGAGCCCCGCCGGAATGAACGTGCTCCCGCCCGCCAGATAGCCAAACTCCTCATCGGCGCCATCGCAAAGACCATCGGCATTGGCGGCCGGGGTGCTCACTCCGGTTTCGGAGATCGTGTTCTTGATCACGCAGCCGTCCTGCAGCGTGTCGCGAGTGTAGGCGCGGTCAGCCTGCACCAGCGAATCCTGATCCAGCCAGCCGATAGAGGCGATGAGGTTGCCGCGCCCCTTGAAGATATCGAGCCCGTAGCTGAGATCGGCGCTGCTCACCCGTCCGTCGCCGCGCTCGCTAATGGCGCTGCGCGCGTCGAGATGAAGCCCCTTAAGGTTATTCTTGAGGACGAAGTTGATCACACCCGTCACCGCATCCGAGCCGTAGACCGCCGAAGCGCCACCGGTGACAATGTCGACACGATCGATCAGCGACGCGGGAATGGTGTTGACGTCGATCTCCGGCACGTTGCCGGCGTCATTGGCAATCCAGCGACGACCGTTGACCAAAATCAGGGTTCGCACGCTTCCGAGCCCGCGCAGGTCGAGCGTGGCGGCGCCAGTGCCGGGATTGTTTGAAGTGGTCGTAAAGCTCGGTGTGATTTGCGGCATCTGGTTGAGAGTTTGCTCAACGTTTGCCACCCCCGTGAGAGTGAAATCCTCGGGGCGGACGCTCTCCACCGGGCTGCTGCTCCGGCGGTTAGGAGTTTGAATGCGCGTTCCGGTAACGACAATGACGGGCGGGTCAGCTGGCTGTGGAGGTTCTGCCACCTGCGCTGCTGTCGCTGCAGCGCTCCCTAGCGCGACGACTGCATCGATGAACGTACCTGCCGTCACTGCCCCCGCCGACGCTACGAAGCTGGAAGCGTACAGGATCTTACTGATTTTGGCACTACACCTAATGTTGTCGAGCCACGAGTGGCAGAATGGGGAGCTAGCTCCATCCCAAATGGGAAGGCTCCCCTATCCCCTCACACTAATTCTATCGCTGTATAAGACGCGCCCACCCCAATTGGCATTGACTCTAACCCGACTTAGGCGCCCGCCGCTTCGGAAGGAGACTCAACATGGCTGTCGCCAAAACATTAGAGATCATCTCAAGCTCAACTGAAAGCTTCGAGGCTGCCGTTCGGGATGGCATCGCCAAGGCAGCTGAGACTGTTCACGGAATCCAGGAGGCATGGGTCCAAGGGACGAAGGCTATAATTCGCGACAATCAAATTGCTGAGTGGCGGGTCACACTGAAGATTACCTTCATCGTTTCCTAGCTTTGAAGGCTGACGCGCACTGAAGGGCAGGCATTCAGGCGGTGCGCCTACGGATTGCTTACAAGGAGACAGGTCTTGGATATCAATCAAATGCTACAACAGACTGGCGCCGTAGATGCGATTTCGCGCGAGCTTGGCGTCGATAATTCGACGGCCCAAGCGGGCGCGGCCGCCTTGCTGCCGTCGATCCTTTCGAGCTTCAAGAACCCGGTGGCAGCAGCAACGCCTGCACCGACAACGGGAAGCGCGTTTCCGAACCTGGAAGGTCTCGGCGGGCTATTCGGCACCATCGGTGGTTTGGGCGGAGGCGGTCTGCTCGACAACGTGACATCGGATCAGGCGACGGAAGTCGATAAAGGCAACCAGATTCTCGGTCAGCTCTTCGGCTCAAAGGACGGCAGCCGCGCTGTTGCCGCGAGCGCAGCAGCTCAGTCGGGCGTCGAACCGTCGTTACTCAAGAAAATGCTCCCAATTCTCGCAATGGTCGCAGCGGGCTACGTGATGAAACAAGCAAGCCAGGGAGGGGGCGGCTTGGGCGGAGCGCTCGGCGGGATCTTGGGTGGTCAGAAGTCGCCAAGTGGCGATGATAGTCCGGCACCTAATACGCGGCCAGGCGGTGACATACTAAGCGACCTCATAGGAGCCGCAGGCAAATACTTGGCCCGTTGATAACGGCATTCGATACTCCCGAAAGGAGCAGAAGCATGAGTATCTTTGGAAAGATCAAGGACGCAATCTTCGGCAAGAAAGTTGCTCCCGTACAAGAGCCCGGGATGCGGCAGTCTAATCCGTCATCGCCCGTCGGGGGCGGCGATGTTACTATTGCGCCGGCGCCAACAACTCAGCCAGATACCCAGGTTAACGTAGAGCAGGTGCTCGCAGGGATCGCCGCGTCAAAAGGCAATCCTGACCTCAACTGGCGCACTTCAATCGTGGATCTGATGAAGCTGCTGGACATGGACTCGAGCCTTCAGAACCGGAAAGAACTTGCGACCGAGCTTGGCTATACGGGCGAAAAGGACGGTAGTGCGGAGATGAACATGTGGCTTCAGAAGGAAGTGATGCGCCAACTCGCCGCGCATGGCGGGAAGATCCCGGCAAACCTTACCGACTAGCGGCACAATGCGGGGCAGCCAGGTGCTGCCCTGCTTTCGCTACCGCCCTTGCAGACACGGACCCCGTCAAGCTGATTGAGACGAGCCGGCAGGTTCAATTCTTTTGCCGTTACCTCGTGCCCTCTTCCTGCTCCCGGGCGACAATAGCACGTACCATCTCCTCGTAGGTTTCTGACATGGCGACGTGGATCTGCCTGGCTCTTGGATGCCTAGCATTGAGCGCCGCAGTCCGTTCTTCTGACGCTCTTCGTCTGAAGTATGAGAGATCACAGTTCACGACGCAGCCCCCGCGTTCCGCCAGTGAGTCGCTGACGACGACGCCCACATACCAGTGAAAATCAGCATGTTGGAGTCTCGTGCTAGCTCAACGAGCGCAATAGTGACGCACGTTCTGGCCGGCGGCAGCATTGGTTCTGACTCTCACCCCGGCCACCACTTCGGTCGAGCGACCGTCTCCCCGTATCGCCGTCACGGAGGAAGGCCGCGGTCACATGCTCGGCGTTGCATCGACAAGCGCGATCAAAGTAAAGCCACGCGTCGGCTAAAGGAGTGCGGCGATCGTGGAGGTTTCTTACGGCCGGTCGACCGAGGCCTTGATCGTAACCGCTAACGGGCGCGTCGACGAGTCGAGCTGGTCCGAATTTAGTGCGTATCTGGTGGATGGCGTCCGGAACGCCGCGAACCAATCGCTATGGACGATGATCATCGACCTCTCAAAAATCGACTATATGTCGTCGCGGGGGCTTCGAGCTCTGACGATCGCCCGTCAGGAAGGCATTGCATCCGGCGTCTCGGTCCGGCTTGCAGTGCCCAACGAAGTAATGCGCGAGATACTCTCGATTAGCCGCTACAACCGCCTTTTCCCGGTTGACGAATCGCTTCCGCCCGACATTGCGAGCCTCACGTGAGCCCAAGTCTCCATGGCCATCCGCTGATAACTCGATTTTGGGGCACGCGAGGGACGCTCCCCGTCGCGGCGACTGCGCGCGACGTTCGAATCAAGGTCGCCAACGCGCTCGTCCACGCCAGCGGAACGATCTTTACGACGCAAGAGGAAGCGTTGAACTATATCGACCGGGAACTCGACTTCGCGGCCGCAGCGACTTTCGGGGTGCCACCAGCTGCGTGGAGATCGAGTGCGGTGACGATGCCTTCTTCCTCTGCGACATGGGAAGCGGGCTTCAGCACTTTGGCCGCGACGCCGCAGCGCTTTGCCGCCGCGGCCGCCGCGCAAAGTTCAATGTCTTCCTGTCCCACATGCACTGGGATCACATCATGGGTTTCCCGTCGTTTCTACCGGCATTCGACGATGCCACGACGATTGTTATTCATAGCTGCCACGACGATGCAGAGAACGCGCTGCGCCGGCAACACGACGAGGTGTCGCACCCCGTCCCGTTTGATTCCCTGGCGGCCCAGATTTCGTTCGTAACGATGATACCCGGTCAACCGTTTGAGGTTGATGGCATGAAGGTCACGGCCATGCAGCAGGACCATCCGCACGCCAGCTTTGGCTATTGTTTTACCGATTCTGTCGATCGCCGAATCGTCTACAGCACCGACAGCGAACACCGCATCGACAATATGGATCGGGAAGATGCCTTCGCCGCCTTCTTCCGCGATGCCGAGCTCGTGATCTGCGACACAATGTATTCGCTGGCCGCGACAAATTCCTCGCAAGAAGATTGGGGCCATTCCAGCAACATTGTCGCGATCGACCTCTGCCGTCTCGCGGGAGCGAAACGCCTGGCTCTATTCCATCACGATCCATTCCACAGCGACGACGAGATTCAGCGGATGCACGACGACAGCATTCGGTATGAGGAGCTAACGCGCGTTGGGGCGCCGCTCGAGGTGCTGTGCGCCTATGATGGGCTCGAAATCGCCCTTTAACTCTGTCGCCCGCCGGAGCACGGTGTGGGTCGCTTGGGTTGTCGCCCTGCTCCTTGCGGTGCTGGTGTCGCTTGCGACCGGCGAGCAATCGCGGCGTATGCTCTTTGACGAGTGGCAGCGTCTCGCGCCGCGTGCTGTTTCAGCGAATAGTGTCCGGGTTGTCCTCATCGATGGCGAAAGCATCTCTCTCGTCGGACCCTGGCCGTGGTCGCGCTACTATCTCGCTCGCCTGACAGAGGACATCAACCGCCACGGACCGAAGGTGATGGCGTTTGACGCATTGTTCCCAGAGGCGGATCGGGCGAAGCCAGAACTGTTCGCAAAGCTATATCCCGAACTCAGCGAGGCGGCCGCGAGCGAAGTGACCGGCCTGCCCTCTATGGACGAGCTTTTTGGCCGGGTCATTGGTCAAGCGCCGATGGTGATTGCCAGGGCCGGCGTGTCGGACGGCATCCGCAACCCTGACGCTCTCGCCGTCGACGCGACGGTGACCGGAAATCTGCCGAAGCGGATCGACTCATGGCCGGCGGCCATTGCCGCTATCCCGGAGCTGGAAGATGCCGCACTGGGACACGGACTGGTCAATGGGCAGCCAGATCCGGACGGCGTCGTTAGGGCCGTCCCATTAATCGCGAGCGTGGCCGGAAAGCCGATGCCAGGGCTGGCACTTGAACTTGCCAGGCTGAGCACGGATCAACAGGATTTGCGCGTCTCGCCGCAGAGCGTCCGTCTTGGAGATCGCGAAATTCCCGTCGACGCACGCGGACGGATGCACTTCCGATTCGGCTCATTCCCAAACGACAACATCGTCTCCGCTGCACAGGTTTTGGGAGGCAAGACCGGGCCCGAATTCTTCCGCAACAAGATCGTTATTATCGGCCTCGCCGCCGAGGGTACGTCCGACATCGTTGCCACGCCTCTGGCGGCTGAGAATTTCGGTGTCGTCGTGCAGGCCCAAGCGGTCGATTCCATCCTGGGCGGACACTGGCTGGCGCGACCTTCGTGGGCAGGAGCATCGGAGTGGGGCTTGGCTGCAGCCCTGGCGGTGCTCGCGCTGTTTGCTGCGTGGGGCGGGAAAGGGCCACGTACCGTGCTCGCAATAGTCCTTTTCGCCGTACCCCTTGCCAGTTGGCTGGCGTTCGACCGACTCGCCCTGATGCTTGACGCCGCGCGACCGCTGTCGGTTGGCGGAGCCGCACTCGGCGGGGTGATCATTGGGCTGTTCGCGGACTCGCGGCGGGAGCGCGAACGGCTGCGGGCGGCGCTCGTCCTGGAGCAGGTGGAAGCAGCGAAGACCGAAGGCGAACTAAACGCTGCGCGCGAAATCCAGATGAGTATGGTCCCGGCGCGTTCCGATCTGGCGGCAATTGATCCGCGGCTGGACGCGGATGCGCTGCTTGAGCCCGCCCGCTCGGTCGGCGGGGACCTCTACGATCTGATCCGCCTCGACGAGGACAGGGTTGGGTTTCTGATTGGGGACGTGACCGGGAAAGGGGTGCCCGCGGCGCTCTTCATGGCCATGTCCAAAGCGCTCACCTCGTTTGTTCTCCACCGAGAAAGTGCCGGCCTCAGTAGCGCCATCGCAAGCGTTAATTCGGAGCTATTGCGTGGCGGAGCGGGGGCTCTGAGCGTCACAATGATCATTGGGATCATCGACCTCGGCACTGGCAAAGTGGTGCTGATTTGTGCGGGGCACGAAGATCCGCTGACATTGTCGGCGGGTGGCAAAGTCGAGACACGTCAACTTGAGGGAGGACCACCGCTGGGTCTGGTCGACTACGACTACCCGGTCGAATTCCTGTCGCTTGCACCGGGCGAAATGCTGATCCTTGTCACGGACGGAATCACCGAGGCGCAAGACCCCGGCGGCGCGCTTTATGGGCGAACTAAATTAATCCAGCAGATCTCTCATTGCGCCGGAAACGCTGGGCGCATGTGCGAAGGACTTCGCGACGCTGTCCGCACGTTTGAGGGCGGAATCGAGGCGACGGATGACCTGACCGTGATGGCACTCCGTTATATGGGGCCTAGCAAGCCCTAACGAACGATCACCTCGACGCGTCGGTTGACCGCGCTGCCCACATTGTCCCCGGTCGGCAGCTTCAGCTCGCGTTCGCCCCGCCCCACCGCACTCATAATGGCGCGGTCGAAGCCCCGGCTAGCCAGAAGGTTCAAAATCTCTTCGGCTCGTTTTTGCGAAAGTGCGTCATTGTCGGAATCGCTTCCGACCGTGTCGGTATGGCCGGTAACCTGCACTTCGGCGCCGGGCCGCTTTGCAATCTCCGACCGAATTTCCTCTACCATCGGAGCAGACTCCGGCGTGATATCCGTGGTCCCTTCGAGGAAATAGAGAATGAAGCTTTTTGCTGGCGCGGGAAGCTCGGCCAGCAGCTGCGCCTCGTTAGGCTTCAAGCCCTTGTTGCCAAGCGGTCGGATCGACGGGCGTCCGCCACTCATGGTCGCCCGGCTGTTAGGCTGACTGACCAAAGTTTCGCCAGTCCCGTCAGGCTTCAGGATCGCTACTTCCCCATGCCCGCCGTCTTCATCCGGTAAGAGGACCATCGAGGAATGCGCACAGCCGGCGAGGGCGAAGATGGCGCAGATCGGCAGGCCACGAGACCTCATTTCGCGGCCACTTGAACAATAAACCGGGTGCCGCGGACGCCGAGCAGAGACTCGGGCGTGCGCAGTTGCATCGCATCGCGTCCCGATTTGGAGATCCGGCCTGACACGACGGCTAGCGACCCACGCTCAACCTGCGTGACGAACGACCCCTTCTGCGATGTCCGATCATATTCGAATTTGCTCAGAGCGATGCGGCTGTTTGGGCCGACCGCGAAGCGGGTGTTGTCGATGAAGGAGATGCTCATGCGCCCGTCCTTCCCAGTAGTGAGCCAATCTCCCGGCAATAATTCTTTACCTGATGCCGCGGCGATCTTCGTCGCCCCGCGCTCTATCGTCGCGTCGCCGATCGTCGACTTGATCCGCCCGATTTCCGCAACCGCCGGAGAAGAGGACAAAGCCAATAGACAAATCAGGAAAAGGGGCCTCGAAAGCATCGCTCGTCTCCCACTCGTATTCGATAAGTGCCATACTTCACGGCGTGGCCACGCGCGACTCAATTCCAGCTCCATTACATGTTCAGCTGTCGGGGGCGACAGCGGTGCACGATGGCACGACAATCGCCTTTGAGTTCGCGGCAGCTGCAGGAGCCCACCCGGACGACGTCAAGCGCATAGCGGTGACCGTCGAGGAATTGCTTACCAACCTCTACGAGCATGGCGGAATAAAGAATGACGAGCGCGTCTCGATGGAGCTATTCGTCACCAGCAGTGAGTTCTCGCTCGTCTTGACCGATCCGGGTCGACCGTTCGACCCACGCACTGACGCTGGAGAAAACCAGATCGCTCCTCGCGGCGGCGGGGCGGGCCTCAAGCTCGTTCGCGCTTGGGCAAGTGAGATTGAGTACACGTCATCGCCAGCGAAAAATCGACTGTCGTTGCGCATTCCCCGGAGAGCAATGGGGTGAGACGATCGGAGCAGTCAGGCGCCGCAAGCGACGCCTGAACAAGCTAGGATCATAGCGCGACACCGAAAGGCTGGTGGGAGGCGGAGATCACGGTGTCGGCAATCACCATTCCCGCCCTAACAATTGTCTGTTGATATCAGGCATTCGGGGCGGACGCTCTCCACCGTGCTGCTGCTTCGACGGTTCGGATTGTTCGGGCGAGCCAAAGATTCGCGGTAGTCCCACATCGAGACAAAAGAATCTTACTCCAAGATTAACTATTCGCTTTCCATCACGCGTTTCCCAGATAAGCTAGCGAATCGAGGGGGATGTCATAGCAGCCCTCCGTCAAACCTGGAGGGGTTCAGCCATCATGATTCATAAGTCCGCGCGAGTTGCGCTCCTTGCCGCTTCGTCCCTGGCGAGTTTTGCAGTTGCTACTCCGGCACTCGCTGCCGACACTCAGGAGTGGGACCGCCAGGCAGCTTTCGAGGCGCTGCGAGCGCTCGATCCGACGGCAACGTTGGACGTAGTGACGAATCATGAGGTTCCCACTGGCCCTGCGAACGTCTTGCCTGGAACGGTCGGAGCCAATAACGGCTCGATCTATTCCAACTCTCAGCAAGTCTTGGATGCCGCAGGCTCGATCAATGGCATCGGTCAGCAGATTGCATTCATCCAAACCGGCGCGACAACGGCCGGCCTAAGCCTATGTACGGGATCGTTAATCAACCCGCGCGCGGTGATCACTGCCGCTCACTGCGTCTACAATAATCCGGCGCACCGTTATGGCAGTAACACCGGCACCGGTGGCGGGGTCAGTGGCAATTTCGGAACGGGTGGTGCGCCGTTATCCTCGCAGGGCATTCCCTACAGTTTCGGTTTCGAATCACTGAACCGCAACTGCTTCAATGCGGCTGGCTTGCCGTTCACATGCCCGGCGGGCCAAAAAGGCGCCTACGAAACGTGGCGCGACGCAAATTTTCAAACTGTCGCTTCACGACACATCTATAACGCCAATCAGGTTTGGTACGGCACGGGCTCACAGCCGGTGGCGCTTGGTGGTTCGGGTGAATTCGCGAACCAGGACATCGCCATTGTAACGCTCGATACGCACGCCAAGGGTATCCCCACTTGGACCTTGTTGTTCTCGCCGTTGGATGGCCCGACGCATGCCACCATCACTGGATATGGTGGAGCTGGCGTGGGTCTTTCCGGAATCGGGAACCTGGCCGGCATCGATTACCGCCGTCGTTCCGCAGAGAATATGATCGACGCGCTCATGTCGTCCGCGGATTGGGGAATGTCCGATGCTATTGGCGGCGGCGCAGCGCAGTTTGGCGCGCTCACGCACCCAATCTATTGGATGGATTTCGATGATCCCGATTTCGATCCCGAGAATCTGCCGGCCAACTTTTTCGCGAACGTCCAGCCCGGACCGAATCCGCCTCGAAACAACGGCTATTACGACTTCAACGGCTTGGGCGGCACGGCTCTGGCCAACGAAGGAACGACAGCTGGCGGCGACTCCGGTGGTCCGCTGATTGTCGACGAACGTTGGGATCGTCCGGTCATTGTCGGCGTGTTGACCGGGAGCTGGTCGTTCAACGGCGGGATTGCGACGTACGGTTCGTTCAGCGTCTATCCGCCGCTGTTTCAGTTCTGGGAAGATATCGTTCAGAACAATCCATACGTGTATGCATCTGCCAAGGCCGGCAACGGCGACTGGTTCAATCAGGGCCATTGGGTCCAGGACATGGACCCGAACTACGCAATCATCGGATCGAACGGCGAGTTGCTAACGGGCCTTCCTGACACAGCGCAGGGTGGTGCCGACGGCGCGGTTGACCGCTTCGGCACGGTTTGCTTCCTTGGCGAGGATTGCAATACATTCGACGGGCCTGCCACGCCGACGGGTAATGGTACGCCGGTTGTGACGGCCGGGGGCCCCGGATCGGTCAACTTTGTGCCCAACAACGTAGAGCCGATCAACAGTGCCACGCCGGGCTCAACAATCAAGGCGCGTTACTATGACGTGAGACTTCACCGTGCTGGCACAACGACACTTAGCCAGTCGGCGACCATCGACAAACTGACGGTGGCAGGCGCCGGGAAGCTGAAGATCACCGCACCCGGAACGCTCAACATTTGGGCCGATTACGAGCAGGACGGCGGCTGGACCCAAGTCGACGGGAAGCTCAACGTGGGCGGTGACGCAATTGTGAAGACCGGTCTCGTGTCCGGCACAGGCACAATCAAGTCCGACTTCATGACAGTCGTCGGCGGCCATGTGGCGCCTGGGGCGGAGACAAGATCGGTACGTTCCAGATTGACGGCAATCTCATCATGGCTTCTGCCTCGTCGCTGCACATAGACGCTGAACGCGGCAAGGCGGACAAGCTTATCGTCACTGGAAGCCTCTCGCTGTCGTCCACGCCGACCGACGGTGCGTCGATTGTTTTCAATAAAGTCACGGACGCGCCCGCGCCTCGGCATGGCGATAAGTACGTCATTGCCAATGCGGATGGGGGCGTAATCGGGAAGTTTGGAAAGGTATATACTTTCCAGGGTGTCCTACGGCCGGAGCTGAGTTACACGGCAAACACTGTAACGGCGACGCTTCGTGCGGGTGCCTTGGTCGAAGTTCTCGATGGCGGAAATGCCACCGAGCTGGCGTTTGCGGCGGCGTTGGATACGCTTCGTAACGGCTATTACGACAAGCTGTTCAACCTGTACGGCAACGTCGACTGGATGAACGGTGGCCAGCTGTCGGCCACGTTTGCGGCGCTGTCGCCGGTGAACATGGTCCAGGAGACGCGCTCGATGCAGGATCGGCAGAGCGCGCGCTTCCTTGGCAATGTCAGCGATCGTCTGTCGTTGATGGGCACGGGCCGTGCGTCGGGCATCAGCTTCACCGGCGGTGCGTCGGCGCTGGCGCAGAGTCGTGAAGGCATGTCGGCGTCGGCACAGCTTGGGCTGACCGAGGGCAACAGCGTCACCGTAGCGGCGCCGAACGGTCTGTCGGGCTTCGTCTCGATGGGCGGCGACACGATCGGCTCGACCTATGGCGACAACGACCGTGCCGGCGCGGGCCAGTACAGCCGTTACTTCGCTTCGGGTATCGAAGCGCCGTTCGGCGATGCGATGATCGGGACCGCGGTCGGCTATGCCGAGACGCGGGCAATGATCGGCCAGGACGAGTCGAGCACCAAGGTCACGCAGGCCGCGGCTTATGCCAGCTTGCCGGTTGGCAAGTCGGCATACGTCGGCGGCACCGTCGCGGCCGAGCGCTCGGTCAGCGATGCCAACCGGATGACCACCGATACCACCTCGATGTTCCGCCTGTCGGGTGCGACCAGTTCGGCGCGGTACATGGCCAATCTCGAGGCCGGCGTGCGCAAGGCGATCGGCTCTGGCCTGTACCTCAACCCACGCGCGCAGCTTGGCTTCAGCCACTATGCGCTGGGCGGGTTCCGCGAGGCGGGGGTGAGACGGCGCTGTCGCTCGACACGCTCAAGGTCAACCGGATCGAGAGCCGCTTCGGCGCCAAGCTCGACGGTGCGACGAGCATCGGCACGTGGTCGGTTCGTCCGAGCCTGCAGGCCGACTATGTGCGGTTGCTGTCGGGTGCGGATGCCGGGTTGCAGGTCGCGTTCGCGGCGGCGCGGGACATGACGTTCGCGCTGCCGCTGACGGGCGGCGGTTCGGGCTGGATGGAGATGAAGGGCGGGGTCGAGATGACCCGCGGCAAGTTCAGCCTTGGCCTTAGCGGCCAAGCCACTGCCGGCGACGCCCCGCTCGCCGACCAGCGCGGCGCGGTGGAGATGAAGCTGCGCTTCTAACCACCTCGACCAACCAACAGGAAAGGCCGGGCGGAAACGCCCGGCCTTTCTTGTTTCTGGCACTCGAATGTAAATGTGATGGCCGTGAAAAACCAAATCTCCGAGCTAATCGAAAATTACTTGCTAGCAGTCCGCACGAGTAAGCGGCTCCATGAGGAGATCGTTGAAGCGATTCGTGCCGCGGACAGACAGCTTATGAATGACGACGAGGTCGTCAGGCGCGGCGTACTCAAAAAACTCCAGCGCGACTTTTACATTCTTCACCTTGCGGAATTGCTTCGGGACCTCCCAGCTTACGCGGGCTGCTCACAGGCACAGCTTCAAGAGTATGGCGAAACCATCCTCAACAAGAGGCAGTTTAATCTATCGAATGAGCGAGACCCGGAAGGTCGACGCACGCTGGCGGAGCAAAGATATTTCGGCCTTGCTCGGGTACGTTGGTACGAACTGATGAAAGCGGCAGGACTGAAGCCGATCGACGCTCGCGGGAGCTCCAGACCTCTACGAAAACTGGGGCGTCGCGAGTTCTAAAAAAGGTCGGCGCAGATGCCAAAACCCATCCCCCTGGGCGAAGCCGAACAAGGACCTTGGTAGAGACGCACCGAGCGGCCACGCCAAACGGACATCGGATTGACTTGAGAATACTCAAATAACGAGCAATCGCTTCGCAAAACTTGGCCCTCGAGTCTCTTGTCAAACGGCATGACTAGTGATCGGAAATCTTCAGTCTGCATATCAACCGCCACGATGCATTCTTCGAATACTGATAAGGAGGGAGAATTGGACCCCGAGACTTACACGTTGGACGTCAGAGACCCGATCTCAAGGTACCTGCCAAATTATCCCCGCATTCGTTACACCAACGAGAGAGCCGGTCTCCCGCTGAACCAGAGATCGCCAGGCCCCGCGCGTCATGCGCGTTTCGACGAACTTGCGCGCGATTTTCTGGAGGCCAAACGCGGCGATCTGTCCGATCGAGAATGGCGCAACATCCGCAACCTCATCGGGTCGAATAATGGGCCTGTTCGGTTTTTCGAAGGGCGCCTGATCCACGAGATCTCAACCGGAGATATCCGCGAATATCTCGAGTTTGCAGAGGCCCGCAGCACACGGGGAAAGCTTTCACCGTTTACGTTGCGAAGACATCTTTCAGCAGTCTCCGGCATCCTCCGCCTCGCGGTTGAAAGACGGTTGATCACTACGCTTCCTCCCTTGCCGCGTATCAAGGCTAAGGACGCACCGCGCGGCTGGTTTTCGGCTATCGAATATCGTCGATTGTGCAGCACTGCTCATAGCTTGGCCCAGATAGACGAGCGCGTGGGCCGCATCGAAAATGCAGCCGATTGGCATGAGCTGGGCGACCTCGTTGCGCTCCTCGTGAACTGCTTCCTCCGTCCAGGCGAGTGGAAGTATCTGCGACATCGGCATGTCACTGTGGATCGAATCGGTCCCACGCCTCACCTGCTCATTGCTCTTGAACGCAGCAAAACGGGAGCGCGAGCGGTGGCGTCGATGCCTTCTGCCGTGAAGATCTACGACAGAATCGTGGCGCGGAGTGGCTGCCAACCCGACGATTTCCTCCTGCTTAACCGCTATTCGAACCGCCAGACGGCGCAGGATAAGATGTGGCACCTGTTCAGACGACTACTTAGGGAAACCGGATTGGGCCTCGATCGGTATGGGAGAACGCGAACTCTCTACTCGCTGCGCCACACGTCGCTGATGCTACGCCTTCTCAAAGGCGAAAACCTCGATCTCCTTACCTTGGCGCGTGCCGCGGGAACTAGCGTGCCCATGCTTGAGCGGTTCTATTTGAGTCACCACACATCAGCCTTGAAGCTCGGCGCCCTGCAGAGCTTCAAGCGCGATGTGGCAAATGGTTCACCAGCATCACTGAGAAGTATCGGCACTTATAGTGCCGCCGAAGGTCCAAAGATGTGACGTCAAGGCGTCGACAGGATTCGTGCAGTCCGCAGCTTGATTTACGCATCATCCAGCGCAGATGGCGCTCGTAATCGCCGAGCAGAGCACCCTTCCGATCACGATCCCGGGTGTCGACGAGGTCGGCCAGGGTCGGGAAACTGCTAATCGCGAATTCAGCCAATCGGGGGCAGCAAGCGCGCCATAAGTGCAGGTAAAGCCGTGCCCTAAACCTCAGTCTGAAATGCAGATTGGAGAGGTCATCGACAACGGCGTTGACGATATCTTCTTGTGCGGCGGCGCCTCGCTCCGTTCATTTACGAGGGCGTATGGCCTTGATTCGGTACATTTCTCTATCAGCGCGTTCAATCACCGCTTCGGGGTGATCACGCGGGCAGATTAGGGTGACGCCGACAGCAACGCTGAGTGGCACATTGGCCTTACCAATGTGGAAGGGATGCTCGTCTACAGTCTCGACAATTCGCAGCGCCAAGAGCCAGGCCTGCAGTTCATCCGTGTGCTCAAGGAGGATAGCGAACTCATCGCCGGCCAAGCGGGCTACACAATCGTGCTTTCGGACGCTTGCGACAAGCAATCGGGATATTTGCTTGATTGCGGTGTCCCCTGCATTGTGTCCAAACTTGTCGTTGATCGCTTTCAGGCCGTCGACGTCGGCTAAAATCATTGCTGCCTGAATTCCGTACGCGTCAACACGGGCAATGAGCCGAGCGAGGCTGGCAAGACAGCTGCGACGATTAGGCAAATCTACCAGCGGGTCGCGATTGGCCAGCCGATCAAGTTCGACAAAGCGCCTCTCGTATTGAGCCAGCTGACAGCGTAGCCGCTCGATCTCGGCAAGAAGCTCGGACGGGTCGCCGACCGCGTCCTTTGCGGGATGTTTGTCACTCATTTCAAACCAGCAACATAGCCGTGAGGAGACTAGGCCAAACCGCCAAAGTGTTGGCACTCGGCCTTAGCTAGCGAATTCCGCTCCGCTGTCTACCGGTGCGGACTTCATTTGGGGGATGGCTGACTCCAGCGACTTGATTTACTTTCTGTTTACCGTACCGTGAGGTCGACTCGGACTAGTGTCGGTTGAGGCCGAAGTCCGAAATCCTCGGGGCGTACAGATGTCTATTCCATCGAAGCTAATCGTTGCTGCAGTTGCTTCATTAATGACAAGTGCTGCGAACGCCGCAGTCCTGTTGAACTTCGAAGGCAGCAGTGAGAGCGCTCCTCCCGGAACCACTGCGATCGCGATTGATCAGTTCTATAACGGCGGCACTGACTCGGGCGGCGCCTCAGGGCGTTGATTACGGAATCAGATTCACCAACGCGAATTTTGACAGCACGTCGCAATACACGCAGCCTACCTTCGGCATCACCTCGTCGATTGCCTATATGTTGAATTCGCCGCTGATGTTCACCGCGGATACGGCATTCACGAGCATTGCGTTTGACGCCTTCTTTTTTGGCGTAGGAAACGTTGTCAACGTGTGGTCAGGAGCCAACGGCACAGGCACGCTGCTTGCCTCGCAAACGTTTGGCCAGAATTGTACGCCGACCTGTCTGCAGACGAGCTATTCAATGTTTTTCGCCAACGCCCTCTCTGTTACCATTTCGCCAAACGCGAATGGCACCGGTTTGGACAATCTGAGGATTGGCTCCGTACCTGAGCCCGCCACCTGGGCAATGATGCTCTTAGGGTTTGGCGCGATTGGCTACCGTATTCGCCGGCGGCGGAGGGTTCATATCCTCGCCGGGGCCTAACGAGACTTTCTTGCTCGGTGATGTCCATGCCGAGGTCGCGATAATTGGGGGGTGAGTAGATGTATCGATCTTTGTTTATTGCCGTAGCAATGTGCTCGGCGGTCGCCGCGTCGCCTGCAGCGGCGGCCACTTACCTTTTCAACCTCAGTGGTAGTCAGAGTGCCAGCTTCCAGCTGCAATCGAGCCCATCGCCCGTCGGATCGTTTTCAGGTGATGACGATGTTTTCTGGCTGGACAACGTGGCGGGCAGCTACGCAAGCGGGGCAACACTTAAGGACATCTACTTCTACACCTCGACCATTGGCGGGGGATTGGGGTTCAAGAACTACAATAATAGCACCTATACCCTTATCACCGATGGACCTCAGCTCTTTACAGGTTTGAATACGTCACCGACTTTCAAACTGGGAACGTTCCTGTTGACGCAGTTCAATGGCCCCGGTCAGTACACCCTTACAATCTCAAATCTCGACGCGGTACCTGGCGTCCCCGAACCCTCGACGTGGGCCATGATGCTGCTGGGTTTTGGCGCCGTCGGGTACCGCATGCGTCGACGCCGCCTACTCGGCACTCGCGTTACCGTTTAGAACGCGCGACCGCATTACTGATGAAGTTTGTCGGCCATATTCGCGGCGGCGGGCAATCTGCTCAAACCATCCGCAACTTGTCCGGACGGCTCTGAGCGTGCTCCCGGAGGACTCGTTCAAAGACTACTATCGAATATTGCAGGTCGCTCCTGATTGCGATGTCAAAGCCCTTGAGGCCGCATACCGCCGCTTGGCGAAAATTTATCATCCGGATCACACGGTCACGGCTGATCCTGCCAAATTCAGCGAGATTACCGAGGCGTACAAGACGCTTCGCGATCCGGAAAAACGCGAGGGTTTCGACTCATCTTATGCTGGCTACGCACAACCGCATTTTACGTGCGACCAGGGCGAGGCGGAAAACCTTGCTGGCTTTCAAGCCCTTCGGGACGCGGATGATCACACAAAGATCCTGGTCTTTCTATACAAGCGCCGCCGAGACGATGCATCAAATCCGGGCGTCGTTGGGTACTATCTCCAAGACTATCTTGGGTGCACCCACGAACACTTCGAATTTCACAAATGGTATCTGAAGGAAAAGGGCTTCATCCAGATCACCGAGCAAGGCACTCTTGCGATTACGATTCAGGGCGTCGACGAGGTCATATCCACCTCGCGAACCGCCAGAGTTGAAAAGCTGCTCATCGCGAATTCCGCTGATGGGGCCACTAACGCGCCCTAGGGGTCTATGGATCAATCGACCTCACGCCAAAAACGCGAAAACGTAGGCTAGGCTTAACCGTCGCACCGCGAGCGCTCGCTGCGCATCACCAATTGCAGCCGAAATCCGATTCGTATTTGGTGATGCCGTGCCTCAAGGTAGGAACTCCCTGCGACGTCTGAGGACCTGGCCACGATGTTCCTGACCCGTTTCACGCCTTTGGCGTTGGCGATAATGACTGCCGCGGTAGCAGGTGCCTATCTCCCAGACTTTTGGGCCATTCCCGTTTTCGCCCTCAGCACGTTCCTCTCCCTGGTGGGCCTCTACGACCTGGCTCAGCCACTGCATTCGGTACGACGCAATTATCCGATCTTGGGACACCTTCGATGGTTCTTCGAAGAAATTCGGCCTGAGATCCGGCAGTACATTATCGAAGGGGACAGTGAGAAAAGCCCCTTCTCCCGCAGCCAGCGATCGCTGGTTTATTCACGTGCCAAGAATGAGGTTAGTGACCTCCCCTTCGGCACCTTGGTCGATGTGTATCAATCCGGCTACGAATTCATCGCTCCTTCCGCGCAACCGGTGCCTCCCGCCGACCCAACGTCGTTTCGCATCAACATTGGAAACGAGCAGTGTCGGAAGCCGTATTGCGCATCTATCTTCAACATCTCCGCGATGAGCTTTGGGTCGCTGGGTGCGAACGCAATTCTCGCACTCAACAAGGGAGCCAAGCTTGGCCACTTTGCCCATGACACCGGTGAAGGCAGCATCAGTCCGCACCACCGAGAACATGGGGGTGATCTCATCTGGGAGATCGGCAGTGGCTATTTTGGGTGCCGCGATTCCGATGGTCGCTTTGATCGAGATCGCTTCGTAGACCAAGCGTCAAACCCACAGGTCAAGATGATCGAAATCAAATTGAGCCAAGGCGCGAAACCGGGGCACGGCGGGATCCTGCCTGGCGAAAAAGTCACCGAGGAGATCGCGCTAACGCGGGGGGTTCCCGAGGGCCGTGACTGTGTTTCCCCAAGCAAACATTCCGCCTTCTCAACTCCACTTGAGCTGGTGCGCTTTATCGAAGAGTTGCGCCGACTGTCTGACGGCAAGCCCATCGGCTTCAAGCTATGTGTCGGTCAGCCCTGGGAATTCATGGGCATTGTAAAAGCCATGCTCGAAACGAAGATCTATCCCGATTTCATCGTCGTCGACGGCGCAGAAGGTGGGACCGGTGCTTCACCGCTCGAATTCGCGGACCACCTTGGCACTCCTATGCGGGAGGGTCTCTTATTCGTTCACAATACCCTGGTCGGCGCGGGCATTCGCGACAACATCAAAATCGGTGCAGCAGGCAAGGTCGTAAGTGCTTTCGACATCGCCGCGGTGCTGGCTCTGGGTGCGGATTGGACGAACGCGGGGCGCGGTTTTATGTTTGCGCTTGGAGGCATCCAGGCTCTCACATGTCATACCAACAGCTGTCCTACAGGCGTGGCGACGCAGGATCCGCTCAGACAGCGAGCTCTTGTCGTACCGGATAAGGCGCAAAGAGTGTTCAACTTCCATCGCAACACGCTCTCGGCTCTTGCGGACATGTTGGGAGCTGCAGGTCTGGATCATCCTAGCGCCATTGGACCGCATCTTCTCGTGCGAAGGGTCAGCCTGACGGAGATCCGGATGTTCTCTCAGCTTCACGTTTTTCTGGAACGGGGCGAATTGCTGTCGGATGCGACACGTCGCGACTTTTATGGTTCGGCTTGGCGAATGGCACGAGCCGATAACTTTGGGGGAGCTGCCGCTTGACGAGAAGCGTGGGACTCCACCCTGCCCTTCACAGATTCTTAGAGCTCAGCTTCTAGAACGGTTCAACTTCCAATCGAAGGCGGCCCAGCACCCCTAGTTGGGCCGCCTTTTGATTTGGTCCGACCAGCTTTGTGGAAAGCTCGTTCAGGTCGATCGTCAGGTCTTTGGGCGACCCTATCGCCGAGCTTTTGGATGTAGGTCTCATAGTCGCGGATACCCTTCAAAGGTCTTCGCGATCGGCTGAGGTGGAGCGATGTCGTGCGCAGCAGGACAAACCCACCCCTTCACGACCGTGAAGCGGTTTTGGATGTCCCCGTGCTGCGCGAGGTCTGAGACCTGCTATCTGCTCGAGGTGCGACGCTTATAGCTCGACGAGCACCGAATGAGAATGGCCAGAGTTTCAGCTCAGCGCATTCCCAGTTGATCGTACTGGTGCGAAGGGTGCTTCGCTGATCCGCCGTGCGAATTCCCTGTTAGAATTTGCAGGGAATATTTACGCATAAGTGGCGCAAAACCAGCGTCTGCGCCTTTCGAGACCCGCTGTGGATCCCTGCTTGGGTTTCGCTTTCCCTGTAAATCGGCCTTCATCAGGGAAATGTGCGGCGCCAAAAGACGCTTCCGAGGAGGAGCAAGGATCGTGTGAACCCGCGACGCTGCGCGGGTGCGTTCGGCGCAAATCCCGGCCGCTTTAGGTGGGCTGATTGGCGGAGACGGAGTCCGCCTTACTACCGTCCGAGCGCGTGCCCATCAGTTCGGAAAAACGGCTGAAATGCGAGCATTTAGCGAAGCAGCGATGAGCTAACTGTTCCAATCCGTTCGGTTGCGTTCCCATAAAACCGGAGTATTATCGGGGAGCGGTTATGGGAATGGAGCCGTTATGCCCAAGAAACTCAGCAATGCGCTTACCCCTCTAGCGGTGAAGAATGCCAAGGCCGGACGCCATGCGGACGGCGGAGGGCTGCACCTGCTGGTGAAGCCGAGCGGCGCGCGCTCATGGGTTTATCGCTTCATGCTCAACGGCAAGGCGCGCGACGTGGGGATCGGCGCGGCTGGCCAAGGCGGAATGACGCTGGCCGATGCGCGCGACAAAGCGTCGGCGCTCCGGCTCAAGGTAAAGGCTGGCATTGATCCGCTTGAGGAACGCAATCGCGAGGCCGCTGAGGCTCTTGCGGCGGCTCAGGCGGCGAAGGTGGCGGGCACCACGTTTCGCGACGTTGCGGACGCCTATATCGCGGCGAACGAGGAAAGCTGGCGGAACCCGAAGCACCGGCAGCAATGGCGCAATACGCTGGACGCCTATGTTTATCCCGTGATTGGCGAGCTGCCGGCGGCAGACGTGGGCACGGCGCACGTGCTCAAGATTCTGGAGCCGATCTGGAGAGGTAAAGCCGAAACTGCCAGCCGCATTCGCGGCCGGATCGAAACCGTGCTCGATAGTGCCAAGGCGCGCGGCTACCGCGAAGGCGAGAACCCGGCGCGCTGGCGCGGCCATCTTGCGCAAATCCTACCCGCTCGCACACGACTGTCGCGCGGCCATCACAGGGCCATTGCCTATGAACAAATCCCGGCGTTCGTCGCCAAGCTGCACGAGCGGGAAGCCGTCGCCGCCTTGGCGCTGGAGTTCACAATCCTCACGGCCAGCCGCTCCGGCGAAGTGATCGGCGCGAAGTGGGGCGAGGTTGATCTGGACAAGGCGCTCTGGACCGTTCCCGCCGAGCGCATGAAAGCGGGCAAGGAACACCGCGTGCCGCTGTCCAGCCGCGCCGTCGCAATCCTCAAGAGCCTCCAGCCGCTCGGAAGCCAATGGCTGTTCCCCGGCGCGAGGGGCGGCAAGTTGTCGGGCATGGCGATGAGCATGTTGATGCGCCGTATGAACGTTGATGCGACGGTGCACGGTTTCCGCTCCGGCTTTCGCGACTGGGCAGCGGAGTGCACCGGTTACGCGCACGAAGTTGCCGAGATGGCGCTGGCGCACACGATCGAGAACAAGGTCGAGCGGGCCTATCGGCGCGGCGATCTGTTCGACAAGCGGCGGCGGCTCATGGACGATTGGGCGGCCTTTTGCGCTCGCGGCGAAGCGGCTGGCGAGAACGTTACGCCGATCAGGGGTGTGGCCGCTTTCTGAACCTAAACGTCTGCTTTGAGTCGAGACAGCCGCCGCCCCGTACGTCCGCACGGGGTGGAAAGCGGACCTTAGCCCACGATGAAAAGCACCATCAGGTAAGGTAGCAAAAGCAGCAAGCAGAAGACCGGAATGGGCGCGAGCCGATGAGAGTGGTCCCCCCTGTAGTCCGCTGCTCTCCGCCCAACAAATCTGGTTGCAGCGGCGGAGCCTAACGTAAGTAGCAGCATGAGCGCCGGCACACCTACGTAGAACATCATGCGGGCAGGGTGCAGCGCTTCTCGGCTGTTATCGCCTAACCATCGGGTGTGCTGACCTGTGCTCCACAGCATTATAGCCCACGCTATGAAGGACGCTGTCGCAAGGGCGTTGAAGAGGCGCATGACGGGCAAACTACGGCAAACCCGAATGTCCGCAATGGGTCGAGAGCAGACCTAAGCCCCTAATGTCGTGAATGGGTGGAAAGCGGACATGAGCGAGCCTAGTTACATTAACATGGACCAGCGTTGTGTCTTACTAGCTCTCCTCGCGCTCACCGGCTGCAAAGGACCAATCCCGAATACATCCGCCGCCCCACGGCCGGCAGACCGAACTGGTGTCGTTCAGACTATGACAGTGCCGGGTTTAGAGCACATCGTCGCCTTGCGAACGCGGCCAGACGGAACTCCATCGCTCACCATTTCACCACCTGCGCATTGGGTCAGCAGGTGGGAAGCAGGTGAAGATACGCGTCGTCACTACTTCAATGGTGATGGTGTGAGCATGACAGTGGAAACCTGGACCACTGAGCCAACTTGGGCTTGCCGTAGTCCAAGTTGCGGTTTGTCCACCATCCTGGTCGATGGTGTCAGAGCCCAGTTGCTCCGCCTCTCAAGCCCAACAAGAAGCGTCCATGCGTTCATTCCCCGCAGAGGGGATGCGTCGCATGGCATCAGCGTACGGGCGACATGTTCGACGTCAGAAAGTTGCCGATCAATTGAGCAAGCCATCACCTCTATTCGCGGTTTTTAGCGGAGGAACGGCATAGCCTGAAATTCCGCTTTGGGTCGGAAGCGGAACTTCCGCTTTGGAGCCTCAAAGTCAGAAAAGACTCGCGGCGTAGTTGCGCCTTCCCGTTCTGTTCTCCTATTCTTTCGCGGGGATAGGCCGGCCAGCCGACAAGCGCGCTTCCCACGTGCTTCCCCGTCTCACCTTGGGAGCCGCTTGGGAGGCGGACTTGGCAGACGAAACACCGAAGCGAGCAGCACCTACCGACGCCGCGCCTGTCAACGCACTGTTAGCCTATGCCCCCAAGATGGACCTCGTCGGGCCGACGATAAATGACGACATTCGGAGGGCTGTCCAGCGGTATGGAGCCGATGCTGTAAAAGCAGCAGTGAAGGAGCTGACAAAGGCTAAGACCGGCCGCCCGCGTGAGCCTGACTGGCGGGAGCTGAAGGACGTTATCGAGCAGGATGCGCTGGAATGGCTGAACGGCGGCGACCCTTTCAGCACCCGCTCGAATTATTCGATTGCGAAGACATTTGCAGAGCGTCGGCCGGGCCACAGTATCGTTTCAACTCACAAGCGGATCGAGCGGAAGCTATCGCGCGGTCCCTATGATCGGCGCTGGTTCGTATTCGTGACCGCTGAGAACATGAGCCGGGACGGCTTTCCCTACGCAAATCATCTTCGCGCGCTTGAGGCTGTTGCGTCCCTGCCTGATATGGACCCGTGGCAGTCGATGCTGGAACGAGCCAGGTCGACCCTTGCAGATTTTGAGGCGCGAGAGGGCAGGCCGCCGGAGCCTTCAATGTCTTTCGCTCAAATCGAGGAGGCGGTGCGACTGGCCAGCCTCAAGGCAATCGCAATGCCCGAGATCCCGAACTACCTGCAAGCACTATCGGGTAAGTCGCTAGGTGCTCAAAGCTAGGGACGAAAGTCCGCTTACGTTCCGAGGGTAGAAAACTCCGCTTCCGTTCCGAGGGGTCAATAGCGCAGTCCAATTAAGTGGTTTTGTGCGCCGAACGTCTATGGCCTAACTGGTTTGCCCATGAACGCCCTCGCAATCCCGCGAGAGCGGCATGGGGAAGCAAATGCAAACTGCAACCGCTGAAGCTCCGAAGCTCGCCTATTCGATCAAGGAAGCCGCGAAGGTTTCCAGCTTAGGCAGAACAACCCTCTACGCACATATCGCGGCCAATCGCTTGAAGGCTGTTCGGATTGGGGGGCGAACCGTCATTCCGGCCGAGAGCCTGCACGCTCTGATCGCTGGGGAGGCATGAGCCATGCTCCAGATATGCGAAACCCCGCACGAGGGCGGGGCGTCGCGCAATCAACTTGGCGGCTGGTTGCGTGATCGTCTTAGCCCTCTCCCACCCTCACGGCAACAACTCCCGGCGCTGATCGCGCTTCACCTTGGCGAGCAGTTTGTCGCCCGCTGTAGTGAAGGGAGGGCGCAATGAGGGGGCCGTTCCTCACTCAGCGCGCGGCCGCACTCGCGCTGCTGAACGGCAGTTCACGCCTCAGCCGAAAGGCGGGACAGTTCCTAGGCCAGCTTGCCGTCGATTCCACGCCCATGAGCGAAGCTCAGACCGACTGGCTCGCCAAATTGCTTGAGCGAGCCGAATTGCCGTCGCTGGCAGAAGGAGGCGCGGAATGAGCACCTATCCTGATGCACCGGGGCACCGGAACGTGGATACCTCCATCGCTTCGGCAGGGGCGCTCGCGCCGAAGTTGGGGCGGCTCCAGCGGCTGGCACAAGGCGCGATCCGCGACGCTGGCCTAGACGGGCTTACCGCCGACGAACTGGCCGCGAGCCTGGAAATGGATCGCTGGTCAATCCAGCCGCGCACAAGCGAACTGAAGCGCAAAGGGCTGATCCGGGACAGTGGGCAGCGGAGGCCGAACTGCACGGGCAAGCTGGCCATTGTTTGGGTTGCCGCGTGATCGCTGGCACAGTGCTCCGGAGGTCAAACAGTGCTGCGCAGGGGCAGCGTTTGAAACTTCACCGGGATTGCGGTTTCGGTGAAGTTTCAATTGCGCCGCTCCAGCCGGTGAACGGCGGAAATGCGCCGATCCCGCCAAGTGGCACGCCTCATGCAATTAGTTATCTTACATTAGGTGGGGCAGCCCTTTCCGCTTGCAGCATCGGCCGGGGCGGAGCGCGCAACCGTGCCGAGCGGGTCAGCTATGCCCTCTCGGCCGCTCAAATCGCCAATTTAAGCGCTGCTGGGGGCTATTCGGTAGCGATAGGGCTTCCCTTTACCCGGATGCTCACAATTCACTGGGAGGCGGCTGGAGTGCCCTTATCGGGCATGGCGAAGGCCACCGGCCGCTTCACGGACCTGCTGACAAAATGCCTCACTCGGCACGGAAGCAAAACGGCTTGGCTTTGGGTGCATGAGAACGGCGACGGGAAAGGCGGTCACTGCCACTTGCTGGCGCACGTGCCCGCCCACTTGGTCCAGACTGTCGCCTCACTTCAGCGCGGCTGGCTCCGACGAATAACTGGCCAGCCCTACCGGGCGCGCGTGATCTACAGCAAGCCGATTGGCGGGCGGCTCGGACTGGAAGAGGGCAATCCTGAGCTGCACGCAATCAATCTCGATGCCGCGCTTGGCTACCTGCTGAAAGGTGCAAGCGACAAAGCGGCCGCACAGTTCCGACTGGAGCGGCTGGAAGCGGGCGGGCGCATCATCGGCAAAAGGTGCGGCACGTCACAAAACATCGGCGCAAAGGCGCGAACGGAGCAACAGCGATGAGCGAACCGAACGACCGGAAAGTTGCCAAAGTCGAAGTGCCTTTGGAAAACGGCAAAACCCGCAAGCAGATGATTGCTGAGCTAGGCATGGGCACGGTCGGCCGCAATGCCCTCAGCGCTCAGGGCTTCGCCACGCCGCACTGCGGAGGCGGTATTGAGTATGACGAGACGCTCAAAATCGTCGCCGGAATGTGCGGCAAGGTGCGATCCGGCAACCTTGATGATCTGACCGACATGCTGACCGCTCAGGCGCTCACACTCGACAGTATGTTCACTGAATATAGCAGGCGGGCCATCCTCAACGTGGGCGAATATCCTGAAGCTGCGGATCGCTACACGAACCTTGCTGCCAAGGCGCAGAGCCAATGCCGCACAACCGTCGAGACACTCGCCCGCGTCAAACGGGGCGGGAAGCAAACGGTGACGGTGGTGCACGTTAACGATGGGGGACAGGCGATTGTCGCAGATACATTCAATCAGGGCGGACCCGGGGGCCGGGAGCCGGAAACACCGATCAATGCCATGCAGCCGAAACGGCTCGCGCAAGCGCCTCGCTGCCTAGCCCGGACCCGCTCGGGAACGGAGTGCCAATCCCCAGCCGTGAAGGGCCGGAAAAGGTGTCGAATGCACGGCGGGACCAATCCGGGCGCGCCTAAGGGCAATCGCAATGCTTGGAAGCACGGGGGCTACTCGGCCAAGACGCTGGAGGCGGTGCGATACGTGAAGGCGATCTCGCGCCTGGCAGGAGTTCTCAGTCGAGATATTTGATGATCTGAAGATCGGTTGTTGTTTTCACGTCTTCACCGCCGATGACGGATGGTCCCATCGGTAGCACGTAGGCCCCGGACGAGCGGTCTTGGCGGCCAAGCACAACAGCAGCGTCCCCACCAAGCTCTCGGATGCGCGCGGCCACCCCTTTGCTGCCAACCGCCTTTTTGCCCCACGCCTCATAACGAGTGTCCGTAAGAATACCCAAAACGCGGTAGCGGCGGGGAGGCGTGCCAGTCGTCCAAAAGTCTACTCCCGCGACTGTGATCTTCGTGCCCCCTTCTCCGACTTTCTCTGCCGCCGGTCCTTCATAGGGTGCGAACTGCAACCCCGCGATCGCCGGAGAGGCAGTCATCACCGCCAACACTGCCGCGCAGATAAGCCGTTTCATTGGGCACCCCCAGCCGATGCGGTTGCAAGGCTAACGGAATACGGCACCGAAAACCACGCCGATGCAAGGCGGCTCGGACGCATAAGCGACATCATTTTAGGGGAGCGGTTTTGGGAACGACGCCGCCAAACCATAAAATATCATTGTAAATCAAAGCGCAGTGGCGGAGACGGAGGGATTCGAACCCTCGGTACGGGAAATCCCCGTACGGCGGTTTAGCAAACCGCTGGTTTCAGCCACTCACCCACGTCTCCGGTGCGAAGCGCGCGGACCCTGCGGAGGGCCGCGCGCGAGCAGCAAGCCGCGGGCTATATAAGCCCGTTTCCGATCCTTCAACCGCAGCCGCTACTTGGGCACGACATCAAGGCGCATGTCGAGGTGCATCGTCTCCCCCGGTTCGAGCACCTCGAGGCCAAGCTCCGCCCATTCCGCCTCGGGCGCATTGAGAGCGGCGTTGGCATGAGTCACTGGCTCAGCGACGAAGATGCCGCCTTCCACCGGCGAATAAAGCTGAAAGAAACGCGCGTCCGGCGACGACAAGCGAAGGTCGCAGGGCCACGCGGGGTCGCGCAACGCAACCTCCCCACCCCACCCGCCAAAACCGTGGTCTAGCCCTTGGCCGCAGACCCGCCGATCGGCGAGATCGAACGCCCCATCGGCAGGCACGTTGGCGACCGGCAGGACGTCGGCGTCAATCGTCCATACCGAGGTGACCTTCGTGGCGAGCCGCGTCTGAGCCCCGCACGGAAAATAGGGATGCTGGCCAAGCCCGCACGGCATCGGCGCCGTGTCCAGATTGCGGCAGGTGAGGCGGATCGACAGCCCCTCGCCATCCAGCGAGAAGGCTTGCTCGGCCGCATAAGTCCACGGCCATTCCGCGGCCTCGTGGTGGAAGCTCAGGACGGCCCGCGACCCATCGACCCGGTCGACGCTCCACGGCCGCAACCAGCCCTGGCCGTGGAGCGGGCTGGGGTCGCCGGTCATGTTCGGCGCCAGCACGACCTCCCGATCGCGGAAGGTGAAGCGACCGCCGCGGATGCGATTAACGAACGGCACCAGCGGGAAGGAGCTGGCATCGAGCACCCCGCCGGCCCGATCGCCGTTTCGAAGAATATGAACGCGTTGCTCACCCGCATGCCACGAAAAGTGCTGGATGCTTGCGCCGATTTCCGGCGCGAGTTCGAGGCGCAATGCGCCGGCTTCAAGGCGAACCGCATCCAATGTCATTCTGCCGCCTCCAATTCTTTTGGGGATAAGTTCGAAACCTCCGTTGCGTCGGGAATCCGACAATGGATAATTCAACGCCTGGAGGCCGGGGAGGGTCATTCATGAGCAGGCGCGTCAAGGAATTCGTCGAGATTGCGGACCAGGCCTCGATCGACGAATTGATCGAACGGCTGACCGAAATCCGCGCCACCCTGCCGCCGGATGCCGAGCCCGAGATGCGGCTGTGCGGCGATGACGTGTTCGGCCGCCGGATCACCATCAGCTACCTGCGCCCGCAAACCGCGGAGGAAGCCGAGCTGGAGCAACGCTACGCAGACGCGCAGAAGGCGGCGAAGGCGCGCGAACTTGAGCGGCTGCAGCAAGAATTGGGCGTCGTATGTTACGCTGCGCCGGGTAAGCGCGGGACGCTGCGGATCGTCGCTTAGGCCGCCGGCCGGAACCGCATCGCCAGCCCGTTCATGCAATAGCGCAGGCCGGTGGGCCGCGGCCCGTCGTCGAACACATGGCCCAAATGGCCGCCGCAGCGCGCACACAGCACCTCCGTCCGAACCATCCCGAGCATCCGGTCCTTATTGGTCACGGTCGCCCGCGGCAGCGGCCGCCAGAAGCTGGGCCAGCCGGTGCCGCTGTCGAACTTGGTCGCCGAGCTGAACAACGGCTGCGCGCAGCCGGCGCAAACGAACGTCCCTTGGCGCTTTTCTTTGTCCAGCGGACTGGTAAAGGCACGCTCGGTGCCTGCTTCGCGCAGGATGCGATAGCGCTGCGGCCCGAGCAGGCGGCGCCATTCCGCCGGCGAATGGTTGACGGCAAAGCGGCGGTTGGGCGCAGCCTCGCCCGCCTGGGGCCAGCGCAGCGCCGCAATGCCCGCGACCGCCACGCCGGCGGCGGCGAGCAGCCCTCGCCGATCAATCGCTTTGTCCGTCATGTCGTTCCTCTCTGCCGCAACCGTGCCTAAGCTACGATGAACCGGCGCCACTGGACGCAGCGACTAGGCGCCTTCCAGCGTTCCCGACGCGATCACCGGTCCGGTCGGCTGGCCGGTGGGCGAGCCGCCGCGCGGCTCGACCGAAATGGCGATGGTCGCGCCCTGCCGCATCAATTCCGCCAGCGCATCGGCCAGATCGACGTGCGTTCGTTCCGTATCCTGCATCGTGCCCAACGAACGCGGCTTGCCGTCGGCGGGGATGACCCACAATTCGTGCGCTCGTGCGGGATCGTCGGGCATGTCGCCGGCCACCGCCAGGATCAGCCGCCGGCCGGCCGGGTCCCAGCTTGCGACAAGCTTCGTTTCCTGGTCGTCGCCGAGCATCGCGACCATCGGTGGCGGCGGTTGCGTAGGTGCTTGCGCGACGGGCGGCGCTGCGACGGGTTCGCGCGGAAGGGCCAGCACGATGGCGAGCGATGCGGCGAGCGCCGTCGCCGCCGCCGCCGCACCTTGCCAAACGCGTACGCGCCGCTTCAGCGCAACGACATTGCTTGCCTCGCCCTGCGCACCAGCGAGCCGCGCCTCGACTCGTTGCCAGACCGAAGGCGGGGCATCGACTGATTCCACCTGATCGAGCAGGGGCGCAAGGCGACCCAACCACTCGGCAACGGCCGCGCGGAATTCGCCGTCTGTCTTTACGAGCTCCCTTGCGCCGGCAAGCTCCGCCCCACGCAGCACGCCGAGCGCATATTCACCGGCGAGTTCGTCGCGGTCGAAGGGGTCGGGGCCGCTCATTGTTCCAGGCATCCCTTGAGCCGTTGCAGCCCGCGGCGGATCCAGCTCTTCATCGTCCCCAGCGGGACGCCTTCTCTCTCGGCAAGCTCGGGGTAGGTCGCACCATCGAGAAAGGCCGAGCGGATCATCGCGCGCGGACGTTCCTCGAGCTCGTCGAGACAATGGGTCAGCCGCGCCGAATCGCGCTCGCGGTCGATGATGTCGAAGGCCAATGGGGCGTCGTCCTGGACGCCAGCCGCCGCCTCCAGCTCCTCGACCTGGACAGGCCGCTGGCGCAGGCGGTCAATTCCCTTGTTGCGGGCGACCACGGCGAGCCACGTGATCGGGCTCGCGCGCGCGGGATCGAACCGATGGGCTTTCTGCCAAACCGTCACGTAAACGTCCTGCAGCACGTCCTGCGCCTCTGCCTGGCTGCCGAGCAGCCGCAGGCAAATGCCGTACAATTTCGCGGAGGTTCTCTGATAGAGGTCCGCGAAGGCTGCACGGTCTCCCCGCGCGGTGGAGTCGAGCAGGTTTGCCAGCTCGCTCACATCGCGCGGCCTGTCGGGCTTCGGCTCTGCCTGCGCGCGGTCCATCGTGCTGTTCATGGACGATGCCGCGGCAAATCGAAAGGGAAGCCTGGTGGGAGGAGCGCGCGCAATGACGAGGCTATGCACGAATGTCCTCCCACGCAGGCGGCATCCGGACACAGGGGGAACCGGACGCCATGGGTTTTAAGGCATTGCGACGGCATCGATCACGTGGATCACGCCGTTGGACTGCATCACGTTGGCGATCGTGATCCGCGACCGGTTGCCCTTGGCGTCGATCACGGACCACCCTGCGCCGTTCTTCCTGAAGCGAAGGTTTTCACCCTGCACAGTCTTGAGCGTGGCCGTCCCACGATTGCGCGCGGCGAGCGCGGCGATCTGTGCGGCCGTGTAGCGGCCCGGGACGACGTGATAGGTAAGGATGTTGGTCAGGGTCGCCTTGTTCTCCGGCTTGACCAGCGTCTCGACGGTTCCCGCCGGCAGCTTGCCGAAGGCCGCGTTGGTCGGCGCGAACACCGTGAACGGGCCCTTGCCCGACAGTGTATCGACCAGACCGGCGGCCTTGACCGCCGCGACCAAGGTCGTGTGGTCCTTCGAATTGACGGCATTCTGGACGATGTTTCGCGCCGGATACATGGCTGCGCCGCCGACCATGGGGTTGCGGGCGCTGGCCGCGCTGCCGAGTGCCAGCGCCGCGGCGCCGGCCAAGGCGAATGCGGCACGTGAGGTGATCGGTTTCATCTGCTGGTCCTTCTTTTCAAACAGCGGGAAGGCTGTGCGAAAGATACGGGCTTGCAGATGCCGCGGATGCGCCCGGTCAGCGTGAAAAAAGAAGCTGCATCCAGCATGCGTTGCCCGTCGTATATGCAACCACGGGGACCATGCCGAACCGGCACTGACCCTTCCGGGGTGGGGAGATCCTGCACCCCGACGGAGATTCACTTCGAATGTTGATCCTTCTGCTCGCGTATCTTGGCGGCATCCTGACGATCGTCAGCCCGTGCATCCTGCCCGTGCTGCCTTTCGTCTTCGCGCGTGCCGGCCGCAGCTTCCTCCGCAGCACGCTGCCGCTGCTGGTGGGCATGGCCGCGACCTTCGCGCTGGTCGCGACGTTGGCCGCGGTCGGCGGCGGCTGGGCGGTGCGGGCGAATGAGGCAGGTCGCTGGGCGGCGTTGGCGCTGCTCGCCCTGTTCGGCCTGGCGCTGGTCTTTCCGGCACTGTCCGACCGCCTGACTCGCCCATTGGTCGCGCTGGGGTCGAAGCTGTCGGAAAAGCGCAGTGAGGAAAGCATCTGGTCGTCCACGGTGCTCGGCGTCGCCACCGGATTGCTATGGGCCCCCTGCGCCGGTCCGATCCTGGGCATCATTTTCACCGCCGCGGCGATCAACGGCGCCAGTTTCAACACCAGCTTGCTGCTGCTTGCTTATGCCCTTGGCGCGGCCACCTCGCTGGCGCTCGCCCTAATGGTCGGCGGCAAGCTGTTCGCGCGCATGAAAAAGTCGCTCGGGGCGAGCGAGCGCATCCGTCAGGTCCTTGGCATCTTGGTGCTTGCCGGCGTCGCGGCGATTGCCCTCGGCCTCGACACCCGCGTCCTCGCGAAATTGTCGAGCGGCCAGACCGCGGCGCTGGAGACCGGCCTCGCGCGCAAGCTCGGCCTTGGGCAGGGCATGGACGAAAGCCGCACCCGCACCAATGCGCTGGGCCACCTGGTGCTTCCCGACGAAGGCGAGTTGCCGGCGTTCGACGGGCTCGGGCCTTGGTTCAACAGCCCGCCGCTGACCCGCGAACAATTGCGCGGCAAGGTCGTGCTGATCGATTTCTGGACGTACAGCTGCATCAACTGCCTGCGTTCCACCCCTTACGTCCGCGCGTGGCACGAGCGTTATGCGAAGGACGGGCTGGTGGTAATTGGCGTCCACGCCCCGGAATTCGCCTTCGAACGCGAGCCCGCCAACGTCGCCCGGGCGATGCGTGAGCTGGGCATCCGCTACCCCGTCGCGCTCGACAATGACTATCGCCTGTGGCGCGCGCTCAAGAACAATTACTGGCCGGCGCATTACTTCGTCGATGCCAAGGGGCGCGTCCGATATCACCATTTCGGCGAGGGAAATTACGGGATGCAGGAGCGCGTTGTCCGCCAGCTTCTCGCCGAAGCCGGACGCGCGCCTGCGGGCGGCGCAGCGCGGCCGTCGTCGGCGGGCGCACAGCAACCCGCGGCGATCGGCGCAATCCGCTCACCCGAAACCTACATCGGCTATTGGCGCGCCGACAGGTTCGTTTCGCCCGGCGGGCTACTGAGGGATCAGCCCAAGACCTACGCACCCGCTCCGCTGAAGCTCAACGCTTGGAGTTTCGAAGGTCGCTGGATCAACCAGCAAAAGAGCTCGCGATCGCTCACCGCGGGCGCGAAAATCCACTACCGTTTCCATGCCCGCGACCTGCACCTCGTGCTTGCATCGGCGACCGGCAAGCCGATCCGTTTTCGCGTGACGATCGACGGCCAGGCACCGGGCGAGGATCGCGGCATCGACATCGCCGCCGACGGATCGGGCCGCGTGGCCACGGAACGGCTTTACCAGCTCATCCGCCAGAAGGGCCCGGTGCGCGAGCGCATGTTCACCATCGAGTTCCTAGACCCGGGGTCGAAGCGTTCGCCTTCACTTTCGGTTAGTGGCGGAGCGGGAGGGATTCGAACCCTCGATACGGTTTTGCCGTATACTCACTTTCCAGGCGAGCGCCTTCGACCACTCGGCCACCGCTCCGCATTCGCTGGAAGCGGCCCATCTAGGCAAGCGCGGCGGGCGGCGCAACCTTGCGGGCCGCGCCCGGCACCCCCTATGCGCGACGCATGCGATCGTTTGGGGCACCGCCGTCGGTTGAAGAGTTCGAGGAGATCGCACGGCGCACGCTGGCTGCGCTGCCCGAGCCGTTCGCCGGGCATCTGAAAGACGTCGTCCTGGTCATCGAGGATTTCGCCGACGAGGCGACGCTCAAGGACATGGGGATCGACGACCCGTTCGACCTCACCGGCATCTACGAGGGCCTGCCGCTGACTGAGAAAAGCGTCGAGCAATCGGGCACCTTGCCCGACCGCGTACGGCTATTCCGCCGTCCCATCCTCGACGAATGGGCCGACGGCGACGACACGCTTGAGCACCTCATCGCGCATGTGCTGATTCACGAGATCGGGCATCATTTCGGCTTTTCCGACGACGACATGCATGCGCTCGAGGATAGTATCGCGTGAGCGCGTTGCTGCGGTTCGACGAGGTCGCGCTGCATCGCGGCGGGCGAATGCTGTTCGAAGGCTTGAGCTTCGTGCTTGGCGCGGGCGAGGCGCTGCACGTCGCGGGGCCCAATGGCAGCGGCAAGTCGAGCCTGATCCGCCTGGCGGCAGGACTGTTGCTTGCGGCGCGGGGGCAAGTCGAGCGGTCGCCGCTGGCGCTGGCCGACGAACATTCCGCGCTAGATCGTGAACTGCCACTGGGATCCGCGCTGCGCTTCTGGGGCGGATCGCCTGATGCGGCGCTGGAAGCGCTCGGCATCGGCCACCTCAGCGCCATCCCGGTGCGGCTGCTGTCTTCGGGGCAGCAGAAGAAAGCGACGCTGGCGCGCGTAGTTGCGTCGGGGGCGCCGCTGTGGCTGCTCGACGAGCCGCTCAACGCACTTGATGGCGACGGCTTGGCGCGCCTGCCCGCCGTGATCGGCGCGCATCGGGCGGGCGGCGGCGCGGTGCTTGCCGCGTCGCACCAGCCGCTGCCGGGCGAGTGGCGCGTGCTGGAGCTTCACGCATGATCGGCCGGTTGATCGCGCGCGATGTGCGGCGCGGCCTCGCGGGCCCGGCGTGGCTGCCGATCGCCTTCTTCCTGCTGGTCGCAACATTGGTGCCCTTCGCCATCGGGCCCGACGCGCAGCTGCTCGGCCGCGTGGCGACAGGCACTCTGTGGATCGCCGCGCTGACGGCCGCACTGTTGCCGATCGAGCGGTTGATCGAACCCGACCGTGCGAGCGGCGTGCTCGACCAGCTCGCGCTTGGCGGCCTAGCGGAGGAGAGCGTGGCCATTGCCAAGACCGCCGCGCACTGGCTGACCTTCGCGCCCTTGTTACTGGTCGCCGCTCTGCCCGCTTCGGCCCTGCTGGCGATGGACGGCGCGCAGCTAGCGCGGGTGATGCTGGCGCTAGCGATCGGGACGCCGGGACTTGCCGCATTGGCGGTGGCGGTGGCCGCGGTGACGGCCGGTTTGCCGCGCGCGGGGGCGCTGGCGGGACTGTTGCTGCTGCCGTTCGCGGTGCCGTTGCTCATCTTCGCGGTCGGCGAGGCGCTGCTGTTCGAAGCGGCGGTGTCGTTGCTGCTGACTGCGGGATCGCCGTTCGTGGCCGGCGCGGCGATTCGGGCTTCTAGGACTTAGACCAACGGGCGAAGATCGCGGTCGGCAGGAGCAGGCCGCGCGCCTTCTCACGGACCGCCATTTCTCCGCATTCAACCGTCCCGCCGAGATCGGCGAAGAGCTGGCTAACGAGCTCGCCGATCGCCAGCGCGGACATGCGCACGGCATAAACGGTGAGCACGAGAAAGCGGCTGTCGGCGTCGAGCAAGGCGCGGCAGTCGGCGAGCAGGGGCGCGAGATGCTCTTCCAGGCGCCACACCTCGCCTTCGGGACCGCGCCCGAACTTTGGCGGATCGAGCAGGATGCCGTCGTAACGGCGGCCGCGCCGCACTTCGCGTGCGGTGAATTTGCGCGCGTCGTCGGTGAGCCAGCGGATCGGCCGCGTTTCCATGCCCGAAAGCGCGGCATTGGCCTTGCCCTGCTCGACCGACTTCTTCGAGGCATCGACGTGGACGAGGGTTCCGCCCGCTTCGCTGAGCAGGAGCGTGCCGACCCCGGTGTAGCCAAACAGGTTGAGCACTTCAGCACCGTCGGAGCGGTCCCGCATCCAATCCCATTGCGGCGCCATGTCGGGGAAGAAACCAAGGTGGCGGAAGGGCGTCAACGATCCGTGGAAGCGCACGCCGCCGCGCGCCAATTCCCACGTTGCAGGAACAGGGCGGTGCTGGACCCAGCGGCCGCCGCCTTCCTCGTCCGATCCGGGGACGAAGGTCGCGTCCGGGTCCCACGCCGCTTGTGCAGGCACCCACATCGCCTGCGGTTCGGGCCGCGCGACGGTGAAGCGGCCGTAGCGTTCGAGCTTCTGGCCATGTCCGCTGTCAATCAAGCCCCAGTCGTCCCACGGCTCCGCGACGAGCGTGATGAGGTCGGTCACGCGGCGAGGGCCAGCTTGGTCCCAACGCAGGCGATGGCGCGCGGGCCGGACAGCATCCGCGCGCCCGCGCTGCGCACCTCGTCGAGCGTGACCGCATCGAGGCGCGCGACGATCGCCGACGGTTCGACCAGCGCACCGTCGCGCAGCAGCCGGGTTGCGAGATAGCTCGCCTGCCCCCAGCAGCTTTCGAGGCTCATCATCATGCTGGCCTTGGCGAGGGCGCGGGCGCGTTCGAGCTCGCGCGGTTCGAGGTCGCGGGCGACCTCGGCAAGGACGCGCTCGATTTCGCCCAGGGCCCATGGCGCATCGTTGCGGTGGGTCGCGGCATAGGCCCACATCAGTCCGCTATCGGCGTAATTCTGCGTTGCAGCGGCGACGGAGTAAGCCAGTCCCTGCTCCTCGCGCAGCTGCTGGAACAGCCGCGACGAGGCACCGGCGCCGGCAACGTCGGCGAATAGCTGCGAAGCGTAGGCCAGCGGCGACCCCCATTCGGGCGCGGCCAGTGCGAGCGCGATATGGGCTTGCTCGCCACGACGCCGCTCGTAGCGATTGCCGCCGACGAAGCCCGCCGCATCCGCCGTCGGGATCGGCCCCGGGGCCATGTCGCCGAACGCCGCCTCGGCCAGGTCGACCAACTGCTGATGCTCCAGCTTACCCGCCGCGACGAGGACCAGGCGGCCGGGCGCATATTGTCCGACGCGCCAGTCGTCGAGGTCGTCGGGCGTGACCTCGCGGATGCTGCGATCACTGCCGAGCACCGAGCGGCCGATCGGCTGGCGCGGGAAGGCGGCGTCCTGGAGGTGGTCGAAGATGATGTCCGAGCCGGTGTCCTTGGCCTCGGCCAGCTCCTGCAGCACGACCTTCTTTTCAAGCTCGAGATGGCCCGCGTCGAAATGCGGGCGGCGGATGAGGTCGGCCAGGATGGCGACCCCGAGCGGCAAATCGGGCGCAAGCAGGCTGGCGTAGAAAGCGGTCAGCTCGCGGTCGGTCGAGGCGTTGAGGTCGCCGCCGACATCCTCGATTGCCTCGCTGATCTGGCGCGCCGACCGGCCGCCCGCGCCCTTGAACACCATATGCTCGAACAGATGCGCGATGCCGTTGAGACGTTCGGGCTCGTAACGCGAGCCGGTCGGGGCATAGAGGCCGACCGCGACGGTCTCGACGCTAGCCATCGGACGACTGGCAACGCGCAGGCCGTTAGCGAGGGTGGTCAACGCCATCATTTGGGCGGTTCCGGCATCAGCCGCTTGCGCACCGCAAGCGCGTAGATGACCAGCGCGATGAGGGCGAAGGCGAACCATTGGATGGCGTACATCCTGTGGTTGTTGGAAATGCCCGCTGTGGACGGCGGCGCGCTTGCCTGAAGCCCCGGCGGCGGCGTTGCGGCGACAAGGCGGATGCGCGAACGGCGGTCGGGCGCGATGACGCCGCTAACCAGTCCTCCGCGCCAGTCGATGCGGGCGTTGGGGTCCTTCGACCATCCGATCTCGACGCTCATGCCCGGGCCTTCGAGGCCTCCGGTCATGCAGTCGACGACATGCGCATAGCCGCTTTCGCCCGCGCGATTCTGCCCGGCGACGGCGCGCCGGCCGACCGGGCGCACGCACATGCCGGTGGCGTAGCGAAAGAGAGGCAACGTCTCGTCCTTGCCGAGCATGGTCGGCCAGCTGATCGGCGGCTTTTTCTGCGCGGCCGCATATTGGGCGAGCAGCCCCTCCTTCCACTTCGCGCGCTGCAGCTGCCACACACCGAGCCCGATCATCACCGCGACGGCAGCAAGGACGACGATGGTCGGGATGAGCGGAAGGCGCTTCATTTGACGATTCGTCCTTCGCGGGCGCGGTGGCGATATTCCTGGGCGAGCAGCCAGGCCTTGCCCAGGCGCAGGCCGCCGATGGTCAGGGCCGCCGTCACAGGCACCCAGACGAGGTGCACCCACCAGGCCGGCTGCGCCGCACCGTCGAGCACCAAGGCGCCGACGGTCACGACCGCGCCGACGATGAAGATGAGGAAGGCGGCCGGGCCATCACCGACATTGAAGGCCGCAAAGTCCAGCCCGCACGACCGGCAGCGATCGGCAAAGCGCACGGGCCCCACGAACAGGCCCGGCGCACCGCATCGCGGACACAGCCCTTTGAGCGCGATGGCCGGGAGCTCAGGCTCCGCCATCCGGGCTAGCCGTGGGTCGGCGCGCCCCAGCCGCCCCACACGTAGATCGAGCAGAACAGGAACAGCCATACGACGTCGACGAAGTGCCAGTACCATGCGGCCGCTTCGAAGCCGAAATGCTGCTTGGGCGTGAAATCGCCCTTGTAGGCGCGAGCCAGGCACACGGCGAGGAAGATGGTGCCGACGATGACGTGGAACCCGTGGAAGCCGGTCGCCATGAAGAACGTCGCGCCGTAGACATTGCCTTTGAAGTCGAATGGCGCGTGGATGTACTCATACGCTTGCACGCCCGAGAACAGGAGGCCGAGCAGGATCGTCAGCCAAAGGCCGAGCTTGAGCCCTTCGCGGTCGCCGTTGATCAGCGAATGATGCGCCCACGTCACGGTCGTGCCCGAGCACAGCAGGATCATCGTGTTGAGCAAGGGATAGCCCCACGGGTCGAGCACTTCGATCCCCTTCGGCGGCCATTGCCCGCCGACGGCATCGACCGACGAGGGGAAGAGCGACGCATCGAAAAACGCCCAGAACCAGGCGACGAAGAACATCACTTCCGAAGCAATGAACATGATCATGCCGTAGCGCAGGTGCAGCTGCACGACCGGCGTATGATAGCCGGTGTGCGCTTCGGTCACGGTGTTCTTCCACCAATTATACATGGTGACGAGGACCCCCGCGAAACCGAGGGCAAAGAGAAACTTGCCGTAGGCATTGTCATGCATCCACATGACCAGCCCGCCGAACATCACGCCGCCGGCGATGGCGCCGATCAGCGGCCAGGGATCGGGATCGACCAAATGATAATCGTGGTTCTTCGTCGCGGCCATTTCGTGAAGCTTTCCTCTAGCCTTTGCGTGCGGCTCTAGCGGCCTGCTTGCGCACTTTCCACCGGGTAAAATGTGTAGCTGAGCGTGATCTCGTCGATCTTCCGGGTATTTTCGTCCTTGAGGATCGCGGGATCGATGAAGAAGATGATCGGCATGTTGACCTTTTCGCCCGGGCTCAGCGTCTGCTCAGTGAAGCAGAAGCATTCGATCTTACTGAAATAGGGCGCGGCCTGGGCCGGCGTGACGTTGAACACCGCCTGGCCCGTCACCGGCCGCGCGGTCAGGTTCTGCGCAGTGTAGGCAACCTGCGTGCGGGCGCCCGGTGCAATGCGCACGGTCCGCTGCACCGGCGCGAATTTCCACGGCAGACCGGGATGGATGTTGGCATCGAAGCGCACGCCAATCTGGCCCGCCACTGCACCGGGCGCCTGGCTGGCCCGCAGGGGGTGCCGTCGAAGCCGGTCAGCTCGCAGAACAAGCGGTAGAGCGGCACCGACGCGAAGGCGAGGCCGACCATGGCCGCGACGAGCAGCCCCATCAGCATCGCGGTGCGCGCGTTCTTGCGCTCGTCACGCTGGACGATGGCAGTCACGTTCCAAGCCCGATCTTGGCGAGGGTGACGAAAAACAGAAGCACGACGAAGCCGCCGAGCAGCAAGGCCATGATCCGCGCCCGCGCCCGCTGGCGCCGGACAATCTCTCCTTCCGGCATCACCATGGCAGGAAACGGTCGATAACCAGCACGGTGAACAACGCAAACAGATAGAAAACCGAGAATCCGAACAAATGCTTCTCGGGCTCCATCTGCGCGGGCTCGGTCGCGCGATTGGCAAGCACGCGCGCGGCAAGGACCAGGAAGACGAGGTTGAGGATGATCGCCGAGACGCCATAGACCGGGCCGGCGAGGCCGAGCGGCCAAGGCGCAATCGCCGCGGCGGCCATCGGCAGGCTGTAAAGGAAAATCTGGCCGCGCGTCGGCTGCGGGCCCGCGACGACCGGAAGCATGGGAATGCCTGCGGCGGCGTAATCGGAACGGACGAACAGCGACAGCGCCCAGAAATGCGGCGGTGTCCACAGGAAAATGATCGCAAACAGAAGCACCGGCAGCGTGCTAATTTGCCCCGCGGCGGCGACCCAGCCGATCAGCGGCGGGAACGCGCCGGCGGCGCCGCCGATGACGATGTTCTGCGGTGTCCGCGGCTTCAGCCACACGGTGTAGATGATGACGTAGAACAGAATAGACGCGGCCAGCAGCACGGCCGCCAGCCAGTTGGCCGCGACCCCCATCAGGATCACCGAAAAGAAGCTGAGGCCCACCCCGAAGTGGAGCGCCGACTGGCGGTCCATGCGCCCCGCGGGCAGCGGACGGTTGGCGGTGCGGCGCATCTTCGCGTCGAGTTCGACCTCATGCCACTGATTGAGCGCGCCGCAAGCGCCGGCGGCAAGCGCGATGCATAGGATGGCGGTAAAGCCGAGCGCCAGCGGCGGGAACTGCGGTGCGGCAAGCATTCCGGCAATTGCGGTGAACACCACGAGGTACATCACGCGCGGCTTGGTGAGCGCGAGGATGTCGCGCCAGTCGGCCGGAAGCGCGGCTGGATTGGTCATCGCTGTGGTGGGCACGGGCGCGCCTATAGGGACTTGGCGCGGTTTGGAAAAGCCCGCGCGCGTGAAGCTGCCCCTTGTGCCGGGCGCGTCAGTTCGACAGCATGCCCGCCTGTACCAGGGGAGTGTCTTATGCGCGCGTATCTGTTGGGTTTCGCATCGGTCCTGATGGCGGGCAGCGCTCTGGCGCAGACCGCGCCCGCCAAGCCCGCCTGGGGCACATTCGGAGTCGATACCGCGTCCGCCGATCCATCGGTCAAGCCGGGCGACGATTTCTGGTCCTATGTCAACGGCAGTTGGGCAAAGACGGTCAAAATCCCGTCCGACAGTGGCGCCTTCAGCCAGGTGTCGCGGCTCAATGAACTTGCCGCTAGCCAGGTGCGGACGATCCTCGACGAGATGCAGACCAAGCGCGCTTCGCTGACCGGCGACGATGCGCGGATGGTCGACTATCTCGCCGCTTTGAACGACCAGGCGGCGATCGACGCGCGCGGTGCCGCGCCGTTGCTAGCGGATGTCGCCTTGCTCGATGCCGCACGCGACCGCTCGGCGCTGGCGGCCGAGATGGGCAAGGCGACGCGCTACTGGCAGGGCACGCCTCCGGTAGGCCGGATGCCGCGCTACTTCCCCTCGCCCTTCGAAATCGGCATCGGTCAGGATCCGAAGAACCCCGCAGCCTACACGGCGTTCGTGGCACAGGGCGGTCTCGGCATGCCCAACCGCGATTATTATCTGAAGGACGATGCCGATTCGGCCAAGGCGCAGGCCGCTTATCGCGATCATGTCGCGCGCCTGCTGACGCTGACCGAGGCGCCGGCATCGTCGGTCACGGCGCGGGCGGCGGCGGTCTATGTGTTCGAACGCGCGATTGCGCAGGCGCAGTGGCCGGTCGCCGATTCGCGCGACGCCGACAAGACGTACAATCTGTGGACGATCGCCGACCTCAAGGCGAAGGCGCCGGGGCTGGATTGGGATGCCTATCTTGGGGCGGCCGGACTGGGCCAGCGGCGCAACCTGATCGTCGGTGAGACGAGCGCGATCAGCGCGATCGCGAAGCTGTGGGGGGATACGCCGCTGCCCGTGCTGCGTGACTGGCTGACCGTGCGTCTGGCCAAGGACCGGGCGATGGCTTTGCCAAAGGCCTTCCAAGACGCGGAATTTGCCTTTTCGGGCGGGACGATCGGCGGCGCCACTGAAGCGCCGCCGCGGTGGATGCAGGCGATCGAACTGACCGGCGCAGCGATGACCGACGCGGTGTCCAAGCCCTACATCGACCGCCACTTCACCCCCGCGACCAAGGCGGCGATGGACGAACTGGTCAAGAACGTGCTGGCCGCGATGGACCGTCGCCTTGCCAATCTGTCGTGGATGACCGCACCGACGCGGGCCAAGGCGCGCGCCAAGCTGGCGGCATTTACGCCGATGATCGGCTATCCGGACAAGTGGCGCAGTTACGCCGGCCTCAACGTCGATCGCGCCGACGCCTACGGCAATCTCAAGCGCGCCGGGGCGTTCGAATGGGACCGGCAGCTTGCGCGGATCGACCAGCCGGTCGAACGCGGCGAATGGTGGATGATGCCGATCACCGCCAACGCTTATGCCAGCGCGGTCAACAACCAGATCGTGTTCCCGGCGGCCTATCTGCAGGCCCCGCACTTCGACATCGCCGCCGACCCGGCGGTCAATTACGGCGCGATCGGCTACGTCATCGGCCACGAAATCAGCCACCATTTCGACGACCAGGGCAGCAAGTTCGACCCGCAGGGCCGGCTCAACAGCTGGTGGACGCCGGAGGATCTTGCCGCATTCGACCAGCGCAAGGCAAAGCTCGTCGCGCAATATAATGCCTATGAGCCGCTGCCGGGGCTGCACATCCGCGGCGCACAGACGCTGGGCGAGAATATCGCGGACAATGCCGGGCTTGCGGTCGCCTATGACGCCTACAAGATATCGCTGAAGGGCAAGCCCGCGCCGATCATCGCCGGAACGACCGGCGATCAGCGCTTCTTCATGGGCCGCGCGCAGGTCAACAAGGTCGCAATCCGCGAAGCCGAGTTGCGCAAGAATATCCTGTCGGGCGTCCACAGCCCGAGCAAGTTCCGCACCTTCAGCGTGCGCAATCACGACGCCTGGTATGACGCGTTCGACGTTAAGCCGGGCGACAAGCTTTATCTGCCACCGGCGGAGCGCGTGAAGATCTGGGAGTAACGATGGTGCGGCGTACGCGTATGGCATTGATGATCCTCGCTGCGCTGGCGGCGCCGTCTTTCGCCGCGACTCAGGCGCCCACTGTTGCGGCACCGCCCGCAGAAGCGACTGCGCCGGTCGAGGACCTGGTCCCGGTCGCGCTGGAGACAAGCGCCGGGCGGATCGTCATCGCGCTCGACCGCGGGCGCGCGCCCGTCACGACCGCCAACTTCCTTCGCTACGTCGATGCCGGGCGGTACAATGGCGAGAGCTTCTATCGCGCAATGAAGGTCACCGGCGGCGACGGCGGGCTAATTCAGGGCGGCATCCGGTCGGATTCGCGCAAGCTCTTCCCGCCGATCGCGCACGAGCCGTCGAGCAAGACCGGCATCAAAAATGTCGCCGGGACGATTTCAATGGCCCGGCTTGAACCCGGCAGCGCCCGCGCGGACTTTTTCATCCTGACGACCGATATCCCAAGCTTCGACGGCGATTCGAGCGACCCCGACGGCTACGCCGCCTTCGGCCGCGTGATCGAGGGCATGGACGTGGTGAAGGCGATCTTCGCTGCGCCCACCGACCCCAATAAGGGGGAAGGCGTAATGCGGGGTCAGCTGCTCGAACCGGTGGTAAAAATCGTCCGGGCCGCCCGGGTCAAGCCGGAAGCGGGCGCCAAGCGCTAACCGATCTCGCCTTCCAGCGATCGGACGGCCTCGACGCCCATTTCGGCGTGCACCTTGAGTTTGATGAGCGCGCGCTGGCAAGCCATGGTCATCATCATCAGCTCGCCCTCAAGCTCGTCCATCGTCATTCCGCCAATGAATGTGACGTTGCAGGTCAGGCGAAGCTTGCAGCGGTCGGCCCCAAGCGGTTCGATGACGTAGTTTTCCTCGTCGCTGTCGAGACGACCAACGCGCGGCTGAATGTCGGTGACGAAGGAATAAGCGTATCCCCGCTCCTCCCGGATCACCGTCATGTCGAAGCGATGATCGGGCATGTCGGTCATGATCAAACGGAAGCGCCGGGGATCGCTGCCGAGCGTTTCGACGATATGGCCAAGCTCTCGCTTGGAATTGCGCCTGTCGGCCCAGTCGATCAGCGGATAGACATCCGCCGCGGGTTTCTCGACCTCGACGGCGACTTCAAATTGAAACGGGCCGGCGGGGACTGGGGCGGTCTTTTTCTTGAACATTCCTAGCATGTGCGCGGCGCCTCCGACAGTTGGTCGGCCCATCCTGGCGCGCATCAGTTAAAGAGTTCTGCCTCGTCGGATCAATTGCCCGCGGTCGAACCCTTCTTGCCCTGAAGGTCGCCCCAGAAGTCCTGCGTCTCGCGCGCGGAACGCTTCCAGTCCGCTTCGCTCATGCAGGTGCGCTCATAACCCGCGAGCGTGCCCGTCTTGAGCGTACGCTTGCAAATTTGCTTCTCGGGCTTGGTGCTCGCTGCGACGGGGATGGCCTTGATTGGTACCGGGGCGCGGCCGGGGATGGTCCAGTTGACCACGCCCTCATGCGTTGATCGCTTCACCGCGTCGCCATTGGGTCCAAGGACCTGCTTGAACGTGGCGTGCCGCACGATCATCGCGCAGGTTTCCTGGTCGAGCAGCGGATAGCCGCTGCTGTGCGTGACCTCGCAGCTTGTCGGACTCGCCTTGTCGTCAAGCTTTACGACGAAGAAGACCGACCCCTGCTCTCCCGCGGCAAGCGCGCGCGGCGGGTAATTCTTGAACATGACCTCGGTCATCTGCCGCATCCGCTTTTCCTTCGCGGCATCGCCGGCGGCGGCGGCAGGAACGGCAGTGGCAACTAAGGCCATGGCCAAAATGGAACGGAGCATCATCTCAACCTCCCACGCTGCAAGCGGAGCCGCTTGGCTATCGGCGCGCCGCCAAACATATCACAAGCGACAGCCGGAACCGAGAATTCCGGAATGCGGGCGGCGGAAACAGGGCTTCCCTGCGATCATGTGCGCGCTACAAGCACGGCCATGAACAAGCTTATCCTTGCCGCGACCTTGCCGGCCGCCCTCGTCGCCTGCGCAACGCTTACCCCGCCCGAGACAGCCCCCGGTCCCGACTTCCTGGCGCGCAATGGCGCCGCGCGCGGAGTTGTGACGACCCCGAGCGGCCTGCAATATTTCATCGTGAAATCCGGTCCCAGGACAGGCCGCAGCCCGGTCGACGGCGACACCGTCACCTTCGATTATGAAGGCAAGCTCACCACCGGCGAGACGTTCGGCAGCAGCTTCGCGCGCGGGCAGCCGCTGGTCGGGGGCGTGGGCGATTTCGTCCCCGGCTTCACCGAGGCGCTGAAACTGATGCGGCCGGGCGACGAATGGATCGTGTGGATCCCGCCCGCGCTCGGCTACGGGTCCGAGGCGAAGGGGCCGATCCCGGCAAACAGCGTCCTCCGCTTCCGCTTGGCGCTTCACAAGGTGGAGCCCGCGGCGGCGCGCTGAACAATCGTTCGTGCATCAACGAAAAAGGCCCGCCCTGCACGCGCAGGACGGGCCTTTTCTTTTCAGTTGCCGACTCGCCTAGTCGATCTTCGGCAAGGTCGAGAATTGGTGGAACGGCGGCGGGCTGGACAGGGTCCACTCCAGCGTCGTCGCGCCTTCACCCCAGGGATTGTCGGGCGCCTTCTTGCCCGCGGCGAGAGACCAGAACAGGTTGACGAAGAAGATGCCGACGCCGGCGATCGTCACCATGTAGCCGTAGGTGGAAATTTGGTTCCACGTCGCGAACGCCGGGGTGTAGTCGGGGATGCGCCGCGGCATGCCGTCGAGGCCCAGGAAGTGCTGCGGGAAGAACACCATGTTCACGCCGACGAACATGACGAAGAAGTGCAGCTTGCCGAGCAGCTCATTGTACATCTTCCCGCTCATCTTCGGGAACCAGTAGTAGAAGCCCCCGAAGATGGCGAAGACCGCGCCGAGGCTGAGCACGTAGTGGAAGTGCGCGACGACGTAATATGTGTCGTGCATGTAATTATCGACGCCGCCATTGGCGAGCACCACGCCGGTCACGCCGCCCACGGTGAACAGGAAGATGAACCCGATCGCCCATAGCATCGGCGTTTCGAAGGTGATCGAACCGCCCCACATGGTCGCGATCCAGCTGAAGATCTTCACGCCCGTCGGCACCGCGATGATCATCGTCGCGGCCGTGAAGTACATCTTGGTGTTCACGTCCATGCCGATGGTGAACATGTGGTGGGCCCACACGACGAAGCCGATGACGCCGATCGCGACCATGGCGTAGGCCATGCCGAGATAGCCGAACACGGGCTTGCGGCTGAAGGTCGCGACGATCTGGCTGATCATGCCGAAGCCGGGCAGGATCATGATGTACACTTCAGGGTGCCCGAAGAACCAGAAAAGGTGCTGGTAGAGCACCGGGTTGCCGCCGCCGCTGGCGTCGAAGAAGGTCGTACCGAAATTACGGTCGGTCAGCAGCATGGTGATCGCGCCCGCAAGTACGGGCAGTGCCAGCAGCAGCAGGAAGGCCGTGACCAGCACCGACCACACGAACAGCGGCATTTTGTGCAGGGTCATGCCCGGCGCGCGCATGTTGAAGATGGTGGTGATGAAGTTGATCGCGCCGAGGATCGAACTGGCGCCCGCAAGGTGGAGCGAGAAGATCGCCATGTCGACCGCCGGCCCGGCCGAGCCCGAGGTCGAGAGCGGCGCATAAACCGTCCAGCCGGTGCCCGCGCCAAGGCCGGTGCCGCCGGGCACGAAGGCCGAGCCCAAAAGCAGCAGGAACGCCGGGACGAGCAGCCAGAAGCTGATGTTGTTCATGCGCGGGAAGGCCATGTCAGGGGCGCCGATCATCAGCGGCACGAACCAGTTTCCGAAGCCGCCGATCATCGCTGGCATGACCATGAAGAAGACCATGATCAGCCCGTGCGCGGTGATCAGCACGTTCCAGTGGTGCGCCCATTCATCGAAGTTCGCGCTGCCCGCGCCGATCGGCCAGCCCTGGTTGAGCACCTGGATGCCCGGCTCCATCAATTCCCAGCGCATCAGGCCGGAAATGGCACCACCAATGATGCCCGCGACGATCGCGAAGATCAGATAGAGCGTGCCGATATCCTTGTGGTTCGTCGACATGAACCAGCGGACGAAGAAGCCCGGCTTGTGGTCGGCATCGTGATGATCGGCCTCATGCGCGCCATGCGGGCGGAGGTTGAGGGCGTCTGCGGCAGTGCTGCTCATGATCTGGCGGTCCCGATCGTAAAATTAGTTCGTGTTGGTGGTCGCGGCGGGCGCTGGCTGCGGCGCCGCGGCGGGCGGCGGCACGGCCGATGGCGTATTCGGAGAGATGTTGATCGCGTCGGGCGTGGCCGCCGGCCGGGCGCCCGGCATCGTCCCGCCCTTGGACGTGATCCACTGCGCGAACTGCGCCTCAGGGACGACCTCGACGGCGATCGGCATGTAGGCATGTCGCGCGCCGCACAGCTCAGTGCACTGACCGAAATAGACGCCCGGGCGATCGACCTTAACCCACGTCTCGTTGAGCCGGCCCGGATTGGCGTCGATCTTGCTCCAGAACGCCGGAATCCAGAAGGCGTGGATGACGTCGTTCGAGGTGACGATGAACTTCACCACCTTGCCCGCCGGGATCACCAGCCGCTCGTCTACCGCCAGCAGCGGCGGACCGTCGGCATCAGTGCGGAAGCGCTCGCCGCCCCGCGCATCCTTCTGCTCCTTGAGCATGTTGGACACGATCTCGAGCTCACCATGCTCGGGATATTGGTAGGTCCAATACCATTGGTTGCCGATGACCTTGACCGTGAGGTCGGCCGGCGGCGGCGAATATTGGTGGCGCAACAGTCGGATCGAGGGGATGGCGATCGCGACCAGGATCAGCACCGGCACCAGCGTCCAGATCACTTCAATCGTGGTGTTGTGCGAATTGCGCGACGGCGTCGGATTGGCGGCGCGGCGGTAACGGAACATTGTCCACACCAGCAGCACGAGGACGAAGACGCTGATCGCGGCGCACATCAGGAGCAGCCAGTTGTCGTGGAAGCTGGCAGCTTCCCGGCCGATTTCGGTGACTTGCTGCTGCAGGCCGCGGCGACCGTCAGGAATCCCGACACCGGCTTCCGGAATGGCGCGGCCGACGCTGCCGACCGGCGGCAGGGCGGCCGTCGTCGCGGGCGCTTCGGCAGCGGCATCCGCGGCATTGGCCGCAGCGGCGCTGACATTCCCCTCGGCCTGCGCCGCCTCGGTCGCTGCGGGTGGCGCGGACGCAGGCACCTGCGCGGCGGCGGGTGTCATGCCGGCTGCGGCCAGAGCGATCGCCCATCCAATCAGTTTCATCTGTACCCCTGACGTGCGTGGGAACTGGAGGCGCGGGTGCGCCCACGAATTTGCGGCCCCCTATAGGCGCGGCTTTTGTGCGCCTCAAGCGGCACCTTGGGCTGGGGTGTTGATGCCCCCGGCGGGGCACCGTAATGGCGGCACTCGACATGACCGATGAAGAGATTCTCGCGGAATTCCGCGCCGCCGACGCCCTGCTCGAAGGGCATTTCATCCTTTCGTCCGGCCTGCGCAGCTCCAAATATCTGCAATGTGCACGCGTCCTCATGGACCCGGCGCGTGCCGCTCGGCTGGCCGAGGCACTCGCGGGAAAGCTGCCGGCGAGCATCCGCGGCTCGATCGAGGCGGTAGTTTCCCCGGCGATGGGCGGCATCATCATCGGCCACGAAATGGGCCGTGCGCTGGGCAAGCCGGCCATGTTCCTGGAACGACCGGCGGGCATCTTCGAATTGCGCCGCGGGTTCCGAATCGCGCCGGGGACACGCGTGCTGATGGTCGAAGACGTGGTCACCACCGGCCTGTCGTCGCGCGAAGCCATCGCCGCGGTGCAGGCCGCCGGGGGCGAGGTCGTTGCCGAGGCCGCCTTGGTCGACCGCTCCTCGGGCACCGCCGATCTCGGTGTTCCATTTGTTCCGCTGATTCGGATCGACGTCCCGACCTACGCGGCCGATGCGGTGCCCGAAGATCTGGCGGCAATCCCCGCGATCAAGCCGGGCAGCCGCGCGGCCGCATGATCAGGCCGATCGCCCTGGCGGTGACCCTGACGTTTTCGGGCGTCGCCGCAGCGGCGGCCCCGCCCGACAGCGTCGTGGCCTCGGTCGAAGGGCGGGCCAAGGCTGCGGGATTCGACGGCGCGATCCTGATCGGTGAGGCTGACGGGACTCAGTCGACCCTGACGATCGGGACAAAACCCGTCGATCCGCGCGCAACCTGGCGCTGGGCATCAATCACCAAGCAGCTCGCGGCGGTCATCGCGATGCAGGAGGTCGCAGCGGGTCGCCTCGACCTCGACGCGCCGGTCGCGCGCTATTGGTCCGACTGGAGAGCGCCGAATGCGGCAACCATCCGCATCCGCGACCTGCTCAACCACAATAGCGGCTTGCCGCAGCCGGACGAGAGCCAAGCCGACGCGCAGGGCGTCCCCGCATTTTACCGAAGCGGCGCGGCCAGCCCCGCCGACGCGGCCGCAGGGTTTTGCGCCGGTCCGCCCAAGGCCAAGCCGCCGGCCAAATTCGACTATAATAATTGCGACACGATCGTTCTTGCCGAAGTGCTGGCACGGATCACAGGCAAGCCTTTTCCAGCCCTCCTGCGGGAGCGAATCGTCGCGCCATTGAAGCTGGACAGCGTCGGCATGTTCGAATTCGGCCAAGCGCCGGTCGGCCATGTTGCGCCGATTGGCGACGTGCGTGAGATCGATGGCCTGATCAACCTCGGCGTCAATGGCGCCTCCGCCGGCGCGTACGGGACGATTGCCGACCTGTGGCGGTTTGACCATGCGCTGCTGCAGGGCAGCCTCGTTCCCGCGGCGCAGCGCGCGCAAATGTGGACCGCGCAGGAATCCAACGGCTTTCTGAACGCCTTCCAATGGACCTATCCCGCGCCGCTCAAAGGGTGCTCGGGGCCGGTGAAGATTGTCGAGCGTCAGGGCTTGGTCGGCGGGATCGAGCTGCGGAACTGGCTGCTCCCCGAGACGGGGCGCGCATTGATTCTGTTCAGCCGCAAGCGACCGACCAACCTGGGCGACCCGTGGGAGGGCAAGGGTTTCGCCTTTGACCTGCTGTCGGCGGTGGCGTGCCGATGAGCGCGATCTTCCACCTGTCCTTCCCCGTGCGGGACCTGGAGGAGGCGGTCCGATTCTACACGACCGTCCTCGGCGGCGTCGCCGGGCGGCGCGAGGACCTTTGGGCGGACGTTGCGCTATTCGGCGCGCAACTGACCTTGCAGTACGTCCCCGGGGACGTGCTCGACCCGATGCCGCGCTCACGCCACTTCGGCGCAACCGTGCCGTGGCACGATTGGGAAAAGCTGGTGGAATCGCTCGCTGATTTCGTCGAGCCGCCGCGCATCGACCATCGCGGCACCGAGCTCGAACAGGCCAAGGCGATAGTCAAGGACCCGAGCGGCAATTTGATCGAGCTTAAGGCCTATCGCGACACGCGCGCGGTTCTGGGCGAGCTTGCCCAGTGACGCTCCGCCTTGGCGTCAACATCGATCACGTCGCGACCATCCGCAACGCGCGCGGCGGCGAGCATCCCGACCCGGTACGGGCGGCGATCATGGCGGCCGAGGCCGGCGCTGACGGCATCACCGCACATCTGCGAGAGGACCGGCGCCACATTACCGACGGCGACATCGGCCGGCTAATGGCCGAGATCGGCCTGCCGCTGAACCTGGAGATGGCGGCGACCGAGGAGATGCTGGCGATCGCGCTGCGCCATAAGCCGCACGCTGCCTGCATCGTCCCCGAGAAGCGGGAAGAACGGACGACCGAAGGTGGGCTCGACGCCGATGGGTATCGCACCTTGCTGGCGCCGATGGTTGCGCGCTTGTCGGACGCCGGCATTCGCGTGAGCTTGTTCATCGAACCGGCCGAGCGGCAGGTCGAGGCGGCGATCGCGCTCAAAGCCGCGGTCGTTGAATTCCACACCGGCCGCTACGCCCACCGCGAGGGCGAGGCGCGCGCCGAGGAATTGAAGCGAATCGCCGATTGCGCGGCGCTCGCGGTCAAGAACGGCATCGAGCCGCACGCTGGCCACGGCCTCACCTTCGCCAACGTCGCGCCCGTCGCCGCCATCCCGCAACTCGCCGAACTCAACATCGGCCACTTTCTGATCGGCGAGGCGATCTTCACCGGGCTCGGCGACAGCGTCCGGCGGATGCGCACGCTGATGGACGCGGCGCGGTGAAGAACCCCCGTTTCATCGAATGGCAATGGCGAACCATGCGCTGGACGTGGGTTATCTTTGTGATAGCGGCGCCGGTTCTCGTCGGCATGAACTTCATCACCGCAGCGTCTGACGGCGACCCGCTGCCGTGGATGGACATCCCAATGGCTGTTGGCATCGTCGCTTGGGGCACTGCGATCATGTGGCTCGCGCGACGATGGTTTAACTTCATGGCCGGTTCTGAAGTTTGCAGATGGCGTCGTGACCGATGATCGTCGGCATCGGCAGCGACCTGTGCAACATCGAGCGGATCGCGCGCTCACTCGACCGCTTCGGCGACCGCTTCCTCAACCGCGTCTTCACCGAGACCGAGCGGCGCAAGGCGGCGTCGCGTCCGCATACGGTCGCGGGCACGCTGGCCAAGCGCTTCGCCGCCAAGGAGGCTTTTTCCAAAGCGGTTGGCACCGGCTTCAAGCGCGGCGTGTTCATGAAGGACATCGGCGTCGTCAACGCGCCGTCCGGTGCGCCGACGCTGCACCTGACCGGTGGTGCGCGCGCCTGTCTTGACGCGCTTGCGCCGCCGGGCCACGCGGTCGACGTGCATTTGACGATGACCGACGATCACCCTTGGGCGCAGGCCTTCGTCATCCTGACCGCCCGCAAGCTGGAGCGATGAGCTGAGCGAGGAACTTCCGCAGGTGAGCACCGCTAAGGCGGCCGCCCCTGCCACCCCCGACAAGGACAGCAAGGACTCCGCTGTGTGGCGGGAGATCAAGGGCTTGCTCTGGGTGCTGCTGGCGGTGTTGGCTTTCCACAGCTTCGTCGCCAAGCCCTTCTACATCCCATCGGAATCGATGATGCCCGGGCTTCTGACCGGCGACCGCCTGGTGGTCAGCAAATATCCCTACGGCTGGTCATGGGTGTCCCCAAGCTTCCACGTCTTTCCGCCGACCGAAGGCCGTATCCTGGGTAAGCTGCCCGAGCGCGGCGACATCGTGATCGTCACGCCGGCGGGCACCAAGACCGATTATATCAAGCGCGTCGTCGGGATGCCTGGAGACACGATCCAAATGATCAGCGGGTCGCTGATCATCAACGGCAAGGCGGTAAAACGCGTGCTGCAGCAGCCAGCGACAATCCCCATCGACCCCAATTCGCCATGCGGGTCGGAGCGCGATCCGGCGCTGGCCAACTTCCGCGCCCCCGGGCCCGACGGGACGATGGTGTGCCGCGTGCCGATCGTCCGCGAAACGCTCCCCAACGGCCGGTCGTATGACACGGTCGAACTAGGTCGCGCACCGACCGACAATTTCGGCCCCATCCGCATTCCCGCCGGCCACCTCTGGCTGATGGGCGACAACCGCGACGATTCGGCGGACAGCCGCGTCCCCGAATGGCAGGGCGGGCTGGGCGGACCGGTGCCGTGGGAGAATATCGGCGGCCGCGCCGAGTTCATCACCTTCTCGCTCGACGGGACGACGGTCTGGTACAATCCACTGACCTGGGTCGCAGCCCTGCGGCCGGGCCGCGCAGGAACATCGCTTCGAGGCGAATGATGACCGCGAACCCGCCCACCACCGAGCCGCATGTCGAGCGGCCAGGTCCGGCGGAATTTCGCGATCCCCTGATCCGGCGCGAGCTGCAGCGAGCCGCCGTGTGGTTCGGGATGGCGTTGCTCGTCGTCGGGGTGATCGTCCTTGCCCATCCACTGCTGCTGATCATCGGCGGCGCGATCTTCGCGGTGTTCCTCGACGGCGGTGCGCGCCTGCTTGGCCGCTGGCTGCCGATCCCGCGCGGATGGCGTCTGCTGATTTTCACCCTGCTCGGTTTCGGCTTCCTTGGCTGGGTGCTGTGGTTTGCCGGAACCACGATCTCTGCCCAGTTCGAACAGTTGCGTGATGTCGTCACCGCGCAGTTCAACCGCCTGATGGCCTTCGCGGCGGAGATGGGGCTGATCCCCGATGGCCCGCCCGCCGACCTCGGCGCGCAACTTCTCGGGTCGGTCGGTCGCCTGACCACCGCCGTCGGCAGCGTGCTCGGCGGCTTGACCAGCGTCATCGCGATGATCGTCATCGGCATCTTCCTTGCCGCCGAACCGCGCATTTACGACCGGGGTATTGCCTGGATGCTGCCCTTGAGCGCCCGCGCCGGCTTCTACCGCATCGCGGAACATGTCGGCTTCACGCTGCGCCGACTGCTGTTCGGGCGGATCGTCGGCATGGTGTTCGAAGGCGCATTCACCTGGGCGATGCTGAGCCTCGGCGGAGTGCCGATGGCCGCGCTGCTCGGGCTTCTGACCGGGGTCCTCGCCTTCATCCCCAATATCGGCGCGATCATTTCCGGCCTGCTGATGGTCGCGGTCGGCTTCAGCGCCGGGACCGAGCAGGGCGTGTGGGCTATCATCGTCTATTTCCTGGTGCAGAACATCGACGGCTATCTGGTGCTTCCCTACATCGCGCGGCGCACCGTCGACCTCGCGCCCGCGATCGTGCTGGCGATGCAGCTGTTGATGGGCGCCTTGTTCGGGATCTTGGGCGTTCTGTTCGCCGACCCGATCCTGGCCACGCTCAAGGTCGCGCTGGTCGACCTCAGCGATAAGCGCGTGGAGGAGCAAGGTGAGAAACCGGAAGTCGTCGCTTCCGGCTAGGCCGTCACTGTTGCGGCTGCTGTCCGCCGGCGGCGCCCGCACCCTGCATCAGGGCGGCGGCATTGGGCACGACCTCGAGCACACGGACATCGAATTCAAGGTTGGCGTTAGGCGGCACCGGGCCGCCCTGCGGCGGGGTTGCGCCATAGGCCAGGCGCGACGGAATCCACACCTTGTAGCGGCCACCCTTGCTCATGCGGCTCAGCGCCTGAGCGAAGCCCGGGATGGTCTGGCTGGCCAGCAGCATCGCCGGGCCGCGACCGGCGCTGGAATCGAACACCGTGCCGTTTTCCAGCCGGCCTTCATATTCGATCACGACGCCGTCGGTCGGCTGGACGGTCGGGCCGGTGCCGGCCTGGACCGTGTCCACCTGAACGACTCGCCCGCGGACGCTCTGCGTGCCCCACCAGGCGAGCAATAAGCCGGCGGCGATGACGAGGAGGAAGCCGAGCCACAGCTTCATGCCCCGGCGCGAATGGGCGGGGCGGCTACCGGTTTCGGCGTTTGGCATGTGTCGGTGCGCTTGAGCGGCGATAAGGCTTAGCGCGCGCCTTCGCGCTCGGCGCGCTTGCGCTCGAGCTTGCGGGCGCGGCGAATCGCGGCGGCACGCTCACGGGCGCGCTTTTCCGACGGCTTTTCGTAATGACGGCGCAGCTTCATCTCGCGATAGACGCCCTCGCGCTGCAGCTTCTTCTTGAGGGCGCGCAGCGCCTGCTCGACGTTATTGTCGCGAACGATGATCTGCATAAACTCTCGTCACAATCCTTTGTCGTGGCCCCAAGCGGCCGGTTTCTGCGACGCGCGGCAGATGACCTGCGCTGCGCCAAAATCTCAGCAATAAGCTAGCGGCCTCCGGAGCTGCAAAAGCTGCGGCGACGGCGCGCCCCTTACCAGTGCCTTCGCAACGGTTCAACCCGCCGCGCGCCGAATTCCTGTGCGACGAACCGTGGAACCAAAGCGGTAAGCCGCGAAACTCGTCCCGAAAGGTTATCGGCGGTTAAGCCATTGAATGATAAAAGCAGTGCTCATTCCGGGAGCGGGGATTGCATGATTCTAGACCGTAGAGAGCTGTTGCGTTTTGGCGCCATGGGTGCGGCAGGTGTGGTCCTGTCGTCGTCGGCCAGCTCCAGCGTTCTTCCGTCGAATTACGCGCTGCCGCCGGCCGCGCCGCTGACACCGGCAGCGCCGGCCACGCCGCCCTCGATCCTGACGCCGGCCGCGCCGGGCGGGATCAACCCCAACCTTTTCTCCCGCGCCAAGTTCGCGCTCGACCAGCACCGGATCGCCGCGCGCGACTGGATGGCGGTGGTCGATTTCTCGCTTCCGTCGAGCGAGAAGCGCTTCCATGTCGTGGACCTGCGCAGCGGTGAAGTCGAAAGCTTCCACGTTGCCCACGGCTCGGGGAGCGATCCCAAGCATTGCGGCCAGCTCGAGCGCTTCTCGAACGAGTTCGGCTCCTACGCGACGTCGAACGGCGCCTACACCACCGGCGAATATTATCACGGCAAGTACGGGCTCTCGATGAAGACCCACGGCCGCGACTGGACCAACAACAACGCCGAGCCGCGCGCGATCGTCATCCATAACGCCTGGTACGCCGAGCCCAACGTCCTCGCCGCCCACGGCAAACTCGGCCGCAGCCAAGGCTGCTTCGCTTTCTCGCGCGACGACCAGTGGAAGGTGATGCGCAAGATCGCCGGCGGGCGGATGATTTATGCGGATAAGCTGGCGTAGTACCGAGCGCAGCGACGCCGGCGCAAAGAGCCGCCGGAGCAGCGCGAGAGATGCGAAGCCGCGGCCGGCCTGCGGTCGAGCGGCCAAGCCGCGAGCCCGACAGGACCGACGTCACGGGATTTACTCCCGTGACGGTTTGTCACCATGATGTTCGAAATGCGTAGAAAGGGTCCCGCTAGGCTCCTCTACCCATAAGTAAAGAGGCGGCGAACACGCAGCCGGCGGATAGCACTAAAGCCTGACCGAAAAGCGCGGCGCGGACAGACAATCTAGAGGCTGACCGAAATCCAATCCACGTCGCTACGGCAAGCATGAGGATCGGAACGAGAAGGCTGGGAACGACCTCCGACGTCGGCATCCACAGCGCGTATCGCAAGATAGCATACGAAATCACAAGCAAGTAGGCTAACCACGTCAAATTGCCGCGACGGTCAGTGCGCGAAGGGTCCGCACCATTCGCTAGGATCGCCTCAATTCGACGCCACCTTCGTCGCCTTGGCCCCGGCCACCTGCGTCTTCGGCTTGGGCGCGAACATCTTCAGCCCACCGTCCTTCGTGTTCAACGCCGCCAGCGCCTTCCCGTCCCGCCCATACAGATCCGCGTAATCGACGATTCGCCCGTCGTTCAGCCCCGCGGCGCTGAAATAGACGATGTAGACCGGCACCGGCTTGACGAAATTGGCCTGCTTGCTCTTGCCCGTGGCGAGCTGCGCCTTGACCTTTTCGGGCGTCCACTCGCCGCCGTCGTCGGCCAGCAGTTCCATCGCGAGATCGTGGATATTCTCGGTGCGGATGCAGCCGTGGCTGAGCGCGCGCATGCGGCCGGCAAAGCGGCTGCGGGCGTTGGTGTCGTGCAGGTAGATGTTGAGCGGATTGTACATCACGAACTTCATCTGGCCGAGCGCATTAGCCGGCCCCGGCGGCTGGCTCCAGCGCAGGAACTTGCCCGTCTTGGGATCCTTGACCGCGTTATAGCCCTTCTTGCCCGCGACTTCCTTCGCGATGCTCGGCGGCACTTCCCACGACGGGTTCAGCATCACGCCCACCGCGTTGACCGACAGCTGCGGCGTCGGCGTCTTGGTCGCGCCGGCGATCGCGCGCTGTTTCCAGCGGTTGACGCCATTTTCAACCAGCGTCGCGTGGAAGCCCGGCACGTTGACGATGATATACTTGTTGCCCAGGTCGCGCGGCAGCCAGCGCCAGCGGTCCATGTTGAGCTTGATGCGATTGAGCTTGGCGGTCTGCCCTTCCGGTGTCGCGGCCAGCGCGGTCTTGAGCGCGGCATATTGCGGGTGCGTCGGCAGCAGGCTGTCGAGTGCCTTGCGCACCGTCAGGGTCGATAGCGCATTGCGCAGCAGCGCATCCTGCTTTGCCGCGTCGAGGTCTTTGTCCACCACGAACCACTGGATCCGCGCCGACTTGTGCACGTGACCGAGCGCGAGATCGTTCGACAGGCGATTGAAGCGCGCCGTGGCTTCGGCCGACAGGCGCAGCGGATCGCCCGAGGCCATCGCCGCTTCGAGGCCCGCGGGATCGTAATCGGCGGGCTCCAGCCCTTCGCTGCCGACTTCGCGGATGGCGTAGAGCAGGTCTTGCGCATTATGCATGTTCCACACGGCGGGCGGCAACGGCGGCGGTGCGGGTGGCTCGACGGCTGGCGCCACTGGGGCCGGCTGCACCGCGACGGGCGCCGTCGGCATCTGCGCGGACAGTGACGTCGCGGCCACGCTGGAGGCCAAGACGAGCAGGCTCGCAGCCCGGATCGGGCGGCGGCTAAGTGGCTTTGAACCCATCATTTTCAACGAATACCCCCGTGCCGGGCCAATATAACCGCGCGCGGCTTCGTCGGCCAGTGACGCGCGCGCCACAGTGACGGAACTTTGCGACGGCCGCATGATCGCAAACCAATCCTTAAGGGGCATGGCTAGAGTTGGCCGTCTGTCAGGAGAGGTCTCTGCAAGTGGCGTCCAGCTTCAGTCTCGATGGGAGCATGATCCCGCGGTCCGAGAAGCGCTCGATCGACGAACGGGGCGAGGCTCGTTATCCGGCGGCGTCGAGCACCGCAGTGATGCAGTTTCGCGGGCGAAAGCATGTCGTCCGGCTGATCAACGTATCGCAATCGGGCGCCATGGTGATTTTCCCACACCTGCCCAACATTGGGGAACGCCTTCCCCTGCAAATCCTTGACCACGGGCTTGTCACGGCACAGGTGGTGTGGGTGAAGGACGGGCGTCTCGGCCTCACCTTCACGGCTCCGCTGGAGTGAGTATATCCCGATGGAGATGAGTTTTTCGATGATCCGGGCACGCATTGCCGAAGACGATGGGGAGCGCCGCCGCGCGACTCGCCATCCGGTCGCGCTCGATGCCAAGATGCGCGAGCTGGGCGAAAGCGGTGTCGAAGCGCGCGTTCTCAACATTTCGGAAACCGGCTTCATGGCGGAAGTGGAGGGTGACTTCGCCGTCGGCTCGCGCGTGTGGCTGATGCTGCCCGGCCGCGACCGCGCCAATGCCCTGATTCGCTGGGCAGCCGGCGGCCGCATCGGCGCCGAATTCGCAGAACCGTTCGCGGTGGAAGGCGTTGCCGCGGCCTGATCCCGGCACATCCTACCGTCTCAAATCCTCGATTCACCCACGGCCCTTGCTGCCGTTGCAACCGCATTCCGCTTCGATCGTTTGGCTGGCCGCGAGAGGAAGAAGACTATGGCCATGAGCATGCTCAGCAATGAGCTTCGCCGCCCTTCAGAGCGGGGCTATCACGCGGTTTATCGCGAGCACCAGGTCAACCACTGCCCGGGTTGTGGGCGGACGCATTGGCTGATCGGCCGCATGTCGGCGGAATGCGCGTTCTGCGCCACGGCATTGCCGCTGGCCGAAGCAAGCATGCGCTCGCACAACGGGCCGGTAGTGATCCAGCACAAGAACCGCCACAACCAGGACGCCTGGGCGGCCTGAGCTTACCCCCGCTCGCCCGTCGGCTTCCGCCGTACCGGCACCTGCACGTTGCACAGATCCACCCCGCCCGCGGGACGAATGTAGAAATCGTCGCGGCGATTGGCGCGGATCTTTAGATATTGCGCGAAAGTCGGGCTCGCCGTGTCCATATATTCGAATGCCGGGCGGTCGGCTGCGCTCACCTGACTCGCCAGCCGGATGCTGGCGATCGGCACGTGCTGGGACTTGTCCTTGTAGAAGCCCAGGCCTTCGGTCCCGCGCGGCAGCGAGCTCAACTTGTCGATGCCTTCGACGACGCGCCCGACCGAGGCGATGTTGCGATCAAGGTGGCGCGGCGCGTGGCCGATATTGGCATAGAGGTCGGCCGCCGATCCCGTTTCCGGATCCATGCCGCGCGACACCCCGACATAGCCGTAGCAATGCGTCAGGTTCGCCCAGCCTTCGCTCGGGCTGTAGGCGACGGGCCAACCATCGACGAAGCCGGCGGCGGGCGCATAAGGATCGGGCGAACCGAGTGGCGTGATGTTTAGCCCGGCCAGCGCCCGCGTATACTCCGCCGGCGGCTTCGCGAGCACGCCCGGCGGCAAGGGCTTCTCGGTCTCCCCCAACCCCCATTGCGCGACATAATTGTCCTGCACGCGATAGACCGTCGCGCCCGGCCAGTAATTGGCGCGCGCCATCTTCTGGACGTTGGCGACGTGGACGGGCGCGAACATCGGCGCCAGTTGGATGACCACGCGTCCGCCATTGGCCAGGTCCATCACGAGCAACTCATCGGCCGGGATGGTCTTCCACGCGCTTGCCGGCGCCGCATTCACGACATCGGTCGGCGTCAGCAGCTTGGGCAGCGCCGCCTGCCCCATCAGCGCGAGTGCGGCGGGAACCAACAGATAAGTGTTCATGATACCCCCTTCGTCCTGTTGCCGACGGTCTAGCGAACGATTGCGGCGCTCGCTATCGCCAAGGCCATGCACATTGCCACGCTGATGCTGCTCGGCTCGGGAGAGCTCGGCCGGGAATTCGCCATTGCCGCCAAGCGCCTCGGCTGCCGCGTCATCGCCTGCGACCGTTACGCGAACGCGCCCGCAATGCAGGTCGCCGATGCCTGCGAGGTGTTTTCGATGCTGGACGGCGGGGCGCTGCGCGCGGCGGTCGAGAGGCATCGTCCCGACGTGATCGTGCCGGAGATCGAGGCGATCGACACGGCGACGCTCGCCGAGCTGGAGAAGGAAGGACACCGCATCGCGCCGTCGGCCAAGGCTGTACAGCTGACCATGAACCGCGACGGCATTCGCGACTTCGCGGCGCGCGAGATGGCGCTGGTCACGTCCAAGTATAAGTTCGCCGAATCCCGCGACGAAGCGATCGCCGCGGCGGCGGAAGTCGGCGTGCCGTGCGTAGTCAAGCCGGTGATGTCGAGCAGCGGAAAGGGGCAGAGCACTGCCAAGACCGCCGCGGATGTCGGTCCCGCCTGGGACTACGCGGTCGAAAACATGCGCGGCGACCGCCCGCGCGTGATCGTCGAGGAGTTTATCGACTTCGACAGCGAGATTACCTTGCTGACCGTCGCCACGAAGGACGGGACCATCTTCTGCCCGCCGATCGGCCATCGCCAGGAAGCGGGCGATTATCGCGAAAGCTGGCAGCCGGCCGCGATTCCGGAAGGAGCGCTGATGTCGGCGCGGCACCAGGCGCGCAAGGTCGTCGAAAAGCTTGGCGGCCATGGCATCTTCGGCGTCGAGTTCTTCATCCGCGGCGACCAGGCGATCTTCTCGGAACTGAGCCCGCGCCCGCACGATACGGGCATGGTCACGTTGATCTCGCAATTCCCCAATGAGTTCGAGCTGCACCTGCGCGCGATCCTCGGCCTACCGATCCCGTCGGTGGAGCTGATCGGCCCGTCGGCCTCGGCCGTGATCCTGGCCAGCGAGGAAAGTGAGGACTTCGCTTACGAGGGCGTGGCCGAGGCGCTGGCCGTAGGCGCACCGCGCCGCCCGGTCGACCTGCGCCTGTTCGCCAAGCCCAAGACGCTGAAGAATCGGCGGATGGGGGTGGCGCTGGCACGCGGCGACAATGTCGACGAAGCCGTGGAGCGCGCGAAGACTGCAGCCGGTCGCGTGCGCATTCGTTATGGCGGGAAATAAGGAGAAAGAGATGACACGCTTTCACCCCTCGATCCTCATCGCCTCACTGTTGCTGGCCGCATGCGACGGCAGCGCGCCCTCGTCGAACGAGGTGACCTCCATCAAGGTGCGAAGCGCCGAGCAGGACCGCTTGCACACGCTTGACGCGCTCAACCTGGCGATCGCGCTCAAGCGCGCGATCTACGCCGCCGGCCTCACCTGCCGGCGGGTGACCGACGCGGGTTTCGTTGCGCCGTACAACAATCTCGACATGTGGACCGCCACTTGCGACGACAATCGGCAATGGGCGATTTTCGCTGGGCCGGACGGAAGCGCGCAAGTGCGCGACTGCAAGGATATTCCAGGGACCGGGCTGCCGGCCTGCACGATCAGCAAAAAACCCCAGGGCAGCTTCGACGGGCCGCAGGGATCGACGGGCGGCTAGGCGCGCCGCGCATCAATTGCACTGGCGTGTTTCCTTATACTCGCCGGCCGCCGAGCGTTCCTTGATAGTAATGCATTTCCCCTGGCGGACTTCCTCACGCCAGCTGCCGTCGGCGTTCGTGACGCGGTTGCCCGTCGACTTGGGCACGCGCTTGCCGTCGCGGATTTCGTAGTTCCAACCGCGCGGGGTCGACTGGTCTTGTGCCGCAGCCGTCGTCGACAGGCCTGCCGACGCCATCAACGCGGCACCGTTCAACACCAGCAAATAACGTCCAAACCGGGTCATCGACCAACTCCTCATGCCGTCTCATCTAGCAACGCGGGTATGAATGTGTCCTTACGATCACATGTGCGCTGCGCACGACGAGGCGTTCACCGAAGGTGGCGGGCTGTCCTGATTTTTCAAGGCCTTGGCGCGAGCCTCGCGCCGCGAGGTCAGCCCTGACGCGCCTTGAAGCGGCGGTTCGTCTTGTTGATGACGTAGGTGCGGCCACGGCGGCGAATCACGCGGCAGTCACGGTGGCGCCCTTGAGCGACTTCAGAGAATTGCGAATCTTCATGGCGGGCGCCTGCTCGTCTGATCAATCAGGTTGTTGGAAAGGTCCGGAAACCGGCGGTTCCCCTATGCGGGGACGACCGCGAAGTCAAGGAAGGCGGGATCGCCCCGATCACCCTTATTCGTCTTCCTCCTCGGCGGGCGCGAAGGTCAGGATATCCGCGGGCTGGCAGTCCAGCGCCTCGCAAATGGCGTTGAGCGTCGAAAAGCGCACCGCGCGGGCCTTTCCCGTCTTCAGAATCGACAGGTTGGCAAGCGTGATGTCGACTCGTTCGGCCAGCTCACTCAGCGTCATGCGCCGGTCGTGCAGCACGTCGTCGAGCGTGACGCGGATCGCCATCGTCACACCGTCCCTTCGAGGTCTTCGCGCATCAGCGTCCCTTCGGCGAACACCCGCGCGAGGATGAAGGTGAGGAGCACCGCGAGCCAACCGTTGATCGAGAAGCCCGCGTCGAGCTTGAACGGATGTTCCTGTGTCGAGATGATTCTCGCGATGATTCCAACAGCGATGCTGATCACCTGCAGCAGCAATAGCAGCCAGGCGATCGCCTGCAGGCGATAGGCATTGTCGGCGACGAACGGATCGCCGGCGCGCACCGTCTCGACCATCGCCACCAGCCGAGTCAGGATCGGGTAATTGAGGACGATCGCGACCACGCCGAGCGCCGCGATCAGGCGCATGCCATTCATCACATCCTGGGCATCGGCATAACCGGTCACCCCCAAGGCCTTCATCGTCCAGGGTTCGTTGACGAACGTGTAGATTAGCAGTCCAAGCACGGCCGCGCCGAACGCCCAATTGAGGACGATCAGGATCCGCAGCGTGATGAACGCAATCGGCAGTGCGGCGGAATAGACCTTGGCCATCGCGAATCTCCAGCTAAGCCGTAATATCGATAAACGATATAGTGTTTGCTGAAGTTCGGCAAGGAGTTTATTGTTTTTCGATACGCCTTAGCGCAGGACCATTCGGTCTCCGCGGATCTCGACCGATTCGAAGGTGCTCAGGAAGGTCTGGCCAAGCAAGGTCTCCTCACCCGCATTGAGCACCACTGCGGGCATATTCGCGACCGAGCGGTGGCCCAGGGTCACGCGGTCGAGCGTGACATGCTCCCCGCGCACGTCGCCGTCGGCTCCGCGCCCGATCACATCGTGCATGCCGACCGATACCGCGAGCCCGGCAGCGCGGGCGTCTTCGCGCGACAAGGCGATCCCCGTTGCCCCAGTATCGACCAGCGCCCGCACTATGGCGCCGTTGATGTCGACATCGGCATAGAAGTGGCCGTCGTCCTGCCGCTCGAGCTGGACAGCGTCCCCATCGATGCTGGCGACGTCCGCGACTAAGGGCTGCGCGCTGCCGTCGATAACTTGCACACGCCCCGCGCTGTTTCCGGCTGCTGCTGGCGGCGCGGTGCTCAGCGAGCCGCCGACCATCACGCTGAACAGCCCGGCAAGGACGAGAAAGACAAGCGCACCGCGTTCCATGCGGCCGATCCTAAGCCGGCACGGTAAAGAATCGCTGAAACGGCTAGCGCAATGTGCGCCGCACGGCGTCCTGCCAGCCGGCGATGAGCGCGTTGCGCTGCGCCGCCTCCATCCTCGGCCGGAACGTATCGCCGCCCGCGCAGCTGTCGGGCAGGTCGTCGAGTCCCCGCCACAGCCCCGTGCCGAGCCCCGCGAGGAACGCGGCGCCGACCGCCGTCGCCTCGACATCGGCGGGCCGCTCCACCGGCACCATCAGGATATCGGCGAGGAACTGGCATAGCCAGTCGTTGGCCGCCATGCCGCCGTCGACTCGGATCGCGGCCGGCGGCGCCGCCCCGTCGGCGCGCATGGCCTCGAGGAGGTCGAGCGTCTGATACGCAACGGCCTCGAGCGCGGCGCGCGCCAGGTGCGCCGCACCGGCGCCCAGCGTCAGCCCGTGGATCGCGCCGCGCGCGCCCGAATCCCAATGCGGCGCGCCAAGGCCGACGAAGGCGGGCACGAGATAGACCCCGTGGCTGTCCGGGACCCGGGTCGCGAGGCTGTGCGTCTGCGCCGCGTCGGCGATGACGCCAAGGCCGTCGCGCAGCCATTTCACCGCCGCGCCGGCAATGAAGATCGATCCTTCGAGCGCATAAGCCGTGCGTCCGTCGAGGCGATAGGCGGGTGTGGTGAGCAGGCGGCGGTTCGATGCGACCGCTTCGTCCCCCGTGTTGAGCAGCATGAAGCAGCCGGTGCCGTAGGTCGACTTGACCATGCCCGGCGCGAAGCACCCCTGGCCGAATAATGCGGCCTGCTGGTCCCCCGCCATGCCGGTGATCGGGATGGGCGGGCCGAACAATGTGGTCATCCCGAAGGCGCTGGCGTTGTCGCGCACGTCGGGGAGCATCGCCGCGGGCACGCGCAGCCGCGCGCACAATTCTTCGTCCCAACGATTGGCGCGGATGTCGTAGAGCAGGGTGCGCGACGCGTTGGTGACGTCGGTCGCATGCACCGCGCCGCCGGTCAGCCGCCACAACAGGAAGCTGTCGATCGTCCCGAAGGCAAGTTCGCCGCGCTCGGCGCGGTCCCGGGCGCCGGGCACCTGGTCGAGGATCCAGGCCACCTTCGTCGCCGAAAAATAGGGGTCGAGGAGAAGGCCGGTGCGCTGTCGAACGAGCGTCTCCAACCCCTGCGCCTTGAGCGCATCGCAAACCTCCGCCGTCCGCCGGTCTTGCCAGACGACGGCGCGGTGGATCGGCGCACCGCTCGCGCGGTCCCAGACCAGCGCGGTCTCCCGCTGGTTGGTGATGCCGATGCCGGCAATCCGCTCGGGCGAGATCCCGCTGTTCGCGATCGCTTCCCGCGCGGTCGAAAGGACGCCGGCCCAAATCTCCTCGGCATCATGCTCGACCCACCCGGGCTGCGGATAATGCTGCGTCAGCTCGGCCTGGGCGCTCGCCACCGGCCGCGCCGCTGCATCGAACAGGATCGCACGGCTCGACGTCGTGCCCTGGTCGATGGCGAGGATATGGTCAGTCGCCACGGCCCGCCAGCTTGCGCTCCCATGCCAGCGCATGGCCGACGATCGTGTCGATGTCGGCATGCGCGGGGCGCCAGTCGAGCGTGCTCAGCAAGCGCGCATTGCCGGCGACCAGCATCGGCGGATCGCCCGCTCGGCGCGGGCCCATCTCGCGCTTGAGCGGCTGGCCATTGGCCTTGTCGATCGCATCCAGCACCTCGAGCACCGAGAGCCCGCGCCCATAGCCGCAATTCATCGCCAGATTTTCGTCCGGATGCGCGATCAGCCACTCGAGCGCAGCAACGTGCGCCGCGGCCAGATCGCTGACGTGGATATAATCGCGGACGCAGGTGCCGTCGGGGGTCGGGTAATCGGTGCCATAGACCGCGACCTGGTCGCGTTTGCCCACCGCCGCCTCGACCGCGACCTTGATAAGGTGGGTCGCGCCCTTGCCGATCTGCCCCGTACGCCCTTGCGGGTCGGCGCCCGACACGTTGAAGTAACGTAGCGCGCCATAGTTGAACGGATGCGCCGCCGACGCATCCTCAAGCATCCGCTCGGTCATCAGCTTGGACGCGCCATAGGGGTTGATCGGCTGCTTGGAATCATCCTCCTCGACCGGGACCTTGTCGGGCGCGCCATAGACCGCGGCGGTCGAGGAAAAGAGGATATGCTTCACCCCGCCCGCGACCGCGGCGCTGATCAGGGCGTGGCTCGCCACCGTGTTGTTGCGATAATATTCGAGCGGCTGTTCGACCGATTCCGGCACCACGATCGACCCCGCGAAATGCATGATCGCCGCAACGCCTTGCTCGGCAATGATTCGGGCGACGAGAGCGCCATCGGCGATGTCCCCTTCGAAGAAGGGCACGTCGCCTGGCACCACGCCGCGCGCGCCGGTCGAAAGATTGTCGATCACGCACACCGCCCAGCCGGCGTCCTTCAACGCGAGCACGGCGTGGCTTCCAATATAGCCGGCACCGCCGGTCACAAGCACAGGAACTTTGGTCATAGCGTTGCGGCTAGCGAAGGTCGGCGTCCCACGCCAGACCGCCACGCCCTTGCGTCGTAGCTACAAATGTAGCACTACATATGTAGCGTATATCTGCCGGGGGCGATGGGAATGAATTCTTTAAGTCGTATTTGGGCGTTGGTCGGGTTTTACCTCGTGCTTTCGTTGTCATCCTTGTCTTGGTCGGCGTTGGCCGATGCAAAAACGTTGAATCCGCGTCTTGAGGGTAGAGTGGACGCGTATCTCGCGCCGCTCCTCCGCACCAACAATTTCAGCGGCGTCGTCGCCGTGGCCAAGCAAGGTCGAGTCACCTTTGTGAAGGGTTATGGACTGGCGGACGCGGAGCAACGCGTACCGAATAGCCCCGGCACGGTGTTCCACATCGCGTCCCTGTCCAAGCCCTTCACATCGATGGCAATTCTGCTGCTGGCCGAACGCGGGCGCCTGGATCTCGATCAGCCGCTATCCAAGCTGCTTCCTGACTATCCGGGAGGAGATCGCCTCACGATTCATCAGCTGCTGTCGCACCGATCGGGCATCCCAAACATAAATGATTTCGACGCATATCAGGAGATGCAGCTCCGTCCGCAGACGACGGCGAGCTTGGTCGCCCAGTTCAAGGACAAGCCGCTCGAGTTCTCCCCGGGCGAGCGTTACGCCTACAGCAACTCGAACTTCAATCTGCTCGCCCACATTATCGAGCGGGTTACGGGGCAGACTTATGGCGCGTTCATCGCTCAAGAAATCCTCCGGCCTATCGCGCTCCAGCACACCGGGCATCGAGGTGACATGGCGATGATCGTGCCGGCCTTGGCCGACGGCTATGCGCCCCAAGGCACGATGGGGATTGAGCGCGCGGCTTACCTCGACTGGACGGCAAAGACGGGCAACGGCTCGCTCTATTCCACCGCGGCGGATCTCATACGTTTTGTCTGCGCCGCGCATGGCGACGCGCTGTTGTCTCCCGAATCGCGCACGAGGATGTTCGCCAAGCACAGCGAGAACGCCGGCTACGGATGGTTTCTCACCCAAGCCAACGGTCGGGAGCTTCACCACGTCAACGGACGCTCCCCCGGATGGGCGGCACAGCTCGATCACTATCCTAAGGAGGATGTGACGATCGTCGTCCTCTCGAACCTCTATTCATCAGTGACCACACCGATCGCCAGAGCCATTGGCGCCATGCACTTCGGTCTTGTTCCCGAAGCCATGCCGGCCCTGCGCGCCGAACCCTTGAGCGCGGGCGAGACCGCCCGACTGGTAGGCACCTATCGCTTCGGCGCTGACTATTATGTGCCCAACAGCACTATCACGATCACCGCGCGCGGCGGGCGCATTCAGGCGGAATATCCCAGCGGCTATACGCCTTCCCCCTATGTACCCGTCAGCCCCACGAGCTTCATCGTGCGGCCGTTCTGGTCGAAAGCAGAGTTCACCATCGGGTCGGATGGCAACGCTGCGACGCTGACCATCGATGGCTTCCGTGGTGTTCGCGAGGAATAACGCGTGATCCGGTTTGCCTGATCGCGGGCGCCGCTTTATCAGCGCCGCCCATACCGATCATCAATCGAAGGCATTCATGACCATCACGATTTCGAGCGCGTTCGACGCGGGCAATATCCGCGTCGCCAGGTTTGAGGGCGACACCGTCGATCTTGAAATCGTCAACGATCATTTGTCCGATTTCTACCAATGGTTCCATTTCCGCCTCGCCGGCGCGGCGGGGCGCGAGGTGACGTTGCGCATCACCAATTGCGGCGGCGCGGCCTATCCCGGCGGCTGGCCCGGCTACAAAGCCTGCCTTTCGCTCGACCGCGAGGAATGGGTGCGCGTGACGGAAACCAGCTATGACGATGGCGTGCTGACGATCCGGCTGACCCCGCCGCAGGACGTCGTTTGGCTGGCGTATTTCGCGCCATATTCGATGGAGCGTCACCACGACCTCGTCACCGCGATCGCCTCGCTTCCCGACGTCGGTTACGAATCGCTCGGCAAGACCCTCGACGGCCAGGACCTCGATTGCCTGACGATCGGCGACGGGCCGCTGCGCGTCTGGCTGTACGCGCGCCAGCACCCGGGCGAGACGATGGCCGAATGGTGGATGGAAGGCGCGCTCGAAAAGCTGACCGACGAGGACGACCCCGTCGCCCGCGTCCTGCGTCGCGAATGCACCTTCCGGATCGTCCCCAACATGAATCCCGACGGCTCCCGCCGCGGCCACCTGCGCACCAATGCTGCGGGCGTGAACCTCAACCGCGAGTGGCACGCGCCAACCGCGGAAAAGAGCCCGGAAGTGCTGTGCGTCCGCAACGCGATGGACAAGACCGGGGTCGACTTCGCGATGGATGTCCACGGCGACGAGGCCATTCCCGCCAACTTCCTCGCCGGGTTCGAAGGCATCCCCTCGATCACCGACCGGCAGCTTAAATTGTTCAACCTGTTCGGCGAGACGCTCGAGCGAATCTCGCCTGATTTCCAGCGCGAGCAGGGCTATGAACTTGCCGCGCCGGGCCAGGCCAACATGTCGATGTCGACGACCCAGCTGGCGGAGCGTTTCGGCTGCGTGTCGATGACGCTTGAAATGCCGTTCAAGGACAACGCCAACCTACCCGACGACGTGTATGGCTGGTCGCCGCAGCGCTCGAAATATCTCGCCTACGCCTGCCTCGACGCGCTCCACGCCATCCTGCCCGCCCTCAAGTCCGCGGCGGCCGAGCGCAGCGCGTCCGCCGAGCGGGTCGACGCCTGATGCCGACCCTTGTCCTGCTGCGCCACGGCCAGTCGCAGTGGAATCTTGAAAACCGCTTTACCGGTTGGTGGGACGTCGACCTCAGCCCGCGCGGGATCGAGGAGGCGCGCGCCGCGGGCGCGTTGATGCGCGAACGCGGTCTCGACTTGGATTGCTGCTTCACCAGCGTCCTCACCCGTGCCATCCGCACCCTGCACCTCGCGCTGCACGAGATGGACCGGCTGTGGCTGCCGGTGACCAAGAGCTGGTTGCTCAACGAGCGCCACTATGGCGGGCTGACGGGCCTCAACAAGCAGGAGATGATCGACAAGGTCGGCGAAGAACAGGTCAAGATCTGGCGTCGGTCGTTCGACATTCCGCCCCCGCCCCTGCCTGCCGACAGCGAGTATGACGTATCGCGCGACCGCCGCTATGCCGGGGTCGCGGTGCCCGATACCGAAAGCCTGAAGGACACCATCGCCCGCGTCCTGCCTTATTATGATGCAGAGATCGCGCCGGCGCTGACTGCCGGCAAGCGCGTCCTCGTCGCCGCGCACGGCAATTCACTGCGCGCGCTGGAAAAGCATCTGTCCAACATCGGCAATGAAGAGATCGTCAGCCTGGAGATCCCGACCGGGCGGCCTATCGTCTACGAACTTGCCGACGACCTGACGGTCGAGCGCCGATTTTACCTAGACGAAGCCTAAGTCCCGAGAGTCGTTCGTCCTGAGCTTGTCGAAGGGCGCTGGCACAAAGGTCTTGGAGATACGCCCTTCGACTTCGCTCAGGACGAAGGAAGGTTGGGCGCCAAGATTAAGCGGCGTCTTTCCGCCGGTACATTTCCTCGTCGGCCCGATCCATCACCGACTGCGGCGTATCGTCGCCATCGATCATCGCCACCCCGATCGCGACGCTGAGCGGAAGCACGTCGCCGTCGTGGGTGAAGTCGCAATCGCACACCATGTTCTCGAGCCGTGCCGCTGTTTCCTGCGCAATGGCCTCGTTGGCATTTTCGAGCAGGATGGCGAACTCGTCGCCTCCGATGCGTGCGACGATGTCGCTTCGGCGAACGCCGCCGCTCAGCAATTGTGCGACCTGGATCAGCGCTTCGTCGCCTGCCAGGTGGCCGAAGGTGTCGTTGATCATCTTCAATCCGTCGAGATCGACGTAAAGCATGGCTGCGCTGTGTCCGTAGCGGTTGCCGCGGTCGACCAACCGTTCCAGCTCGCGCATGAACCCGCGCCGGTTGGGAAGTTGAATGAGGCTATCCTGGTGCGCCAGCTCATCCAACTGCTCGACGCGCGTCTCCAGTTGCGCGACGAGTGCACGCAGCCGGCTGATCTCCTCGATCAGGCGCGCGGCGTCGGCGTCCTCGTCAATCACTTGGTCAGACATGGCCCCCGTCATGCCTCCTGTGGAACTCCTATCGATAGCGCGGAATCGCGCGCTTGAAAATGCGGCATGCTAATCCACCGATTGCCTGCCACGAATCCGCCCCCTAAACGAGCTTGCTCTTTCCACTGCTCCAAGGCGGGACAATGAGCGAGCCGTTGGTCGGCATCATCATGGGCAGCACCTCCGATTGGGAGACGATGCGCCATGCCGCCGAAACGCTCGAAAAGCTGGGTGTCGCGCATGAGAGCAAGGTCGTTTCCGCGCATCGCACGCCAAAGCGTCTGTTCGATTACGCCCAGTCGGCGCGCGGCCGCGGCCTCAAGGTGATCATCGCCGGCGCAGGCGGCGCGGCCCATCTGCCGGGCATGGCGGCGTCGATGACCGCACTTCCCGTGCTTGGCGTTCCGGTGGAGAGCAAGGCGCTGAAGGGCATGGATAGCCTGCTGTCGATCGTCCAGATGCCCGCAGGCGTCCCGGTAGGCACGCTGGCCATCGGCAAGGCGGGGGCGGTGAACGCGGCACTGCTGGCCGCTGCGATCCTTGCCAACGGCGACGATGCCCTTGCCGCCCGGCTAGATGCGTGGCGCGAAAGCCAGACCGGCGCGGTGGCCGAATCGCCCGAATGATTGAGCCGGGGTCGACGATCGGAATCATTGGCGGCGGCCAGCTGGGCCGCATGCTGTCGGTTGCCGCAGCGCAGCTTGGGTATCGCTGCCACATCTTCGACCCCCACGAGCGCCCGCCAGCGGCGGATGTTTCCGCGGCCTTCACCCGCGCCGCATTCGACGACCGCGCGGCGCTGGATCGGTTCGCGGCCGACGTCGACGTCGCCACCTACGAATTCGAGAATCTTGCGGTCGCGCCGCTCGAAGGGCTCGGCGACAAATTGCGCCCCGGCACGAAGTCGCTGGCCGTCGCGCAAGACCGCGCCACCGAAAAGGATTTCCTGGAGCGCTGCGGGGCGCGGGTGGCGCCGTGGCGCGCCGTGGCGACCCTGGCCGACGTCGATGCGGCGGTTGCCGAGCTTGGCGTGCCGATCGTGCTCAAGACCCGCCGCTACGGCTATGACGGCAAGGGCCAGGCGTGGATCCACTCGCCCGATGAAGCGCGTACCGCGTGGCAAGCGATCGGCGAAGAACCCGCCGTGGCCGAGGCCGGAGTCGCGTTCGACGCGGAATATTCGGTGATCATCGCGCGCTGGGCGGACGGCCGCCACGCGATCTGGGATTCGTCCGAGAACGTCCACCGCGAGGGCGTCCTGCGGACCTCGACCGTGCCGTGCGGCGCGTTCGTCGCCGGGCAGATCGACGAGGCGCGGTCGGCCGCGCAGCGCATCGCCGAGGCGCTCGGCCATATCGGGGTGCTGACCGTCGAGTTTTTCGCCGGCGCCGATGGCCCGGTGGTCAACGAAATCGCGCCGCGCGTCCACAACAGCGGCCACTGGACGATTGAGGGCGCGGTCACCTCCCAGTTCGAGCAACACATCCGCGCCATCTGCGGCTTGCCCCCCGGGTCAACCGACCTTGTCTCGGGTGGCGCGGCGATGGACAACCTCATCGGCGACGACCTCGACCGTTGGCCCGAACTGGTCGCCGAGCCCGGCGCCCATGTCCACATCTACGGCAAAGGCGAGGCCCGCCCCGGCCGCAAAATGGGCCACGTCACGCGCTTAAGCCGCCGAGCATAAGAGCGCGTTCGCGCTGCGAACGAGCGCTTATGTCGAAGAGAGGGCGAAAGCCGGCCAGCGGGTCGCAAGGCGAACCCGACTGACGTCACGGGATTCACTCCCGTGACTGCCTAGCTGCTATCAAGGCGCCTCAACCATCTCGATCGGCAAGTTCAGCTTCTCGAGCTGCGGCCGGATCTTGGCGGCATCACCGGTAACGATCCACACGAAGCCCTTGGGATCGACCGCGGCGCGGATCGCGGCGTCGGCCGAGGCCGTCGTCAGCGCGCGATACTTGCCCGGCAGCCGCTCGTAATAATCGTCGGGGCGTCCGAGCAGGTCCATGCTCATCATCGCGCTGATCACCGCGCCCGCCGTTTCGAACTGGCCGGGAAGCTCCGCCACGCCGCGCGCCTTGATCCGCGCCAGCTCGGCGTCGGTCACGCCCTTCGCGGTCAGGAACTCGCCGACTTCGCGGTTGAGCTCTGCCAGCGCCTCGCCCGTGCGGTCGACCTGCACCGGCGCGCTGATCGAATAGCTGACCGCGTTGGCACTCACCCCCTCACGCCCGCCGACGCCGTAGGACCAGCCCTTGGTCTCGCGCAGATTCATGTTGAGCCGCGACAAAAAGTCGCCGGCAATTGCACGATTGGCCGCGCTCAGCGGCAGGATGTCGCTCTTCGGATCGAGGGGGAGCAATTGACCACCGGCGATGCTCGCCTGCGGCGCGCCGGGCCGATTGATCAACAGGATCTTCTGCGCGGTCGGCCGCGGATTGGGCGCTGGAAACGCCTTGACCCCACGCGCGACGCTGGGCGGCGCCCAAGAGCCGAACCGCGCTTCAAGCATCGGCATGACCTCGCTCAGCGGCAGGCTCGACACGATGAAGATGCGCGCATTGTCGGGCCGCAGCCAGCGCTGGTGGAAGCCGACCAGGTCGTCGCGAGTCAGCGCCGCGATCGCCTTGGGATCGCCGCCGGCCGGCGACCCATAAGGATGCGAAGCGCCGTAAAGCACCGTCGGCATGACGCGCGACGCAACCCGTGTCGGGTCCTTCTGCAATTGTTCGATGCCAGTCAGCGCCTGCTTCTTGATCCGCGCGATCTCGGGCGGCGCGAAGGCCGGCCGGCGCAGGAATTCGGACAAGAGGTCGAGCGACGGCGCGAGATTGGCCGAAAGCGCATTGAGCATGGTGTACGACCGGTCGGCCGAATTGCTCGCGCTGACATTCGCACCCAGCCGCTCTTCGGCTTCGGCGAACTCCTGCGAACTCATGCTCGCCGTGCCCTCGTTAAGTAAGGTCATGGCGATGCCCGCAAGCCCGCGCTTTGTGGGGTCGTCGGAGGCATCGCCAGCATCGAACGCGATCGCCATCTGCGTCACGGGCACGGCCGAGCGGCGGACATATTTGATCGGGATACCGTTCGCGAGGCGCGCATGCTCGATCGTCGGGAAATCGAGCTCGGCGAGCTGGCCGACGGGCGGAATCTGCCGCGTTATGTTCGGCTTTGGCGCGGCATCGGCGGTCTTGGCCGGGGCGGCGGGTTGCGCTTCGGTATATGCGGGCCGCTCGCCGGGGGAAAGGATCACGGTCAGCGCCGGGCGGCGCAGCCATGTCTGCATCGCCGCGCGCACCTTGGCGGGCGTGATCCCGGCGTAGGCGTCGAGCGTCTTCTTGTAGAAATTGCTGTCTTGGGCGTAGACCCAACCCTCGGCCAGATTGACGGCCTTGCCACCGAAATCGCCGACTTGCTCGAGACCGCGGACGCGGCCGGAAACTTCGCGCATCACCGCGCGCTGCACTTCGTCGGGCGTCGGCCCTTCGGCAAGGAATTGCGCCAGCACCTCGTCGAGGCGCTTCGACACCAGCTTGGGGTCGACGCCGGGCGTAACGGTAGCGCCCATCTGGAACAGGCCGGCGCGCTGCAGCGGAGTCATCGACGCGCTGACCGCCAGCGCGATCTTCTCGTCGCGCACGAGAATCTTGTCGAGGCGCGAGCTGGCAAGCCCACCGAGCACCGACCCGCCGATGTCGATCGCGGCAAGCTGCGGATCGAGTAGGCCGGGCACCGTCCAGAAGCGCTGGATGCTGGTCGCCGCGACCTGGTCCTTCATCTCGATCGTCTTGGCCGCGGGCAGAGTCGGCACCCGCGCCATCGCCGGCCGGTTGACCGGCCCGCGCGGGATCGCGCCGAAATATTTCTCGACCAGCGGCCGCGCCTCGGCGGCATCGATATCGCCCGCCAGCACCAGCACGGCATTGTTGGGGCCGTATTTGTCGCGGAACCACTGCTTGACGTCGTTGAGGCTCGCCGCGTCGAGATCGGCCATCGAACCGATCGACATGTGATTGTAGGGGTGCGGCTTGGGGAACAGCGTCGCGAACACGTCGTAATACATCAACCCGCCGGGCGCGGTATCGCGCTGGCGCTTCTCGTTCTGGACGACGCCGCGCTGGTTATCGAGCACGCCCTGCGTCACCGCGCCGAGCAGATAGCCCATGCGGTCGCTTTCCATGAACAACGCCCGGTCGAGCGCACCCTTGGGCACCGTCTGGAAATAGTTTGTCCGGTCGAACGAGGTGGTGCCGTTATAGTCGGTCGCGCCGATCTGCTGGAGGTATTCGAAGAAGTCCCCCGGCATGTTCTCGGTGCCGTTGAACATCAGATGTTCGAACAGATGCGCAAAGCCGGTTTTGCCCTGCGGCTCGTCCTTCGACCCGACATTGTACCACATGCTGACCGCGACGATCGGCGCCTTTCGGTCTTCGTGGACGATGACCTTGAGGCCGTTGGCCAAGGTGAAGCTCGAATGCGGGATCGCGACCTGCCGCACCAGACTTGGGATCGGCACTGACTTGTTCGCTGGCGCGGCGGCGAGCGGCAGTGTCCAGGCGAAGGCGGTGAGGAGGGCGAGATGGCGCAGCAGGCGCATGGGCTTGAATTCTCCTGCGAATCTGTGTCGGCGCGGACCTTAACGGCGACGCGCTGGTGCGCAACGACCGTCGCGCAAGCGGTCTGGCTCATCGATGAACGGCGGCGCAGCTTGCCGCGCTCGCCGCGCGTCGGGTAAAAGCGCGCGGCGTGCTCACAAACAGCGAGTCGGCCCATGCAGTCCGATGTTGACGCCCTTCGCTTCAAAGCCTCGAAATGTCGCGACCTCGCCACCGACGCGCTTACAAGCGACGCCCGCGTGGTGCTGAACGAGATGGCGCTACAATATGAGGAAGACGCGCGGACGCTTGAGCTGGCTGCAGCAAAGTCGAGCCGCACCAGGCGTGCGTTTAGCTGGCCGCTCGGATAAAAGTTCACGCTGCCCCCAACCGGGTCACTGCCCGGTCGGAATCCCCGTCGCCCCCTCGATGATGTCGCCGAGCAGGCTGCGCTTTCTCTTGCGCCGAGGCTGTTGCGGCTGGACTTGGGGCGGCGGCATCGCTTCGGCTTGGCCCATGCCTGCGCTGCCCATCATGCCCTGCATCCCGCGCATCAGGCTCGCCGTCGTCTTGTAGCGCACCTTGGCGGTCCATTTCGGCGCCTTGGGATCATCCGAGAAATTGGCTTCCGGACCGTAGCCGATCATCGTGATCATCCCAGTCGGGACCGCCGCCGCGACCTCGGCGGGGAGCACGCACTGATTGGTCGAAGGCGGCAGCACCGCGCCCGTGCCGATCAGGCGCTTCACTTCGGCGGGGGCGAGATAATCGAGGGTCGCCATGCCCGCCGTCTTGGCGGAACTCCACATGATCATGTCGCCATTCGGGTTGGCGCCGAACATCGCCAGTGCGTAGCCGGTGGCATTGGGCACCGCCTGCCACGCCAGCCGCGCCGCCCCCGACGGCAGCGTTCCCGCCTCGGTGAGGTTCAGCCCGCCCATGAAATCCTGGCCGGCACCAAGGCTGAACGCGATCTCGGGCGAATAATTGCCGGCGATCCTGTGCGCGCCGATCAGCGACCCGGTGGCCGGGACGGCGCGGCTGTCGCGGTCGTTGGGCCATTTGCCGAAGCCGGGCGCGTTATACGGCCCGCTGACCACCCTGGCCGCGCTAGCCATGGCCGCCATTCCGGGCGGCATCTTGCCCGCGACCATCTTGGCAAAATCGATCACCGTCGGCTGGCCCGCGGTCACATGCTCGCCGCAGCCCCAGTAGATCAGCATCCGCCCCTTGGGCTGCTGCCATTGCGCGGGCAGGCCGTCGGCGCGCGGCTCGGCTGCGGGGCGCGCCGGAGTCACCAGCGGCAAGCTCAGCCCCATCTGTAGCGCGGGCGGGATCCAATGGTCGGCACTCGCCGCCGCGGGCGCCTTGGTTTTCGATGCAAGCCGGAGGTCGATGGTATGCCCGACGCCGCCCCCGCGGCCGGACAGCATCGCCATCACCTGCGCCATGTCCGGCTGCGCGCCGCCGCCGGCCATGCCCGCGCCGAATCCGCTGGTGGTCGTCACGTCCATCCAGTAATTGGCGACCGGCGGCGGCGGGCCCTTGGCCGGCGCTGCACCCATCACCACCAAAGCGGCCGCCGCCGCCACGCTCGCTCGCTTCATACGATTGCCCCCTTCGACGCAGCCACTATAGCGCCCCAAATCCTCTAAAAAATCGGCAAAATGGACGATATTTCTCGAATCCGGAATTTTTCGATCATCGCGCACATCGACCACGGCAAGAGCACGCTGGCCGACCGCCTGATCCTTGCCACCGGCGGCCTCAGCGAGCGCGAGATGACGCACGGCCAGGTGCTCGACAATATGGAGATCGAGCAGGAGCGCGGGATCACCATCAAGGCCCAGACCGTGCGCCTGAACTGGAAGGCCGCGGACGGCGAGACGTACGAGCTCAACCTGATGGACACGCCCGGCCACGTCGACTTCGCCTATGAAGTCAGCCGCAGCCTCGCCGCGTGCGAAGGCGCGCTGCTGGTGGTCGATGCCGCCCAAGGCGTCGAAGCGCAGACGCTCGCCAACGTCTACCAGAGCATCGAGCACGACCATGAAATCGTGCCGGTGATCAACAAGATCGACCTCCCCGCCGCCGACCCCGAAGGCGTCAAGCAGGAGATCGAGGAAATCATCGGCCTCGACGCCAGCCAGGCGGTGCTCGCATCCGCCAAGAGCGGCATCGGCATCCCCGACATCCTCCAGGCGATCGTCGACCGCATCCCGCCGCCCAAGGGCGACCGCACCGCACCCTTGAAGGCGATGCTCGTCGACAGCTGGTACGACCCCTATCTCGGCGTCGTCATCCTGGTGCGCGTGATCGAAGGCGTCCTCAAGAAGGGCCAGCAGGTCAAGTTCATGGCCGCGGGCACCACGCACCTGGTCGACCGCGTCGGCTGCATGCGCCCCAAGATCGAACAGCTCCCCGAGCTCGCCGCGGGCGAAATCGGCTTCATCACCGCGCAGATCAAGGAGGTCGCCGAAACCCGCGTCGGCGACACCATCACCGACGCCAAGCGCCCCACCGCGACCGCGCTGCCGGGCTTCAAGGAAGTCCAGCCGGTGGTCTTCTGCGGCCTGTTCCCGGTCGACGCCGCGGACTTCGAGAAGCTGCGCGAATCCCTCTACAAGCTGCGCCTCAACGATGCGTCGTTCAGCTTCGAGACCGAAAGCAGCGCCGCGCTCGGCTTCGGCTTCCGCTGCGGCTTCCTCGGCCTCCTCCACCTAGAGATCATCCAGGAGCGGCTGACCCGCGAATATGATCTCGACCTCATCACCACCGCGCCGAGCGTGGTGTACCGGATGCACCTGACGCGGAGTAAGAAGGATGCGACGTCGGGTGGCCGGTCCTTCGAGACGGGTCTTCGACGGGGCTCAGTCCCTCCTCAGGATGAGCGGGAGGGGGAGAGCGGAAGTGGTGGCCAGATTATCGAGCTGCACAATCCCGCCGACATGCCCGACCCCAACCGGATCGAGATGATCGAGGAGCCGTGGATCAGTGCCACCATCTACACCCCCGACGAATATCTCGGCGCGATCCTCAAATTGTGCCAGGACCGCCGCGGCATCCAGAAGGGCCTGACCTATGTCGGCAGCGGCAGCCACCAGCGCGCCCAGCTGACCTACGAACTCCCGCTCAACGAAGTGGTGTTCGACTTCTACGACCGCCTGAAAAGCATCAGCCGCGGCTACGCGTCATTCGATTACGAGCAGATCGGCCACCGCGAGGGCGACCTGGTCAAGATGAGCATCCTGGTCAATGAAGAGCTGGTCGATGCGCTCAGCATGATCACCCACCGCGGCACCGCCGAAGCCCGCGGCCGCGGCATGTGCGAGCGATTAAAGGAACTCATCCCCCGCCACCTCTTCAAAATCCCCATCCAGGCCGCGATCGGCGGCAAGGTCATCGCCCGCGAAACCATCAGCGCGATGCGCAAGGACGTGACGGCGAAATGTTACGGCGGCGATGCGACGCGCAAGCGGAAGCTGCTCGAGAAGCAGAAGAAGGGGAAGGCGAAGATGCGCGAGTATGGGAATGTCAGCATTCCGCAGGAGGCGTTTATTGCTGCGCTGAGGATGGGGGAGGAGTAGCCGAGCGCAGCGCCGCCGACGCGCAGCGTCGCCGAAGCAGCGCGAAGAGACTACGACGACCCGGCCGGCGGGTCGGCAATGCCGAACCCGTTCGACGACACGAAGCGAAGACCGCAGCTTTCCGTAAGGAAAGTGAGGACCGGGAGCGTCTTGTAGCGGAAGCTAGCTCCTCGATAAGCAGAATGGACCCCGGAGCTTAGTCCGGGGGACTGACCGAGGCCGCCAGGGAAAGGCGAAGATGCGGGAGTACGGGGATGTGAACATCCCGCAGGAGGCGTTTGTCGCGGCGCTACGGATGTTATCTGCGGGCGTCCTTCCCGAAAGCGTTCTATTTGTTCTGGCGCCGCCAATCCGTCCAATCCACTGGCCGGACGGATACCTCACGCAATTCTTCCAAGTCGAGCACATCGAGGAAGAGGACGATGTTCCGGCAGTCCCAGCGTGCAGATGGAACTACTAATCCATCGAATCCCAGAAATGCGGCTGCTGAGGCTATCTCCTGCGTACGCACATACAGCAACTCGCGGTAACGATCGTCGTCGACGCCGAGCGACCGGAGTTGATCCATATCGGCAAGCACGAGCGTCTGATTTGCCCTGACCTCAAGCTCGTACAAATTGTGCGCCATCCGCGACGGAAACACCGATTGCCCCCGATTAAGATGGAAGTGGATTTCGGCAATCGCGCCATCAGGTTCAGCCGCCCCGTAGAGCACCGACATTTGCGCGGTATTCCAGCGTCCTGAGCCACGTGATCCGTCGAAGGCATTTCGCCCAGCTCTGACAACGCGCCACATCGTTCCATCGAAGGCCTGCCCATCCACGGCCCCCACAAGATCAAGTAGTCGATCGTCCAGCCCGCGCTGACGTGTCACTTAGAGATACACCCCACTATCAAGTCGCTCGATTACCTCGAGTACGTCAGCGGTGCGGCCCTCGACGATCAGATCGTAGGGTCGAAGAGCCGACAGTTGAGGATGGGGTGATTGAAGCCACAAACGAATTTCGTCTGGCTCATAAAAATCTGCCAACCGCTCAGCGACCCAACGCAACTGCGCCATCGCAGTCTGCTTGTCTATTGTCGGATCTGCCTCGCCCTTGGACCACCGAGTAACGGTTGGTGGCGAGACGCCGAGGATGTTCGCCAAGTCGCGTCCCTTGAGCCCACCGATGGTCTTGAGTTCACCAACAAGTCGGGAGACGGCAGTTTCACGAGTTTTGAGTGCGACGGAATTCATGATTCTTCTCTTCTAGATTCAATTCGGTTTGACGCGATCCGCTACGGAACTTGGCTTCTGCGGGAAGCTCGACGGTTCCCAGGCCGTCGTGAAGGCCGGACAGCGCCTCGAAGGCGAGTTCGAGCCGCTTTACTGATGACGCAACCTTCCGTCGTAATTCGTAATCCATGTTTCGAATTCTACTCGCCCTTGCCGCTGTCTTTACGTGCTCGCGAAGATGATTTTCCAAGAACTGTTCGGCACGGATCGCCTCCGGTGTTTCGGAAAGGCTTGAAACCAGCCGGCCGCTCTGGACAGCCAAATGAGCAGCGGGATTCCGAAGCATCTTGTCGACGTCGCCGCAGCAAGATGGATCAGAACATCCGAAAAGATGGCGCGAGGTCCTTGTGTCATCGAAAAATGTCCGCATTTCCCCCGTCGAAAGAAACCGATCCAATCCTGCAATAAATATGCGCTTAGCGCCGCTGCCGCCGCCGCTTGCTGCTGGGCGCAACCAAGTTGACGCATCAAAACGTTGCTTGCCCTCAATGCCACTAGCGAAGCCGCTGACGCCGCCCATCGCTGAAATGGCGATGGCTGCAACGCCGCCGACCTGGTCGGCGATTATCGGGATACCCAATTCGTGGAAATCGCGTGAGCCTTCCACAACGCGCGACATGCCCACGCCGGTTGCATCCACACCGAAGCCTGCGATGCGAAGCCAAATTCGATCCACGGGCAAGTCGCGGAGCGCCTCGCGAAGGTTCTTGCGGACGCTTGGATCGCGAAACTGCGTGTACGAAATGAGTAACGGGTAATCGATCGGTATGTGGCCTCCACCATAGCGATCGAGCGCTACTCTGAGCGCCTCACATGATTTGAGATCAACTGGCAGCCAATCAGGCCCGCCTTCGGTCAGTAAGTGCGAGGGCGAGAGCAAGGCTGTTATCTCATTCTTCACCGCATATCGGGCGATGGGCTCAATCACGCTCCTGTTCGTGCCGGGGACAAAATCTTCGGCCTCAAGTGCGCGGCCTTCCGCTGACCATGGAGCTGATTTCACTGAACCGGCAAAGCGACCCTTGACGCTTAGTTCAGCGCAATTCGTATCGAGGACTATCTCTGCCTTCCGGTCTTTGAGCGATCTGACTAAGCTTTTGTGTCGACGCGTGCTTTCTGTGGCCGCTTCCAATACAAAGCGTCGAGTTCCCAATTTGTTTGCACTTAGCAGTTGTTCGCAAAGGGCATGTTCTCGGTATCCAACCCGAGTCACCTGCGCGACCTCTCGCGGCTTTCCATGAAGATACACAACGTTGTCGTTCATGCCGGCCTCCGTGCTACCGCGATTACGAAACGGTTTCACGAATGTCAACTTTGAAACAAAAACGTAACTAACAGTATAATGCGGCCGGAGTTTTTTGCTGAACTTAACCCATCTCGGCAGGCTCAATCGTCAACCGCAACCCCATTGCCCCCAAGATCGAGCGGATCGTCTCAAACGACGGGTTCCCGTCCTCGCCCAGCGCCTTGTAAATTCCCGGCCGGCTGACGCCGCTGCGCCGCGCCAGATCCGAAATGCCGTGGGAGCGCGCGACAGTGGCGAGTGCGCCGCGCAGCTCTTCGGGGGTGGCGTCTTCGAGATAGGCGTCGAGATAAGCGGCGATGGCTTCGGCGGTGTTGAGGTAATCGGCGGAGTCGAACTTCGTGGTTTCGATCTTCGGCATCAGTCCAACTCCTCCGCCATGGCCTTCGCTTCCGCGATGTCCGCGTTTTGCGTCGCCTTGTCGCCGCCGCACAGCAGAACGATCAGCGCCGACCCGCGCTGGACGAAATAGACGCGGTAGCCTGGGCCATAGAAAATCCTCATCTCCGAGACGCCTTCCCCAACCGGAGCGACGTCGCCCAAATTCCCCTGCCCGGCCCGATCAAGCCGCTTCAGGATGCGGGCTCGGGCGCGTTCGTCCCGCAGACCCGCCAGCCAAGTCGAAAAGCGGGTGGTCTGCCGAACCTCGATCAATCCTGTCTCCTATAGTTTACAGCTGTCGCGATGTCAACTGTGGTTGACAGGGTCGGCTCCCCTGTCAACCTTTTCTCCTCCGCGCCGGCCCATCGCGCTGCTCCACAATCACCCTCGGCCCCCAAACCTTCGGCTCCCGCGGGAGCGCGCCGTTGGGGATCCACGGGCGCTCGCGGGGTTCGCGGACGGCTTCGTAGAACGCCTGGCTGTTGAGCGAGAAGGTACGCATGTTCGGGGCGGTCGGTTGCTGGTCGTCTTCCGGCTTGCTCATCCCTGGCGCTCCTCCCATTCGGCATGGGCGCGCCGTTCCCATTGGGCTTGCGCGACGGCGTCCTCCTCGAACTGCTTTTCCCGCGCCGCCCATTGCGCGTCGGCGCCCATAGCCGCCCATTCTTCCTGCGTGTAGCCGCGCGCCGGGGTCGTGGTGGCGCCGGTCGCGCTCTGATCCACCGCGACCGCATAATTGCCGTCGCGGTGGCGGTGCTGCGTCAGGAAGCGCGGGTCGGGATAAGGCGGGCGGTTGGGCGCGCCTTCGTCCGCCCACCAGGCGCGGCGGGCCCGATCGAGCGAGTCGCTGAACGTGGTCGCGGCGATCTGGACGAGGGCGTGATCGCCGCGCCGCAGATCCCGCAGCACCTCATTCGCGTCGAAGCCGAGCTTGGCCGACAGGAGGTCGAGCATGACTTCCATCACCGTGATCTGGCGCAGATAGAAATCGGCGGCGACAATCTCCCCCGCCAGGCGCGCCTGCCGTTCGGCCGCGACCTTGCGCATGAACTTGACGCCGATGCCTTCAAGCAATTCCCACTTGCGGTCCTCATCCTCCTCCGGCTCTTCGGCTTCGGGCGGGGGGAGGCCGCGGAGACGCGAGGGCGGGGTGAGCTGGGCATTGCGGGCCGCGGCGTCGGCCACGCCTTGCGCGATCTTCATGCTGCCGTTGGCCTGGGCGATCAGCATGGCGCGGTCGACTGCGGCCTTGAAGCTGTCGCTGCCGTCGGCCTTGAGCAGCTGATCCACGCCATAGGCGGCCATGCCGAGGGCCTGCACCGCCTGCCGCTTCGAGCCGGTGGCGGAGAGCGCGGCGATGAAGGCGCGCTGACGCTCGGGCGTCCAGCCGTCGGCGCGCTTGGTCAAGCGCGGGACGGGGGTGAAGGCGAGGAGATCGCCAAGGTGGGTGAAATCGGATTCGCCGGCGAATCCGGTGGCGCGACAACGGTCGCAGATGACGGGGATGCTGCTCATCGATGAGGATGGAGCAAGCGAAATCCTAATAGGAAAGCGAAAATTTGGCCTGTAGCGTCGGGCGCATGGGCGATCGCGGCAGGGACGATTCGGACGTGACGGGGCGCAGCGTGCCGCCGGGCTTCGACTTCGGCTGGATCCGCGGGATCGCCGATGCCCTGCCCAACCCCATCGCCTATATCGACCGCGAGCGACGCTACACCTTCATCAACCGCGCCTTCGCCGAATTCTTCGAGCGGCCGCGGCGCGAGCTGCTGGGCCTTACGGTCGAGGAACTGCTCGGGCCCGAGGTCTATGCGGTGCGCAAGCCGATGTTCGAAGCGGCGTTCGGCGGCGAGCGGCAGTGGTTCGCGGCGGACTTCGACCATCCGACGCGCGGGCCGCTCGCGCTCCAGGCCGAATATGTGCCGCAGCCGGGGCCCGACGGCGCAGTGCACGGCATCGTCGCCTTGATCACCGACGTCACCGAGCAGCGCGCCGCCGAACGCGCGCTCAAGGAAAGCGAGGAGCGCTTCCGGCGCATCGCCAACAGCGCGCCGGCGCTGATGTGGGTGACCAGGATCGACCGCGTGCGCGACTTCGTCAACGACGCTTATGTCGAGTTCGTGTGCGGGCCGCACTGCACGTCGGACGCCGAGCGCGAGACGGCGCGCACGACCGACTGGCGCGCGCGCATCCACCCCGACGACGTCGACCGCATCGTCGCCGAAAGCCTGGCCGGCGAGGCATCGCTGCAAAGCTTCACGCTCGAGGGGCGCTACCTGCGCCACGACGGCGAATATCGCTGGCTGCGCAGCGTGTCGCAGCCGCGCTTCTCGCCCGATGGCGAGCTGGTCGGCTTCATCGGCGTGGCGGGCGACATCACGCTTGCCAAGGAAGCCGAGCTCGAGCTTCGCCGCCAGGTGGCGGAGCAGACTGCACAGCTGGCCGCGTCCGAAGCGCAGTTCCGCGCGGTGTTCGAAGCCGCGCTCGAGGTCATGGTGCTGCTCAAGCCCGACGGCACGGTGATTGCGGTCAACAACCGGCGGGAGGTGTGGCGCCACCCCCATCCCGACGAGGCGATCGGCCAGAAGTTATGGGATGCGCCGACGCTGTCGGCCTATCCGCAGCATCGCGAGCATATGAAGCAGGGCATCGCCGCGGCGGCGCGGGGCGAGGTCTTCACGACCGAGGTCAAGATGGAACGGACAGGCGTTCCGACCGCCTTCCTCGACGTGTCCGTGCAGCCCGTGCGCGGGTCCGACGGCGAGGTCGTTTATCTGTTGTTCGAAGCGCGCGACCTGACCGAGCTCAAGACCGCGCAGGAGCAATTGCGCCAGAGCCAGAAGATGGAAGCGCTGGGCCAGCTGACGGGCGGCATCGCGCACGATTTCAACAATCTGCTGACGGTGGTCGTCGGCGGCCTCGACGTGATCACCAAGCGGACCGAGGATGACAAGCTCAAGCGCTATGCCGACAATGCGCTTGCGGCGGCCGAGCGCGGGGCGCGGCTGACAGGACAGCTGCTGGCGTTCAGCCGGGTGCAGCGGCTCGAGGTTCGGCCGACGTTGGTCGCGCCGCTCATTCAGAACATGCGCCCGCTCTTGCGCAACGTGCTTGGCCCGGGGATCGAGAAACGCTTCGACCTCGACGGCGACGCGATACCGGTGATGGCCGACCCGACCCAGCTCGAGGTCGCGGTGCTCAACCTGGCGATCAATGCGCGCGACGCAATGCCGGACGGCGGAATCCTCAGCTTCGCCACGCGCAAGGTCGAGGTCCGCGACGACCCCGACCTTGAGGACGGCACCTATATCGCACTGACCATCACCGACACCGGCGAGGGCATGGCCGAAGACGTCGCCGCGCGCGCGTTCGACCCCTTCTTCACGACCAAGGACGTCGGCAAGGGCACGGGGCTTGGCCTGTCGATGGTCTATGGCATGGCCCGCCAGTCGGGCGGCGCGGCGCGGATCGCAAGCCGGCCCGGCCACGGGACGTCGGTCGAGCTGCTGTTCCGCGCGGCGGAAGGCGCAAGCGAAGCCGAGGCCGCGGCACCGGTCGACGGACTAGCGACGCCGTCCGAACGGATGAGCGCATCGGTGCTGGTGATCGACGACGACCCCGATGTGCGCGGCTTCGTCGTCGCCACGCTGGAAGAGCAAGGCTACAGCGTCCGCGAGGCCGCCGACGGCCGCGCCGGCCTGGCCGAGATGGATCGCGAGGCGCCCGACCTGGTGGTGCTCGATTTCATCATGCCCGGCCTGTCCGGCGCCGAAGTCGCCAGCCGCATCCTCAGCCAGCGACCCGACCAGCCGATCCTGTTCGTGTCCGGCTACAGCGAGACCGACGCGGTCAAGCGCGTCGCGCCCGATGCGCCGCTGCTGGCCAAGCCGTTCCGCGCCGACGCACTCGACAAGGCGGTGCGCGGGGCGCTGTCGAAGTCCTGACGGTTCGCTCCTGAACCCAAAGCGCACTTACGCGTTTGGCGATGCGCGGGTGGATGGAGGTTGCGATGCGTTGGTCTTCGTTGCTGCTTGCCGCATTGGTCGCGACCCCGGCCGCGGCGCGCCCCGTTCCCACCGAAGCGACCCAGGCGAGCGCGCCGATCGGCGTTGCCGCGGCGCAGATTTTCGAGCGCGACTGGGTGCTGATGAACTGGGCGCTCAAGACCCACGACACGGATCGGGACATCCTGTTGTCGGCGCGCGAGGCGCAGGCCGCCGCCGACGCCTTCCGGGCGATTGCCGACGGCGACGAGGATGGCCGCGTAACGCCCACCGAATATCGCGCGGCGCGCGAATTCATCCTCGCCCGCTACTAAGCGCGCGCCCACGCATAAAGTCCGCACAAAAAGAAAGGAGCGCGGGTTCGCTGGCCGCGCTCCTTTCCAGAAGGTCCGATTGAAGACCCGTCCGAACTAGCCACGCGGCGGCAACCGGACAAGATATCCAAAGTTCACCTTGTCCAAGGTTAGTGTTGCCCGACGGTCGCAGCGCGGGCGGGTGGGCGCGGCGCGTCCGATGCGATACCATCGCCGCCGTGGGGAGCGGGGTTCAACTAGCGTCGGGACGCGTGATCGCGCTGGGGCGGCTGCTATTGGCGTCGCTGTTCCTGGTCGTCGTGTGGATCGACTGGTCGCACCCGCGCCAGGTGCCGCCCGCGACCTACCCCCTGTTGTGGGGCTATCTGCTGTTCGCCGTCGTCATCACCTGCCTCACCTGGAAGAATTGGTGGCTCGACGCGCAATCGGGCGGGCCGGCGCATGCGGTCGACATCGCGCTGTTCACGTCCGTGGTCTATTTGACCGAGGGCGACAAAAGCCCCTTCTTCACCTTCTTCGTGTTCGTCCTGCTGGCCGCGGCGATCCGCTGGGGCTGGCGCGCCACCGCGCTGACCGCGGTCCTCCTGACCTTGCTTTACGTGATGGCTGGCCTGGCCACGCCGGGGCCGGACCTGGAACTGGGCCGCTTCGTCGGACGCACCGGCCATCTGGTCATCCTGTCACTGATCCTGATCTGGTTCGGCGTCCACCGCTGGCAAACGCGGGCGAGCGAGACTGCGAGCACGCTGGTTGCCGAGGGGTCGGCGGGCGTGCCGACGATCGAGGCCGCCTTGCACGATGCCATCGTCGTCACCCGCGCCGCCGGCGGCGCCTTGGTCTGGGTCCGGTCCGGTGGGAGCAAAGCGATCGTCGCCACCGAACGCGACGGGGCCGGCAATGTCGACCAGGCCCAAGCGGCCGATTTCAGCAAGCTGGCAGACGCCCCCTTTCTTTATGACGTCGCCCATCACCGCGCCCTTCGCCGCGATGCGGACGGCAACCTTCAGGCCCAAAAGCTCGGCCCATTGCTTGGTACCGGAGTCATCGACAGGCTGGGACTTCGCGAGGGGTTGGCAGTGCCCCTGCTCAGCCAAGCCGGGGAAGGTCAGCTGTTTCTGGAGGGCATGCCGGCATTGTCGAGCGACTCGCTCGATCTTGGCACCCAGGTCGGCGCGCATGTCGCGGCGCAAATGCATCGGCGCGCCCTGATGAAAGCGGCCGAGGAAAGCGCCGAATCGCGCTCGCGGCTGGCGATTGCGCGCGACCTTCACGACAGCGTCGTCCAGTTCCTTGCAGGGGCCGCCTTCCGCCTCGAAGCCATGAAGCGCTCATCGGAGCGCGACCTCACCCCCGAACTCGACGAATTGAAGCAATTGATGCTGCAGGAGCAGGTCGAGCTTCGCGGCTTCATCGCGGCGCTTCGCGATGCATCGCAGGTCGAGGTCGAAGAGGTCGCCAAGGATCTGAAAGGCTTGGCCGACCGGCTGGGGCGGCAGTGGCACGTCCAGTGCACCTTTTCCGCCGAAGACGCGGACGTCGCCGTGCCGACGCGCCTGCATTTGGACGCGCAGCAGCTGGTGCGCGAGGCAGTCGCCAATGCCGTGCGTCATGCGGGCGCCAAGAACGTCAGCATCCGGCTGCGCGCCGCGAACGACGCGTTGCGGCTCGACTTCATCAACGACGGCACGGCCTTTCCGAAAAGCGGCGAGGGCGCGCGCATGCCGATGACGTTGCGCGAGCGGGTGGAGGCGGCGGGCGGTGCGCTCGACCTGTCGCGCGGCATGGGGGTGACGAGATTGTCGATTTCATTGCCGCTGGGCGGGCGCGCCGCATGAGCCGGATCCTGATGGCCGACGATCATCCGATGATCCGAACCGCGATCGAAGTGCTGTTGCGCGACACGCCGCACGAAGTCGCCGCGACGGCCGCATCGGCGACCGAAGCGCTCGACCAGCTGGAGGCTGTCAAACCCGACATCCTCCTGCTCGATCTGGCGATGCCCGGCGGCGGCATGTCGGTCGTACGCAAGCTGAAGGACGACCGGGTTGGGCAGAAGATCGTCCTTCTGACCGCGGCGATCGACGATGCGACCTTGATGGAGGCGCGCACGCTTGGGGTTCGCGGCATGGTGCTCAAAAGCTCCGACCCCGCTTTTCTGATCGACTGCCTGGACCGAGTGCAGTCGGGGGGAACGTGGATCGACCCGGAGCTGGCCGAGCGGATCCAGGCGCTGAACGAAAGCTTCGGCGATGCGCGGCGCCCGGCGCTGGCGCCGCGTGAGCGCCAGCTGATCCGATTCGTCCGCCAGGGGCTGCGCAACAAGGAGATCGCCAGCGAGCTCGGGGTGACCGAAGGCACGGTGAAGGTCTACCTCCACGGCATCTTCGAGAAACTGAGCGTGAGCACGCGCACCGAACTGGCGGTGCGTGCCGACGAATTCCTCGCCGAAAGCTATTCGCGCGACGTCAACTGAGGCCTAGCGGCCGGGCACCTTGTCGAGATCGAGATCACTGGCGCGGATGACGATCGGCGCCCCGCCATCGCGCGGAAGGCGGTCGAGGAACTTGCGCGCATCGCCGACGATGACGATCGTGCTGCCCTGCGGCGCGAGCAAGGACGCGGCGGCGGAGCCCGCCTGCGCCGGGGTGATCGCCGACACCGCTTTCTGGTAGCGCGCGATCTCCTCCACGCCGAGGCCGTCGATGATGTAGTTGGAGATGAGGCCGGCGAGGCCCGAGGTGGTTTCAAGCGTGCGCCCGAAGCCGCCATTGAGCACGGCCTGGCGCGTGGCCATTTCCGCCACCGGGATCGGCTCCGTGCCCAGGCGGCGCATTTCGGCGAGGACGAGCGCAAGCACTTCGGGCGCGGACTCGTTCTTGGTCTGCGTGACCGCGAACACCGGGCCGGCCTGGCGGCGTCCTTCAAGCGTGCTGCGCGCGCCATAGGACAGCCCGCGCTTGATGCGGATTTCCTGGTTGAGGCGCGAGGAATAGCCCGTGCCAAGGACAGCATTGGCGACGAGCGCCGCATAATAACGCGGGTCGGACCGCGGGATCGCCTCCTTGATCACCGCGACGGCGGCCTGTCCCGAATCCGGCAGGTCGATGACGATGGTGCGGCCGCGCGCGCTATCCGCCGCGATCGGCCGCGTGGGCGGCGGGTCGGCAGTCGCCGCCCAATCGCCGAAATAGCGGTTGGCGAGGTCGCGCGCCGCCTGCGGCGTGACGTCGCCGGTCAGGACCAGCGTGGCGCGCGCGGGCGCGAAGCTGCGGCGGTAATGCGCGAGCACATCGTCACGGGTCAGGCCCTTGAGCGCGCCGGGCGTGCCGTCGGCGGGATGGCCGTAGGCGCCGGTGCCATAGAGCGCGCGATTGGCGACCATCGGCGCCAGCGCGCCCGGATCCTGCATCGCCACCGCCAATTCGTCGGTCGTGATGCCGCGCTGCCGATCGAGCTCGTCGGCGGCGAAGACTGGATTGCGGGCGACATCGGCGAGGATTTCGATCGCCGGCGCGAGCTGGTCGGACTTCACGGTGAGGGCGACGTTGGCCCCGTCGAGATCGGCCGAGGAGCTGAGCGCGCCGCCGAGCGCTTCGACCGCCTGCGCGATCTGGGTCGCCGAACGCGTTTTCGTGCCCTTGGACAGAAGCGCAGTGGTAAGACCGGCGAGCCCGGCCTTGCCCGCCGGATCGGCGGAGGCGCCGCTCGGCACCACCAGCGCGGCGCTGGCGAGCGGCAGTTCGGCGCGGCGCACGGTCACCACGGTGAGGCCGTTGGCGAGCTTCTGGATGTCGGCGGCGGGCAGCGCGGCGACGACTTCGGGGCCGACCGGCGGCGGGACGACGCGCTCGGCCGCCGGGGCCGGTTCGACGATGCGGATGTTCGGCGGGGTGGCGAGCGCGATGGTGCGGACGGTCGCGGCGGTGGCAATCCGGTCCTCGCGCGGGGTGCCGCCCTTGGGCTCGGGCAGGTAACGCACGGCGGCGACGTTGCGCGCGGACAAATATTGGCGGGCGACGCGCTGGATATCCGCGGGGTGGTCGCGGCGATCTGCGCCAGGCGCTCGTCCGCGGCGCGCGGATTGCCGCCGACGATGATCGCTTCGGCCAGCGCGCCGGCCTTGCCGTCGGGCGTCTCGCGCTCGAGCAGCGCCGCGGTGACGAGCTCGTTGCGGGCTTCGGCCAGCTCGGCCTGGGACACGGGCGTGGTGGCGAGCTTGGCGATCTCGCGCTTGAGGGCGGCTTCGCCCTCCGCGGCGGTCTTGCCGCCGGCGAGGATGGCATAGACGGCATAGACGCCCTGCCCTTGCTTGGTGTCGTTATAGGTGTCGGCCTCGCTGGCGATGCGGGTGCGGACCAGTTCGCGGTAGAGGCGCGAATTGTCGCCGCCCGAGAGGATCGCGTCGATCACCTCCATCACCGCCGAATCGCGCGCCGAGGCCGGCGGGGAAGGATAGCTCAACAGCACCGCGGGCAGCGGGACATTGGGTTCGTGCACAATGTAGCTGCGCGCGGCGGTGCGGCGCGGCTCGGCCACGGTGACGCGCGGGATCGCGGTCGCGGGACGAGCGATGGGCGCGAAATATTGATCGACCCAGGCGTCGAGCTGGGCATCGTCGAAGCGGCCGGCGACGACCAGAACGGCATTGTCGGGACGATAGTAAGTCGCGTGGAAGGCGCGGACATCGTCGATCGTCGCGGCGTCGAGCTCCTCGATGCTGCCGATGCCGGGGCGCGCATAAGGATGCACGCTGTACGACACCTGCGGCAGATAGAGGTAGAACAGCCGGCCGTAGGGCGAAGCGAGAACGCGCGAGCGCAGCTCCTCCTTCACCACGTCGCGTTCGGACGCGAACACCTTGGGGTCGACGACCAGCGAACCCATGCGCTCGGCCTCCGCCCACAGCATGCGCTGGAGGTGATTAGCGGGCACGACCTCGAAATAATTGGTGTAGTCGTCGGCAGTGCTGGCGTTGTTGAAGCCACCGACGTCCTCGGTCAGCCGGTCGAACTGTTCGTCGACCATGTTGCGGGTCGACTTGAACAGCATGTGCTCGAACAGATGGGCGAACCCCGAACGGCCGCGCGGATCGTCCTTGGAGCCGACGTCGTACCACACCTGGACCGAGACGTTGGGGCTCGATTCATCCTTGATGGCATAGACGCGAAGACCGTTGGCGAGCGTGCGTTCGCGATATTCGAGCGCGGGGACGGCAGCGGCTTGCTGTGCAGCGGCTGGCGGCGCGAGCGAGAGCGAGAGCGGGGACAGCGCCAGCAGGACCGCGAACAGATGATGACGCACAACATACTCCCCCAAGTCGGATGGGGAGCCTGACCGGCGCGGATGCTGCTGTCAAATGACGGCGGTTAGCCAGCCTTGCGCTGCGCGCCGAGGCCGACGACCATCTGGTTGGCGCGTTCGTAGCTCAAGGGCTTGCCGAACAAATAGCCCTGGATGATGTCGCAGCCGAGGTCGCGCATCCGCTCGAAATCCTCGGCGGTTTCGACGCCCTCGGCGGTAATCGTCATGCGGAAGCTCTTGGCGAGTTGCACGATCGACTGGATGATCGCGACATTTTCCGGCCGCGAGCCCGCTTCGCGCACGAAGCTGCCGTCGATCTTCAGCTTGTGGAAGATCGCCTTGTTCAAATAGCCGATCGAGGAATAGCCGGTTCCGAAATCGTCGAGCGCGATTCCGACGCCAAGCTGGCGCAGGCGCTTGAGCACGTCGAGCGTCGGACCATTTTCGCCCAGGAACACGCCTTCGGTAACCTCGAGCTCGAGCCGGTTGGCGGCGAGCTTGTAGCGCGCGATGGCTTCGCTGACGACGTTGGGCAGGTTGGGCAGGACGATCTGCTTGGGACTGATGTTGAGCGCCACCGAGACGGTTTCGGGCCAGGTCCCCGCGGCGCGGCAGGCTTCGTCGATGACCCATTCGCCGATCGCCGGCATCAGGCCAGCTTCCTCGGCCACCGGGATGAACACGTTGGGGGCACGAAGCCGCGCTGCGGATGGTTCCAGCGGATGAGCGCTTCGAACCCGACCAACTGCTGCGACTTGGCGTTGACCAAAGGCTGGAAGACGAGGTGGAACTGCTTCGAGACGATCGCCGCGCGAAGGTCACTTTCGAGGCGGACACGATCGTCCTGTTCCGACTGGAGCTCGCTGCTGAAATAGCGCGCGCAGCCGCGGCCGGCGTCCTTCGCCTGATACAGCGCAAGGTCCGCCTTGAGGATCAGGTCGTCGACCGTCGCGCCGTCGATCGGGCCGAAGGCGCAACCAACCGAGACGCCGATGCGGATCTCGGTCTGGTCGATCATATAGGGTTCCTTGATTGACGCGATGATGCGGTCGGCGAGATGTTCGACCTGCTTGCGCGCCTGCGCATCGGGAATGACGATGGCGAATTCGTCACCGCCCATGCGCCCGACATGGCCGTCCGGGCCGACCTGGTCGATCAGGCGCTTGGCCACCGCGCGGAGCACCGCATCGCCCTTGGGATGGCCGAAGGTGTCGTTGACCGGCTTGAACCCGTCGAGGTCGAGGAACATGATCGCGCACGGAACGCTGCCTGTGGTGGCGCCGCGCAGCGCCTCGCCAAGCAATTGCCGCACGCGCCCGCGGTTGGGCAGGCCGGACAGCACGTCGACATTGGCGAGATGCGTCAGCCGTTCCTGCGTCTGGCGAATTTCGGTGATGTCGGAGCCGACGCCGCGGAAGCCTTCGAACCGGCCCGCGGTATCGACAATCGGATCGCCGGCGATCGAGATCCAGCGCGTCCCGTGGGCAGTGCTGAGCTCCATTTCCAGAGCATTGAATGCCTTGCGCTCCAGCAGGACTCGGCCAAGCTCGGCATGGCCGCCGAGCAAAGAGGGCAATGAGTGTCCGATCAGCTGGCCGCCCGGGCGCCCAAGCAGCGCGCTCATGCGCGAGCTGATGTAGGTAACGCGGTTTTCGGGATCGACCTGCCACAGCCAACCCACGCCGCGCTGCTCATATTCCTGGAGCAGAAGGCTGGCGCCCTCGCTCTGGCCGCTGACGTCGGCGTTGGTCTTGAGCTGGTGGAAGGCCCAGCGCGCGACCGTCAGGACACCGAAAATGGCAACGCCGATGGTGAACAGGATCGACAGGACGTGGGGAAACGGAATGGTGCTGCGGCCAAGCAGAAGCGCGCCGCATACGCCACCTGTGAAGGCGATCATCCACGCAGTGGCGCAGGGCGGAATGACGACCAGGCCAAGTGCGCCAATGCCAAGGCCGGCCATGATCGACGCGGCGATCACCTGCGTGCCGACGTCGAGCGAGGCGAAGACCAGAAGCGGCAGCGAGAGCCACACCCCCGCGCGCAGTGCCACGTCGCCGACCAGGAGGACCATCGGAACGCGACGGCCGGAACGGCCGACGCAGGTAATCGATTGATGACGCGCCAGTCGCATTGCACCGAAGTTGATGGCGCTGATGCCCAGCGCCCATGGCAGCAGCAGCCCCGGCGCGACAATCCCCCACAGGTTCGCCACCATCATGAAGGCAGCGCAGATGTTGGCGGCAGCGAAAAAGGGCGCGAGCTGGGCGCGCGATATGAGCTGGACATCGCGCAGGGGCGAGCTTTCGGAATCGGCGCCGCGAGCCGTGAGGCCCGCCGATTCTCCGCCCGGAAGCCGGGCTGATATCAAACGCTTATAACGATCAGGTGCTTCGTACATCCGCCCGCCGTCCCAGGTTCAGCACGCGGGATATCCCAAGAGCGTTTAAGCCGGGTTAAGGTCGCCCGTTATCCGGCGGGTTGCGGCGCGGCGCCCAAGAGCCCCAATTCGTCCAGATCGCGGGTCACGATCGAGTGATAGAGTGGCCGCGTTTTCGCATAGATTCGCGCCGCGATCGGACGGCCCCATTGCGTGTCCTTGGCCAGCGCCTGGATCAGCGGCCGGACGAATTTGCCCCGCCCCTGCGCGGACAGGAATTGTTCGAGCGGGGGCAATGCCGGATCGTAGCGGTTTGCGACCGCCAGGCTGAGCCAGGCGAACAACACTTCCTGATTGGCGGCCTGGTTAAGCCGCAGGGTGCCGTTGAGTGCGTCGAGCCGGCTTTTATCCATCTTGCGCGGAAGCTTATTGAGGAAACGCAGCTTTTCCGCGGTCGTCCACTGGTCGAAGGCAGTCGGCACAGGCCCGCCGCCGGCAAATTGCGCGACGGCCTGGTCGATCGCCGCGAAGGCCGCCGGATCGGGACGCGCGACGTTATCGGGCAGGCCAGGCTGATAGACCCAGCGGTCGAGCTGGAGCCGGGCCTCGAGCGCCTGGTCGCCCTTGATCAGGTTCTTGCGCAGGTCGGCGAGGAACAGGGCCGAAGTCATGGGCTGGAAAGCGTGGCGATCGAAATAGGAGCGCAGATAAGCGTCCCATTTTTCGCGTCCGACGGTCCGTTCGATCGTGCGCAAGAAGACCGCGCCCTTGTCGTAGACGATGCCGGTCGATCCACCATCGGCCACGGCCTGTTCTTTCGGCAGGTTGAGCCGGGTGATCGGAGCCGTCGCGCCCTCTTCGGTCAACGCGTCGTTGAGGTCGTCGAAGCTGAGCGCCGCTTCCTGCGACGCGCGCTTGGTGCCGTAGAGCGCCTCCATGATGCGGTTTTCGAAATAGGAGGTGAAGCCTTCGTTGAGCCAGCTGTCCGCCCAGGTCGCGTTGGTGACGAGATTGCCCGACCAGCTGTGCGCCAGTTCGTGCGCGACCAAGCCGACCAGGCTTTTGTCGCCCGCGATAAAGGTCGGCGTGAGGAAGGTCAGCGTCGGATTTTCCATGCCCCCATAGGGAAACGCGGGCGGCAGGACGATCACGTCGTAGCGGCCCCAGCGATAGGGGCCGTAGAGTTTCTCCGCAGCCTCGACCATCTTCTCGGTATCGGCGAGCTCGGCCGCGGCGCGGTCGAGCATCACGGGTTCGGTCCACACGCCGGTGCGCGGGCCAAGTTCCCTGAATGCAAGGTCGCCGACCGCAATCGCGATCATATAAGGCGCGACGCTGTGCGGCATCTTGTAGCTGAAGATGCTTTCGCCGCCCTGCGTAATCGGCTCGGCCGACTTGGGCGCGCTCATCACCGCGGTCAGGCCGGCGGGGACCCGGATCGTCGCTTCCCACGTCTGGCGGATGCCGGGCGAATCCTGCGTCGGAATCCAGCTGCGGTTCTCGATCGCCTGACCCTGGCTGAACAGATAGGGCCGCTTCTTCCCGGCCGTCTGTTCGGGCGTCAGCCACTGCAGCGCGCCGGCGTCGGGCGCGCTCTTGTACTTGATCACCAAGCGCTTGGTGTCCGGCCGCAGGGTGATCGCCAGCGGCGCGCCCAGCTTCTCGTCCGCCGCGCCGACCTTATAGTCGAGCGGCTGGCCAGCGCCGTCGGCGATGCTGGCGATTTCCAGCCCCTTGTCGTCGAGGATGATTTCCTTGGCGTCGGGTTTGCGGTCGATGTCGAGCGTGGCGGTGCCGCCGACGCGCTTGGCGTTGAAATCGACGGCAAGGTCGAGCTTCACATGGTGCACCCGCGCTTCGAGCGGGCGAGCGTAGCTGGCGTCGTCCTTGGCGTCGGGGGTGGTCAGGATCGGCGCGATCGCCGCCGCGGCCTGCGGCTGGGCGCTGTTCGAATCCTGCGTGGCGACCTTGCACGCAGCGAGGCCGAGCGCCGCCACGACCAGAAGATTACGCGCCAGTTTCATGTTCAACCCTTCCCAACGTCCGGCACGACAACGCCGAACTGTCACAATCACCCCCGCTAGAGGGTCAGGTGATGGTTGGGCAAGTTACTGCATCGCGTAAGGCGGTCCCTTCATCGCGGCGATGCAGGTGACATCGAGGCGGCTTGGGTCGGCATGGTCGAGGAAAGCGATCATCAGCGGGTCGAGGCAGGTTTCGACGCCGCTGACCCCGTCCGGGATATGGCCGCCGTCGGGGACGACGACATGGCGCGCGCGGCGCAGGCTGGGCAGGATCCTGTCGGCCAGATCGGATGGGGTCACGGGGTCGAGCTCCCCCGAGACAAGCAGGATGGCGGCGCTGGTCCGCGTCGGCAGCGCGAGGTGATCGGGATCGCGCGCAACGACCGGCCAGCCGGCACATGCGGCCTTCTGGCGGCGCAAGCGGTAGTCGCCAAAGGGCGTGCGGCGGGCCGCGGCGACCGCCGCCCCGTAATCCATCAGCGGAAAACTTTCGCCGCAGGTTACCGCCAGGAACATGCCGTCGGCGACGAGGTTAGCGAGGTTTTCCGACGGAGTCGCCACCAGTTCGGCGACATTGCCCGCCGCGGCCCGCTTGATCGCCAGCGGCAGCGTGACGCGGCTCGCGGGCCGGTAGGTCAGCGCCCGCAGCCGCTCCATCAGCAATTCGTCAGCCAGCTTGGCGCCTGGGCGGCGCGCCTTGGCCCGCGCCTGGGCGAGTTCGGCGGGGAGATCGGGAAAGGCGGCGCGGCATCGCGCATCGGCCGCGCAATCGGCGAACACGGCCTTGAGCGTTCGGTCCGCAGCCGTGGCATGGTGCTGCGGCGGAAGGAGGTCGGGCGGTGCGACGCCCATCAGCACCGCGGCGCGCACCGTGTCCGGGTAGCGATGCATGAAGCGCAGCGCGACCGTCGTCCCATAGGACAGGCCGAACAGGTCGATCTGCCGGTATCCAAGCGCGCGGCGAACGTCGTCGAGGTCGGTCACCGCATCGCGCGTCCCGTAGAAGCGCAGGTCGGCCTTGGCCGAGAGCGATTTGCGGCATTCGGCGACCGCGGCAAGCGGAAGCATCGGCACGTCGGGACCTGTCTGCAGCTTCGGGCACAGCAAGCCATTCGACCGGCCAGTGCCACGCTGGTCGACCAGCACCACGTCGCGGCCCTTGGCGACCCCATTGCCGGCGTAGAAGCCAAGGCTGCGCGTGCTCGGCAGGCCGGGGCCGCCTTCGATGTCGAACAAGGGCGGCAGGGTCGCCGGCGTGGCCGACTTGAGCACGATCACGTTGAGCGCGATGCGGCGGCCATCGGGGCGGGCGCGATCTTCCGGCACGACGACTGTTCCGCAGACCGCGCGCGGCACGGCAGGCGCTAGGCACGGCCGGGTTTCGAAGTGCGGCGCCGCAGGCAAGGCGGACGGAGCGGCGAGCGCGGCGGCCAAGACAAGCACGGACATCATCATTTTCGGCATCCCCCTGCCTGCAGCCTAGTGCGGCTTGGGCTTGCCGCAAGCCTCGCCTATATCGGTGGCAATGGCGACCGACAGCGTGACCTTGGACCGGCGATCGGCGGACGACAGGCGCGCCGTTCAGCCCGACATCCGTTCGCCCGCGGCGCCCATCGCGCGCGGCATGGGGCTCGACCAGCCCTTCTTCGACGACAAGAATCGCGCTTTCTGGATCCTCCAGTCGATTGGGTGGAGCGGCTATTTCTTCCTTCGCTCGCTGTCGGGATTCGCCAATTCGATGGGGTGGATGTGGATCGTCCACACGCTCCTCCTCACCGCAACCGGCTATTCGCTGACCTTGCTGATGGCGTCGCTGTTCCGGCGCCTGATCCGCATGCGCCCGGTGCTGACACTGATCCTGTCGCTGTCCGCCGTGCTGCTTGCGTCGAGCGCCTTTTCGATCATCGAGACGTGGAGCTATGCGACTTTCATCAAGCCCGATTCGAAGCCCGCGGGCGTCGAATATATGGGCGCGATCCTGCTCAATTTCTCGCTGCTCGCCGCCTGGGCCGCGCTCTATTACGGGATCAATTACTTCCTTCTGCTGGAAGAGCAGATCGACCAGCGCGAGAAGCTCGAGGGGCAGGCGTCGAGCGCGCAGCTGGCGATGCTGCGCTATCAGCTCAACCCGCATTTCCTGTTCAACACGCTCAATTCGATCTCGACCCTGGTGCTGCTGAAACAGACCGAGCGCGCAAATGCGATGCTGGCGCGGCTGTCGTCCTTCCTGCGTTACACGCTTGCCAACGAGCCGACCGCCAAGGTCACGCTGGCGCAGGAAGTGGAGACGCTGAAGCTCTACCTGGAGATCGAGAAAATGCGTTTCGAGGACCGGCTGCGCCCGCATTTCCGGATCGAGGCGGAGACGATCGGCGCGCGGCTGCCCTCGCTATTGCTTCAGCCGCTGATCGAGAATGCGATCAAATATGCAGTGACGCCGAGCGAAACGGGCGCCGACATCTGGATCACCGCCAAGCGCGAGGGGCAGGCAGTGCGGATCGAAGTGGCCGACGACGGCACCGGACAGGCAAGCGAAATTGCCGCCAGCCCGTCGACCGGCGTCGGCCTGGCGAACATTCGGGACCGGCTGTCGCAGGCCTATGGCGCGGCACACCGATTCGACAGCAAGCAGAACGATAAAGGGGGGTTCAGCGTTATCATCGAAATCCCCTTTGAAACCGGAGAACAAGCGCGATGAGCATCCGGACCATTTTGGTCGACGACGAAACCTTGGCAACGCAAGGCCTGCAGCTGCGGCTTCAGGCGCATGAAGATGTCGAGGTAATCGCGACCGCCGCTAATGGCCGCGAGGCGATCCGCCAGATCAAGACCAACAAGCCCGACCTCGTCTTCCTCGACATCCAGATGCCGGGCTTCGACGGCTTTTCGGTGATCCAGGGGCTGATGGACGTCGAACCGCCGATGTTCGTATTCGTCACCGCTTATGGCGACCATGCGCTGCGCGCGTTCGACGCGCAGGCGGTCGATTATCTGATGAAGCCGGTCGACGAGGACCGGCTTGCGGCGACGATGGACCGCGTGCGCCAGCGGCTGGCCGAAAAGCGCGGGGTCGAGGAAGTCGGCCGCTTGAAGGAAGCGCTGGCCGAACATGCGCCCGAAGCGGCGGAGGAAATGGCCGACGCATCGCCCGACGCGCAGCATGCCGCCAACCGCTACGAAAAGATGATCAACATCAAGGACCAGGGCCAGATCTTCCGCGTCGACGTCGACACGATCGAGCGGATCGACGCCGCGGGCGATTACATGTGCATCCAGACCGGCGACAACACGCTCATCCTGCGCGAGACGATGAAGGACCTGGAAAAGCGCCTCGACCCGCGCCGCTTCCAGCGCGTCCACCGCTCGACCATCGTCAACCTCGACCTCGTCCGCCAGGTCAAGCCGCACACCAACGGCGAATGCTTCCTGGTGCTCGATTCAGGCGCGCAGGTGAAAGTCAGCCGGTCCTATCGCGACGTCGTCGCGCGCTTCGTCCACTAAGGCTTGAGTTCGCGCCCCACCGGGTAGAGCAGGAAACGCGCATCATAATAAGGCGTGCGCTCGTAGAACCAGGCGAGCCGCGCGTTGCCGTCTGCGGCGAATTTGGGATCGGCGGCGAGCTTGGCCTCGAATTCCGCACGTAAGTTCGGGTTCGCTTCCAGCATCGCGTCGGCCAAGGGCGCGATCACATAGCCTTCCATATATTCGGTGCGCTGGAGGATTTCGGGATAGAAATTCCACGCCAGCAGGGAGTCGGGGCTCTCGGGCTCGAGCATGGCTGCGGCGAGGAGGCCGAGCGGCTGGTCCGAGGGCACGCGCACCGATCCTGCGGGATAGGTTTCTGTACGCGGTGCATGGACGTAGGCGGCGGCGGATAGCGGGACATGTCCTTCATTGGCGGCGCCGAGCTTGGGCCCGGACAAGCGCACCATGTCGAGCGTCACGGTGCGCGGCGCGGCAATTTGTTCGAACGCAATGCCGTGCAGCTTGAGCAGGTCGATGACTTCGGGCTTGGTCGCCGGCACCCACCAGGCGGCGGGCAGGGTCGCGACGAAATCGGGTTGCGCAATGTACACCGGCAAGTCGAAGCTTGCCCGGCGCCCGAGCCACCGCACCTCGTCGCGGCCCGAGGCGGCCGAGCGGTAGGTGTCTTGCGCGACACCGCGGAAGTTGCGGATCGTGAACAAGGGTTTGTCGAGCGGCTTCCAGGTGAGGACACTGGTGGACGGGCGCGAAGCACGATCCTGGGCAATCGCCTGGCCGAGCCCCGCGCCCTTCGCGCCGAGCAGCCGGAGCGATTCTTCGACCAGGATGTAGGTGCCGAGAACGCGCTGGCGGTAAGGCTTGAGCGAATGGGTTTCGACCAGCACCGTCGGCTGGCGCGCAAGCTCCCCATAACCGGTGGAATAACGCGGCTGGTCGGGGCTGAGTGTCGCGCCCTTAGCAAGGTTCCGGGGGTCGATCGCCTCGACGTACAGGCCGGGGACATGCCCAGCCTTGGCCAACGCTGCGGTGATCGCCGGCCGGTAATGTGCATCGAGCCAACCGCCGATCGCGGGCGAATGACTGGGCGAGCCCATCCAGCCCGGGAAGGTGAAAGTGATATCATATTCGTAATCGACGCCGTCCGAGACATGGAGGTCGAGGATCAACGTCGGGTCGAGGCGGTTGAGGTATGCCCGCATCGCGCGCATTTCGGGCGTGTCGCCCTTCAGATAATCGCGATTGAGATTGAGGTTCTGCGCCGTGGTTCGCCAACCCTGATTGTCGGGCCCGCGCTGGTTGGGGCGGTTGGTTGCCGCCGATCGTTCATGGCCATCGGCGTTGAAGATGGGCACGAAGACGAGGTCGGCATTGTTGAGCAGCCGATCCTTGCCGCGGAGCGCGATATCGCGGAGCAGCATCATGCCAGCGTCCTTGCCGTCGATCTCGCCTGCGTGAATGCCCGCCTGCGCGACCAGCAGGGGCTTGCGCGCCGGCCCCGGCTTCGACGCACGGATCGCGTACAGCTCCCGCCCCTGGGGCGTCCGGCCGAACACTTCGAGCTTAAGCAGCGGCGAGGCGGCGACCAACCGGTCGAGCCAGGCGCGAGTCTGGGCGTAATCGGGCGTTGTCGCGAAGCCGGCGCGTTCGGCGTGGGTGACCCACGGATCGGCCGCGGGGACGATCAGCCGTTCGCTTGCCCCCGACCACGGGATCAGGGGCGGCAAGGGAGCCGGGACGACCGGCGCTTGCGCCGCGAGCGGCGTGGCGAAGACGGCGGCGGCGAAGGCGGTCAGGACTCTGCGCATGCGCTGGAGCCTAGCAGCGCCGGCCGGCGTGACAATCGCGGGGCGTTTTGCGTTCGCGCCGGAACTGCTACTTGGCTGGCCCATGACCAAGACACATTGGCTCGCGGCCGCGTCCGCGCTTTCGATCCTGACCCTCTCCGCGTGCGAGATGTCGGCCCCCAACAACGCCGCCGGCAATGCCGCCACGTCCGGCACGCCCGCGGCGGCGGAAGCGACGGAGAAGCTGGCTCGGATCGAGATGAATCCCGACACCAGCTTCCTCACCGCCGAGGAGCGCGAGGTGGTCAATCTGCTCATCCAGGCGGCCGACCTGATGAGCGAAATCTACAAGCGCCAGCACACGCCCAATTACGACGCGTTGCGCGCCCAGGTGGTGGCCACGAACGATCCCGCGTTGCTCGACCGGTTCGACACCTTCTTCGGCCCGTGGGACAGCCTGGACGAGGACAAGCCCTTCTTCGGCAACCAGCCGATGCCGCCCGGCGCCGGCTTCTATCCGACCGACCTGACCAAGGCCCAGTTCGATACCTATCTTGCCGCCAATCCCGGCGAGCGCGAAGCGCTGACCAGCCCCTATACGGTGGTCAAGCGCCAGGGGGACAAGCTGGTCGCGGTGCCGTACAGCCAGGAGTATAAGCAATGGCTCGAGCCCGCCGCCAAGCTGCTCGAACAGGCCGCGGCAAGAACCAGCAACCAGAGCCTCAAGACCTTCCTGATCCTGCGCGCCAAGGCCTTCCGCACCGACGATTATTTCGACAGTGAGCTGGCGTGGATGGACCTCAAGGACACCCCGATCGAAGTCGCAATCGGGCCGTACGAGGTTTACACCGACGGCCTTTACGGCCGGAAGACGGCGTTCGAGACGTTCGTCACGCTCAAGGACCCGAAGGAAAGCCAGGCGCTCGATATCTACAAGGGCGAGCTGCGCGGCATGGAAGCCAATCTGCCGGTCGAGGAGAAGTACAAGAATTTCCAGCGCGGCTTCGAATCGCCGATCGTGGTCGCCGACCAGGTGCGCGGCGGCGGCGACAATGTGCCGGGCGTGCAGACGGTCGCCTTCAACCTGCCCAACGATGAGCGGGTGCGCGAGGCCAAGGGCGCCAAGAAGGTCATCCTGCGCAACGTCCTCAACGCCAAGTACGAGCGCATCCTGAAGCCGATGGGCGATCTGATCCTGGTGCCCGACCAGGCCAAGAATGTCACGGCGCGCTACATGTTCATGGAGACGCTGTTCCACGAATTGTCGCACAGCCTTGGGCCGGGCAGCATCGTCGTCAACGGGCGCAAGACCACTGTCGACAAGGAATTGCAGGACATCGCCAGCGGCTTCGAGGAAGCCAAGGCCGACGTCATGGGCGCCTACAACGTCATGCACATGATGGACAAAGGCGTGATCCCCAACGCCGAGCGATCCCAGATCCGCACCACTTATGTCGCCGGCCTGTTCCGCGCGATGCGCTTCGGCATCAACGAGGCGCACGGCAAGGGCGCGGCGATGCAGTACCGCTATCTGCGCGACAAGGGCGCGATCACGTGGGACGCCGGCGCCAAGCGCTTCCGAATCGACGAAGCCAAGATCGACGGCGCGATCCGCGACCTCGTCGGCGATATCGTCCGGCTGCAGGGCAATGGCGATTATGCCGGGACCAAGGCGTTCCTCGACAAATGGGGCGCGCTCGACGCCGAGGCGCGGCAGGTGATCGGCACCATGACGCACATCCCGACCGACATTCGCCCCATCTATCCGGCAAAGGTCTGAGCGCGATGGCGCGGGTCACGGGGCTTGGCGGTATTTTCTACAAAGCGGCCGACCCGGAGCGGACGCGCGCCTGGTACCAGGAGACGCTCGGCATCGGCGGCGAATGGGGTGCGATGTTCCCGTTCAAAGGCGATGCCGACGGCTATGCGCTGCTGTCGCCGTTCAAGGCGACAAGCGACTATTTCGTGCCGAGCGAGCTGCCGTTCATGATCAACCTGCGCGTCGACGATCTCGACGCCATGATCGCCGACCTGGAGGGCAAGGGCGTTGCGATCCTCGGCCGGCAGGACGAGGATTATGGGCGCTTTGCCTGGATCCTCGACTGCGACGGTGTGAAGGTCGAGTTGTGGCAGCAATTGGGACCCGCGCCCGAATAGTCCCGCGCACCCTTAACTTTCTGCAAGTGCGACAACCTTCGGCGTTCGCTAAGGTGCGCGCATGAGCACGCTCGATGGCCGCAACATCCTGATTGTCGAAGATTCGCCGGTCGTTGCACCGTTCACGGCGGAGCTGCTTGGCGAGTTGGGCTGCGTGGTCGTCGGGCCGGCGCCCAATATCGCCACCGCGCGCGAGCTGATCGAGACGGCGAAGATCGATGCCGCGATCATGGACATCAACATCCGCGGCGAACGTGTCTTCCCGATGTGCGAGCTGCTGGAGGCGCGCGGAATCCCGTTCGTCCTGACCAGCGGATATAGCGGGCTCGCAGTGCCGCCCAAGTGGGCGGACCGGCCGCGATTGCCCAAGCCGTATGCGATCGCGGATGTCGAGGCGGCGCTCGCCAAGCTGTTCGAGGACTAAGGCGCAGCGGGCAGGCGAATGGTGACCGTCGTGCCGATGCCGAGCGTGCTTTTGATCTCCAGCATGCCGCGATGCCGTTCGACGATATGCTTGACGATCGCCAGGCCGAGGCCGGTGCCTCCGGTTTCCCGGCTGCGGGCTTCGTCGACGCGGTAGAAGCGCTCGGTCACGCGCGGAAGATGGTCGCGGGCGATGCCGGGGCCGTGGTCCTTGACGCTCAACGTCACCCATGAGCGCGTGTACGTCACGGCGACCGCGATCGTGGCATGGGCGCCATCGCAGCCGTAGCGCACCGCGTTGCTGAGCAAATTGTCGAGCACCTGCTGCAGCTGCGCGGTGTCGCCGCGAACCGGCGGCAGGTCCTCGGCAATGTCCACCAGGAAGTCGCACGTCGCCGCCCCGCGCAGATGTTCGGCATTCGCCACGGCAAGGCGTACGACCTCGGCGATCGGAACGAGCTCATCCGGCGCGACGAAGCGGTCGGCTTCGATGCGCGACAGGCTCATGAGGTCTTCGATGATCCGCTGCATGCGGCGCGCTTCGCCGCGGACGGTGGCGCCGAGGCGCGCAAGCATGTCCGCCGGCAGATCGGGATCGTCGGCAAGCGTTTCGGCATAGCCGATGATGGTCGACAGCGGCGTGCGCAATTCGTGGCTGGCATTGGCGACGAAATCGACGCGCATTTTCTCGGCCGACACCGAATCCGACCGGTCCATCAGTCGCACCAGGGTGAATCCCGCCGACAAGGTGCGGACGATGAGGCGCCACGAGCGCCCAGGTTCGACCAGCCCCGTGACATCGAGGTCGCCGCCCTTGCCCGACAGGATTCGTTCGAGCGCCTGTGGATGGCGAATCGCGAGGCGCAGGTCGCGGCCCTCGATGCGTGCCCCGAGCAGCTCACGCGCACGAACATTGGCGACGCGCACGACCCCGCGGTCGACGATGATCGCCGGTTCATCCAGCGCATCCACCACCGCGCGTTCGCCAATGCCTTCGCTCATGCTGTCCTGTGTAGCCGATGGAGCGACGCTCGCCACCGCCGCAACGGGCGTGGCCCCCTTGTCCATTCGACGAGGGGGCCGCCTTTCGGACCAAAGGGGAGTGAGGGCGCGAAAGGCTTGCCCGGGTGTCACGCGCTAGAAGTCGATCTGGGCGCGGGTCATGAAGACATCGACGCCGTACTTTTCCTCGTCGAGGCCGGCGGTTCCGCTGCCCACGCCTTCGACTTCATCGACCAGCGGGCCGCCCCTGATCCAGGCATGCGAATATTGGAACAGGAAGCGGACATAATCTTCCGGGATCCAGATCAGGTTGGCGAGGAGGCCGGTCTGCTTGCCGCCGCGCGTGAGCCCGGCCGAAGCCGCTGACGTGCCGTTTTCGAAATTATTGTTGAAGCCGGCCTTCAAGTCGGAATCGTCGAGATCGAGGTGATCGAGACGGACGTTGCCCTGAAGCGCGCCCCAGCCGCCCTTGCTGAACGGCTTCAAGACCTTGGTGCGGTCCCACAGGCCGTTCTTGTAGCCGCGCGTTTCACCGGTGAAGAAATAGCCCGCTTCGATGTAGCCGCCCCAGAAGCTGGGGTTGCCGCCCGGGACGAGCGCGGTGGCGCCGGTCGGGAACAGGTCGAGCGGATCGTCGGCGATGTCGAACGTGTCGCCCGCGCCATAAGCGTTGGACTTGAGATATTGGCCTTCCGCCGCAACGTGCAGCGACTTGAAGATGCCCGCGGCTTCGAGCCCGAAGATGGTGTCGCTCTTGGCGGCATAATTGCCGGTGTCCACGAAGCGCACGTCAGTGAGCTGCGAGAACGGCCGGGCGCGATACCGCGCGAGGCGGTTGCTCGACGGCGCGCCCGACGAGCTGCTCGCCGTCGCACCGTTGTTCTGCGAGAAGCGGCGATGCTGGAGATTGGCGCCGAGGTGGAGCTGGTTGGCCCCCATCAGCGGCGAATAGACCGCGCGCGCGGCGCCGATCCAACCGTCATTGTCGAGACTGGAGTCGATCGAATGCGCGGCGAACAGGCCGCCGTTGATGCGCATGTTGCCGGCCGCGTTCACGAAGCCGGCCGAGATGCCGATGCGGCGCGTGTTGATGAACGCATCGTCGAACGCCGCGCGTTCGATGAACGAGGTGAAGCGCGAGCTGGTCATCTGCTCGAGCCCGTTGAGCGTTTCATGGTTGCCGATCGACACGTTGAACGGCTTGCCTGAAGGCGCGTAGGTCAGCAGCACGTCGCCGAAGCCAACCGCGGCATTAGCGAAATCCATTTCGAACTTGTAGCCGAAGCCGCCGGGGATGGTGCCTTCGGCGCCGAGGCGGATGCGGCGCGCGCGCTCGTTCCAGCCGAGGTTGCGGGTGAGGAGGCCGCCGTTGGGCTCATCGTCCGGGTTGCTGACGTAGCCCGCGTCCCACTGGATGCGGCCGCGCGGCTTGAACGACCAGCCGTCATCCTTGTCTTCCCACTGCGGCATCCCCTTCCACGACGGGGTCGCCTTGGTGACCTGGGACTTGAGGGCTTCAATCGATTCCTGCAGCGCCTCGATCTGCGCCTGCATCAGCTCGATCTTGGCCTGCGCATCGTCGACCGGCGCGGCGGCGGCAATCGCCGCATCGGCGGTCGCGTCCGACGCGTCGGGCTGGGTCGGCTCCTGTTGCGCCTCGGGCAGCTGCCCTTGCGCGAGCGCGGGTGCCGAAACGGCCAGGGCGCTTCCCGCCAGGAGCACGGCAGCGAACTTCAACTTCATGTCAGATGATCCTTCTTCCCCCGCCTCGCCAGTTCTGGTGAGGCCAAGCCCCGCCCGTGTCCAGGCGGGAGCTGCCATGTTCAATGCTTTTTCGACTATTTGACGCTCGCCATGTTGAGCGGCACCAGATTGCGCGCCGCCAGCTGGCTGCGCGCGCGGATGATGTTGGGTGATGCGATAAGCCCATGTCCAGCGAGATAGCCCTTGGGGCCCATCGCGCTTTCCTTGGTGAATTCCGCAACGAAGGCCCGGATCGCCGGGATCGCCCGGGCGTGCGCATTCTTGACGTAGATGTAGAGCGGACGCGCGCCTGGATATTTGAAGCTGCTGATCGACGCATAGCTGGGCTGGACACCGTTGATCGCGATGCCCTTCACCTTGTTGCCATTCTCTTCAAGGAAGCTGTAGCCGAAGATACCGACGGTGTTGGGCGTCGCGGCAATCTTCTGGACGATCAGATTGTCGTTTTCGCCGGCCTGGATGAAGGCGCCGTCTTCACGCACGCCGCCGCAGATCGCCTTGAACTTGGCTTCGTTGGTCTTCTTCATCGCGGCCATGCCCGGATTGGCTTCGCACGCCGGCGTCATGAACAGTTCGACGAGCGAATCGCGCGTGCCGCTGGTCGGCGGCGGGCCATAGACGCGGATCGGAACCGCCGGCAGCTTGCCGTTGACGTCCTTCCACGTCTTCGCGCGATTGGGCTTGCCGAACGGCGTCTTGGCGATCGCCAGATAGATGTCGCGCTGGGTCAGGTTCGACAGTGCGCTGGACCGCGCGGTGGCGGCGGCAAGGCCATCGAGGCCGACCTGGATTTCGGTCACCTGAGTGACGCCGTTGGCGGCGCATTGCTTGGCTTCCGACGCCTTGATCCGGCGTGACGCATTGGAGATGTCCGGGAAGCGCTCCCCGACTCCAGCGCAGAACAATTTGAAGCCGGCGCCGGTGCCGGTCGATTCGACGATCGGCGTGCCGAGGCGCGGATTGGCGCGGGCGACGCGTTCCGACACCATCTTGGCGAACGGATAGACGGTCGAAGATCCGACCGCGCGCAACGAACGCGCATCGGCGCCTGCGGAAATGGTGAGCGCCGTCACTGCGGTGGCGGCCAGGCCAAACGACTTCAGGTTCATGTTTCTCTTACCCCGATGGACGGACGACGATCCGCGTCCGTTGATTCGGGTGCTAAGCGGCAGCGGCGACAAGGCGTTGACGCTCGTGTTGCAGTTTCGTGACGGCGCCGAACCGTCGCGCGGCCTAGAAGAACGTGGTCATATAATAGAACAGGGCCGCGACGCTGGCCGAGGCGGGAATGGTGATGACCCAGGCGGTCATGACGTTCTTGGCCACCTGCCAGCGCACTGCCGATGCACGGCGCGCCGCGCCGGCGCCGATGATGCAGCCCGTGATGGTGTGCGTGGTCGACACCGGAATGCCGTACCAAGAGGCGGTGATCAGCATCACCGTGCCGCCGGTCGACGCGCTGAACCCCTGGTGCTGTGAAAGCTTGGTGATGCGCGTGCCCATCGTTTCGATGATCCGCCAGCCGCCGCAAAGCGTGCCGAGACCGATGGCGATGTAGCAGCTGATCGCCACCCAGTGGGGCACGTGGAATTCGCCCTGCAGGTAACCGGTCGAATAAAGCAGGACGGCGATGATCCCCATCGTCTTCTGCGCGTCGTTGAGGCCGTGCCCGATCGAGTAGGTGGCCGAAGAAACCAGGTGAAGCGCGCGAAAGGTCCGCTCCGCACCGCTTGCTGTGGCGCGGACGCCAAGCCAGCTGGTCAGCAACATGATCATCATCGACAGCATCATGCCCAGCGTTGGCGACAGGACGATCGCAACCAATGTCTTGTTCAGCCCGGTCCACTGGATCCCGGTCATTCCCGCATGCGCCACGCCGGCCCCGACAATCCCGCCGACCAAGGCGTGACTGGACGATGACGGAATCCCCTTCAACCAAGTGACGACGTTCCAGAACATCGCGCCGATGAGCGCGCCGAATACGACCGCGGGCGTGACCAGGTCCTTGTCGATCAGCCCCTTGCCGATCGTGTCGGCGACCCGGTGCAGCTGCGGGATCGCGAGGGACAGGAAATAAGCGGCAAAGTTGAAGAATGCGGCGAAGGCCACGGCCTTGCCCGGACTAAGCAGCCGGGTGGCGACGACCGTCGCGATCGAATTGGCCGCGTCGTGCAGGCCGTTCAGGAAATCGAACGCCAGCGCGAGCGCAATCAGTCCAATCAGCAGCGGTAGGGCGAGCTCGTGCATCCCCGTGGCGGCCTAGGCGTGATCGATCACGATGCCATCGATTTGATTCGCGACATCCTCGAAGGCGTCCGCCACATGTTCCAGGTTACGGAAAACTTCGCGCGTGACCGCGAAATTCAGCGGGCCGATCGTCCCGACTTCCTGGAAAGCGCGCTTGAGGCCAGCGGCATGAATTTCGTCGGCTTCGCCTTCAAGCGCAACCATTCGCCCGGTGATTTCGTGCAGTTTGGCGCCGTTCCCGCTGACGTCGCGCAATAGCCCCAAGGCCTGCGACGTCAGAACCGCGCATTCCAGGATCAGACTGACAACCTGCTTCATCTCGGGTCTCAGCTGCCGAAGCTCGTACAGGTCGATCGACCGGGCCGCGGCCAGCATCTCGTCGATGGCATCGTCCATCGCCACGATCAGGCCGGTGATTGCGCCGCGGTCGAATGGGGTCAGGAAGGTTTTGCGGACGGCGGTCAGAACGTCCCGGATGATCTCGTCCGCGCGATGCTCATGCTGGCGGATCTGCCCGAGCAGTTTTTGCGGGGACGTGCCGTCTTCGGCCAGCTGGTGCAACGCTTCAGCGGCGCTGACGAGGGTCGCCGCATGGGCCTCGAACATGCCGAAAAAGTCGCCCTTTTGGGGCAACAGCCGCTGAAACCAGGCGAACATCATGCCCCTCGTCGGTCGATAACCAACGCCGCAATAGCGGCTCACAGTCGCCGCGGATAGATGACACTTTTGTTACAATGAAGCGCGCTCAGCCGTCGGCATCGAGCGAATAGCCGGCCGAGCGGACAGTGCGGATCAGATCGACCCGATTCCCGGCATTCAGCGCCTGACGTAGCCGGCGGACGTGCACGTCGACCGTACGCGCGTCGATGTCCGGATCGTGCGACCAGACGGCGTCGAGCAGGCGTTCGCGTGAGAAGACCCGGCCGGGATGCTCGAGAAAGTGCTTGAGCAGGCGGAATTCGGTCGGACCGAGGGGTACTTGGTCGCCACCGCGCCGGACGCGATGCGAGGCAACGTCCATTTCAACATCGGCATAGCCCAATTGCTCGCCGGCAAGTGCGGGGCGGACACGGCGCAGCACGGCGCCGACACGGGCCACCAGCTCGCGCGGGCTGAATGGCTTGGTCACGTAATCGTCGGCGCCGGTTTCGAACCCGCGGATCCGATCGCTTTCTTCGCCGCGCGCGGTCAGCATCATGATGGGCACGTTGGCCGTGGTCGTTCTACGGCGCAGGCGCCGGCACACTTCAATCCCGCTGATCCCTTCGATCATCCAATCGAGCAAGACGACATCCGGCCGCACTTCGTCGGCCAGGATCAGGGCTTCTTCGCCATCGCCGGTGCGCGTCACGTCGTAACCGGCGCGTTCGAAATGAAAGGTGACGAGGTCGGCGAGCGCACGGTCGTCCTCGACCAACAGCAGGCGCGCGTTGGCCATGGCCTATTCCTTCGGCGATTTGCCCGGCCGGTCGGCCATGTGCTGGCCAGTCGCCGCGTAATAGACCATCTCCGCGATGTTCGTGGCGTGATCGCCCGCGCGCTCGAGGTTCTTGGCGACGAACAGCAACTGCGTCGAATGGCCGATGGTGTGCGGATTTTCCATCATGTGCGTCAGCAAGGTGCGGAAGATGGAATCGTAGAAATCGTCGACCGCCTGGTCGCGTTCGCAGACGCGGACTGCTGCTTCGGCATCGCGCTCGACGAAGGCGTCGAGAACGTCGTGAAGCATGCTCGTGGCGATGCGCGCCATTTCGGGGAGGAGGGAGATCGGCTCGATCTTGCCGACGTTCTCCAGCAGGTGGACGCGCTTGGCGATGTTCTTGGCATAATCGCCGATGCGTTCAACCACGCCCGAGATCTTGAGTGCCGCAACGACATCGCGCAGGTCGCCGGCCATCGGCGCGCGGAGCGCAATCAGCTGTACCGCGCGGCGCTCGGTCTCCATTTCCAGCGCGTCGAGCTTCTTGTCGTCGCGGATGACGCGCTCGGCGCCTTCGACATCGCGCTGGATCAGGCAGCGCATCGCTTCGCCGATGGCATGCTCGGCAAGGCCGCCCATCTGGCTGATCAACGCGCGCAGCCGATCAATGTCCTGGTCGAAGGCCTTGAGAGTGTGTCCGCTGGTGTTCTGCTGCATGGGTTGCTCCGGATCAGCCGTAGCGGCCGGTGATATAGTCGGTGGTTCGCTGGCGCTTCGGATTGGTGAATATCTCCGACGTTTTGCCGTATTCGACCAGCTCGCCGAGGTGGAAGAAGGCAGTGCGCTGCGACACACGCGCCGCCTGCTGCATGTTGTGGGTGACGATGGCGATGGCGTAGCGGCCGCGAAGTTCATGGATCAGCTCCTCGATCTTCGCGGTGGCGATGGGATCGAGCGCCGAGCACGGCTCGTCCATCAGGATCACCTCCGGATCGACGGCAATCGCGCGCGCAATGCACAGTCGCTGCTGCTGACCGCCCGACAAGGCGGTGCCGCTTTCCTGCAGGCGGTCCTTGACCTCTTCCCACAGGCCCGCGCGCTTGAGCGACTTTTCGACGATCTGCTCAAGCTCCGGCTTGCCGCTCGCGAGCCCGTGGATGCGCGGCCCGTACGCCACGTTCTCGAAGATCGACTTGGGGAAGGGATTGGGCTTCTGGAACACCATGCCGACGCGGGCCCGCAGCTGGACGACGTCCATCGCCGATGCGTTCACGTCCTCCCCGTCAAGCTCGATCGTGCCCGTCACCCGCGCGGAAGGAATGGTGTCGTTCATGCGGTTGAGGCAGCGCAGGAAGGTCGACTTGCCGCAACCCGAGGGGCCGATGAAGGCGGTGACGAGGTCGTCGTAAATCTCGATCGAGACGTCCTTAAGCGCCTGCTTTTCGCCGTAGAAGACGCTGACGTCCCGGGTCAGCATCTTCGGCTTGCGGCCTGGCGCCGCCCGCTCCTCGGTCTTGTCCTGCTTCGTGACCTCGGCAACGTCGGCCTTCGGTTCGAACGCCTCGGTCTCCTCGCGGATGTCGCCGATCGGCGGCTCCGTCGTCGACGGCCCCTTGCGCTTGGCCTCTGCCGCGATGGCTGCGGAGGGTGCAGGCACCGGCGTAACAGGCGTGAGTGGAGTCTTTTCTTTCATCAGGATCACCAGCGGCGCTCGAAGCGGTTGCGAAGATAGATGGCGAGGCCGTTCATGAGGAGCATGAACAGCAGCAGGACAATGATTGCCGCGCTGGTCTTCTCGACGAAGCCGCGATCGACCTCGTCGGACCAAAGGAAGATCTGAACCGGCAAAACGGTCGCCGGGTCGACGAACCCGCCCGGGGGCGCGGCGATGAAGGCGCGCATGCCGATCATGAGCAGCGGCGCGGTCTCGCCAAGGGCGCGGGCCATGCCGATGATCGTGCCCGTCATAATGCCGGGTATCGCCAAAGGCAGGACGTGGTGCATGACAACCTGCATCTTCGACGCGCCGACGCCCAGCGCCGCGTCGCGGATCGACGGCGGTACCGACTTGATCGCGTTGCGCCCGGCGATGACGATCACCGGCATGGTCATCAGCGCCAACGTCAGCCCGCCAACCAGCGGCGCGGATCGCGGCAAGTGCATGACGTTGAGGAACACGGCGAGGCCGAGCAGGCCAAAGATGATCGACGGCACTGCAGCGAGGTTGTTGATCGACACTTCGATGGCGTCGGTCCAGCGGTTCTGCGGCGCGAATTCCTCCAGATAGACCGCGGCCAGCACGCCGACGGGAAACGCCAGAAGCATGGTGATGACGATGGTCAGGAAGCTGCCCTTGAGCGCGCCCCATACGCCGACCGAGGACGGATCGGTGGCGTCCGCCGACGAGAGGAAGTCGGCGTTGAACGTCCGGCGCAGGGCGTCTCGGCTTTCCAGCGCCGCGACCAGGCGTTCGGCGGCCGGCTCCGTGTCTTGTTTGGCGGCGATGTCGATCCGGCTCGACACCGGAAGCCAAAGCGTCGTCGGGCTCGCCAGGAGGTCGGGATTGGCCTGAATCTGCTTGGCGAGATCGCGGGTTGCCGCTTCCGCGAACATGTCTTCTGCGCCTTGGCCGTACACGGCCGATGCCGATTGGCTGATCGCGCCGCCAAGATTGGCGTCGGCCAGCGCCTGCGCCGCATCGGGGCCGCGCAGCGCCGCGGGATCGAGGAACAGGTCGGTCTTCGAAAAATCGACTGGGACAGCGGCTTCGTAATGGACGAATCCGCTCAGCCCGCGCGACGCCATCGAATAAAGCAGGAAGGCTAGGAACAGGACGGACAAGGTCACCGCGCCCAAGCCAAGCAGCTTGAAGCGGCGCTCCTTGGCATAGCGGCGACGAACGCGGCGCTCCATCGAGCCGTCGGTCCAGCGGGCGTTGGTCGCGCTACTCATATTGTTCCCGGTACTTGCGCACGACGTGCAGCGCGATGAGGTTGAGGAACAGCGTGATCAGGAACAGCGCAAGACCGAGCGCGAAGGCGGCAAGCGTCTTGGCGCTGTCGAATTCCTGATCGCCCGTGAGAAGCTGGACGATCTGCGTCGTCACCGTGGTCACGCTTTCAAACGGGTTGGCGGTGAGGTTGGCGGCAAGCCCCGCGGCCATGACCACGATCATGGTCTCGCCGATCGCGCGGCTGACCGCGAGGAGGACGCCGCCGACGACGCCCGGGAGCGCGGCGGGCAGCAGCACCTTGGTGATCGTTTCGGACTTGGTCGCGCCCATCGCCAGGCTGCCATCGCGCATCGCCTGGGGCACCGCAGCGATGGAATCGTCGGCCATCGAGCTGATGAAAGGGATGATCATGATGCCCATGACGAGGCCGGCGGCGAGCGCGCTTTCGCTGCTGGCGTTGCTGATCCCGATCGACAGGCCGAAGTCGCGCACCGCGGGCGCGACGGTCAGCGCGGCGAAATAACCATAGACCACGGTCGGAACGCCGGCGAGGATTTCGAGGATCGGCTTGAGCCACGAGCGCACGCGCGGGTGTGCATATTGCGTGAGGTAGATCGCGCACATCAGGCCGAGCGGCACGGCGACGATCATGGCAATGATCGCGCCGATGAAGATCGTACCCCAGAACAATGGGACCGACCCGAATGCGCCCGAGGAGCCGGCCTGATCGGCGCGAAGCGCCGTCTGCGGGCTCCATTCGGTGGCGAACAGGAAGCTCGCCGGCGGGACCTTTTCGAAGAAGCGCAGGCTTTCGAACATCAGCGACAGCAAGATGCCGAGCGTGGTCAGGATGGCGATCAGCGATGCGCCGATGAGCAGGCCCATCAACCAACGTTCGACGCCATGCCGCGCGCGGAATGTCACTGAGCTGCGGCGGACCGCGACCACGCCCGCCAGCAGGGCGACCATGACCGCCGCGAGCCCGCCCGCCAGCGCATAGCGCGTTTCCGCTTCGGCAATGCGCGGCGCGAGCGCGCTCGATTCGGGATTGAAGCCGGCTTCGCGCTCACCGCGCGCAATCTCCCGCGCTTCGGTGAAGATCGCTTCGCGCTGCATGTCGAAGTCCGGGAGCGCTTGGCCTTCCGGACTCGCCATCACGGCCTGGTTGACCAGCCGCGTTTGCACCGGCGTCCACGCCGCAAGCACGAGCAGCGCCGGAATCGCGGCCCACAGAAGCGCATGGATGCCGTGGTAGGACGGCAGCGAATGCAGCCGCCCCGCGGTCCGCAGCCCCCGCGCGCGGGCGTAACCGGCATATCCGGCCGCCAGCGCCACGATCAGGATCGCGGCAAACGCTAGGGTCAGGCTCATGGCGTTTGCCGCGCTTGCCGCTACTTCAGCGTGCTTGGGTCGAGCGGCTTGAGCTCACGCGCCTGGGTCGCGGCGGCTTCGGCCTCGGCACCGGCGAAGGGCACCAGGCCGCGACGCTCGAGCGCCCCGCCCTTGCCCCACATCCGCGCGAAGGCCGCGACAAAGTCGCGCAGCAGCGGCTTGGCCTGCATATGCTCGCCCTTCAGATAGATGAAGAGCTTGCGCGCCCCGGGGTAGCTGAGGTCTGCGATCGTTGCTTCGGTTGGGAGTGCGTTGTTGATCCGCACCGGCCGTACGGAATTGGCGTTCTGTTCCAGGTAGGAATAGCCGAGCACGCCCAGTGTCCCCACGTCGGCCGACACCTTCTGGACCATCAGATTATCGTTTTCACCCGCTTCGACGAACAGGCCGTCCTCACGGATCTTGGTGCAGACGTCCTTGTGCTTATCCTCATTGCTCTTCTTCAGCGCCTTCATCGCCGGATCGCTTTCGCAGCCGGGGGTCAGGATGAGCTCGGCGAGGCTGTCGCGCGAGCCCGAGGTCGGCGGCGGGCCGAGCACGCGGATCTTGAGCGCTGGAAGCGACGGGTTCACGTCGCGCCACGTCTGCGCGGTGTTGGCGCCCTTGCCGAACGGATTGGCGGCAAGCGCCTTGTAGATGTCGGCCTGGGTCAGGTTCATCGCCGGGCCGCTGTTCGATTCGATCAGCGTCAGGCCGTCGATCCCGATCGGCACTTCGATGACGTTCTTGGCGCCGGCCGCGACGCAGGCGTCATATTCACTCTTCTTGATCTGGCGCGACGCGTTCGAAACGTCGGGGAACTGGGTGCCGACTCCGCTGCAGAACAATTTCATGCCCGCGCCCGTGCCCGTCGATTCGACGATGACGCTGGTGCCGCTGTTGGCGCGCATGAAATCTTCGGCCACGGCCTTGACGAAGGGATAAACGGTCGAGGAGCCGACGATCTTGATCTGGCCCGATCCGCCGCCGCTGCCGCCACTGGATCCTTGGCCGCAGGCCGCCAGAAGGGCGGCGATCGGCAGCGCGAAAATGACTTTCCTCACCGGTGAAACTCCATTTGTCGGGATTGTTCGGTCCCGGCCCTAGCGGTTGTTCGGCGAAGCCTGTGTGACGGCTTCATTGCAGTTTTATGACAATCGGAGCGCGATTGCGCCGGACGGTGGGCGGGCGTAGGTGCCGCGCATGCCCAGTACATTCGAAACCTTTGCCGCGCTGCACGTGCCCGGCGACCCCGTCATCCTCTACAATATCTGGGACAGCGGCAGCGCGCTGGCGGTTTCCAAGGCGGGGGCGCGGGCGCTTGCCACGGGAAGCCATCCGGTCGGCGATGCGGCGGGGTTCGGCGACGGCCAGAAGGTGCCGATCGACTTCGTCTTCGACAATGCGCGGCGGATCATGGCCACGGTCGATTTGCCACTGACCGTGGATTTCGAGGGCGCCTATTCGGATGATCCCGCGGAAGGCGCGGCCAATGTCGCGCGGCTGAAGGAGACGGGTGCCGTCGGCTGTAATTTCGAGGACCAGGTGATTGGCGGGAAAGGCGTCCATCCGCTCGACCTGCAGGTGCGGCGGATCGCCGCGATCCGGGAGGCCGTCGGCAGCGATTTCTTCATCAATGCGCGGACCGACCTCTTGCTCAAGGAGAGCGAGCAAGGCGACGATGTGATCGACCGGGTGATCGAACGCGGCAGGGCTTTCGCCGATGCCGGGGCAAGCGGTTTCTTCGTGCCGCGCATCGCCGATCCCGCCGATATCGAACGCGTCGTGCGCGAAGTGCCGCTCCCGCTCAACGCCATCGCCTTCCCCGGCGCGCCGGACAAGACCGTCTGGGCGGAAGCGGGTGTGGCGCGGATCAGCCACGGACCATTCCCACACAAGGCGCTGATGGCCAAGCTTGAAGAGATGGCGCGCGCGGCGATTTCTTAGGGCCGAGGCATCCGGAACGCGCCCGAACCCATGGCGCCCGCAAGGTCCTTCCGGGGATCGATCGCGACGATCGATCTGACGCCCCTCAAATTCTTGCCGTAGTGGTTCGCCAGCCAGGGGAGTCGCCGGTGGATGGTGCGGGTCAGCCGCCCCCGGGTAAGTTCGACGGTGATCCGGCTGATCGCGGCGCCACCGCCGACATCCGACGGATCGACTGCATAGACGCTGGCTGGGTCCGCAAGGTCGCGAAACTTCACGTAATTTGGAAGGTAGATCAGGCCATCTTTCCGCGGCGGAGGCGGCGAATATTCATAGACCCTTCCGCGCTCGGCTTCCTCGAGCGGTGTTTTCATGTCGGTGGATCGCCCTTCGGCTAGCGCCGAGCGGACGATCTCCTGATTGAGAAGGACGAATAGGGTCGATCCGTCGGGAAGTTCGATGGCCACGGCATCCCCTTCCTGGGTGGTCGTATACTGGCTCGCGGCGAGCAACGGCAGGGTCGGGCGCACCACGATCTGCTGCACCGCCGATCCGCTTTTCGCCCCTGACGGCGTGCTGACGTCAACCGTCAACCGATACTTGTATCGCACCGGCCCATAGACCCAGGACAGCAGCGCAAACGCCGCGACCAAGCAGATTACGATGACCATGCAACCCCTCCGCATACGCTCGCCGCTCCCTATTGCACGCTCGGTCGGCGCAATCGCCACCACGACTTTCCGCGCGGACCCGACTTGAGGACCGTCTTGCGGAATAGCCTTGCGCCGAGGCGCAGGATGATCACGACCCACAAGAGCTGCCAGCCGAGCGCGAGGGCGTGCGGCCACAGGTCGGGCCGCTCGGCGGCGCGGGCGATCATGGCCATCGGCGAGGACAAGGGGAACAGTGCTGCAAGCAGCGCCTCGCCGCTGCTCGGCGCGCCGATCGCAGTCGCCGCGAAGCCGAACACGAGAACCTGCAGAAATGTGACGGGCATCGACATGGTCTGGACTTCGCGCACCGTCGCGGCCTGCGCGCCGATGGTCAGGAAGACCGCGCCAAGAAGCAGGTAGTTCATCGCGAAATAGGCGACGCCGAGGCCTAGGAAAGTCGGCCAGCCGGTCGCGGGGGGCGGCAGGGTAGCAACCCCGCCTTGCTTGATCAGGTCGATCAGCACGGCACCCGCGCCGATCCACACGATGATCCCAATCACCGAGGCGGCAAGCATTGCGAACAGTTTGCCGACGAACAGGGCATCGATCGGCACGGCGGCGGCGATCACTTCGATGATCTTGTTCGATTTCTCCTCAACCAACTGCGACAGCAACATGCCCGACAGCAGGATAGTGAGGAAAAACAGCGCCATCTGGCCGAGCTGGGCGGTGAGTGCGCGGTCCCGCGTGACGTGCGCGGGCGTCTGGCTGGTCGTCCGGATGTCGAGTGACGGCGCCCGCAATCCCCCGCCGGGCATGATCGCGCGGTCGAGGAGATATTCGACCTGCTGCGAAATCTGGTCTCCAGGCTTGATGTTGCCGATGAGACGCGGGGCGCCGAACCAGCCGGTGAGCACCGCACGGGCCGGACGCTGCTCGCTGGTGAGCAAGCGCTGGACGAGCTCCGCGTCGTCCGCCCCGCGCGGATATCCGACGATCTTGACGACATGGCCTTCGCCGGTGGCGCGGACGAGCGCCTCGCGCGCCCGGTGGAGCGCTTCATATTCCGCCTGCGACATGATGACGGCGACGGTCGGCTGCTGCGTCTGAGTCGCGACGCGTGCGCCGATGCTGCCGAACATGCCGCCCAGGAGCAGCGGGAACAGCGGCCCGAGCAGGAAGAAGATGAAGGTCTTCGACAGCACGGTGGCGGCGAAGTCGCGCCGCGCGATGACGAGCGCCGAGCGCAGGAAGCGCATCATTCCGCCGCCTCCTGCGAACCCATGGCGGCCGCCGCCGCATCGCCGGCGATAGCAACGAAAGCGTCGTGCAGCCCGGGTCGCTCGATCGCCAGCGTCTCAATGCCCGCATCGCCGTCGATCAGCGCCCTGAGCAAGGGTTCGGGACCGCTTTCGGGAAGTTCGAATACCCATGACCGTCCTTCGCGCCTTGCCCCGGCGGGAATCGCTGCGCGCCACGGGCCGTCGTGGGCGCGGGTGCACAGGCGGACGATCGGGCGCAGTCGCCCGCGCGCGGCATCGACGCTGCCTTCGAACGCGACCTTGCCCCCGGCGATGATCGCGATCCGCTCGCACAGCCGCTCTGCATGAGCGATGACATGGGTGGAAAAAATGATCGTCGCGCCGTCGCGCGCCTGGCCGCGGATCATCTCCTCCAGCCGCGCCTGGTTGATCGCGTCGAGACCCGAAAAGGGCTCGTCAAGTACGATCAGCCGCGGCCGATGGACCAACGTGCCGAGCAGCTGGACGGTTTGCGCCATGCCTTTCGACAAGGTGCGGATCGGCTTCCGCGCCCAATCGCCCAGTCCATATTCGGTGAGCAGGGCATCGGCGCGGCGGCGGCCTTCGGCCATCGGCAGGCCGCGCAGCGCACCGACGAAGGCAATCGCGTCCCGCGCCATCATCGCCGGGTAGAGGCCGCGCTCCTCGGGCAGATAACCGACTTCGGGAGCGGCATCGATCGGGCGGTCGTGGCCGAGCACACGGCGCGTGCCGCTGGACGGGTCGATGATCCCAAGCAGCATGCGCAGCGTCGTCGTCTTGCCCGCGCCGTTGGGGCCGAGCAGGCCGTAGATCGTGCCAGCGGGGACGGCCAGGCTGACACCGTCGACGGCGCGCGTGTCACCGAAATCCTTGACCAGGTCGCGCGCCAGCACCGCGGGCGGCGGGCTTCTGACCTCATCTTGCCGGAGCTGCTGGTGCACTGAAATTCCTACGAAATCCGCCCGCCCCGGTGTACAGGCCCGCGCGTGAATACGGGGCAAAGCCTTGAGGAAGCAATAAGGGCGGAAGCGGCGCGGCTGGGCTTCGTCGCCTGCGGTTTCACGCGCGCGGATGCGGCGGACGTGGCGGGCCAGGACCTGCTCGAATGGATCGGCGACGGGCGCCACGGCGGCATGGACTGGATGGCGGCGCGCGCGCACCACCGCGTGTCGGCGCAGGCGTTGTGGCCCGAGGCACGGTCGGCGATTGCGCTGGCGACGAGCTATGCGCCCGCGTCCGACCCACTTGCGCTGGCGGCGCGGCCCGACCTTGGCCGCATCTCGGTCTATGCGCAGGGCGGCGATTATCACAAGACGGTCAAGAAGGCGCTGAAAGCGCTGGCGCGGTTCATCGTCGATGCCGTGCCGTCCGAACTCAAGGTGTTCGTCGATACTGCGCCGGTGATGGAAAAGCCGCTGGCGCAGGCGGCGGGGATCGGCTGGCAGGGCAAGCACACCAACCTGCTCAGCCGTGAGCATGGCAATTGGCTGTTCCTTGGCGTCATCCTCACCAGCCTCGAGCTCACCCCGGACCCGCCGGCAACGGCCGGGCAGCATTGCGGCAGCTGCTCGCGCTGCCTCGACGCTTGCCCGACACGCGCCTTCGACGGGCCGCACCGGATCGATGCGCGGCGCTGCATTTCCTATCTGACGATCGAGCATGACGGGCCGATCCCCGAGGAATATCGCGCGGCGATGGGCAATCGTATTTACGGCTGCGACGACTGCCTGGCAGTATGCCCGTGGAACAGCTTTGCCGATGCCGCCGCGGCAAACCGCGCCTTCCTGCCCCGCGCCGAGCTCGCCGCGCCGCGGCTGGCGGACTTGCTCGCGCTCGACGACGCCGCCTTCCGCGAGATGTTCGCGGGATCGCCGATCAAGCGCATCGGCCGCGATCGCATGATCCGCAATTGCCTGGTTGCCGCCGGAAACAGCAGCGATGCGACCCTTCTAGGCCCCGTCGAACGACACCTTTCCGACGCCAATCCCGTGATCGCGGAAGCGGCGCGCTGGGCGCACGATCACCTCGTCGCGCGGATCGCGGAGATGCAGGCCGCCTGATCGGTATCCGCGCCGGACGGCAAGCGCGCGTCGCTATGCGCGACACGGGTCACCCCCTGCCCGCTTGGCGGCGGATAGAGATAGGCGTCGAAGATGCATTGCGGGCGGCGGAACTGCATCTTCAGGCCGACGCCTTCACGCACTTGCAGCGCGGGACTGCCGAGTTGCGCGATAAGCTCCGCCGAAGTCAGGCCCAGGACGCTGGAATAGACATGCGTCGACGGCGTGACGGGAAGGGTAGGCATCGGCGTTTCGGTCTCGGGCGCAGTGGCGCAGGCGGACAGGAGAAGGATTACGGCGGGCACAAGGTAACGCATGATGGAACGATGCCGACGCGCAGCGGCCGACGCAAGGTTGCGAGTGCGCCCCAGCGTCGCTACGCGCCCGCCTTCATCCCCGCATCCGGAGAACCTATGCCCGACCGCCGCCTCGACGTGCTCGCCATCGGCAATGCCATCGTCGATGTCATCGCCAACGCCGACGACGCCTTTCTCGACCGCGAAGGCATGCACAAGGGTGCGATGCGACTGATCGACGAAGCCGAGGCGACGCGGCTGTACGATGCGATGGGCCCGGCGCGTGAGGCCAGCGGCGGGTCGGCCGCCAACACCGTGGCGGGGCTGGCGTCGCTCGGGCTGTCGGCGGGCTTCATCGGCCAGCTTGGCGACGACCAGCTGGGGGAAATCTTCACCCACGACATTCGCAGCCTTGGCGTCGCGTTCGACACGCCGCCGCGTGGCGATGTCGGTGCCACCGCCCGTTGCCTGATCCTGGTCACGCCCGATGCCCAGCGGACGATGAACACTTTCCTGGGCGCAGCGCAGATGCTGTCGCCCGACGCGGTCGATCCAGCTGCGGTCGCCGACGCGCGAATTGTCTACCTCGAAGGCTATTTGTGGGATCCCGCCGATCCGCGCGCGGCGATGTACAAAGCGATGGACGCGGCGCGCGACGCGGGAACGCAGGTCGCCTTCACCCTTTCCGACAGCTTCGTTGTCGACCGCCATCGCGGCGACGTGCTCAAGCTGCTCGAGGAGCGGCGCATCGACATCCTCTTCGCCAACGAGGCGGAAATCCTGATGCTCGCCGGCGGCGCGAACCTCGATGCCGCGCTCGACGCGATCGCGCCGCAGGTCGCGACCCTGGTGGTGACCCGAAGCGAGCATGGTGCGGTCGCACGTCGGGGGGACGAGCGGGCCGAGGTTCCGGCGGCCGCGATCCATGCGTTGGTCGACACCACGGGCGCGGGCGACCTGTTCGCCGCCGGCTTCCTTGCCGGGGAAGCGCGCGGCGCAAGCCTAGAGACCTCGCTCAAGCTGGGCGCGATCTGCGCGGCTGAGGTGATCCAGCATTTCGGCGCCCGGCCCGAAGCGGACCTGAAGACGCTCGTCGGCGACCTCCTCGACTAACAAGAAAACGGCCCCGCGTCGCCGCGAGGCCGTGTCCTTCGATTCGACCGCCGCTTAGTGGCGGTGATCGGGGTCGTTGATCCCCGGGACGTGCGGCGCGAGGTCGTGCGCTTCACCCTCATGGACTTCCACCAGGCCGCGCCCAAGGTGGCTGTGGCGCCGGCCGTAGAGGAAGTAGATGCCGAAGCCGATGATCGTCCAGAGCGGCAGCACCAACATCGCTTCCAGCGGAAGGTTGAAGAACAGGAAGAGACAGCCGCCGATGGTCAGCAGGGCCACTAGCGGGAGCGCCGGCACCCGGAAGGCGCGCTTCCGGTTCGGTTCAGTCCGGCGCAATTGCCAGACCGCAATCGCGACCATGAGGAAGGCGTAGAGCGTTCCTGCATTGGCGACGTCCGCCAGTGCTCCGACGGGGAAGAAGGCCGCCGCGACCGCAACGATGAGGCCCGTGATGATGGTCACGACGTGAGGGGTTTTCCACTTCGGGTGAACCCTCGACAGAGCTTCCGGAAGCAGGCCGTCGCGCGCCATGACGAAGAAGATGCGCGTCTGGCCGAACAGCAGGATGAGGATCACCGACGGCAGCGCGATGAAAGCCGCGTAGCCGAGCATGTTTCCGATGGTGCCATAGCCGATGGTGTGGAGGACGTGCGCCAGCGGCTCACGCGAGCAGACCAGGGCATCGACATATTGCGGAGTTGCGCACTGCAGCGACAGCGCTTCGCCCGCCGGCAGCGGCGCGCCGTTGGCACCCATGACCGGCTGACCGCCGATGGCGCCGACCGCGCCCGCCGTTACCAGCATGTAGAACACGGTGCAGATGGCAAGCGAGCCGATCAGCCCGATGGGCACGTTACGCTGTGGATTCTTGGTTTCTTCCGCGGCTGTCGAGACCGCGTCGAAGCCGACATAGGCAAAGAACATGGTCGCCGCGGCGCCGACCACGCCAACGCCCGATCCAAAGCCGCCGAACATGCCGGCAGGTGCAAAGGGCTCGAAATTGGCGGCCTGAACCACCGGCAGCGTCAGCGCACAGAAGACCGTCAGCGCGGTGACCTTGATCGCAACCAGGATCGCGTTGACCTTGGCGCTTTCCGACGTGCCGATGACGAGCAGGCCAGTAACCACAAGGGCGATGGCAAGTGCAGGAAGGTTGAGAAGTCCGCCGGCCTTGCCGCCGAGCACAACCGGCCCGGAACTTAGCCAGTCGGGGAAGTCTATTCCCCAACTTCGCTCCATGACCGTATCGATAAAATAGTTTGACCAACCGACGGACACGGCAGAGGCGCCGACGGCATATTCGAGCAACAGCGCCCAGCCGACGGTCCATGCCAGGAACTCGCCCTGCGCAGTGTAGGAATAGGTGTAGGCCGATCCGGCGACCGGGATCATCGAGGAGATTTCGGCGTAGCACAAAGCGGCGACGACGCAGACTGCACCGGCAATGATGAAACTGATCAAGGTGCCCGGCCCGGCTTTCTGCGCACCCACCGAGGTGAGGACGAAAATGCCGGTCCCGATGATCGCCCCGACGCCGAACAAGGTCAGCTGAAGCGCGCCAAGCGAGCGGTGGAGGGACTTCTTCTCGGCTGTCGCGAGAATCGCATCCAGCGGCTTAACCCGGCCGAACAAACCGCCCCGCGGTGCCCTTGTCGCCATAATCCGAACTTCCCCTGATGTCTGGTTCGGGGCGGAGCCTAGCGGCTGAATCCTTGAGGGCAATCCCCGATGATCGCCCTAGGAGGCGAGCATCGGCCCGAGCGGACGCCCGCCGAAGACGTGGACGTGGAGGTGCGGCACCTCCTGCCCCGCGTGGCCGCCGACGTTGGCAAGCGCGCGATATCCGGCAGCGACCAGGCCGGCGTCGCGGGCGACCTTCCCTACCGCGCGGACAAAGCCCGCGATCTCCGAATCCGAAGCGCGCGCGGAAAAGTCGTCCCAGGACACGTAGCGCCCCTTGGGAATCACCAGGATGTGGCTGGGCGCGAGCGGATTGATGTCGTGGAAGGCCAGTGCGTGATCGTCTTCGTAGACGCGCCTGGCCGGGATTTCCCCGCGCAGGATGCGGGCGAAGATGTTGTCATCGTCATAGGGTTGCATGGGATCGATGGGCATGGACGACTCCGCTTGACCGCGTTGAGCCGCCCGCTACCACGACAGGCGATGAGCGACGAGGCACCGGAAAGTCTGATTCCGTACGACGAGATCGTGCAGGAGGCCCTGCGCGCGGTGGTCGGACGGGTCTTGCGTGAGGTGGAAGCGACTGGCGACCTGCCCGGCGACCACCATTTCTACATCACCTTCAACACGCGCATGCCGGGGGTGTCGATCCCGAAGCACCTGTCCGAAAAATTCCCGGAAGAAATGACGATCGTCATCCAGAACCGCTTCTGGGACCTCAAGGTGGAAGAGGACGGCTTTACCGTCGGCCTGTCGTTCGGCGGCGTTCCGGCGACGCTCGTCGTGCCCTTTGCCGCGGTGACGCAGTTCCACGATCCCGCAGTCGAATTCGCGCTGACCTTTCACGCCAATGAAACCGACGCGCCGCGCGAGGGTCATGAGGACGCCCAGAACGACGCCCCAGCGGCCGAGCCGGTCGAGGACGGATCCAACGTCGTCAGCGTGGACTTCACGCGCAAAAAGTAACAGTAGCCCGGTCATTGCGAGCGGAGCGGAGCGATCCACCCTGTGGATCTCCGCGCCGCTACGCGCCTCGTATGACGACCTGAGGAACTCCATGCCGAATACCCGCACCGAAACCGACAGCTTCGGGCCGATCCAGGTGCCCGCCGACGCTTATTGGGGCGCGCAGACCGAACGGTCGATCGGCAATTTCCCGTTCGGCCCGCGCGAACAAATGCCGATCGAGATCGTCCACGCGCTGGGGTTCATCAAGCAGGCGGCGGCGCGGGTGAATGCGCGCGTCGCGGGCCTCGACGTGCAGATTGCCGAGGCGATCCAGCAGGCGGCGGCGGAAGTGGCGCGCGGTGACCTCGACCGGCAATTTCCGCTGGTCGTCTGGCAGACGGGATCGGGCACCCAGTCGAACATGAACGCCAATGAGGTGATCGCCGGCCGTGCCAACGAAATCCTGACCGGCAAGCGGGGCGGCAAGGACCCGGTTCACCCCAACGACCATGTCAACAAAAGCCAGTCGTCGAATGACAGCTTCCCCACCGCGATGCACATCGCCGCGGCACGCGCCGTTCATTATCGGCTGCTGCCGTCGCTGAAGTCCATGCACACGCGCCTGGCCGACCAGGCCAAGCGCTGGGATTCGATCGTCAAGATCGGGCGCACCCACCTGCAGGATGCGACCCCGCTCACGCTGGGGCAGGAATTTTCCGGCTATGCGGCGCAGGTCGAGGATTGCATTGCCCGCGTCGAAGGCACGATGCCGCGGCTGATGCGGCTGGCGCAGGGCGGGACCGCGGTCGGGACCGGGCTCAACGCGCCCAAGGACTTTGCCGAGGATTTCGCGCGCGAGGTGGCCAACCTGACGCGGCTGCCGTTCACCTCGGCGCCCAACAAGTTCGCCGAAATGGGCGCGCACGATACGATGGTCGAACTGTCGGGCGTGCTCAACGTGATTGCGGTCGCGCTCAGCAAGATCGCCAACGACATCCGGCTGCTCGGCTCGGGTCCACGCTGCGGCCTTGGCGAATTGAAGCTGCCGGAGAATGAGCCCGGAAGCTCGATCATGCCGGGCAAGGTCAATCCGACCCAGGCCGAGATGCTGACGATGGTCGCCGCGCAAGTTATGGGCAATCACATGGCGGTGACGGTCGGCGGGCTCCAGGGCCATATGGAGCTGAACGTGTTCAAGCCGCTCATTGGCGCCAACGTGGTGCGTTCGATCAACCTGCTCAGCGTCGGCATGGAAAGCTTCACCACCCGCATGCTCGACGGCACCGAGCCCGACGAGCAGCGGATCGGCGACCTCATGAACCGATCGCTGATGCTGGTCACCGCGCTCGCGCCCGAAATCGGCTACGATAATGCCGCAACCATCGCCAAGCATGCGCACAAGAAGGGGCTGACGTTGAAGGAGGCCGGGCTCGAGCTCGGCCTGGTCGACGAAGCGACTTTCGACCGCGTGGTGAAGCCGGAGACGATGATCGGGCGTTAACACGGTCATGCGTAACGCCCTCATTCTGTTCAGCCTGATTGCCAGCGGCTGCGCATCTGCGCCGCAGCCATCGCACGTCGGCGGCAACCTGCCGTCGGGCCGGTGGGGCGGTGACCAGGTCGCGCTGGAGATTTCCGCCGACGGCAGCGGCCGAATCGAGATGTCGTGTGCCACCGCCGAGTTCGCCGGGCCCGTGAAGGTCGATGTCGGCGGACATTTCCTGACCGACGGCCGCTTTGCGCGCGGGACGGGCGTCGCGACCCGGGAGGGCCCGGAATGGGTGCCGGCGACGATCAGCGGCCGGGTCGACGGCCGCGAGACCTTGTGGCTCGATATCGCGCTGCGCGATTCCTATCCAGTGCGCAGCGCTCGGCTGACGCGCAACGCCGAGCCCAACCTATTGCGCTGCCTGTAAGCCACTAGAGGCCGAAACTGAGCCGTACGCCGAGGTTGTCGATGCCGGGATTCTGCCCGCTGAACAGGGTCGCGTGGCTCATGTGAACCCAGCTCGCCTCGATGGTCGCACGGTTGCCGATGCGCGCGCCGATGCCGAGTTCGGGTTCGAACAGGATCCGGCTGCCGAAGGCGATACGGTCGGTGCGCATGAAATCGTCGGTCGATCCATTGTGGATGGCAAGCCCCAGGCCGGGGCGGATGAAGATCCTGTCGCCGAACATGGCGGAAATGCCGGCGGCCGCGTAGCTCGTCTCGCCTGCGGTATTGAGCGCGCCGAAGACATATGGCTGGAAGCGGCTCTTGCCGATGCGCCCGCCGCGCCAGCCCAGCTGGACGTCGGCGCCGCTTTCGATCCCGCTAAGGTTGAGAGGGGTTTTGACGTCGTGGACGTAAAGGCCGCCGAAGACCTCCCCGGCGTGGGCCGTATTTGGCAGGACCGTCAGTAAAGCGGCGGCAAGTACGCAGGAAAGGCGATGAGTCATGATCGGCATTCATCCTCAGGGCAGGGGTGGTTCAAAGCGCAGACTGCCAGGCCTGCAGCGATTCGTTGGGCGCCAATAGCATCCAGACATTAAGGGTCAGGTTGTCGCGGATGACGAACAGCGGGACCAGCTCCAGGGCAAGGAGCAATCCCAGCGATAGCCACAGCGGCAGCTTGCGCGCGGCAAGGAAGCCAAGGGCCATCATGCCGATGTCGGACAACGAATTGACGATGCTGTCGCCGGTGTAGCCCAGCGCCGCGGTCTGCTCACGATAGCGGTCGATGATCCACGGCGTATTCTCGGCTATCTCCCACGCCGCTTCGATCAGCAGCGCGACGAGAAAGCGCGTTTCGATCGGCCAGCGGCGCGCCACGAGCCAAAGACCCGCGTAGAAAAGGAGGCCGTGGGCGACATGGCTTGGGCTGTACCAGTCGCTAAGCATCTGACTGGTCGTCGGCCCATCACGCGTGCCGACCCACAGGTCGACCGTTCCGCAGGTGCAGATGGCGTTGCGGCCCATCGCCAGCAAAATGACGCCGGCGGCAATGACGATCAGGATGGATGTCAAGGCGGCACGGCGGGTCATGGCCGGCAGCCTAGGCAGCGTTGATGCTATTGGAAAGCCGGGAGAATTCGCCTCGGGCCGAACTTATTCGGCGAGTGGGATCGCCGGCGTTTCGACCGTTCGTTCGGCCGTGACCGCGCGGCGCCGCGCAAGGGCGGCATAGGCCAGCGCAAGGTCGCCGTTCACCTCGACCGCTTCGTCACGGTCCTTGCAGAAAGCGGCGGCGCGCGCTTCGGCGGCGCGGCGGCGGAAATATTCGCTGTCGTGCACGTCGGGGGTCACTTGGTTCAATTCCTCGTTCACTGTCCGGAAAGGTAAAAGTTGTGCGTGACGATTTGAAGTCGGCTCGCGTCGTCCCGCCGCAACCGCTGTTCGATTGGACGCAACGGAACGGGCATTCGGGCCGTTTGTGCCGCGAAATGAGCGGAAAAACCGAAAAAAACTGGTTCGAGCGGCTTGGTTGCCAAGTCTCTGAATGGGTCGCGGACATCGCCGGCCACCCCTTTGCGCAGATCGGGGTCATCCTCATTTGCGCCTTCTGGTTCCTCGGCGGATTCGCCACCGATCTGCTGACCGCGATCCTGTCGATCCTGGCAATCACGCTCAGCCAGATGGTGCTCAACAATCAGGCGCAGCGCGAGATCGACATTCATCGCCGAGACGTGGCGATGCACGCCAAGCTCGATGAACTCATTGCCGTGTCGCGCCGCGCCAAGAACGAATTCATCGGGATCGAGGAGCGCGAGGAGGACGAAATCGTCCAACTCAAGGAAGAAGTGAAGGACGCGATCGAGGAGTCGACAGAGGCGCGCACGCCGGAAGAGCGCCGACACGCGCTGGAGGAAGCCGAGCGCGCCAAGGACGAGCTTGAGGATGCCGAAGAAAAGAGCGCTTCCCCGCGCAAGGCGCGGCCCTAGCACGGCGGCCTTTGCGGGGCGGTGCGCGGGTTGCTAAGGCGCAGCGGCTTTCACCCCGGCGGGTCTTGCCGCCACCGCAATGCACATAAGGACGCCAATGATCCCCACCGGCCAGGATAGCCTCGGCACTCGCACAACGCTCGACGCCGGCGGCAAGAGCTACACCTATTTCTCGCTGGCCAAGGCGGCCGAGGCACTCGGCGACGTCAGCCGCCTGCCCTTCTCAATGAAGGTGCTGCTGGAGAATTTGCTGCGGTTCGAAGATGGCGAAACGGTCACCCGCGACGACCTTCAGGCGATGCTCGACTGGATCAAGGAGCGCAAAATCGCACGCGAGATCCAATATCGCCCGGCCCGCGTGCTGATGCAGGATTTCACCGGCGTGCCCGCAGTGGTCGACCTTGCCGCAATGCGCGATGCGATGGCCAAGCTTGGCGGCGACCCGCAGAAGATCAACCCGCTCGTCCCCGTCCATCTGGTCATCGACCATAGCGTGATGGTCGACGAATTCGGCACGCCGCAAAGCTTCGGCCGCAACGTCGAGCTTGAATATGCCCGCAACGGCGAGCGCTACGAATTCCTGAAGTGGGCAACGCAGGCGTTCGATAATTTCCAGGTCGTGCCGCCGGGCACCGGCATCTGCCACCAGGTCAATCTGGAACATGTCGCGCAATGCGTGTGGACCGACACCGACGCGAATGGCGAGACCCTGGCCTATCCCGACACGCTGGTCGGGACCGACAGCCATACGACCATGGTCAATGGCCTGGGCGTGCTCGGCTGGGGCGTCGGCGGGATCGAGGCCGAGGCGGCGATGCTCGGCCAGCCGGTCAGCATGCTGATTCCCGAAGTCGTCGGTTTCCGCCTCTCGGGCGAGCTCAAGGAAGGGATCACCGCGACCGACCTGGTGCTGACCGTGACCCAGATGCTGCGCGCCAAGGGCGTCGTCGGCCGCTTCGTCGAATTCTACGGCCCCGGCCTCGACAGCATGAGCGTCGCCGACCGCGCGACGATCGCCAACATGGCCCCAGAATATGGCGCAACTTGCGGCTTCTTCCCGATCGACGAGCGGACCATCGAATATCTTCGCCTGACCGCGCGCGACGAGGCGCGGATCGCGCTGGTCGAGGCTTATTGCAAGGCGCAGGGCCTGTGGCGCGATGCGAACGCGCCCGAGCCGGTGTTCACCGATACGCTCGAGCTCGACATGGGCAGTATCGAGCCTTCGCTGGCAGGGCCCAAGCGTCCGCAGGACCGCGTCCTGCTGAGCGAGGTCGACGACCAGTTCAATGCCGAGCTCGATGGCACCTACAAGAAGGCCAATGACCCGCGCGTGCCGGTCGCGGACGCCGATTACGACTTCGGCAATGGCGATGTCGCGATCGCCGCCATTACCAGCTGCACCAACACATCCAACCCGTCGGTCTTGATCGCCGCCGGCCTCGTCGCCCGCAAAGCTCGCGAGAAGGGGCTGACGAGCAAGCCGTGGGTCAAGACCAGCCTTGCGCCCGGAAGCCAGGTTGTCACCGACTACCTCAACGAGAGCGGGCTGAGCGAGGATCTCAACGCGCTCGGCTTCGACCTGGTCGGTTACGGCTGCACGACCTGCATCGGCAATTCGGGCCCGCTGCCCGAGCCGATCAGCAAGGCGATCAACGACAATGATCTGGTCGCGGTCAGTGTCCTAAGCGGCAACCGCAATTTCGAAGGGCGCGTGTCGCCCGATTGCCGCGCCAATTACCTCGCCTCGCCCCCGCTGGTGGTGGCCTATGCGCTCAAGGGCACGGTGCGGTCGGACATGATCAACGACCCGATCGGCACGGGCAGCAACGGCCAGCCGGTATTCCTCAAGGACATCTGGCCTTCGAACGCCGAAATCCGCGCGCTGATCGACGCCCACGTCCATTCGGAGATGTTTGGGCGGCGCTACGCCGACGTCTATCACGGCGACGAGCGCTGGCGGGCGATCGAGATCACCGGCGGCGAGACCTACGCCTGGCCGGCGGAATCGACCTATATCCAGAACCCGCCCTATTTCACCGGGATGACGATGCAGGCGGTGGCGCCGGGCGACATCGAGCGCGCCCGCGCGCTGGCGGTGTTCGGCGATTCGATCACGACCGACCACATCTCGCCCGCCGGCGCGATCAAGCCCGACAGCCCCGCGGGACGCTTCCTGCTCGAGCATCAGGTGCCGCGCGGGGAATTCAACAGCTATGGCGCGCGGCGCGGCAACCATGAAGTGATGATGCGCGGGACCTTCGCCAACATCCGCATCCGCAACCGCATGCTGGAGGGCGTGGAGGGCGGCTTCACCCGCTATGCGCCGACCGGCGAGACGATGGCGATCTACGACGCGGCGATGCTGTACAAGCAGGACGGCCGCCCGCTGGTGGTCATCGCCGGCAAGGAATATGGCACGGGCAGTTCGCGCGACTGGGCGGCCAAGGGTACGGTCCTGCTCGGCGTGCGCGCGGTCATCGCCGAAAGCTATGAACGCATCCACCGCTCGAACCTGGTCGGCATGGGCGTCCTGCCGCTGCAATTCCGCGATGGTGAGAATGCCGAGACGCACGGCCTCACGGGCGACGAGAAGTTCACCATCACCGGCGTTGCGAGCATCCAGCCGCGGCAGGATGTCGAGGTCACCGTCATCCGAGCCGACAAGAGCGAGTTCACGATGACCGCACGCTGCCGCATCGATACGTTCAACGAGCTCGAATATTTCCGATCGGGCGGCATCCTGCACTACGTGCTGCGGCGGCTCGCGTCCTGACCATGGGCGCCCGCATCGGCCGCATGACCGCTATTGAGCGCGACGCGGTCAATGCCGTCGGCACCGCCGCCTACGCGCAGTTCGAGGGCGTTTACTCGGATTGGGCTCGCTTCTACGCGGGCGCGGCGAACCTGGCCGCGCTGGACATCGAAGGCCAAGTGCTGGTGGCGCGCGATCATTCGGGCGCGATCCTGGGTGCGGTTGGCTATTTCGGCCCGGGAACGCCGCGGCCCGAATGCTTCGCACCCAATACCGCCGTCATCCGCATGCTCGCGGTTGCGCCTAAGGCGCGCGGCGGCGGGATCGGCCGCGCGCTGACCGACGCCTGCATCGAACGGGCGAAAGCGGATGGTGCGCCGACCATCAGCCTGCACACCAGCCCGGCGATGGCGGTCGCCTTGGCAATGTACCAGCGCGTGGGCTTTCGCGAGGTGCGCACCTTGCCCGATCGCTTCGGCGTTCCCTACGCCGTCTACCAGCGGGAGTTGAACTGATGAGCATCGACGGCCGCTGCCATTGCGGGGCGTGCACCGTGCGGCTGCCGCGCCTTCCCGACAGCGTCACTGAGTGCAATTGCAGCCTGTGCCGCGCGACCGGCTTCCGCGGGGTCTATTTCCGTTCGGACGAGATCGAGATCGCGGGCGACTTCGACAGCTATGTGCGCAGCGACATCGGCGAAGCCTTCCTGCGCAACTTCCGCTGCAGCAATTGCGGGATGGCGACGCACTGGGAGCCCCTGACCGCGCCGCCGCATGAGCGGATGGGCGTCAACGCCAACATGCTCGACCCCACTGCAATCGCGGGATTGCCCGTTCGCCACGTTGACGGGGCGAGCTGGTGACGGCGGTCGAGCTTGTCGTCGAGATCGTCGGCTGGGGCGGTGCGGCGCTGATCCTGCTCGCTTACCTCCTGCTCTCGGCGGGGAAGCTCACCGGCCAGTCGATCGCCTATCAGGCGATGAACGTCGTCGGCGCGGCGGGCTTCATCGTCAACGGCTGGTGGCACGGGGCCATTCCCTCGGCGACGCTCAACGTCGTCTGGATGCTGATCGGCGCCATCGCCTTGTGGCGGATCATGGCTAGGCGGCGCGCCGACCCGGCGGTCCGCCCGCCCGCGACCGACTAGTTCGCGCCGGCAGTCGCCAGGATCGCCGCGAGGACGATCCGCCGCACCTTCACATTGTCGGCCTTCTCGATCCCGATCCACTCGTCGGGGGCGTGGGCACGATTCCCGCTCGACCCGCGCGGCAGGGTGAGCGCGGGGATGCCAAGGCTCATCGGCAGGTTGGAATCGGTCGAGGATGCGCTCTGCCGGACGTTGATGCCCTCGGTGCGGTACGCGGCCTCGGTGAAGCGGACGATGTCCGATGTGGCGGGGGTCTGTCCGGCCGGCCGGTCGCCGATCTTCTTGGTGTCCGCCGTCACCTTGCCTTCACGCGTGTCGCGCGCGGCATTCTCCGCCGCGACCGAGCGCGCGACGACGTCGAGGAACTGGCGCTCGACCTTCGCCAGTTCGGCCGCGGATTCGGAGCGCATGTCGACTTCGAGCCAGACCTCCTGCGGGATCGAGTTGACCGAGGTTCCGCCGCCGACGACGCTGGCGCTGTAGGTCGTCTTGGGCTTGGCCGGTACCTTGATCTGATAAAGGCCGGTGACCGTGCCTGCGAGCGCACCCATCGGATTGACCAGCCCGAACGCGCCATAGCTGTGACCGCCCGGCCCCTTGTAGGTGATGCGGTAGCGCTTTGAGCCGGTGCCCGCCGTGGTGACGCTTTGCAGACCGCCGCCGTCGATCGAGAAGAAGGCGCCGATCCGGCCCTGATACTTGCCCTTGGTGAACAAGTGGCGGACGCCGCGCAGGTCGCCCGGCCCTTCCTCACCCACCGTGCCGACGAACAAGATGTCGCGGCGCGTGCGGATATCGCCCGCCTTCATCGCGTCGATCAGCGAGAGGATGGTGGCAAGGCCCGCGCTGTCGTCGCCGACGCCGGGTGCGTGGAGCTTCTCGCCCTCGCGCCGGACCTTCACGTTGGTGCCTTCGGGAAAGACGGTGTCGAGGTGCGCCGAGACGACCACGACGGGACCGGCCGCAGTGCCCTTGCGCAAGCCGAGGACGTTGCCCTCGGCGTCGATCTCGACATCGGACAGGCCGCGCGCGCGGAGCATGTCGGCGAAGGCCTTGGCGCGCGCGGCTTCCTTGAACGGCGGCGCCGGGATTTCGGTCAGCGTGATGGTATCCGCAATCCACTGGTCGTGGCCCGCATCGAGCGCGGCGGCGGCGCGCTTGAACGGCACCCCCGCGACGATCTGGCGAACCGCCGCGTCGGGTGCAGATTGCGCGAACGCGGGGACGGTTAGGCCAAGCAGGAGCGCGGAAAGCAGGAAAGGACGCATGTTTACTCCGATGCGGCGGGGATGAGCGAAGCTTCGAGCCATTCGGGGATACGGACGCCCGTGAGGTCGTCAACCCGGCGATGCTCAACCGCCAGGCCGAGGTCGGGATAATGGGCCCGGGTGCGCGGGCCGGATTCGGCGGCGTCGACCACGACCAGACGGCGGTTGACCTTGCTCCGCCAGTTCATCCGCGCCGTATTCTCCTGGCCGATGAAGCAGCCCTTGGTGAAGCTGACGCCGTTCAGTTCGGCCGCATTGCATTCGAGCCAGAGGATGTCGCCCAGCTCGGCGCGGCCCTCGCACACGCCATGACTCAGGCGGTGCGCGCGCCAGGCGTCATCGGCGCCGTCATCCCCGCCCCACGGCGCCATCCATCGGCGGCCCAATGAAGCAAGCCGCGGATCCTCGATGCCCTCCTCGCCGTCCGCCGACCAGTGGACGCACAACGTCGGTTCGCGTTCGATGCGGATCGGGCGGCGCAAGCGGTACAGCGTCAACCGCTTGGCGAGGTCGCCGGCACAGTCTCGGTCGCAATCGATGAGCAGGTCGTCGCCGTCCTCCCACACGAGGAAATCGAACAGGCACTTGCCCTGCGGCGTCAACAAGCCCGCCCAGACCGGCAGGGCGCCGCTAACGTCCTGCGTGACGAGGCCGTTGAGGAAGCCGCGCACGTCCTCGCCCGACAAGCGGATGAGGGCGCGCTCGGTGAGGGTGGTTGCGGGCATGATCATCAGTTAGGGAGCGCACCGTGGCTTCGCAAACGCTGACCATCCGCCGCCCCGACGACTGGCACGTACATCTGCGCGACGGCGAGATGCTGCGGCGGGTAGCGCCCTATACCGCGCGGCAGTTTGCGCGGGCGATCGTCATGCCCAACCTGGCCCCCCCGGTGACGACGATGGACGCGGCGAGCGACTATCGCGAGCGGATCATCGCTGCCGCGGGCGGCGGCTTCACCCCACTCATGACCTGTTACCTGACCGATGAGAGCGATCCCGGCGAGCTTGCGCGCGGCCATGAGGAAGGCGTGTGGATCGCCGCCAAGCTCTACCCCGCCGGCGCTACGACCAACAGCGCCAGCGGCGTCACCGACATCCGCCGCATCGCGCCCTCGCTCGAGCGGATGGAGCGGATCGGCATGGTGTTGTGCGTCCATGGCGAGGTGACCGACCCGCACGTCGACGTGTTCGACCGCGAGGCGGTGTTCATCGACCGCGTGCTGACGGGCGTCGTGCGCGATTTCCCCGCGCTAAAGATCGTGTTCGAGCATATTACGACCCGGGATGCAGCGCAGTTCGTGGCCGATAGCGGCGCCAATATCGCCGCGACGGTGACGCCCCAGCACCTCATCATCAACCGCAACGCCCTGTTCGCCGGGGGCCTTCGCCCGCACGCTTATTGCCTGCCGGTGGCCAAGCGCGAGGAGCATCGGCTGGCGGTGCGCGCCGCTGCCGTGTCGGGATCACCCAAATTCTTCCTGGGTACCGACAGCGCGCCGCACAGCCGCGACGCCAAGGAATCATCGTGTGGCTGCGCCGGCATCTTCAACGCCCCTTTCGCGCTGGAAAGCTACGTCGCCGTGTTCGACGAGGAGGATGCGCTTGACCGGTTCGAGGGGTTCGCCGCTGAACATGGCGCGCGTTTCTACGGTCTGCAGCTCAACGATGGCACGGTAACGCTGGAACAGCGCGAGGCCCACGTCCCGGAAGACATCGCCGGCGTCGTCCCGTTCCATGCTGGCGCGACGTTGCGCTGGAGTTATGCCGGCTAAATTCCGCCATGCCCGGTGTCGCCGATCACGTCAGCGAAATGGCGCTCGATCGCGTCGTAACATTCGCACGCCCGCGCTTCGAGCCCGGCACGGTCGATGACGTGGATGATCCCGCGTCGGGTGGTGATCAGTCCGTCGTCCTGAAGCTCGCGAATGACGGCGTTGACCGTCGTCCGTTGCACGCCGAGCAGTCCAGCCATCGCTTCCTGGGTCAATTCGAGCCGGCTGCCCGCGCGATCCTGCGCGTGCAGCAGCCAGCGCGCGGCACGCTGCGTGATCGAATGGAAGGCGTTGCACGCCACTGACTGCATCACTTGCGACAGCAGGTAATCCGAATAGCGGCAAAAAATGTTGGCGACGAACCCCGAGCGCCGCTTGGCCCCTTCGAGCGCGTCCATCGGCACCTTGAGCGCAGCGCCACCGACCAGCACCTCGGCGCGTGAGAAAGCCGGCGCCTGGCCGCAGCTGACAATCCCGCCGACGGCGCCTTCGCGGCCGATCGAGGCGACCTCGATCGATCGGTTGCCGGACAGGGCAACGCCAAGAGAGACCATCGTTTCGCCAATCGGGAACAGGCTGTCGGTGACCTGCTCGCCACGCCGCAGGACCAGCGCGCCCGCGTCGAGCTCAACCATCGTCGCGGCGGTTTCGATCAGCGCGCGGGATTCGCCGGTGAACGTCGAAAGCAGCCGATTGCCGAGGAAGGCGTCGTCGACAGTGGCGTGATCGTCAGCCAGCACGTCCATCTGTTCCCTCCAGACTCGGGCGCTGCCCCTCTTGTCGCCCTTACCCCTCCCGCGCGGCAGAGTTCAACGCTTGATCGGATCCGCTTCGCGCCGCGTACCGAGCAGCAGGCAATCGGCGACCAGCCGCAGCGGCGCCACGTCGATGCTGCTGTCACGGGCATCGATCAGGTCGAGGAACGTGCGGTAGATGTCGGGATATTCGCCAGGACCTTCGTCGTTGCTTGCTTGGCCGTCGATCGCCAGCCGGGCGCCGCCGTTTTCCAGCCTGACGCGGGTACCGTCGCTGGTGTCGACCGCGATCGTCCATTCCTCACCCTCGGTGCGTCGCCAGTCGAGGCTGCAGCGAAGCGGCCCGTCGGCCTGCGGACTGGAGAAAGCGATGTCGGCCGCGATCGGGGTTTGCGCGCCGTGCGGGACGTGGAGCTCCGCGCTGCGCACGAACAAGGACCCGGGAAAGATCCGCGTGAGAATCGAGAAAGCGTTGATGCCGGGATCGAACACGCCAAAGCCGCCGGGCTGCCAGATCCAGTCCTGGCCCGGATGCCATTTGTCGACGTCCTCGTGCCAGCGGATGTCGAGCCGTGCGATGCGTTTGCCGGCGAGCGCCCGCGCTGCGGCATCGACCGTGCGATGGTGCTGTGCGTGCCAGGTGGCGAACAGGCTGACGCGCTGCGCTTCGGCCAGGCAGGCGAGGTCGGCGATTTCGGTCAGCGTTGCAGTCGGCGGTTTTTCAAGCAGGCAGTGGAGCCCGGCGAGCACGCATTCGCGCGCAATTTCATAGCGCGGGCCGGGCGGCGTAGTGATCGCCACCGCTTCGAGTCCGTCAACCTCGCGGATGAGCTTGCGCCAATCGGTGAAGGTCTGGCCCACGCCCTGTCCCGAGCGACTCGACGATGCGACCAGATCGAAGCGCGGGTTGGCGGTGATAGCCGGCACATGCTGGTCCGCCGCGATCTTGCCGAAGCCAAGAATCGCCGTGCGGATCGGCGTCATGCGGGCAGTGCTTCGATGAAGGCCCGCGCCTTTTCGCCCGTTTCAGCTGCGGACTGTCCCGGCTTGTAGAGCGCGGATCCAAGGCCAAATCCATCGGCCCCCGCGTCGAGCCACTGCGCCATGTCGCCCGGAGTGATCCCTCCAACGACGATTAGCGGCACTTTCTTGGGAAGGATCACGCGTTGCGCCTTCAGCACTGCCGGCGAGCCCCCCTCGGCCGGGAAGAACTTGAGTGCATGCGCGCCGCCTTTAAGCGCGGCAACCGCCTCCGACGGGGTAAAGTAGCCGGGGCAGGAAATCAGGCCGGCCGCGACCGTCGCGCTGACAACCGAGGGGTCGAACGCCGGTGAAATGATCAGGCGCCCACCCGCCGCAGCGACGGGCGCGATGACCTGCTCGGTGAGCACGGTGCCGGCGCCGATCAGCGCATCATTCCCGAAGTGCGCGACAAGGCGCTCCACGCCCGGCAAGGCTTCCGACGACTGGACGGGAATTTCGATGATGCGAATGCCTGCATCGAAAAGCGCCTGGCCGATGGGCTCGACCTCGTCCGGCGTGACGCCGCGCAGGATTGCGATCAGCGGGCAAGCGTCGAGGTACAGGCGGAAGATTTCGGCGGGGGTCATTCGATGCGCTCCGCAATAGCTTTTATTCCGGCAAGGAAGCAGCGTTCGCCGTCGAGCTCGCGCGCCTGAATCCCAGCCTGGGCAAGGGCAGCGGCGTAAAGTTCGGTCAACTCGGGGCGGCCCATGACGACGACCTCAGCAGGGACCGTCCCCGCCAGGCCAATGCGCAGGTCGGCGCCGATCAGCAGCCCGCTGGTAAAGGATGCCGGTGACGAGTGCGGCGCCTGGCCGAGAAGGGTGCGGGCGCGGACCGCGAATAGCTCGGCGGGGATGTCGTCATGCGTGAGGCCGTGATCGACCCCGGTGCGGAAGGCACCGTCATCGGGCTCGACATCGGGCTGGAGCAAGTCGGCGAGGATGCTGTGTTCCTTGAGCAGGTTGAACAGCTCGCCGGTCATCACGGTGCGGAATTCGGCGATCCTGCCACGCGCGACCCGCGCCCATTTGTTGTGCGTGCCCGGATGACAGACCAGGGCGTCGGGCGGAATCGTCTCGTCAGCGACCGCGCCCAGCAGTTGCACCTCCTCGCCGCGCATCACATCGGCGCGGCCTTCGCCGACGTAGGAAACGCCGGGGACGATCGCTTCGCGGTCGCTGGGCCGCACCAGCGCCGCCGCGAGATCGTCAATGGCCGCGGGACATGGCACGTAGGGCGCCTCGACCCAACCGCGGTTGGAGCCGATCATGCCGGCAAGCAGCAGCGGCTGATCGCCTAACCGTTGGCGGATCTCGGCAATCGCGGCGGGGAAGCCGCCGGCCGGGACCGACAGGATGCCCTGGCTGTCTTCATGTTCATCGACACATGAGCCCGAGGCATCGAGCAGATAGGCACGCCGATTGCTCGTGCCCCAATCCACCGCGATCAAGCCGTCCGCCCAGCGCATCGTGTCGCCCATGCGCGGTACAACCGAAGCCGCGCAAGTTAGCTCCGTGGTTTTCTTTTGGCCCGCGCTCACTAACGTCGCCGCGATGCCGATCGAGGTTCAGTGCGTTGCCGATGTCCATGCCGTGCTCGGGGAAGGCCCGGTGTGGGTCGCGCGCGAGAACGCGCTTTACTGGGTCGACATCAAGGGCCGCAGGATTTTCCGGCTGACCGGCGACCGCGAACTGACGTCGTGGGAGACACCGCTCCGCGTCGGGTCGCTGGCCCCCTGCGCCAACGGTGGGTTCATCGGCGGCACCGAGGACGGGATCGCGCTGATCGACCCGGCCGCCGGCCGCTACGACATCCTCCACGATCCCGAAGCGCATTTGCCCGACAATCGCTTCAACGATGGCAAGGTCGACCGCCGCGGGCGCTTCTGGGCCGGATCGATGGACGACCGCGAAGCCGCCGCGACCGGGACACTCTATGTTCTCGGCGGCGATTCCGCTCCCGTCCCCATCGACCGTGAATATCAGGTGACGAACGGCCCCGCGTTCAGCCCGGCGGGCAACGTCATGTACCACAATGATTCGGCACGTGCGGTGACCTATGCCTTCGACATCGGCGCCGACGGCGGTGTCGCCAACCGCCGCAGCTTCCTTCAGTTCGGGCCCGGCGAAGGCTATCCCGACGGCATGACGGTCGATGCCGAAGGGTGCCTGTGGGTCGCTTTCTGGGACGGGTGGTGCGTCCGGCGTTATTCACCGGGCGGCGCGTGGCTGGAGACCATCCGCACGCCCGTCGCCCGCCCGACCAGCTGTGCCTTCGGCGGACCGAACTTCGAGAATCTCTACATCACTTCCGCAAGCATCGGGCTCGATGCCGAAGCTCGTGTGATGCAACCAAATGCCGGGGGTTGTTTATGTGCGTGCCGGGCGTGCGCGGGTTGCCCGACATCCCCTTCGCGGGCTGACGAGACCTTGGGAGAGTAACTCATCGCCAACTTCATGTTTGCGACCGGGATCGAAAACAGCATCCCGACCATCGACCATGGCAAGACCCGCCGCGACGAAATGGCGGAGTGCGGCCACTACGAGCGCTGGCGCGAGGATTTCGACTGCGTCCAGGAGATCGGCATCAACTACCTGCGCTACGGCCCGCCGCTGCACCGCACGTTCCTTGCGCCCAACCGATTCGACTGGGAATTTTCCGATCTCACCTTCGCCGACTTGAAGCGCCGCGGCATCACGCCGATCGTCGACCTGTGCCACTTCGGCGTCCCCGACTGGATCGGCAACTTCCAGAACCCCGATTTCCCGCGCCTGTTCGCCCATTATTGCGGCGAATTCGCCGAGCGCTTCCCCTGGGTCCAGCTCTACACCCCAATGAACGAGATGTTCATTTGCGCGGTCTTCTCGGCGAAATACGGTTGGTGGAACGAGCAGAAGAAGGACGACAAATCCTTCGTCACCGCATTGAAGCACATCGTCAAAGCCAATGTCATGGGGATGATCGAAATCCTCAAGCGCCGCCACGACGCCATCTTCATCCAGTCCGAATCCTCGGAATATTTCCATGCCGACAGCCCTGGCGCGATCGGCCGCGCCGAAGTGCTCAACCAGATGCGCTTTCTCAGCCTCGACCTGAATTACGGCCGGCGCGTCGACAGCGGGATGTACCAGTACCTGCTCGACCACGGTTTCACTCGGGAGGAATATGAGTGGTTCCTGGAGCACCGGCTGAAGCAGCACTGTATCCTCGGCAATGATTATTACCGGACCAATGAGCATCGCGTGTTCGAAGACGGCCACACCGTCGCCGCCGGCGAAACCTTCGGCTATTCCGAGATCACGCGCCAATATTACGAGCGTTACCAGCTGCCCGTCATGCATACCGAAACCAACCTGGTCGAAGGCCCGCACGGCGACGAAGCGGTCAAGTGGCTGTGGAAGGAATGGGCCAACGTGCTGCGCCTGCGCAACGTCGGCATCCCCACCGTCGGCTTCACCTGGTACAGCCTGACCGACCAGGTCGACTGGGACACCGCGCTTCGGGAGCGGAACGGCAACGTCAACCCGCTCGGCCTGTTCGATCTCGACCGCAAGATCCGCAACGTTGGACGGGCGTACAAGCAGCTCATCGCCGACTGGCGAAACGTGCTTCCGGCGCAGAGCGTGTGCCTGGTCGTGCCGATCAAGAAACTGTCCGAACATGACGAGCATGACGCCGCGGGACGGGACCTCAACGAACGGGCGCTGACCGATGGCTGAGCTGAAGATCGCCAGGATCGAGACCTTCTTCGTCCCGCCGCGGTGGATGTTCTGCCGGGTCGAGACCAGCGATGGTGCGGTCGGCTGGGGCGAGCCCAGCCTGGAGGGCCATGCCGAAGCGGTCGAGGGCGCGTTCGAGGCGCTGAAGGACCGCTTCATCGGCCACGACGCCAACCGCATCGAGGACATCTGGCAGATCGCCTATCGCGGCGGCTTCTACCGCGGCGGGCCGGTGCTGATGAGCGCGCTTGCCGGGTTTGAACAGGCGCTGTGGGACCTGAAAGGCAAGGCGCTGGGCGTGCCGGCGTGGGAGATGCTGGGCGGGCGTGTCCGCGACCGGGTGCGAGCCTACGCCTGGATTGGCGGCGACCGGCCGCACGAGATTGCCGAGGCAGCGAAGGCGCGCGCCGGCCAGGGCTTTTCCGCGGTCAAGATGAACGCCACTGCCGAACTCGACTGGATCGGCACGCCGCGCCTGTTCGACGAGGTGGTGAAGCGCGTCGAGGCGGCGCAGGGCGCGGGGCTCGACGTCGGGCTCGACTTCCACGGCCGGGTGCACCGCCCGATGGCCAAGCAGCTGGCCAAGGTGCTCGAGCCCCTCGGCCTGCTGTTCATCGAAGAGCCGCTGCTCAGCGAGAACCCCGAAGGGTTGAAGCAGATCGCGGAACTGGTCAGCACGCCGATCGCGCTCGGTGAGCGATTGTTCAGCCGCTGGGACTTCAAGCCCTTCTTCGAAATGGGCGCGGTGGATATCATCCAGCCCGACCTCAGCCATGCCGGCGGGCTGCTCGAATGCCGCAAGATCGCGGCGATGGCCGAAGCCTATGACGTCGCGGTCGCGCCGCATTGCCCGCTCGGGCCGCTGGCGCTGGCGTCCTGCCTGCAGCTCGCGGCGTGCACGCCCAATGTCGCGATCCAGGAGATGAGCCTGGGCATCCATTACAATGCCGGCGGGCACGACCTGCTGAACTTCACCACGACGCCCGAGGTGTTGACGCCGCAGGACGGCTATTTGCCGATCCCGACCCGGCCGGGGCTCGGCATCAGTATCGACGAAGATGCGGTACGCGCCGCCGACAAGGACCGCCATCGCTGGCGCAACCCCGTGTGGCGGCAACACGACGGCTGCTTCGCCGAGTGGTGATTAGTGACACTTGAAGCGGTCGAAGGGTTCCAGGCAGCTGCGGCAGCGCCACTGCGCCTTGCACGGGGTTGAGCCGAAGCGGCTGACCTCCTCCGTGTCGGTCGATCCGCACTGCGGGCAGGTCGCGGCCTTGGCGAGGTCGGGCGGGGCGATGCCGTAGCGTTGCAGCGCCTGGCGCCCGTCCTCGCTGATCCAGTCGGTCGTCCAAGGGGGCGACATCACCGTTTCGATCGTCACGTCGCGATAGCCCGCGGCGTCGAGCGCATCGCGGATCGACTGTTCGATGACGGCGCTGGCCGGGCACCCCGAATAGGTCGACGTGATCCGCACGCGATCTTTTTCAACCGCGCGGACGATGCCGAGATCGACCACCGACACGACCGGGATCTCCGGGTCGGGAACGCCTTTCAACAGCGCCCAGATCGCTTCTTCATCCATCACACGCGCTCCAGCGCCAGCGCGATTCCCTGCCCGACGCCGATGCACATCGTCGCGAGTGCGTAGCGGCCGCCGGTCCTCTGAAGCTCCTCGGTTGCGGTCAGCGCGAGGCGTGCGCCCGACATGCCGAGCGGATGGCCGAGCGCAATCGCGCCGCCATTGGGGTTCACGCGCGCATCGTCGTCCGGGATGCCGAGCTGGCGAAGGACTGCGAGGCCCTGCGCGGCGAAGGCTTCGTTGAGTTCGATGACGTCGAGGTCCGCAACGCCAATGCCGAGCCGCTTGAGCAGTTTCTCGGTCGCGGGTGCGGGGCCGATGCCCATGATCCGCGGCGGAACGCCGGCGACCGCGCCGCCGAGAATGCGCGCGCGCGGCGTCAGGCCATTGCGCTTGGCAGCCTCTTCCGAGGCGACGATGATCGCCGCCGCGCCGTCGTTAACGCCCGAGGCGTTGCCGGCGGTCACCGTGCCGTCCTTTCGCACGATGGGCTTGAGCGCGGCGAGTTTTTCCAAGCTCGTCAGGCGTGGATGCTCGTCCTTGTCGACGGTCAGCGGATCTCCCTTGCGCTGCGGGATTTCGACCGCGACGATTTCGGCGGACAGGCGGCCGCTGGCCTGCGCCGCGGCGGTTTTCTCCTGGCTGCGCAGCGCGAACGCGTCTTGGTCCGCGCGGCTGATGTTGAAATCGTCGGCAACATTCTCCGCCGTGCTCGGCATCGTGTCGTCGCCATAGGCATCGCGCATCTTCGGGTTGACGAAGCGCCAGCCGATGGTGGTGTCGTAAATCTCGGCGTTGCGGTCGAACGCGCTCTGCGCCTTGGGCAGAACGAAGGGCGCGCGGCTCATGCTTTCGCTTCCCCCGGCGATGATCAGGTCGGCATCGCCGCCGCGGATCGCGCGCGCGGCCATCGCCACCGCATCGAGCCCCGACCCGCACAAGCGGTTGAGGGTCACCCCGCCGCTGCTGTCGGGCAGGCCCGCGAGCAGCCCCGCCATCCGCGCGAGGTTGCGATTGTCCTCCCCCGCCTGGTTGGCACAGCCGAGGATGACGTCGTCGAGGCTGGCCCAGTCGACGTCCGGATTGCGGTCGATCAGCGCGCGGATCGGGATCGCCGCGAGGTCGTCCGCACGAATGCTGCTGAGCGCCCCGCCGTAGCGGCCGATGGGGGTGCGGATGGCGTTACAGACGTAGGCTTCGGTCATGGCTTAGGTTGTGCGTCCTTCGAGACGGGCCTTCGGCTCGCCTTGCTCGCTCAGTCCCTCCTCAGGATGAGCGGGAATGAGATCAATATGTTCCGCTCGTCCTGAGGAGCGATTGAGCGGAGCGAAGCGGAGACGAAAGCGCGTCTCGAAGGATCAGATCACGCCCCGCCGCATCTGATCCAGCTCGATGCTTTCGAACAGCGCCTTGAAATTGCCCTCGCCGAAGCCTTCGTTGCCCTTGCGCTGGATGATTTCGAAGAAGATCGGGCCGATCACGTTCTGGGTGAAGATCTGCAGCAAGAGGCCCTGCCCTTCGGTCGGGGCGCCGTCCATCAGGATGCGGCGCTTCTCAAGCTCGGGGATGCTTTCGTCATGGCCCTGGATGCGCTTGGGCAGCATCTCGTAATAAGTGTCGGGCGTGTCCTGGAAAGGGATGCCGCGGTCCCGCAGCACGTCGACCGCCTGATAAATGTCGGTGGTGCCGAGGGCGATGTGCTGGATGCCTTCGCCTTTATATTCGCGCAGGAATTCCTCGATCTGACTCTTGTCGTCCTGGCTTTCGTTGAGCGGGATGCGAATCTTGCCGCAGGGCGACGTCATCGCCTTGGAGAACAGGCCGGTGACCTTACCTTCGATGTCGAAGTAGCGAATCTCGCGGAAGTTGAAGAGCCGCTCGTAGAAATCGGCCCAGGTCGCCATCTGCCCGCGGTTCACATTGTGCGTCAGGTGATCGATGTAGGTCAGCTTGCTGTCGGCATCGGCCATCCGCTGCTGCCAATCGGGGTGGAAGTCGAAGTCGACGTCGTAAATGCTGCCCTGATCGCTCTTCGCGCCGGCATAGCGGTCGACGAAGAACAGGCGCGATCCGCCAATGCCCTCGATCGCCGGGATGTCGAGTTCGCCATCGCCCTTGGCGACCTGGACGTCGGTGGCGCCGAGGCTGAGCGCGCGGGCGTGCGCGGCCTTGGCGTCGGTGACTCGGAACGCCATCGCGCAGGCGCTGGGGCCGTGGTCGCGGGCATAGGCCTCGGCGTAGCTGCCGGGTTCGGCGTTGATGATGAAATTGCAGTCGCCCTGCTTGTGAAGGGTGACGTTCTTGCTCTTGTGGCGCGCGACTTCGGGGAAGCCCATCTTGGTGAAGAGCGAGCGCAAAAGCTCGATATCCGGCGCGGTATATTCGACGAATTCGAAGCCGTCGGTGCCCATCGGGTTGGCAAAGCCGGTGACGGTCTTTTCTTCCACTGCGGTGGCCATGTCAGAACTCCTTTGCGGCCCAACTGCGCTCGACGGCTCGTGATTTCAACCGTTCAGAAAGTCACAAAAGGTCGTGCTCATCATGCGCGCGAGGATCGCCAAGCGGGCGCGGCGACGCCGTCGCGAAGCTGCGCTAGACGAATCGCAAGGCTGTAGGACAGGAGAATCGGCATGGACACGCCGGACGGATGGACGCTGGACGACAGGGCGCTGATCCGCACCTTCAAGTTCAGGATTTCAGCGAAGCGTTTGCATTCCTGACCCGCGTCGCAATGCATGCCGAGAAGGTCGATCATCACCCCGAATTCACGAGCGTTTGGAACCGCGTCGATTTCCGGCTGACGAGCCATGATGCAGGCGGCGTGACGGAGCGCGACGTGAAGCTTGCACAAGCGATCAATGGAATGCTGTGACGAGCCGGGGGCTGACCGGATTTAGCGCGCGGCGTTCATCCGGGCTTCGAGCGCGGTCGAGCGCCGGGCCATAGCGGCAACTTCGCGCGCGTCCATTGGCCGGTCGAAGGCAACGCCGAGGATCCCCGGACCGTCCCACCGCACCTCCGCCGCGAGGGCGAGCGTTCCGCAGTCGAGGATCACGCCGGTGCCGACCGGGATGGGCGCGGCGCAGGCCAGCTTCGCGCCGCCGGCCGAAAGGTCGAGCAGCTGGACCGAATGCCGCCCGCCATTGGCCTGCAGGAAGGCCGGCAAGGCGACCGACACGCGCGGGAAGGCGCGGCGATCCTCGTAGGCGGTTTCGGAAGGCGAGACGGAGGCCATGTCATAGCCTTTAGGCGCAAGGGTGCTGCGATAGCGTAAACGCGGGACGAACGGCGGACATTGCGCGTTCAGGCGGAACAGCAGATAGGACGGTCGACATGAAGCGCCGCGCGATCACCTTTGCTTATCCTTATCCCGACGAGGTTGGGAGACGCTGACGCGCGCGTTATAAAACGACGACCCGACCTCGACCCGCCCAGCTTCCGCTCGGCGGGTTTTTTGTTGTTCGATGAAGGAATGAGAAATGTTCGACGAACCTAACCGAAGCGGAGACCACACCCCACCCCCGGCCCCTCCCATCAAGGGGAGTGGAGTGCGTGGGCGTCTTACGTCGTTTCACAGAATTGGGAGGCATTTACCGCCGAAGACCATGCGGTGTGGGACCTGCTGTTCGCGCGGCAGGTCGAGCTGCTCGGCGGGCGCGTGGTGGCGCCGTTCCTCGACGGGATCGACCTGCTCAAGCTGGCGCATCCGGGCGTGCCCGATGTCGATGGGCTGAACGCGATCCTCACCCCGCGCACCGGCTGGCGCGTGGTGGCGGTGCCGGGGCTGGTGCCGGACGAGACCTTCTTCGCCATGCTCAGCGAGCGCGTGTTCCCGGTCGGCAATTTCATTCGTACGCGCGACCAGCTCGACTATCTCGAGGCGCCCGACTGCTTCCACGACATGTTCGGGCACATCCCGATGCTGGCGCACCACGACTTTGCCGAGATGACGCGGCACATCGGCGAGCTGGGCAGCGCGGCGGGCCAGGGCGAGCGCGCGTCCCGTATCTACTGGCACAGCGTCGAATTTGGGCTGGCGCGCGAAGGCGGCGAGCTCAAGATCCTCGGCGCGGGGCTCGCCTCGAGCCTTGGCGAGGCGCATTTCAGTTTGGAGAGCGACGAGGTCGAGCGGCTGCCCTTCTCGGTCGCGCGGGCGGTGGCCACGCCTTATCGCAATGACGTCTTCCAGCCGCTGTACCTGGTGTCGGAGTCGCTCGAGCGGACCATCGCCGAGGTAATGGCGCTGACGCCGGAAGCTTTGATCGCGTTCTAATTCGTTCGTCCTGAGCGAAGTCCGGGACGAGCGAGCGTTGAGGAAGGGGTGTTCCGGCGGCGTTTGCCTCTTATAGGCCCTCCCATGGCCGACCAGCCGACCCGGCAGGAATATCGCAGCGGGCACGACCCGCGCACCTTGCGCGATGCGCTGGGGTGCTTCGCGACGGGGGTGACGGTGGCCACGTGCCTCAATCCCGAGGGAGAGCCGGCGGGGCTGACGGTCAACAGCTTCACTTCGGTCTCGCTCGACCCGCCCTTGCTGCTGGTGTGCCTGGCCAAGGCCGCTGCGAGCGCGGCGGCGCTGATCGCGGCGCCGCACTTCGCGGTCAACGTGCTGCAGACCGGGCAAAAGCCCGATTCGATCCGCTTTTCGACCCGCGACCAAGACCGCTTCGGCGCCACCAGCTGGACGTGCGGCGAGGACGGCGCGCCGATCCTGGAGGAATCGCTCGGCGTGTTCGAATGCGCGCGCTTCGCCGTCTATGACGGTGGCGATCACCACATCCTCGTCGGGCGCGTGGTCAAGGCGAGCTTCGACGCCGGGCTCGACCCCCTGCTCTATTTCCGCGGCAAGTACCGGCGGCTGCACTTCGACTAAAGGTCGACGACCAGATCTTCGGGGTGCTTGGTGAAGCGGCGGACGATGGCAACGATGATGCCGCCGACGACAATCCCGGCGACGGCCGAGCCGAGCGCGTAAGCGAGCCATTCGACGATCGGGCCAATCGGGCCCACGGCATGGCCGGCAACCTCCGACCAGTGATGGATGGTGTGCGGCACGATTTCGAGCAGGTGCAGTTCTTCGAGGCCGTGGAGGATGATGCCGCCGCCGACCCACAGCATCGCCGCGGTGCCGATCACCGACAAAGCGGCGAGCAGCTTGGGGACGACGTGGACCAGGCCGTTGCCGAAGGCACGGGCGCCGGCATTGCGCCGCTCGGCCATGTGCAGCCCGATGTCGTCGAGCTTCACGATCAGCGCGACGACGCCATAGACGCCCGCAGTGATGCCCAGCGAGACGACGAACAGCGCAAAGGCCGTCGTCCACAGCGACATCGGGCCGAGGCTGGCCAGCGCAATCGCCATGATTTCCGCCGAAAGGATGAAATCGGTGCGGATCGCGCCCTTGACCTGGAGCTTCTCGAGCTCGGCCGGGTCGGCCATGGCATCGACCAGCTCCTCCTCGTGATGGCTTTCATGGAGCAGCTTTTCCATAATCTTCTCGGTCGCTTCGAACGCCAGATAGGCGCCGCCGAGCATCAATAACGGCGTGATCAGGAAGGGCGCGAAGGCGGTCAGCAGCAGCGCCGCGGGGAGCAGCACGAGCAATTTGTTGCGCAGGCTGCCGATGGCGATCTTGCCGATGATCGGCAGTTCGCGCTCGGGTGCGAGGCCGACGACGTAGCGCGGGGTGACCGCGGTATCGTCGATCACCACGCCGGCCGCCTTGGCGCTGGCCTTGGTCGCGGCCAGGCCGACGTCGTCGACCGACGCTGCGGCAAGCTTGGCGATGGTGGCGACGTCGTCGAGGAGCGCGATCAGGCCGGAGGGCATGGCGCGCCTTTGGCCGATCCGTGCGGGAGGAACAATCCCGTTCGTCCTGAGCGGAGCGCAGCGTAGTCGAAGGGCGTCGTGCCAGCGCCCTTCGACAAGCTCAGGACGAACGAGGTTTGCGCGACTGGTCGGTTCCGCTAGCAAGCCCGCCATGCTGGCAATGGACTTCATCAAGAGCGACCGGGAAACGGTCGAGCGCGCGATTCGGGACAAGGGGGTCGAGCTTGATCTGGACGCCTTGCTTGGCCTCGACGGCGAGGTGCGCGCGCTCAAGACCGAGATCGACGCCCTGCGCGCCGAACGCAATGCAGTCAGCGCGCGGTTCAGGGACGCAACGCCCGAGGAGAAGGCCGAACTGGGGCGGCAGGCGAAGGACGCCGGGGCGCGGGCGAGCGAGCTGGAAGGACAGTTGGGCGCCAAAAGCGCCGAGCTCAACGCGCTGATGCTGAAGCTGCCCGGCATTCCGTACGCGGGCGCGCCGGTCGGGCCGGACGAAAGCTTCAACACGGTCATCCGCACCGAGGGCGCGCCGCCGAAATTCGACTTCGAACCGATCGACCATGTCGCGCTGATCGAGAAGAACGGCTGGGCGGACCTCAGCCGCGTCACGCAGGTGTCGGGATCGCGCACCTATTGCCTCAAGGGGCGCTTGGCGCTGCTCGAGATGAAGCTGATGGCCTGGGCGCTGGAGCGGATTGCGGCAGCGGGCTTCACGCCGATCACCGTGCCCGCGATCGCGCGCGAACAGGCGTTCCTCAACCAGGGCCAGTTTCCCGGTCACCGCGAAGAGACCTATGAGCTGCCCAATGACGACGCGTGGCTGGCGGGGACGGCGGAGGTCGTGCTGACCTCGCTCCACGCGGGCGAGATCATCGACGGGGCGCAGCTGCCGGTGCTTTACGCGGGTTACTCGCCCTGCTTCCGGCGCGAGGCGGGAAGCGCGGGCAAGGACGTGCGCGGGCTGCTGCGCGTCCACCAGTTCGTCAAGGTCGAGCAATATGTGATCTGCGAGGCGGACGAGGGCCAATCGGCCAATTGGCACGCGCAATTGCTGCAACAGGCCGAGCTGCTGCTGCAGGCGATGGAGATCCCCTATCAGGTGATCGAGACGTCGACCGGCGACATGGGCCTGGGCAAATATCGCATGAACGATATCGAGAGCTGGGTGCCCTCGCTCGGCAAATATCGCGAGACGCACAGCTGCTCGACCTTGCATGACTGGCAGGCGCGGCGCGCCAACATCCGCTACCGCGGCGCCGACGGCAAGGTGCGGTTCGCCCACACGCTCAACAACACCGCGCTGGCGAGCCCGCGCATCCTTGTGCCGCTGCTGGAGAACCACCAGACGGCGGATGGGCGCGTGAAATTGCCCAAGGCGCTGCAGGAGCTGATGGGCGGCGAGTACCTCTGACATGGACTGGCAGGGCGACGACCGGCCGCCGCCGCTGGGACTGCGGCTGCGGGAGGCGGCGTGGTTCGTGCCGCGCATCTGGCGGACGTTCGGATCGACCAAGCCGTGCGGTCCCGAGGACGGGGCGCCCGCGCTGGTCATTCCCGGCTGGGTGGCGCGCGACCAGTCGACCGCGGCGCTGCGCCGCGCGCTGGCCGATGCGGGCTTCCGCGTCCATGGCTGGGAGAATGGCATCAATTGGGGCGCGCGCGCCGACACGGTCGAGACGCTGAAGGCGCGGCTCGACGCGATTGGCGCAACGGACCCGGTGCTGGTCGTGGGCTGGAGTTTGGGCGGGCTGTTCGCACGCGAGCTGGCACGCGCGGCACCCGAGCGGGTGCGGGCGGTGGTGACTCTCGGATCACCCTTTTCCGGCGATCCCAAGCAGAACAATGTGTGGCGGATGTACGAGCGGATCGCGGGCCACAAGGTCGATGAGCCGCCGCTGCCGCGGATCACTGCCAAGCCGCCGGTGCCATGCCTGGCCTTGTGGTCGCGGCAGGACGGCCTGATCGCGCCGCGATCGGCGCGCGGGCTCGACGACGAGCGCGATTGCGAAGTCGAGCTGACATGCACGCACATGGCATTCGGGGTGTCGCCCAAAGCGGCGCGCGAAGTGGTGCGCGAAATCCATAGCTTCCTGAAAAATCACGCCTGATTCCCGAACGTTATTGTTCCGGCAACGGAAAGACCCCATTTTGCGGTCATGAAGTGGGAACGGACACCCACCGCGCGCGCCCCGGCCTCGGGCCGTGACGACGTTCATCCCGACGACCTGGCGCCGGCGGGATGGCACCGCCTGCGCGAGGTGGCTTGGCACATTCCGCGGCTGCTGTCGGGGCTTGGTCCGCTGGGGCCGCGCGGCCCTGAAGACGGGCCGCCCGTGCTGGTCATCCCCGGCTTCTTGGCGACCGACCGGACGACGATGGAGCTGCGCCGCGCGCTTGCCCGGGCAGGCTGGTGCGCGCATCCGTGGTTGCTCGGCATCAACACCGGCGCCAAGCGCGACACGCTCGAACTGCTCGAAAAGCGGCTTGACGAGCTGGCCGACCAGCGCGGCGTGCTGGTGGTCGGCTGGAGCTTGGGGGCATGTTCGCGCGCCAGGTGGCGCATCGCTGCCCGCAGAAAGTGCGCGGCGTGGTGACACTGGGATCGCCATTCAGCGGCGACCTCAAGACCAGCACCAACGTGCGCCAATTGTACGAGCGGATCGCGGGGCACGACGTCAACGAGCCGCCCTTCCCCAATTTGCAGCACAAGCCGCCGGTGCCGACGCTGGCAATGTGGGGCCGGCGCGACGGGATCGTCGCCGCAAGCGCCGCGCGCGGGCGCCCGGGTGAGGCCGACAAGGCGGTCGAGATCGACACCCATCACATGGGATTTGCCGTCTATCGCCCGGCGCTGAGCCGGGTGGTGGCGGAGATTTCGGCCTTCCTGACCGAGGCGGAAGGCAAGCCGCCGGTCACGCGGCCGACATCGTCGATGCCGGTCGCCGAAGCGCGCGTCGTCGGCTGATCTGGGGCGGCGCGAGTCGCGCCATTGACTCCCGAGGCGGAGTCGAGAGACAAGAACAAAACTAGAACAAAAACGTTGTGAGTCGTGTGGCAGGAAGCTTGTCCCTGGTCGCCGGCGGAGGTGCTTTGGCGCGCTCCGGATGGGCGGATTCATCCTCCCCAGCATTTGCCGGGGAGGGAGGCCATCTTGCGGGCCGACAGAACCCCTCCCACGAACTCGTGGGGAGGATGGTGCTGCCCTCGCCGCCGCGCCCAACCTTGTCCGAGCTGTTCGCGGCTCACCCGCGCGACGGCGGGTGGGCGGGGTTCCTGCTCGCCCAGGTCGATGAGTCGCGGCCCGTGCTGTGGGTGCAGGACCGCATGGCGATCCTTGAAAGCGGGCGGATCTATCCGCCCGGGCTGCCGCGCTTCCCGCTGCTCCATGTCGAGGCGCGCGATGCGCGTGACGCGCTGTGGGCGATGGAGGAGGGCGTAAGATGCGCGGCCTTGTCCTGCGTCATCGGCGAATTGTGGGGCGACCCGCGCGCGCTCGATTTCACCGCCACGCGCCGGCTGGCGGTCGCGGCCGAACGCAGCGGGGTGCCGTGCTGGCTGGTCCGGCTGGGCGCCACCGCCAACCTCAGCGGGGCGCGCATGCGCTGGCGGATCGCGAGCGCGCCGTCGCTGCCAAATCCGCTCGACCCCAAGGCATCGGGCGCACCGGCATGGGACGCCGAGCTGTTCCGCGCGCGTGGGGCGCCGCCGGGGCGGTGGAGCGTTTTCCATGAGGCAGATCGCGTCCATCTGGTTGCCGCGCCTGGCGATCGAGCGCTGGGCGAAAACGAGCGACGCCGCGCCTGACCAGCCGATCGTCCTGACCGTCGAAGGCACGCACGGGCCGATCATCCACGCCGTCACCGACGCCGCCGCCGCGCGCGGTGCGCATGCTGGAACGCGGCTGACCGATGCGCGGGCGATCGACCCGGGACTGGTCGCGGTGCTGGCGGATCCGGCGGGCGATGCGGCTTTGCTCGAGCGGCTGGCGCGCTGGGCGGGGCGCTGGTCGCCGTTGGTCGAGGTGGAGCCCTCGACTTCGCTCGGGACAGGCCCCTCGACTTCGCTCGGGACAGGCGGGGCGGACGGGTTGCGGCTGGATGTCACGGGGGTCGCGCATCTGTTCGGCGGTGAGGCGGGGCTGGTTGCAGACATCCGCGAGCGGTTCGCGGGAGCGGGGCTGACGGCGCGGGTGGCGATTGCGCCGACGGCGGGCGCGGCATGGGCACTCGCCAGATTTTCCTCTCCCTCACCCCGCTCAGCTTCGTCGAGTCGCCCTCTCCCCGCCGGGGAGAGGGGAATTGGCGCCGCCCTCGCCCCGCTGCCCGTCGCCGCCTTGCGCCTCCCGCCCGAGGCGGTGCGGACGCTTGAGCGCTTGGGGCTCAAGACCATCGGCCAGCTCGCGGGAATCGAGCGGCGGAGCCTGGCGCGCCGGTTTCGCGAGGCGGACAATCCGGTCGACGCACTCGACCGTGCGCTGGGCCGCAAGGCGGAGCCGCTGACCGCGGTGCCGGCCGAGCAGCCGCCGCGCGCGCTGCTTCGGCTGGAAGAGCCGGCGACTCACCCCGAGGCGCCGAGCCAAGCGCTCGAACGGCTGATCGCGCCGCTCGTCCGCCAGCTCGAGCAGCGGCGGCTCGGCGCGCGGCGGGTGTCGCTGGCGGGATATCGCGTCGACGGCAGCGTGGCGGTGGCCGCGGTCGCAACCTCGATCCCGAGCCGCGAGCCCAGGCATCTGCACCGTCTGCTCGCCGACAAGGCGGCGGCGCTCAATCCCGAATTCGGATTCGACGCTTTCGCGTTGCAGGCCGACTGGACCGAGGATTTGCGCGCGGGCCAGGATTCGCTTGTGGAGGCGCCATCGGGCACGCGCGCGCTCGCCGGATTGGTCGATCGGCTAACGGTCAAGCTCGGCCCCGAGCGCGTGCGCCGGCCGGTGGCGATCGAGAGCCACATGCCCGAGCGCGCGAGCGGGTGGGGTGCTGCCATAAGCGCCCCCCTGTCGCGCAGCGATGGGGAGGAGCTTGAGCGCCCCCAACGCCTGCTCGACCGGGCCGAGGCGATCGACGTCATCTACGCCACGCCCGAAGGCCTGCCGCGGCGGTTCGTGTGGCGACGGGCGGTGCACGACATCATCCGCGTCGCGGGGCCTGAGCGGATCGCGCCCGAATGGTGGCGCGCGCCGTCGAGCAGCCGCCTGCGCGATTATTACCGCGTCGAGGACCAGGCCGGGCGGCGATACTGGATCTATCGCGAAGGCCTGATCGGCGACGGGCGCGGCGGCCTGCCCGGCTGGTTCATCCATGGGTTGTTCGGGTGAGGCGGCGCCTGATCACATCCTCCCCGGCCTTTGCCGGGGAGGTGGCCGCGAAGCGTGCGGTCCCCCTCCCCACGAACCCGTGGGGAGGATGATCGGCGATGCCGCAGAATGACGGCTTTGCGCGGCGAAAGCTGGAGCGTGACCCCGATGCGCCAGCGCCGGACATCGCGCGCGCAGCTTATGTCGAACTGGGCGTGACCAGCCCATTCTCCTTCCTGCGCGGGGCGTCGGACGCGATCGAGCTGGCGCTGACCGCGCTGCGCCAAGGGCATGATTCGCTCGGCATCGCCGACCGCAACACGCTTGCCGGCGTGGTGCGGATGCACAGCGCGTGTGAGGGCGCGGGGCTGAAGCCGCTGATCGGGTGCCGGCTGGATATTGAGCTGGAACTCGTTCGTCCTGAGCGGAGCGCAAAGCGCGTAGTCGAAGGGCGTCCTGCAACGACGTTGTGCCAGGGCCCTTCGACAAGCTCAGGACCAACGGGTGATGAGGCTGGTCAGGTCAGCCTGCTCGCTTACCCGATCGACCGCGATGGCTATGGGCGGCTGTCGCGGCTGCTGAGCCTGGGCAAGATGCGGGCGGAGAAGGGGGAATGCCTGCTGTCGCTTGGCGATGTCGCCATGTACCAGGAGGGCATCGCGTTCATCGCTTGGCCGCAGGACAACCTCGACGCATTCGAGGCGGACCTGCCGCGGTTGCGCGCGGCGCTGCCCTCGCTCGGCCATGTCGCGGCGAGTTGGCTGTATCGCGGTGACGATGCGGCGCGGATCGAGCGGCTCGACCGGATCGCCAAGCGGAACGGCTGCACCATCCTGGCGACCAACGACGTCCATTATCACGCGCCCGACCGGCGGCCGCTGCAGGATGTGATGAGCTGCATCCGCGAGAAGGTGACCCTGGTCACCGCGGGCTACCGGCTCAACCCCAATGCCGAGCGGCATTTGAAATCGCCTGACGAGATGATGCGGCTGTTCGCGCGCTGGCCGCACGCGATTTCGGCGACTCGCGAGTTCGCCGATGCGCTTCACTTCAGTTTGAACGAGCTGCGCTACGAATATCCGCGCGAGACGGTGCCCGAGGGGCGCAACCCGCAGCAGCATCTGGAGCATCTGACATGGGAGGGTGCGCGGCGCTTCTGGGGCGACAAGGTGCCGTACAAGGTGCTGACCCAGCTCAGCCATGAGCTGGCGCTGATCGCCAAGCTCGACTTCGCGCGCTATTTCCTGACCGTCCACGACATCGTCGCGTTTGCGCGCAGCCTCGACCCGCCGATCCTGTGCCAGGGGCGCGGCAGCGCGGCCAATAGCGCGGTCTGTTACTGCCTGGGGATCACCGCGGTCGACCCATCGGTCAACGACCTGCTGTTCGAGCGCTTCATCAGCGAAGAGCGCAAGGAGCCGCCCGATATCGACGTCGATTTCGAGCATGAGCGGCGCGAGGAAGTGATCCAGCACATCTACCAGAAGTACGGCCGCGACCGTGCCGGAATCGCCGCGACCGTCATCCATTACCGTCCGCGCAGCGCGATCCGCGAAGTGGGCAAGGTGATGGGCCTGAGCGAGGACGTATGCGCCGCCATCGCTTCCAATTATTGGGGGAGCATGGAGGCCGAGGTGGCCGAGGAGCGCGCCGCCGACGCGGGGCTCGACCTCAGCGACCCGCACCTCAAGCGGGTGATGAAGCTGGCCGAACAATTGATCGGCATGCCGCGCCATCTGTCGCAGCATGTCGGCGGCTTCATCCTCACCGAGCGGCCGCTGACCGAGACGGTGCCGATCGGCAATGGCGCGATGGACGACCGCACCTTCATCGAATGGGACAAGGACGACATCGAGGAGCTGGGCATCCTCAAGATCGACGTCCTCGCGCTCGGCATGCTGACCTGCTGCCGCAAGGCGTTCGACCTCATCAAAGCGCACCACGATACGCGCTGGGAACTGGCGACCGTCCCGCGCGAGGTCGCCCAAGTGTACGACATGCTGTGCAAAGGGGATTCGCTGGGCGTGTTCCAGGTCGAAAGCCGGGCGCAGATGAACATGCTGCCGCGCCTTCGCCCGCGCGAATTCTACGATCTGGTGATCGAGGTTGCGATCGTCCGCCCCGGGCCGATCCAGGGCGACATGGTCCACCCTTACCTCAAGCGGCGGCAGGGCAAGGAGCCGGTGACCTTCCCCTGCCCCGACCCCGAACATGGCGAGCCCGACGAGCTGGCGCGGATCCTGGGGCGGACACTCGGCGTGCCGATCTTCCAGGAACAGGCGATGAAGATCGCGCTCGACGCGGCCAAGTTCACGCCCGCCGAGGCCAACCAGCTGCGCAAGGCGATGGCCACCTTCCGCAGCCGCGGGAACATCGACCTGCTGCAGGACAAGATGGTCGAGCGGATGGTGACGCGCGGCTACGACCGCGACTTCGCCGAGCGCTGCTTCCACCAGATCCGCGGCTTCGGTGAATATGGCTTTCCCGAAAGCCACGCGGCAAGCTTCGCGCATTTGGTCTACGTCAGCAGCTGGATCAAATGGCGCTACCCCGCGGCGTTCGCCTGCGCGCTGCTCAATTCGCAGCCAATGGGGTTCTACGCGCCCGCGCAGATCGTCCGCGATGCCGAGGCGCATGGGGTCGAGGTGCTGCCGGTGGACGTCAATTGCAGCGAGTGGGATTGTACGTTGGAGGAGGTTGAGAGCAACCCGACATCCGTTCGTCCTGAGCGGAGCGCAGAGCGCGAAGTCGAAGGGCGCTTGGCACAGCCGTCTCAACTGCGCCCTTCGACAAGCTCAGGACGAACGGATGTGGGGCACTTTGCCTTAACCCCCCGCCGCAACGGCTGGGCGACCACCTCCGCGCCGGCGACCGCCGAAGTCCATCCGCCCGACGCCAACGAAAAGCGCATGGCGCTGCGGCTGGGGTTGCGGATGGTCGAGGGGCTGCGGCTGGATGCGGCCACTCGGATCGTCGGGGCGCGTGGGGACGTGCCGTACAGCGGGATCGAGGAGGTGCGGCGGCGGTCGGGCGCGGGCGTGGCGGCGATCGAGCGGCTGGCCGAAGCCGATGCGTTCGGATCGCTCGGCCTCGACCGGCGCGGCGCGCTGTGGGACGCACGGGCGCTCAAAGGCGCGCCCGACCTGCCGCTGTTCGCGCAGGCCGACATGGACGATGAGGGCTGGGAGACGGAGGTGGTGCGGCTGCCCGCCATGCCGATGGCCGAGCAGGTGGTGATCGATTACCAGACCACGCGCCTCAGCCTGAAAGCCCATCCGATGCAGTTCCTGCGCGATCATTATGCGCGGCGCGGGTTCGTCGCCGCGGGCGACCTGCGCAAGATGCGCTACGGCCGCCGCGTCAGCCTGGCCGGGCTGGTGCTGATCCGCCAGCGGCCGGGCAGCGCCAAAGGGGTGTGCTTCATCACGCTGGAAGACGAGACCGGGGTCGCCAACCTCGTCGTCTGGCCTGACCGCTTTGCCGCCAACCGCCGGATCGTAATGGGCGCGCGGCTGATGGTCGTGCACGGCGTGGTCCAGCATGACGAAGCGGTGGTCCACGTGGTCGCCGCGGGACTGGAGGACGATACCGGGATGCTGCGCCACCTGGCCGAGGATTCGATGCCCTCGACGCTCAGCCGCGGCGATGGCGGGGGCAGTTGGCGCCCACCCGCCGCGCGCCATCCGCGCGATGCCGAGATCATCCCCAAGAGCCGCGATTTTCACTAGGCGCGGATTTCGCTACGATGCCCGCCATGGTTGTCGCGTACCTTTTCGCGCTGGCCGCACAGGCCGCCGCGCCCGGGATCGAAGGCCGATGGGCAAACCCCAAGCGCAGCGTGGTCATGGTCATCGCGCCATGTGGCGCGCAGCTGTGCGGCACGGTCGAAGAGGCGTCCGACAAGGCCAAGGCCGACGCGCGCAAGGGCACCGCGCAACTGGTCGGATCCCAGTTGTTGACCGAGGTCCGGCCCGTCGCAAGCGGCCGCTGGCAGGGAAAGTTGTTCGTGCCCGACAAACGGATGCGGGTGACGGCGAAGCTGCAGCTGACCGATGCCGGCCAGCTCAAGGTGTCCGGCTGCGCGCTGGGCAAATCCCTGTGCAAGACGCAGGTGTGGACCCGCCAATGACCCGCGCTCCGTTCATCTGAGCGACAGGAAATTGCACGATTCTTGCCGCAAACTGTGGCTAACACCGTGACATGCAACGGATTCTCGCTCGAGTCCTGATGGTCGCGGCACTTGCCGCCATGCCGCTCGCCGCGCACGCGCGCGGGCTGGAGGGGCAATGGCGCAACCCCAAGGGCAGTGTCACCGTCAAGGTCACGCCGTGCGGCAGCAATGCCTACTGCGCGACGGTCGTCGAGGCGTCGGAGAAGGCCAAGGCTGGCGCGCGCAAGGGCGGCACCCCGCGCCTTATCGGAACGCAGATCCTGAGCGACCTCAAGCCCACGGGCAGCGGTACCTGGAAGGGCCGTGCGTTCGAGCCCAAGCGCAACATCCGCGCCCCCGCGACGGTCAAGGTCGTCGGCCCCAACATGATTACGGTGAAGGGCTGCGTGATCAGCGGGATCGTGTGCAAGTCGCAGCGCTGGACGCGCGTCGGCTAAAGCGCGATCGTCCCCGCGCCGATTTCCCCCGCCAGCACGGCAGTCTGCAACGCCGCCATTTCGTCCGCCCAATAGCGGTCGGCGGTGAAGTGCGGGCTGAGTTCGCGGATGCGGGCGTGGATCGCCCGCAGCCCGGCGGAGGTCTTGAGCGGGGCGTGATACTCGATGCCCTCGGCAGCGGCCATCAGCTCGACCGCGACGACGCCAGCGGCGTTGCGCGCGATCTGCGCCGCCTTGCGCGCGGCGATCGGGGCCATCGACACGTGATCTTCCTGGCCAGCGCTGGTGGGGATCGAATCGACACTTGCCGGGAAAGCGAGCGTCTTGTTCTCGCTAACCAAAGCGGCGGCGGTGACCTGCGGGATCATCATCCCCGAATTGACGCCCGAATCCTGCGTCAGGAAGGCGGGCAGTCCGCTCATCTTGGGATCGACCAGCACCGCGGTGCGCCGTTCGGACAGCGAGCCGACCTCGCACAGCGCCATGGCGATGATGTCGGCGGCGAAGGCGACCGGCTGGGCGTGGAAATTGCCGCCCGAAATCGCGCTGTCGTCATCCGGAAAGAGGATCGGATTGTCGGTCACCGCGCCCGCCTCGATCGTCAGCGTGCGTGCGGCATTGGTCAGCAGGTCGAGCGCGGCGCCCATCACCTGCGGCTGGCAGCGGAAGCTGTAGGGATCCTGCACGCGGGCACAGGCGACATGGCTGGTCAGGATCTCGCTGCCGTCGAGCAAGCCGGAAATGGCGGCGGCGACCGCAATCTGGCCCGGCTGGCCGCGGAGTTCGCTGATGCGCGGATCGAACGGCTTGGCGCTGCCCTTCAGGGCATCGACCGACATGGCGCCCGCGGCGATGGCGGCGGCGAACACGCGCTCACCCGTGAACAAGGCGTCGAGCGCGAGCGCCGTGCTCGCCTGCGTGCCGTTGATGAGCGCGAGGCCTTCCTTCGGGGCGAGCTGGAGCGGATCGAGCCCGAGTTGCGGCAGCGCGTCTTTCGCCGCGACGACCTGCCCGGCGATGTCGAACCAGCCGTAGCCCATCAGCGCGGCGATCATGTGCGCGAGCGGCGCGAGGTCGCCGCTGGCGCCGACGCTTCCCTGGCTCGGAATGCGCGGCATCGCGTCGGCATCGAGCAGCCGCTGCAGCGCGTCGATGACGAGGGTGCGCACGCCCGAATGGCCGCGCCCGAGCCCGAGCAATTTGAGGACGATCATCAGCCGCACGACATGGCGCGGCAACGGCTCGCCGAGCCCCGCGCTGTGCGACAGGATGAGGTTAGTCTGCAGCTCGGCCAACCGGTCGTGCGGGATGCGCGTGTTGGCGAGCAGGCCGAAGCCGGTGTTGATGCCGTAGACGGTGGCGCCGCCCGCGACGATCCGGTCGACCGAGGCGGCTGCTTCCGTGACACGCTGCATCGACGCGTCGTCGAGACGCGCGGGTGCGCCGGACCAGAGCTCGCGGAGGGTGGCGAGGGTGATTGTTTGGGGGTCGAGTGTCTGGGTCATTCCGTGGCGTTTGTCCTACGGACAAGAACAGCCCTTCGACAAGCTCAGGGCGGACGGAAATCGCGCTCGGTCCAGGACGAACTAGGGCTCCCCAGCCGGGTTAACCCGCGCCGCCTGCACCCACGGCGTGGTCATGGGATAGCAGGGTCCCCGCGTGCCGACGATATCATTGCGCTTGGCCTGTAGGCCCACGCGCTTCGCGATCCGTTGGAGATCCTTGGTCTGACTGTGGATGCGCCAGGCGCGATAGCGGGCATCCTGAAGCGCGGCGTTGATGTGGAAGGCCGTTTCGGGCGTCAGATAGTCGAGATGTTCGAGCGTGCGGATGCGCGCCCAGCTCGCCTGCTCGATCAGCATCGAATCATAGCTGTTCTGCATCCAATCATACATCGTCGCATATTCAGCCAGTTCCGCCGCCGGGAGCAGCGCCGCGTGGCCCGACTGCGCGGCGGCGTCCCAGCTGACCGACAGTGCCGTCCAAAATTGTGGGCGGCCAATCCATGTCGGTCGCTTGATCGGTCCGCCACGCGCGGCGGTGTCAACCAAGGCCTGGATCTCGTTGATCCGGTTGGTGAGGCACTGGTTGATGGACAGTCGCGATTCGAGCCGTCCCAAATATGTTGCAAGCTCGGTGCGAATGAGTTCGCGCGCCTCGCGGGCCTTGGCGCGGTCGCTGAGGTCTTCCGCGATCTCCTGCGCGCCCAGCGCGATCAACACGCCGAGAACGATGATCCCCACTTCGCCGGCGAAGGCCCGCCAGCCGCGCAGCGGTTTTGGCAGGCCTAGTCTCATTCGCGCCCCCAAGCGGCGCGCAGATTACCAGACGCATTGCCCCACGCCAATCGGCGTAAGGTCACCAGCGCCCGTCAGGCTGTCTGCTCCTGGAGCGCCTGCCGAAGATTCCGGGCGCGGCCTTCGAGCAAATCGAAGAGATCGAGCTTGAGTTCGAGGTCAATCAGATAGCGCGTAAGGTCAGCGGTTATTCCGGGCGATGATCTGACCTGAGCGACGGCCTTGCTGATGGAAGACGAATCGAGCGCAAGCCTGCAGGATTTTGGAAGGATGTTCATTTGCTCGCCGGAGGAACTTGTTCCGAGGGCTTCACGGCAGTGGGTCCGTATTTGACGTTGCGAAAGGTAGGGCATGACCCGCCGGAGGTGTTCTCGGTAGGGCGGGATCGTCCGGAACGTCGTCTCGGCCGTTTCAATCCCGGAATAATAGTTTTTCACTCTCTTTCGCAGGTCGGCGCCGTCGAGCCGATCGACACCTCCAGCGGCGATCATCTCGTCATAGGTGAACCGCGATAGAGTGCGCGGAACGACCTGGGTTGCCTGATAGGCGTCGATCAAGAATTGCTCGCCCGCGGGCCGCGGCGGCAGCTCGAGCACCTCAAGCGCGGCAAGCGCATGACTTCTGACCTGGCGATAATAGGCTCGGCGCTGTTGAAGGTCCGATTCGTTGGCGCGCAAGTCCTCGACCAACCGAATGCGGTAGCTCTCACTCTGTTGGCGTTCGATTCGCGCATCATTCCAGTTGCTGGCCTGCATGCCAAGAAAGACGCCAACGCCGACGATCAGGAGATCAATCGCGACCGAGAACCAATTTTGCTGCGCGGCATGCTCGCGAATGCGACGAATGACCATCGGGCCGCTGCTCCTTCAGACCTGCATAATGACCGCCTCGCGGCGACTGCGCTAGAGCGCCTGAAGTCGAGGGTCGAACGGCTCGTCACGCCGGTCATTAGGTGATCATAGGCAAATCCAGCCGCTGCTCCTTGGCGCAGTCAACGGCGATGCCGTAGCCCGCGTCCGCGTGCCGCATGACGCCCGTCGCGGGATCGTTCCAGAGCACGCGCTCCAGCCGGCGCGCGGCGTCGTCGGTGCCGTCGGCGACGATGACCATGCCACTGTGCTGCGAATAGCCCATGCCGACGCCGCCGCCGTGGTGGAGCGAGACCCAGGTCGCCCCGCTCGCGGTGTTGAGCAGCGCGTTGAGGAGCGGCCAATCGCTGACGACGTCGCTGCCGTCGGCCATGCTTTCGGTTTCGCGGTTGGGGCTGGCGACGCTGCCGCTGTCGAGATGGTCGCGGCCGATGACGATCGGGGCGCTGACTTCGCCGTTGCGGACCATTTCGTTGAAGGCGAGGCCGAGGCGGTGGCGCTGGCCGAGGCCGACCCAGCAGATGCGCGCGGGCAGGCCCTGGAAGGCGATGCGCTCGCGCGCCATGTCGAGCCAGCGGTGGAGGTGCGGATCGTCGGGGATCAGCTCCTTCACGCGCTGGTCGGTGCGGTAGATGTCTTCCGGATCGCCGCTCAGCGCGACCCAGCGGAACGGGCCGATGCCGCGGCAAAAAAGCGGGCGGACGTAGGCAGGGACGAAGCCGGGAAAGTCGAACGCGTGTTCGACGCCCATGTCCTTGGCTTCCTGGCGAATGTTGTTGCCATAATCGAAGGTGGGCACGCCCATGTCCTTGTAGGCGAGCATGGCTTCGACATGGACCGCGATCGATTGGCGCGCGGCGGCGGCGACCGCGGCGGGATCGCGCTCACGCATGTCCTGCCAGTGGGCGACGGTCCATCCGGCGGGGCAATAGCCGTTGGCGGGGTCGTGCGCGCTGGTCTGGTCGGTCAGCGCGTCGGGGCGGATCCCGCGCTTGAGCATTTCGGGCAGGATTTCGGCAGCGTTGCCAAGCAGGCCGACGCTGGTCGGTTCGGTCGCCGCGGCGATGATCTCGAGCGCCTCGTCGATGCTCGTCGCGCGCTTGTCGAGGTATCGGGTTTCGAGGCGTTTCTCGATGCGGCTGTCCTGGCATTCGATGGCGATGCAATGCGCGCCCGCCATGACCGCCGCGAGCGGTTGCGCGCCGCCCATGCCGCCCAAGCCCGCGGTGAGGATCCACTTGCCGGTGAGGTCGCCGCCGAAATGCTGGCGGCCCATTTCGGCGAAGGTCTCGTAGGTGCCTTGGACGATGCCCTGCGTGCCGATGTAGATCCAGCTGCCCGCGGTCATCTGGCCGTACATCATGAGGCCCGCGCGATCGAGCTGGTTGAACACCTCCCAATTCGCCCATTTGGGGACGAGGTTGGAGTTGGCGATGAGCACGCGCGGCGCATCCTTGTGCGTGCGGAACACGCCGACGGGCTTGCCCGACTGGACGAGCAGGGTGTGGTCCTCGTCCAGCCGCTTGAGCACCTCGACGATCTTGTCGAAGCAGGCCCAATTGCGCGCCGCGCGGCCGATGCCGCCATAGACGACCAGGCTCTGCGGGTCCTCGGCAACCTCATCGTCGAGGTTGTTCATCAGCATCCGCACCGCGGCTTCGGTGGTCCAGGCTTTCGCCTTGATCTCGGACCCGCGGCGGGCGCGAATGCGGCGGCTGTTGTCGCGTCGTTCGGTGGTCAAAACGTCCCCGCTCATCCTGAGTAGCCGCGTCAGCGGCCTTCGCTTTGCTTCGTCCCTACTCAGGATGAGCGGGGAGGTTAAGGGGGCGGCTCAGCCGAACATCAACGCCCACCAGACGAGCAGGAGGCCCGCGGTCGCCAGGGTCCAGACCAGCGTGCGCACCTTCGGCGTACCCGCGGCGTAGAGCGGCAGATAAATCGCGCGGCTGATCACGTAGAGCAGCGCGCCGACCTCGGTCTTCCAGCCCAGCCGGTCGAGGAAAGCCGCGCCAAGCAAGGCGGCGACGAACAGCGGCAGCGTTTCGAAGAGGTTGGCCTGCGCGCGCAGAAGCCGCCCGGCGAGCGGGTTGAGCGGCGGCATCTGCTCATCGCGCGCGCCGGTGTTCCAGTCGCGCCCATATTGCCGCGTGCGCGTCGACCCGGCCCAGAAGATGTTGACCAATGCGAGCAGGATGAGCGCGCCAAGGCAGATAAATTCGATTGGCATGGTGTTCTCCCCCTACGCGTCCGATCCGCCGAAAATGCGTCGCTCGGGACCGGGCAGGCCGACCCAATAAGCGAGCTCGGACACGCTTTCGATTTGCCACACCGCGAGGTCCGCCGCCTTGCCCGGCGCGAGGCTGCCGATGGCATGGGCGAGGCCGAGCGCGCGCGCGGCGTTGATCGTCATGCCCGCCAGCGCTTCTTCGGGGGTCAGGCCGAACAGGGTGCAGGCCATGTTGATCGCCAGCGTCGGCGACAGCATCGGCGAGGTGCCGGGGTTGCAGTCGGTCGCGACCGCAATCGGCACCTTGTGCTTGCGCAGAAGGTCGACCGGCGGCTTGCGGGTTTCCTGCAACGCATAGAATGCGCCGGGCAGCAGCACCGCGACGGTGCCAGCGGCGGCCATCGCCTTGGCGCCGGCTTCGTCGAGATGTTCGAGATGGTCGGCGCTGAGCGCGCGATATTGCGCGGCGAGCGCCGCGCCCTTCTGATTCGACAATTGCTCGGCGTGGAGCTTGACGCTGAGGCCGTGCGCGGCGGCGGCCTTGAACAGGCGATCGACCTCCGCCGGAGTGAAGGCGATGCCTTCGCAAAAGGCGTCGACGCTGATCGCGAGCTTTTCCCGGGCGACGGCGGGGATGAGCTGGTCGATCATCTCCGACACGTAGTGCGCGCGGCGGTCGCGCTGGTCGGCCGGAATGGCGTGGAGTGCGAGCAGGGTGGGGACGATGCGCACCGCCTCGTCCTCGCCGAGCTGCTTGGCTATCCGCAACAGCCGCAGCTCGCTTTTCGGATCGAGGCCGTAGCCCGACTTGATCTCGACCGTGGTGCAGCCGCCGCGCATCAATGCGTGGAGGCGGCGGCGGCTTTGGGCGAGCAATCCCTCGTCGCTGGCAGCGGCGGTGCGCGCAACGGTCGAGGCGATCCCGCCGCCGGCCTTGGCGATCTCCTCATAGCTTGCCCCCGCGCGGCGCATCGCATGTTCGTCGGCACGGGTGCCGCCGAAGACGAGGTGAGTGTGGCAATCGACCAGGCCGGGCGTGACCCAGGCGCCGTCGAGCGCGTCGACTTTTCGCGCGCGATAGCCCGCCAGTTCGGTGCGTTTGCCGGCGCGGACGATCTTGCCGTCGGATATGCCGATCGCGCCATTTTCGATCACGCCGAGGCCGCCGCCCTCCATGGTGGCGATGTTGCAGTCGACGAGCAGGCGGTCCCACATGGACATCGCCTTAGGCGAGGGCGCTTGCTAGGGTCAAAGCATGGCAGGATGGCCCAACATCACCGACCTGATTTCTACCAACCCCGATGCGGATGTCGCGATCCTCGGCGCGCCGCTGGGCGCGGGATCGGTGACGCCCGGCGGGTGCCATCTTGCGCCCGAGCTGCTGCACCGGACGCTGCGGCGGATCGGGCGCTATGATGTCGAGACGGGACGCGAGCTGACGACCGCGATCTGCGACCGCGGGGACATCCACCTCAAGGATCTGTCGATCGAGGAAGCGAGCCCACGCATCGCCGAAGCCGTGGCGGCGAGCATCGCCGCGCATGCGCTGACGTTGCTGGTCGGCGGCAACAATGCGATCACGCGGCCGGCGGTGCTCGGGCTCGGCGGTGATTTGGCCAAGGTCGGGCTGATCACGCTCGACGCCCATTTCGACATGCGCGACACAAAAGATGGCCTGAGCAACGGCAACCCCGTGCGCGCGCTGATCGAGGATGGCCTGCCCGGCGCCAACATCGCGCAAGTCGGCCTTGCTCCCTTCGCCAACACCGAAGCCATGCACCGCGATGCGCAAGCGGCGGGCAATCTGGTGGTGAGCATCGGCGAGGTCCGCCGTGACGGAATCGCGGCGGCGATCGATCGCGCGCTCGGCCATGTCGAGCATTGCCAGGCGCTGGTGATCGATTGCGACATCGACGTGATCGACCGCGCTCAATTCCCCGCCGCGCCGGGCGGGCGTGCCGGGGGCATGGCGGCGCATGATTTCTTCGCCGCCGCGCGCCGGCTGGCGGCCGAGCCACGCGTGCGCGTGATCGACCTCACCGAATGGGATCCGCCGCTCGACTCGACCGACCTCAGCGCGCTGACCGCGGCGCGTTGGGTCGCCGAGTGCATCGCCGGTTACGAGGCGCGCTGAACAGCGGCGATCCGCCGCCCCTTGTCGGACAGCGTGCGGAAGGTGATCGAAAAGCGCAGCCGATCGCCCGGCGTAATGCGATGCTCCCAATCGCGGCGCACCTCGCCTGACAGCAGATAGGCCGATCGCGGCGCGACCTCGATCGCCGCGCGGCGGAAGCCGTCGGCGGTGCGCTGGCGAAATCTCAGCATGGCGGGCGTGCCGAGCGACACGCCGACCACTTGGTCGAACACGTCGCGGTCCTTGTGCCAGCCGATCCCCGCGCCGGGATCGTAGCGGGCGACGAGCACGTGGTGGATGCTGTCCGGGCCGACGCCGGCGAACGCCGCGGCGCGGTCCCGCAACGGCTCGAGCCAGTCCGGGATCGGCTCCGTGGGCATGAAGCTGGCGTCGTCGAAATCGTAGCACCAGCCGAAGCTCATCGTCTTGCGATTGCCGAGCCAGCCCTGGAAGCGGAAAGGCGACAGGTCGAGCGTGTCGAGGTGGGCGATCAATGCGTGCTCTTCAGCGGCGGTGATGACATCGTCGCGATAGTCGAGGCCGGGGATCAGCGGAGCGTCGAACAGCCCGGTCACGTGCCGAACAGCTCCTTGAGCTCGGACGGGCGAAGCTCGGGCGCGAGCTGGTCGAAGGTGCATTGCTGGGGCGACTTGTCGGGCCGCCAGCGGAGGAGGCCGGTGCCGTGACGGAAGCGGCGCGCGGTGACCTGGTCGTAGCGCACTTCGACCACCAGCTTGGGCGCAAGCGGCTGCCATTCGGCGGAGCGCGCATTGGCCCAGCGGCTCGGCCCACCGGGGGCGTTGCCCGTGAAGCCCGGCGGCTTGATGAGCTGTTCGAGCTTCGCGGTGAGCGCGGGCCGGTCTTCTGCCCTGAGCGCGGAGGTGAAGCCGACGTGGTGCAGCAGTCCGTCGTCGTAGAGCCCAAGCAGAAGCGAGCCGACCTCCTTGCGCTTTTCGGCGTAGCGGAAGCCGCCGACGACGCAGTCGGCGGTGCGCTGCTGCTTGACCTTGACCACTGCGCGCTCGCCGGCGCGGTACGACTGGTCGGTGCGCTTGGCGATCACGCCGTCGAGCGCGCCGCCGCTGCGCGCGAGCCAGCCGAGCGCCGCGTCGCGGTCGTGCGTCATCGGCGACAAGTGCAGACCATCGACGGCGTTCTTGGAGAGGAAACGCTCAAGCTTGTCGCGACGCTGAGCCAGCGGGTCGTCGAGCAATGAGCTGCCGCCGAGTTCGAGCAGGTCGAAGGCCATCAGCTCGGCCGGCGTCTCGGCGGATAGTTTGCGGATGCGACTCTCGGCGGGGTGAAGCCGCATCTGCAGCGCGTCGAACGCCAGCGCGTCGCCGACATTGATCACCAATTCGCCGTCGAGCGTGAAGCTTGTCTCGCGCACGCTGCGCAACATCTCGACCACTTCAGGGAAATAGCGCGCGAGCGGCTTGCCCGACTTGGACGTCAGCGTGACCGCGTCACCGTCGCGCCGGGCGATGGTGCGGAACCCGTCCCACTTGGGCTCGAACTGCCAGCCGTCGCCGCTCGGCAATTCCGCCGCGAGCAGGGCTTCCATCGGTGCGAGCGTGGGCGCCATGCGCCGCTAACGCGTCACAGCACCGCCAGATGCTTGTTGTCGAAGGTCTGCGCATATTGCGACGCGATCTCGACCTTGCGCTCGATCGCCTTGATGATCGGCACCGAGAAATCGACCCCGGCCATGCGCGAGCAGCTGCCCAGGTTACCGGGGCTGAACACGTTCACCTCCAGAATCTTGTCGCCGACGATGTCGATGCCGACGAGGAACATGCCGTCGGCGATGAGCTTGGGACGGATGAGTTCGGCCACCGCAAGCTCGACATCGCCGATCTCGACCGATTCGGCGGTGCCGCCGGCGTGGATGTTGGAGCGGATGTCGTCGGCCGAGGCGACGCGGCGCAGCGCGCAATATTTGCCGTCGATCTGCAGCGGTTCGCCGTTCATCAGGAAGAAGCGGATGTCGCCCTTCTTGGCCGCGGGAACATAGGCCTGCGCGATGATATAGCCGTCGCGCGAAATCGCCTCGATGATCTGGTTGATGTTCGCCTTGGTCTTGGCGTCGAGCTTGAACACCCCCGACCCGCCCGAGCCCTGCAACGGCTTGAGGATGATGTTGCCCTTATGCTCGCGCGCGAAGGCCTTGATGTCCTCCTCGTTGCGCGAGATCAAAGTTTCCGCGCGCGCTTCGACCGGGAAGCTCTGGAAATAGAGCTTGTTGACCGCGCGGCCGAGGCTGTCGGGGTCGTTGACGACGAGCGTGCCGCGCTTGGTCGCCTCGCGCCCGAACAGGATGCCGGCCTCCGCCGCCCAGGGGCAGGCTTGCGCGTCGAGCGAAGGGTCGTTGCGCAGCATGACCGCGTCGATCTCCTCGATGTCGACGCGTTCGACCTTGGCCTTGCCCGACTTCAGCGTATCGAAAAAGTCGGCGCGGTCCTTGTACTTGCGCTTGGGCAGGAAGCGGCCGTGGACGTGGAGATGGTCGTCGGGCGTCAGGACGAAATCCGATGGCGTAATGTAGCACACGCGGTGCCCGGCGATGACCGCCTGATGCGCGAGGATGGTCGTGGTGTACCCCTCATATTCGCGCTCGAGATCGTTGACGAAGAAAGCGATGTTCACGGCGGCGTCACTCCATGTTGAGCATTGATGCCAGGGGGACGCCGCTTTGCAGGCGCGCGATCCTGGCTTGCGCATCGGGGCGCGCCAGGAATTCGGGCAGGTGGCGCGGGGCGCTAACGAGGCCGCGTTGCAACAGTTCCTCGACCGCCGCGAGGTGCCCGGGCGCAATCTTGCCGAGCCAGAAGGGATCGAGCGGGACGCCGTCGGCGACATAATCGCACACCGCCTTGAAGCCGCGCAGGTAGATCGCGTCCTTGGCCAGGCCGCCCGATCGATGCACCCGCGCGGTGATCGAGAAGGCGGTCTGCTCGCGGAAGCCGCGGTCGCGCAGCAGCCGGTAGGTTTCAATGAAGTCGGCGCCGCGAAGCATGGCATCGACCGCGACCACGCGGCCGGCGAGTAGGCGGAAACGCGCGTCGGTCAGGCCGCCCACGGCCCATTCGGCGAACACGCCAAGCCCTTCCTGGACCCCTTCATATTGCGCCAGGCCGGTGCGGAACAGCTCCAGCCCCTGCGCCGCGCCGTTGAAGAAGGTCAGCAGATGGATGCTGACTTCGTGCGACAGCAAGGCATCGAGGCGATGATCGGCCATGCGCGTGTGGGTCGAGATCATCAGCGTCCCGCCCGATACCATCAGCCCCGCGGCAAGATCGTCGCGCAGCTCGACCGCGGCATCGAAGCCTTCGCCCGCGTTGCGATAGTCGCGAATCAGGCGCTGTGCGGCCTTGGCGACTTCGCTGGCACCGATCATGCGGCCGCATTTTCGCGGTTGCGGCGTCGCGGCGAGGATCGCTTCGGCGGCGCGCAACAACTCCTCCTCGACCGCGCCATATTGCAGCATGGATGCCGCGCGGAAGCTGGGCGTGTTGCGGGTCGCAAGCATCGTCAGCTGCTGCTCGATCTCCTGCCGCTTTTCGGCGAACAGATGTTCGAGCAGGGGGTCTTCGAGCTGGGCGAGGTCGATGGCGTAGAGCTGGCGCTTGGCGGCGTCGGGGTCGACCTCCAGCGGGCGATAGCGGAAGCGCGGCGGTTTCCGAGCGCCCTGCGCAAGGAAGTCCGCCTGCGCCTCGGCGGTGTTGATCGGCGACACCGACAGCAGGAAATCGAAGCTGGTGGCGACCGCATCGAGCTTGCGATCGGCGGCCAGCGCGGCGGCAAGGAAGGCACTGCGGCCGAGCGAGCGATAATGGGCTGGCGGACCTTGATCGGTCTCGTCGGCGAAGGCGCAAGCGGCGCGCAGCAAGGCATCGCCGGTGCGAACGGACAGGTCGCGGAACAATTGCGGATAAAGGTCGCCGTCGGGCGAGAGATAGATGCGCGGCAATCCCACCGAAATCTGCGTCACCCGGTCGTCGCGGTCGACGAGCGCCTCGACCCCCGGCTCGAAATAGGCGCGCGACCGATGCTCGACCTCGCAATGGCGAAGGTCGATCTCGATCTTGCTCATGGCTGTCGCCAGATGCTCGGCGATGTCGGCGCTCAGCGCGTCGTCGCTGGCGCCGATCCAGGCGACGAAAGGCGGCAGGTGGGGATCGTCTTCCTTGCGCGATTCGGGCGTCGGCTGATCGTAGAGCGAGATGAGGATGATGCGGTCGAACCGCGTCAGCAGGGCCTCGGTAATCTGCTTCAGCGCCTCTTCCGCCGGGCCGTCATCGGCCGGCGACCAGACGAGATAGGAGGAGCTGTGCAGCGCGACGTTGCGCGCGAGGCTGTCGCCGGCGCGCTCGGTGCGGTTGAGCACCAGGAAAAACAGGTGCCGGTCCATGTGCAGCCGGCCGCCCTCGCCGATCTGCTGGCGGATCGCCCCGCCCGGCCCGATGTCGAGCGCCATGGGCACCTCGCGCAGCACGGCGGGCGTGCTCACGCCAGCAAGCCCTCCGCCGTCCTGGCGATATGGTCGATTAGGCGGCGCATTGCGGCCAGCTCATCGGGCAGAGGCGCGCCCGACCATTCGTCCATGAAGAATTTCTTGAATTCGAGCGCGACGGCGCAACCTTGCTTCGGGTAAGTCTCATGGACGAAGCGCGTCTGCTCGCCCTTGCCCTGGAAGGCGACATTTTCGCGTACGTCGAGATGGCGGCCATTGAAGTCGAAGCTGCGCATCGCCTCCATCAGCGGGTCGAGCAGGAACGCCCATTGCTCGCGCGGCATCGAGAAGGTGCCGATGTTGATGTCGGGCGCATCGGCCTGCGGGGTCGCGGCGCCATCGGGCCCGTCGCGGCGGTGGTTGTAGCTGTGGACGTCGATCACGACGAAACGCGGATGTTCGGCGGCGACCTCGTCGAGCAATTCCTTGAGCATCGCATAGTAGCTGGCGTGAAGATCGAGCGAGCGCTGGACGAGCGCCTTGTCCGGTCGCTGATGCCAGACGTCGAGGCCCCAGCATTGCTCGGGCGTTTCATAGACCGCGCCGTCAGGGCCGCGGTTGAGGTCGAATTCGAAGCGCGACCGGTGGACGACGACATGCGTCGGCACGTCGAGCACCGCCTGGCCCGTGAACGGGTCCTCTTCCCGCAGGCGATCGGCGTCGGGGAGCTTCATCGCGGCGGCGATTTCGGGCCTGAGGTCGTGCCCGTCGTGGATCGCGGTCGCGACGATCGGTCCGGGACCGTGCGCGACGGTCCACAGCTGGCTTTCGGTGGGGGTGGCGTCAATCATCGAAACGATAAGCGTTCCGGGGGCGGTTCGGTTGCGTGCGGCCGGGGGTCGTTACGGTGGCGGCTTCCACAGGGGGACATGATGCAAGCCAATCCGCAGGTCGACGCCGCAACCGCAAGCTATATTGATGGCCTTGGCGCCGAGGCGCTGGCCAAGGCCGCAGCCTATACCGCAGGCAACCATTGGCTGCTGCTGTGGAGCCTGGTGGTCTCGGCAATCGTCACCTGGCTGATTGTTCGTTCGGGCGTGCTCGACCGGATGCAGGCGAAGCTCGAGCGTCGCAACGGGTTCCTGCGCACCTTCCTCATCCCCGCGGTCTTCCTGCTGATCTCCAGCCTGCTGTCGCTGCCATTTGCGATCTACACCGACTGGTGGCGCGAGAAGGAATATGGCCGGTCCAGCCAGCCGCTAGCCGACTTCCTCTCGCAAGGCGCGATTTCGCTCGCCATTTCGGTCGTCGTCGGCGGGCTGTTCCTTGCCGCGCTCTACTGGCTGATCAATCGCGCCGAGCGCCGCTGGTGGATCTGGTCCGGCGGCCTTACCGCGGCCGCCTTCGCGTTCATGATGCTGCTGTCCCCGATCCTGATCGAACCTTTGTTCAATCAGTATAAGCCGGTGCCGGCGGGGCCGGTGCGCGCCGCGCTGGAGGAGATGGCGGCGAAGGCGAACATCCCGAGCGACCGCATCTTCATGTACGACGGATCGCGCCAGTCGAACAATTTCACCGCCAACGTCTCGGGCGTGTTGGGCTCGGCGCGCATTGCCATCGCCGATGTCGCGCTCAAGGAAGCTTCGCTCGACGAGGTGCGCGCGGTCACGGGGCACGAGATCGGCCATTATGTGCTGGGCCATATCTGGCGCAGCCTGATCGTGCTGTCAGTGCTGGCGATCGTCCTTTTCTTCCTCGCCGACCGCCTGTTTCCCGTGTTCGCCCGTGCCTTTGGATCGACCGCCAAGATCGGCGAGCCGCGCGGCGTCCCGGTGCTGATGTTCATGGTCGGCGTGGGCGCGCTGATCGCCATGCCCGTGACGAACACGCTCAGCCGCATGAGCGAGAGCGAGGCCGACGCTTATTCGCTGCGTACCGAGGACAAGCCAGACGCGCTGTCCTCGGCCTTGGTGAAGACCGCCGAATATCGCTACCCGCGGCCGAACCCGGTGCAGGAGGCGATCTTCTACACCCACCCATCGGTCGAGCGCCGCGTGCGGCGGGCGATGGAATGGAAGTTCCGCCAGCGCTGATGCGCGTCCTTGCCGATCCCGCCAACGTCCTCGCCCGCGGGCTGGCGGACATCCGCGTCGAATATCAGGTGCCGGCGACGTTTCCGGCGGACGTGCTCGCCGAGGCCGAGCGCGCCGCGGCGCGCCCGCCGACGGATCATGCCGACTGGACCGACCGCGCCTTCGTCACGCTCGATCCGGCAAGCGCGACCGACCTCGACCAGGCGTTCGCGATCGCGCGCGCCGGCCCGGACATGGTGCTGCATTATGCGATCGCCGATGTCGGCTGGTTCGTGGCCGATGGCAGCCAGCTGGATGCGGAGGCATGGCACCGAGGCACGACCCTCTACCTGCCCGACGGCAAGGCGCCGCTCTATCCCCCGTGCTCGGCGAAGGCGCGGCGAGCCTGCTGCCCGACGTGCCGCGGCCGGCGGTGGTGTTCAGCGTGCGGGTCGATCGGCAAGGGGAGGTGCGGCTCGACAGCGTGACGCGGGCGGTCATCCGCAGCCGCGCCAAGCTGGCGTACGAGACTGTCCGCGATGACGACTTGCCAGCGGGCTTTGACGAGCTGACCGATCGCTTGAACGCCGCCGAGCAGCGCCGCGGTGCGGCACGGGTCGATCCGCCCGAGCAGGAGGTGGTCGCGCTCCCCGATGGCGGGTTCGACCTGCGCTTCCGCGCGCGCCGCACGGCGGAGGATCGCAATGCCGCACTGTCGCTCGCCGCCAATCTCGCCGTTGCGGACCTGCTTGTCGCGCACCAGACTGGGCTATTCCGGGTGCTTTCCGAGCCGCATGAAGGCGCCGTACGACGACTTCGGCACACGGCGCAGGCGTTCGGGATCGCCTGGCCCAAGACGATGTCGCTGGTCGACTTCGAACGCGGGCTCGATCCGAAGGTGCGCGAGCAGGCAGCAATGATGGCGGCGATCCGGCGCGCCGGCGGCGGCGCGGCCTATGAGCCCTTCGTCGCGGACCGCACGCCATGGCACGCGGCCGTAGCTGCGACCTACGCTCATGCCACGGCACCGCTGCGGCGGCTGGCCGACCGCTATGTGATCGAGGCCGCACTGGCGCTGGCGAATGGCCAAGCGTTGCCGGACGGCGCGGCACAGGCCTTCGCACGCCTGCCCAAGGTCATGGCGCGCGCCGAGGCGCAGGCGGGCCAGATCGAGCGTGCGGTGATCGACCTGGCCGAGGCGGTAGTGCTGGCGGACCGCGTCGGCGACACCTTCTCGGCCGTGGTCACCGATGCGGATTCGCGCGGCGACCGCATCCAGCTGTGCGCGCTGCCGGTGGTCGCGCGGCTGGAGGCGGGGCGCGTGACCCCGGGGGACGCGATCGACGTGGCTCTGCAGTCGGCCGATCCGGGCACGCGCCGCATCTTCTTCGCACGGCGCTAGGCGCGCTGCCGGAGTTCTTCGCGCAGCGCGCGCACCTCATCCAGCAACGCTTTCATATCGCCGTCGTGCGTCGTGCGCTTGTGCCGTTCGGCGTCGCGGCCGACGAAGAAGCTTGCGAAGGTGGCGGTGATGTAGCCGAACACGGCCAGGCCGTAGAGCGCGAGCAGCATGGCCAGCAAACGGCCTTCGCTCGTCACCGGCCAGAAGTCCGTCCCAAGGCTGGCGACGAGCATCCCGGTCCACCAGAGGGCATGCCCGTAAGAGGTAAAGCCGCCGGTCGATTCCTTGCTATTCTCCAGGCTCAGCATGCCGGCTGCCCCAAGCGCGATGACCAGCAAGGTCAGTCCCAGCACGTAAGCGAATCCGCGGCGGACAAGGGTCGCCTGAAGGGCGTTCATGCTGCGATTGGCGGTGCCGACGATGCGCACCAGCCGGAATCCGCGGGCGGCGCGCGCCACGCGCAAGAAGGCCGCCGCGCGGAACAGGCGAAGCGCCGGCACGACGAGCGCGATGAGCGTCAGCCAGTTCGAGCGGAGGAATGGGAGCTTTTCCGGCGCCAGTGCAAAGCGGACGAGGAATTCGACGATGAAGATCGCCCAGATCGCGGTGCCGACCGTTTCCAGCAAAGCGCTGGTGCCCGAGACGAGCTCCCAGATGACAATCCCCAGCCAGGCGAGGCTGAGCAAAGCCGCCGGCCAGGCCAGCCACTCGTCGAGATCCCGAAGCAGTCGCCATCGCAGCTTTGCCGAAGCCATCGCGCCCTCCATTCCTGATGCGGAAGGGAGACGCTTGCACGGGTCGAAGTGTTCATCGCGCGGGAAGCTGGCGCCTGGCCGGGGCAACAAAAAAGCCCGCTCGAAAGCGGGCTGATTGGCTGCTGCTGGTGGCGCGGCTGAAGTCGGCGGCAAGGTGCGCCGGCCTTCGCGGTGGCAGCGCAATCCCTAAGCCCAGTGCGCGCGCCGACAAATTGCGTTGGTTGCGGGGGTAGGATTTGAACCTACGACCTTCAGGTTATGAGCCTGACGAGCTACCGGGCTGCTCCACCCCGCGACGTTAACGATGGCCTCAGGCGCCGGCGCCGGCATCCGCCGGCTTGGCGCTCCTCCCGCCTTGCGGCGGTCCGGGCGGCCGTTCGGCCTTGCGAAGCCTCGCGGCCTCGGGACCTCTGCCCGGTAAACGAAAAAGCCGCCGCTCGGCAGGCCGGCAGCGGCTTTTCGTAACATGTGAATGGGTTTTCGAACCACGCCGCCAGCAAAGCCTGGCGACGACCTACTCTTCCGCAGCTTAAGCTGAAGTACCATTGGCGCTGTCCGGTTTCACGGCCGAGTTCGGGATGGGATCGGGTGGGTCACGGACGCTATGGTCACCAAGCTATGGTGACGGCGCGGATCGAAATTCTAGAAATCGTGCACTTGGGCATTGTTCTTAGCGTCATCTAGCTGAGATCAAACCAACCGATCTTCCTTTGCAGGACTGTCGGTGATGGTGGGACTCTCAAGCGCGAAATGAGTAATTAGGACCGGTTAGCTCCACACATTACTGTGCTTCCACACCCGGCCTATCAACGTGGTGGTCTTCCACGACTCTAAGATACCTTATCTCGAGGGAGGCTTCCCGCTTAGATGCTTTCAGCGGTTATCCCGTCCATGCATAGCTACCCTGCTGCGCGGCTGGCGCCACGACAGGTCCACCAGAGGCATGTTCACCCCGGTCCTCTCGTACTAGGGGCAACTCCTCTCAAGTATCGACGCCCACGGCAGATAGGGACCAAACTGTCTCGCGACGTTCTGAACCCAGCTCACGTACCACTTTAATTGGCGAACAGCCAAACCCTTGGGACCTGCTCCAGCCCCAGGATGTGATGAGCCGACATCGAGGTGCCAAACAACCCCGTCGATATGAGCTCTTGGGGGTTATCAGCCTGTTATCCCCGGCGTACCTTTTATCCGTTGAGCGATGGCCCTTCCACGAGGGACCACCGGATCACTATGACCGACTTTCGTCTCTGCTCGACTTGTCAGTCTCGCAGTCAGGCGGGCTTATGCCATTGCACTCTAACAGACGGTTTCCAACCGTCCTGAGCCCACCATCGCGCGCCTCCGTTACTCTTTAGGAGGCGACCGCCCCAGTCAAACTACCCGCCACAGAGGGTCCCTGCACCGGATAACGGTGCGAGGTTAGACTGTAGAAAACAACAGGGTGGTATTTCACAGGTGACTCCACCCAAGCTGGCGCCTGGGCTTCAAAGCCTCCCACCTATTCTACACAATTGTTTCCCACAGCCACTCTGAAGCTGCAGTAAAGGTGCACGGGGTCTTTCCGTCTAACCGCGGGTACTCCGCATCTTCACGGAGAATTCAATTTCGCTGAGCAGGTGTTGGAGACAGTGGGGAAGTCGTTACGCCATTCGTGCAGGTCGGAACTTACCCGACAAGGAATTTCGCTACCTTAGGACCGTTATAGTTACGGCCGCCGTTTACCTGGGCTTCAATTCGGAGCTTGCACTCCTCCTCTTAACCTTCAGGCACCGGGCAGGCGTCAGACCCTATACGTCGTCTTGAAGCCGACTTAGCAGAGCCCTGTGTTTTTGTTAAACAGTCGCTACCCCCTGGCCTGTGCCCCCGACAGTGCTTGCGCATAGCCGGGGCCTCCTTCTTCCGAAGGTACGGAGGCAATTTGCCGAGTTCCTTCAACACCCTTCTCTCAAGCGCCTTGGTATACTCTACCTGCCCACCTGTGTCGGTTTCGGGTACGGTCTATATGGTGAGGCTATTTCCTGGAACCTCTTCGCCGCCAGTACCAATCCAATAAGGACTGACGACTTACGAGATCCGTCACACATCACCAGGTTCAGGAATATTAACCTGATTCCCATCGACTACCCCCTTCGGGCTCGTCTTAGGGGCCGACTCACCCTGCGCGGATTAGCCTTGCGCAGGAACCCTTGGGCTTTCGGCGAGAGGGCATCTCACCCTCTTTATCGCTACTCATGTCAGCATTCTCACTTCCGATATCTCCACCGTCGGTTACCCTTCGGCTTCACTGACTTACGGAACGCTCCGCTACCGCGTGCACAAAAGTGCACACCCTAAGCTTCGGTGCATATCTTTAGCCCCGGTACATCTTCGCCGCAGGAACCCTTATTTAGACCAGTGAGCTGTTACGCTTTCTTTAAAGGATGGCTGCTTCTAAGCCAACCTCCTGGTTGTTTTGGGATTCCCACATGCTTTCCCACTTAGATATGACTTGGGGACCTTAGCTGTAGGTTAGGGCTGTTTCCCTTTTGACGACGGACCTTAGCACCCGCCGTCTGTCTCCCGGACTATACTCGATGGTATTCGGAGTTTGGTTAGGTTTGGTAGGTCTCGCGACCCCCTAGCCCATCCAGTGCTCTACCCCCATCGGAAAACATCCGAGGCACTACCTCAATAGTTTTCGCGGAGAACCAGCTATTTCCCGGCTTGATTGGCCTTTCACCCCTAAACACAACTCATCCGGTAACTTTTCAACGTTAATCGGTTCGGGCCTCCAGTGCGTGTTACCGCACCTTCACCCTGGTCATGCCTAGATCGCCGGGTTTCGGGTCTAATGCATCAAACTCAATCGCCCTATTCAGACTCGCTTTCGCTGCGCCTACACCTATCGGCTTAAGCTTGCTTGATACATTAAGTCACTGACCCATTATGCAAGAGGTACGCGGTCAGATCTCAAGGATCCTCCCACTGCTTGTAGGCAACCGGTTTCAGGTACTGTTTCACTCCCCTCATCGGGGTGCTTTTCACCTTTCCCTCACGGTACTAGTTCACTATCGGTCATACACGAGTATTTAGGCTTGGAGGGTGGTCCCCCCATGTTCAGACAGGATTACACGTGTCCCGCCCTACTCGAGTCCTGATTGATTGTTTTCGCATACGGGGCTGTCACCCGCTCTGGCCAGTCTTTCCAAACTGTTCTGCTAACTAACAACCAGGCACTGGCCTGGTCCGCTTTCGCTCGCCACTACTAACGGAATCTCGGTTGATGTCTTTTCCTCCGGGTACTGAGATGTTTCAGTTCCCCGGGTTCGCTTCACTAAGCCTATTTTATTCAGCAAAGTGATATCCTTCCTATTTAGCCCCGATGCTGACTGCTCAGCAGCGAGAGTAAATAGTGAGGATGGGTTTCCCCATTCGGAAATCTGCGGGT